>NZ_JADPKA010000110.1 GCF_023073715.1 Bradyrhizobium sp. 164
CCTCCAATAAGCTGACGGCCGCTACCCTCCTAGCCAAGAAGATAGCACAAGGCTGTTTCTACCCCGCGCAGGCGCGCCACAACGCTGGACAGTTTTTTAGGATATCCCGCTCGGCCTTCAACCTGGCGACCTCACGGCGCAACCGCTCGATCTCCTGCTGCTCCGGCTTCATCTGCCCGTGGCCGGGAAAGGCCTGCACCGGATCGGAGCCGAACTCTTTCACCCATTTGCGCAGAACGTTCTCATGAACATCCAGGTCGCGCCCGGCCTGCGCCACCGACACCCCACGCTCCCTAACAAGCTTGACCGCCTCGATCTTGAACTCGCGACTGAACTTCCGTCTCTTCATCGCCCACCTCCGGCTTCATGAAACACCTAATCTCGGTGTCCATCAAACCGGCAGCAGCTCACTTGTAAGCAAATTCAACGAGGCGGTGATATCCGAACTGAGGATCAAGGCCAAAGAGGATTCCACCATAGAGATAGTTGTGGAAGGTGAAGAGCCGCCCCATGAACGTACGCTCAACGGACAGCTGCCATGAGGGTCGCGGACCACGCACGCCAACTGAAACGTCTGGCAAATGATATCAAGCGGACAAATGTCAACAGTGAAGCGTTGGGACCGCTAAAGGCTTTAGGATACATCATGTTCGGGTTCGAAGCTGCCGCTCTCGGATTTGGAATATATCACTTTGCCTCTGGCGAGTTCTTTATAACCGCCCTGGCCATCGCAATCGAGATAGGCGCTGGCGTGCTGCATGCGGCCGGAATGCATTTCGAGAGACGTCTCCACGAAAACAACCGTGATGATGTCAAGCTAAGGACATCTGAATGCCGTAAGAAAGCGAGCGATCTTTCAGGCGCAGTTGCGGCTTTTAATCTGCGACCTTGGCGGCCCTGACGAACCAAGCGGTAGCATCGCGTACGTCGGGCTAACGCGCAAGGAAATCGGCGAAGCCAGACAGTCTTAACTGGCCCGTTCGGGATAGGGCTAGGGGGCGTCGAGTCCTCACAGCGTTAAGGGCTCTAATCGGCCCATGGGAAAACTTTTACGGACGGTGACCCCGTTCAAATCAAAAATTTTAGAAAGGCAACAATGGCTACACAGACCTACAAACCACCCAAGCACCTTAGCAAGGATGCGGCAGCATTCTTCAGCGGCGGCGTCGCGGAATACGAATTCGAGCCGCACCACATCATTCTTCTAACCAAGGCTTGAGAAGCCTACGACCGCGCGGAAGACGCCCGGAAGGTTATTGCCAAAGAAGGTATGACGTATCAGGACCGGTTCGGCAGCCCACGGGCGCACCCGGCCGTTGCGATCGAGCGGGATAGCCGTATCGGCATGGCCCGTTTATTTCGAGAACTTGGCCTTGATATCGGTGAAGCGGCTTCCGGCCGTCCGCCAGCGTTGCCTGCTAATCGGCGGTGATGCATGGCACCAAGAAAAAGGGCGCTGAATAAGCGACAGGCTCTGAGCGCTAACGCGCAGGCTTGGCTTCGCGGTGACGCCGCATGCGGCTTCTTCCGCTTTAAGTCTCAGGAAGAGTTAGCGGCGCTCTGGGAAGAGTATGGCGACAAGGAGAACATGGTTTGGAGTCATCGATATAGTTTGCCCATGAAGCGGCAAGCAACATCCTAGAAATGGATCAGCCGCCGCAACTATGTCAGATTCCGTGCGTTGGATGGTCGTAATGCTATCCGAAGGAGTGATGATGACAGAGTCCGTTAATTCCAACCGGCCGGTCTTGCCTTGGCTCGTCGTCACGCTGGTTGTTGTGCTGGCCGGAGGCGGCTTCGTTTGGATGAATAACAGAATTGAGGCCCTGCAGGCAGCGACTGCTACTCGCCAAGATTCTGGCGTCGAACAGACAAATCGTGCGGTAGCAGCTCTTGAGCAAACGGTAAAAGATCTTCAGTCGAGCCAGCAAAGTCTTGTGGACCGGATAGCGGACATCCAGCGAAAAATTGCATCGGAAGGCAGTAATCGCAAGCTGATGTCGGATCAGTTAGGCGCACTAAGCGCACGCGTTGATGCGCTGGCATCCGCAAATGCGGAAAGCGCTGCGACGGTGCGCCAAAACCCACGCACAAAGCGATAGATGTTCGCGATTGGTTCATTGTCGGAAATCTCTTTCCGGCAGTAGGAAAAACCTTCCGCGAACATCTTGATCGGAGAGAACGAAACAGCGACGAGTCAACGTTGGTGACCGAGTCCAATTCCGAGGCTTGATGCCTTCATCCGTAAAGAGGGCACGCTTCGCTTGGTCTGCTTCGAGATTTTTGTCACAGGTGTTTTCGCCTTTGAATGGGCGCGCAACTCTTTCACGTCCGCTGCGGTCCATTCACGGCGGGTAATCTTCTTGGTTTTCTTTGGCATGGAGGCTCCTGATTGAAACGGGGCTTCTAGCAGGAGAACGGACTTAGCATCAAAAATGCCAACGGTCAGCTACTGACTGAGACGCAACTGTTGACGACTGCAGGCGACCTTGTGCGCAGGGCTCAGACCCCACAAGATCAAATCGCAATTGCGCAGATGCTTGGCTTTACCAAGGAATGGATTCCGTTTCTAGAGCAAGCCGCACACGGCTTGGACAGCATCAGGAATGCGGCGCAAGACGCCGGGGTAGTTATCAGTGACGAGACAATAGATAAGGCGGCAGAGTTCGACGAACGTTGGCGCAAGTCTAGCGTTGAATGGTCGTTGCATATGAGGGCAGCCCGACAGGACATTACCGGATTCGCGACAGACCTAACGCACGCTATGCAGGCGAGCAACTCGTTTTGGTCTTCCTTCCAGCCGGCCGGTGTAAACGCGCTGAACAAGATTGCCGACAAGCTGATGTCAATGGCAATCGACAACCTTTGGTCAAAGGCGTTCGGCGGTACGACCGGTGGGGGATTGCTAGGGCTGTTCGGCACTGGCGGCGGTGGTAGCGCTCCAACATGCTCTAGCGGACTTGGTGCAGGTACTGGCGGTCTTTCGTTCCCAATGTTTGCAGACGGCACGGACAACGCACCGGGCGGTTGGTCAATTGTTGGCGAGAAAGGGCCGGAGCTAGTCAATCTGCCGAAGGGCTTGCAGGTTCTGCCTAACGGAGTGATGCCGGGAGCATCAGTTAGCGCGCCAGTCAACGTAACCATTGATGCGCGTGGTGCTGATGCTGCGGGGTTGGCGAGGGTTCAGCAACAGATTGCTGACCTCAGGGTTAGTCTGCCCAACGTAATCGTTTCTACGGTTCAGAAGGCCAAGACTACTCGGCGGTGATAAGACTTTAGATCGAGGGGCGGCTCTGCCGCCCCCGCAAAACGACTTGACGGGCCGGATCGTTCTCTTTATGTTCTTCGCTTCACGTTAGTTGAGTGGCGAAGTTTCTGCTACTTCCGTCCTGCTGCTTCGCGGCATCTGACGGGGGACATGAATGGGCCTTTTGGACGACAGTGTACTAAGCGGAATTTCCATCCAAAGAATGATTTTCCATATTGTCGGCCCGGCCGACGAAGATTTTCAATTGATGGACGAAATCGACGCGGCTGGATTCGAGAGCTTTTTTCTAGCGCGAATTCGGGAAACGAATATCGGCAATCGCTTCAATTTCATTGGTGAAGATGCTGGTGTGCGACCTTCGCTGCTAAGTGTATAGCCATTCCTTGCGCCCACCGCCGATATAGCGGCGCGCACGCTTTTTGACGATGAAATTGATTTCCGCAACTTCCTGCGCGGTAAGCCTCCGCTCGCGGATCAACGAGTCGATCTTGGTTATGGACTGCCGGTAGTTGCGCGCAAAGGTCCTCTTCTGGAGGGGGTCAGTCCTCGGGTCCTTTGCGTACTCCAGATTCGTGAGGATCAAACAGTGGTCGCGATCCATCGGGTAAAGCGTCTGCGAACCCCGCAGCGCTATTCCGGGATCAAGCGGGTACGCGCACGCGCCATCCGTGGGAGGGACCGCGTGGTTGTAGATCGTCACGGGGTGGTCGCTAGTAATGAACTTCACGTCGGAGTCTTCGGCAGAGACAATCTCGGGCACGCCTCCGACCCAGATCGCGCAGTGCAGCATGCAGATGCCCTGCATCTCGAACATCAGTTCGTTCTGCGTGAGATTGGGATATTGGGCCTTGAGCCAGTCCAAGCCCTTCGGCGTACGGAGTTTCTGGATATCGAGAAACTCGAAGAAGTCTTGGAAATGGTCGTGCCATTCGCCAATGTCTGTGCCTATGAAGGCGCGAACCGCTTGCGAGCCCCTGGCGTCGACATCGCCGAATAAGCGGCGCTCAATTTCGTCATTGACGGACGTTCCGAAAAAGGTCGAATACAAGTCCTTCTGGCGAAATGCCAATGAGGTCGGCGTACTGTCCCACGCGCCCCTTTGAGTAATCACGCGGCCGTCCGCCAGGACCTTCCGATCAGGTGTCGTGTCGACGTAGGCAAGCGACGAGCACCCAGGCTCAAAGAACCCCTGTTGATACCATTGCGGGACGTAGTGGTTATTTCTTGTGATCGACACCGCAGCGATTCGCCCGACATTGTGACACCCCAACGCCCTGACCTGACTTCCGTCGCGATTGTCGACTGTCGCATCTTCTCAACCGAGCGGTTATCTTGCAAGGCTAGTTGGCGAGCGCCTCGTGCTGCGTCCGACATATTGAAGGACGGCGCAACGAGGTGTCGTCGCTGCGCAAAATCACGCCACGCTGCCATTGTGCGCAATGTCGATGTCCGGGCCTGAAGAACTCTGCTGCTGCTGCCGGTCCTCTGCCGGCCTGGTTCACGATACCGATGATCGCCATGCGATGATCATCGCCAGTATGATGATGACGCATCGAACGGCATAAGTGCCGATGATCATGATGACCATCGGATACGCAAGCGCAGGTCTGATCGAGGCCGCTTCGTACCAGCCGAGATCTCGGTCGGATCAAGTTTCGTCGAAATCGGTCTCGGTAAGGATGGGCTCTTCGCCGAACGGACGGTTGATGATGGCGAGAGCTTCCGGAGCGGCGTAGACGCGGTTGCGCGCGTATCCGGTCCTCTCTTGCAGAATGCCGGCTTCTTGCAATTGTGCGATGCCCTGATTTATCTGTGCAGGGGAGACATCGAGGAGTTGTCCAAGTCGCTTCGCGGTCACCACTGGATAGTTGTGAAGTTCGTCCAAGGTTCGCAACGCGGCCGAGCCCTTTCGGAATTTTCGTCGCTGCCTCCAGCGCTCAGATAATTCCGACAGCGCCGTCCTGGTTCGGATCAGTTCTTCGACGGTACCGGCTATAGCGTCGGCCATGAATGTGATGATGGGCTCCCAGTCAAGCCGTTGTTGCGCGTGCTTCAGCGAGGCGTAGTACGTACCCTTTTTGCTTTCGATGTAAGGCGATAGGTACAGAGGCACATGCTTCTCCGCCGCCATCATCAGCGGAAGTAAAAGGCGACCGACGCGACCGTTGCCGTCGCGGAATGGGTGTACCGCCTCGAAATGGGTGTGGGCGATCGCCATGCGCGTGATGAACCCTTGCGTCATCTGCTGCATCCCTTCGTTGCGAAGGTAATCAACCGTTTGGGCGAGGCAGCCCGGGACATCGGCGGGGGGCGGAGGGTTGAGACTTGAATACGCGATGTCCTTATTTCCGCCGATCCACACGACGCGGGAGCGGAGGTCGCCGGGAACATCCTGGTAGTCGGGATCGTCCTTCATCACAGCGCGATGGAGATCACTGATCAGGTCCATCGTGAAGACGCTGTAGCCGTGCTTGGCGGCCCTCGGGATGAAGCCATCCAAGGCAACGGCGTAGTTGCGGACTTGGCGCGCTTCGTCCCGGGCGCCATCATCGCCGGTCTCCTCAACGGACAGCAATTCGTCGAGGGTGCTCTGGGTACCTTCGATTGATGAGGAGCTGACCGCCTCACGTCTGGTCAGGACCCGGCTGACGATGTAGGGGTCCTTCATCTGGGCCGCGATGGCGTCGACCTTCCCGAAAGCCGCTTGAGCAGCTTCAAGGGTTTTGGTCGCTCCAGGGGCGAAGACGCCGTCTTCCGGAGGCGCCGGCGGGACGATCCCATAATGGGAATCGTAGGGCGGGGGCAACCTCTTAAGGGTCTCGCGGATCGTGTGGCTGAGATCACTGCGCTTCATGGGAACCCATACCAAGTCCAAGCTTTTCTAGTTATATTTTGGTTTTTTTAGAAAAACCATAGCATGCTGCGATCGCGGACCTGCTTGTTTTGGCTTTACAGGTTCCGAGTCGACTGCGATGTTCGTTATATGTTCTAATCGCCGATGGCCTCCGAAAGACCCGCGAGTTGGCGCATGCCGACCCGAAAACAAATGGACAAG
This sequence comes from Bradyrhizobium sp. 164, assembly GCF_023073715.1. GTDB lineage: Bacteria > Pseudomonadota > Alphaproteobacteria > Rhizobiales > Xanthobacteraceae > Bradyrhizobium. The sequence continues at coordinate 6,324 of NZ_JADPKA010000110.1, forward strand.
TTGGCTGCTGCCGCTCCCCAAGCCGGCAAGACCGCCTCGATATCGCCTGCGGTCGGTCCGGCAGATCCGATGCCGCCGGAATACTGGCAGGCGATTTTGGACCAAGCTGCCGCCGACGCGCGGCCCGCCCCCAGCTCGGCCGAGGCTCGGCGCCTCTGTGAGATCAACCGGCACGTGTTGCGCGTCGACTGCCGCCGATGCGGGCGCACGGTCGAAATTCAGAAGGTTGACGCCTTGCGGCTATACGGTCCCGAGTTGATCTGGAAGAAGGTGGGGCAGCGGCTCCTCGATGATACCTGCAATCGGAGAACAGGCGGTCACGAGGAAGACGGCTGCTGGGCCTCGTTCTCGTAGTCGCCTCGCGCCTATTCGTCTGCCGGATGAGATAGAAACGCGGCCTCCACCGTCGTTCCGCTCTGGTCTTTCTCTTCTAGGTCTACGGCACTATTGCGAAAGCGCAGCCAAGATTCTCAGGCGAGCAGATGGCCACTACGAGCGATAGCAATATCGCCGGCTCCGCTGAACAACAGCAAAGGCAACATCGGTCCGATGTCGGGATGGGCTTGCACTCGTAGTAACCCCCCGCTGAGTACAGGGCTCAGGAGCTGCGTCATTTGAACCGGTCCTGCTCCAGGCGTGACACTCTACAAACAGGCACTTTCATTTTATGCTCGATCCAGCTGACATCTCCTCTTCGAACAGAATTCCATTCCCATCAAAGGGTGAGAACACGAGAGCGCGACTCGGTCGAGCAAGTGTCCGCTGACTGCACTCCCGCAGATCGAACTTATCCAGGGTTCGGCGCGCTCCGTCAGCTTCTTCTGATCTGGAGATGATTCTCCGCGGCAAAACAGAAAACTGCGCGTAAAAGCTGCTCAATGAGGCCAAGAAACACCCTGCACGAGCGGGGAGAAAGCTTGAGCGAGCTTGCGCGGGAATGCAGACTTACCTCAAGACGGGACTTAATAGTCCTGCCCTTGCTATTTGGGTCGATTGGAGATGCCGAATGGCGGCCTACGCGACATTGGCATCGGTTCTTTCCTCGATCATCTCCAAGTATTCTGGTGTTTATAGGGCGCGTCGCGAGCGCCAGACAATGCGCGCCTCTTTGTCAGATTTGAGCGATCGGGAATTGATGAATTTCGCCGTCAGCCGGGCTGAGATCGACTATGTCGCCTCCCGCAGACATCGAGTGGCGAGCTAAGTCGTCCTCGCCGAACAACGCGATTTACGTTTGTGGGGCTGGAATATCGGACCCCGACTGTGCTGTGGCAGCATTTTCCTTTATCTTTCTCTTGGCCAGGGACGATTCAAGGCGGTCGCATTCGATCGCCATCCGGAAATGCAGGTCAGCATGCGCTCGAATCAACTGGGCAAAGTGCCACTCGCGGTAGGTTCCGGCTTCTTCTCGAGGCTGGTTGCGACCGTATCGCCGCCTCCGCTGCTATCAGCCTGGTAGTATGTCTTGGCCTTAAGATGGTTCTGCAAGGCGACGGGCCGGTACGGTGCGAAGCTCGTAAAATTGCGCACCGCCTTCATTGCTAGCCGCTCATAGACGGTTGGGTGAAGTTGCGCTGTGTCGGGCACCTGGCGCACCGCCTTTGACCATTTGAGCGCGTTGCCACCCATACCCATCATGCATTCATCGTGCATCATGCCGTCCGCCGACGGATATAATCTTAATAGGTCTCTATCGACCAAGACGCGACCGGTCTCCGGAATCTTCTGGGTGATGAATTCCACCATCCAGGCAAGCGTGATGTCAGACAGGCGAGATTCGTTCTCGGGATAGCTTCCACCGATGTCGGCGTGATTGCCGGCAAACCAGATCTGGTCGAACTGCTCGGGCTCACCCTGTCGCTCCGGCCACTTCACGGTACCGCTTCCACCCCAGGGTACCCGCTTGAAGTCCCTCCGGCCCTCATCGATTGATTGCAGATGCCGGGCGTACTGGATATCGGATGGAAAATGTCGATCGTAAGCCCAGTCTGGAAAGAAGCGTTGCCAACCGATCGCGGCGACAGCGTCCCAAATTCCGATAAAATAGGCGGAAGCCCCTGCACGACGTCCGACCTGTGAGCTGTAGGCATTGCGAAACTGCGCCGCCCGCTTGTCGGCCTCCGCGGCTGCCCTTGGCATTCCAAGCCAGTAGATCGAGGAGACTGCCTCCTTGGCAACTTTCCTCAACGAAGCCGGATCAAGACTGATCGGCTGACCGTCCCGCTCCTTCGTCGGAATACCGCAGAGCTCGAGTACGTGCGCGAGGCACCTCGCCGTATAGGCGCCGCGGCTGAAGCCGAACAGGTAGATACGATCTTCAGGCTCCCAGACGCCGATAATCGCGACATAGCAATCGATGATCTTCTTCGTGATGCCGAATCCGAACATCTGCTGGACAGTCTCTTTCAACCTGCCCCAAGCGTTGGTGTGTCCAGGCACAGGCGTCCCAATACCGGGAATGTAGAGTGCTAATTGCCTCTTTGGGTCGATGATCGAATCCGGCCCGGTACGCGTTGCTCGGTAGAGCTTATAGACGTTCGTGCGGCTCTCGTCAGGCAGGAGACCGCCTTCGTTGCCCGTGCCGTCCGCGAACACCAAGATGTTCTTAGCCATGTCAGTCTGCCTTTATCATGTGACGAGAGGTTCGAGGGATGCATCTGCGACGGTAATGCCGGTCGCATCGGTGAAGATGGCGGCTACATCCCTGGCTTTCTGACGGTATGCGTCGTAGGTGCTTTGGCCCACGAGCGGGATCGCCTCTGCCAGGCTTATCACCTGCCCCTGCTTAGCGGCGATCGCGGCGGCCTTGAGCTTCTGCTCTTCAGAGCGGAGACTGGCAATGGCCGCATTGAGGTCGGAAATGTTCGTCGGTGTCACCAGCTTGCCGCCGATGTAGACGAGCTGGCTAAGTCCGACGATGCCCAGGATCGTGTCCGGAACGACGAAGGTCGAAAGCTGGTTTACGCCCGCCGCGATCAGCCCACCGATCACGACCAGCCCGAATATAAAGCTTTGGTAGCGGTACACATCGAAGACACCGTCAGTGGAGAAGAAGTCACGCCAGCTCGCATTCGACGGATCGACTGACGTCTTTGCCATCGGAAGCCAATTGCGGCGCAGGAGCCATGCCCGATTGTCTGCCGACAACGTGTTCCGTTGGCTGTCAGTGCCCTTTGCTATGGTTGCGCCAATGCCGCTAATGCCCAAGAGCGTCAGGATCGATCCGGACAGATCAACCAACGTTCCGGTCTGAAGGAGAAGCAGCGAAATCAGGGCAGCAACCGCCAGAGAGAAAGCCAGTGTCTGGAAGGTCGACAGACTTCCTTTGCCGTCCGGGCCCGCGGAGACCTGTGCGGGGTTCAACGCGCGCAAGAAAGATCCCAACGTGTGATCCTTCTTGCGGAGTGCAAAGGCTATCCAGAGGTAGAGAACCAGCACCTCGACAAGGACGGTCCCAATGCTGAACCAGTACGGACTGAGGCGGACGCTTACGGATGATACACGCCAGGGCGACTGACCGACTGGGCTGTTGCAGGTGTAGAGATAGAGATCGACCCTACTCCAAAACCAGGCCAGATCGTCGCCCATATTCAATGTGACGATGGTCTGATCGGGCTCGAGCAGATGCTTCTTGACTAAGGCGTCCGTCTCCGTCGCGCGGTGGGTGACGACGTCTTGCCGCTTAAAAAGATAGGTCTCGTCTCCGTAGTCGATGCCCGCGAAATAGCGCACACCATCGACAAACGGCGCGCGCACGCCGACATCGACCCGCTGGTCGGTGGGCAAGAAGTTCGTGGCCAGGACGATTGGGGAGCCTACAGGATTGCGACCAGATCGAAGTTCTACAGCGAACTCTCCGGGCTTGACACATTGCTTCTGCGGATCGCTCGGCGCGATCTGAGGGGCGTTAGCGCCCGCTGACTGCGCAGGGCTCTGTCCGTCACCCTGTGCCGGCTGAGCCTGCTGCCCTCTCGCCGGCGCAGAGAGAAACAGAACCGTTAGCGCGACGTAAACAGCAAGGATACGGGATTGAGCCATTTATTTTCACCGGCAAGCAAAACATCATCATTTACCGGTGATTGTAGAAGCCGCGCAAGCCAACTTACATGTTTCAGCTTCTTTCTCCCCGACTAAAGCCATCAATTGTTGCCGCTAAATCTCTAGAGCTCTAGCCGCAAGCTCAGGAATTCTGTCGATGGAGTCGAGTAAAGGCCTCACCATAGCTTCGACACTAGCGGGCACGACTGGCGCCGCACATTGCTGATCGCGGTAAGCAATTGGCTTCCGTGCTGCGTAATACCAGTTCGATAGTGATTCGCGGCGACCAGAAGAGATTTTTTGCCGAATATCTGCATCGCGTTGTGTTAGCGATGCAAATCGGATCACGCAGTACTGAAAGCATTGCGTGGCACCCCAGCCGCCATCGCGTTCTCGGTATTGCCGCTGGCACCTGAATTGACGATCAAGGACGTGCGCGACGCATTCGCAGGAGCTCCGGTAAGCCCCTCACGTACCGACACAGGGCTTGATCGCGCCGAATATATTCTTGGTTGGAAGGAAACTAAGACTATGGCGACTTACCGTATTGATTGTGTTCGCAAGCCGAACCGCATGAGCCAGCATGAACACATCACGGAGGTGGGTGGACCCAAGCCCGAAGGAGGACGATGGCGGGACAAGGTGGAGAACGTCGTCCATTCTATCGAGAACAAGTACCACCGGTTCTATACGCAAAACGGCAATTCGACGGCCTGGGTTGCCGTGCGAAAAAGCCCCTCGGGACGTAAATTCATTCAGACTTATGCCGATGGGGTCTGGAACGACAATCTTCTCGCCCTCGACGACTGTTCGGCCTAACTCAGCCGCAGTATAGACACGCAATCGATGCCTTGACGAAAAGTCCGGGCCAAAGTCGCTCTCCAACTCGCGATCAAAACTCATTCGGCGCAAACGTCAATGAGCCGAGTGCGGGGCAGTCATCGCCGGAAACCATGTGGCAAGTAAGAGTGTGGGACTCAACTGAGCCCTGCGCCGCGATCCAGCGTGAGTTGGGGCATGCGCGCCGCATTCTGTTGTCGAATGCACGATATGAGCAGCGAACGTGACCTCAGGTTGTACCAGACTGCACGGTGTTCCACGTCTGTTTGGGAGCTTCAATATGAAGAAACTTCTAGGATTTTTGTTGCTCGTTCAATCCGTATTGCTCTCCGCCGAGGCCATGGCGCAAGGGCTTCCTGCCCCCTCTTACTGGAAAAATGAACGCGGCTCTGAACTGTTTGTTTGGTCTACCAATGGCGGGGTACTACAAGGGACCTTCACAAACCATGCCCAAGGTTTCGCCTGCCAGGGCATACCGTATCCTGCATCGGGATCGGTTAGTCCAACCGGCTTGTATTTTGTTGTCACTTTTGCCCAGTGCAATTCCTTCACTAGCTGGGTGGGTACAATCAAGGGATCGCAGATGCCAACGTCATGGACGCTTTTCTACGTTGACAGCAAAGGCAAGCCCCGCAAGCTGAAGGGCGCGGATATATTCAGGCGCGTATGGTAGTTTTCCACCCTAAAGCAAACCAGGCGGACGAGAGCTGAACTGCTCTCAGAGGGTCCGCGCTCCGAAGCAGCGCGGCTGGCTCAGTCCGGCGCATGAGCGCCAGTGCCGCGCCGACGCGTCAAACTTGGGTCTACTCACATCTCGAAGAAGAAGAGCTTGAGCATAACGCCGATCCGCGCCGACCTATCAGAGCTCAGCGATCGTATTCGGCGGTCCGGCTGCCTTCCGTGAACGCTGGTCTGCTGCAGACCATACATCAGATCACCTGCACAACATTCTTGCTTTCAGCTCTGACATTTCTAGTCGTTCCTGACAGAGCCTCACGAGCGATGTGCTTCAGACGCTCGCGGGCTTTCTCACCTGTATTGGCCGCCTCTAAGATCTTTGCGGCAACGTGAGCGCGAGCGCCGGTCTCATCGCGGGGAAGGCTCGCACAGACCTCATCGAGGACGGATCGTAGAAGCGCAGTTGTGGCGGCATCAAGCATTTTCGAGATCTCCCAATGGTGACACCATGATGGACCATGAGGCTGACGAAAACGCTACAGTCAGATGTCTATTCGAAACATTGGCACCTTTTCGTTAAACTGAAAGAATCAGGTGGACCAGGACAAGGATTGATAAGCCTGTTTGGAGCGAGTTTATTTTCAAAGCCCTCTGGGCGACGCTGCTCGACGTGTGAGATAGGTCCTGCACTTTCTCGGGACATCGTCTTAAGCTCGGAGATTGTTCAACGGCAGGAGGGACAGCCACGATCAGGCAGCCGACTGTACCGCCGATACACAACACCGATCACACGTATATCAGGCACCCCGAACCGCCGGACTGGCGCTCCAGGTACCGCGGAAATCCCTGTGGCACGCATGAATGACACCGGCTGCACGCACCGCTTTCCAGATGCCTGCGGGTCTGCCGTCGAACACCAGCACGACGCGACGGCATCAAGTTCAAATAATCCGGCCGGCGCAGATGTGCCCTCCGCGCTGGCTTGGGGCGATCATGATTGGCACGAAATAGCGATCGGTGGTGCTTCAGGCTGCTGCCTGTGGCTTCCATCGCATGAGGTGCCGCTCCAGACCTTGAAGCATGGCATTCAACGCGAGGCCGATCACGGTGATACCCAAGATACCGAAATACATCTGAGGGATCAGGAAGCTGTACTGGCTGTTGATGATGAGGTAGCCAAGGCCAGCCTTCGCCCCGACCATCTCGGACGCCACTAAGACCAGCATCGCGGACGCGCTCGCAAGGCGGATGCCGACAAAGATGGTCGGAAACGCGGCGGGAAGAATAACTTTGCGGAAGAGTTGCTGCGGCGTAGCCCCCATGGTTCGCGCCGATTTGATGAGGAGCGGATCCACCTGCTTTACAGCCGCGACGGTGTTGAGGAGAAGCGGCCAAGCGCAGCTATAGATCACCATGGTGATCTTCGACATCTGGCCGATGCCGAGCAGCAAGATGAACACCGGCAACAGCGCGAGCGGGGCCGTGTTCCGGCAGATCTCGATGAACTGGTTCAGGAGATTGCCGAGGCGCGAATACCAACCGACAGCGAGACCAAGTGGCACGATCAGCACGACTGATATCAGGAAGCCGCTCAAGGCCCGTAGCAGGCTCGCGGAGACATCATCATAGAGCTCTCCAGCAATGCAGCAAAGGGCTCATCCATCAGCAGGACCTCGGGATCGTAGGCGAGACTTCGCGCGATGGCGACGCGCTGCTTCATGCCACCGGAGAGCTCGTGGGGGTACCGGTCGGCGAAGCCGGATAGCCCGACCAGGTCGAGGTAATGCAGCGCGCGTTCGCGCCGCTCCTTTGTCTTTAAACCAGCGATGTCGAGCCCAAACTCGACATTCTGTGCGGCCGTACGCCACGGAAACAACGCGTATTGCTGAAACACGATGCCCCGATCGCGCGCAGGCCCCTCGATCACTTTGCCGTCGAGCAGGATCCGTCCGCTGCTCGGCCGGGTGAGGCCGCCGAGCAGGTCCAGCAGGGTCGACTTGCCGCAGCCGCTCGGTCCCACCAGCGCCAGGAATTCGCCGGCACGGGCGTCCAGCGTGATGTCATCCAGAGCTGTGAAGCCCTGCGCCGGCCTGCCATCCTTGCCGCGGACAAGGAATTCCTTGCGCACATGCTCGAAGCGGATTTTGGACGTGGTCATCTGGCCTCCGCGGTCTTCCCAGGACGGAAATAGTTGAACGCGTTGGTATAGGTATCTGACGCCTTGATCTGACCCGGCTTGAACAAGCCATCCTTCACAAGCCAGTCGATCCACACCTGGATCTCGGCATCCGAGATCATGCCGCCTTTGGCCGCAACGCCCGTGCTCTTCCAGTATTTGATCGAGGAGCCGTCTTCATTGCGCTTGCGATCTGCGATGATCCGCTCGAACCGCGCCCTCACCTCCTCAGCCGGTGCTGTGTGTGCCCATCCGATGGCGCGGGAGACGCCCTCCACGAGCTTGCGGGATGCTTCGGGATTGTCCTTGATGAACTTCTCCCGCAGCACGTAGGAACCGCCGGTGAATTGACCGAATAGATCAGTGTCGTTGAAGAGCGCGTGGATTCCGCCGCGCTCCAGAGCTTTGTCGCGCAAGATGCCGCTCAGCGTGCTCACCTCGACCTGTCCCTGACGCAGCGCCTGCTCGCCCGTGACGGGCGGCACCGCGACCAGGGTGACCTGCTTGGCCTCGCTTGCGCTAAGGCCGTTCCGCGCCAGATATTCGCGAAGGACGAACTCCAAGTGGGCGCCCAGCGTATTGACGGCCACCTTCTTGCCAATCAGGTCTCGCGCCGTCTTGATCGGGCTGTCGTCCTTGACGTAGTAGCCTTGGTAAGTGTTGGCGTCCGAGGCGTAGTAGCCGACGACGGCCTTGATCGGTGCCCGCGCCGAGATCAGCTTGAGGATCGCGCCATAGAAGGCGTCCCCGATGTCGATATCGCCGGTCACGACAGCCTGGATATCCTGCGGCCCGCTGATGGTGTTGCCGACCCATTTGAGCTTCAGCGGCGCGAGATAGCCGAGGTCCTCGGCAAGCTCGATGAACGTCACCTGCCCGACCCAACCCTGGTAGCGGATCTCGGTCTTCTCAAGCGGTGGCTCAGCGAAAGCCGGGGCCATCAGGCCAAGGCTCAATGCACCTGCGAGCAGAAGCCGCGCGGCGTCGTGCCCCGCACGAAGGAATTTGATCATTGCATGCATCCTGGTGGTTGCTCGGATCGGATCAGGCGGCCTTCGCCGCCTGCGGCTTCGATGTCTTGATGCGGGTCACGCTGCGGCGGCCATCGACGCTGAGCGGAACGTCGCCATCGATCGTGGCGCGGCGGACCACCCGGTGCTGATCACCGTAGTCGTTGACCGCATAGTGCTGGGTCGCGCGATTGTCCCAGATCGCGACGTCACCGGCTTTCCAGCTCCATCGCACGGTGTTTTCCGGCGCCGTGATGTGGGACTGGAACAGGTCGAACAACTTCTGCCCGTCATATTTCGGCAGGCCGACGAAACGCTGGACGAAGTTGCCGAGCACCAGCGTCCGCTCGCCGGTCTCCGGATGAACCCGCACCACCGGATGCTCGGTCTCATAGATCGTGCCGGTGAAGACTTCCTCGAAATGCTTCCTGTCCGCCTCACTCGCGCGGGTCCTCACCGCGTAGTCATAGGCATTGCTGTGAACCGCCCAAAGCTCCTCAGCGAGCTTGCGCAAGGGGGCCGGTAGATCGAGATACGCCGCCGCGGTGTTCGACCACACTGTGTCGCCGCCGAAGGCCGGAATCACAACGCCTCGCAGCACAGAGATCTTCGGATAAGCATCGACGAACGTCACGTCCGTGTGCCATTGGTCCGCGCGACCGCCGCCGCGCTCCGAATCCAGCTCCAGAATCGATGACGTTCCCTTGGTTGCGCCCACGGTCGGATGTGGCACCAGCTTGCCGAGCCTGACGGCGAAGCGCTCCTGCTCCGCGTCATCCAGATGTGCCTGATCGCGGAAGAAGATGACCTTGTGCTCGAGCAGCACCTGATTGATGGCACGAACAACGTCGTCGGGGAGATCCCCTGACAATCTGACGTTCTTGATTTCGGCTCCGAGCCGGGCCGCGCGCTTGACGATGTCCGCACGGGGAATGACGTTGTCGATGATGGTAATATTGCTCATGATTGTGCTCTCGATTGGGATGTCTGAACAAAGCTCCGCCGCGCGCTGGTCGCCCGAGCAACAGCGGAGTTAGGGATGGAGTTATTTTCTGGCTTCGATCCTAGTGGACCGCGATGCGCTCCGGCGGTCGGCGAACAGGCCGCTGTAGCCGATGCGCGGTGATACAGCTCTCCGTCGTCGCGTCTGCACAGCGCAGCGCGTTCAGAGCCGAAGCCGGCTGCAACGCTTTGCGAAGGACGCAGATTTGATCGGATTGCCGCATGATGAACGACCTCGTTTGGACACCGCAGATCGTAAAAGCGATCGCAATCCAGTCAATGAAACGAAATCAGCTTTGTTTTTGCTGCAAGGCAATGATCGCCTCGCCCGTGACCCAACCGCTGAAAGATTTGCAATCGTGACCGCAATTTCGACTGCTTCGCGGACCACAAAATCGGACCGAATGACGCGCGGAAGCACCTCAATCTATGCTGTGTCTCGTGCGCGCGCACGCAGTCGTCTGCGATGGATGGCCATCTCACGCGGTTCGTGCTGGCCCGCCACACAACAAAGCAAATTCATTTCATCGCCAGAGCTGACGCTCACCAGCCAGCCCATCGACGGCTTTTTGTTCGTGAGCTCATCGTACGCGATTGCCCCCAACAGCTCAGACTTCTAGCTCAACACCGTTAGAAGATGATCGCGCGCCTGATGGGATGAGTTGAATCGAAGGTTCGCTCAAACAACTTGAGCAGCTCGCGCGTGAAGTGGTGCCCTTCATTCTTCAGATCACGAAAAACCGGGTCATCCCGCTGCTCTTTGGTGAGCCCCTTAAGATGCTCACGAATTTCAGGTTTCTCCAGTTGGTTCAGAAATCGGTCGTAACTCCTCAAGACCTGCCGACAATCGTGCTTACCGCAGATGTCGAGCAAACGATCGATGACAGTCATGTTGAACAGCTTCTCGAGCTCCTCTATCTTCTTATCGCGCCGGAGATCGGCAGTCGCCGCAACGCTGAACAAGCCGCCGGCGTAAAGCAGCTTGCGGGAAAAAATGAGCTTTATATTTCTAATGCCCCAGGGCTTCTTCTTCGGACCCTCGACGGTCTTGAACTCGTAATCCACGGCCATGGTCCGATAATAACGAACAATGTCGTTGAGCAAAAACAGCGCGAGCTGATGATCGGTGATGGTGTCGGCTATATATCGCTCTAGGATCGATCTACGAACGCTCTTGAGCCCGGCATCGTTGAACAGCCATTCGCCTTCCAGCAGGAGGAGCATGCGCCGCGTGATGTTCTGGTTGCTGTCGTTTTCCCCGCCGATATTGTGCAGAAGGGTTTCTCGCGGCTCGATTTTTGCGAAAGCCCCATCCTCCGCGGGTTCAATCGGCACAACCCGTTCAATTTCGGATTTTACCTTGTGTACCCAATCGGGCGTTTCCTCCGGTTTCGGCCCGGTGGTTACGACATAGAAGTCGATATCAGATCCCTCTGAAGCTTCCCGCCGCGCATAGGAGCCGTTAACGAAAACCATTTCGTCCGAGGGCACCAGATCTTTGATATTGCTCCGCAACTTTTCAAGTTGTTTCTCGGAATAATGCTTTGCTCGTTCAATCGCCTCGGTCACCAAACAGATCTCCCATTTCGTGCACTTCCTTCATTTCATGAAGGTCGACTTGCAGCGCCGCGGATCTCCGTGTTTGCAAATAGCGCTTTTTATCGTCTCGCTCAAAGAAATCGCTATTCTGGTCCACGAAGAATCTTCTTATCGTAACTCCGATAGTTCCGCTAACGGACCTGGTAACCAACTCGTCAAAATTCCTACTTCTCAGCAAGTTGCGGAGCCCAGGCAACTTTCTGAAGATGGCATCCTCAGTAGAGAAATAATCCTCCCGTTCAATGTCAGCCAAGTGCTGCCTCATGAAAACCTGGCAAGCCAGATCAGCCAATACACCTGCCTTCGAATTGATGACATGCGTATAGATCTGATCCTTGTATAACCAGAATTGATCGACCGTTTGCCGGTCGGCGGCGCTAGACCTGTTTACTGCGGCAGCGACAACGAGCTCGGGGGCCAAGGGACTAATCGAGGGCCTCGTATATGCTCTCGTTCTAAGAATTCCTTCGATCGTGTCAAAATTGATCGGACCAGAGAAGAAGCCGTGGTAGCTGGCATCTTGCCCCGAGATGAGGGCGATCACTCTGTCGGCATCTATTCCGTAAGTTCGCAAAGTCTGCGAAAGTGATTGACCAATGGAAACGCGACCCCTGATAATGTCCTTCGTGGCTTCATGATGATCGATTTCAAACAGCTCCTTGAAGACCGGCTCCAGGGAGTGCGAGAGCGGCGCGTGGCCCACGTCATGCAGAGCGGCAGCCGCGAAGATAAGTCGTCGGTCATGATCGGGTAATCCGCAGGCGCGGCTGTACATGAGACTGAGCCGCGCGACACCTAAACTATGCTGGTAGCGCGTGTAGCGCGTATTGCCCCAAACGCCATTCGGATTTTGCACGAGAACGTAATCGATACCCCCGAGGAACCTGATGGAACGAAGACGCTGGAATGCTGGCGTGGAAACTATCTCAAGCAGGAACGGATCCTCCACGCCCCAGGATTTCAAATCCATGGGATTTGAGAAATCATAGGCGTGGAGATCGTCGGCACTCATATGCGCCGAAGGAAATGAACTTTGTATCACTTAGCATCCGATCTGTTCGGATGGTATTTTAGCATGTCGGCGCGTCGGTCAAAGTAAAATTCCCCATCGGCGACTCTCGCGACCATCTCTCTGAAGATCGGCACTCCCCAGCTCGTCGTCAACCGCCCGGATGCACTCGGAGACTATCTTTTCGCGCAAGGATCAACGCTGGCCTGTGCTCAGGTCCGAGGTAAGTGGCGGCTCCAACTGACACACGTTCGTCTGGCTTAGATCGACCGAGAGACCTTGTCGGCTGACCTCGGATGCCGCGGTGGATGTGGCGGAGAAAGGGATCCGGGCACAGCCAGGTTCTGTCAAAACTCGATTTTGGCAGTCAGCGCTGCATACTTCTGTTTTAGCTCGGCTTGCCGCGCACTGATGTGGGCGATCTATACTGAATTTGCGCTTTAGAGCTCGCGCTTGATCGCGGTTTTGCCATGAAATGCGTCAACGGCGCGCGCGCATGCTTTATGAGGAGCGACCGAACACGCACGGAGCGTAGGCGTCCGCGCCGCAGCACAATACGGTATCTGGCAGCGGCATCATTCCGCGTCACGCGCGATGTCGCTAGTTGCGCGGGAATATTGAAATAATGGCCAGCCTTTCCAACTCAGCAATGCTCGCGAACCTTAAGGGCAAAAAAGATTTGAGACTTACCTCGGATCCAGAACCAAGCTCATCTCGCGGATTTTTCCATCGATCTTTTCGAGGACAGCCGTCGGAACAACATCCCGCTCAGGAAGCTTCCACCAAAGATCGTTCACCGATGAAACGACTTGCTTGACGGCCGAGATGACGGCGGGATCCGGTAGCCGCGCCCGGTTGGCAAACTTCCGCCAACGATCCGGAGTAAGTGCCTTGAAGGACTTCTCGCCTCCCAATGACAGCGCCATGTCGTCCTTTGGAAAATAGGCCGTGGTCGACAGCACGTCGTACACTGGGGCGATGGCCGGAGTGCAACCGTCGCCCGGATAGATCGCGGACCAATTTTTCAAGTGCATGTCTCCGTTCCCGACAAGCGCGGCAAGAGCCAGGCGGCGAACAAATTCGAGTGCGGCATCTGTCGACACCGCAACATTCAGTGCGGAGGCGATATCGTGGTATGAAGCGTCGTCGTACTTTTTGGATGGTTGCCGGCCGAAAACCTGAGCAAAGTCTTCGATATGTATCCGACTGCCTTCGGGGCCCCTATCGAAACGCTTCACCAACAGAACCTTACCGGTTGAGAGGGTGTTGAACTCTTCGGGTATTTCCTCGAAATCGGATTTTTCAACAAGCTCTCGTTGAGGCACATCCATACCGATGGCCTCCGAGAGTGCCAGGATGGCGAACTCATTTTCCGACAATCCGACAAGATTGGTTGAAGGGAATTTCGCAATGTATTGGCCCTGCTCGTCGCCGATGGACAAGGTTAGTCCGCCTGCCCTGCCCGTGTTCTTCATCACAGAGAGCTTCATCTGAACTCCGGCCAGAGAAAAGCGGGCTTTGATCGCATGCAGATCGTCTTGAGCAGCTCTCGTGGTGGTGCCGTCGCTCGGCACGACGCGCACGGCGCCCGGCAAGTCCGTGCCAAGCGCAGCCAGCAGGTCGAAATCGTTACCCGGCCTCACCGCTCCTGCGTGGTGCTTCTCCATTGCCTCGCGGAGCCTGTCCTCAGGCAACATGTTCGCAAAGAATGCCGGCAAGACGTGCGCCGCGGGCTTCGGATCTTTGCGAAGGCCACCGTCGACAGAGCGCAAGGAAAGACTCAAGATGGGAGGCCTCGCCATGGCTCGATAGGCTGGATCGAGGCTGAAGGCGTTGAAATCGCCCGGGGTGCGTACCAGCGTTCCGACCTGTAGCTTTTGAAGGAACACGTCGAGCGATTGGATGGTTTTGGGGGCGCGGACCTGGACACTCATTGATCATCGTCCCGATCGGTTGTGAAGGCCGGCCGGTCTTCGTCGTCGGAAGGGCGAAGCAGAGCATTGACGCCCGGGACCATTGCTTGTGGGATCAGCATCAACTCCATACCCAGCGCGCGGGCGACGTTGATCAGGGTCGTGGCACGCGCGGCGGCCGCGCCCTGCTCGATATCACGGTAACGAGGCCTGGAAATCCCGGCGCGTTCGGCCACCTGCTCTTGAGTCAGACCCGCTTGTTTCCTGGCATCCCGGAGGAGGCGCCCTAGCTGGAAGGTGGTCTCCGAACCGCGCTCCATGAGCTGTACTCGTACCTTTTGTTCAAACAAAGATACGTATACATACCCCCCCAGGCATTAGCGTCAAGCCATTATGTTCCGTTTATGTATCTTTTTTATAACAAAGATCCGTAAACGTATCATTTAGGGCAGTGGATTTCCGATGCCGCACGCGACGGATCTTCGGTGATGCGGAAGCCGCTTAAGACCCACTCCCGCGGCGAGAGCGGTCGATTGGCTATCGGCGTTCACGCCTTCCTCTCGGCTGGTGGTGTCTTCGGGCTACCTCGACCACCGGCATCGTTACGCCTGTCGAGACACATCTGGTCGACGGGACGAGAGACAATCTGGTCACCGATCTCATCAACTCCGCCATTGACGCTACCCTCGTGGCGGAGCCGGTTCCAAGATGGAGCGACAGGCCGTTGTTAGTCTGGAGCGAACGCGTTGTTGTCGCTCTTCCAGAGAATCATTCATTGGAGGCGCGAACGATGGCTGCATGCGCTCATCCACAGTAGGTTCGCCATCGTTGCATTGTGCTTTTGGTACGGCGCAGTGTGACGGCAGGTTGTTGTCCCCCCATAAATCCGTGCTCGGCTTGTGCGTGCGAAAGCCCCACAGATTAACGGGTATTCGTCCTATTTGTACGCCATAGCCACCCGGCAGCCCTACCCCAGCTCTAGCTTCCTTCCTTGCTAAGGAAGCCCAATATCTTTTTGCCTCGTTCAGTCGAAGACACGGGCGACGAGGACGAAATCACTCGGATCGATGTATTTGGGTTGCGAGGTAATAGGAAAATGTCGCGTGATGTGAAACGCAAGAACCGTGGCATGCCGCCGCCAGCGACGTTCGATTTCGATAAGCTGCCGGGCAGCTCCAATTTGACGGCACTGGAGGTCGCCGCGATCATCCGGCGTACGCCTGGAGCGCTCGAGCAATGGCGACGCAATCCGGACCACCCGTTGAGATGGCGCTACGTCGATGGACGCCCGCTCTATCGCGTCGATGCAGTGCGCGACTATTTGGATGGGTGCGATAACACTGTTAGGCGCCCTCAGCCGCATAATGCTCGCGGAGACGACCCAGCAGTTCGGCCTTAATAGCGTCGAGCGGATTCGTCCGCTGCAGCCGCACGACCTTGCCGACCCGTTTCGCGCCGACCAACTGCGCGATGTAGTCATGTGCAGCTTCAAACGCCATCTTGCGGATGATCCACTGTTCGTCGTGGTTGTAGACCTGATCGATGCCCCGCGGCTTTTGCCCGACGCACAGCCGCTGGATCTCGTTGTCGTAGCCGCACCGTGACATGATGGTGCGCAAGCTGCGCCTTAAATCATGCATGGTGAATCTGGCGACACCTGCTTCCTTCACCAGGCGGCTAACCATCTTGGTAAAACCCGACATCTGGCCGCCGGTCTTCGGTGACGGGAAGACATAGTCGGAGGTTGCCCGCTGGAAGTATTTCGCCGCAGAGAGCACCTCGTCAACGAGGTGGGTGCGTGGTACGTCGTGGTGCAGCCCCATCTTGGTCCACGCCGCATCGAAGGTAACGCGATCATCCATGATGTGCTTTCGCCACTCGATTGTGGTTGGCTCGCTTCGCCGCGGGCCGCTGAGCAGGCACATGCGCGTCAATAGCCCAAACGCTCCAAGCTTGCCGGCCGCCTGCCAGACCTTGATGATCTCGTCGTCGGTCAGCGCCCGTCCTTTTGTGCGACGGCCGAGCCGCTGCGCCCGGGTTTCCTTCGGCGCGCGATAGCCGGCGAGCACGTTGTGCTCGACGTAACCTTCACCGACACACCATTCGAGGAATGTGTGGGCGTGCTTGCGCAGGTCCTTGGCTGCGCCGCGCTTGCCAGTCTTGGCGATCTTATCCACCGCCGCCATGATTTGCCGCCGCGTCAGTTCGCCGATGGCGAGATCGACATGAGCCTTGAGACCGCGCCTGAGCGCCGACATCGCTGGCTTCCAGTTGACGACTTGGCGTCCAGTCAGCGATGTTTCGTAGGGGCCGTCCTCAACGATCAGGTTCGCCAGCGTGATGCACTCCCGCTCGGCCTGCTGTTGTCGTTTGGCCTCACGCTTGGCGTCGTTCGGATCGCCCCCCTTGGCCACCTCGCCGGCGGCGATGGTGGCGGCCTGGCGCGCGGCTTTCTCGTTGAACTTGGGCCATGCACCCAACGTCTTGCGTTGCGTGCCCCTCGCCTCAGGCTTGGTGAACAGGTAGACCCAAGTCCGGCCGCCAGTCGCGCGCATCCTGATCGCAAGCCCAGGCTGCTCGGTGTCGTGTAAGTAGTGCTGGGACTTGCCCGACGGCAGCGCGGCCGCGCGGATCGCCGCATCAGTGAGCCTGAAGTAGTTCGTCCTCGCTCCAGCGCTGAGGGCTTTGTCGCTCGCTTCCATCGTCCCTACCCTTTCCTTTTGTCCCGCTCCCGCGACATCCCAGGCGAGAGCCGATAAATCGATGACAACCCGTTCGCTTCACGTTCCTCTATTGTGCCCGCAGGGAAAAATCACGGCGGGTACAACGGGGGCATACAAAAATATGGGATGTCCCGCCATGGACCATTGCGGTCGCATATGGACAGCTAGCCCCCTTAAGGCAGACACTTGTGCAACTTTACTGTGGCGGGATTTGGTTGGCGGCGATCTACAGATTGTGGTTCACACGGGAGAGGTCCAAGGTTCGATCCCTTGTGCGCCCACCATTCCTTTTCCTGAACCCTACCGGTTTTGAATGATCGTCGACGCTGATGGTGTTCGGCGACCCGTCTCAACCAAAAATGCGAAAACAACCCCATGCACAGTAGCCGACATCAGCCGGATCAAGGGGTTAGACTTCTACGACTTTTCCGAATCAACGATTGACTCGTCGGGCAAAACAGGGGCAGGATGACATCATCCGCGGAGAAGCCCGCCAGACGATGAGTTGGAACGAAGCCGAGATCCTCGCGGCCCGTCGCAAGATCCTCAAATCCGCACAAGACATGCTGGCTGGACAGCTCTCTTACATCGAGGGCGCACGGAACATTGTTACCGCCAGCACGAAAGCACGCCTCGACGAGCGGGACGTCGACCTGCTGCCCTTTGTCGGCATCGTTTCCGAGACAGACGCGCTACCCCTTTGGTGAGATGAGAAAGCAGCCGATGGCGCTCTCTCGCCGATCCCGGCAAGCTGAGCGACGACCAACATCGGAAACGATGCGCGGGCAATGTAGAATGCGTTCTGAAACATCCGGAGGAGCGGCGCATGGCGATCGTATTCATCACGGGCAGCGCGGACGGTCTCGGCCGCGCGGCGGCAAAATCCCTCCTCGATCAAGGTCACCGCGTCGTGCTGCACGCGCGTTCGGCCGATCGTGCCGCAGCACTTGGCCAGCTTGCGTCGCGTGCCGCCGGAATGGTGGTCGGTGATCTCAGAAGTGCCGCTGAGACGAAGAGCATCGCCGACCAGGTCAATGCGATCGGGCGCATGGATGCGATCATCCACAACGCCGGCGTCTACACGCGGCCGAGCCGTGGCTCGACGCCGGAAGGCCATGCCGAGACTCTGGCCATCAACACGCTTGCGCCGTACATGCTGACGGCCCTGATCGAGCGGCCCGACCGATTGGTGTATCTCAGCAGCGGGCTGCACCGCGGCGGAGAGGGTTCGCTGGACGACCTCGACTGGACGAAGCGGGCCTGGGATTCGGCAAAGGCCTATGCCGAGAGCAAGCTGCATGTCGTCGCGCTCGCTGTTGCGCTGGCACGACGCTGGCCCAAGGTCCTGAGCAACGCCGTCGATCCCGGATGGGTGCGCACGAAGATGGGTGGTGCGAGCGCCCCGGTCGATCTCGACACTGGACAACGGACCCAGACCTGGCTGGCGGTGAGCGAGGATTCCGCGGCCCTGGTCAGCGGGCGCTACTGGCATCATCTCCAGCAGCAGCAGCCGGCCAGTGAGGCGAGCGATCGGATATTTCAGGACCAACTCATCGGCAAATTGAGCAAGCTGACGGGCGTTGAGCTGCCGGAGGCGTAAAGCGCGATGATTCGTCGTCATTGCGAGCGCAGCGAAGCAATCCAGTCTGCCTCCGCGGACACACTCTGGATTGCTTCACTGCGCTCGCAATGACGGAGCAAGCTTCAATCGACCCGATCCGGCCGCCATGCCGCGTACAGACCGACGAGGGTCCCGATGGCGACCAGCCCTGCCGCGAGCAGCACCTGCAATTGCCCGTCATCGGTGGCGCCCACGGATGACACAAATCTGGTCACGACGATGAACAGAACGCTCACTGAGGCCGCCGCACCCACGCAAAGATGGGCGAGCTCTCGCGTCAGGTTCCGGCCGAGAAGTCCGAGTGCCGTAAAATACATCGCGCAAGCGTTGGGATGGACGAACAAGGCAACGCGGGCGTAGCGGCCATAAGCGTCGAGCAAGGACTCACATCGGCTCAGGGCCGCTCTCGAGGCAACGCGCTGCAGGAGCGGTCTGAAAAAGCGAGCCTGTCCGTAACTCAGAACGGCGCCCACGATGATGGCCAGCCACGCCACGATAAAAACGGAGACATCCGCGGACTTCGGAGTGAGCGCGACGGACATCAAGATGAGGGCAGTTCCGGGAAAATAGCCAAAATAGGGGAAGAGCGACTCGGCGAGAATGCAGACGAACATGAAGACCGGAAACCATGATGAACCGGTCGCCCCCTGGACGATGGCGTTCAAGTCGAAAAGATTCGTCCTGTACAGGACGAGGTACATGCAAATGGCCAATCCGGCCAACGCGTAAAACGGCAATGCGCCGGAGAGAAACCGTCTCATTCAACCATCAAGCTTTGTTGCGCGGACATAGCGGCCTCGCTCTTTTCCGGATCATGCTTTAGGCGAATGAGATTGCTCCTGTCGATAGCGCCCTTTGCTCACGCAATCCTCGCCTCGCCCTGGGCATCTATCCGATCGACAGAATCTCGATCTCCTGGTTACCAGAGCCAACCACGTCGCCAACCGCCTTCCCCATCAACGCCCGCGCCACTGGCGAGACGAACGAGATCGTCCCCGCCTTCGGGTCGGCTTCGTCCTCGCCGACGATGCGGTAGGTCTGCACGCGGCCATCAGTGCGGCTGAAGGTGACGGTGCTGCCGAAGGCAACGACATCGCTCGAGGTCGGATCGGGAACGACCTGCGCGGTGCGCAGCCGTTCGGTGAGATAGCGGACGTCGCGCAGTGGCGCGGCTGATTGCCGGCGCTTTTCGTTGACGTCATCGATCGCTTGCGCGGCTTCATAGGCCTCGCGCGCCTCGGCAAGCTGCGTCTGCAACGCCTGCAAGCCTTTTTTCGTCACGAGGTTCGGATGCGGCGAGATCGGGCGGTCCGGCAACAGCGTTTCGGACGCGGTTTCGGCGCTTTCTTCCTTGGTGAAGGCGACGCTCAATTTCAAAATCCTGTCGGACTGTCCTGGCTACCGGCAGCGTTCCGCCGCCGCTGATTGACCTGGACTATATCTCAAGTTCGACGAAACGGCGTAGCTTGACGACGATGTCCGGCATGGCCTGGCGGAACCGGGTCGCATTCTGGAACGTGGTCGAGAACGGCGCGAAGGTGATCATGGCATTCCAGTGCTTGTAACCGTAGACCGTGACGGAGGCGCCGGTCGCGGGAAAATTCTCCATCTTGCGCAATTCGCCAAGCACGAGATCGGCAATCGCTTCCGCAGGGAGCAATTGCTTGCCGTCTCGTGTGGTGACGATTTTCGGAGGCGCCTCGACCGGCTGCGTGTCGGCTGCTACGGCCTCGGCGGCAGGCTTGGCCGCTGCAGCATCTGTGTTGGACGGCTCGACCGACTCAAACCCGTTCGTCGGCGCTGTCGGTGGAGCCTCGGCGAGCGGCGGCGGCGTCACGACGTCGGCGCGCTTGTTGCCCCCCAGGATGCTGGTGATCATGGCCACCAAGCCAGCATCCTTCCCGTCCTCGCTCATTCCTTCCCCCGGACCTTGGCCCACACTAGCACCCGCAAGCGGATCGCCACAATGTATGCGGTCGAACCCAATCTGGCCAAGCCCATGCGTTCGACGGCACCGGCGCCGCAACCGCTATCCCGGTCGCGCCGCGGCGCAATCCGCTACTGTTTATCGAACGGAATGTATTGCTGGTATTGCTTGGGCACCGAGCTGCGGTAGCGCGCGGGGACGGTGCCGGTGTCGACCGAATGATCGATCTCCTGCTGCCGCGTCATCTTCTTCTTCGCCGGCTTCTTCGATGCGCTCTTCTTGGAATCGGTCGGCTGGCTGGAGGTGTCGGTGGCCGCAGCCGGTGCCGTCGTCGCGGCTGGCGCAGTGCTCGTTGCGGCAGGCGCAGCGGTTCCGCCGGCGGCCGGTGCGCCCTGCGCCAGGGCCAGCGGCGTTTGCATCAGGAGCACCAGCGCTGCCGTCGCAGCCAGCAAATATGATCTCTGCATCAGAACCTCCAAAATGCCTGATCCGAATGAGGCAAGCCTAGTCCCACGGGATCGAGGCGTGCAAGTTCGTTGAGATTAGGTCAGAACCTGTGCGCGAACTGTGGTGGAGATCACATTGTCCGCCGCCGGCTGCGTCAGGATGTATCTCACCTCGAACGCATCCCGCGTCGCGGACACCAAGATAGGCATGACCGTGCGTCCGTCAGGCCACGGGGAACGCCAAGGCACGGCCGTTCCACCCCGCCCTAGAAGGAGATTGAAATGCGTCGCACCATCCTCACCCTTGCATCGTTCGCAACCGTGATCGCCGCGTCCTTGGCGGCGGCGCCGGCCCAGGCCGCAAACGACAGATATTGCCTGCAAGGCCGCAACTGGGGCTATCCCGGCAATTGCCAGTTCGCAAGCTATCAGCAATGTGCCGCCACCGCCTCCGGCACATCGGCCTCTTGCGGCATCAATCCGCGCTACGCCTACTCGCAGCCGTACTATTACTGACGAGAAGGCGGCGTGCGTGACCGCGCACGCCGCGCTCCGCTATGCGCGAGCTCCGAGACCGGTCTCCTCCAGCCGCATCGCGAACCAGCGCGACAGCGCTTCATCGACGAGCCCGCTGACATGGACCTCCGACATCGTGACGTGGTGCCTGTCCAGCACCAGCAGTACGCCCATCCAATAGGGAAACCAGACATGCACGTCGGTCAGCGCCCTCAGTTTGTGCTGGTCGTGCTCGAGCGGCGTGTGATTGCTCGCCTTGCGGATCTCGACAGTGAGCAAATTGTTCGGGATCTCGCGCTGATGCACGGCGACATCAGGATAGATCGACTTGCCGAGATGGTCGTCGGTCGAGATGATAGTGCCGTGCGGCAGATGCAGCGTGCGCTCACCAAGCCGGTCGTAATTGCAATCAACTGACCAGCCGGAGAACTGCTTCTCCAAGTGCACGGCGAAGCGGTGCGTGATCGCGCGCTCGCCGACGTCCTTCTCGAACAGGAATGCTTCCTGCGCGTAGAAGTCCCGGAGCGCCGCGATCACCTTGTTCAGCTCGGTTTGCATCGTGCCTCCGGGCCCATCACGCGCCCTCAGTTGCGCCGCTGCCAGATCCTCATGGTGAGGAGCGCGGAACGCGCGTCTCGAACCATGAAGGCCCGTATCCCACCTGCAAGCATCCTTCGAGGCGCCCGCTCACGCGGGCTCCTCAGGATGAGGACTGAAGTCGCGGCGCAACCGGCCAGACTCACATCTGGACTTCGATCAGGCGCGGCCCGGGCTCGGCGACGGCTTCGGCCAGCGCCTTGTTGAACTCGTCGGCATTGGTGACGGCGCGGCCAGGCACGCCCATGCCCTTCGCGAGCGCGACGAAATCCAGCGTCGGACGATCGAGCCGCAGCATGTCGTTGGCGCGCTGGCCGGGCTCGCCGGCGCCGACATTGTCGAACTCGCCGCGCAGGATCTGGTAGATGCGGTTGGCGAACACGATGGTGACGATGTCGAGGTTCTCGCGGGCCTGCGTCCACAGCGACTGGATCGTGTACATCGCGCTGCCATCGCCGACCATGGTGATCACCTTGCGATCCGGACAGGCGATTGCGGCGCCGATCGACAGCGGCGTCGAGAAGCCGATCGAGCCGCCCATGTTCTGGAGCCAGTCGTGCGGGGCGGCGACCGCCGTCGGCGGGAAGAAGCCGCGGCCGGTGGTGAGGGATTCGTCGACCATGATGGCGTTCTCGGGAATCGCACAGGCGATCGCCTGTGCGATCGAGGCAAAGGTGAGCGCGCCGGTCGGCTTGACCAGTTCCTGCAAAGCCTGCGGCTTGACGTCCTTGGCGCTGGCCTTTACGGCGCCCGCAAGCGCTTCCAGCGCCGCGACCGAGTTCTCGCCCCAGGAGGTCATGCGATGGACCTCGCAGCCCTGGGGCTTGAGCATGCTCGGCTTGTTCGGATAGGCGAAGAACGCCACGGGATCGTCAGACTCGACCAGCACGATGTGACGGAATTTTGCCAGCATCGGCAGCGCCTGCTCGATGACGTAGTGAATGCGATCGATCGAGAAACGGCCGCGGCCGCGCGCCATCTTGGGACGGAAGGTCGGGCCCATCACCGTGCATCCGGTCTTGCCGGCGATTCGCTCGGCGAGCGCCAGGCCCTGCTCGCTCAGCGCGCTGCCGGTCATCAGCAGCAGCGTGCCCTCGCCGTCGCCATGCAGGATCCTTGCGGCCTGGTCGACCGCCTGCGGCGAATAGCTCGCCCGCTGCTGCTCGGCCGGAACCTCGGCGATGCCGTCGGCCTCGTTCCAGGCGGTGTCGGCGGGCAGGATCAGGGTGGCGATCTGCGGCGGCGCGCTCTTGGCGGCGGCAATCGCTGCTGCGCCGTCGGCGGCGACCGATTTGGAATCCGGCGAGGTGCGGACCCAGGACGACATCGGCCGGGCCAGGCCCTCGATGTCGGAGGTCAGCGGCGCGTTGTAGCCGATGTGGTAGACGGCGTGCTGGCCGACAATGTTGACGATGCCGGAATTGGCCTTCTTCGCGTTGTGCAGATTGGCAAGGCCGTTGGCGAGGCCGGGGCCGAGATGCAGCAGCGTCGAGGCCGGTGTTCCCTTCATGCGGAAATAACCGTCGGCAGCTCCGGTGACCACACCTTCGAACAGGCCGAGCACGCAACGCATGCCGGGCACGCGGTCGAGCGCTGCGACAAAATGCATTTCGGAGGTGCCGGGGTTGGTGAAGCAGACGTCCACCCCGCCCTTGACCATTGTCCGCACCAGGCTTTCCGCACCGTTCATCCCAAGGCTCCCACGACAGGCATTGTCCAGATATCCGTGCGATCAATCATTGTTCGCGCGTTCCGTCAAAGCAATAGCCGCCATCGCGGCCCTGCCCGGCGTAACGATGCGCTGGCTGGGCTAATTCCTTTCGGCAGATGGGGCGCGGTTGCCGATTTGGTAACGCCAATCGTTAAGCATGGCGTCCCTCACGCGGCCGTGGCTTGCGAAATGCCCGCAAATATGGCCTCTGGCTTCCATTGAATCGATTTTTTGCTTGGGGGAGACAATGATCCGGTTTTTTGCCGCGCCGATGGCCGCCATGGCACTGGTGTCGGCCATGGCAGGAGGCGCGCTCGCCGAAGAGTTCGACTCGCGCGACATCATGGGCGGCGGCCCGAATTTCTTCCGTTCCGGCGCCAACCCCGTCCCCCGCACCACCGTCATCTATAACGGCAATTACGCGCCCGGCACGATCGTGGTGAACACGAGCGAGCGGCGGCTGTATCTCGTGCTCCAGAACGGCCAGGCGCTGCGCTACGGCATCGGCGTCGGCCGCGACGGCTTCCGCTGGGGCGGGGTGCACAGGATCACCGCCAAGAAGGAATGGCCGGACTGGACGCCGCCGTCGCAGATGCTGGCCCGCCGGCCCGATTTGCCGCGCCACATGAAAGGCGGCGTCGACAATCCGCTGGGCGCGCGCGCGATGTATCTGGGCTCGACGCTGTACCGCATCCACGGCTCCAACGAACCGGAGACGATCGGCCAGGCCGTGTCCTCGGGCTGCTTCCGCATGACCAATGAGGACGTCACCGACCTCTACAGCCGGGTCGCGGTCGGCACCACCGTGGTGGTGCTGAACAACTAGGCCGCCACAGAGGGAACCCGCAGGGCGCGTGAATTTGCGGGCTTGTGCGCGCGACGCGAATGCGGCAGCGTCGCACGACAATGAGCGCATTGAACCTGACCGCGCCCGCCGTCCGCGCCGCCCTGCTGGCGCTCGCCGCGCTCACATTGGTGCCTGACACCGCGACCACGGCCCGAGCGGGCGAACTGCCCGCGATCGCCTCGCGCCAGCGCTCCGAGAAGAAGAGCTTTACCGACGGCGAGATCGTTGACGGTTTTCTCAAAACGGCGTTCGGCGCCGAATATCACCTCGCCGGCCGCGTCGACCGCATCCGCAAGTTCGACGGGCCGGTGCGCGTGTACGCCGAGAGCGACCGCGCCGACCGCAAGATGCAACTCGCAAGGGTCGTGACTGACATCGCCGCCCGCGTGCAGCATCTCGACATCGCCATGACCGACACCAATGAGGCGGCGAATGTGCGGGTGAAGCTCGTGCGCGATCGCGATCTCTACCGCACCCTCACCAGCTTCTACGGCGCGGAGAAGGCGCGCGAGATCCGCACCTCGCTCGATCCGCAATGCCTGTCCGGCTTTCGCAAGAACGACAATTTCGAGATCGAGCATTCCGACGTCATCCTCACGGTCGACAACGGCGATTTCGTCTTCCTCGACTGCGCCTACGAGGAGCTCTTGCAATCGCTCGGGCCCATCAACGACACCGCCAGCGTGCCGTGGACGATGTTCAATGACAACGTCTCGATGGGCTATTTCGACGTCTACGACCAGTACATCCTCAATCTGCTCTACGACCCCCGCATCAAGCCCGGCATGACGGTGCAGGAGGTCAAGGCGGTGCTGCCCCAGGTGCTCGCCGACGTGCGCACATGGGTGAAGCGGGTGAACGATCTGAAGGAATGAGGCGCTTCTTACCCTTCCCTGGAGAGCAGGCAATCGCATATGGGTTTTTGGGCGGCGAATGAGCGCGCGCCTCGTCCTTCGAGACGACCGCTTCCAGCGGTCTCCTCAGGATGAGGCTAAGCGGCACCGGTGTTCGTTGAAACTGCGGTCCTCATCCTAAGGGCCCGCCAAAGCCGGGCGTCTCGAAGGATAGCCGAAGGCGAACAGTCTTCAAATGCGATAGCCCGGCCCTCCAGGGGAGGACGAGCAAGACTTAACCCGGCAAGCCATTAGCCTGAGATCGCGCCCTCACACCTTCCTTGCTCTCGTCATCAGATACTGCTGGCGCATCACGTTGTTGCCGGCATCGAAATATTCCGAGATCAACGCCTCGAACTCGGCGCGGAAGCTCCTGAGCTTGTCCGGCTCGTCCTGATACTGGGCGACGAGCTTGATCAAAGGCCCGATCGTCGTTTCCATGGTGCGGCGGAAATGCTGCGGGCTGAGTGCGGACGGCGTCATCATGTCCATCTCGAAGGAGAGGTCCTGTGCTTTCCCGGCGAGACGCTCGGCGACCGTTTTCGGATCGCCCCACAACACCGGCGACGCCACACCCTCGGGCGGCGGCAGATGGCGGCCGATCAGCGCGAACATCCGTCCGACATAGAGATGTGGCGGCCAAGTGGAGAAAGCGATGGTGCCGCCGGGCTTCAGCACCCGCAGCATCTCGCCGATTGCAAGGTCCGGACTCGGTGCAAACATGTGGCCGAACTGGCTGAGCACCACGTCAAACTCATTGTCGCCATAGGGCAGGCTTTCGGCGTCACCGTCAGCGAAGTCAATATCGAGGTTCACCAGCTGCGCGTGCTCGCGGGCGCGCTCGATCAGAACCGGCGACAGGTCGAGACCCCTGACCTTCGCACCGCGGCGCGCGGCCGTGATTGCGACCACACCCGTGCCGCATGCGACGTCGACCAACCTTTGGCCGGCGACAACGCCGGCAAAACCGACCAGCTTGGCGGCGGCCGGTGTGGTGAACACTTCCATCGGGGTGAACAGCGACCAGGCTTCCTTCTGAACGGCCTTGAAACCTGCAAACGGATCCTGCGCGGTCATGGAACTCTCCTTCTCGAGCTCGATGTTCATGAGGCTGACGACGGACGCCGAAGGTTCAACGCGCTCACCGAAACCTTCTTCCCGTATGGTCCGCCTTGTCCGTCCATCCATGCAAGGCTCCGCGGCACGAGGAACGTGGATGCGCGGGACAAGCCCGGGAATGACGATCCCACTGCAACAGCCTAACCCCGCGCGGGCCCGCGCTACAGGCTCAATAGATCGAAGGCTATTGCACGAGATCGGCAACGGTGGTGGCGGCTTTCAGGCCGGTGCCGGTGAGGACGGCGACCGTGGTCTCGTTCGCCTTGATGGCGCCGGCAGCGGACAGTTTTTCCAGCGCGGCAGCCGCGCTGGCGCTGGTCGGCTCGGCAAACAATCCTTGCCGTGCAAGACGCCGCAGGGCAGCAACGATCTCGTCCTCGGTGAGCGCGACGGTGCCGCCGCCGCTTTCGCGCAAGGCGCCGATGATCTCGCGCAGGCGCAGCGGATTCTTGATGGCGGTGCCTTCGGCGATGGTCTTGTGCACCTCGCGCGCGACAGGCGTATCGACGCCGGCCTGGAAGCTTGCATCGATCGGCGAGCAATTTTGCGGCTGCGCCGCGAACAGGCGCGGCAGCTTTGTGATCTGGCCGGCTTTGCGCAGCTCCCGGAAGCCGAAGGCGCAACCGAGCAGGCTGCTGCCGGCACCGACCGGGACGATGACGTTGTCGGGCGCGTGGAAGCCGAGGTCCTCCCAGATCTCATAGGCGAGCGATTTGGTGCCTTCGAGGAAAAACGGCTGCCAATTGTGGCTGGCGTAGAACGTCTGGTGCGACTGGCGGATCGCCTCGGCCTCCGATTCCTCGCGCGGGCCATCGACGAGCTGCACCGCGGCGCCATAGGCGCGCACCTGCGCGATCTTGGCCGGTGAGGTCGAGGCAGGCGCGAGGATCTTCACGCGCATGCCGCCGGCGGCACCCAGCCCGGCCATGGACGAGCCGCCATTGCCTGAGGAATCCTCCAGCACCGCATTGATGCCGATCTGGCGCAGGAAGGACAGCATCACGGAAGAGCCACGGTCCTTGAAGCTGCCGGTCGGGTTGAACCATTCGAGCTTGAACAGCGGCCGCAGTTCGCCCCAATCCTGCTGGACCAGGGGCGTGCAGCCCTCGCCGAGCGTGATCGGCTTTGCGATCTCGACCGGGAGCGCCGCCCGGTAACGCCAGAGCGATCGCATGCGGCCATCGATGTCTTCGCGCGACATGCCGGCGCCCGGCGTCACCAGCAACGGCGTGCGCTCGTCCGAGCACCAGCGCGGCCGGTCCAGCGGATAGAGTTGTCCGTTGCGGGGGTCGATGTAGCTGGCGGCGGGCATGGCAGTCTCCAAGGCGAGGCGATCCTACGGTTGGGCTGAGTCAGGTTTTGTCGAGAACGTGTCGTCCGCACAGCCAGACCATTCGGCACCCCTTGAAAACACGAAAATTGGAAATATTTCAATCTCTTAAACTGGCCGCACAGGCAGAGCGGCCGGGTCCGCCAACGCGGGCGCGCGGTGCCAAAGGCGGCGCTGCTGGCGCGTTGACGACGGGAATTAGGCACGAAGGGGCTCTGCCCGCCCGGCACGATTAACTTGTCTGTCGTGCCTCGCCGCTACAATATGTCGGATTGAGCTCGCGTCGCCGGTGTCCTCGACTGGCAACGCGACCGAGCCAGGCCCGTCCGAGCGGCGGGCCGTTGGCTTTTTGGGAGCCTGGACATGAGCCGCGCGAACCGTACCGACCACATCCGCCTGACCTCCCATCCGGAGCCGGGCCGGAAGGCCGCCTTCCCGATCCATTGGGGCGCCACTGAGGCGCGCGCCCGGGGTCCGATCATCGGCACGGTGTCGCGCGCTGGGGATCGTAACGTGATCGGCAGCCATGGCGGATCCTACGCGATGTACCGGGCGCTCGCAGTGTCCGCGGGCGCGCTCGATCCGATCCGGCGTCCTGACCTCACCAACACGTTTCCCGCCGCGACCATTGGCCCGTTCCCGCAATGGAATGATCCCACGAAAATCGTCGCGCTCGATCCGTGGGGGCATCTCGTTGCGGAAAACTTCCGCCAGGAGATCGCCGAGGGCTTCGACATCAGGCCGAGCATCGCGGTAACCCGCGCGCGACTGGACCTCCCGGAGATCCGCGAGGCGCTGGCGGCAAACCGGCTACGCGCCGACGGCGAGGTCGTGCACGCCAATGGCAGCGTGTCGGTGGTGAAGATCGCGATCGATCCGGTGTGGTACCTGCCGGGCCTCGCGACTCGCTTCGGCACCGGCGAGACCGAGCTGCGGCGCACGCTGTTCGAGCAGACCGCCGGCATGTTCCCGGAGCTGGTGACGCGGCCGGACATGAAAGTGTTCCTGCCGCCGATCGGCGGCACCACGGTGTACTTGTTCGGCGATGTGACAAAGCTGCCGGACCACCGCACCAAGATCACCTGCCGCGTGCATGACGAGTGCAACGGCTCGGACGTGTTCGGATCCGACATCTGCACCTGCCGGCCCTATTTGATTCACGGCATCGAGGAATCCGCGCGCGGCGCGCAGGAGGGCGGGCTCGGACTCGTCGTCTACAATCGCAAGGAAGGCCGTGCGCTCGGCGAGGTCACCAAATTCCTGGTCTACAACGCGCGCAAGCGCCAGGAGGATGGCGACGCGGCCGCGGCCTATTTCGAGCGCACCGAATGCGTCGCCGGCGTGCAGGACGCGCGCTTCCAGCAATTGATGCCGGATACGATTCACTGGCTCGGCTTGACCCGCATCGACCGCTTCCTGTCGATGAGCGACATGAAATACGACGCGCTGACCTCGCAAGGCATCGACATCGTCGAGCGCGTGCCGATCCCGCCGGAGCTCATTCCCGCCGACGCCTATGTCGAAATCGCCGCGAAGAAGGCCGCCGGCTATTATTCGACCGAAATCGCGCCGGAGAAGGACGTCAACGACGTGGTCGGGCGTTCGCTGGAAAAATACTGATCGCGCGATGGCGGAGGCTTTGGAACGAGAGGCGCGCGCGCTGCTCACTGCAGCGGCGGTTCGCGCGCGGGCCGCGCAGATGCTCGAGATCGGCCTCGCCGGCGGCCTCCAGCATTTCACGATCGATCTCGGCCGCATGGACGGCGTCGCGCAGGCCGTGCTCGCGGTGACGCGCAAGGCCTATCCGAGGCTGGACATTCCCTTCCATGCACGATGGCGGCATTTCGTGCTTGGCGGCGTCGATCGCTGGGCGGAGCTCGCGGACGCTACGTCCTGGCCGGATCGCGCGGCGCGGGCGCGCGCGGAGTTCGACCTCGCCATCGTCAGCGTGCTGCTCGATGCCGGCGCGGGTGCGGCGTGGCGATATCGCGACGCGGTGACAGGAGAAAGCATCGGCCGGTCCGAGGGGCTTGCGATCGCAAGCCTCGATATGTTTGCGGGCGGCCTTTTCTCGCGCGATCCCGGCGCGCCGTTCAGGGCCGATGCGGACGTGCTTGCAAGGCTGCCGCGCGACAGGCTCACATCCGCCTTTCAGGTCGGCGATGCCAATCCACTGCTTGGACTGGAAGGGCGCACGGATCTGCTGCGCCGTCTGGGCAAGCTGGTCGCAGAGCGTTCGGAGGTATTCGGTTTGAACGATACGCCGCGGCCGGGCGGCCTGTTCGATCACATCGCGGCGCAAGCTGTGGGCGGCGCGCTTCCCGCGCCCGCCATCCTCTCCGCGGTGCTGGACCAGCTCGGACCAATCTGGCCGTCGCGGCTGGAACTCGCGGGCATTCCGCTTGGCGATTGCTGGCATCACCCGGCGATCGAGGCGGACGACGCCACCGCCGGTCTCGTACCGCTGCACAAGTTGTCGCAATGGCTGAGCTATTCGCTCATCGAGCCGCTCCAGCGCGCAGGCTTCGAAGTGACCGACATCGACGGCCTGACCGGGCTCGCCGAATACCGCAATGGCGGCCTGTTCGTCGATCACGAAGTGCTGCGTCTGCGCGATGCCGCGGATGCCGCGCGCGCGCATGCCGTGGATTCGCTGCTCGTCGTCGAGTGGCGCGCGCTCACCGTCGCCCTGCTGGACCGGCTGGCAGAGCGCATCCGCGCCAAGCTCGACCGCACGCCTCAGACGTTACCGCTCGCCAGCATTCTAGAGGGCGGCACCTGGGCCGCGGGCCGCGCGATCGCCTTCGCACGCCGTCCGGACGGTTCGCCGCCGCTCAAAGTGATCAGCGACGGCACGGTTTTTTAATAACCCTCTCCCCTTGTGGGAGAGGTGGCTTCGCGAAGGGCGAAGCCGGGTGAGGGTTGTCTCCGCGGGCACATCTCTCATCGAAGTTCGTGGAGACGACCCCTCATCCGGCGCTTCGCGCCACCTTCTCCCACAAGGGGAGAAGGGAAGAAGAAGAGCATCCCATCATGGAAGGCGTCACGATCGTCGATCATCCGCTGGTGCAGCACAAGCTGACGCTAGTCCGGGACAAGTCCATCTCGACCAAGTCGTTTCGCGAGCTGATCAAGGAAATCGGCATGCTGCTGTGCTACGAGGTGACGCGCGACCTACCGCTCGCCGACACGGTCATCGAGACGCCGCTGGCAACGATGCACTCGGCCAAGATCGCCGGCAAGAAGCTGGTGTTCGTGCCGATGCTGCGCGCCGGCACCACCTTCGTCGACGGCATGATGGATCTGGTGCCGACCGCGCGCGTCGCCCATATCGGGCTCTACCGCGAGCCGCACAGCTTTGCCGCGGTCGAGTATTTCTTCAAATCGCCGTCCGATCTCGGCGAACGGCTCGCGATCGTGGTGACGCCCGTGGTCGCCACCGCCAACACGGCCGTCGCGGCCATCGACCGGCTGAAGGAACGCGGCGCCAGGGACATCCGCCTCGCCTGCCTGATCGCCGCGCCGGAAGGCCTCGAGCGCCTGCGCGGACTGCACCCGGACGTTCCGATCTGGACGGCCGCGGTGGACGAAGGCCTCGACGAGAATGGCTTCATCCTGCCCGGCCTTGGCGACGCCGGCGACCGCGCTTACGGAACGCGGTAAGTGCTACGCGCACATTAGGAACAGCTTCCGTCGCGCGATGTTCTCCTGCTCTAGCATGGAGAGCACGATGACCTATCAGAATGATGACCGCAGGACTGACCGTGCGCGCCGCAACAGCCCGGTCGGCTGGGCGATCGGCGCCATCTTCGTGATCGCCGTGGTCGCAGCCATCTTCTTCTACAATGGGCGCGAGGTCGGTCAGCAGACCACGACATCCAGCCCGAACAACGCGCCGAACGTCACCACTGGCTCGAACCCGCCGGCGGCGCCGGCGAAGTAACCCCCGGCGGCTCACACCTTTCCGCTGCCGCAAATCGCCTTCAGCGCCCGCCACTCCTTGTCCGTCAGCAGCGGCGGGCCGCTGGCAGGGCGATCTTCCTTGGTCATGCGCGCAAGACGGTCTTCGGTCAGCGGATGGCTGGCGAGGATCGTCATGAGACCGGAGCCGCCTTCCTTGCCGGTGATGCGGAACATCAGCTCGGCCGCGGGTTTGGGCGAGCGGCCGAGTGCGTGCATGACGTCGATGGCGAAGGTGTCGGCGCCGGTCTCGGCCTCGCGCGAATAGGAGGCTTCGACCACGCTGCGCGAGGCGAAGATCACGGCCGAGGAGCCGGTGACGTCGCCGAACAACAGGCCGATCAGGAACGAGGTGCCACCGTTGTAGATCAGGCCGCGCATGTTGTCGTGATGCTTGAGATGGCCGAGCTCGTGCGCGAGGATGCCGGCGAGCTCGTCGGGGCTTTCAGCCTTGTCGAGCAGGCCCTTCAGCACGAACACTTTGCCGCCCGGGAGCGCGAACGCGTTCGGCACCGAACTCGGCAGCACGCCGGCCGTCATGGAATCGTCGTCGAGGCCGGCGGCATCGCGCAGACGGTTGACGAGCTTTGTGAACGCGGCCTTGCCTGCGGGATCTTCGCAGGCGCTGCGGCCGAAAATGGTCTTCACCTGGACCTCGGACGCATCGCCAATGCGGCGCTCGATCGGTTTCGGCACGAGCGGCGCGAGCCGATCGGCGGCGAGCGGTACGCCGAACAGCACGACGCAGACGATGGAGACGGCGGCGGCCACCGACCAGCCGACGATCCTCGCGACACCACGGCGCGTGGTCTGGCGCTCGTCGAGGCGCAAGCATCGCGCGGTTAGATCGGCTGCGAGCGCGGCATCACGGACCTCGAGCCGCGCGAGTGGCGGCGCGGATGTCGAAGCCAGACGCAAAACCCCGGCCGGGCTGTCGGCGCGGCGGATATCGGCATAGGCCCAGCGAACGGGCGCTTCGCCGTCCTCGGCGATCTCTAGGGCGTCACCGAGCGTCAGCGTCACCTGACGCCTGCGGCTCGAGACACCGTCGAAGAAGATCGCCGGCTTTGCGGACTGCGCGGGGACCTCGGTCAACAACTCACTCACAGCTCAGAATCCCGCAACATCCAGTCCATCGGCAAAACCTTCGCCGAGCGCGCCAGCGAGCTCGCCGCTGCCGCGCACATCCGCGGCGGCCGCGATGTTGTGCACCTCGACGTTCTCCAGCACCTTGGCCCAGAGATCGCGCTGGAGATAGACGCGCATGATGATGTTGACGGCAAGGGCGAGCGCGAAATAGCCGATCACCATCATCACCAGCATCGGGATGCTCTTGGCAGCATTGTCCGGGCCGAACACCTCCTCCACCGGAACGCCGCTCAGGGTGACGACGAGCATGGTGGCGCCGCCAAGATAGGCGGCAAAAGCCATCGAGAGCAGCAGCCACCAGCCGATCACCTTCCAGTACAGGCCGTAGAAGGCGTCATGAGGCAGCCGCGAGGACAGGCTGACGCCGCCGATACGGATGCCGTCGAGCCACCAGCGCCATTCGCGCGCCTTGAACTCGGCATAGAAGAACGGTGCGAGCGGGAAGATCACCAGGACGATCGGGCTGAGCAGCCACAGCCACCAGCCGCGCTTGAAGAACGTCCAGCCGTCGCCTTCGAAATCGCCGGTGAGATCGCCGTAATGGGTGTGCTGCATCTTGTAGCGTTCGAGCGCAGCCTCACGCCAGGGCAGCGCCAGGCCGAGCGTCAGAAACACGAGCAAGCCCCACAGCATGGCACGGAACGAATAGGCCCAGCCCGAGCCGTCCATCCAGAACCGCACGCCGCGCCAGGCCGTGCGCGTCAGGCGATAGCGGCGCGCGCGAAAAATCGCGAACTGGCCGAAGGCATAGAAGGCGATGAAGAGCGGCGCCGAGGCAAAGCCCTGCCAGCGTTCGAACTCGATGCCGACAAGGAAATACGCGAGATAGATCGGCACCAGGATCGCAAGTGCGAACAGGAAGCCGACCAAAAGCTCCTTACCACGTCCGGTGTATTCGGCTGCATCGCCGTCGATCGCGGTGTTGGTCCACAGATGACGGCGGATGTCGGTGACGAGCCAGAACCGGTAGAAGCCGAAGGTGACGAGCTCGAGCATGGCACCCCTGGTGACCAGCTTGCGGAATTCGGGGCGGCTGCCGGTGAAATCGACCCGCATCGGCGGCAGCGGCGGCGGTATGGGTTCGGAGCCGGTGGGGGCCCATTGCATGTCGTTCACGGCGGCAACCTCGGGGTGCGGATCTGTGACGGCCAAACTATAGATCAGAGGTTAGTCGATCCCAAGATAACCGGGTTCGATTTACCTCGATTCCAGTTGGTTTCTTGCACGATCCCCCACTGAGCGGCGTGCGGGAGGTCACGTTCGCGTGCCAGCGTGACGTCCGTCCGACGCTCTCGGGAAGGTTGGATGTGGCAAAACTCTCCTTGCCCCGGCGCAGACAACCGGCTGTAATTGCAAATCAAATACCGCAGCGCAGAATTCAACGACGCGCGGTTCACGACAGGGAGAGCGGTCATGCATGGGACTATCGAGAGCGCAGCCAAGCTCGACGCGTTGCGCGAGCGCGCCACATCGCTGCCGCTGGAGCAGTTCGATCCCGGCGATCCTGAACTGTTCAGGACCGATACGTTCTGGCCCTATTTCGACCGCCTGCGCCGGGAGGATCCCGTGCACTATTGCAAGGACTCGATGTTCGGCCCGTACTGGTCGGTGACGCGCTACAATGACATCATGGAGATCGAGACCAATCATTCGGTGTTCTCCTCCGCCTCCGCACTCGGCGGCATCACGATCCGCGACATCGATCCAGACCTGCGCCGCGAGAGCTTCATCTCGATGGACCCGCCGCGGCATGCGGCGCAGCGCAAGACCGTGGCGCCGATGTTCACGCCGACGCATCTGGACAATCTCGCGCTCAACATCCGCAAGCGCTCGGCCGAGTGCCTGGACAACCTGCCGCGTGGCGAGGTGTTCGACTGGGTCGACCGCGTCTCGATCGAGCTCACCACGCAGATGTTGGCGGTGCTGTTCGACTTCCCCTGGGAGGACCGCCGCAAGCTGACGCGCTGGTCCGACATCGCCACCACCATTCCCGGTCCGGACGGCCTCGTCGCCACCGAAGACGAACGACAGGCCGAGCTGACGGAATGCGCGGGCTATTTCTCCCGCCTCTGGAAGGAGCGCATCGAGCAGCCGCCGAAGAGCGACCTCTTGTCGATGATGGCGCATGGCGCCGCGACGCGCGACATGGATGCGAAGAACTTCCTCGGCAATCTCATTCTTTTGATCGTCGGAGGCAACGACACCACCCGCAACACCATGTCGGGCTCGATCTACGCGCTGAGCCAGCATCCGGACCAATATCGCAAGCTGCGCGAGAATCCTGATCTGCTCGACAGCTTCGTGCCGGAGGTGATCCGCTGGCAGACGCCGCTCGCGCATATGCGGCGCACGGCGCTCTCCGACTTCGAGTTCCGCGGCAAGCAGATCAAGAAGGGTGACAAGGTCGTGATGTGGTATGTCTCGGGTAACCGAGACGAGGAGGTGATCGAGAGGCCCTACGATTTCATCATCGATCGCGCCCGCCCGCGCACGCATCTCTCCTTCGGCTTCGGCATCCACCGCTGCGTGGGCTTGCGGCTGGCCGAACTCCAGCTCAAGATCATCTGGGAAGAGATCCTCAAGCGCTTCGACCATATCGATGTGGTCGGCGAACCCAGGCGGGTCTATTCGAGTTTCGTAAAGGGTATCGAGACGCTGCCGGTGAAGATCGCCGTGTGAGTCGAAGAACTCCCCTCTCCCGCGTGCGGAAAGAGGCGAAGGAAAGATCAACTGGAGCCACGACCATGAACATCCAAGCGCCGGTTAGAGTGAACAAGGCCGAACGCATGCGCAGGGCCCGCGAGGAGGCCTATGCGACGCCGTTGTCGCAATTCCACCCCGGCGCGCCCAGGCTGTTCCAGGACGATACCTTGTGGCCTTGGTTCGAGCGGCTGCGCAACGAAGAGCCGGTGCATTACTGCACCAACGCGCCGATCGAGCCCTACTGGTCGGTGGTGAAGTACAACGACATCATGCATGTCGACACCAATCACGGCATCTTCTCCTCCGACTCCAAGCTCGGCGGCATCTCGATCCGCGACGTGCCCGAAGGCTATGACTGGCCGAGCTTCATCGCCATGGACCAGCCCCGGCACTCGGCGCAGCGCAAGACGGTGTCGCCGATGTTCACCCCTCAGCATCTGGACGAACTGGCCAAACTGATCCGCCAGCGCTCGCAGACCGTGCTGGACAATCTGCCGCGCAATGAGACTTTCAACTTCGTCGAGCGCGTCTCGATCGAGCTGACGACGCAGATGCTGGCGACCCTGTTCGACTTCCCCTGGGAGGAGCGGCGAAAGCTGACGCGCTGGTCCGACGTCTCGACCGCGTTGCCCAAGAGCGGCATCGTCGCCTCGGCCGAAGAGCGCCGCCGCGAGATGGACGAGTGCTATGCCTACATGTCGAAGCTGTGGAACGAGCGCGTCAATTCCGAGCCGCGCAACGACCTGTTGTCGCTGATGGCCCATAACGACGCCACACGCCACATGGACCCCGACAACCTCATGGGCAACATCATCCTGCTCATCGTCGGCGGCAACGACACGACGCGCAACACCATGACCGGCTCGGTGCTGGCGCTGAACGAGAACCCGGAGCAGTACGACAAGCTGCGCGCCAACCCGGCGTTGATCGATTCCATGGTGCCGGAGGTGATCCGCTGGCAGACGCCGCTGGCGCATATGCGGCGCACCGCGCTCCAAGACACCGAGATCGGCGGCAAGCACATCAAGAAAGGCGACCGCGTCGTGATGTGGTACGTCTCGGGCAACCGCGACGAGGAGATGTTCGAGCGGCCGAACGATTTCATCATCGACCGCGCGCGGCCGCGCACCCACCTCTCCTTCGGGTTCGGCATCCACCGCTGCGTCGGCATGCGTCTGGCCGAGCTCCAGCTCCGCATCATCTGGGAAGAGATGCTGAAGCGCTTCGACCGCATCGAGGTGGTCGGCGAGCCCAAGCGGATCTATTCGAGCTTCATCAAGGGGTATGAGTCGCTGCCGGTGCGGATTCCGGGATAGGCTCCGCTCCTAGAAGGCTCTTTGGGGCAAGCGACCTCATCAACCTCCGCTGTCATGCTCCGCGAAAGCGGAGCATCCAGTACGCCGCAGCCTTTCGGTTCCAGCCGTGCGGCCTCTGGAATACTGGATTGCCCGCCTTCGCGGGCCATGACACCGAGGGTGAGGCGAAGAGCGCATCGCCCCTGACACTCCGCAAGCGCAGCGACACCCCGGCTATAAAATTCCGGCATGACAGCTCGCGCCAGATGCGAAGGCAAGTTGGCACCGGGCTGTTCTAAGCACGAGCGCACTTAACTCAGCCTGATGTCCCACAGGCCCTCCTTGCGGCAGGCCGCGACCTCCTCACGCAAAAGCCCGGTGATGGCGAGCGAGGCCGTCGAGGCCGGACGATCGATCGGAGAAGCGAAAATGAGCTCGCGCGTCATCGGCTTGGAC
Source organism: Bradyrhizobium sp. 164 (assembly GCF_023073715.1). Taxonomy (GTDB): domain Bacteria; phylum Pseudomonadota; class Alphaproteobacteria; order Rhizobiales; family Xanthobacteraceae; genus Bradyrhizobium. The sequence goes on from NZ_JADPKA010000110.1 coordinate 43,882, forward strand.
ACGGGCGCGGTCTCCAGCCGGCCGTCCGCGACCTCGCCGTGGACGGATGATGGCGGCAGCAGCGCGAAACCGAGGCCCTCCTCGACCAGGCTCGTCAGCACCCGAAACGAATCCGCTTCCAACTGGACGTCGAGCTTGATCTTGCGCTGGGCCGCCGCGTGCTCGATCAGCGCGCGGAGGCCGTGCGAATGACTGGGCAGCACCAGGCGTTGCCGCAGCAGCCAGCCGATGTCGACGCTCTTCCTGCGCGCGAGACCACAGCCGCGCGGGCCGACAGCGACGATGTTGTCGCGGCCGAGACTCTCGACGTTGAGATGCAGGTCGGCCGAGCGGCCGTAGAGGATGGCCAAGTCCATCTCGCCGCGATGCAGCCATTCGACGAGATGGCCGCTGTAGCTCTCGACGATACGCAGCGAGATACCGGGAAATTTCTCGACGCAGCGCCGCGCAAAGCGCGCCGACAGCACGCAGCTCACGGTCGGAACCAGGCCAAGCACGACCTGGCCGGATGGCGGGCCCTTGGCCGACTGGATGTCGTCGCGGATCTGGTCGATCTGCCGGACGATGCCGGAGGTTCGCGCCAACAGCAGGCGCCCGGATTCGGTCAGCACCATGCCGCGGCCGTTGCGCGTGAACAGCTCGGTGCGCAGCTCGTGTTCCAAGAGCTTGATCTGGCGGCTGAGCGCCGGCTGCGCCACGCGCAACGTGTCGGACGCCTTGGACAGGCTGCCGAGCTCCGCCACGCAACTGAAGGTCCTAAGCTGACGGAAATCCATGCTTGCCAATCCTGGAAGGCTACTCCATACGCTATAGCAAATGAGCATAGGGGGCTGGCGTTGTTTTCACAACGCCGGGGGATTGGCCGGCGTTATCTTAACTGCCGCTATTGATTGGAAACGCCATGAGTCAAGAACACCACTCCGAAGATTACGCCGACATCCGCGAAGCGGTCGCCAAGCTCTGCGCGCAGTTTCCCGGCGAGTATTGGCGCAAGCTCGATCGCGAGATGGCTTACCCGAAGGCTTTCGTCGATGCGCTGACTGAGGCCGGCTATCTCTCGGTGCTGATCCCTGAGGAATATGGCGGCGCGGGGCTGAAACTCTCGGCCGCAGCGGCGATCCTGGAAGAGATTCAACGTGCGGGCTGCAACGGCGGCGGCTGCCACGCCCAGATGTACACGATGGGCACGGTGCTGCGGCACGGTAATGCCGAGCAGAAGGCGAAGTATCTGCCGAAGATCGCGAGCGGCGAATTGCGCCTGCAAGCTTTCGGCGTCACTGAGCCGACCAGCGGCACCGACACCTCCTCGCTCAAGACCTTCGCGCGCAAGGATGGCAACGACAGCTACATCGTCAACGGCCAGAAGATCTGGACCAGCCGCGCCGAGCATTCCGACCTGATGGTGCTGCTGGCGCGCACCACGCCGAAGGAGCAGGTCAAGAAGCGCACCGATGGTCTCTCGGTATTCATCGTCGACATGCGCGAGGCCAAGGACAATGGTCTGGAGATCCGCCCGATCCGCACCATGATGAACCACGCGACCACCGAAGTGTTCTTCACGGACATGAAGGTGCCGGCGGAAAATCTGATCGGCGAGGAAGGCAAGGGCTTTCGCTACATCCTCTCCGGCATGAATGCCGAGCGCATTTTGATCGCGGCCGAATGCGTCGGTGACGCCAAATGGTTCATCGCGAAGGCCACGAACTATGCCAAGGAGCGCGCGGTGTTCGGCCGGCCGATCGGCCAGAATCAAGGCATCCAGTTTCCGATCGCCAAGGCCTACGCCTCGATGCGCGCGGCCGAGCTGATGGTGAAGGAGGCCACGCGTAAATACGAGGCCGGGCTCGATTGCGGCGCGGAGGCCAACATGGCCAAGATGCTCGCGGCGGACGCGTCGTGGGAAGCGGCCAATGCCTGCATCCAGACTCATGGCGGTTTCGGCTTCGCCGAGGAGTACGACGTCGAGCGCAAGTTCCGCGAGACGCGACTCTACCAGGTGGCGCCGATCTCGACTAACCTCGTGCTGTCGTACGTCGCCGAGCACGTGCTCGGCATGCCCCGCTCGTATTGAGGCAGCCATCATGGGAGCACTTGACGGGATCAGGGTGATTGCGGTCGAGCAGGCGGTGGCAGCACCGTTCTGCTCCTCGCGCCTGGCAGATGCCGGCGCGGAGGTGATCAAGATCGAGCGGCCCGAGGGCGATTTTGCACGCGGCTATGACGCGGCAGCCAAGGGCCAGAGCAGCTACTTCGTGTGGCTCAACCGCGGCAAGCAATCGGTGGTCGTCGATCTCGCAACGAAAGAAGGCTGCGCCGAGCTGGAAAAGCTGATCGCAAGCGCCGACGTGCTGATCCAGAATCTCAAGCCGGGCTCGATGGACAAGCTCGGCTTTTCGCGCGAGCGGCTGCTGAAGGACTATCCCAAGCTGATCTCGTGCACGATCACCGGCTACGGCGACGCGGGCCCCTACGCGCATCGCAAGGCCTATGACTTGCTGATTCAGGCGGAAAGCGGCCTGGCCTCGATCACCGGAAATCCCGACGGCGCCTCGCGCGTCGGCATGTCGATCGTCGACGTCGCGACCGGCGCGACCGCGCATGCGGCGATCCTGGAGGCGCTGATCGGGCGCGGGCGTACCGGCAAAGGTGCCGACATCCGCATCTCCATGTTCGACGTGATGGCGGATTGGTGCACCGTGCCGCTGCTCAACTCGGAGGCCGGCAATCCTCCAAAGCGCATGGGCCTGCGCCATCCCTCGATCGCGCCCTATGGCGTGTTCACCTCGGAGGATGGCAAGGACATCTTGATCTCGATCCAGAGCGAGCGCGAGTGGAAGACGCTTTGCGCAAAGGTGCTGGACCAGCCGGACCTGCCAAGCGATCCGCGCGTCGCCAACATGGTCGAACGCGTGCGCAACCGCGACTTCACCGACAAGACCGTCGCGGACGCCTTCAGTCATATGACGCGCGACGAGCTGCTGAAGCGGCTGTCCGATGCCGACATCGCCTTTGCCGAGGTCAACACCATGGCCGACCTCACCAACCATCCGCATCTGCGCCGCATCGAGGTCGATACGCCCAACGGCCGGGTCAGCTATCCCGCGCCGGCGCCGATCATCGTTGGCGAGACGCGCAGCTATGGGCCGGTGCCGGCGATCGGCGAACGTCCCCAATCCAAAAAATAATAGAGCGAGGCGTCATGACCGAGAAGCTCGACATCGATCATTTGCGGCAATGGATCGGCCGCAACCAAGAGGCCACCGACATCGTCACCGCGCAGCTCGTGAAAGGATTGCGCGCGACGCTGTTCCAGGAGGTCGGCGAGCCCAGGAACGGCGATGCCGCACCGTTCACGGTGCATTGGTGCCTGGCACAACCGGTGTTTCCAATGTCGATGTTAGGGCCCGACGGCCACCCGACCCGCGGCGGCTTCCTGCCGCCGGTGCCGCTGCCGCGCCGGATGTGGGCCGGCGGTGAGATCGAGTTCCTTGAGCCGCTGCGCGTTGGCGATGAATCGACGCGCACCTCACGCATCGCCGACGTGCAGGTGAAATCGGGCTCGACCGGCACGCTGTGCTTCGTCTCGGTCGAGCACAGCATTTCCTCGCCACGCGGGCTCGCCATTCGCGAGCGGCAGGACATCGTCTATCGCGAGATGACGAGCAGCGCGCCCGCAAAGGCTCCGCCCCCGCTACCGAAGGCGCAGCATCGCGAGACTCATGTCTCCGATCCCGTGCTGCTGTTCCGCTACTCCGCACTAACCTTCAACGGCCACCGCATCCACTACGACCGCGACTATGTCACCAAGGTCGAGGGCTATCCGGGCCTGATCTTCCACGGCCCGTTGCAGGCGGCGCTGATCATCGAAATGGCGGCCCGCTTGCATGGCGGCAAGGCGCCGAAGAAATTTACCTATCGTGGCGTGCAGCCGCTGTTCGAGGGCACGGAGTTCTCGATCAATGCGAATGAGACCGAGGCGAGCATGGAGCTGTGGACCGCGAATGCGGAAGGGCAGCCGACGATGAAGGGCACGGCGGTGTGGTGAGGCTCTCTCCTCGTCATTGCGAGGAGCGAAGCGACGAAGCGGGAATTTAGACCCTCACCCTGAGGAGCGCGCCCTTCGCGCGCGTCTCGAAGGGCGAGGCCACCAGCCGGGCCTTCATCCTTCGAGACGCGCGAAGACGCGCTCCTCAGGATGAGGTCGAGAAGGGACGGAAACCATGGCAAAGAACGGCAAGACCGGCAGCAAGTCCGTCACCGTGAAGCAGGCCACGCTCGACCTGCTGCGCTCTTTCGGCATCGACAGGGTGTTCGGCAATCCCGGCTCGACCGAGCTGCCGTTCCTCAGCGACTGGCCTGACGACATCGACTATGTGCTGGCGCTGCAGGAAGCCAGCGCGGTCGGCATGGCCGACGGCTACGCCCAGGCCACGCGCAATGCCGGCTTCATCAATTTGCATTCGGCGGCCGGCGTCGGCAACGCGCTCGGCAACATCTACACCGCGCATCGCAACCAGACCCCGCTCGTGATCACCGCTGGCCAGCAGGCGCGCTCGATCCTTCCCTTGCAGGCGTTTCTCTACGCCGAGCGCGCGTCGGAGTTTCCGCGGCCTTACGTCAAATACAGCGTCGAGCCGGCACGGGCCGAGGACGTGCCGGCCGCCATTGCGCGCGCCTATTACACCGCAATGCAGGCCCCGTGCGGGCCGACCTTCGTGTCGATCCCGATCGACGATTGGGCGCATGCGGCATCTCCCATCGAGGCGCGCAAGGTCAGCCGGGAGATCGGGCCCGAACCAGATGCGATGCAGGCGCTGGTGAAAGCGCTGACGTCGTGCAAGCACCCTGCACTCGTCATCGGCCCCGGCGTCGATCGCGCCGGCGCAGTCGATCTGATGGTGCGCGTGGCCGAGAAGGCCAAGGCCAGCGTCTGGGTCAGCCCGTTCTCGGCGCGCTGCTCGTTCCCCGAGCGCCATCCGCAATTCGCGGGCTTCCTGCATGCTTCGCCCGCGCAGCTGTCCGATGCACTACGCGATCACGACCTCATCGTCGTGATCGGCGCGCCGGTGTTCACCTTTCATGTCGAAGGCCATGCCGCGATCTTCGACGGCAGTGCGACGATCTTCCAGATCACCGATGATCCGGATGCAGCGGCCGTGACGCCGGTCGGCACCAGCATCATCGCGACGATGAAGCCTGCACTGAGCCTGCTGCTCGACCTTCTGCCGGAGAGCAAACGCGCCGCGCCAAAGGGCCGCACGCTGCCGCCGGCGCCGCAGGCCGCCGATCCGCTGCCCGTGGAGTTCCTGCTGCACTCGCTGTCGCAGGCAATGCCGGATGGCACCTCGCTGGTCGAGGAAGTCCCCTCGCACCGGCCAGCGATGCAAAAGTTCATGCCGATGCGCGGCCAGGACAGCTTTTACACGATGTCCAGCGGCGGCCTCGGCTACTCCTTGCCCGCCGCAGTCGGCATGGCGCTCGGCAAGCCGAAGCAGCGCACGGTCTGCCTGATCGGCGACGGCTCGGCGATGTATTCGATCCAGGCGCTTTGGACCGCTGCGCAGCGCAAGCTGCCGCTCACCGTCGTCGTCATCAACAATTCCGGCTATGGCGCGATGCGCTCGTTCAGCCAGGTAGTGCAGGTGAGGAACGTGCCGGGGCTGGAGCTGCCAGGGATCGATTTCGTGCGGCTCGCCGAAGGCATGGGGTGCGAAGCGGTACGGGTGACGAAGGCTGCGGAGCTGGGCGAGGCGCTGAAGCGCGGAATGACGTTTGCGGGCACGAGCCTGATCGAGGTCGTCGTGGATTCGACGGTGCCGGTGCTTTACGGGCAGAAGCACTAGGGGCGAATTCCGTCACACATTCAACTGTCATCGTCCGCGAAGGCGGGCGATGACAGCGTCAACTGCGGGAACAGCGTCCCTTACTTCCCGAACTCCTCCCGCATCTTCGCCTGGATCTTGGCCATGCCGCCGATCCAGCGGTCGTAATTCTCGGTCTTCTTGCGCATGTAGCCGAGCACCTGGGGGTGCGGCAGGATCAGGAACGTCTCCTGTTCGAGGCCGGCGAGCACGTCCTTTGCCACCTGCTCCGGCGTCAGGTCGCCGTCGCCGGATTGCGGGCCTTTCGGGATCGAGCGCAGCATGTTGGTGTCGACGCCCTGCGGACAGAGGATCGAGACCTTGATGTTGTGCGCCTTGTGCGAGATCGCGAGATTCTCGGCAAAGCCGACCGCGGCGTGCTTCGTCGTCGAATAAGCTGGGCTGCCGACCTGCGACAACAGGCCTGCGGCCGAGATCGTGTTGAGGAAATAGCCGCCGCCACGCGCCCTCATGCGCGGAACGAGATGCCGCGCGGCATAGACGTGGGCCATGACGTGGATCGCCCAGCTCCGCTGCCACGGCTCATCGGAGTCGCCGCCGGCATTTTCCGACATCGGATCGAAGCCGCCGCCGATGCCGGCGTTGGAGCAGAACAGCTCGATCGGGCCGAACTGCCGCTCGGTCTGCTCGATAACGTGGGCGATGTCCTTTTCCTGCGCGACGTCGCATTTGAAGGCGTCACCATCCACCATGGCTGCGACCGCCCTTGCGTTGGTGGCATCCATGTCCGCGACGACGACTTTGGCTGCACCCGCCCTGTGAAAAGCCTCGCACAACGCCTTGCCGATGCCGTTGGCGCCGCCCGTGACGACCACGACCTTGCCGGTCACCTGCATGCGACGTCTCCTCTTGTCTTGGCCCGCGTCTCTTCTACCGCTTCGCGGCTTGCTCAGCTCAACACGAGGTCGAGCACCGCGGTATAATGACACGCCGCGCCGGCCAAGACAAAGCCGTGCCAGATTGCATTCTGGAAGCGGAGCCGCCGCCAGGCGTGGAAGATCACGCCGAAGCTGTAAAGCAGGCCGCCCGCAAGGATGAAGCCCAGCGCCAGCGCAGGCAGCGCCCTGACCACGGCGTCGTAGAGCATGACGCCGCTCCAGCCCATCGCGAGATAGATGCCGACTGAGATGCGGTCGAACCGGCCGGGATAGAACAGCTTCAGCACGATGCCGAGGATCGCGACGCACCAGACGCCGGTGAGCAGTAGCAGCGCGAACACGCTGTCCTTCAGCTCCAGGATGAAGGGGGTGTAGGTCGCCGCGATCAGGAGATAGATCGCCGCATGGTCGAACCGCCGCAGCACCCATTTGGCCGGCGACACCGGCCATAGATTATATGTCGCCGACAGCACCAGCATCGAAAGCAGGCCGGCGACATAGATCGAGACGCCAACGATGTCGGTGGCGTCGGCATAGACCGCCGCCAGCACCACCAGCACGGTCGCGGCGATGAGCCCGGCGAGCACGCCGATGGCGTGAATGACACCGTCGGCGATCAGCTCGGCGCGGTCATAATCCCAGCCGATCGCGTCGGCCGCAGCATGGACGGAGGAGGATGCGAAGTGTTTCAGTTGGAAGACGGTCATGGCAATCCGCAACGTGAGGCAATGCCCTCTTGCATGGGTGTTTCGCGACCGGCGCGTCGTTCAAACGGCTGATTTGCCGACAAAGGCGGTGGAAGTATGAAACTTGATTTTCCTCACGCAATTGCCACTTTTGTGAACGGTCGCACATTCCTCCCGCCCGAGATCACTCAGCGTTCATATGGCATTCAGTTTCCAGGATATGGTCGAGGAGGCGCGGCTGTCGGCGAGGGCGCTGATCGACTATGGCGAGCATTTCTTCAATCCGACGGTGCGGCTCGGGGTCACCGGCCTCTCGCGGGCCGGCAAGACGGTGTTCATCACCGCCTTGATCCACGGCCTTACCCGCGGCGGCCGGTTTCCGGTGTTCGACGCCTATGCCTCGGGCCGGATCGCGAGGGCGCATCTGGCGCCGCAGCCGGACGATGCCGTGCCGCGCTTTGCCTATGAGGCCCATCTGCGCGCGCTGATCGAGGAGCGGCGCTGGCCGAACTCGACCGTCGACATCAGCGAGCTCCGCCTCGTCATCGATTATCAGCGCCGGAACGGCGCGGACCGCACGCTCACGCTCGACATCGTTGACTATCCCGGCGAATGGCTGCTCGACTTGCCGCTGCTGCAGAAGAGCTACGAACAATGGTCGGCCGAAAGTCTGGCCCTGTCGCGCGAGGCGCCGCGCGCGCATCTTGCCGCAGACTGGCACGCGCATCTTGCAACGCTCAAGCCCGAGGCACGTGAGGACGAGCAGGCGACGCTCACGGCCGCCAAGCTCTTCACCAATTACTTACGCGCCTGCCGCGACGAACGGTTTGCGATGAGCCTCTTGCCGCCCGGCCGCTTCCTGATGCCCGGCAATCTCGCAGATACGCCGGCGCTGACCTTCGCGCCGCTCGACCTGCCCGCTGGCGGGCAGGCGCCGGAAGGATCGCTGTGGGCCATGATGGTACGCCGCTATGAGGCCTACAAGGACATGGTGGTGCGGCCGTTCTTTCGCGATCATTTCGCCCGGCTCGACCGCCAGATCGTGCTGGCCGATGCGCTCACGGCATTCAACTCCGGACCCGAAGCGCTGCACGATCTCGAAGCCGCGCTCGCCGGCATTCTCGATTGTTTCAACATCGGCCGCAGCACCTTCCTCTCCAGCCTGTTTCGGCCGCGCATCGACCGCATCCTGTTCGCGGCAACCAAGGCGGACCATCTGCATCATTCCAGCCACGACCGGCTCGAGGCCGTGCTGCGCCGTGCGGTCACCCGCGCGGTTATGCGCGCCGAAAATACCGGCGCGGAGATCGACGTCGTCGCGCTCGCCGCCGTCCGCGCCACGCGCGAGGCGCAGGTGGCGCATGGCCGCGACAAATTGCCGTCGATTTTGGGAACACCGGCCGCAGGCGAAAGCGCTGGCGGCGAGTTCTTCGACGGCAACATCGAGGTTGCGACCTTTCCAGGCGATCTACCGCTGGATCCCGAGCCGCTGTTCAATGGTACGGATGCGTTCCGCGGACTCGCGACGCAAGCTGCCGAGAAGAGTGATTTCCGCTTCCTGCGCTTCCGGCCGCCAAAGCTCGAGCACGAAGGCACAGAAGAGCCGGCGCTGCCACATATTCGCCTCGACCGTGCCTTGCAGTTCCTGATCGGAGACAAGCTCTCATGAACGAGCGATCCCAGCAACGGCGGCCGGCGACGTTCCGGCTGGATGATCCCGGCGTCGTCGTCACCGAGGCCGACGAGACAGGGCGGATCGGTCGCGGCACGATCCAGATTACGCCGGAGCCCGATCCGCTGGCGCTGCCGGTACCAGTTCAAACCACGCTTCCGGCGCGGCGCGGCTTTCCCTGGGGCACGCTGTTCTGGTCCGGCCTCGCCGGGCTGACGCTGCTCGGTACCGGGCTCGGTGTCGTCCGTCTGATCGAGGATCTGTTTGCGCGCAGCGACAGCCTCGGCATGGTTGGCCTTGCCTTCGCGTTCGTCACCGCACTTGCGCTCGCGGTCGTGATCGGGCGCGAGGCGTTCGGGCTGGCGCGGCTCGCGACGATCGAGAAACTGCATCAGCGCGCCGCCGCCGTCCTTGCCAATGATGATCGCAAGGAAAGCCGCGTCATCGTGCACGACCTCCTGAAGATCGCGCACCAGAACCCGCAGCTCGCACGCGCCCGCGCGACGCTTGAGAGCCATGCTGGCGAGATCATCGACGGCGCCGATATGATCCGCCTCGCCGAGCGCGAGTTGATGTCGCCGCTGGACGCGGAGGCGCGGCGGCTGGTGTCGTCAGCCGCGCAAAAGGTCTCGATCGTCACGGCAGTCTCGCCGCGCGCGGCGATCGACGTGCTGTTCGTGTTCGTCGCCGCGCTGCGCCTGATCCGCCAGCTCGCCTATCTCTACGGCGGCCGCCCCGGCGCGCTCGGCATGGTCCGCCTGCTCCGCCAAGTCATCGCCCACCTCGCCATCACGGGCGGCATGGCCGCGAGCGACAGCCTGGTTCAGCAGATGCTGGGCCACGGCATCGCGGCGAAGCTGTCGCAGCGGCTCGGCGAAGGCGTGCTCAATGGGTTGTTGACGGCGCGGCTGGGGCTGGCTGCGATCGACGTGACAAGGCCGCTGCCGTTCGCGGCGCTGCCGCCGCCGAAGCTGTCAGATTTGGCGACGGATCTGTTGCAGCGGAAAGACGACGAGGAGTAGCGCGTTTCTTCCCCTCTCCCCTTGTGGGAGAGGGTGGCTCGCTGCGTAGCGGCGAGACGGGTGAGGGGTATCTCTCCGCGCCCTCTCTCTCGCAGTAGCGTTCGCCGAAGCAAACCCCTCATCCGGCGCTTCGCGCCACCTTCTCCCACAGGGGGAGAAGGAAGAGGAGCTTGCCTCTAGGCGAGCTCTCGCTTCTCGAGTTCCCCCGCCAGCACCCGCCACTGGAACAGCGGCGAGTCCTTCGGCGGTGAGAGCTCCGGGGTCCATCCGGTGAGCTCTTCCAGCACATAGGTGTCCATCACGAGCCCGCGCCAGCGGCGCTCGACTTGGCCAAGCTGCTTGCGTTTCGCCGGGATGCTCTCCCACAGCAATGATCGATTATCCGGCTCCCGCCCGACATAGATGCCGGCGTGGTCCCTGATCCGGTCCATGCCGGGATCGCGGAAATTCTGGAAGCGGCCGCGCTCGTTGATCTCGACGACGGGCACGCGGCCCCTGAACAGCCAGCGCATCATGGCGTAGGTGCGGTAGTCGGTCGTCGCGATCCAGGTCGCGCCGGTCTCGTCGAGTGCGGCCTGCGCGCGCGCGGCGACTTGCTCGTAGCCGGCTTCGGCGCCGATCGGATCGATCTTGCCGAGCAGATTCCAGGACGCGGCGACGTAATAGAGGAACACGATGACGACGAAGGCAATGCCCGTCGTGATGGATGTCCTGGCCCAGAACGCCGACGATCTGTGCATGCGAGCCGACCATCCCTCCTTCGTCATCGTTGCGAGGTTCACTGCCGCAGCGGCAAAGCCAACCGGCCACATGAACATCGGCCAGGTGTCGCCGACCCGCAGCGTCATCGACTTGACCAGGAAATAGAGAAACGGCACCAGCACCGCGGTCGACAACAGGATCGCGACCGGCTCGCGCGTGCGATAGCCGCGCCACGCCGTCAGCACCAGGCCCGTTAGCACCACCGGCAGCATCACGAAGCCGACCAGGCCGAATTGCAGGCCGATGTAGTCACCGATGGTGCGCAGCGAAATGCCGTAATTGGCAGTGGCGCGCACCCCCTGGAAGCGGAACGAGGCCCAGTCGTGCTGCGCATTCCAGATCAGCACCGGCGAGAACACGAGGGTCGCGACCAGCACTGCGAGATAGGGATAGGGGCTACGTAGCCAACGCCAGCGCCAATCCGGCACGAGCAGAAAGGCGGCAACGGCCGGCGCGAACATGATCGCGGTGAATTTCGACAGCATCGACAGGCCAGCGAACAGCCCGGCCGCAAGCCACCAGCGTTCATCGCCGCCCTGCGCCAGCCGCACCAGCGACCACATCATCGCCGTTGCGAACGGGATCATGGCGACATCGGGCGCGATCTTGGCCATCAGCAGGCCGTAATAGAGCGCGGCCTCCGGCATCAGCACCGCGATCATGATTGCCCGTGCGTTATGGGTGAGACGACGGACGATGTCGGCGAGCAGCAGCTGCGTCATCAGCATCGCGACGATGCCGCCGAAGCGGACGCCGAGCGCGGTATCGCCGAAGATCGCGGTGCCGAAGCGAATGAGCCAGGCAACGCCAGGCGGATGATCGAGGAAGCTGAGCGCCGTTTCCTTTGACCAGGTCCAGTAATAGGCCTCGTCGGTCCGCAACTCGATCTCCGAGGCGTAGACGATGCGCAGCACGGTCATCGCGGCGATGATCGCCGCGGCCATGACGAGGGGCCGGCGCGCGGCGCCGCGAAGGGAAACGGTGATGTCAGGGGCTGTCGTCACGGCCGCGCTTTTCGCCAACCTGCGACGGGGAGTCAATGCGGGAGCTCCATTCTCCCTGTCGTCGCGGATCGACGCGCGCTCGCCCCGGACGACGGCGGAGTGTGTGGCTCCTTGCCGCGCATGTGATCTCCAAAGCTGTCCACCTCCGGAATTAAACGCTACGCTGGCTGTTCTCTCTCATGAACTGATACAATCGAATCATGGCCACCGCTCCCATCCAGATGTCTGCCGTCCGTGCCACCAGCGTGCGGCAGGTGCGCCTCGTCTGCGGCGTCATCCTGTTCTCCTACGTGGTCAGCCACTTCCTCAACCATGCGCTCGGCAACATCTCGGTCGATGCCATGGAGGTCGGGGTCTATTACCACACCGTATTCTGGCAGTTCCTCCCAATCGCGATCGTCTTCTACACGGCCGCACTTACCCATATGGGGCTTGGCCTCTACGCGCTGTACCAGCGCCGGCAGTTCCGCTGGCGGACGATCGAGCCGCTACAGCTGGTGCTGGGCTTGAGCATCCCCGTCCTGATCATGGCACACGTGATCGGAGTGCGGCTCGGCCAGACGCTGTATGGACACCAGAAACTCTATCCGCAGGAGCTCTATCTGTTCTTCGTCGCCTCGCCCGGCCGGCTCTGGCAGATGACGATCCTGCTTCTGATTGCGTGGGTGCACGGCTGCATCGGGATCTTCTTCTGGCTTCGCCTCAAACCGTTCTTCGCGCGGGCGGCACCCTATCTGCTCGCGGCTGCCGTGCTGATTCCGACGCTGTCGCTGCTCGGCACCTACCAGGGCGGACGCAGCGTCGCCGTCGAGAGCGACGATGGAGAATGGCGTACGCACAATCTCAGCCGCCGCCAGATCGGCACGGCTGCCGAAGGCAATACGCTCGACCGCATCACCGGCAGCCTCACCATCGGTTATTTCGGCCTGCTCGGACTGGCGCTGGCGGCGCGCGGCGTGCGCGCGTTGCGCGAACGGCGCGGCGGCATGATCGCGCTGTCCTACGGCAATGGGAAAACGGTGCGGGTCCCCAAGGGGCTGTCGGTGCTGGAAGCAAGCCTGCGCCACAATGTGCCGCATGCCAGCGTCTGTGGCGGCCGCGCCCGCTGCTCGACCTGCCGCATCCGCATCATCGGCGATCATGGCGCCCTGCCCGAGCCGTCGCCGCGCGAGGCTTTCGTGCTGACCCGCGTCGGCGCCAGCGACCCCTCGATCAGGCTCGCCTGCCAGCTGCGGCCGACGTCCGACCTCTCCTTCTTTCAGCTCTTCACACCGCACACACTCTCCGCGAATGCGCAAGCCTCGACGCCCGCCAGAATCGGCCAGGAGCGTTATCTGGTCAGCCTGTTCGTGGACATGCGCGGCTCGACCCAGCTCGCGGAAAAGCGGCTGCCGTTCGACACCGTCTTCATCGTCAACCGCTTCCTCGGCGCGGTGTCGCAGGCCGTGATCGAGAACGGCGGTCAACCGAACCAGTTCGTCGGCGACGGCATGCTGGCGCTGTTCGGGCTGTCGGCCGATCCGCAAGCGGCCTGCCGGCAGGCGCTGAAGGCGGCCTCCGGCATCGCGACGCGTATCGACGAGCTCAACGAGCTCCTGAGCCACGATCTGCGCCAGCCGATCCGCTTCGGCATCGGCATCCATGGCGGCGAGGTCATCATCGGCGACATCGGCTATCGCGATCACATCGTCTTCACTGCGCTCGGCGATGCTGTCAACGTCGCTGCCCGGCTTCAGGACATGACCAAGACGCTCGCTTGCGAGGCTATTGTCTCGGAGGAAGTCCGCCGCACCGCGGGCCTTGCCGACGACGCCCTGCCGCAGCAGGAGGTCGCGATCCGCGGCCGCGACGAGCCGCTTGCCGTGCGTGTCGTCGCGGATGCGAGGGACTTGACGGCGCTCGTCGACCGAGGCGAGCGCGTTGCCGCGTAGCGCGTAGGCCACACGAAAGGTGCGCTTCCCCCGCTTGCGGGGGAGGGTTGGGGAGAGGGTGTTTCCGCAACGCGACAATCCCCCAGAGGGGAAAGCCCTCACCCGCGTCTTCGGCGCGACCTCTCCCGCAAGCGGGAGAGTCGAGCGAGTTCTGCGGCACCATTGATCCACCCCGCTGGAATCATCGCGGCGTAACACCGGCCTGCTGCAACGCAGCGGCATGGGCTTGCTGCGAAAGCACGAATTGACTTCGTCCAAATCGTTGCAACAGATGAGTGCGGGATCGCGGTGATGACCGCGATCCGACGAAAAGCTCCGGGAGGGGATGAGAATGTTCGATCGACGCGACCTGCTCAAAGGAGCGGGCCTTTCCGCCCTTGCGGCCACACTGAACTCAACCAGAGCGCTGGCGCTCGACACCGTCACCCTGCCCTTTGCAAATGGCGAACGGCCGCTGGTGAAATATCCACAGAAGCGGCCGATGATCGGCCTGACCAGCCGGCCGCCGCAGCTCGAGACGCCGTTCGCGGTGTTCAACGAGGGCCCGATCACGCCCAACAACGCATTCTTCGTGCGCTATCATCTCTCCGACCTGCCCTACAATCTCGACCCCGACAAGTTCACGCTCGAGGTCAAGGGCAAGGTCGACAAACCGCTGAAGCTGTCGCGGAAGGACATCAAGAAGATGAAGGCGACCGAGATCGTCGCCGTCAACCAGTGTTCGGGCAACAGCCGCGGCTTCTTCGAGCCACGTGTTGCCGGCGGCCAGCTCGCCAACGGCGCCATGGGCAATGCGCGCTGGCGCGGCGTGCCACTGAAGGCGGTGCTGGAAATGGCGGGCGTGCAGGCCGGCGCCAAACAGGTCACCTTCAACGGCATGGACGGCCCGGTCAGCGACAAGACGCCGGATTTCGTCAAGGCGCTCGATCTCGATCACGCTACCGACGGCGAGGTGATGCTGGCGTATGGCATGAACGGCGGGGACCTGCCGTTCCTCAACGGTTTCCCGCTGCGCCTGATCGTACCGGGCTATTACGGCACCTACTGGGTCAAGCACCTCAACGAGATCACGGTGATCGACAACGTCTATGACGGCTTCTGGATGAAGTCGGCGTATCGCATCCCTGACACGCCGAACAACGCGGTCGAGCCGGGCACCGCGCCGAAGGCGACGATCCCGATCAACCGATTCACCATCCGCTCCTTCATCACCAGCATCCCCGACGGCGCCAAGCTGAAGGCGGGAACTGCGATGCTGCGCGGCATCGCCTTCGACGGCGGCAAGGGCATCAAGGAGGTCCAGGTCTCGACCGACGGCGGCAAGATCTGGAGCAGCGCCAAGCTCGGCAAGGATCTAGGCAAGTACTCGTTCCGCGAATGGAAGCTGCCGGTGAAGCTCGCGGCCGGCAGCCACGAGCTCAAAGTCCGCGCCACCGGCAATGGCGGCGAGACCCAGCCGGATACGCCGCGCTGGAACCCGGCGGGTTATCTGCGCAACGTCGTCGAAACCGTCCGCGTGACCGTGGCCTGAAGGAGAATGATCATGCAACGCACCGTTCTCCTCGCCATCTCGCTCGCTCTCGCCGCCGTGATCGGTTCGGCACTTGCGGCACCGGTCAATTACAAGACCCCAGACGAGGTCGCGGCATTAAAGCCCGGGCCCAATCTCGAGGTCGTGCAGGGCAATTGCAGCGCCTGCCACTCGTCCGACTACATCGCCACGCAGCCGCCGATGAAGGACAAGAAGGGCTTCTGGCAGGCCGAGGTGACCAAGATGATCAAGGTCTATGGCGCACCGATCGACGATGCCGATGTCGGCAAGATCGTCGATTATCTGGCCGCGACGTACTGAAGGACCGCGTCAACGCGTTTTCTCTTACCCTCCCCTGGAGGGGGAGGGTCGCTATGCATGAAGCGCAGCGCAATGCGTAGCGGGGTGGGGTGACAGTCTCTCATCTCGCACACTGCCCGAGTGGAAGGATCACCCCACCCCGCTCGCGCTTCGCGCGATCGACCCTCCCCCTCCAGGGGAGGGTTAAGGAAGAACGGCTATGCGATGATCCCTCGCGATATTAGATCCGTCGCGCTCCTGCCATTTGACCGCGAAACGGGCAAAACCGGCAAAATCGCTGCGAAGTTGAGCGGAATTCGGCGAAATGCCGATGTGGTTTGAGCTACCAAGCCTGCCACATTCCGCGTATCCTGTTAGGACCGAACCGGCCGGTTGGCGGGGACTGGCGATTCGAGATCTCGGAGGAAGACCCGCGGAGAAGTCGTGATGGCTAAAGGTACGGTCAAGTGGTTCAACCCGACGAAGGGTTATGGATTTATCCAGCCTGCGTCGGGTGGCAAGGATGTGTTCGTGCATATCTCGGCAGTGCAGAAGGCCGGTCTGTCCACCCTCAACGAAGGACAGACGGTGGAATACGAAGAGATCGCAAACCGGGGCAAGACCTCCGCAGAGAACCTCAAAGTATAAGCCCGCGTCAGCCTTTGCTGCCTCCCGGATCCGTCCGGGAGCTGGGCTAAGAAAAATTTCAGAAGACGGCCAGTGCATTCGACGACAGGCGTTGCGATTGCACAGGATAGCTATTTTTCCCGTGAAGACCGCGCATCCAACGCCACAGCAATGACAATCGCGACGGCATTTCGTCAGCCCATCGGCAACGGTGCGTCGCGCTTGATCTCCTCCATCACCGCATAGGTCCGCGTCTCGCGCACGCCCGGCATCGACAGCAGGGTCTCACCGAGGAAGCGTCGATAGGCGGTCATGTCTGCCAGCCGGGCCTTGAGAAGATAGTCGAAACCGCCGGCAACCATGTGACATTCCAGCACCTCGGGCGCCAGCTTCACTGCGCGCGCAAAACGCTCGAAATTATCGGGCGTGGTCTTGTCGAGCAGCACCTCGACGAACACCAAGAGACCGAGGCCAAGCCGGTGCGGGTTGAGGCGGGCGCCGTAGCCTTCGACAAACCCCTCGCGCTGCAAGCGCTTCAGTCGCTCGCCGATCGAGGTCGGCGACAGGCCGATGCGCTCGGCGAGCTCGACATTGGCGATGCGCCCATCCTCCTGCAAGATCGAGAGGATTTTCCGGTCGATTCGGTCAAGTTCCATATCTTACGGTGCCAAATAGCCAATGATCTTCATTTTCTAAGGCAACCTGGCTAAATTGTCTATCGAGCTACGGTAACGCGGGCCTTATCCTGGATTTCAGCCACAGGACACGCCATGCCGAACATCCCACCGCCCTTCTCCGCGCCCTACACGGCCGATGATAGCGAGATCGCCGCCCGCCTCTTGCCGGCGTCGCATCTCAGCCCGCCGCAGGAGGCGCGGATCGACCGCACCGCGACGCGGCTGATCGAGGCGATCCGCAAGCGCGACGACCGGCTCGGCGGGGTCGAGGACATGCTGCGGGAATTCGCGCTCTCGACCAAGGAGGGGCTCGCTTTGATGGTGCTGGCCGAGGCGCTGCTGCGCGTGCCGGACGCGCGCACCGCCGACCAGTTCATCGAGGACAAGCTCGGCGAGGGCGACTTCATCCATCACGAAACCAAGTCCACCGCCTTCCTGGTCAATGCCTCGGCCTGGGCGCTCGGCCTCTCGGCACGGGTAATCCAGCCCGGCGAGACGCCTGACGGCACCATCGGCCGGCTGGTGAAGCGGCTGGGGGCGCCCGCCGTGCGCACCGCCACGCGCCAGGCGATGCGGCTGATGGGCAATCATTTCGTGCTGGGGGAGACGATCGAGCAGGCCCTCGAGCGCGGCCGGCCGCGCTCCGGCCAGAAGCCGCGCTATTCCTTCGACATGCTCGGCGAAGGCGCACGCACGGCGGCGGACGCCAAGCGCTATTTCGACGCCTATGCGCGCGCGATCGAGACCATCGGCAAGACCGCGGGCAACCATCCCCTGCCCGATCGGCCCGGCATCTCGGTCAAGCTCTCGGCATTGCATCCGCGCTTCGAGGCGACCAGCCGCGAACGCGTGATGCGCGAACTGGTGCCGCTGCTGCTGGACCTCGCGCAGCGCGCCAAAGCCCATGATTTGAACTTCACCGTCGATGCCGAGGAAGCCGACCGGCTGGAGCTGTCGCTCGACGTGATCGCGGCAACACTCGCCGATGGCTCGCTGAGCGGCTGGGACGGATTTGGCCTGGCGATCCAGGCCTATCAGAAGCGCGCGAGCGCGGTGATCGACTATGTCGATGCGCTGGCCCGCGCGCACGACCGCAAGCTGATGGTGCGGCTGGTGAAGGGCGCCTATTGGGACACCGAGATCAAGCGTGCACAGGAGCGCGGGCTCGACGGTTATCCCGTGTTCACGCGCAAGGCGATGACGGACCTGAACTACATCGCCTGCGCTTCGAAGCTGCTGGCTTTGAGGCCGCGCATCTTCCCGCAATTCGCCACCCACAACGCGCTAACCGTCGCGACTGTGCTCGAGCTTGCGCAAGGCAGTGGCGGCTTCGAATTCCAGCGCCTGCATGGCATGGGCGAAGCGCTGTACGAGCAGCTTGCCAAGGACCATGCTGACATCGCCTACCGCACCTATGCGCCCGTCGGCAGCCATCGCGACCTGCTCGCTTATCTGGTGCGGCGGCTGCTCGAGAACGGCGCCAATTCCTCCTTCGTGGCGCAGGCCGCTGATTATCGCGTGCCGGTGTCGGCGCTGTTGCAGCGTCCGGCCGACGCCATCGAACGTCCGCAACAGGCGGTTCATCCCAGGATTCCGCTGCCCCGCGATCTCTTTGCACCGGAGCGCCGCAATTCGCGCGGGGTCGAATTCGGTGAGCGTGCCGCACTCGACCAGCTGCTGGCCGACGTCAGGGCTGAGGCGATCGATCTCAAGCCCATCCCAGATGCGACACCGGATCGGGCCAACGCAGCGGTGACTGCTACGCGCGCCGGCTTTGTCGCCTGGAGCCGGACGCCGGCGGCTGCGCGCGCGGCGGCGCTGGAGCAGGCTGCGCATCTTTTGGAGAGCCGCAGGGCCCATTTCATCGCGCTGCTACAAGCGGAGGGCGGCAAGACGCTGGACGACGCGCTGTCGGAGCTGCGCGAGGCCGCCGATTTCTGCCGCTATTATGCCGCGCAGGGCCGCAAATTGTTCGGCGTTGACGCGGCCATGCCCGGTCCGACCGGCGAGAGCAATGCGCTCGCCATGCGCGGCCGCGGCGTCTTCGTCGCGATCTCGCCGTGGAATTTTCCGCTCGCGATCTTCCTCGGCCAGGTCACAGCGGCGCTGATGGCCGGCAACAGCGTTGTCGCAAAGCCTGCCGAGCAGACGCCGCGCATCGCGCGCGAGGCCGTAGCCCTGCTGCACGAGGCTGGCATCCCCAAGAGCGCGCTGCATCTCGTCACTGGCGACGGCCGCATCGGTGCCGCGCTGACCGCGCATGCCGACATCGCGGGAATTGTCTTTACCGGCTCGACCGAGGTTGCTCGCAGCATCAACCGCGCGCTCGCCGCCAAGGACGGACCGATCGTGCCGCTGATCGCGGAGACCGGCGGCATCAACGCCATGATTGCGGACGCGACCGCGCTGCCCGAACAGGTCGCCGACGATGTCGTGACCTCTGCCTTCCGTTCCGCCGGCCAGCGCTGTTCGGCGCTGCGGCTCTTGTTCGTGCAGGAGGACGTCGCCGACCGCATGATCGAGATGATCGCGGGCGCGGCGCGCGAGCTCAGAATCGGCGACCCAAGCGATGTCGCGACCCATGTCGGGCCGGTGATCGATCGCGAGGCCAAGCAGCGTCTCGATGCACACATCGCGCGAATGAAGGGCGAGGCGCGGCTGCACTTTGCAGGGCACGCACCGGAGGGCTGCTTCGTCGCGCCGCACATCTTCGAGCTCAAAGAAGCCAGCCAGCTCACCGAGGAGGTGTTTGGGCCGATCCTGCATGTCGTACGCTACCGCGCCGAGAATCTGGGACGTGTCCTGCAAGCGATCGAGCGCACCGGCTACGGCCTCACCCTCGGCGTCCACTCCCGCATCGACGACACCATCGAGGCCATTATCGATCGAGTCCAGGTCGGCAACATCTACGTCAACCGCAACATGATCGGCGCCGTTGTCGGCGTGCAGCCGTTTGGCGGCAATGGCCTGTCCGGAACTGGCCCCAAGGCCGGCGGCCCGCACTATCTCGCGCGCTTTGCCACCGAGCAGACCGTGACCATCAACACCGCGGCGGCCGGCGGCAATGCTGCGTTGCTTGCGGGGGAGGAGTGAGGCCCTGCAGCGGGCGCCGTTGCATCCTGCCGAAACATCGGTCTAATGCTCCCACGAGGCGCCCGCGCCAATTCCAGCGCGCGGGAAACGACAAGAGCGAGGGAGCAACGCCGCGATGGAAAAGGGCATCTTTGCTGGGCTGAAGGTTCTGGACTGCGCGAGCTTCATCGCAGCGCCCGCGGCCGCGACCGTGCTGTCGGATTTCGGCGCCGACGTCGTCAAGATCGAGCCGCCCGGCACCGGGGATCCCTACCGCAATCTGCCGAACCTTCCGGGCTATCCGACCGGTGAGCACAATTTCGCCTGGCTGCTGGAAGCCCGCAACAAGAAGAGCATCGCGCTCGACCTCTCCAAGCCGGAAGCGCAGGCCGTGCTCTATAAGCTGGTGGCGGAGGCCGACGTCTTCATCACCAATATGCCGCCGCCGGTGCGCGCCAAGCTCGGCATCACCTATGACCACCTCGCCCATCTCAACGACCGGCTGATCTACGCCTCCTTCACCGGCTATGGCGAGAAGGGCGAGGAAGCCAACAAGCCCGGCTTCGACAGCAATGCCTATTGGGCGCGCTCCGGCCTGATGGACCTCGTCCGCGCCGATACCGACACGACACCGGCCCGCTCCGTCGCCGGCATGGGCGACCATCCCTGCGCCATGGCCTTCTACGGCGCCATCGTCACCGCGCTCTATCAGCGCGAGAAGACCGGCAAGGGATCGCATGTCGCTTCCAATCTGATGGCCAATGGCGTCTGGGCCGCCAGCGTGCTGGCACAGGCAAAACTCTGCGGCGCCAAGTTCGGCGAGCGGCGCCCGCGCGAGCGCGCGCTGAACGCGGTGGCCAACCACTACCAGTGCAAGGACGGCCGCTGGCTGATCCTGTCCCTGCTCAACGAGGAGCGGCAGTGGCCGACGCTGGCGCGCTGCCTCGGGCGCGAGGACTTGATCGACGATCCGCGCTTCGTCACCAAGGCCGACCGCCACGCCCGCTCGGTCGAGCTGATCAAGATTCTGGACGACACCTTCGCCACCAAGGATCTCGGCGAATGGCGCAGGATCCTCGACGGCAACGGCCTCGTGTTCGGCGTCGTTGCCATTCTCGACGACATCCCCAACGACAAGCAAATGCTCGACAATGAGGTTCTGGTGCCGTTCGAGAACGACACCATGCTCACCATCAACAGCCCGATCTGGATCGACGGCGCCAGGAAGGTGCAGCCGCGCAAGCCGCCCGCTGTTGGCGAGCACAGCGACGAGATTTTGCGTGGGGCGGGATACGACGAGGCGGCGATCAAGCAGCTGCGGGGTACGGGGGCGGTGGGTTAGGAGCCGCGCTCGCACGGCATCGTCATCGCGAGCGCTGCGAAGCAATCCAGAATCCCTCCGCGGATGCATTGCTGGATTGCTTCGCTATGCTCGCAATGACGGCGTGAGACCGTCTCGGTATAATGATCGGCAGCGCATCCCGTCCGCCTGCGAGGTCCCATGCCCAGCTACCGCCTGCACTACTTCCCCGAATCCGGCAACAGCTACAAGCTGGCGCTGATGCTGACGCTTTGCGGCGAAAAATTCGAGCCGGTCTGGACCGATTTCGGCGGCGGCGTCACGCGCACCGCGGAATGGCGCAGGGCGGTGAACCCGATGGGTGAGATCCCCGTGCTCGAAATCGACGGCGTGAAGATGACGCAGACCGCGCCGCTCCTGCTCAAGCTTGCCGATCAGTACGGGCGCTTTGGCGCTGATACGGACGAGGAAAAATTCGAGCTGTTGCGCTGGCTGTTCTGGGACAACCACAAGCTCACCGGCTACATGGCGACCTATCGCTTCATGCGCGCCTTCACCGCGAAAAACGATCCGCAGGTACTGAAGCATTTTCGCCGACGGCTCGAGGACTTCCTCGGCATCCTCGATGGACACCTCCAGCACAATGAATTCGCGATCGGCGCAAAGCCGACGGTCGCCGATATCTCGATGATGGCCTATCTGCATTATCCGAGTGACGAGCACGGCTTCGACTTCGCGGCGAGCCATCCGGCGATCCACGCCTGGCTCGGCCGCATGGCCGCACTGCCCGGCTGGAAGCCGGCCTATGAACTGCTGCCAGGAAAACGGATGACGAATTACGCCAAGTGAGGGCGCCGACTACCGCAAGGCCAGCCAGCCGAGCGTAAACAGGATCCCGCCGATGATGACCACCATCGCGACCGCCCAGGTGCTAACGCGGATGCTGCCGGTGACCTGCTTGGCTTCCTCGTTGTGCGCAATCTTGCGATTGCGCTCCTTGTTGGCTTCGCTCGGGTCCGTCATGGGTCATCCAAATCGGTTTAGCGCGTCTTGATGAAGCACATGCCGATGCGGCGCGAGGCCGCGGCAGCCTGACAGGTGAGGCCTTTAGCACAGCTCCATGACGTAAAACTCTTGTCCGTCGTTCCTGATCCCGCATTTTGCAGGGAACAATGCGCCCCCCAGCCGTCCTGATATTCGGTCCCGGCCAGCTCGCGGCCACCGCGGGTCTGTGGCCGGCTGGCAAATCCGCGTGAGAAATCGGGACGTTTGCCCGCGGCGAATGCGGTCAGGATGTCGCGGCGGCGGAGCTGGTCACCGAAGAAATGCGGCGATGCCGGCACGTTGGCGGAGTTCGAGGACTTGTCCACAAGCCAATCCACGCCCGGGAAATGGAAGCCGCCGATGCCGCGGGTCTGGTGGCAGCCGGCACAAGTGACGTCGTTGAGACGGCGCTGAAAGCCAGCGACCGAGCGGACGTTCTGCAGATCGATGCCGCGCGCGGCAGCCTGGTTCAAGGCACCGACCACGTCGTCATCGCCGAAGACGGGAACGTCGCTGCCCTCCCCTTTTCCTTCTCCTTGCATCATGCCGAACTCTGGCTGCAACGCCGAGGCATCGAGCCCGGCAGGTGTCGGCACCACCGCAGACGTCGCCAGGAATCTTTCCGGGATCAGCACCGTGCCGCGATCGAATTCGCGCAGATTTTCGGGCGCGAGCAACCAATCCCTAAAGTCGCGCCGAAGCGCATCGTCGGCAAGGATTCGGTCACGGTCGATTTGGTTCTCCAGCGTCGCTTCCTCGAACGTTTTCCTCGCAGCGTCGTACTTGAACACCTTGAGTAGATAGTCCGAGCGAAAATCGTGCAGCGCCGATTTCGGCGCGACGGAGACCTGGATGTTGGTCTCGATGCGGTCGAGCATGGCATCGTGAGGCGAAGAGCGACTGCCGATCAACTCCTGCCAGTCGCCATCGTCGAGCCAGCGCCGCGCGATCGCGGCGCAGGTGACGGGATTATTCCCGTCCGTCTGGCGCGCGTCGCGCGCCTTCATCACCAGATTGAGCGTCATCGGCAGGCGCGTTGCGGTCTTGCCGCCCTCCGGCCTGCTCTCGTAACGCGCGAGACGGTAGATCAGCCGGATCTCACCGCAGGACTCTTCCGAGACATAGGCGCGGTCCATACGGTTGACGATGCCGGCCAGCACGAAACGCGTGTCGCGCGATCTCAGATTGGCTCGGTCGAACAATTGCACGTCAAAGCCTTCGCCGACGCCGATGGTCTCGCCCGGATATGTCGCCTTGTACCGAGAAATGTAGCGGTCAAGTTCCGCATTGATCGCCGGCGGAATCGCTTTGAGCTGCGGCAACGACGAGAACAGCAGGTCGGTCGTGAGCGGGATGTCGGCGTTCCGCTCCGGCCTTAGCAGGCTCGCGATCGTGAGAGCATCGCTCTGATCGAGCCGGCGCAACAGATCAGGATCGGTGATCGCCGTGCCGCGCGCCAATTGCACGTTCTCCGCCGCAGAAAGCGAGACGACACCGCCAAACAATGCGGCGGCAGCAACGACAATTCGCAAGGCGCGGCTCATGCCCCAAGTAACACCGCGGCGACCAGCCTATTCAAGCAAAAAGGCGCCTCACGCAGTGGTGAAGCGCCTTTTCGAAGGCCGGATATGAGGGCTCAACGCGCGACGATCAGGCCCTTGCTGGTGACAACCACCCAGCGGCCGTCCTGGCGGCGGATCGCATCGACGCGGCCGACGCCGGGGATGGGATCGCCGGGATATACCTCGTAGAGGCCGTCGCGGCCTTCGATCAGCGCGCCGCCATTGGCGGCGTTGCGCAGCCTCCAGCCTTCGATCGTCGGCAGGCGGCCGACCTCGGTCTTGGGCGCGGCGGGTGCGGGCGCAGCCGCGGCGGTGGCAACCTGGGTCGGCGCGATCGAGCCGGTGGTCTCCTTGGCGGACGCGGCGGCTGCGGCCGGCGCGAGGGCCGCCGGCGGCGCGGCGCGGAGTTTGTCGACGGCCTCCGACAGTTTTGCGATCTTGGCCAACGGCTCGGCCTGCGCCTTCTCGAGCTTGTCGAGGCGGTCGTTGGTCCGGTTGAACTGGCTCACGTCGGTCTTGGAGGAGCGCTCGACATTGGCCTTCAGCGCGACGAGGTCGGCATCGATCCGCGCGACGGAAGCGTCCAGCGCGCTGGTATCGGCGACCTGTACCGGCGCCGGGGCCGTGGCGGCAAAGTGCATCATCCCTGCGGTCGCGAGCGTGCCGCTGATCGCGCCGACGCAAGCAGCGATCGCCACCACCGCAGCCATCGCCGACAGGCGGCGCTTGCCGCCGGCTTCGCGCGGCTCCTCCGCCTTCACATGCGGGGCAAAGTCCTCGCGATCCCAGGAGCGTTCCGATGGCGCCATCACAATCAGCTTGCCGGGCTCCGGCTCGGGCTTGGATTCAGCCCTGGACTCCGCCTTGGACTGAGCCTTGGGTTCAGTCTTGGATTCGAACTTCGGCACCTCGATCCTTGATGTCTCGATTTTTGGCGGCTCGATCTTGACCGGGTCGGGCTTCGGCGGCGCCTCGTGGTCAGGGGCGATCGAGGGGGCGTCGATCCCGGCAGCCTCGACCGTCTGCGAGGCGCTTGCTGCGGCTTCGACGGCGCCATGATCCAGGGAGGCCTGCTCGGGCATTGGTTCGCTCACGGCTCAAATACTCCAGTCTAGGTTGACCTTTTGGTAACTTTCATTGCTTGCGAAATCCTTACCTCGGGACCCGCTTACCGAAATTTTAGGAACTCGTCCGAGGCCGAATTTGGCCGGGAAAGTGGAACCGGCGTGGCGACGTGCAACAAATTGTCAGCGGAGGCGGCATTGGGGCGCATTGCGCCCGTAGAATTCACTCGCGAGGCAGGGCGCCTCTCCGACGTGGTTCTGGCCTTGGCCAGTACCGGCGAGATCACATCACCACGGGCGCATCCGGCAGCTCGTTCGAATGCGGTCTTTGCGGCGGGAAATGCCGCGCCAGTTCGCGCGACACGGCCTCGATGCCAGCGATCACGCCGCGCTCGAACTGGCCCGCCCTGAACTCGGTTTCCATCGCGTGGCAGATGCTCTCCCAGCGCTCGGCTCCAACCTTCGCGTCGATGCCACGGTCGGCGACGATCTCGACGTCGCGGTCGGCGAGCAGGAGATAGATGAGAACGCCGTTGTTGTGCTCGGTGTCCCAGATGCGCAGATGCGAGAACATGTCGAGCGCGCGCGCGCGCGCCGGCTGGTTGTGGAACAGCGGCGCACCGTCGAGCGCGCCTTCGACGACGAAGCGGACCTGGCCGGAATGGGTGGCTTCGCCCCGCTTGATCGCCTGCTCGATGCGGTCGAGCACGGCCTGCGGAAAAATCCGCTTCGCCCGCCAATGATGCTGCACGAGGTGCCTGGTGATGCGCTTGATGCTCATGACCTACCAACTCCCCGAGGCGCCGCCGCCGCCAAAACTGCCCCCGCCGCCGCTAAAGCTGCCGCTATCGCTGTCGCTCGATGAGCCGCCGCTCCAGCCGCCCGATGGGGAGCCACTCGACCAAGAGCCGCCACGCGACCACCCTGTGCTTGGTCCCATCGCCGAAAACAGATCGGCGATGAACCCGATGATGAAGCCGAGAACGCCGACCGCCACGGCGAGGGTGAAAGAGCCGAGAATGAGCCAGGTCAGTGCTGCGATGATGCCGCCGGTCGCCAGCGATCCGAGCAGCCGGCCCAGCATGGCCCGGAAGACCCCGCCGACCCCGATCGAGGCGAACAGCGTCACAAGGAAGACCGGCGCGAGGTCGTCCAGATGGCCGAAGCTGACAGTCGGCGAGGGAACCGGCAGCGGTTCGCCATCGATGACCCGCATCATGCGATCGACACCGTCCGAGATGCCACCGCTGAAATTGCCGGTCCTGAATTTCGGCGTGATGACTTCATCGATGATCCGCCTCGACGTGACGTCGGTGAGCGCGCCTTCGAGGCCATAGCCGACTTCGATGCGCAAATGCCGGTCGTTCTTGGCGACGATGAGGATGGCGCCGTCGTCGACCTTCTTGCGTCCGATCTTCCAGGCCTCGGCAACGCGGATCGAGAACTGCTCGATCGTCTCCGGCTGTGTGGTCGGCACGATCAGGACAGCGAGCTGGCTGCCCTTCCGATTCTCGAAGTCGCGCAGCTTTTGCGACAGCGTAGCGATCTCGGCGCTCGAGAGCGTGCCGGTCTGGTCAACCACGCGGCCGGTGAGTTGGGGCACGGCGACGTCGGCGTGGACGGGGAGCGCGAAGGCGAAGAGAAGTGCGACGGCGAGAACAAACGAGGAGAAGACCGAAAGGGCCCACCACACCCTCGCTGTCATCGCCCGGCTTTGCGTCTTCGCTGACGCTTCGCCGGCCCAATACCGAGGTGCCCGGCGAAGCCCTTGGAGCCGGGACCGGGCGATCCAGTATTCCAGAGATGGCGGCGAGATACGGAGAGGCCGCGGCGAGCTGGATTCCCCGATTTCGCGGGGAATGACGGCGGTGATTGGGGCTTGGCGCATTCGCGAATCGACGCGCCTACTTCGACGGCGCTGGAGCCGGGTTGAAGTCCACCTTCGGCGCGGTCGAGATCTCTTTCTCGTTCTCGACCGAGAAATTCGGCTTCTCCTTGTAGCCGAATGCCATCGCGGTGAGGTTGGTCGGGAACGATCGGACCGTGATGTTGTACTCCTGCACGGCCTTGATGTAGCGGTTTCGCGCCACCGTGATGCGGTTCTCGGTGCCTTCGAGCTGCGACATCAGATCCTTGAACAGGGCATCCGATTTGAGCTGCGGATAGTTCTCTGTGACGACGAGGAGCCGCGACAGCGCGCTGGAGAGCTCGCTTTGGGCGGCCTGGAATTTCTGGAAGGCGGCGGGATCGTTCAGCACCTCCGGCGTTGCCTGGATGCTGCCGACCTTGGCGCGCGCATTGGTGACGCCGAGCAGCACGTCCTTTTCCTGCTGGGCAAAACCCTTCACCGAATTGACCAGATTGGGGACGAGATCGGCGCGGCGCTGATACTGGTTCACGACTTCGGACCAATTGGCCTTGATCTGCTGGTCCTCGCTCTGGATCGCGTTGTAGCCGCAATTGGCCAGGCTCAGCGAGGCCAGCGCTGCCAGCACGGTCAGGATCTTGCGCATCAAATTTCTCCCGGTGGAATCTGGCGCAAACTACCAGATTGGGCGCGTGAGAAAAGCAGCCGACTGACGCAAGCCTCTTGCCTATGCCCCGACGACATAGTCAACTCGGATAAAACAAGAACGGAAACGGCAAGGGGAAAGCGATGAGCTCGTTCGAGACCATCCTCGTGGAGCGACCGGAGCCGCCGATTGCCCGGATCGTGATGAACCGGCCCGACGCGCGCAACGCGCAAAACCTGCAAATGACCTACGACCTCAACGCCGCCTTCGATGCGGCCGTGCAGGACGACGCGGTCAAGGTGATCATCCTCGCCGGCAACGGTCCGCACTTTTCGTCCGGGCATGATCTGCGTCCCGGGGCTAAGAATGCCGCGGGCGTCGATTTTCCGCCGATCGGAAATTGGGGTGGCTTTGCCGAGCCGAATGCTCACGGCCGCTTCGCTCGCGAGCAGGAAATCTATCTCCAGATCACGCGGCGCTGGCGCAACCTCGCCAAGCCGACTATCGCCGAAGTGCACGGAAAGTGCATCGCCGGCGGGCTGATGCTGGCCTGGGCCTGCGACCTCATTATCGCCAGCGACGATGCGCAGTTCTGCGACCCTGTCGTCACCATGGGCGTCTGCGGCGTCGAATGGTTCGTCCATCCCTGGGAGCTCGGCCCACGCAAGGCCAAGGAGTTCCTGTTCACCGCCGATAGCTGGAGCGCCCAGGAGGCGCATCAGCTCGGTATGGTCAATCAGGTCGTGTCGCGCGCGGAGCTGTCATCAAGCGTGCTGGCGCTGGCGCGCCGGATCGCGACGAAACCGTCCTTCGCGCTGAAGCTGACCAAGGAGGCCGTCAACCGCTCGGTGGACGT
This sequence comes from Bradyrhizobium sp. 164, assembly GCF_023073715.1. GTDB lineage: Bacteria > Pseudomonadota > Alphaproteobacteria > Rhizobiales > Xanthobacteraceae > Bradyrhizobium. The sequence continues at coordinate 72,265 of NZ_JADPKA010000110.1, forward strand.
GATGGGCCAGCCCGCCGCGATCGACCAGGCCTTTGCGCTGCATCAGCTCTGCCATGCCCACAATCTCCAGGAGTACGGCATGATCGTCGATCCCTCCGGCCTGCATCCCTCGGTACGCAAGCCGCCGGCGTCGGAGTAGACACATGGACCTCAATCTCAGCGACGAGCAGCGCCTGCTGCGCGAGAGCGCGGAACGCTTCGTAGCCGAAAGCTACGATGCCGCTCACCGCCGCACGATGGCAAGCGATCCGCTCGGCTTCAGCCTGGCCGTCTGGAGGCAGTTCGCCGAGCTCGGCTGGCTGGCGTTGCCGCTTCCTGAAGAGTTCGGTGGGCTTGGCGGCGGCGCGATCGATGTCGGCATCCTGATGGAAGCTTTTGGCCGCGGGCTGGTGTCGGAGCCCTATGTCGCAACCGTGGTGCTAGGGGCCGCGCTGATCGCTAGATGCGGCACCACGGCGCAAAAGCAGGCGAGCCTGCCCAAGGTCGGGGACGGATCACTGAAGCTCACCTTGGCGCATTCCGAGCGCACGGCGCGGTTCGATCTCGCTAAGGTCGCAACCAGCGCCAACAAGACGTCGCAGGGCTGGCATCTGGCCGGCAAAAAGATCGCGGTGCTCGACGGGCATGCTGCCGACGAGATCATCGTCTCCGCACTCATGCATGACCATCACGGACCTTCGGAACGGATCGGCCTGTTCGTGGTGCCGGCGGCGGCACCGGGCCTCACAATCTCCGACTACGCTCGCCTCGGCGGCGGACGCGCCTGCAACATCGAGCTGTCGGACGTGCAGCTGCCTGCGGACGCCCTGCTCGGCGACGGCAGCGATGCTCTGCCCGCGATCGAATGGGCCGTCGACCGCGCCATGGCCGCGCTAGGTGCGGAAGCCATCGGCATCATGCAGACGCTGCTCGACACCACGCTGGAATACACCAAGATCCGAAAGCAGTTCGGCCGTCCACTCTCCGCCAACCAGGTGATCCGCCACCGCCTCGCCGACATGGCGATGCAGGTCGACGAGGCGCGCTCGATGGCGCTGCGCGCCGCACTGAAAGCCGACGCCGAACCCGTTGAGCGCGCGCGGGCTGCGTCGGGCGCGAAGGCCAAGATCGGCAAGTGTGCGCGCTTCGTCGGCGAGCAGTCGATCCAGCTCCATGGCGGCATGGGCGTCACCGAGGAGCTCGAGGTCGGCGCCTATTTCAAGCGGCTGGTCGCCTTCGACACGCTGTTCGGCGGCAGCTCGTACCACTATGCCCGCCACGCCCAGCTTGGCCGTACCAAAGTGCCGGCCTGATACGAGGAGCGCATCATGGACCTGTCGTTCAATGCCGAGGAGCGCGCCTTCCAGGACGAGGTGCGCGGCTTCATTGCGAAAAACCTCACAGAGGAGATGAAGCGCGCAACCGCGCTGACGCCCTCGGTGTTCTCCGATCCTGACATCGGCAAGGCCTGGCAGCGCGCGCTGCACCGGCAGGGCTGGGGCGCGCCGGGCTGGCCGGTCGAATATGGCGGGCCGGACTGGACCCCGGCGCAGCGCTGGATCTTCGAGACCGAATGCGCACGCGCCGGCGTGCCGAACGTCAACGTGATGGGCGTGAAGATGGTCGGCCCCGTCATCATCGGCTTCGGCAGCCCCGAGCAGAAGAATTTTTATCTGCCGCGTATTCTCTCAGGTGACGATTATTGGTGCCAGGGCTATTCCGAGCCAGGCTCGGGCTCCGATCTGTCGTCACTGAAGACGCGCGCGGTGCGCGACGGCGACGACTACATCATCAACGGCACGAAAATCTGGACCACGCATGCCCACCACGCCAACCGCATGTTCGCGCTGGTGCGCACCAGCGACGGGCCGCGGCAGCAGGACGGCATCAGCTTCATCCTGATCGACATGAACACGCCGGGCATCACCACGCGCCCGATCCTCACCATCGGCGGCGACCACGAGGTCAACCAGGTGTTCTTCGACGACGTGCGCGTGCCCGTCGCCAACCGCGTCGGCGAGGAAGGCAAGGGCTGGACCTATGGCAAATATCTGCTCGAGTTCGAGCGCGGCTCCGGCATCGCCTCGGCGAAGCTGCGCGAGGGATTGAAGGCGATCGCGGACCTTGCCGAGTCCGATCTCACGGGCCGCGCGATCGACAGCCCTGACATCGCAACGCGCATCTCCGAGGTCGAGGTCGACATTGATGCGCTTGAAATGACCGAGCTGCGCGTGCTCTCGGCGCTGCAGACCGGACAAAATCCCGGCGCGGTGTCGTCGATCCTGAAGCTGCGCAACAGCGAAATCCGGCAAGCCGTGACGCGGTTAGGGGCCGACGTGATCGGTCACGACGCCCTCGCGGTGGAGCCGATGCGGCCGCTCTACAGGCTCAACCACGAGCCGCCGATCCCGGAGGAGATGCTGACGGTGATCCCGGAATATCTCAACGGGCGAGCGTATACGATCTTCGGCGGCACGTCGGAGATCCAGCGCGATATCATCGCGAAGATGATGCTGGGGATTTGAGGCCTGTAGCCCGGACGGAGCGAAGCGCAATAGGAGTTACGGCTCGCTCATCCGTCATTGCGAGGAGCGCTTGCGACGAAGCAATCCAGAATTTTCCGCGGAGAGAATCTGGATTACTTCGCTGCGCTCGCAAAGACGGTGCACCTGAAATATTAACCACCCGCCTTCGCGTCCCGGATCGCCTGCCAGATCTTCTGCGGCGTCAGCGGCGTGTTGAGCTGGGTGATGCCAAGCTCGGCGAGCGCATCCATCACGCCATTGGCGACGCAGGGCGGGCCGCCGATGGCGCCGGATTCGCCGCAGCCCTTGGCCCCGAGCGGATTGGTGCGGCAGGGCGCGGAATCGTCGAGCGTCACCACAATCGGCGGCACGTCGTCGGCGCGCGGGATGCAGTAGTCCTGGTAGCTCGCGGTGAGGAGCTGACCGTCGGCATCGTAGGACACGCCCTCATACAACGCCTGACCAATGCCTTGCACAACGCCGCCATGGATCTGCCCGGTGACCAGCATCGGGTTCACGGCAACGCCGACGTCGTCGACGGTGGTGTAGCGCACGACGCGGGAGACGCCGGTCTCGGGATCGATCTCGACCTCGCAGATATGCGTGCCGTTCGGCCAGCTCGGTCCGTCCACCTCGCCTTCGGAATCGACGCTGAGCTTGGCGCCGCTCTCCTTCTCGGCGAGATCGAACAGGCTGATGCGGCGGTCGGTGCCGACCACGGTGAGCATGCCGCCCTGATACTCGATGTCCTCGACCGAGGTCTCCAGCACGTTCGCGGCCTTCTCGCGCGCCTTCTGGATGAGGTCATTGGAGGAGACGGCCACGGCCGTGCCGCCGACGAACAGCGAACGGGAGCCGACGCTGCCAAAGCCCATGGCGAGATCAGTGTCGCCTTGGACGACGTCGATCTTGTCCATGGGAATGCCGAGGGTGTCGGAGATCATCTGGGTGTAGGTGGTCTGCAAGCCCTGCCCCATCGCCATGGTGCCGGAATGCAGCACGACGCGGCCTTGCGAGGTCGCGTGCAGGCTGACCTTCTCGGTATGCGCGCGCCCGCCAGTCCATTCGATATAGGAGGTGAGACCGCGACCGTAGAGCAGGCCCTTCTTCCTGGCCGCCTTCTTGCGCGCGGCAAAGCCGTCCCAGTCGGCGAGCTTCACGGCGCGGTCGAGCATGTGCGCAAAGGCGCCGGAGTCATAAATCTGGCCCGCGGCGTTCGTATAAGGCAGCTGCGCCGGCTTGATGTAGTTGGCCTTGCGGATCGCGCGCGGATCCATGCCGATCTTTCGCGCAGCCGCGTCGAACAGGCGCTCGACGATGAAGACGGCTTCGGGACGGCCCGCACCGCGATAGGCGCCGACGGGTGCGGTGTGGGTCATCACCGACTTCACCTCGAAATGCACCAGCGGCAGATCGTAGACGCCGGTCTGCACGAACGGCCCGAGCACCAGCGGGATGATGTTGGCCGCACCCGAGGAATAGGCGCCGGTGCAGCCGATCGACTTGACGCGATAGGCCAGCACCTTGCCCTTCTCATCCAGCGCGAAGGAAGCGGTCGAGGTGAGATCGCGGCCATGGGTGCCGCCGACGAACTCGTCGGTGCGGTCGCCGCGCCAGCGGATCTTCTTGTTCAGCTTGGTCGCGGCATAGGCGACGATGCCGTCCTCGGGATAGAGGTTGGTCTTCTGGCCGAAGCCGCCGCCGATGTCGCCGACCAGCACCCGCACGCTGTCCTTGGGACGCTTGAGCACGGCCTCCGCCAGCACGTCGCGAGTCGAGGCCGGTGTCTGCGACTGCACGTGCAGCAGGAGCCGTCCCGTCTTCTTGTCGACTTCGGCGATGGTCGAGCGCGGCTCCATTGCGGATGGAACGAGGCGTTGGCTGACGAGATCGAGCTCGACCGTGTGCGCCGCTTTGGCAAAAGCCTCGTCCACCTTGGCGGCATCGCCATAGCTCATCGCGCCGACGATGTTATCGGGCGCTTCCGGCCACACCACGGGCGCACCGGGCTTTACGGCCTCCACCGGGTCGACCACCGCAGGCAGCACGTCGTATTCGACCACGATCGCTTCGGCCGCGCTCTGCGCCTCCACGCGCGAGGCGGCCACGACGGCGGCAACCGCTTCGCCGGCGTAGCGCACGACTTCATGGGCCAGCAGCCGGCGCGGGGGCACCGTCATCGGCTTGCCGTCGGGACGTTTGAAAATGTTCAGCGTCGGAATGCTGCCGATGTCGTCCTTGACGAGCTCGGCGCCGGTATAGATCGCGGTGACGCCAGGCATCGACGCCGCGGCGCTGGTGTCAATCGAGACGATCTTCGCGTGCGCATGCGGCGAGCGCAGCACGTGCAACCACAACGCGCCGTCTGCCGGTTTGTCGTCGATGAATTGCCCCTTCCCGGTGAGCAGCCTAAGGTCTTCCAAACGCTTGACGGGCTGTCCCGCTCCGAAACGCAAATTGCCGGGAAGAATGTTCATTCCGTTATGTCCTTGAAATCCGGAAAACGACCGCGGCGGTTTTAGCCGATTTTGCAGTCGATACAACCGAGCCGCAGCACATCAGCATTGCGTGCCACGCCCCCATTGGCCGCGCAGATTGCCACGTCAGGAACGCTCGATGTCGATGATGCCTACATTCACGTCGCGGCTGTCCGAGCCCCGCTTGACAGTGAGGCGAATGGTCTTCCCGGCGCCGGCCTGCTCCAGCGCATCGGTCAAGTCGGAGAGGCGCCTCACCGGCTTGCCTTCGACCGCAGTGATGATGTCTCCGACCGCGCCAGTCGACAAGTTGACCCCGCGAATCCCCGCCCGCTCCGCAGGGCTGCCGGGGGCCGTCCGCACCACGATCACGCCTTGGACGCCAAGCCGCGTCGAAACATCCTCGCTGGCGGCCACGATGCCGATGCCGGGGGTCGGCACGCGACCGTTGCGGATGAGTTCGGGGACAATCCGGTTCACGACATCGACCGGCACCGCGAAGCCGATGCCGGCGTTCGAGCCGGACGGCGATATGATCGCCGTCGTGACGCCAATCAGGCGGCCTGCGGAATCCAGCAGCGGCCCGCCTGAATTGCCCGGGTTGATCGCGGCGTCAGTCTGGATGACGTTGGCAATCTCCCGGCCGCCATGGGTCGGAAGCCTGCGCTTGAGAGCACTGATGATGCCGCTGGTCATGGATTGATCCAGCCCGAAGGGATTGCCGATCGCAAAGGCGGATTGCCCGACCTTCAGATCGTTCGAACTGCCGAGAGCGACCGGCGGAGGGAGTTCGCGCACACTCCGGATTCGCAGGACCGCAAGATCGTAATTGGGAGCCGTACCGACCAGGTCAACCTGGGCCACCTCTCCCGACGCAAAGCGCACCGCCATCTCGCCGCCATTGGCCACGACATGATTGTTCGTCACAAGGTGCCCCTCGGCGTCCCAAACGAATCCCGTGCCGGAAGCGCCGCCCTGGCCCTCCTCACCCATGAGAGGACTAGCCGCCGATCTCACCGCTACCTGGACAACCGAAGGCGACACGCGCTCGAAGATGTCGATCGTGGCCTTTTCGGCCTCCGACAGCGGCCCGCGCTGCTCGACGGCTCGCGCGGCGGGAGTGGTCCACGGCGCATGCTGGATTTTCGCGGCAGTGACCACGAGCAGCAGAGCGGCCAGGGCTGCCGCGGCAATTCCGTAGCGACGATTCATGGGTGATCACCGCGGTGTACTGAAGACAATGCTCAGAATGCTCATGCCTGAGGTGGCGGATCTCGCTCACGCAGCAACGTCGCAAGCGCCTGGAAGTTTCCTGATCGAAGCAGATAGGAATAGGTCGGCTTGCGGCAGCATCTGGGGGCATATTGCCGCGTGACAATCGGGCTATGCCAGCTCCCGCAACGCCGCTTCCACGATCCTGCGCTGCTCGGCCGTCAGCGCGGCCTGCGGCGGCACAGGGTCGGCGACGTCGTAGCCCTGGATCGAAAGCCCCGCCTTGATGCAGGCGGCGAGATTAAAGCGGGCAAAGGCCTCGTTGATGCGCCACAGCCTGCGCTGAAGCTTCATGGCCTCCTCCCAGCGACCAGCCCTGCACAGTTCGTACAGCGCAACGCTCTGGCGCGGGATGATGCAGGCCGGGCCTGCCATCCAGCCGAGACCGCCGATCAGCATCACCGCGACCGGGATATGGGCGGAGGCCGAGAACACCCGCAAGCCATCGCCGCAGCGGTTGATGATGGAGAGCAGCCGGCCGGTGTTGGTCGAGGCGTCCTTGATGTAGCCGATGCGCGGATGCTCGGCGAGGCGCGCGATGACATCGAGGGTAAGGTCGGAGCGTTGGAATTGCGGATTGGTGTAGATCACGATGGGGATGTCCACGGCATCGGCGATGGCGCGGAAGTAGGATTCGACCTGGGCATCGGCGAGCGGGAAATACGCCTCCAAAATCGCCAGGATGCCGTCGGCACCGAGCTTCTGGTACGCTTTCGCCTGCGCCACCGCGTCCGCGATCGAGGTTGAAGCGACGCCCGCGACCACCGGCACGCGGCCCTTGGCCGCCTCGATCGTGGTCTGCACGATCGCCATGCGCTGCGCGGCATTGAGATAGGCGAACTCGCCGGTCGAGCCCAGCGGCGTCAGCCCGTGCACGCCGGCGGCGATTAGATCGTCGCAGAGCTTGCCGAGGACTTCGGTGCGCACCGTGCCACCGGCATCGACGGGCGAGACGAGATAGGGAAAGACACCGTGGAATTCGGACATGTCGGGCGTGGACCCCGGTCAATTGGTTTGCGCCTGAGGCGTATTACCAACGCCTGCGCCGGCGATCAAACCCTGAGAAGGCGCACCCGCGTGCCCCAGGGATCGACAGCCTCCAGGCCGTCCGCAAGCGCCCTGACCCGTGCGCCAACCTTGCGTAGGCGCTCCTCCTGGGCTGCGAGGATGTCGTGCTTCTCGGTCACCAGCGAGAACCAGGCAAGACCGGTCATTTGATCGTCGCGTTGGCCGGCACCCTGGCTCTGCCAGACATTCATGCCGAGGTGATGATGATAGCGGCCCGAAGACAGGAACGCGACACCGCTGCGGCGGCGGGTCGGGTCGAGGCCGATGCTGGCGTGATAGAAGCTCTCGGCCTGCGCGAGATCGCCGACGCGCAGATGCATGTGGCCGATGCGCAACCCTTCCGGCGCACCGGCATAGTCGGCCACGCGTGTATTGGTCAGCGACAGCAAGTCGGGGATGTTGAGCTCGTCGGTTGCCATCTTCACGCCGCCCTCGCTCCACTGCCATTGCGATGGATCGCGGTCGGCATAGACCTCGATGCCGTTACCTTCGGGATCGTCGAGATAGATGGATTCGCTGACAAGGTGATCGGCAAATCCCGACAGCGGCACGCGATGTGCGGCGGCATGCACCAGCCAACGCGCGAGATCCTTGCGCGTCGGCATCAGGAAGGCGGTGTGATAGAGGCCGGCGGCGTTGCGCGGCTCGATTGCGGCATTGGGACGGGCTTCCAGCACCAGCAGCGCGAGGCCGGCCGTGCCGAGCTTCGCGCCAGTCGCCGAGCGCTCCATCACGGTGAGCCCGATCACGTCGCGGTAGTAATCGGCGAGCTTGTCGAGGTTCTTCACCCGGAGCGTCACCATGCCGACCCGCATCGGCGTTCGGCTGGCATAGGTCGGGCCACCGCCCTGCGCATTGCCTTCGGCGCGCGCCGCGGCAGCCGCCGCCATTGCGAGAGAGGCCGCGCCGGCGAGCTGAAGCAGGGTGCGGCGGGTGAGATCGATGCTCATTCAGTCAGGGCTCGCGGAAATGGTTTGACGCCGTACAGCGCAATGTCGGGCCGGTTGCTACACGTTTCCGTGAGTGGGTCCCAATCACATGTTCGTCGGCCGGCACTGACGCTGCCCTGGCCACCCGGCCAGTTTCCGGATTGCCTGCGACATCCCAGATTGAGCACAGCTACAGGAGCCTGCCATGACCGACCCAACTCCTCTGTCTTCACTGTCGTCCGCGCTCGCGGACATGGTGGCGCGCACCGCACCGTCCGTCGTCTCCGTCTACTCGCATCGCTCCCGCGCGAGCGGCTTCGTGTGGAAGCCAGGCCTGATCGTCACGGCCGACGAGGCCCTCGCCGACGAGGGTGCGGTCGAGATCGGCCTTCCCGACGGCAGCCGAGTGGCCGCCGCTATCGCCGGTCGCGACCATACGACCGATATCGCGCTGCTGCGCACTGAGGCCGCGATTGCCCCGGTCAAGCTGACCACATCGGTCCCTGCGCTAGGCACGCTGTCGATCGTTGTCGCCACCAATCGCGATGCGCCGAGTGCGGCGCTCGGGATGGTATCGGCGTCCGGCAAGAGCTGGCGCTCCTTACGCGGCGGCGACATCGATGCACGGATCGAGCTCGACGTCCGCCTGCGCGGTAGCCAGCAGGGCGGCCTTGCGCTCGATGCATCGGGTGAAGCCTTCGGCATGGCCGTGCTCGGACCGCGGCGGGTGCTGGTGATCCCGACGGCGACGATCGAGCGCGTCGCGCCGCAGCTCGAGGCGCGCGGCCGCATCGCGCGCGGTTATCTCGGCGTCGGGCTGCAGCCGGTGCGGCTCGACGACGGTATCGGTGCGATGGTGATGAATGTCGATAAGACCGGGCCTTCGGCCGCGGCCGGCATCCGCCAGGGCGACGTGATCGTGGCGGTCAACGACCAGAAACTGTCCGGCGTGCGCGCGCTGTCGCGGACGCTGGGACCTTCCAGCGTCGGCGCGGTGGTCGATGTCGCAGTTCGCCGCGGCGGCGAGCCGGTCAGCTTCAAGGTCACGGTCGGCGAGAGGCCGGAGGCGTGAGCGAGGACAACGCGCCGGAGATCGTGCTCGCGCTGGAGATCGACGACCCAGCCCTCGCCGATCGGCTGGCCAAGCTGCTCGGCAACGTCGCCGGACTTCGCCTCGTCGCGCCTGGCGAAGCCGCCGCGGCGACGATTGTTGCCCGCGATCCGCGCATCATGCCCGGCGAGATCGCGCTGACCCAGCGCGAGCTCGACGTGCTGGCGCTGATGGCCGAGGGCGCCTCCAACAAGATGATCGCGCGCCAGCTCGGCATCTCCGTGCACACCGTGAAATTCCATGTCGGCTCGCTGCTCGACAAGCTGGATGCCACCGGCCGCACCGACGCGGTCGCGCATGCGGCGCGCCGCGGCGTGATCGAGCTGTGACACCACCAATTCACGTCGCTAGTGCCGCCTTGAAGCTGAGCTGGACGGTGAGGCCCGGCGCATTGTCATGCAGCGCGATCTCGGCGCCATGGAGGCGCGCGACTGCGGCAACGAGACTGAGACCGAGGCCATTGCCCGGCGTATAGCGGCTCTGCTCGAGCCGGTAGAAGCGCTTGAACACGTAATCGCGTTCCTCCGCGGGAATGCCCGGGCCGTCGTCGGCGATCGCGATCACCGCGCCGCCATCGGCGCTGCGGCAGGTGACGGTCACCTGCCCGCCTTTGCGGCCGTGCTTGATCGCGTTGTCGACGAGATTGGCGATGGCATCGAACAAGAGGTCGCGGTCGCCGGTCACCGGCACCTCGCGGTCGCTGGCGAGACTGAGCTTTGTGGCGACCTGCTCGGCGGCGGCATCGTAGAGCTCGACGACCTCGCCGGCGATCTCGGCGAGGTCGAGCCCGCGGAAGGCGCCGGTGCGGGCCCGGGTCTCGATCTCCGATATCCGGGTGATGGAAGCGAACATGCCGAGCACGGCGTCGAGATCGGCGATGGTGTCGCCGATCAGCGCCGCATCCGCCTCGCTGTTGCGCGGGGTGTGATAGGCCTTTTCCAGCCGTCCGCGCATGCGCGTCAGCGGGGTGCGCAGATCGTGGGCGACGTTGTCGCTGACCTGTTTGACCTCCCCCATCAGCGTCTCGATGCGGTCGAGCATTTGGTTGAGGTTTTCCGCGACGCGGTCCCATTCGTCGTTGCTGCCGCGCAGGGGAATGCGCTGGTCGAGGCCGGCGAGCATGATGGCGCGGCTGGTGGCGTTGATTTGCTCGATCCGCCCGACCGTGCGCCGCGTCACCAGCACGGCCGCGAGCCCGGAGAGCACCAGAAGCAGCACGGCGACCGCAGCGATCGCGAGCTCGATCATGCGCGCGAAGGCATCGTGATCGCCGGCCTCGCCGAGCCGGCTCTGCACATAGGCGAGCGTGCCGAAATAGACGTAAGCCATGATCGCCGCGACGATCAGCCCGAACGCCGCGATCGCGATCAGCGCGAGGCGGAAGGTCGAGGAGCGGAGCGTCTTAGCCAGGAGCACGGAGGCAATATCCGATGCCGCGGATGGTGTGGATCAGCGGATAGGCTTGGGCATCGTCGACCTTGCGGCGAACGCGCCCGACATAGACGTCGATGATGTTGGTGGAGGGATCGAAATGCAGGTCCCAGACGTGCTGGAGCAGCATTGCGCGGGAGACGACGCGGCCCTCGTTACGAACGAGATATTCAAGCAGCTGGAATTCGCGCGGCAGCAGCGGGATCTTGCGGCCGCGGCGACTGGCGCTGCGTGCGATCAGGTCGACGGCGAGATCGCCGACCCGCAGCAGCGTCTCCTTGGCGATGGTCTCGCTGCGGCGGCCAAGCGCCTCCAGCCGTGCGAGTAGCTCGACGAACGAGAACGGCTTGACGAGATAATCGTCGCCGCCGGCGCGCAGGCCGCGCACGCGATCATCCACCTCGCCAAGCGCGGAAATGATCAGGAACGGCGCAGCGATGCCGTCGTCGCGCAATTGGCGCATCACGGTGATGCCGTCGATATCGGGCAGCATGCGGTCGATAGTGATCACGGCATAGTCGCGCGCGCCGCCCTGGTGAAGCGCTTCGCGGCCCGTGCCGGCAAGATCGACCTCGTAACCGGAGGTCGTCAGTTCCTCGACGAGCTGGCCTGCAGTCTCCGGATCGTCCTCGACGACCAGGATGCGGCGGTGACCTCCGGTCATGACGAACTCCGCGCGACGATCGCCACCAGACTATCCCGTTCCGGGGCTGAGCGGAACTGCCCGGTGGCGACCGCGACAATGGTGCGGTCCGGCGATGCTAGTACCAATAGTCTCCGCACACATTGACCCATCGCCAGCCATAGGGCGTCCAGCTCCTGCGCCAGCAGCCGTCGTCGTAATAGCTGGCGTAGATGAAGGGCGCGCCAAAGAAGGCGAACCGGTGGAAGCGATGATGATGATGGAAGAACGCATGCCGGCCGATGAAAGGCCTGCCGTGCCAGCCCGTGCCGGCAAACCGCGGTCCAAAGGCGGCACGGGTCGCGAGCGGAGCAGCGGCAAAGCGCGGCCCGATGGCGGCGCGGGCGGCCATTGGCGAACCGGCGAAGCGCGCGCCACCGAAATGAGCGCCGCCCATGCCGCCCACTCGCATGCCCCCGCCACCCATGCCGCCACCACCGACATGCATGCCGCCACCCCCGAAGTGGCCACCGCCGCCAAACCCGCCATGTCCGCCACCGCCGGCGCGGGCAAGAACGGGCGACGCGACCGCCAGCGTCGCGGCAACTGCCGCTGCGGCGAGGCCTGTGAGAAGCCTGTGTTTCATCGGAAAATCCTCCCTACAGTGCGGTGGTCACACAGCCGCACTCGAAGGTTCAGAAGAGGAGAACGCGCCGTCTCCTTCAACTTACAAATGCGCCAGATTCTGACGCGCGTGTTAGGGAGGCGGGCCACCGCTCTCTCCTCGTCAGTTGCAAGCAGCTCTTGCGACGAAGCAAATCCAGACTGTCCAGTGGAGGCAGTCTGGATTGCTTCGCTACGCTCGCAATGACGACGCGATAGAACTCGCTATCCGCGGAGCAGATCGCCTCTCCCCGATGGGCGAGGAGAGACTCACACCCGCTTGCCGCCGTTCTTCTCGGCTGCACGTCGCAACGCCTCCGCAAGCGCGCCGCCGCCGGAGGATTCCTGCTTGCGCGGCGCCGACGAGGTCATGCGCGCGCTGTTGCGCGAATTGTTGTCGCGCTGCATGCCGGGCGCGTCCTTCTTGGCGCCGATCTCGTCATCCAGCCGCAGCGTCAGCGAGATGCGCTTGCGGGCGACCTCGAAGTCCAGCACCTTCACCTTGACGATGTCGCCGGGCTTCACCACCTCGCGCGGATCCTTGATGTAGGTCTTGGACATCGCCGAGATGTGCACGAGGCCATCCTGGTGCACGCCGATGTCGACGAAGGCCCCGAAGGCGGCGACGTTGGTCACTGTGCCCTCGAGGATCATGCCCTTCTTGAGATCCTTGATCTCCTCGACGCCTTCCTTGAACACCGCGGCCTTGAACGCCGGGCGCGGGTCGCGACCGGGCTTTTCGAGCTCGCGCAGAATGTCGGTGACGGTCGGCAGACCGAAGGTCTCGTCGACGAAATCCTTCGGCTTCAGCGTGCGCACGATCTCGCTGCTGCCGATCAGCGCCTTGATGTCGCTCTTGGTCGCCGCGAGAATCCGGCGCACCACCGGATAGGCTTCCGGATGCACGCCAGAGGCGTCGAGCGGATCCTCGCCGCCGACGATGCGCAGGAAGCCCGCACACTGCTCGAATGCCTTCGGCCCGAGCCGCGGCACGTCCTTGAGCGCCTTGCGCGATTTGAACGGGCCGTTGACGTCACGGTGCGCCACGATGCTCTGCGCAAGACCTGTGCCGACGCCCGACACGCGGGCCAGTAGCGGTGCGGACGCAGTGTTGACATCGACGCCGACGGCGTTCACGCAATCTTCGACCACGGCATCGAGCGATTTGGCGAGCTTGGCCTGGCCGAGGTCGTGCTGGTACTGGCCAACGCCGATCGCCTTGGGCTCGATCTTGACAAGCTCGGCGAGCGGGTCCTGGAGCCGCCGCGCGATCGAGACCGCACCGCGTAAGGTGACGTCGAGATCAGGCAATTCCTCCGAGGCGAAAGCCGAGGCCGAATAGACCGACGCGCCCGCTTCGGACACGACGATCTTGGTCATCTTCAGTTCGGGCAGGCCTTTGACGAGGTCTGCCGCGAGCTTGTCGGTCTCGCGCGAGGCGGTGCCGTTGCCGATCGCGATCAGCTCGACGCGATGCTTCAGCGCGAGCCTGCCGAGGGTCGCCAGCGACTCGTTCCATTGCCGCTGCGGCTCGTGCGGGTAGATTGCGGTGGTGTCGACCACCTTGCCGGTCGCATCGACCACCGCGACCTTGACGCCGGTGCGGTAGCCGGGATCGAGCCCCATGGTGACGCGGGTGCCGGCGGGCGCGGCGAGCAGGAGGTCGCGCAGGTTCGAGGCGAACACCCGGACGGCCTCGGTCTCGGCCGAATTCCACAACCGCATGCGCAGATCGATGTTGAGATGCACCTGGATCTTGGTGCGCCAAGCCCAGCGCACGGTGTCGATCAGCCAGCGGTCGCCGGGGCGCTTCAGGTCGGCGATGCCGAACCGCTTCATGATCTTCAGCTCATAGGCGCTCGGCACGCCCGGCGGCGGCGCCTCGGCCTCGGCCTGGATCTGGAGGTCGAGGATCTCTTCCTTCTCGCCGCGGAACATCGCCAGGATGCGGTGCGACGGCAGCTTCGTCAGCGGCTCGGAGAAATCGAAATAATCGGCGAACTTCTCGCCCTCGGTCTTCTTGCCGTTGCGCACCTTGGAGACCATGCGCGCATTGGTCCACATCTCCTCGCGCAGAGCGCCGATCAGATCGGCGTCCTCGTCGAAACGTTCGACCAGGATGGCGCGGGCGCCGTCGAGCGCGGCAGCGGCATCGGCAACGCCCTTCTCGGCGTCGACAAAGGCTTCGGCCACGGCCTTGGGATCATTGCCAGGCTCTGCCATCAGCTGATTGGCGAGCGGCTCGAGGCCGGCTTCCTTGGCGATCTCGGCCTTGGTGCGGCGCTTCGGCTTGAACGGCAGATAGATGTCTTCGAGGCGCGCCTTGCTGTCGGCGGCAAGAATGCTGGCTTCGAGAGCCGCGTCGAGCTTGCCCTGCTCGCGGACCGATTCGAGGATGGCCTTGCGGCGGTCTTCAAGTTCACGCAGGTAAACCAGGCGCTCCTCCAGGGTGCGCAATTGCGCGTCGTCGAGCGCACCGGTCGCTTCCTTGCGGTAGCGGGCGATGAAGGGAACCGTGGCGCCGCCGTCGAGCAGCGTCACCGCTGACTCGACCTGCTCGGCACGAACCCCAAGCTCCTGCGCAATTTTCTGGTTGATATTTGCCACGCGAGAATTCCTCTATCCTAGCAACGGCGGCGAACCACCGGCCACGGGACGCCGCTTATGAACCAACCGGGGTTGATTCATCAAGGTGCAGCGGACGGCCGTCGACAGAGGATTTTTTATTGAACCGATGCGATCTCGCCACATTCGTGGAGATGGCGAAGACGGCGCACAAATTCCGCTGTCGTCCTGGCAGAGACCAGGACTCACCGCTAGTCTGTCGATCACGGCCGGAAGCAATACCGAACGACGAATCTTCGCCAAATTGCTCCCTGGGGTAATGGGTCCTGGCTTTCGCCAGGACGACGACGGGGATTGACAGGCGCCAAGCTTGGACGACTGTTTTGTCTGCCGGACCACCGAACCCCCAAAGAGAAGTGCAATGCAGACGACATCGGTCGACGCCATCAGGATCGCCACCAAGGGCCCCGGCGACGTGTCCGGCCTCATCAGTATGATCAGCTCAGGCGCGATCGATCCAAGCGAAATCCTCGCAATCCTCGGCAAGACCGAGGGCAATGGCGGAGTCAACGATTTCACGCGGGAATATGCTGTGGCCGCGTTGTGCGCGGCGCTTGCGCCGCGGCTCGGCCTGTCTCCAGAGGAGGTCGAGCAGCGCATCGCCTTCGTGATGTCGGGCGGCACCGAAGGCGTGCTCAGCCCGCATATCACGGTGTTTACGCGGCGCGACGTCGAGGGGCGGCCGGCGGGCATGTCCGGCAAGCGCCTGAGCATCGGCATGGCACACACCCGTGATTTCCTCCCCGAGGAGTTCGGCCACTCGGCACAGATCACCGAGACGGCGAAAGCCGTGAAGGCGGCAATGGCGGATGCCGGCATCACTGACTCTGCCGACGTTCATTTCGTGCAGATCAAGTGTCCACTGCTCACCAGCGATCGCGTCGAAGCGGCCAACGCTCGCGGCAGCAAGACGGCGACGACCAGCGCCTATGGCTCGATGGCCTATTCGCGCGGCGCCTCCGCGCTCGGCGTCGCAGTCGCGCTCGGCGAGATAGCGCCTGACGTCGGCGACGAGGACGTGCTGCGGCGCGATGATCTGTTCTCGTCCGTTGCCTCCACTTCGGCCGGAATCGAGTTGATGCACAACGTCGTCATCGTGCTCGGCAACTCCTTGTCTTCAGCAAGCGCGTTCGAGATCGGGCATGCCGTGATGACCGACGCGATCGATGCCCCGGCGGTGGTATCGGCGCTGAACAGCGTCGGGCTCGGCGTGGCGCCGCAGGCAAAGACGGGTCGCGAACTGGTCAATATCTTCGCCAAGGCGGAGGCTTCACCGAGCGGCAGCGTGCGCGGCTTTCGCCACACCATGCTGGAAGACACCGACATCAGCGCCACCCGCCACGCCCGCGCTGCGGTCGGCGGCCTGATTGCGGGACTTGCCGGCACCGGCGCCATCTACATCTCCGGCGGGGCCGAGCATCAGGGACCGCCGGGCGGCGGGCCGGTTGCAGTGATCGCGCGACTGTCGGATTGAGACGATCGGCAGCTCTGCGCCTCCACCTCTCCGCCCCATGCAACCCTGCCCCCCGCGCCGGCTCAGTTGATTCACGAAGATCCTTGCGAAAGGAAAGGTAGCGCCGCATCAAGAGGATTTTGCCGACATGACTTTGCCGATGAGCTGGAATGAATGGGCGCAGCACGACGGCGTGGCGCTGGCCGCGCGCGTCCGCAACGGCGAGCTGACGGCGAAGGAACTGGCGCGGCAGGCCGCGGCGGGCGTCGCCAAGGTCAATCCGGCGCTGTCGGGCGTGGTCGAGCTGTTCGAGGACGTGATCGCCGATCCCGCCAAGGACGGCGCCAACCTCTCCGGCCCGTTCGCCGGCCTGCCTTTCCTGATGAAGGATCTGGGACCGACCATGAAGGGCCGCCTCCAGGAGATGGGTTCGCTCCTGATGCGCGGCAATCGCGCGGACGCCGATACCTTCCTGACCGGCAAATTCCGCCAGGCTGGCCTCAACCTGATCGGACGTACCACGACGCCGGAATTCGGCGTCTGCAGCTCGGCCGACAATCCCGCCGTCTATGTCACGCGCAATCCCTGGAATACCGACTACACCACTTGCGGCTCGTCGGCCGGCAGCGCCGCGATGGTCGCGGCCGGCGTGGTGCCGATCGCGCATGCAACCGACGGCGGCGGCTCGATCCGCATTCCCGCGGGCGTCAACGGCAATATCGGGCTCAAAGTATCGCGTGGCGTGTTCTCGCTCGCACCGCACATGTCCGATCTCACCGGCCTCGTCTCGATCCAGGGCTGCCAGTCGCGCAGTGTGCGCGACACTGCCACCTTTGTCGATCATGCAAGGGGACCTGCCCCCGGCGAGTTCATGCCGTTCTGGACCACGGCGCAGCCTTATTCCGAGATGATCAAGCGCGATCCCGGCAAGCTCCGGATCGCGCTATCGCACACCTGGGGCGATTACACCGCAACGTCGCACATCGCCACCGAGCTGGAGAAGACCGGCCGCTTCCTCGAAGGGCTCGGCCATCACGTCGACTATGCGCTGCCCGAGCTCGATTTCCGCGCTGCGTTCGCGGCGCAGACCACCTGCTACATCTCGAACTTTGCGGTGGTGATCTCCAACATGCTCGCCGCGCGCGGGCTGGAGAAGCCGCCGGAAGATCTGATCGAACCCATGAACATCCGCATCTGGGAAGCCGGCCGACACACGAGCTTCGCCGAGCGCGCGAAGATGCAAGGCGTATTCAACACGGCCTCCCGCGGCTTCGGCGCTTTCTTCGAGCAGTGGGACGTGATCCTGACGCCGGTCACCGCGCTGCCGACGCCGAAGGTCGGCACAAAGGAATATCTCACGATCTCCGACAATCCCGACGTGCTCGACTGGTTCGGCAATCTCTGGCGCAATTTCGCCTTCACGCCGCTCGCCAATCTCTGCGGCATCCCGGCGATCTCGCTGCCAATGGCGACCCACGAGCACGGCCTGCCGCTCGGCATCCAGGCGATCGCCAAGCAGGCCAATGACGGGCTCTTGCTGCAACTCGCCGCCCAGATCGAGCGCGCGCTCGACGGCAAGTGGAACGGCGGCAAGAAGCCGAAGGTGCATGTGGGCTGAGTGCCGCCGCAAGGAAGCTGGCGACGGATTCCTCGCGGCCCATCCTTCGAGACGCCTGCCGTTGGCGGGCCCTCAAGATGAGGTCATCCTCGCAGCGCGATCTTTGACCCTCATTTTGACCCTCATGGTGAGGAGCGCCGCCTTACGGCGCGTCTCGAACCATGAAGGCCCTGCAATGGCGCGACTGCCATCAATTCTTCACTGCCGGAATCTCCTCCGTCGGCTGCTGCTGGCCCTGCTTGTACATCGTCAGCGCCTTGTCGAGCGCCTCGCGCAGGGCAAGCGCCGCGGCCACGCTGCAACGCAGGTGCGCGGTCTGGACCACGTCGACCCTGACTGCGGCGCCGACCGGCATCAGGAGATTCGCGGCAAGCTCGATCTGGATCGCGCCGTTATGATGGCCGAAGCATGAGGCGCCGTCGAAATAGATGATCGGCGCCCGCTCCGAGCTGGAGGTCGAAATGGTGACGGGCCCCTGGGCGGTCGAGGGTGTTTCGGGGTCGGTCATGGGCGCTCCTTGCGGATAGGTCGAACGAACGAAGCACCCACCATCGTCGCTTCGGCCGCCTCTGTCGAGACCAAACCGGCCTTGCAGGACCGTGCGAAGGTTACATGCGGGGTTTTGCGCAATGCGCGGCACTGGTCTAGAACGTCGCTATGTCTTGCTCATCGACCACGCTTCCCTTCGAGGAACTCGCCGAGGCCATCAAGGGCCGGCGCTCCGATTACGGCCATATCAGCGGGCTCCAGCTCGACCGCTTCGCGCCCGGTGAGGCCTGGTCCAGCCTGCCTTACCGTCCCGTCTTCGTCGGCGACACCGAGACCGGCGTTCTGCATGGCGGTGTCGTCACCGCGATGCTGGACGAGAGCTGCGGCATGGCGGTGCAGCTCGCGCTCGACGGCACGCGCGCGATCGCAACGCTCGACCTGCGGATCGACTATCAGAAGCCGGCAACGCCGGGCCTCGATATCAAGGCGCATTCCGTCTGCTACCGCACCACACGCTCGATCGCCTTCGTCCGCTCCACCGCCTATCAGGAGTCCGAAGACGATCCGGTCGCGACCGCGACCGCCTGCTTCATGATCGGCGCCAACCGCACCAACATGCTCGCGGACCGGAGAATGGATTCGCGCAGCATTCCGACGCTGGAGGCGCCCGAGGATCCGGATGGCCCGTTCGCGAATAGCCCGTTCGCGCGCTGCCTCGGCATTCGCGTCAACGGAGACGCCACGCTGACGATGCCGTTCTCGCCGAAGATCATCGGCAATCCGATCCTGCCCGCGATCCATGGCGGCATGACCGGCGCTTTTCTCGAAACCACCGCGATCGTCGGCGTGGCGCGCGAGCTCGGCACTGCGGCGCCACCCAAACCGATCGGCCTCACCGTCAACTATCTGCGCTCCGGCCGGGCGCTCGACACCTTCGCCGACGTATCAATTGTGAAGCAGGGGCGGCGCATCGTCGCCTTCGAGGCGCGGGCCTGGCAGGACGATCCGGACAAGCCGATCGCCACGGCCTTCGGTCATTTCATGTTGCGGCCAACGCCCGGAAGTGACGAGGAATAGGCGTATTTCACTTGACGGGCGGGGCGCAGGACACAACGATAGCGCGTTCCCGCGAGAGGTATTGGGTTGCGGCATCCGCTCGACATCGTCGCCATGTTCGCCGCACTCTGGCTGCTGGCATCGATGGTGCTCGACGCGCTGACGCCGAAGGAGCTGACGGCGGTGATGATCGCCATTGCGATCGGGCCTGCCATCGTCATCACTGCCGTGTTCTATTATCTGCGCTGCCCACGGACGGATTTCGCGGTGATGTTCGCGGCGCTCTGGCTGATTTCGGACGTTGCCATTGCCTTCATCTCGCCGAAGGCGCTGCCGCATTTGCTGATCGTGCTCGGCTTCGTGCCGGCGCTGCTGATCGGCACCGTGCTGCACTGGCAGCGCTTCCAGCACCGCCACGAGCGGCTACCGGTGCCGTCAGCCAAGCGCAGTTAACGCGGCAGCAGATTCGTCTTCGCAAGGTCCAGCACCTCGTCGCCACGACCGTTCATCACGGCGCGCAGCACCCAGAGGCTGAAGCCCTTGAGCTGCTCGGGCGTGATGGTCGGCGGCATCGACAGCTCCTGCTTGGCGGTGACTACGTCGAGCAGTGCCGGCCCGTTATGAGCCAGCATCTCCTTCATCGCGCCGGGCAGCTCGCCGGGGTCTTCGACGCGTTGGGCAAAGATACCCATCGCGCGCGCCATCGCCGCGAAATCCGGGTTCTCCAGATCGACATTGGTATCGACGAACCCCGCGGCCTTCATCTCCAGCGCGACGAAGCCGAGCACGCCGTTGTTGAAGACGACTACCTTCACCGGCAGCTTCATCTGCGTCAGGGTGATCAGATCGCCCATCAGCATGGTGAAGCCGCCGTCGCCCGACAGTGAGATCACCTGGCGGCCGGGTTGGGAAGCCTGCGCGCCGATCGCCTGCGGCATGGCATTGGCCATCGAGCCGTGCACGAAGGAGCCGATCAGCCGACGGCGGCCGTTCATGTCGAGATAGCGCGCGGCCCACACCGTGGGCGTGCCGACGTCGGCGGTGAACACGGCATCGTCGGACGCATGGTCGCTGATGACTTTTGCCAGATATTGCGGATGGATCGGCTTGGCTCCCGGCGTCCCCCTGGCGAGCTGGTCGAGACCCTCGCGCGCCTTCTTGTAGTGCGCGAGGGCATCGTCGAGATGCCTGCGCTGCGTCTTGGTCTTCAAGAGCGGCAGCAGCGCCTCGATGGTCAGCCGGACATCGCCGACGAGGCCGAGATCGATCTTGCAGCGCCGGCCGAGATTTTCGGGGCGGATGTCGATCTGCGCGACCTGGCAGTCGGTCGGGAAGAACTGCTTGTAGGGGAAATCGGTGCCGAGCATCACCAGCGCGTCGCAGGCGTGCATGGCCGCGTAGCCCGAGGAAAAGCCGATGAAGCCGGTCATTCCGACGTCGTAGGGATTGTCGTATTCGACATGCTCCTTACCACCGAGCGCGTGCACGATCGGGCTCTTGAGCGTTTCGGCAAACTGCATCAGCGGCGCATGCGCGCCGGCGCAGCCACGACCGCAGAACAAGGTGATGCGTTCGGCACCGTTCAAGAGATCCGCGAGCGCTTGCAACTCACCCGTCTGTGGCACGACCTTCGGCGCTGCCGGCGTAAGCCCGCGCGTCGTCGACTGCGCGCGCTTCGGCGGGCTGCGAAAAGCGACATCGCCGGGCATGGCGACGACGGCGACACCGCGCAGGCCGACCGCCGCACGGATCGCATTCTCCAGCACGTAAGGAAGCTGGCTAGGGTCGGAGACCAGCTCGCAATAATGGCTGCATTCGCGGAACAGGCTTTGCGGATGCGTTTCCTGGAAATAGCCGCCGCCGATCTCGGCCGAGGGGATCTGCGCCGCGATTGCCAGCACCGGAACGCGACTGCGATGCGCGTCGAACAGGCCGTTGATCAGATGCAGATTGCCGGGGCCGCAGGAGCCGGCGCACACCGCAAGGCTTCCCGTCATCTCGGCTTCGCCGGCGGCGGCAAACGCCGCGACCTCTTCGTGCCGGACATGGATCCAGTCGATGGTGCCGCGGCGGCGCAGCGCCTCGGTGAGGCCGTTCAGGCTATCGCCGACGATGCCATAGATGCGCTTGACGCCGGCCTGTTCGAGCGTCGCCACGAACAGATCGGCTATGTTGTTGATCGCCATGTCGGTCTCCTGAACTCGCTGGTGCAGCAAGATAGGATAACGCAGGACCGTGACGGCATCACGGCTTGTTTATTGGCGGCTCAGGCTTGCGCAATCGCCCGATCGTACGCCGCGATCGTCAACTTTGCGCGAGCGGCAACGTCCGTCGCCGTCATGCCGGGCTTGTAGAGGCTTGAGCCGAGCCCGAACGCCGTCACGCCGCCCTTGATGTATTCGGCAAAATTCTGGTCGGAGACACCGCCGACAGCGGCGATCATCACGCCGGCCGGCAGCACGGCGCGGATCGCGGCGATGCCGGACGCGCCGAGCACGCTCGCCGGAAAGAACTTCAGGCTCGATGCGTCGGCGCGCGCCGCCAGAAGCGCTTCGGTCGGCGAGAACACGCCGGGCATCGTCACCATGCCGTGCTGATGCGCGCGCGCCAGCACTCCGGTATCGACATTCGGCGAGACCATCAGCTTGCCGCCGACGTCGTTGAGACGATCGACGTCTGCGGCCGTCAGCACAGTGCCGGCGCCGATCAACACGCCGGCGGGCGCGAGCTTCGCGGCGGTCCCGATCGAGCGGAACGGATCTGGCGAGTTCAGCGGGATCTCGATCGCGGTCATGCCAGCCTCGATCAGCACGCCGACGATCGCCTCGGTTTCCTCCGGTTTGACGCCGCGCAGGATCGCGACCAGCGGACGCTTCATCGGCGGAAAGGCAACGCTCATTTCAAGATTCCTCTCATTTCATCCAGATCGCGGCGGCCGCCATCGAAAGACCGCGGCGAACGGCTTCATCGGCGTCAATCGGCTGCACGGTGACTGCTAACGCCTCGAAGGCGAGCCGATACAGCGTCGCGAGCCGGCCGGAGGCAATCAGCGTGACGCCGGCTTTCGGGACGGCGCCCGAAAGGCCCGCTGCGAGCTCAACGCCAATGAGGGTACCCGATACCGTTTCGCGCGCCGCGGCCGGCGTGCCGCCGAACAGGAGCTGCCGCGAGCGCGCGGTGAACAGAAGATTGGCGGCGAAGGCCGGCGCCTTGAATGCAGCAACCACCGCCGCCTTGAAGCTTGCGACGTCCTCGGCGTCATCGGCTCCGACGACCGCGAGCGACAGGATCGTCTCGCGCGAGACGACACTGAAGAGCTCGCCGGTCATGAAGGTCGAGAAGTGCTCGACAATGCCACCCTTCACGCGGACCCATTTCGAATGCGTGCCGGGCATGCAGACCAGCGCCTCGCCGGCGGCATCGAGTCCGAGCGCGCCGAGCAATTGCGTCTCCTCGCCGCGCATCACGTCCGGCGTGTTTGCATCGCGCTGCGCGATGCCCGGCAGGATGCGGATGTCGCGCAGCTCGCCCGGTACGAGCGCAGCCTGCTTCAGGATGGCGGCAAGTGGCGCCGGCGTGTCGACATAGCCGGTCTCGACCCAGCCCGTCTTGGCGCCGGCCATGCCGCAGACGAGAACCGGCAGATGATCCGGCGCTTCGACGGCTGCAAGATGCGATTGCAGCACGGCAGGGAAGCCGGTCTTGGCCGCAGCCAGCATGCCCTCGCCGCTGCGGCGTTCCGCCAGCACCTGACCGGCACGATCGATCAGCCAGAGCCGAAAGCTGCTGGTGCCCCAGTCCACCGCGGCGTAGGCGGGTTCGGTCATTCGAAACTGTCCTCGTCTTGCAGCTAAGACGTCGTCTCGCGACAATGAGACGACATGTTGCAAGTCTGTGCCGAGATACCGGCGATTGCGAGGGCAAACCAGCCCTTTCTCATCGATTTGAAGCCCCGCCGCGCTGGCACACCGCTTGCTGAAGCTTCGCCACTCAACTCCGTCAACGCGCAACAAGACGCGTCAACATCAGATGAGGAAACCCATGGAGATCGGCTATTTCACGATGCCCTCGCATCCGCCGGAGTGCGGCCTGAAGGAAGGGAACGACTGGGACCTGCAGGTCATGCGCTGGCTCGACGAGCTCGGTTATCAGGAGGCCTGGGTCGGCGAGCACCACACCGCGCCCTGGGAACCCAACCCGACGCCGGATCTTCTAATCGCACAGGCGCTGATGCAGACCAAGAATCTTCGCATCGGACCGGGCGGCTTCCTGCTGCCCTACCATCACCCGGCCGAGCTCGCCAATCGCGTCGCGATGCTCGATCATCTCTCCGAGGGCCGTCTCAATTTCGGCGTCGCGGCGAGCGGCCTGCCGAGCGACTGGGCGATGTTCAACGTCGACGGCATGAGCGGGCAGAACCGCGACATGACCCGCGAGGCGCTGGAGATCATCCTGAAGCTGTGGACCGAGCCGGCGCCCTTCACCCACAAGGGCAAGTTCTGGACGGTGACCAAGCCTGACACGATGTTCGACTTCCTCAAGCCTCACATCAAGCCGTTCCAGGCGCCGCATCCGCCGATCGGCGTCGCCGGGCTTTCCAAGAATTCGGACACGCTAAAACTGGCGGGCGAGCGCGGATTCATTCCGATGAGCCTCAACCTCAACCCGGCCTATGTCTCGAGCCATTGGGATTCGGTCGAGATCGGCGCCGCCAAGACCGGACGCAAACCGAACCGACAGGACTGGCGGCTGGTGCGAGAAGTGTTCGTTGCCGATACCGACGAGGAAGCCTGGAAGCTCTCGACCGGCGACATGATGGGCCGGATGATGAGCGAATACTTCCTGCCGCTGCTCGGCCATTTCGGCTTCAAGGACTACCTCAAGCACGCGCCTGACGTGCCCGACAGCGACGTCACCGTCGAATATTGCGCCAAGCGGAACTGGATCGTCGGCTCGCCGGCGACCGTCGCCGAGAAGATCGAGAAGATCTACGACGAGGTCGGCGGCTTCGGCGTCCTCCTGGTGTTCGGCTTCGACTACAAGCACAAGGCCGAAGCCTGGCATCATTCGCTGTCGCTGCTGAAAAACGAGGTGATGCCGCGCCTGACGCATCTCGGCTCGGCGCGCAAGGCGGCTTGACCCGGTATGGGTGCGGCGCGATCGTGCCGCACCCACCCAATCTCGGAGATTTCCGCGTGACGGTCGACGCCAAGGATTTCAAGCAGGCGATGCGCCAATGCGCCGGCGCGGTTGCGCTGGTGACGGTCGGCGCCCAGCACGGCAAACGCACCGGACTGACCGTGACGTCGGCCTGCTCGCTCTCTGACAATCCGCCGTCGCTGATCGTCTGCGTCAACCGTAGCGCCAGCGCACACGGGCGCATCCGCGAGGAAGGCGCATTTGCAATCAACTTCCTGCACGAGGATCACGCCCTGCTGGCGCTGACTTTCAGCGGCCAGAAAGGCGTCAACGGCGACGACCGCTTCGCTTTCGGACAATGGACGCGAGGCAAGACCGGCGCGCCGGTGCTGACGGACGCGGTCGCGGCTTTCGACTGCGTGCTGGCGCAGGAGTTCGAGACGAAGACGCATTCGATCTTCATCGGCGAGGTGCGCGGCGTGTCGCATGCGGATGCCGCCAAGCCGCTGGTCTATCTGCGCGGTAATTTTCACAGGCCGCAGGAGATCCGCGAGGGCGTGACGATTGGCGACATCGATGCACGGCATCTGAGCTGGACGGATTTTTCGTGACGGCGGCAGTGGCGGTGTGCTCTCTCGCCCCGCTCGCGGGAGCGGCTCGTTTTCTCGACACTACTGCGTCGTCTCGATCTTCAGCAGCTTGATCTTGCGATAGAGCGTCGCGCGGCTGAGCTTCAGCGCGCGTGCTGCCTCGGTGACGCGACCACCCTGCCTGCGCAGCGCCTCGACGATCGTGGCGCGCTCGGCCGCTTCGAGATCCGGCTCCGCCTTTCCGAACCGCGGCAAATCGAGATCGGCATCGGTGATGACACCGTCCTCCGCGGTGCAGCCGGCAAGCCGCAGCACGTGGCGGAGTTGGCGCATGTTGCCGGGGAACGGATAGGCCACGAGCTGCGACCAGGCTTCATCCGAGACTCGGCAGTTCGGCGCCTCCTCGCGTGCGATCTGCCGAATGACGTCGTCGCGGTCGGCGCGCTCACGCAACGCCGGCAATCGCACCTCCATGCCGCGCAGGCGGAAATAGAGGTCGGCGCGGAAGGCGCCCTCCTCGGCCATGCGGCCGAGATCGCGGTGGGTGGCGCTGATCAGGCGGATGTCGACGGCGACAGGCTTGAGCGCGCCGAGCGGCCAGACCTCGCGGTTTTCCAGCACGCGCAGCAAGCGGGTCTGGAGCGCGATCGGCATGTCGCCGATCTCGTCCAGGAACAGCGTGCCGCCATCGGCCTGCACGATCAGGCCTTTCGAGCCGTCGCGCCGCGCGCCGGTGAAGGCGCCGGCCTCGTAGCCGAACAGCTCGGCGTCGATCAGGCTCTCCGGCATCGCCGCGCAGTTCAGCGCGACATAATTGTTGCGCGCGCGGTTGCTGGCCGCATGAATGGCGCGCGCGAACACGTCCTTGCCGACGCCGGTCTCGCCATGCAGCAGCACCGGCAGATTGTGGTCACTGACGCGCTTGAGCCGTTTCACGCTTCTGATCAGTCCGGGGTCGCCACCGGCGAGCCGGTGCAGCGCGACGAAGCGATCGACGGAGCCGTCGCCGCGCGGGGCCGGCCGACGCGCCCTCGCACGCAACGGCGGCGCGACACGGCCCCGGCCTAACGGACTGCCGTCGGCCCGGCGCAGCTCGACGATCTCGTCCGCGCCGCGCGCTGCGTGACGAACGAACCTGACATAGCGTGATAGATCGATGCCGGACGCGATCATGCCGTCGGTCAGGCCCAGCAGCGCACGCGCCGAACGGCAGGCGCCGACGATGCGCCGATCATCGTCATAGGCGAGCAGGCCGCGGCCGCCGTCTCCAGGCACGGTCGCAACCCAGGCGTCGCGGAAATGACCGCGGAAGATCGCGTCCTCCATTCGCCGCGCCGCAGCCATCGTCACCGCGAGCGCAAGCTGATGCGCGGCGCGGCTGAGGTCATCACGACACGACGTGATGTTGACGGCGCCAGCAATGCGACCCGCTTGGTCGAACAAGGGCGTCACCGCGCAGGAGAAGATGCTCCACTGCTCGCGAAAATGCTCGTCCCGATGCACCAGGATCGGTTTCTGCTCCGCAAGGCAGGTGCCGAGTCCGTTGGTGCCTTCGAAGGCCTCCGAAAAATTGGAGCCGGTGTAGACCTTCCAGCGCAGGAAGATGTCGGCGTCGGCCTCGCCCGGCAACCGGCTTAACAGCATGGTCGCGCTCGCGTCCGCGAGATTGACGCAATAGCCGGCCTCGCGCAGCACCGTGGCGAGATCGTCGAGCTCGGGCGTTGCGAGCCTGATCGTCTCCTCCATCGGCTCGGCAACGTGACGGATCTCGGCTTCGGTCAGCGTCTGCGGCGGCCCGCGGCGGGCGGGATCGAGCTTGTGATTGACCAGGCAGCGCCGCCAGGAATTGGCAATCCGCGAAGAGGCATCGACGTCGGCCACGTGATTGGCGACGGACAAGACACGGGCGACATGGTTCGAGGCCGAAAGGCTGGCCATCGCGGACGTCTCCACCCTGTATTATTGTGCAAAGTCTGGCACTGCGGGCGGGGATGTCAATCGGGAACCGGGAACGTACGCGGCGCGGTCAAAATTGCTGCACCGCGCTCACCACGTATCGATGCACGGCCGCTTCTTGCCCGTCCGCGCGGGCGGCTTCGGCACTGAGCGCAGGCCCGCCATGATCCAGCGCCGCGTCTCGGCGGGGTCGATGACGTTGTCGATCTCGAACACGGAGGCAATCGAAACTGCCTTGCCGTTGGCATAGAGCTCGGCGACCTTGTTGCGGTAGTAGGTCTCGCGCTCTGCGGGATCGGCGATCGCCTCCATCTCCTTGCGGAAGCCGAGACGGACATAGCCCTCCAGCCCCATGCCGCCAAACTCGCCGGTCGGCCAAGCCGCGGTGAAGAACGAGGCGTGGAAGCCGCCGCCGATCATCGACTGCGCGCCGAGCCCGTAGCCCTTGCGCAGCACGACGCCGAATAAAGGCACGGTGAGGCTGGCGCCGGTCACGAACATGCGCGAGACGTGGCGCACGATCGCGGTCTTCTCCGCTTCCGGGCCGACCATGAAGCCGGGTGTGTCGCAGAGCGAGACGATGGGCAGATCGAAAGCGTCGCAGAGCTGGAGGAAACGCGCGGCCTTGTCGCCGGCATCGGCATCGATCGCGCCGCCGAGATGGCGCGGATTGTTGGCAATCAGGCCGAACGGCTTGCCCTCGATGCGGATCAGCGCGGTGATCATGCCGACGCCGTAGTCGCGGCGCAGCTCCAGCACGGAGCCCTTGTCCGCGACGAGCTCGATCACGCGGCGGATGTCGTAGACGCGAAGACGGTTTTCGGGGATGGCGCGGCGGAGCAGGCGCTGGTCGGCGGCCTCCCAATTCGACACCGCGCCCTGGAAATAGGACAGGTATTTCTGCGCAACGCGCGTTGCCTCCTCTTCGTCTTCGACGAGGATGTCGATGACTCCGTTCGGCGCCTGGAACGAGACCGGCCCGACCTCGGCCGGATGATAGACGCCGAGCCCGCCGCCCTCGATCATTGCCGGGCCACCCATGCCGATCGAGGCGCTCTTGGTCGCGATGATGACGTCGCAGCAGCCGAGCATCGCAGCATTGCCGGCGAAGCAATAGCCGGAGACGACACCGACTACGGGCACGAGGCCGGACAACCTTGCGAACTGCACGAAGGACGGCCCGTCCAGGCCGGTCATGCCGAGCCGGTCGGTGTCGCCGGGCCGGCCCCCGCCGCCTTCGGCGTAGAACACCAGCGGCACGCGCCAATCCTCCGCCAGCGTCAGCATGCGGTCGATCTTCTTGTGGTTCATGTGGCCCTGCGTACCCGCGAGCACGGTGTAGTCAAAAGCCACGACGATGCAGCGCCCGCCTTGCGGGCCGAACTTCTCGGCGTTGACGGTGGCAATGCCCATGACGAGGCCGTCGGCCGGCGTGTTCTTGATGAGATCGTCGAGCTTGCGCCGGCGGCGCTGGGCCGCAATCGCGAGGCTGCCATACTCCATGAACGAGCCGGCGTCGACGAGCTGGGCAACGTTCTCGCGCGCGGTGCGCTGGTTGGTGTTGCGGCGGCGTTCGACCGCGGCGGGGCGGTTCTCGTCGAGCGTATTGGCCTGACGGGCGATCAGCTCCGCGAGGTCGGGACGGATGTGATCGAGATCGATGTCGGCTTCCGCCGCCGTGCTATCCGCCGCGACGTCGAGCGGTTCCAGAAAAAGAATCGGCTCGCCATGCATCAGCGTGACGCCGTCGGCGGCAGCGAGCTTCATGACCCGGCCACCCTGCTCGGCCATGACGAGGTGCTCCATCTTCATGGATTCGATCACGGCGAGCTGCTGGCCGGGGCGGACGATCTCGCCTTCCTTCACTTGGACGGTGACGATGGTTCCCTGCAAGGGGGCCGCGACCATCACCGCCCCTTCGGGCACGACTTGCGCGACGTTCGCCTCGGTGCCGTGAGCGCTGCTTCGCTCGCTCGCGGCAAAGTACAGCGGCTTTGCAGCACCGTCGGATGCGTCCACGAGCTTGCCGATATTGCGGTCGATGAAATCGGTCGCGATGCGGTTGATCCTGAAATCGGGATGCGCAAGCACGGCCTGAAGGAAGGCGATGTTGGTGACGACGCCGTCGATCCGGAACCCGCGCAAGGCGCGCGAGGCCTTCGCGACAACGTCGTGCCAGGCATCGACTGGCGTATGCACGATGACCTTCGCCAGCAGCGAGTCGAATGCCGCGCTGGTCTTATAGCCGGCATAGCCAAAGCTATCGACGCGAACGCCGGGCCCTGACGGCGGCTCGAACACGGCAAGCACGCCGCCGGTCGGGTGCGTCGCCCCCGTTTCGTCCAGCGTCTCCATGTTGACGCGAAGCTGCATGGCATAGCCGCGCGGCTTCGGAATATCCACTTGCGCAAAGCCGATCGAGGCGAGCGTCGCACCTGCGGTGACCGCGAGCTGAGCGCGGACGAGGTCGAGGCCGAGCACCTCTTCCGTCACGGTGTGCTCGACCTGGAGCCGCGGATTGGCCTCGATGAAGGCAAAGCTGTCGTCGGCGCTGCCATCGACCAGGAACTCGAACGTGCCGAGGTTGTCGTAAGAGGCCGCCGCGGCGAGGTGCTTTGCCGCCTCGATGATGCGGCCGCGCAAGCCATCGCTCAGCGAGGGACTCGGCGCGACCTCGATCAGCTTCTGGTGCCGGCGCTGGATGGTGCATTCGCGCTCCCAGAGGTGAGAGATCGCGCCAAAGCGGTCGCCGATGATCTGCACCTCGATATGGCGGGCCTGCCGGATCAGCCGCTCGGCATAGACACCGTCGAAGCCGAACGCCGCCTTGGCTTCGGACTGGCAGCGCGCATAGGCTTCCGCGAGATCGGTGGCATTGTCCACGACGCGCATGCCGCGACCGCCACCGCCGGCCATCGCCTTGATCACAATCGCGGCGCTGCTGCCGAGCGAGGCGAAGAAGGCTGTGATCTCCTCCAGTGAGGACGGCCCGCTGGTGCCCGCGATGATCGGCACACCGCAGCGCTTCGCCAATTGCCGTGCCGCAACCTTGTCGCCGAACAGCTCGAGCGCTGCCGGCTTCGGCCCGACGAAAGCGACGCCCGCGTCAGCGCAGGCTCTTGCGAATGCCGCGTTCTCGCTGAGAAAGCCGTAGCCGGGATGCACGGCATCGCAACCGGCCGCTTTCGCTGCCGTCACCACCGCATCGATGTCGAGATAGGCCCGCGCACCACGGCCGGCGATCTCGATCGCATCGTCGGCAACACGCACATGCAGCGACAGCGCATCGTCGGCGGGGTGGATCGCAACGGTCATGATGCCGGCCTCGGCCGCGGCGCGCGCGATGCGGATGGCGATCTCGCCGCGGTTGGCGATCAGGAGCTTCTTGAACGACATGCAACGGTCTCCTTGCCCGCGAGGCCCGGCGCGGGTCGGCAGGTTCGATGATCCTGCTTCTTCACTTTAACCGCAGCGGTCAAGAGCGAGAAGGACGGTCGCAATGACCGCTCCCGCAGGCCGGAATTTCGATCCAGTCGCATGCGCCGTGACGAGGCCAATAGTCCACGTCACGGCAGACGGATCGGCGACGATCAGGCCGCCCGCACGCCCGCAACGAAGACGCTGACCTCGTTCTCCAGCGATTGCAGCTTCTGCGTCAGCCGGCCGCTCGATTGCAGCACGAGACCGGCGGCCTGGCCTGTCGCCGCCGTGGCATCGGTGACGCCGGAGATATTTTGCGAGACCTGGTCGGTACCGGCGGCCGCCTCCTGCACGCTGTGGGCGATCGCCTGGGTCGCAGCGCCCTGCTCCTCGACCGCCGCTGCGATCGACGAGGAGATCTCGTTGACCTCCATGATGGTTTTGCGAATGCTCTCGATGTTGCCAACCACCTGGTTGGTCTCGGCCTGGATCGCGGTGATCTGCGCCCCGATCTCGTCGGTCGCCTTGGCGGTCTGGCTCGCCAGCGATTTCACTTCGCTCGCGACCACCGCAAAGCCCTTGCCGGCTTCGCCGGCGCGCGCTGCCTCGATGGTGGCGTTGAGCGCGAGCAGATTGGTCTGCGAGGCGATCTGATTGATGAGGTCGATGACCTCGCCGATCTTGTGCGCGGCGGCGGCCAGTCCCTGCACGGTGTCGTTGGTGCGCTGACCATCGGCGGCGGCCTTGTCGGCCACGCTGGCGGCCTGCGCGACGCGCTGGCTGATTTCGGCGATCGAGGACGACAGCTCGCCGGCGGCCGAGGCCACCGTCTGCACGTTGCTCGAGGCCTGCTGGCAGGCGGTGGCGACGAAGCTCGCGCGGTCGGTCGCCTTGTTCGCGGTCTCCGCCATGCCCTGCGCGGCCTGCTGCATCGCGCGCGCCTCGTTGAAGACATCGCGCACGACAGCCTGAACGCTTGCCTCGAACTTGCCGGCAAGATCGGCCATCGCCCTGCGCTTCTCGTCGTCGGCCTTCTGCTTCAACTCCTGCTGCTCGTCATGCATCCGGCTGACCGCCGACGCATTGTCCTTGAATATGGCGAGCGCCTTGGCGAGCCCGCCAACCTCGTCGCGGCGGTCGGTGTAGGGCACATCGAACGCGCTATCGCCGGCGGCGAGCCGCTCGGTCAGCCCGGTGATCCTGGCCAGCGGCCGGGTGACGCTTCGCCCAATCAGGAAGGAGGCGCCGAGGACCAGGACCAGCACGGCGAGGCATAAATAGCCGAACGTCATCGCATTCTGGCGGAAGACGGCGTCGACATCATCGAGATAGATGCCGGTACCGATGATCCAGCCCCAGGGCGCAAAGCCCTTCACATAGGAGATTTTCCCGACCGGCTGGTCGAACCCGGGCTTCGGCCAGAGATAGCCGTAGAAGCCCGCGCCCTGCTTGTTGACGACGTCTACGAAGCCCATGAACAGCGCGTTGCCCGCGGGATCCTTCATCCCGGAGAGGTCCTTGCCGTCGAGCTCGGGCTTGATCGGGTGCATGACCATCTTGGGGGCCATGTCATTGATCCAGAAATACTCGACCTTGTCATAGCGCAGGCTCTTGATTTCGGCCATTGCCCCGGCCTGGGCCTGCTCGCGCGAGAGTTTTCCTTCGCTCTCGAGCTTCTGGTAATGCGCCAGGATGCCGTAGCCGACATCCACCATGTGCTGCGTCTTGGCCTGACGGTCGGCGATCATCTGCGCGCGCAGGGTGGATAGCGCGAGCGGCACCAGCGCGACCATGCCGAGGAGGCTGATGCCGACAATCAGGACCAGCTTGAAACTGATGCGGGAGAAAATCATCGGTGCTCGCAGGAATTGGAAGGGCAGATATGTCAGTTTTATCCTGCGCTCCTTAGCAAAGCTTTAAGCATTGGCTTTCCCAAGTCTCCGCAAAATTGCGTGGGGACGAGTGCAGGTGCACCGCCCGGCTTCGCGGGCCTGCAAAGCTGGCTTGCATCCGAGATTGAAGCTTCTCAAATCTAGAAGACTTCGATATCGCCCCTGCGAACGTTGACTTGCAGAGGGCTCTGGCAGAAGCATCGGCGCAGATGATCAACGCCAGCCGTGGCGTGAGCACAGCCGAAGGCCGGAGCCTCAATGCATCAATCGACATATACCGGGTCTCTCAACCTTCCCGCGCTGAGCGCGGCGGAGCGGCTCTTCATCTGGGGATTTCGGGCGAAAGCACGCAGCGGAAGCGCCGTCCCGACGGCCGCCGAGATCAAGCAGGTGTACGACCATTTTCGCGTCGGCGATGCCGTGCCCTCGCTGGAATCCATCATCGAGATCTTTGCGTGCACGGCGCATACGGCGATCGAAGTGCACTGCCCCACCTGCCCGCGCATGTCCGATAGTGAGCACGGAGTCCTGCGGGCGATTGCCGCGGCCCAGCAGGAGCGCATCGGCGTCGCGCGCGAGCAGTTCGAGTGCTGGCTGCTGCCGGAGGGAGCCGATTGGGCGCTGGCGCCGGTGCGCGGGCTTGCAACGATCTTCCGCGTGGCAGGTCTCATCCTGCCCGACCGGCACGTCCGCTCACTCGCACATGATCGGACGATGGCCGTGAAAAGTTGGTTTGTGGGCAGTCCCACGCTGCACTGACGTTGTGCTGACATTTTGACGGCTTCTAGTCGCATCCGGCGCGGCCTTGCGCTATCAACGTCGCCATGGAGAGGCGGAGCTCGACGCCTTCCATAAAACCTCCAGACGATCCCGGCGCGACCACCGCTGGGATCGTCGTTTCTCGCATATCCACCTAGCCACCCTTCTTACCCAGCACGAGGTCGATTGTGTGGGCGGCGATCTTGCGCAATTGCGGCTCGTCGCCGAATGCACGTTCGAGCACGGCGAGACCGCGCGTCACCGCAACGATGTGCAGGGCTGCGGCGGCGGGGTTGCCGCTGAACTCGCCACGTTCGGCGCCCGCTGACAACGTATCCTGGACCAGAGCAGTGATGCGCGAGACGAGGCTTGCAAAAGCCTGCCGTGCCTCTTCATCCAGCCCTTCGCCTTTGGCCGCGCCGAGCTCCATCAAGCCACGCGTGGTCGGACATCCCCGCGGGGGAGAGCCGGAGCGGAAGTTGCTGATGGTCAAGTCGAAGAACGCGGTGAGGCGTTTGCGCAATGAGCCCGCGCCGAGCGCCTTTTGCAGGACGAGGAGATAATCGCCTGCGTAGCGTTCATAGGCTTGCAAGAACAGCGCCTCCTTGCTGCCGAACGCATTGTAGAGGCTGCCGCGCTGGACGCCGGCATCACGCGCGATGTCCGACAGCGACGTGCCGCGCACACCCTTGCGCCAGAACTGCTCGAACGCGATGCGCAGGACGTCGTCGTGGTCGAACTCGCGCGGTCTCAATGGCGATCCTCTTTAACTGCCGGTCCTGACTTGGCCGATGGTATTTGACAAGGTGTCAAGAACGTGATTTCTTGACAACTACGTCAAAAACAAATTGATCGCCAGCATCGTCTATGCGCCGGCCCGCTAGCAGGCGGTCGCGCCGAAAACCAAAAGGGCAATCCCGATGCCTCTGCTCCACATCTCGATGCGCGCCGGCAAGCCGGAAGCCTATCGGCAGGCGATCCTCGACGGTCTCTACGGCGCCATGCGCGAGACGCTGAACGTGCCCGAGGGCGACCAATTCATGACTATCAGCGAGCTCGCGCCCGCGAATTTCCGCTGCGGCAACGCCTACGGCGTCCAGCGCAGCGATGACGCCGTGCTGATCCAGATCACGGTGTTCGCCTCGCGCACCGCAGAGCAGAAGATGGCGCTGTATCGCCGGATCGCGGACCTGCTCGGCGAAAGCCCGGGCATCCGGCCCGCGGACGTGTTCGTGAACGTGCTCGATGCGCCCAAGGAGAACTGGTCCGTCGGAAACGGCATCGCGCAATTCGCCTGATTGGTACGAGTTGCAGCTTCAGCCTGCAACGCACGCCTCCATGATTCCATCCAGCTCCGCCTTCGAGAGCACCCCGAGCTCGGCGATGAAAACGATGCGTGCTCGCGGCACGCCTGGTGCCGGCGCTTCACCCGGCACCAGCGTGGCGCGGCCGGAGGCGAATTGAAACACCATCAGGCGGCCGGGCTGCTCGATAGTCTCGAACAGACCTTTGGCGCGCGCCAGCTTTGGCGCAAGGCGGCTGATGGCCTGCTGCAAACGCGGCAGCGAGATGGGCTGCTCCGAGGTCCAGCTCAGCGTCTCGAAGCGCTCCTCGGCGGGACGTTTCGGCCCGGGCTCGCGCAGCGCGGGCGCGCGGTCGACATTCGCAGGAAACAGCAGCGCGGCAGGAATCTCGCCATGGTTCGCATCGACGACCGCGGCAGGGACGCGCTGTGCCCGGATGGCCTCGCGCATGCGCAGCCCTGCGCTGGCATCCGCCAGATCCAGCTTGGTCAACGCCACGATATCAGCAACGCGCAATTGCGACCGCTGGAGCGCATCCTCCAGGGAGGCCGTCGGTGCCGTCGCATCCATCACGCAGAGCACTGTCTCTAGCGGCGCCTCGCGCAGGATCACCGGATCCATCAGATTGCGCACGATGTCGACGGGATCCGCGACGCCGCTGGTCTCGATGACGATATATTCGGGCTTAGGATCACGCCGCAGCAACGTCGACAGCGTGCGCAAGAGATCTCCTTCGAGCGAGCAGCAGATGCAGCCGTTGGCGAGGCTAACCACGCCGTCGCTCGCACCGGCGATCAACTCGGCATCGATGTTGATCGCGCCGAAATCGTTGACCACGGCGGCAATACGTCGCCCGTCCGCATGCGCCAGCAGATGGTTCACGACCGTGGTCTTGCCCGCCCCCAGAAAGCCCGTCACCAGGAGGATGGGGACCGGCATGAATCAGCTCCCGATGACGGGCCGGCGCACGGGGCGGCCGGGCCGCGCCGCCACGTCCAGCACGCCGTCACTAATCAGCGGCTCGCCGCTGACGATCAGATGCCGCACGCCTTCAGAGGGACGGTTCATCGCCGTGAATGTCGCGCGGTCCGAGAGCTTCTCGTAGTCGAACACGACGATGTCGGCATCCGCGCCCCTGTCGAGCCGGCCCTTGGCGCGCATCGCCGGCGTGCTCTGCGACAATATCTCCGCGGGGATCAGCGCGCATTTGCGCACGCCTTCGAGCAGCGACACCGTCTTGCGCTCACGCACCCATTCGCGGATGAATTTCGTGAAGCAGCCGGCCGAGCGTGGATGCGAGGTGGCATCATCCGGCAGCGGCCAGGCATCGCCGGTGTAGGTCGAGCCGTCAGGCAGCGTCCACGGCATCGCGTCGGAAGCGATCGCGCCGCCGGGATACAGCACCGACAGGTCGAGCAGGTCGCGGTGATGCGCATTGTTCTCGGTGTCGAGAATGTGCCAGAGCACCAGCGAGGACGGCTCTTCGGTTTGCGCCTTGAGCAGCTCCTCGCGGTCGCGAAAGCGATGGCCGTCAGTCACCCGCTGCACCGAATCATAGCCGGTGCCGTTGCGCTCGACGAACTCGGGATCGCTGAAGAAGGCGGCGGCGAGCACGGTCGAGCCCGTGCCGTAAGGATAGGCCTCGACCGTGATCGGCAGGCCCTGCGCCTGCGCCTTCTCGACCAGCACGCGGCAGCGCTCGATGTCGGTCTTGCTCGATGAATTGAAATGGCAGATGTGCATGTGCGCGCCGGTGGCGCCGGCATAGCCGATCAGGCGGATATAGGCTTCCGCCGCGCTCTCAGGGTCGATGCGCGACATGAAGGCGACGTGGGTGAAGGTCGGCACGTCCTTGGCGGCCGCGAGCTGGCAGACCGCGGTCAACTCCTGCACCCCGGCGCCGGGCGCGTAGGCGTTCAAAATGCCGATGCCGATGCCGCCCTCGTTGAGGCCGCGCGAAAGGCGATCGAGGATGCCGGCGACCTCCGCATCGGTCGCGACGTTCTCGATCCAGCGGCGGTCGCGCATGGCATTGCCGAAAGCCTCCAGCGAACTCTCCGCATTAGAGCCCGTCATCGCGCCGATGCGCGCAAATGCCCAGTTGGCGGCGGCGCCGTAATTCAGCACGCGCCCCTTCCTGGCCTGGCGTTCATACCAGGATGCGACCGGCAGCACGCCGGCCTCGAGATCGAGCGTCGTCGTCACGCCGTCGAAGGCCTGCATGCGGTCGGCCGGGACCGACTGGCCATGCGCGTGCAGATCGATGAAGCCGGGCGCGACCACGAGGCCGGTCGCGTCGATCACCCGCTCGGCGCTGCCGAGCGAGGCGCCGACCGCGGCGATCTTGCCGTCCACCACCGCAACGTCGCCGATGGCGTCCATTCCGCTGGCGGGATCCACTACCCGACCGCCAGAGATCACCAAGCCGCTCA
Source organism: Bradyrhizobium sp. 164 (assembly GCF_023073715.1). Lineage (GTDB taxonomy): Bacteria > Pseudomonadota > Alphaproteobacteria > Rhizobiales > Xanthobacteraceae > Bradyrhizobium. The sequence continues at coordinate 109,075 of NZ_JADPKA010000110.1, forward strand.
TGTCGAAACTCCTCCGCGCTGATATCGCATCAAGGCAGATTCCGCGGGCAACGACCACCTCCACCGAGGCCGACGCATCATGCTTCCCCGGAAGGTCGTTTGGCAGCAGATCACGGAGGCGCGCTTGCAGCCCCGCGGCATGTTGTGCCCGAGCTGTGCTCTCCTCTTAACACCCTCTCGAAAGAAAGGGCGCCGGGAAGACCGGGCGCCGGCTGGCACCCATAGGACCCCTGCGCTGAACGAATGCACACGCAATGCACAGGGGAGACACAGGGCAGCCGAAACCAGGCCTTCCCTGCGCGATGGTTTGACGGCCTATGCCGCGCTCTCCCGGGAGCCGAATTCGTTCTGGCCTCCCTCGCCCTCGCAGAAGTCACGGACACCGCGCCGGTTGACGCCAATGCCGCATCCGCAAGAGCTTGACCGTAGCAACGACGGCCAGGACCACACGGTTTCGCCGCACGCGAGCCATCCGGCTCCGCCAAAAGGCCTCGCCGGACATGGGCGCCGTCCGCCTTCGCGGGACGTGCCATGCTCACGAGGTTCATCTCGCCCTGCACGCAACAAGCCCGCCTTTAACGCCGCCCGCGTCCACCGCAACTCCAGCCCGCGTTCGTGACGACGTACGACCGCCCCTTTGGAGGGCTGGAATGGGCGACACATACGACAAATCCGAATTTCGGTAAAGTGGAATATTTTTGCAAGGAAGGCTTGACGCCAATTTAGCTGTTTTGCCCGACGTCGGTGGGTCCCATCCGAGCCGCCGCCGATACCGCGCGACGGCGCGGCAATTTTTACGACCGGGGCTAGGTTGCTATGCCGCAAGGGTGTCGGAGGGTCATCATTGAAACGACGCCAGCCGGTTCCAGAACTTCACCGGACGCTCGCACGTCCTGCGGCAGCGGACGCGGACGCCATGATCATGCAACCAATCGCGAAGCGGCTCCGCCGTCTTCTCGCCTCCATTGTCATTCAGGGAGCTAGCCGGGGCGGCGTTACGGTGGGCAAAGTTCCCAAAGGTTCCTGTGATCATCCGACGTCTCCTGCAACGCGACTCCCGTCATGCCGTTTCCCGCCGCGCTCTGCTCGGCGGATTTGTGTCGGCAGGGAGTGCCCTCGCGCTCGGCGGATGCGCCGGCTTGGGTGCGACCGGCGCGCGCTTCGACGCCTCGTCCCTCTCGATCGACCCCACATTGCTTGTCACCACCACGCGCAAGCCCGTGAGCGGCGGTCGCACCAAACCCTGGTTCGGGCCGGAGCGCGCGACCAGCATGACGGTCGCGCGGGCGAAGCTGGTGGCGCCGGACGAAAGCCGTCTTTCTCTCGCCTCTGTTGGACTTGGCGATTGGCGCCTGGATCGGGTCGAGCCGGTGTCGGCCGACGTTGCCGATCTCGTTGCGCAGGCTGGCGGAGGAGACGTGCTGATCTATGTGCACGGCTTCAAGCAGACATTCGAGACGGCGGTGCTGGACGGTGCCCATCTCTCCGATGGGATCAAGTTCCGCGGCCGGACCATGGTGTTCTCCTGGCCCTCCAAGGCGGGATTGTTCGACTATGCCTATGACCGCGACAGCGCGATGTGGTCTCGCGACGATTTCGAACGCGTGCTCTCTGCGCTGGTGTCGGCCCCAAGCGCCGGTCGCGTGCACATCGTTGCGCACAGCATGGGAACCATGCTGACGCTCGAAAGCCTGCGTCAGCTCTATGCCCGCTACGGCGACACCGTTGCGAGCAAGATCGGCTCGGTCGTGTTTGCCGCGCCCGATATCGACATGGACGTATTCTCGTCGGCGATCCAGCGCATCGGCCCGCTCGCCGGCAAGATCACCGTGATTGCCGCGACGAACGATCGCGCATTGGCGCTGTCGGGACAAATCGCAGGTGGAATGACGAGGGTCGGCGCCGCCGAGAAGGCTGCGATCTCGCGGCTCGGTGTGCGGGTGATCGATGCGTCCCAGGAAGGCTGGGGCATCGTCAACCACGATCTGTTTCTGTCGAATGCGGAAGTGCAGCGGGTGATCCGCCGCTCGATCGACGGCACGACGGCGTAAGGGAGCGCGGTGCCAAGCCACGCCAAGAGCTTGCTCAAGCGCTCGTTGCGGCTTCGAGCAGTAAAACGGCCAATTTTGGAGTGCCCAGCTCGCAGGCAAATGGCGCTCCCTAGGGGAATCGAACCCCTGTTTCAGCCTTGAGAGGGCCGCGTCCTAACCGCTAGACGAAGGGAGCGTGAGGGTTAGCCAATAACCTCGAAATTTGTCCGCCGCAAGGACCCAGCAGCCGTTTTAGGGCTCATTGGCAAATTTCAACATTCCGGCCGGTTTCAAGGTGCGGGCATCGAAGGTGCGGAGCTCGGTGGCGCCGCCGATGTCCAGTGTGACCACGAGGCGATCGCCCGCGACGCCGGTGGAGACGATCCTGGCGCCCTTCGGCAGGGTGGCGATGACGTCGCCGGCCACCTCGACCGCCCTTCCCTCCGACTTGAAAAGACGGTAGCCCACCGCGATCAGGACGGCGCAGATCGCCAGCGCCGTGGTCAACCCCGCGATCAGCATCATCCGCCGCACCCGCGCGAACAGCGCGGCCTGCTCGGGGGTCGGTTCGGGAACAGCGGTTTCGGTCGTCATGGAAAGCTCGGGCTCTGCGCAAAGGTTGGAGGTTGTCGTCGCCGGCGACGAGGGCTCGGCCCGGCTCGACCGCGTGCTGGCGGCGCACCTTACCGAACTGTCGCGATCGAGGCTGAAAGCCCTGATCCTGGCGGGCGCAGTACACCTGAAGGCCTCCGCGGTCCGCGACCCCGCTTATCACGTCAGTCCCGGCGATACGATCACAATCGACGTGCCGGAGGCGGCGCCGGCGGAGCCGAAGGGCGAGGATATCGCCCTCGACATCGTGTTCGAGGACAACGACATCGTCGTCATCAACAAGCCGAAGGGCCTCGTCGTGCACCCCGCGGCCGGGCACGAGACCGGCACGCTGGTGAACGCGCTGATCGCCCATTGCGGCGCCTCCCTCTCCGGCATCGGCGGGGTGCGCAGGCCCGGCATCGTGCACCGGCTCGACAAGGACACGACAGGGCTGATGGTGGTCGCCAAGAACGACCTCGCCCATGCCTCGCTGTCCACGCAATTCGCCGACCACGGCCGCACGGGCGAGATGCGGCGCGGCTACATGGCCTTCGCTTGGGGTGTGCCGAACCGGCATCGCGGCACGGTGGACGCGCCGATCGACCGCCATCCGCATGCGCGCGAGAAGATGGCGGTTCGCCAAGGCGGCCGCGAGGCGGTGACACATTGGCAAATTCTGGAGAGCTTTGCTGGCCGCGATGGCAAACCCGTCGCTGCCCTGCTCGCCTGCGAGCTCGAGACCGGGCGCACCCACCAGATCCGTGTCCACCTCGCCCATATCGGCCACCCCCTGCTGGGCGACGCGGTCTATGGCCCGCATTTCAAGACCAAGGCGAACCAGCTCGGGCCTGGGTCGCAGGCAGCCCTGACGGCGCTGGGGCGACAGGCCTTACATGCTTACCTGCTCGTATTTGAGCACCCAAGAACCGGAGAATTACTGCACTGGGAGGTGCCGCTGCCGGAGGATTTGCTTCTCCTTCGAAGCTGCCTCAAAGCGGCGCTATGACGCAGCCCCTTTCAGAAAGCCTTTACATTACAAAAAGTTATAGCTGCCACACGGGGACGTGACGTCAGCAATCCTTCCCTTTTCGACCCCCGATAGGATATATTGCGCCTGCGTTGAAATTGACCAACGCGGAACATCGCAGCCCGACCGGCTTTGACACAGCGGTCGTCTGCCTGGCCCGCCGCTATCGGGGGCCTGAACCTTTTGGAGGGCGCACTATGGCCCGTACCGCTGCTTTGCCGGTCCTCAATGGAGAATCCGGCCTTTCTCGCTACCTCGCCGAGATCCGCAAGTTTCCGATGCTCGAACCCCAGCAGGAATACATGCTCGCCAAGCGTTGGCGCGAGCATGACGATCGCGACGCGGCGCACCAACTCGTCACCAGCCATCTCCGCCTCGTGGCCAAGATTGCCATGGGCTATCGCGGCTACGGCCTGCCGATCTCCGAGGTCGTCTCGGAAGGCAATGTCGGCCTGATGCAGGCGGTGAAGCGATTCGAACCCGAGAAGGGGTTCCGTCTCGCCACCTACGCGATGTGGTGGATCAAGGCGTCGATTCAAGAGTACATCCTGCGTTCCTGGTCGCTCGTGAAGATGGGCACCACCGCGAACCAGAAGAAGCTGTTCTTCAACCTGCGCAAGGCGAAGAGCAAGATCAACGCGCTGGACGAAGGCGATCTCCGCCCCGACCAGGTCGCGACCATTGCCAAGCGGCTGGGCGTGACGGATCAGGACGTGATCGACATGAACCGCCGTCTCGGCGGCGACGCCTCGCTCAACGCGCCGATCCGCGACGACGGCGAAGCCGGCGAATGGCAGGACTGGCTGGTCGACAATACGCCCAACCAGGAAGCCATGATGGCGGAGCACGAGGAGTATGATCACCGCCGTGACGCGCTGAACGGCGCCATGGGCGTGCTCAACCCGCGCGAACGCCGCATCTTCGAGGCCCGCCGCCTCGCCGATGAGCCGATGACGCTGGAAGACCTTGCTGCCGAGTTCGGCGTGTCGCGCGAGCGCGTCCGCCAGATCGAGGTCCGCGCCTTCGAGAAGGTGCAGTCCGCGGTCAAGGGCACGATCGCAAGACAGGAACAGGCTGCGCTGGAAGCTGCGCATTAAGCGGGCTTGCGCGCTAAAGGATTGGCGGATCGAAAGAGACGAAAAGCCGGCGGCAACGCCGGCTTTTTTGTTTGGGTGGTGAAGCGCAGTACTGCGGGATCGCCGGATGTGGTGTTAGTGGCCTGCCCTTTTGAGCGGCGGGTTGACTATCGCGGACGCTGTGCAACCTCTATCGCTGCCATTAACAGGTTTGCGGCGACGTCTTTGCCGAAAGTGTTGACCCGTGATCGGACCTTCGTCCGGCTCGCTGACCTCGAAGATCACATTCCCTCCGCTCGAAAGGACTTCCAGTCGGACACCGTCGAAAGAAATGTCGCTGGCCCACTGATATTCCACAGCGCGTTCTTCGAACGTCAGTATTCCCATGCCTGATGCCTATGCTGGATTGAGTGATCAACCTCACCCAACGTGGGTCGAAACCGAGCTTGCCTTGAACCCGCGCGTCCGGTCAACCGACCCAAAATGACCGGGCGACAACAATCAAGCCAATGGACGCACCGTGTCGATCATCCTGCAATCCACCGTCGGCGGCTTCGAAGCCCAGTTCCTGCGCAAGCTGCCGCTGGTCGAGCAGGCGATGCGCGAGCACGGGCTCGAGCCGTCGGAATTCGTGATCTCGAAGGATTATGCCGGCACGGCGACGATCCCGCTGATGGGCCCGTTCTTCTACAGCTACAGCGTGTTCTTCGGCGAGGAGCAATTCACCGTCACCGAACCGAACGACGTGGTGTTCCTGGATTATTTCTTCAAACGCGTGCTGGCCGCAGACGGCCCGCCGGTGGTGCCGCGGCGGCCGGGATTGATCCAGCGGCTTTTCGGCTGGATGTCGCCGGCGGTTTAGCTCGTCCCGGCCGCTGGTCATTCACCTTCCGCAAGCGGGGCGAGGAGCGCACTTGCTACTCCCCCCAAACCCTCGCCAGCGTCGCGAGCCAGCAGCCTTCGCAATAGCGGGCATCCTTGTAGTCGATCCAATTGTGCGCGTAGACGCGATCGGCCGGGATGCCGTAGCGCATGCGCAGCACCTTAACGAGGATCTTCCAGGCCGCGACCTGCGCCTCGGTCGGCCCGGCCGCGACGTCAGGATAATTTCCGGCGAACTCGACGCCGATCGAATTGTCGCGCACGACCTGGCGATAGGTCGACCTGTTGTCGATGTATTTGTTGTCGTTGCGGTTGGCGCCGTCGCCATGGGTCGGCACCAAATTCTCCGCCGCCGCCCAATAGACCGTGCCGTCGGTCTCGACCCACACCGTGACCCCGCGCCGGGTCGGGTTCTTCGCCTGCGCCAGCGCGCCGCCCCGCGCCGAACCGGCCGGCCCCTCGGTCTGGTGCACGATGATGTTGCGCCAACGGTTTGCGCTGTCGACGTCGCGCCATGGTGCCAGCCACACGATCTTCAGGCCGGGAATCTCGGGCGTGCCGGAGGCGCGCGCGAGTTTTTCGAGCTCGGCATCCTCAGCGGCGGCGGGGATGGTCAGATACAGAGCGGCGAGAACGGCCGCGAGCAGGCGGGACATCGTGATGCGGGTCCAATGCGACCCCTGATGTAGCACGCCCTTACGCGAAGTTGTGCGCGGCCTCACCTCGACCGATCGGCTCGGGCGAGAGCGGCGGGGCCGGATCGTAGACGGCAAGATCGTTCTTGCCGTTCTTCTTGGCAGCGTAGAGGGCGTGGTCGGCACGCGCGATCAGGCGGTCCGGGAATTGACCGATGCCGCGGTCCCACTGCGCAACCCCAATCGAGATCGCGATCGGAATGTCGCGGCCGGTGCAGGCCGCGGCGTCCTGACGGCAGACCTCGAGCACGCGGCGGGCGATCGCGGCAGCCTCGCGCAGCGACGACGACGGCAGCACGATGCAGAACTCGTCGCCGCCGGTACGAGCCAGCATGTCGCCGGGCCTTAGGCGCGTCTGCGCCATCAGCGTGAAGTGCTTCAGGCAGGCGTCGCCCGCGGCATGGCCATGGGTATCGTTGATGGTCTTGAAGCCGTCGAGATCGATCACCAGCAGCGAGAACGGCGCGCCGCCGCGCTCCGAGCGCGCGCATTCCTCGGTCAGGCGCTGCAGCAGATGCCGCCTGTTGGCGACGCCGGTGAGATCGTCGAGCAGCGCGAGGTCGGCAACCTCGTTGCGCAAGCTGTCCATTGCCAGCAGCAGGAAACCGAAATTCAGCGTCATCGACAGGAACAGCAGCCCCAGCACCATGATGGCATGGGTCTGGCCGCCGGCCCGCGCCGAGAGATCGTGGCCAAGCAGATTGCCCACCATACGGGCGGACAGGATCGCGATGATGCTGAGGATGACGATGCCGGACAGCCGCGCGCCGGGGCTGACACGCCCCTCCGGCGACAGCAGGAGGCGCAGCGCCAGCGCCAACGGCAAGGCTTGGCCGAGCGTGTAGCTGAGCATGCGCAGCTGCATGTGCTCGAAGCCGACCGTAAAGACCACGACGCCGGTGAGGCTCAAGCCTCCCGTTGCGGTCATGAGACGCCACGAGACCGGCCGGTCATAGAAGCGCTGAATGCCCATGGCGGCGAGGCAGCTCGCGGCAATGACGCCGGCTGCGCCGAGCAGAAGCGGCAGGGGCGAGGCGACGAACAGACGGATCAGGGCCGTCATGGCGCCGGCCGCGCCGACGAAGGACGAGGCCATCCACAATCGCGCGGCTGCGAATTTCGGATAGGAGCGCGTCACGTAGGCCCAGATCACACCGAGCGCCAGGAAGTTGACGACGAAGACCGTCCACAATGTCGGTACGTTCAGCATGGCGCGTGCAGCACGCGCAGCGTCGCGCCCCCCGTCCCTGGCAGCCGTCCGTCCATCACCCATCCCCGTTTTCTTCCGGCGACAATGCGCGAGTTGCGCTTAATGGAGTCTCACTGCGACTCTTGAAAACGCGCCTTTGGTTTTGGATTCATGAACGGCGCCTGGCTGTTGTCGATCGTTAAGCCTGTCGCAAGCGACGGTGCGCCGACGCGGCGATGCGGATTCGCGCAGCAAAATCACCTGAAAATGCATCTGAGCTGTGGATAACACGATGACACAGATATGACGACGCGGGGCAGAGGAGCGCGAATCTGCTGAGTTTGTCGTCGAGGATGTTGCGAGGCTGGCCCTCCGCCGAGCATCCCTCGTGTCGCGTTCCCACCATTAAACCCTAAGAGGATACTATGGCTAAGAAAGCGAAGAAGGCGGCGAAGAAGAAGGCGAAGAAGGCCAAGAAGGCGAAGAAGAAGTAACGCGGCTTCTTTTTCTTTGCCCGGGTGGAGCCTCGCTCCGCCCGGGCGTCGGGCAAGATCGAGAGTTTGAAGGGTGGCGGGCGCAAGGCCCGCTTTTTTATTGGGAGAAAGAAAGACTACCGCTCCGCGAACGCCAGCTTGGCGCCGAGTGCGGCAAAGCCGGCGGCGAAGCTGCGGCGCAGCCAGGCCATGACGCGGGGCCGGGAGATGACGCGCTCGCGCACCGAGGCAGCGCAGAGGCCATAGACGACGAACACCGCAAAGGTCATCGCCATGAAGGCGCCGCTCAATTCCAGCATCCGCGCCAGCACATGGGCCTCGTCGAGCGCGATGAACTGCGGCAGGAAGGCGAGGAAGAAGATCGACAGTTTGGGATTGAGGATGTTGATCAGGAAGCCGGTGACGATGACGCGGCCGCTCGACCGCTCCTTGATCTTGCCCTCGACCGCGAGCGCACCTCGCTCGCGCAGCGCCTGCCAGGACATGTAGAGCAGATAGGCGACGCCGCACCATTTCAGCGCGGCGAAGGCGAGCGCGCTGGTGTGGAGCACCGCGGCAAGGCCGAGCATCGCCGCCATCATGTGCGGCACAATCCCCAGCGTGCAGCCCAAGGCCGCCGCGATGCTGGCGCGCGAGCCTCGGGTGAGCGCCGCCGCCAGCGTGTAGAGCACGCCGGTGCCGGGCGAGGCGACCACGATGAGCGAGGTGAGCAGGAACGACCAGGTCATGATTGGACGTTATCACCGCGCCTTGCGTCGGAAAAGCGATGGTCGGCAACGGCCCTCAGGACAGCTGCGCGATCTCGGCCTCGCGCAACACATCGAGCGGCGCCCACGGCTTGGCCCAGAACTTGGCACCGTCAGGCAGCGCCTGCATCAGAGGCCGCCCGGAGGTGACGACGACGTCGAGCTTCGGATTACGGTCCTTGGCGAGATGAGCGAGTTCGACCCCGTTCATGCGGCCAGCGAGCTGAACGTCAGTCAGCATCAGGCAGAGTGCGCCCGCATTCTTCTCCAGCACGCGTTCGGCCGCCTCCGCGCTCTCGCACTGGATCACGTCGTACCCACTTTCCTCGAGGAGAACGCAAAGCATCTCCCGCTGCATGTGGTCGTCTTCGACGATCAGCGCTGTTGCACGAAAAGGCTGTGCCTGTCCCATGAGCGGCTCCCAATGCTTGCTTCGTATCGTATGTTAAAGGCCCAAATCGGTCGTGGTTCAGTTCCATTCTGAAAAAATGTAAATCATAGTTCCCGCTTTCCGGACTTGGCGAGGAGATCCATGACTGCGATTCGCGGCGCCGCCGCCATGACCGGAGAACGCGGCGAAGACCACGCCGAAGGATGCCGCCCTGCGCATCATCAGAGGCATCGAGAGGAACGAGCCTCGCATCCTGATCGGCAACGACGCCCGTTTCATGGATCTGCTCCAGCGCTTGCGCCTGGGCGCGGCGCGACAGCAGCGCGACGCCCCGTCATTTGCGAGCCTAGTTAGCCATGGCCCCCTCACTGCTCCATCAGCCGATCCGCGAAATACCCGATCGTCTTGCGATAGACCACCGCCCTGTTCCACTCGCGCATTGCTTCGAAATTCGGCGTGCCTTCGCCGTAAGGCTGGCCCATCTTGAAGCCGCTGGTGTGGAGCAGGTTCGCAGTCGAGGCGAGCACGTCGGGAACGCTGTGGCGGAGGTCGACATGGCCGTCGCCGTCGAAATCGACGCCGTATTTGATGTAGGACGACGGCAGGAACTGGGTCTGGCCGATCTCGCCGGCATAGGCGCCGATGAGATCGCGCAGCGGCAGGTCGCCGCGCTGCACGATCTTGAGCGCGGCGAGCAGTTCGCCCTGGAACAGATCGGTACGGCGGCAGTCATGCGCCAGGGTTGCCAGCGTGCGGATCACCGGCAGCTTGCCGGTATCGCCCTTGCCGAAATCGCTCTCCAGCCCCCAGATCGCGACCAGGATGTAGCGGGGCACGCCGAACTTCTGCTCGATCCGCGAGAGCAGCGCGGCATGGCGCTGGAGCAGCGCCCGCCCGCCATTGATGCGGCCGGGGCCGACGCGGGTCGAGACGTACTGTTCGAAGCTCTTATTGAAGGTGTGGCGCTGGCGCCGATCGAAGGCGAGCACGGCGCCATCCTGGGTCACACCACTGAGCGCCGCATTGGTCACGCTCGCCGAAACGCCGGCGGCTTGCGCCTCCGCGGCCATGCTGGCGACGAAAGCGTTGAAGTCGCCGCCGCAGCGCGCGGCCTGCGCCGACCCACCGGCCAGACAGACGATGGAGGCGATGGCCAAAGCGTGTCTCAACATGCCGGAAAATCCTCTGAAGAATGAGCGCGCAAAGTAGCGCGCGATCATGCCCGGGAACCGAATTGGCGTCAAAGCAGCAAAGCCTCGCCGTGAAGGCGCGCGAGCTTGATCCGCGTCGACATCGTATCCAAGCGACGCGAGATGGACGATTGTCCGACACTCTCCTCTCGTCGTTCCGGGCGGCGTTTAACGAGTCGCGCGCAGCGGCCCGGTGGCCGCAAGCCCGAATCATGCATGACGCAACAACGTCGCAGCTCCATGGATTCTCAGATGCGCAGGGCGCAGCCCTTGGGACATGCACCGCGATAGTGGACCTCGATTCAGTTGCGCTGCATTGCGACGGCCCGAACAATGAACAAAGTGATTTGGTGATCCAAACTATTGTTGCGACGCGCATCAAGTCGGCATGCCGCGGCCAACGCATATCTGATCCGCCCGCTGCGACATCAACGCCGCCACGATTTGCCTTGCCATCGCACGGCGCCTTCGATAGTCTTCTATTTTAGGTTGTCACCCCCGCCAGCCCCGGGCGACACTGAAGACCAAAGATAACTGACGGCCAAAGATAAACGGCGGGCTTCGCGGCCCGCCGCCTACTGGGGTTCACATCGACGCCTGTCACTCCGAGGCAACGACATCTGATCCGGCAGCCGCGCCGGGCATCCTTGCCTTCAATGCATTGCCGACGTCGATAACCGCCGAAGTCATTTGACTGCGGCGCCCTGATCGACGACAAGCCGCCATGGCCAAGAAACCCGGAACCAATCCCAAAGGCGAGTTCGCCTTCTTCAACGTCGTCTATGAGGACGATACCCAGCGCTCCAACCGCCGCGTGCCCACCGAGCTGCTCGGCGGCCTCGACGGCGACGAGCCCGCCCGCGGCTTCATCATGGAGCAGGACCGCGAGATCGCCGAAAAGAGCGGTCGGCCGCCGCTCGAGATCAAGCGGATTGAGCGGGTCGGGGTGAAGAAGAAGTAGGCAGACATCGGCAGCGCTCACCAGCGCCGCATATTGCAGACAAGCAGCCGATAGAAAGCAGATGAAGCTTCTTGGCTGAACGCTACTGGTAGACAGGCACGAACAAAAACGGCGGGCTTGCGCCTGCCGTTTCGTCCGGATGGATGCCCGGGTCAGGCCGGGGCCTGACGATCGGAATTAATTATCCAAGAAGCTGCGCAGCTTCCGCGACCTTGACGGATGCTTCAGCTTGCGCAGCGCCTTGGCTTCGATCTGGCGAATGCGTTCGCGCGTCACGCTGAACTGCTGGCCGACTTCTTCCAACGTGTGGTCGGTATTCATGCCGATGCCGAAGCGCATGCGCAGGACACGCTCTTCGCGCGGCGTCAGAGATGCCAGCACGCGCGTCGTGGTCTCGCGCAGGTTGGACTGGATCGCGGCGTCGATGGGGAGGATCGCGTTCTTGTCCTCGATGAAATCGCCGAGGTGCGAATCCTCTTCGTCACCGACCGGCGTCTCCAGCGACAGCGGCTCCTTGGCGATCTTGAGGACCTTGCGGACCTTTTCGAGCGGCATGCCGAGCTTCTCGGCGAGCTCTTCCGGAGTCGGCTCGCGGCCGATCTCATTGAGCATCTGGCGCGAGGTGCGCACGATCTTGTTGATCGTCTCGATCATGTGCACGGGGATGCGGATGGTGCGCGCCTGGTCGGCGATCGAGCGGGTGATCGCCTGCCGAATCCACCACGTGGCGTAGGTCGAGAACTTGTAGCCGCGGCGATACTCGAACTTGTCGACCGCCTTCATCAGGCCGATGTTGCCTTCCTGGATCAGGTCGAGGAATTGCAGGCCGCGGTTGGTGTACTTTTTGGCGATCGAGATCACCAGACGGAGGTTGGCTTCCACCATCTCCTTCTTGGCCTGGCGTGCCTCGCGCTCGCCCTTCTGTACGGAGTGCACGATCTTGCGGAACTCGACGATCTCGAGGCCGGTCAGGGCGGCGAGCTGATGCACTTCGTGACGAAGGTCCTTGATGCGGTCCTTCTCGTGATGAACGAAATTCTTCCAGCCCTTGGCCGAGAGTTTCGAGACGCGGTTGAGCCAACGCGGATCGAGCTCCGAGCCGGTGTAGTTGCGCAAAAAGTCCTCGCGCGCGACGCCGTGGCTGTCGGCAAGACGCATCAAGCGGCCCTCGTAGGAGACGAGGCGCTTGTTGATGTCGTAGAGCTGCTCGACCAGCGAGTCGATACGGGCTTGGTTGAGGCGGAGCGACTTCACCTCGACGATGATCTCGTCCTTCAGCTTCTTGTACTTGCGCTCCTGGTGCGGCGAGAGCGACTCGTTCTGGAGCTGGTTCTGGATGTCCTGCTCCTGAAGCTTGCGCAGCTTCTTATAGCTGTCGGCGATCTTGTCGAAGATCTCGACCACCTTCGGCTTGAGCTCGGCCTCGATTGCCGCGAGCGACATCTGGTTCTCGAACTCGTCGTCGTCCATGTCGGACTCGGCGGCGGACTCGGCTGGATCCTTGTCTTCGCCGGCTTCAGTGCCACCGGGCGCAGGCGCGGCGCGGAACGGGGTGGGCGACGGCGGCGCGGCGGGCGGCGCGACATGCGCGGGGGCAGCGGCGGACGCGGTGGCTTCGCCACCCTCGGCCGGCGCTTCGCCGTTCGGGCCGGCGATCATCGCGGTGTTCATGCCGCCCTTGGCGTCAGGGCCGGCATAGGTCGCTTCGAGATCGATGATGTCGCGGAGGAAGATCTTGCCTTCGTTGAGCTCGTCCCGCCAGATGATGATGGCCTGGAACGTCAGCGGGCTTTCGCACAGACCCGCGATCATCGCCTCGCGGCCGGCCTCGATGCGCTTTGCAATGGCGATTTCGCCCTCGCGGGACAGCAGCTCGACCGTGCCCATCTCGCGCAGATACATGCGCACCGGATCGTCGGTGCGCTCGCCCGGCTCGCTCTTCTTGACCTCGGTGACGGCCTTCTGGGTGACCTCGACGAGCTCGTTGTCGGTCTCGTCCTCGCCCTCGTCCTTGTCTTCCTCGCCTTCGGTGTCGTCGGCTTCGGTGACGTTGATGCCCATGTCCGAGAGCATCGACATGATGTCCTCGATCTGTTCGGGCGAGGTCTGGTCGGACGGCAAGACTTCGTTGAGCTGATCAAAGGTCACGAAGCCGCGCTTCTTGGCCTGCTTGATCATCTTCTTCACGGCGGCGTCGGACAGGTCGAGCAAGGGCGAGGGCGCGTCCTGGGAGTCCTTCTCCGGCGCATCCGCTGCCTTGTCGTCCTTTTCCTTGTCCTTCGCCTGCAGCGTCTTTGCCTTGGTGGCCATCCATTGCTCCTCAACGCGCTTCAATGCAGACGGCGCGCCCCGCCTGCCTGAATTCACATGAACCTGTTGCTCGACGCTCTCGCTTCGGCAGCTCTCGACACGGAAAGGGCGGCGCACAAACTTCTCGCCACCCCCAACTTTCTCTCGCCGGATTTGCCTAACGCTTCGTGAGCCTCTTTGTCGCAGCGGATGCAGGTGTAGTGCCAACAGCGGTTGCGCGGATTCATTCCTGACGCGTCTGTTCTGCCTGCGGCCGCCTTCGGGCCAAAGTGCTACAAGACCGTTAAGCCTCGATTAACCCTGTTTCTGCCGCCAAACCAAGGATTTGGCGAGTCTTTTAGCGGTTCCGACCCCGGCCGTCCGCATGATTCTTTCATTACATGCTCTTCTGGAGCCGACCCGACAGTTCGCCAAAACCCTCGATCAGGGCCTCGGTACCGTCGACTTCGCCCATCCGAGCCTTGACGTCACGCAGCCACGCCAAATTGGCCTCGCTGGGGTCCTCCCCCAGGGCCAGCTCAGCGTCCTTCAGCTCTCTAAGTAGTGAATGCCATTGCCGATGCAAGGCAACCAGCTGATGCCAGGTGGCAAGAACGTCATCCCGCGCCGCGCCCTCCCGGGCGCCCCACACCGCCGCGGTCGTGATGCCGTTCTCAACCCTTTGAAGAACTTGCGAAAATCCGCCCTTCTCGAGGTCGCCCCGCATCTTCTCGGCCTGCTCGCCCGGGTCCGGTGAGTGGTGATGATCGTTGGCGAAGGCGGCGATGATGCCGGCCCTGAGTTTATGGGCTTCGGGATGGGCCAGCTCCAGGGCGGCCACCTCCTCCAAGTGCTCATGCAGCAGCCAGGGGTGGTTGATCAGGCATTGCAGGATCAGGGCCTCCCGGCGGGAGATGGCACTGCGCTGGCCGCGCATGATCGGGCTTGCCGCCAGCTGAGGGCTCGCCGCCTGGTATGGACCGGACGGCAGCGGGACGGGACCGGGCGGGCCGCGGCGGGCGCCACCAAATCCCTGGCCACCGAATCGATTCGCGCCTCCCCCACCCCTGGGCTGGAACGGCCGGCCGCCGCCACCTTGGCGGAAACTGCCCCGGCCGCCAAAGCCGCCGCGCCCGCCTTCGGGGGCAAAGGCGCGCTGGAGCCGATTGGCAAAGTCGTCGCGGTAATAGCGCCGCACCACCTCGTCGCGGATGCCGTTGGAGAGCTCCTTGATGCGCGCCTCCAGAGCGGCGCGGCGCTCGGGCGTGGCAAAATTGCCGCCTTCGAGCTCGCGCGACCAGATCATCTCCGCGAGCGGTCGCGCCGCCGCGATCACGTCCTCGATCGCGCCGCGGCCACCCGAGCGAACGAGATCGTCGGGGTCCTGCCCCTCCGGCAGCAGCGCAAAGCGCAGGCTCTTGCCCGGCGCGAGGAACGGCAAGGCAAGGTCCGCGGCGCGGTAAGCCGCCTTCTGGCCGGCGCGGTCGCCGTCGAAGCAGAGGATCGGCTCGTCCGCCATCTTCCACAGCAGCGCGAGCTGGCTTTCGGTGAGCGCAGTGCCGAGCGGCGCGACGGTGCCTGCGAAGCCCGCGGTGACCATGGCGATGACGTCGACATAGCCTTCGACCACGATCAGGGCGCCGCCGTCATGGGTGGCTTTGCGCGCGGTCTGGTGGTTGTAGAGATTGTCGCCCTTGTGGAAGAGCGGCGTCTCCGGCGAGTTCAGATATTTGGCCGGAACGTCCTTCTCCAGCGCGCGCCCGCCGAAGGCGATGACGCGGCCGCGCAAATCCGTGATCGGAAACATCACGCGGTCGCGGAAGCGGTCGTACGGCACCGGAATGTCGTCGCCGGCGACGAGCAGGCCGGTCTCGACCATGTCGTCAACGGACACGCCAAGCTTGCCAAGATGCTCCTTC
Source organism: Bradyrhizobium sp. 164 (assembly GCF_023073715.1). Taxonomy (GTDB): domain Bacteria; phylum Pseudomonadota; class Alphaproteobacteria; order Rhizobiales; family Xanthobacteraceae; genus Bradyrhizobium. The sequence goes on from NZ_JADPKA010000110.1 coordinate 124,558, forward strand.
AGCGCGAAGCGGTCGGGCGGCGCATAGCCGAGGCGGAACTGCAATTGCGTCGCCGGCGAGATGGCGCGATCGGCCAGATAGCCGCGCGCTTTGGCACCTAAGCGCGACGCCAGCGTCTCGGCGAAGAATTTTGCTGCAAGATCCATGACGTCATGCAGCGATTTGCGCCGCTGCTCATGCCGGGCCGCATCCGGCGTCACCGCCGGCAGCGGCAGTCCCGCCATATTGGCGAGCCGCTCGACGGCCTCGGCGAACGGCACGCCGTCGGTCTCCATCACGAAGTTGATGATGTCGCCGTGCTTGCCGGAGGAGAAATCGTGGTAAAAGCCCTTCTGGTCGTTGACGTAGAAGGACGGCGTCTTCTCCTGCTGGAACGGCGATAACCCCTTCCACTCCCGCCCCGCCTTCTTCAGCTTGACGCGCTTGCCGACGACTTCGGAGACCGAAAGCCGGGCACGAAGCTCGTCGAGGAATTGGGGCGTGAAGCGCATGAGATCCAGTCTTGCCCGAGCGAGATGAGCCGGGCCAAGATCAGGCATATAGGTGCCGCCTGCGCAAAAGTCAGGTTTGTCGGGATTATACGCGCTGTTCACAGCCCCGCGTTATTCCGGGGCGCGCAGAGCACGAGCCTGGAATCAATGGCGCCACCGGACCGCTGGCAGAAATGGATTTCCGGGCTCGCGCTTCGGGCGCCCCGCAAATGACGGTGGAGAGAGGCCTTGAACCGCGCCCGGTTCCACGCTTCCATACCCCCATGTTCAGGACCTTTCGAGGCGGCCAGAGCGGGGGCTGGCGCGTGACGTCAATCTCGCCCGTGAGGGGCGAGCCCCTGCCCTTCGTGCCGGCGCTGTCGGTGACCGACAGCGAGGCCGTCTCGTTGCCGCTGGTGCCCTCGCGCAACGCCTGGCGGCTGGTCGGCGTCGCGAGCAGCTTGCGTTACACCGAGCGGCCTGAGAAGCAGCAGCTCGTCGCCGTGCAGGCCGGCCTCGGCCGGTTAGAGGCGACCAGCGCAGCGCTGATCCCGATCCGCAAGTCGCAGGCCTGGTGGGAGCTGACGCAGGAAGAGCGCCGCAAGATCTTCGAGGACAGATCGCACCACATCGCGAGCAGCCTGCGCTACCTGCCCGCCATCGCGCGCCAGCTCTATCATTGCCGCGACCTCGGCAGCCCCTTCGACTTTCTGACCTGGTTCGAATTCGCACCGGTTGATGCTGCGCTGTTCGAAGAGCTGGTGGCGATGCTGCGGCAGACCGAGGAGTGGACCTATGTCGAGCGCGAGGTCGACGTGCGCATGGTGAAGGAGGTGCTGTCGGCCTAATGCTTCAGGAAGCGGCCGGACACGATGCGCGGAAGATCGGTGACGGGCCAGTTGTAGACATAGGTCCAGGCCTTGCTGCTGGTGCCGTCCGGCAGCGACACGTCGATCAGCTGGCGCAGATATTCGGTCGGCTCCGGAAAGCCTTCGCCGCAGGCCTCGTACATGTCGAGCTCGCGCAGCAGCTCGTCGCCCGCGCGCAAGTGAAAGAGCTCACCATGGACGATGTCGGACGGCGCGTCCGACAGCAATAGCCCCGGATAATGCTTCACCAGGACGAGCCGACCGCGGCAGGTCGCATCGGCAAGGAAATCCGCATGAGCCGCGAGCAGCCGCGCCATCGGATGATCGAAGCCGCGCATCAGGGTGCCGTAGACGAAGAGACGATCGCAGGTCATCCGGTGTGTATAGCTGGCAATGGCGCGGAACGACAACGCCGCATATTCGCTGTCGTCCTGGCGAAAGCCAGGACCACGATGTACAGGCAATGACGCTCTCAGCGGCATCCTCGGTCGAGCATGGTGATTTGAAGCGAACCGATCTATACCGATTTTCTTCGAACTTCAGGGCGGCAGTTTTTCCATAGGCAATCAGGATGGCTCTAGATACGGCCGACGCGACCGATCAACTCCTCGGCGAGGGCGACATTGCGCCAGTGCATGAGGTGAATACGGCAGGCCAATCGCCCTTCCTGCTCACCGCGGATCATTACGGGCGGGTGCTGCCGCGCGCGCTCGGCAATCTCGGTGTCGCGGAAAGCGAGCTTGTGAGGCACATCGCCTGGGACATCGGCATCGCCGGCGTCGCCGAGCGGCTCGCAAAAATGCTCGACGCGCATCTGATCGCGCAGCGCTATTCGCGGCTCGTGATCGACTGCAACCGCCCGCCCGCCGCTGTGAGCTCGATCCCCGTGATCTCTGAAGCCACCGCGATTCCGCGCAACGAGGGTATTTCGGAGTGGGAGCGCGAGGCGCGGCGGCGCGAGATTTTCGCGCCCTATCATCATCGCATCGACGCCGCCCTCAACCGCCGCCTGCGCGACAAGCGGCCGACAGCACTGGTGTCGCTGCACAGCTTTACGCCGGTCTATGCCGGCGTCGCGCGGCCCTGGCACGTCGGCGCCCTGTATAACCGCGACACCGTGCTGCCGCAGCTTCTCTTGAAACATCTCCGCGCTGAAAGCGATCTCGTCGTCGGCGACAACGAGCCCTATGCGGTGAACGACCTCACCGACTACACCATCCCCGTGCACGGCGAGGCGCGGGGCCTCGTCAACACCGGCATCGAGATCCGCCAGGATCTGATCGCCGACCAGTCCGGCCAGCAGCAATGGGCGGAACGGCTGGCGCGGATCCTTGCCGAGATCGAGGTTGAGCTGAAGGCGGAGCTGTTGGTGTAAGCCTCACTTCGCCCTGGTCAGCGCCAGCCAGATGCCGCCGCCGATCATGAAGCCGCCGGAAATGCGCGACATCATCCGCGTGCGGCGGGCCGAGAAGAATTTTCGGGCGCGGCCGGCGGCGATGGCGTAGAGCGCGTCGGTCATGACCGCCGTGACCATGAAGGTGGCACCAAGCAGCGCGACTTGCGGAAAGTGCGGGTGGTTCATGTCCATGAACTGCGGAATGAAGGCGCCGAAGAACACCAGCACTTTAGGGTTCGACAGCAGCACCAGGAATCCTTGCAGGAAGAAGCCGCCGCGCGGCGGCGGAGGCGGCGCGTCGACGTCAACGCCGTCGACCGGCGTCCAGATCAACTTGATGCCGAGCCACACCAGATAGGCGGCGCCAGCAAAGCGTACCCAGTCAAACCAGTACCCCATGGTCGCCATCAGCGAGGTCAGACCGACCGCGACGATGCCAATCACGATGGCAAGACCCGCTTGCGCGCCGGCAACGTTGGTGAGCGCCGCGCGGGTGCCGTGCCGCAGGCCGTTGGCAATGACGAGCGTGACGATCGGCCCCGGCAGCAACGCCAGCGCGATGCAGGCAGCGACGAAGGCGAGATAGGCTTGCATGGACATCATGGGGAGGACTCGCTGCGGTTTGTACGCATTAATGCATGGCGGAGGCCGGAACGGAAGCTCGCAGATCTCGTGTTCCCGCTTGCGGGGAGCTCTTCGCCTCGTCCCGCAGCGGAGAGATTGCACGCGACCAAAAACATGATTTCTCAAGCGCCGCTTGACATGCAACCATTTGGTTGCCTATCATCATAACCATGGATGAGGTCTTCAAAGCGCTCGCCGATGCGTCACGACGGTCGCTGCTGGACAGGCTTCACACCCGGAACGGCCAGACCCTGAACGAGCTCTGCGAAGGCCTTGCCATGACGCGTCAGGCGGTGACCAAGCACCTTGGCATTCTGGAGGAGGCCAATCTCGTCACCACCATCAGGCATGGCCGCGAGAAGCTGCACTATCTCAACCCCGTGCCGATCCATCAGATCGGCGAACGCTGGATCAGGAAATTCGAGCGCGGCAAGCTCGCCGCACTTAGCGAGTTGAAACGTCAGCTGGAGAAACGCGATGAGTAAGCCGGAATTCGTCTACGTCACCTACATCGAGACCACACCGGAAAAGGCTTGGGAGGCGCTAACCAACAGCGCGTTTACGCGGCAGTACTGGTTCGGCGCCGAGGTCAGATCCGACTGGAAGGTAGGCTCTTCCTTCGCCCTCACGCTCGACGGCGAGATCACCGATTCCGGCGAAATCCTCGAGGCCGATCCGCCGCGGCGATTGTCCTACAGTTTCAAGCACCAGAAATACGAGGAGCTGCGCGGCGAGCCGATATCGCGTGTCGTCTTCACCATCGAACCGTTCGGCTCGCTGGTGCGTTTGACCGTGCTGCATGACGGTTTTGTCGAGGGCGGCAAGTATCTCGGCGCCGTCTCCAATGGCTGGCCGGCGATCCTGTCCGGGCTCAAGAGCCTGCTGGAGAGAGGCAAAGTACTCGCCATCCCGCGCACGGCGCTCAACAAGGGATTCGACGCAAAATGAAGCTCGAGCAGTTCACGCCGCTGACTGTCTACACCATCTACATCGCCTCCACGCCCGAGAAGGTGTGGGAGGCGCTGACTTCGGCAGAGTTCAGCCGACAGTATTTCTTCGGCAATGCCGTCGAGGTCGAGCCACGGCTCGGCGGCGCCTTCATCGTGCGCACGCCCGACGGCGCCGTGCACATCAGCGGCGAGGTCCTCGCCTACGATCCGCCGCGAAAGCTCGCGGTCACGTTCAACGTGAACTGGCCCGATCTGATCGAGAAGCTCGGCCCGACCCTCGTCACCTACGAGATCGCACAGGCCGGCGATGCCGTCCGGCTCACCATGAGCGAAGGCCACGACCGCCCGCTCAGCGATGACATTCTTGCAGGCGGGCGCTCCGGCTGGCCGGCGATCCTGTCGAGCCTCAAGAGCCTGCTCGAGACCGGCAAGCCGCTGGTCGTCAAGCCGGGCCCGCCGCAGCGGATGCTCGATGCGCTGAAGGCGATGGGGATCAAGACGCCGTAGGGCGACGGCCTCCGTGTCGTCGTCCCGGACAAAGCGCGCCTCAAGCGCGCGCCGATCCGGGCGCCATAGCGAAAGGGTGAAGTTTTTGGCGAAGACTCGTGGTTACGGCTTCGCGCCAACAACATCCCATACGGCTATGGGCCCGCGGCTTGAGGCGTCTTTGCCATTGTCAGAGGCTAACCTTTCGCCCGCAGCTCGCGCCGCAGCACCTTGCCGGTGGCGGTCATCGGCAGCGTCTCCGCGAAGGCGACGAAGCGCGGATATTCGTGCGCGGCGAGCTGCACCTTGACGAACTCCTGGATCTCGTGCGCGAGTGCGTCGCTGCCGGTGAAGCCGGGGCGCAGCACGATCCAAGCCTTGATCGATTCGGTCCGGATCGGATCGGGAATGCCGACCACCGCGGCCATCGCCACGGACGGATGCTTCATCAGCGTGTGCTCGATCTCGGACGGGCCGACGCGATAGCCGGCGGTGGTGATGACGTCGTCCTCGCGGCTGACATACCAGAAATAGCCGTCCTCATCCTGCACGCCGAGATCGCCGGTGAGCAGGAATTCGCCGGCATATTTCTTCGCCGTCGCCTCCGGATTGCGCCAATATTCGAGCATGGTGACGGGACATGGCTGGCGCACGCCGATGATGCCGCGCTGACCGCGCGCCAATTCCTCGCCCTTGTCGTTGACGATGCGAACGTCGAAGCCTGGCGTCGCCTTGCCCATCGCGCCGGGGCGGATCGGAAACAGGTTGGAATTGCTGCCAATCACCAGGTTGCATTCGGTCTGGCCGAACACTTCGTGCGCATCGATGCCGAAGGTCTCGCGCACCCAGCCGAGCAATTCGCCACCCAGAGATTCACCCCCGGTAAAAATGCTGCGCAGCTTGACGCCGGGGTGCTTCACACCGGCCTGTCGCATCAGCTTCAGTGCCGTCGGCGGCAGAAAGACATTGCGCACGCCGAGATCGGCCATCATCTGCATCGCTGCCTGCGGCTCGAATTTGCGCGCGCGATGACCGACCAGGGGAATGCCGTGATACCAGAACGCCAAGAGGCCGTTGACGAGGCCGCCGATCCAGGCCCAGTCCGCCGGCGTCCACATAAGATCGCCGGCGCGCGGCAGGAAGTTGTGGCACATCTCCACATTCGGCAGATGGCCGAGCACGACGCGGTGCGCATGCAGGGCGCCTTTGGGATTGCCGGTCGTGCCAGAGGTATAGATGATCAGTGCGGGATCATCGGCGGAGGTGTCGACCCGCACGAAATCGGGTGAGGCCGCTTTCACCGAATCCCAGAACGATTTCGCGCCTGCCGGAACGCGCTCGCCGACAACATAGACGTTCGTCAGCTCCGGCAGGCGATCGCGGATCCTCGACAGCTTCTCCCAGCCTCCTTCGTCAGTCACGATCGCCTTGGCCTCGGAATTCGACAGGCGGAATTCCAGCGCGTCCTCGCCGAACAGCGCGAATAGCGGAATCGAGATCAGGCCTGTCCGGAACGCAGCCATGTGTACGATCGGCAGCTCCAATGACTGCGACAGGAACACCGCGACGCGGTCACCGCGCGACAGCCCATCCGCCTTCAGCACGTTGGCGAAGCGGCGCGACATCTCGGCGACCTCGTCAAAGGACGTGCGCGTGGTCACGCGGTTCTCGTCGACATAGATCAGCGCGAGCCGGCCGCTGCCGTCGGCATGGCGATCGCAGCACGCCTCCGCGATGTTGAATCGCGCCGGAATGTCCCAGCGGAAATTGCGATAGAGCTCGTCGTAAGTTGCGGCTTCGGTCAGCATGGCAGCACGTTTCCAGAGTAGTTGTCGCCCAGTTTAGAGCCGTGGATGCTCGGGACAAGCCCCGCCGCGGTCATTGCGGCCGACGCACCAGCTTCGAACCCGGAATCCATCATGCGGCATTTCCCGTGGCGCGATAGATTCCGGGCTCGCCCTTCTGCCTTCGCTCATCAAGCTTCGGCGAACAAGCCGGGGCGCCCCGGCATGACGGTGAGAGTTAGCGCACCGTCGCAAAAAACGTCCGGACATCGCGCACGAACAGCTCCGGCTGCTCGAAAGCGGCGAAATGGCCGCCCTTCTCCATCTCGCTCCAATGCGTGATGTTGGGGAAGTTGGGCTCCATCCAGCGTCGCACCGGCGTGATGATCTCCTTGGGAAACACCGCGACGCCCGTCGGCACCTTCACGACAGGCGTGGTGCGGCGCTTGCCGAAACTTTCCCAATAGAGCCGCGCAGAGGAGGTCGCGGTCTCCGTCGCCCAGTACAGCATGACGTTGTCAAGCAGCTCGTCCTTGGTGAAGATGTTCTCGGGATGGCCGTTGCAATCGGTCCAGGCCCAGAATTTTTCCAAGATCCAGGCCGCCTGCCCGCTCGGCGAATCCGTCAGGCCATAGCCGAGCGTCTGCGGCCGCGTCGATTGCTGCTTGGAATAGCCGGAATCGAGATCGACATAATGCTTGAGCCCGGCGAGCGCGCGCTTCTCTTCCGCCGTCGGCTCGCCCTCGATCCGTGGCGGCGAATTGAAGGACAACGTGATGTGGATGCCAGCGCAATGCTCGGCGTCCTGCGCGCCGAGCGAGCTCGTCACCGCCGAGCCCCAGTCGCCGCCCTGCGCGCCGTATCGCGCGTAGCCCAGCCGGTCCATCAGCTTCGCCCAGGTCGCCGCGATGCGGTCGACGCCCCAGCCCGTGGTCTTCGGCTTGGCCGAGAAGCCGAAGCCCGGCAGCGAGGGACAGACGACATGAAACGCATCAGCCGGATTGCCGCCATGCGCGGCAGGATCGACCAGCGGCGCGATCACTTTCTGGAATTCGACGATCGAGCCGGGCCAGCCATGGGTGATGATCAGCGGCAGCGCGGACGGCTGCGTCGACCGCACATGCAGGAAATGGAGGTCGAGCCCGTCGATCTCGGTGGTGAACTGCTCGAAGCGGTTCAGCTCTGCTTCGCGGGCGCGCCAGTCATAGCCATCAGCCCAATAGGTGCAGATCTCCCGGATCCATTGCAGCGGCGCGCCCTGGCTCCAATCATCGACCAGCTCCGCCTCCGGCCAGCGGGTGCGGGCGAGGCGCGACTTGAGGTCGGCGAGGACGTCGTCGCTGATGGCGATGCGGAACGGTTTGATGGCGCCGGTCATCATGCCTCCCCATTTTCCTTAAAGAGAGAATAGACCGAACTGACGCGGCATCAAAGCGAGCCACCCTCACCCGCAAGGGGAGAGAGGAAAAGCCTAGCCCGACAGTGCGGCCTTCACCAAGCCGCTGGCTTTACCGAAGTCCATCTGTCCCGCGTACTTCGCCCGCAACGCTGCGATCACCTTGCCCATGTCTTTCATGCCGGCCGCGCCGGTTTCAGTGACCGCATCCGAGATCGCTTTCTTCACCTCGTCGTCCGACATCTGCTTCGGCAAATACGCCGAGATCACCACGATCTCCTCGCGCTCCTGGGTGGCGAGCTCGGCGCGACCGCCCTTGTCGTAGAGCTCAACCGCCTCCTGGCGCTGCTTGATCATTTTCTGCAGCACCGCGAGGATGTCGGCGTCCGACAGCGGCGGCTTGCCACTGCCGCGAGCGTCGATGTCGGCATTCTTGATGGTCGAATTGACCATGCGTAGCGTGGACAGCTTGCGCTCGTCCTTGGCCTTCATGGCCTCCTTGACCGCATTGTTGATGTTGTCGCGCAGCATGGTCGGGTCCTCTCAATCTGTCGCGCCTGATCTAAGCCGTTCGCGGGCAAGAGGCCATACCGGACCGGCCCGCCGGTGCATTGTTTCCTTGCCGGGGCTCGAAATGGCTCAAAGTTGCCAGTTCCGGCTTAAGTGCCCGAAGCCGCCCGTCAAATATGCAAAAACGCATGTGAATCCGGCCTGTCCCGCTTTGACGGCGGGGCCAGCGCAGACTATGAAACGCGCTCATGACACAACATGACAACGATCCCGCTTGGCCGGACCACAAACCGACCGCGCTCCTCGTGCTTGCCGACGGCACGGTGCTCGAAGGCTTCGGTCTCGGCGCCGAAGGCCACGCCGTCGGCGAGGTCTGCTTCAACACCGCGATGACCGGCTATGAGGAGATCCTGACCGATCCCTCCTATGCCGGCCAGCTCATCACCTTCACGTTCCCGCATATCGGCAATGTCGGAACCAACGAGGAAGATATCGAGACGGTGAACATGGCGGCAACGCCCGGGGCGCGCGGCGTGATCCTGCGCACCGCGATCACCGATCCCTCGAACTACCGCGCCACCAAGCACCTCGACCAGTGGCTGAGGGCTCGCGGCATCATCGGCCTCTCCGGCATCGACACCCGCGCGCTGACCGCGCTGATCCGCTCCAACGGCATGCCCAACGCCGTGATCGCGCATTCCAAGAAGGGTGAGTTCGATCTGCACGGTCTCAAGGAAGAGGCGCGCGAGTGGCCGGGCCTCGAAGGCATGGACCTCGTGCCGATGGTCACGTCCGGCCAGCGCTTCACCTGGGACGAGACTCCCTGGCTGTGGGACAAGGGTTTCGGCCGCCAGGACAAGCCCGAGTTCAACGTGGTGGCGATCGATTACGGCATCAAGCGCAACATCTTGCGCCTGCTCGCCGGCGTCGGCTGCAAGGTGACGGTGGTGCCGGCAACGACTTCATCTGAGGATATCCTTGCGATGAAGCCGGACGGCGTGTTTCTGTCGAACGGCCCGGGCGATCCGGCGGCGACCGGCAAATATGCCGTACCTGTGATCCGGGACGTGATCAAGTCGGGCACGCCGACCTTCGGCATTTGCCTCGGTCACCAGATGCTCGGTCTCGCCGTCGGCGCCAAGACCAAGAAGATGCACCAGGGCCATCACGGCGCCAACCATCCCGTCAAGGACGAGACCACCGGCAAGGTCGAGATCACCTCGATGAACCACGGCTTTGCCGTGGACGAGACGACTTTGCCGAAGGGTGCGACGCAGACCCACATCTCGCTGTTCGACGGCTCCAATTGCGGCATCCAGCTCGACGGCAAGCCGGTGTTCTCGGTGCAGTACCACCCCGAGGCTTCGCCCGGCCCGCGCGACTCGCACTATCTGTTCCAGCGCTTTGCCGATCTGATGCGGCAGAAGAAGAGCGCGTAAGGGCGCTATCGCCTTTGCGGCGTGATGCACTGCTGAACCGGGGGCCATAGACACGGCGTTCCGGGTCCGGGCTCAGCGACGCATCGCTTCGCGCGGCTTCGCGTCCGGGACACGACACCTGTCCAGGAACGCCTGCACAGGATGAAATGTTGTCCGGGCACTCTCGTGTAGCAGGAGCCCCGCCATGTCCGTCGTCCGCGACAAGGCCGAGCCGCTCGCCATCGTGTTCGAAGATGACGGGCTCGTGCCAAACAACATCCTCCCGTTCCTGGTTTACCAGGGCGCGGTGAAGCTCGATCCGGAGCAGCCGGAAGAGACTATCGAAGAGCTGTTCGAAGCGAACGGCTGGGGCGGCACGTGGCGCAACGGCGTCTACGATTATCTGCACTATCATTCGACCGTGCATGAGGTGCTCGGCGTTGCGCGCGGCAGCGCTCGCGTCCGCTTCGGCGGCGACCATGGCCAGGAGCTTCAGATCAAGGCGGGCGACGTTGCGATCCTGCCGGCCGGTACCGGCCACCAATGCATCAAGGCGAGCGACGATTTCTGCGTGATCGGCGCTTATCCGCCAGGCGCCAAGATGGAGATCACGCGGGCGACGGCTGAAAATCACGCCAAGGCGCTGAAGACGATTCCGCAAGTCGCGATGCCGCCGGCCGATCCGGTGACGGGCAAGGAAGGCGCGCTGATGAGGTTGTGGCGGTCGTGAGTCGAGAACGCCGGCCAAACACGCGGTCGTCGTCCCGGCGCCGGCCGCACCCATACCCTCAGGAAGACGTTTTGGCGGGAAATGGCGGCCGCGAGTCTTCGCCAAACTCAAGCCTGTGGCGACGGGTCCCGGATCTGCGCGCGCTTGGGGCGCGCTTGTCCGGGACGACGTTGCGGAAGAATTAGCGCCCTACCCCGCGTTGCTGCCCTCCTGCCTTGTGGCTTCGAACAGGAACCAGGTGCGGCGCTCGGTCTCATCGATGAAGTTTTCGAGGATGCTGGCGCTGGCGACATCGCCGGCTTCGTCGCAGACCTCATGCGCCTTACGCATCGCAGCCGCGACGTGCTTGTTGTCCTGCATCAGCTCGCGCAGCATCTCGCGCGGCGGAACGTAGTCCTCGTTGTTGTCCTTGATGGTCTGGAGTTTTGCAACCTGGCCGATCGACCTCAGCGTGGTGCCGCCGATCTTGCGGACGCGCTCGGCGAGCTGGTCGGTGGTGGCGAAGATCTGGTCGGACTGCTCGTCGAGCAGCAAATGATAATCGCGGAAATGCCGGCCGCTGATGTGCCAGTGGAAATTCTTGGTTTTCAGATACAGCGCGAATGCGTCGGCCAGAAGCACGTTGAGCGCCTGCGAGACCTTCTTGACCCCATCGGGCGGCAGATCGGTGGGGGTGTCGAGATCGGGCGAGACCTTGTTGTTGGTTTTGCTCACGGGAGACCTTCCTGTTAGGACGCGGACATTGACGGCGCGCCGTCGCACCCCTAACGCAAGGCGGGCAGCGCCGGTTCCGTTGGCGGAACCGTTTGGCCGGGATGTTCAAATACCATGGACGATTGGATCGATTATTACGACTCCACGCATACGATCTATGTCAGCAAGCTGCATCGCGACTTGCACTTCCAGATCATTGCGCGGGACATCATCGGCTATATCCCCTCGTCCGACGCCGTGGTGCTGGACTATGCCTGCGGCGAGGCGCTGTCGGCGAACCAGGTGGCCGCCGCGTGTGGCAAGCTGATCCTGGCCGAGCCCGCGCCGGGAGTGCGCGGCCGGCTGATCGCGCGGTTCGCTCCGAACACCAAGATCCGCGTCCGTTCGCTCGATGACGTCCGCGAGATGCAGGACCGGTCGATCGATCTCGTCGTGATGAACTCGGTCGCGCAATACATGACGCCGGAGGAGCTGGATGGCGCTCTCCTCAACATCCGCCGGATCCTAAAACCCTCCGGCAAGCTGGTGCTCGGGGATATCCTCCAGCCCAATGTCGGCATGGTCAGGGACGTGATGGCGCTGCTCAGCTTCGGCGTGCGGCACGGCTTCCTGAAGGACGCGCTGGTCGGGCTGATCAGCACCGCGCTCTCGGACTATCGCCAGCTGCGCTCACGCATCGGGCTCCAGCGCTACAGCGAGGCGGAGATCACCGCGAAGCTGACGGCGGCCGGGTTCGTCGTCCAGCGCGCGCACACCAATATCGGCCACAATCACTGGCGCATGACCTTCATCGCGCGGCCACCTCTGATCCGTTAAGTATAACAACCAGCCGAGGTGGCCTGCCGCGCCTCCGATCGGTAATGATCGATGCGGCCCGGTGGCGGAAGCGTCTACGCGAGGGCGGTGCAACGCTCTTCATCCTGGTTCAAATCCAGGCCGGGTCTCCACGCTTCGCCCCTGCGGGGCTACGCGTGGCGCAGCCATGCTAGACCGGCAGGGGCGAAGCGTGTCCGGCGTAGCTTCAGCGAAGCGAAAGCGAAGACGGACTGCTCGCGCGCAATCGTCTCATTTTCGGTCGGCGTCGACCATCTCGCACTCGGACAGCAGCTGAAGCCGGTCGGCGTCCTTGGCCGCTGACTTGATCACGGCATCGAGCACGCCCGGGAAGCGCGCATCCAGATCCTCGCGGCGCAGCCGCATGAAGCGGTTGGTGCCGGCCACGCGGGTCTGCATCAGGCCGCATTCGCGCAGTTTGGCAAAGTGATAGGCGAGGTTGGACTTGCCGCCGAGGCCGCTGAAATCGCCACAGCAGAGCTCGCTGCTGACACGTTCTTGCTGCGCGAGCTGGTAGACGATCGCCAACCGGATCGGATCGCTCAGGCAATCCAGGACCATCGGCAGCTCGATCTGCTCGCGGGTCGGGTGAAATGGCATTCGGCTCATGGGTCCATCATAGCGACGAGACCGAAATGTTCAACAGTTCTTGAACCAATTGACTTCTAGGCCGGTTCAACCAATAGTTCAATAAACGTTGAACATAAGGATTTCTCCCATGAGCGTGTTCTGGCTGGCCCTGGCGGCCTTCGCGATCGGCACTGAAGGATTTGTCATTGCAGGACTTTTACCGGCGATCGCCACTGACCTCTCGATTTCGGTCTCGGCCGCCGGCCAGCTGGTCACCGCTTACGCCCTCACCTATGCCGTGGGCTCGCCGATCCTGGCGGTCACGCTCAACAACATCGACCGCCGCACCGTGTTGGCTCTGGCGTTGACGACCTTCGTCGCCGGCAACCTCGCCGCAATGGCGGCCTCAAGCTACGCCCTGCTGCTGGCCTCGCGTATGCTGATGGCGCTGGGCTCGGGACTGTGCATGCCGACGGCACTGGCAGTGTCCGTGGCGGTCGCCTCGCCCGAACGGCGCGGACGTGCGGTGGCCCTCGTCACCTCGGGCCTTACGGTCGCAACCGTCATCGGCGTCCCCCTTGGCAATCTCGTCGGCAGCCTGCTCGGCTGGCGCGCCACGTTTGCCATGGTCGCCCTGATCGGCACGGTGGCACTCGCCGGCCTTCTGCTTGGGCTACCCAAAGGCCTGCCGCGCAACACCGCCTCGCTGAGCGAGCGGCTGGCGGTGGCGCGTCACAGCAATGTCTTGATCGCGCTTGTGATCACAATTTTATGGGCGCTCGGCGGCTTCACCGTGTTCACCTATTTCGCCGTTCCTCTGCGCAGCCTCGGCTTTGACGCCTCGCAGATCAGTCTGGCACTGCTGGTGTTCGGCGGCGCCGCCGCGATCGGCAACATGCTCGGCGGCGTCCTGGCCGACCGGCTCGGCACGCTCGCCACCGCCGCGCTCGGGCTCGCCGGCATGGCGAGTGCGCTGATCCTGCATTCGCTGGTGCTGAAGCTGATGCCCGGACAGGCGCATTATACGGTGCTGGGCGCGATCTTCCTCTGGGGCGTCTCGGGCTGGGCGTTTTATCCGGCCCAGATCGCCAGCATCATCCGGATCGAGCCGCAGGCCTCGATGATCGCGCTCTCGCTCAACGCCTCGGCGATGTATCTCGGCTTCGCCATCGGCGGCGCCCTGGGCGGCGCGGTGCTGGCCACACTCTCGCCCAATGACCTCGGCTGGATCGGCGGAACGAGCGTTGCCGCCTCGCTTCTGGTGCATCTCGCCCGCGGCTGGCAGGCGCGGCCAAAACCGGTCAAAATTGCCGGTTGATGGGCGTTTTTCGGGGTTTCGCCGCCCTGAAAACTGGTCTAAGACCCACCCGCGCGCGAGGGAGACCACCGCGCTCTCGGCCACAGGGACGCGCGGTAGCGCGCCCTTTTTTTTGCCCAAATCCCAGTCCGGCGAGAGTTGATGCCCAAACGTACAGACATCACCACCATCCTGATCATCGGCGCCGGTCCCATCGTGATCGGCCAGGCCTGCGAGTTCGACTATTCGGGCACGCAGGCGGTGAAGACGCTGAAGGAAGAGGGCTATCGCATCGTCCTCGTCAATTCCAACCCGGCCACCATCATGACCGATCCGGAATTGGCCGATGCGACCTATATCGAGCCGATCACGCCCGAGATCGTCGCCAAGATCATCGAGAAGGAGCGCCACGTCATTCCCGGCGGCTTCGCGCTGCTGCCGACCATGGGCGGTCAAACAGCCCTGAACTGCGCGCTGTCGCTGCGCCGGCAGGGCACGCTGGAAAAGTTCGACGTCGAGATGATCGGCGCGACCGCGGATGCGATCGACAAGGCCGAGGACCGCCAGTTGTTCCGCAACGCCATGGAGAAGATCGGTCTGCAGACGCCGAAGTCGCGGCTCGCCAACGCGTCCGAGCTGAAGAAGTCGTTCCGCGACAAATACCATGCCGAACGCGAGAAGCTGTCGGGCGCGGCCCTCGAAGAGCTCGACCGGCAATGGACGCTCGGCGAAGGCGACCGCCGCAAGCGCTATCAGGAATATGCGCTGGGCCAGGCGATGATGGCGCTCTCCGAGATCGGCCTGCCCGCAATCATCCGGCCCTCCTTCACGATGGGCGGCACCGGCGGCGGCATCGCCTACAACAAGGAAGAGTTCCTCGACATCATCGAGCGCGGCCTTGATGCATCGCCCACCAACGAAGTGCTGATCGAAGAATCCGTGCTCGGCTGGAAAGAGTACGAGATGGAGGTCGTGCGCGACAAGAAGGACAATTGCATCATCGTCTGCTCGATCGAGAACCTCGATCCGATGGGCGTGCATACCGGCGATTCCATCACCGTGGCGCCCGCCCTGACGTTGACCGACAAGGAATACCAGATCATGCGCGACGCCTCGCTGGCGGTGCTGCGCGAGATCGGGGTCGAGACCGGCGGCTCCAACGTGCAGTTCGGCGTCAATCCCGAAGACGGCCGCATGGTCGTCATCGAGATGAATCCGCGCGTGTCGCGCTCGTCCGCACTGGCCTCCAAGGCCACCGGCTTTCCGATCGCCAAGGTCGCTGCCAAGCTCGCGGTCGGCTACACCCTCGACGAGATCGCCAACGACATCACCGGCGGCGCCACGCCGGCCTCGTTCGAGCCGACGATCGATTACGTCGTCACCAAGGTGCCGCGCTTCGCCTTCGAGAAATTTCCGGGTGCCTCGACCACGCTGACGACCTCGATGAAGTCGGTCGGCGAAGTCATGGCGATCGGCCGCACCTTCCAGGAAAGTCTTCAGAAGGCCTTGCGCGGGCTCGAGACCGGATTGACCGGCCTCGACGAGATCGAGATCGAGGGACTCGGCCGCGACGACGACAAGAATGCGATCCGCGCCGCGCTCGGCACGCCGACGCCGAACCGGCTGCTCCAGGTCGCCCAGGCGATGCGGCTCGGCTGGTCCAACGAGGACATCTTCAACTCCTGCAAGATCGATCCGTGGTTCCTCGGCGAGATGCGCGGCATCGTGGACATGGAGGAGAAGGTTCGCAAGAACGGCCTGCCGGGCAATGCCTTCGGCATGCGCACGCTCAAGTCCATGGGCTTCTCCGATGCGCGCCTCGCAGTGCTCGCCGGGACGACGGAAGCCGACGTCACGGCGAAGCGCCACGCGCTCGGCGTCCGTCCCGTCTACAAGCGCATCGACACCTGTGCGGCCGAGTTCGCCTCTCCCACCGCCTATATGTATTCGACCTATGAGGCGCCGTTTGCGGGTGCGCCTGCGGACGAGAGCACTCCGTCCGACAAGAAGAAGGTCATCATCCTCGGCGGCGGACCGAACCGCATCGGCCAGGGCATCGAGTTCGACTATTGCTGCTGTCACGCCTGCTTCGCGCTGCACGATGCCGGCTACGAATCCATCATGGTCAACTGCAATCCGGAGACCGTGTCGACCGATTACGACACTGCCGACCGGCTCTATTTCGAGCCGCTCACCGCCGAGGACGTGCTGGAGATCATCGCCAAGGAGCGCAGCAAAGGCACGCTGCACGGCGTGATCGTGCAGTTCGGCGGCCAGACCCCGCTGAAGCTGGCGCGCGCGCTGGAAGCAGCCGAAGTGCCGATCCTCGGCACCTCGCCCGATGCCATCGATCTTGCCGAGGATCGCGACCGCTTCAAGCGCGTGCTCGACAAGCTGCGGCTCAAGCAGCCGAAGAACGGTATCGCTTATTCGGTCGAGCAGGCGAGGCTCGTCTCCGCCGATCTCGGCCTGCCGCTGGTGGTGCGTCCGTCCTATGTGCTCGGCGGCCGCGCCATGCAGATCATCCGCGAGGAGAACCAGCTCAACGACTATCTGCTCGGCACGCTGCCGGAGCTGGTGCCGGCCGACGTCAAGGCGCGCTATCCCAACGACAAGACCGGGCAGATCAACACCGTGCTCGGCAAGAACCCGCTGCTGTTCGACCGCTATCTCTCGGACGCGACCGAAATCGACGTCGACTGCCTCTGCGACGGCAAGGACACTTTCATCGTCGGCATCATGGAGCACATCGAGGAAGCCGGCATCCATTCCGGCGATAGCGCCTGCTCGCTGCCGCCGCATTCGCTCGATGCCGGGATGATCGAGGAGCTGGAGCGGCAGACCCGCGAGCTCGCGCTCGGCCTCGACGTGGTCGGCCTGATGAACGTGCAATACGCCATCAAGGACAGCGAGATCTACGTGCTCGAAGTCAATCCGCGCGCTTCGCGCACAGTGCCGTTCGTCGCCAAGGTGATCGGCACGCCGGTCGCGAAGATCGCCGCGCGCATCATGGCCGGCGAGAAGCTCGCCGATTTCAAGCTAAAGAAGGCGGAGCTCAAGCACGTTGGCGTCAAGGAATCGGTATTCCCGTTCGCGCGCTTCCCCGGCGTCGACACGGTGCTCGGCCCGGAGATGCGCTCGACGGGCGAGGTCATGGGCATCGACCGCTCGTTTGCGGTGGCGTTCGCCAAGAGCCAGCTCGGCGGCGGCACGCGGGTGCCGCGCAAGGGCACGGTGTTCGTCTCGGTGCGCGAGAGCGACAAGACGCGCATCGCCGAGGCTGTGCGCGAACTGCATTCGCTCGGCTTCAAGGTGCTGGCGACCTCGGGCACCCAGCGCTTCCTGACCGATCAGGGCATCCCGACCGAGAAGGTGAACAAGGTGCTGGAGGGCCGGCCGCACATCGTCGACGCCATCACCAATGGCGACGTCCAGCTCGTCTTCAACACCACCGAAGGCCCGCAGGCGCTCGCCGACAGCCGTTCGCTGCGGCGCGCGGCCCTCTTGCATAAAGTGCCGTATTACACCACTCTTTCCGGGGCCGTGGCGGCCGCGCAGGGCATCCGCGCCTATCTGGGCGGGGACCTTGAGGTTCGGACCCTGCAGAGCTACTTTTCGGAAACCTGATTGCTAGCGGGGGTGGGTCTTGGGCTCAGCCTTTCGCTAAGTGATTGGCAAGGAAGCCACAATGGCGGGAGGAACTGTCCGGCCATGTGAGTGTTCTGTTCCGGCGCCAGACCCGAATAATAATCCCGGTGGGCGCATTTTGAGCCCCGGGAACACCGACGCATCAAGGTTGCCGCGCCACCCTTTATATGGGCGCGCAGCTGAAGGACGAGAGAAGAGATGGAAAAGGTTCCGATGACCCAGGCCGGCTTTGTCGCGCTCGGGGAAGAATTGAAGCAGCGCCAGTCTGTAGACCGTCCGCGGATCATCGAGCATATCGCGGAGGCGCGCTCGCACGGAGACCTGTCGGAGAACGCGGAATATCATGCCGCGAAGGAAGAGCAGTCCCACAATGAGGGCCGCATCGCCGAACTCGAGGACAAGCTCGCGCGCGCCGACATCATCGACATCTCGAAGCTCTCCGGCGACACCATCAAGTTCGGCGCCACCGTGACGCTGGTCGACGAGGACACCGACAAGAAGACGGTGTGGCAGATCGTCGGCGAGGTCGAGGCCGACGCCAAGAAGGGCCGCATCTCCATCACCTCGCCGCTCGCCCGCGCCCTGATCGGCAAGAAGAAGGGCGCCTCCGTCGAGGTCAACACGCCGGGCGGCGCCAAGGCGTATGAGATCACCAAGGTGGAGTGGCGGTAGAGATTTGCCGCTGCCCGTGACGCCGTTCCGAAAAGGCGGCGCAATGCGCGGCGCGGCTCTGCAGCGCATCGCTGAAGATGCGCTGCGCTCCGGCCGGGGCAGGCGATCACCCGAGCTACCTTCGTCCCTTCACGTCGAGCGGCACCGCCGCCTCATATTTCGAATTGTGCAGCACCAGCGAGGTCCGCACGTTGCGCACATGGGGCGCGGCGGTCAGGTGCGTGACGAAATCCTGGAAGGTCGCCATGTCGGGGGCGACGCATTTCAGGATGAAATCGACCTCGCCCGACAGCATCCAGCATTCCCGCACCAAGGGCTCGGCGCGGACGAATTCCTCGAAGGCGCGCAAATCCGCTTCGGCCTGGCTGGACAGGTGCACGGCGGCGAATACGGTGACGTCGAAGCCGAGCTTGCGGGCGTCCAGCAGGCCGCGATAGCCATGGATATAGCCCTCCTCCTCCAGCGCCCGGACGCGGCGCAGGCAGGGCGGCGGCGAGATGCCGACGCGCTTGGCCAGCTCGACATTCGTGATTCGACCGTCGGCCTGAATCTCGGTGAGAATTTTCAGGTCGATCTCGTCTAGGCTCCGCGACACGTGATTGGAACTCCTGGCCTCGGCGGCGGTATTGGGTGGCTTGTCGCAATCCTCATACCCAGTCCATACGCCCAGCGCAATTTTATTGCGCGTGCAGCGCAATTGACTTTTGTTCCTTGTTGGAAAAATCCGCCGATAGGGAATGCAATTCTTGCATAGCTCACCAGAAGGCTTAGATTAGCTCTGATATTTCAGCGCCTCCGCGAGGCCTCCCGGCACGTTCCGCGCGCGCGCTGCAAATCCCCCGTGAAAGGCGTCCACCGAAATGTCCGCTCCTGTTCATGCAAAGGTCGTCATCATCGGCTCCGGCCCCGCCGGTTACACGGCGGCGATCTACGCCGCGCGTGCGATGCTCGAGCCGATCCTGATTCAGGGCATCCAGCCGGGCGGTCAGCTCACCATCACCACCGACGTCGAGAACTATCCGGGCTTCGCCGACGTGATCCAGGGCCCCTGGCTGATGGAGCAGATGGAGAAGCAGGCGGTCCACGTCGGCACCAAGATCGTCTCTGACCTGGTCACCAAGCTGGAAACTGCGCAGCGGCCGTTCCGCCTCACCTGCGACAGCGGTGACGTCTATCTTGCCGACAGCGTCATCCTCGCCACAGGCGCGCAGGCGCGCTGGCTCGGGCTGCCGTCGGAAACAAAATTCCAGGGCGGCGGCGTGTCGGCCTGTGCCACGTGCGACGGCTTCTTCTACCGCAACAAGGAGGTCGTGGTGGTCGGCGGCGGCAATACCGCGGTCGAGGAAGCCCTGTACCTCACCAACCATGCCTCTCAGGTCACCATCGTGCATCGTCGCGATCACTTCCGTGCCGAGCGCATCCTGCAGGAGCGTCTGTTCAAGCACCCCAAAATCAAGGTGATCTGGGACTCAGCCGTCGACGAGATCTGCGGCACCGAGAACCCGAACAAGGTCACCCATGTGCGCCTCAAGAACGTCAAGACCGGCGCGCTCACGAACGTGAAGACCGACGGCATCTTCATCGCCATCGGCCACGCCCCGGCGACCGAGCTCGTCAAAGGCCAGGTCAAGCTCAAGCCGTCGGGCTACGTCGAGGTCGCCCCGAACTCGACCGCCACCTCGGTGCCCGGCCTGTTCGCCGCCGGCGACGTGGCCGACGAGACTTATCGCCAGGCCGTGACGGCCGCCGGCCTCGGCTGCATGGCCGCACTCGAGGCCGAACGTTTCTTGGCCCTTCGCGCCAGCGAGCGCGCGGCAGCGGAATAGAATCATGCCCCGAACACGCGACGGATTTACGGATATGGACTGGGACAAGCTGAAGGTGTTTCACGCGGCGGCGGAAGCGGGCAGCTTCACGCATGCGGGCGAGCAGCTCGGCCTGTCGCAATCGGCGGTGTCGCGCCAGGTCTCGGCGCTGGAGCAGGAGCTCTCGGTCTCGCTGTTCCACCGCCACGCCCGCGGCCTGATCCTGACCGAGCAGGGCGACCTGCTGTTCCGCACCGCGCATGACGTGTTCATGCAGCTCCAGGCCGCGCGTGCCAAGCTGACCGACAGCCGCGAGCGGCCGAGCGGCGACCTCAAGATCACCACCACGCCTGGCGTCGGCATCAACTGGCTGATCCCGCGGCTCGGCGAGTTCACCGCGCTCTATCCGGAGATCCGGATCTCCTTGATCGTCACCGACGAGGAGCTCGACCTGTCCATGCGCGAGGCGGACGTCGCGATCCGGACCCGCAAGCCGACCCAGCCGGATCTCATCCAGCGCAAGCTGTTCGCGATGGGCTTCCACGCATATTGCTCGCCGGAATACATCAAGCGCTTCGGCACGCCACGCACGCTGGAGGAGCTCGACTCTCACCGCATCATCACGCTGTCGGACGGCAACTTCGCCCCGCATCTTCAGAACCGCAACTGGCTGATCGAGGCTGGTCGCAACGGCTCGGGTCCGCGCGAAGCCTATTTCAAGGTCAACAACATCCTCGGCCTCGTGCGCGCCTGTCAGCAGGGCCTCGGAATCGCCGCCCTGCCCGACTACCTCGTCGAGGAACAGAACAAACTCGTGCAGCTGTTCGGTGAATCGGATTCGATCCAGCTCGACACCTATTTCGTCTATCCCGAGGAGTTGAAGACGGTCGCACGCGTGCAGGTGTTCCGCGACTTCGTGGTCAGCAAGGCGCAGCGCTGGCCGTCCTGATTTCCGCATGACTGACATGCGGCCTCGGCTGTTGCTGGACGGCGCTCGTCAAGCCCATACTGTTTGCACGCTGAGCCTTCGCGTTGCGCATTTGTCCCCCTCCTCCAGTGGCGCGGGAGTTCAGTAATCCCTCTTGGAAGGTGATTGTGTCGGCCTCACGTGGCCAATACCTAAGCCGGGCCTTCGGGTCCGGCTTTTTTTCGTCAAAATTGCCTTTCGCCTTCCGCGTGTATTGACAGGCTTGGGTATACCCCGCATCATTTGTCGATGATCACGAAGTCGTGCGCAGTCATCTCGAAAAAAGGTCCCCATCCGGGGACCTCGGATTTTTGCGTGCGCTAATACCGGCTTCGTCATCGCAGCAAATCCCGAAAACCCCGCCGCCTGGACGGGGTTTTTTCATGTGCCCTCCGTCTCAGGCCTTTTTCCCGAGAAGGAGATGGAAACATGACCGGACTACGAGACCAATTGCACGGGCTGTGGCTGCCGCTGGTGACGCCGTTTCGCGACGGCCGTCTCGACGAGACGTCATTGCGGCGGCTGGCGCGGCACTACGGCGCACAGGCCATCGACGGCTTCATCCTGGGGGCGACTTCGGGTGAAGGCATGACGCTGCGCGACACTGAACTCGAGCGCCTCGTCGCCGTCGTCCGCGACGAGATGGCGGCGGGCCGCCGCACCTTGCCGATCTGCCTCGGGCTGTCGGGCGCGGACACCTCGCGGCTGAAGGATCGCCTCGACGAGACCGCGGACTGGCCGATCGACGGTTATCTGATCGCAAGCCCATACTATGTGCGGCCGTCGCAGCGCGGGCTGCTGGCGCATTTCGAGGCGCTCGCCGATCACGCCGCCTGGCCGATTGCGCTCTACAACATTCCCTACCGCTGCGCGGTCAATGTCACCAACCAGACCATGCTGCGGCTCGCCGAACACAGGAACATCGTCGGCCTGAAGGATTGCGGTGCGAGCCGCGAACAATCGATCGCGCTGCTGCGCGACAGGCCGAAGGATTTTCGCGTGCTCACCGGCGAGGACGCGAATTATTTCGAGGCGCTCACCGACGGCGCCGACGGCGGCATCGTGCTGTCAGCCCATGTCGAGACCGCGACATTTGCGGCGGTGTATGCGGAACTCAAGCGCGGCAATCACGATGCCGCGAGGGCGCGCTGGCAGGAGGTCGCCGAGCTGACACGGCTGCTGTTCGCCGAGCCGAGCCCTGCGCCGGCGAAGTACTGGCTGTGGCGCAGCGGCCTCATCGACAGCCCAGAAGTGCGCCTGCCGATGGTGGAAGTGAGCAGCGAGTTCGCCGCCACGATCGATCGCGAGATCGAGCGACGGATGAAAGCCGCGGCCTAGCGCTTACCCTCCCCTGGAGGGGGAGGGTAAGAACGCCTCCATAGTTAACCGCGCGCCAACCGCCTTCGCGTCTGCCGCATGGTGCATCCACGCCTCGTTTACGCAATCGCGCCTATCGTTTCCGCCAAGACTTTCAAACGGGGGAATGACCATGGGACATCGCACCCGGCCGATGGCCGCGAGCCAATTCGCGCCGGCCGATCTCGTGCAGGGAATTCTGGTGGTGTCGTCATTCGGGTTCTGGGCGGTGATGCTCGGCCTGATGCCGGTGCTGCTGTTTCGCGTCTGGCTGGCAGGCTGACAGCGCCACGCGGATGGTTAACCCGTGGTAGCACCTGTGTTCAAAATGCACGGCCAGCTGCGACCCGGAATTTTAAAACATCCCGCGTATCACTGGCGCCCATAAGCGAAGAAATCGCGGGGGCGTTTGTGAATAGTCAGCATGAAATGGCGTCGCATTACGACGCCGGGCAGAGCTTTACCACCGAGGACATTCTCTGGGCCGTCGGCATCTGGTCGGTGATCCTCACCCTGTCGCCGGTCATCGTGTTCTACATGCTGATGGTCGCGTAGCTCAGCTCGTCATTCCGGATCGACCGAAGGGCGAATCCGGAATCTCGAGATTCCGGGCCTGGCGCGCTTGCGCGCCATCCCGGAAAGACAGGTGAAGCAGAAACGCAAAACGCGCGGCTCGTCCGCGCGTTTTTCGTCGGGGAAAATGAATAATGAAATTATGCCGCCTGCTTGTGCATTGCGCCGGAAGCCGAAGCCGTGCCGCGAATAGCCTTCACTGAACGCTCGATCGCCGCCCACAGCCGTGCAATTTCCTGAGCCGCGCGGCTCTCGGCCTGATACTCGCGCGCGCCTTCGCCGTGGCTGAGCGCCATCAGGAGATCCGAACGGTTGGTGATCTGGCCGCCCCACACCGGAGCGCGGAATTTCGCCAGCGCCTCGCGGGCGATGGTGACGATCGGGCTTTCGGTCTCGTCGCGGCGCGCCGGCGCACCGTTGAGCACGACCGCGTAGGGCTTGCGCGCGGCGCGGCACATCTGAATGGTTTCCTGCACCGCGTTGACGTCGAACACGCCGGGACGCGCCGGAATGATCACCATCGTCGCGTTCCTGATCGCGTCGTCGACGACCGCCGACAGGTTGGGCGGCGTATCGATCAACACCCATTCATAACCGTCGCGCCTGGCCGCGGAGACGATGCCGCTGACGGAGTTCACGGCCGCCTTGATCGACGGCTCGTTGGTGCCGCGCAGCTTGTGCCAGAGCGTGAGCGAGCCTTGCGGATCGGCGTCCACCAGCATGACCTGCTTGCTCGCCTTGATCTGCGCGGCGAGATGGGCAGCGAGGGTACTCTTGCCCGAACCGCCTTTACGTGATGCAAAAACAATAACGTTCATACCTTCGGCCTCCAGATTGACCCCGTGGCTCGAAAATGAATCAGCGCGCTGATTCGTGAAAGAAAAATTTATCGGGAGTTGCGTTGCCGCCACGAAATAACAAGGCGTGTTGGCTTTTGAGTCACACTGCCTGGTGCGACGCCCGATACAATCGCAATGAAATGCGGCCTGCGCGAGCGATCATGCGCTTTTTGAGCAGCGAAGCCGGACAAAGCGAAATGCAACCTTGCCGCGCAAACCGCTTTGCGACTCTTTTTTGTCGTGCGCGCTTGCAATTGCCGCAAGCCGGCGCGCCGGTCGCGCGAACAAAACGAGTCCAACGGAGGAAACGCGGCTGCCGAACTTCGAGGAAGAAAGCGCGCTGTCGCGCTCAGCCCTGCTCGGATTTCTTCTTCTTGGCTTTCGGCGCCGGCTTGGTGCTCTTCCTCGCGGCCTTGGGCGCGATGTTGGTCGGCTTGCCGGCACGGACCTCGCCCGGCTCGGGTCCTGGCCGGAAGAACACCCGGCATTGCGGCGAGAGCTGCGACTTCTTCGCGATCATGCAGGCGGTGATGGCATCGACGTTCGGAACGAACTCGCCGCACAGCCGCATCGCGTCGGGCGAGCAGGCCTGCTGCTCTTCCTGGGTATAGGCGAAGCCGGCACGCGGCAGGGCCAGGACGGCCAGGGCAATCCCGAGGCCGGCAACGGCCAACGGTTTTGCAAAGGACTTCTTCGAGCGAAACGCCGGCATCGATCCCCCCACATGTCGAACAGGTGAGATAGTGGGTGAACGGCGGTTGATTGGCAACCGGAGGGGGATGCGAAAGGCGCAACGTGTGCGGTCTCGGCAACAGGCGGTGAAGGCCTGCAGTTCCCCAAGCCGAAGCGGCGTACAGCGTCCCGCTTCGGCAGGCCTCAAACAAAAACCGCGAAAACAACCCCATGCACAGTAGCCAAGCCACGGCAATCCCTCAGCATTTCCAGTATTAGGATTTCACGAATTCGAATTTGACTCGTCGGGCAAAACAGGGGCATCATGTCATCATCAAAAGGATGCGCGTGGGATGGATCGGCCAGTCTCCTGCGCTGATCAAAAGCGCACGGGAGTGGAGCGATCGCATGGATGGGAATGAGACGGAGCTGCCGCTGTCGGGCGTGACGGTGGTCTCGCTCGAGCAGGCGATTGCGGCGCCGCTTGCGAGCCGGCACCTGGCGGACTGGGGCGCGCGGATCATCAAGATCGAGCGGCCGGGCGACGGCGATTTCTGCCGGGACTACGATCACGTGATGAACGGCATGTCGAGCCAGTTCGTCTGGACCAATCGTTCGAAGGAAAGCCTCGCGATCGACATCAAGAGTCCCGATGGCCGCAAGGTGCTCGACGCCCTGCTGCCGCGGGCCGACGTCTTCATCCAAAATCTCGCGCCCGGCGCGGCGGAGCGGCTCGGCCTCGATGCCGCATCTCTCTTGCGGAAATTCCCGCGGATCATCGCCTGCGACGTTTCAGGCTATGGGGCCGGCGGCCCCTTCAGCAACAAGAAGGCCTACGATCTGCTGGTCCAGTGCGAGGCCGGCGTGCTCGCCGTCAACGGCACCGAGGCGGAGCCGGCAAAGGTCGGGCTTTCCGTGGTCGATATCGCCACCGGCATGTACATCCTCAATGGCGTGCTGATGGCGCTGTATCGCCGCGAGCGGACCGGCAAGGGCACCGCCTTCCAGGCCTCGTTATTCGATTCCATCACGGACTGGATGAGCTATCCCGCCTTCTACACGCACAGTACGGGCCGGCCGCTGCCGCGAACCGGCGCGAGGCACGCGACGATTGCGCCGTACGGCCCGTTCCGGGTCGGAGACGGCAACACCATCTTCTTCGGCATCCAGAACGATCGCGAATGGCGGTCGCTGTGCCGCATCGTCCTGGGCGATGCCGGCTTCGCCGACCATCCGAGCTTCCGCACCAATCCGCTGCGCATGCAGAACCGCGACGATCTGCAAGCGCATATCGAGCAGCGCTTTGCATCCATGACCAGCGAAGAGGTGCTGCGGCTGCTCGACGAAGCCTCGATCGCCAACGCCCATCTGAACTCGGTCGACGCCTTCCTGCAGCATGAGCAACTCCACGCGCGCTCGCGGGTGCAGACGGTCGGCTCCCCCAGCGGGCCGGTGATGAGCTTCCTGCCGGCGCTCACCATCCCCGGCCTGTCGCCGCGGATGGATCCGGTGCCTGATATCGGCGAGCACAACGATTCCATCCTCGGCGAACTCGGCCTCGCCAGAGAGACGTGACGATGGTCTCTCTGCGGCCGACGCGGGCGTATCTCGCCGTTCCCGCGCATCGCTCCCGCCTTGTCGCCAAGGCCGCCGCCTCGGCTGCCGATGCGGTGTTCATGGACCTCGAGGACGCGGTGCCGCCGTCCGAGAAGGGTGTTGCGCTGGAGGAAGCTGTCCGGTCGCTGTCATCGCTCGACTGGGGCAACAAACGCGTTGCGATCAGGCTCAACGCTGTCGACAGCCCGTTCATCGGAGAGGAAATCCGCGCGCTGGCGGCGCATCCCCGGCTGGATGCGGTGATCGTGCCGAAGGCGGAGCGCGCCAGCGACATCGTTGCCATTGCCGACCAGTTGCGCGGGGCTGCGCCGGATCGCCCCGCGCCGGTGGCGCTCGAATTGCTGATCGAGACGGCGCTGGGTCTCGTCAATGTCGACGCGCTCGCCGCGTGCCACGACAGCGTCGCCGCGCTTCATCTCGGCGTCGGCGACTTCGCGGCCTCGCTCGGGGCCCGCACCTCCGACATCGGAATTTCGCCGGACGGCTACCGGCATGTAGGATCGGCGCAAAGCGGCTACGCGTCCGCGCCGCTCGATCTGTTCGCCTACCCGATGATGCGCCTGTTGGTGGCGGCACGTGCCTTCGGCCTGCGCGCCATTGACGGCCCGTGCGGCGCCTTTCGCGATGCCAAGCTCACCGAGAGCAGCGCGCAAAAGGCTGCCGCCATGGGCTTTGACGGCAAGCAAATCATCCATCCCGACCAAATCGAACCGACGTTGCGTGCGTTCATGCCATCGGACGAGGAGCTGGCCCAGGCGCGGCGGATCGTCGAGGCCATGGAGAGCGCCGAGGCGCAAGGCCAGGGCGCGGTGACGCTGGATGGCAAGATGATCGACTATGCCAATGTGCGCATGGCACGCAGGATCATCGAGCTCGGGTCATAGGCGCATGGCCACCGCATTGATCGTCGTCGATCTCAAGAAGCAGGCATCAGCTTATGTTGCGCTCAGCGCGAGCGCGGACGGCCGAAGCTCACCTTCGATCATGGACGGCCTTTCCAAGCCCAATTCGACAGGTCCGTAGAGGGCGCTTCGGCGGCAAAGCTGGACATCGGCGCCGCGCTCGTTTGGCTTGACCATCTCTTTCGAGAAGCGGCCGCACGAAGAGATCGACAGGATAGCGCACCTGGCGCTCATGATGTCGTCAGATGAGCGCGCGGCCAAGCTGCTGGAGCTGGAAGCGGAGCTACTGGCTCGCGAGCGCGACGAGGAAGCGCTGATCGAACTCAGCGAAGAGCGAGGCGCAGCCTTTCGCAGGCTGGACGCGGACCGGCGCGCCGTACTCGGCATCGTCATAGCGCGCGTCAAGAAGCCGGAGCGGATCAGAGCGGCTTAGCGCGCGGCCCTCCCGGTTGCGGTGGTCTCGGGAGGGTATTGCTCGGAGCGCACCGACACGCTCCGCGCCAGCGAGCCACCGCTGCTTCGTCCGCATCGGCGGTGGCGGCTCGCCCTTCCTTGGCGCTTGCATCGAGTCCGCTCCGGCTTCGCAAGCAGGCGTGCCGGCACCGTCAATGCATGTCAGTCGCGGGCTATAAGCAGCCCTTGCTGCGCTATCGTCGAGAGCGGGGAATGGTCACCGACCTCCACCGCGTGGTAGGTTCCGCTGCTGATGGATTTCAGGAGGCATTGTCATGATAAGCAAGGCCGATGTTATCGTCATTGGTTCCGGCGGCCTCGGCGCTGCCACAGCATATTACCTAAGCAAGCAAAAAGGTCTCAGGGTCGCGCTTGTCGACAAGCATGACATTGGATCGCAGACCTCGCCGCGCGCTGCAGGCATGGTGAGCTGCGTTCGCAAAAGCGAATTGATGATTAGCCTCATCAAGGACGCTTGCCGCAAGATTGAAGCGTTCACGGAAGAAACCGGGCAGCCTCTCGATTGGGTGCATTCGGGCAGCCTGAAGATCGCGCGTCGGCCGCAAGACGCGGAGGTTCTCAAGACCGATTTTGAACGCGGGCGCCGTATGGGCCTTGATGTCGAGCTGATCTCTCCGGAGCAGGCAAGCGGCCTCAATCCATTTTTGAAGCCAACAGGCGTCGTAGCGGCGATGAGGATCGCTGACGACAGGTATTTCGACCCAGCGCAGGTTGCAGTCGGCTTCGCCAGAGCAGCAGCGGCTGTGGGTGCAACCGTGCTGCCGAAGACGGACGTGCTCACCGTAAACATCAGCGCTGGCAAGGTGACGGGCGTAACGACCGCGAAAGGCATCATTGAAGGCCTGGTCGTCGTCGATGCAGCCGGTGCATGGACGCGACAGGTAGCGGAGGCAAGCGGAATTCGTGTACCGTTGAAACCCACCCGGCAGCAACTGATCGTCACGGAACCTCTGGATGGCGCGCGCGCCGACCTGCCGATGGTTCGGATCATGGATGCCGCCGTGTATACGCGTCCCTACCAGGGCGGCTTCCTTTGGGGTGTCTACGAGGAAACGCCGCGTTTTTTCGATATGCAATCGCTCGGGGCCAATTTCGACATCAAGGACATGCCCCTCGACATTGAGGTGCTTTGTTCAGCCGCTATTGAAGTGAAGGATCAACTCCCGATCCTGCATACTGCCAAGGTGCGGGAATTTCGCGGTGGCATTCCGACCATGACCGCTGACGGCCATCATATCCTTGGCCCGGCTCCTGGAGCGGCGGGCTTCTATTTTGCAAGCGGATGCAATGTCGCCGGGCTTTCAATCTCGCCAGCCGTCGGAGAGGCACTTGCAACTTGGATTGTCGATGGCAGGCCTCCCATCGATCTATCGCCTATGTCTGTCATGCGCTTCAAAGACCAATTGTGGTCTGAAGCTCAATTGGAGGAGCAAGCCGCATGGCAATACAGGCACTTCTACGGCGCGGTCTGACTTCTCCTGGATCGTGAGAGAGGCGAGTAAAGAGAGTCATCGAACCACTTTTGGAATGACGGCTTCGGGTCCAAAGGCCGGCAGCATGCTGGTCGTGCGCACGTTCCGCTCAGCGCCTTTAATAGACCAAGCGAATAGACCGTGGGCGCAGGGGCTCGACTCTTTGAGATCATTGGTACAGTTGGGTGGGCTCGAACCACCGACCTCCTGTTCCACAGACAGGCGCTCTAACCAACTGAGCTACAACTGCATCCTGGCGAGCCGCGCCTTGGGACGCCCTCAGGTAAGGGCCGGTGCCGAGGGGGGCTGGACGGGGCGGAAACTAGGTGCAACCGGCGTTTTTGGCAAGGCCGCAAAACCCGATATTTGGCCCTCTCCGAGGCGAGATCGGCTGGGCGTCCCTCACCGCTCCCCAGCGGGGAGAGGTCGGATTGCTTTGGCGCGCAAGTGCGCGCCCTGAGCAATCCGGGTGAGGGGCCGCGTCCCGCAGTGAGACCTGATCCCCTCGCCCGGATCGCAACTTCGATGCGATCCGACCTCTCCCTTTGGGAGAGGTGGTCCGAATTCTTGGCGCAGGTCGATTAAACCCAGGCCGCATCACCCGCAGCGTCGTTTCCAAAGAAAAACCCGGGACTTTCGGCCCGGGTTTCTCAATCACTTCAAGTCCGGTCCGCCTCAGGCGGCGGGCTTGTAGAACTTCTCGGCGCTGGCCTTGATCGGCTCGGCGGTCTCGGCGGCGACGCGCTGGCTGAGCTCGATCAACTCCTTGGCCTGCGACTGCAAGGTCTCGAACTGCTTGCGGGTATGGCCGGTCCACAGCTCCAGCACTTCGGCCGGCGACTTGAGGCCGAACAGCTGCTGGGCAAAGTCCAGCTGGGCGCTGGTGTTGGCCTTCATGAACTCCACCAGCTTGGCGGTGTACTCGCTCGCGCCCTTGCTGGCGGAGGTGAACACGGCTTCCACGGTGCCGTTGTGGGTTTCGGCGGCGTCCTTGAACTTGGCGTAGTTCTCGCGGACCTGCGACACGCCCTTTTCGGCGAACGCACGCATCTGCTCGGGAACCTCGAACGGAATGATCGAGGCAGAAAACGGATCAGTCGCACCTGTCATGTTGTCCCTCACGCTAAATGAAAAAATGGAGTGAGCCTTCTGGCGCGCCCGCCGGCCCCAATTTGGGCCCTCGCATTCAGCGGGTACGAAGACTGGAAACGCGAAACAAATGAGATGGCTCGCCCAGCGCCTAGGACTATGGCAGCCCATCGTGTCAACATTGTGCATTGCACTGTGCCAGGAGGGTGCGTTGCGAGAATTTAATCCCGCAGGATGAAGTTCCCGATTGGGAAACCGGTGGTTGAGTAGCTGGGTGCGTTGTTGGTTAGCCAGAGAGATCCACTCTCTCGTTCCCTCGCCCTGGAGGGGCAGGAGGAGTCCCATTCGGGGACTTTTCCGGAGGGCATCGGCTTGGGTGCAGCATCAACAGTTGGCACCTTTTCCTGGGCTACCCCCCTCCCTAGCCCTCCCCACAAGGGGGGAGGGAACGGGACTTCGTCGTAGCAACGAGGAGTCTCTTCCGCCAACCGGGATGATGAGGGTCGTGCCGCGAATCCCTTGGATGCAACGGCGTTGCGGCTTGCGGGGTCGGCTGGATTAAGGTTATCGCGGCTTTGGGCCGTGTGCGAAGGGCCGCAGCCGTGGACCTGCCCGCGGGCGCAGGCGATACTAACCCCTTCTTAAGGCTGTCATTCGCGGCAGCCGCCTTAACGCGATGCTGACAAGCGAGACTTAAAGCCGGTCGGATGAAGAGTTCGGATTTCCAGTTGCGAGGCGTGGGCGATCCCCGGCTGGCCGTGCACGCGACCTCTCCGCTGCCCGCCTGGCTCTGGTCGATCGACGGCACGCGCGTGCTCTGGGCCAATCCGGTCGGCGCAAAACTGTTCGGCGCGGCCCATGCCACAGCCCTCGCGGACAGGACGTTCGGCCCGGCGGACAGCCACCGCCGCCAGGTCGCCCGGCTCGCCCGCAGCCTGCCGCCGACCGGCACTGTGCGGCTCGAACGGCTGCGCGGCTTCGGCGCCCGGCTCGGCATGCTGATGACCTGCGCCTGCGCCCGCCTCCACTTCGCCGATGGCAGCCATGGCGTGCTTGTCGCCGCGATGGACCCGTCGCTGAGCAGCATGCCGCTGCTCGAGCGGCTGCTTCGTCTCGTCGACGGCGCCAAGGTGCCGATGGCCGCGTTCGCGCCTGACGGCCTGTTCGTCGGCGCCAGCGAGGCCGCCCGTTCTCTGCTCGGCTTTCGCGATCTCGGCGAAGCGGGCCTCGACCGGGCCCGCAGCGAAGCGCTGACCTGCGGCCGCGCCGCGACGCCGATCGGAATCGGCCAGATGGTGCTGCAACGGGTCGGCACGGGCGCCGATATCGGCCTTATCGCGCTGATCGAGCCCACCGCCGCGCAACAGGCGCCCGCAGCATGGGCGCCGGAGAATACGACGGAAGCCACAGCCGAAGCCCCGGTCGAAGCGGCGCAGCAGGACGCCGAGATGACGAACGAGCCGTCATCGCTGGATGCGGAGGCCGGGATCGCATTGTTCGACGCCTTCGCTGAGCCGATCGAAACATCCGACATAGCCGCGACGACGACGCCCGCGCCCGAACCGGCCGTGAGCGAAGCGGCCGTGGACGCCGTGCAAGAACCGGCGCCCGAGCAGACCGCGGAGGCCGCGGCCAAAACTCCGGTTGAAAACTGCGCCCAGGCCATTGTGTCGCCGCGGCCGGCGCCGATCACTATCGGCATGGTCGAGCCGCCGCCGGGCCACGAGAAGACGCCCGCACCGCGTCAGCATCCGCTGCGCTTCCTCTGGCAGATGGATGCCGAGGGACGCTTTGTGCTTCGCTCCGACGAATTCATCCGTCTCATCGGTCCGCACACCGCCGCCCGCTTCGGCCGCCGCTGGCGCGAGATCGCCGCGGAATTTGCGCTCGATCCCGACGGGCGCATCGCAGAGGCGCTCGAGAGCCACGACACCTGGGCCGGCATCACCGTGAACTGGCCCGCCGATGGCGGCGAGCATCTTCCGGTCGAGCTCGCGGGCCTGCCGATCTACGATCGGGAGCGCAACTTCGCCGGCTTCAAGGGCTTTGGCGTCTGCCGCGATCTCGATGGCCTCAACCGGCTCGAGGCGCTCCGCCGCTTCGAGCTGCTGGCCGAAGCGCCGGCGCAGCACGGCCTGTCCGCCGAAAGCGTCGAGCCGGAGGCCGAGGCAGCGACGCCGCCTCCGCCGATCGCGCCGCCTGCGCCCGAGCCTGAAGCCGAACTGCCGGACCCCACACCCGACGCGAATTCACATCCAACCGATCCGGAAACGCCAGTGGAAACGCCGCCTCCAAACGTCGTGCCGTTCCGCCCGCATGGCGATGCACGCTCGCCGACGCTGACGCCGGTCGAGAACAGCGCGTTCAACGAGCTCGCCCGGCAATTGTCCGAGCGGCTCGAGCGCGACCGCGAGACGATTGCCGCCGACACGTCTGAGCCGCCGGCCGCCGAATTCGCGCCCGAACCACCCGCGCCGGAGCCCGAGGCGCCGCAGGCTGCGGCCGAATGGCTGACCGAGCCGGCGCCGCCGGCACGCGGCGAGCCCGTGCGCGACCGCGCGCTGCTCGACCTATTGCCGACCGGCATCCTGATCTATCGCCTCGACCGCCTGCTCTACGCCAACCCCGCCTTCCTCGCGCGCATGGGCTACGCAAACCTGAGCGCGCTGGAGGATGCCGGCGGGCTGGACGCGCTCTATGTCGAGCCGGGCGTCTCCACGGCCAGCAGCACGTCGCAAGCAGGCACGCCGGTGACGATCAGCGCGGCCATCGCGAACGGCGAAGAGCCGCTTGCGACCACGGAAGCGCATCTGCACACGATCGACTGGGACGGCGAGAGCGCGCATGCGCTGATCTGCGCGCTGCCGCAGGCCGCGCCAATGGTCGCCGCGCCCGATATCGCCGAGACGATTGTCTCCGAATCCTTGCCCTTTGCGCCCGAGCTCGAGCCCGCGGCCGGCGATGCCGACGCCGAGGATCTCGCCGCGATCCTGGACACCACGGCCGAGGGCATCGTGATGTTCGATGCCGAGGGCAACATCCACGCCTGCAACCGCAGCGCCGAGGCGCTGTTCGGCTATGACGGCGAAGCCCTGCTCGAGCAGAATCTGGCGACGCTGTTCGCCCCTGAGAGCCAGCAGATCGTCGCCGACTATCTCGAAAGCCTGAAGAGCCAGAACATTGCGAGCCTGCTCGACCACGGCCGCGAGGTGCTGGGCCGCGAGAAGAAGGGCGGCGTCATTCCGCTCGCGATGATCATGGGCCGCACACGGCCGGACGGCCCGAACTTCTTCGCCGTGTTCCGCGATCTCTCCCAGAGCAAGAAGGGCGAGAGCGAGCTGACGCGGGCCCGCCGTCTCGCCGACGGCGCAGCGACGGCCAAAGCCGACATGCTGGCGCGGATCAGCCACGAGATCCGCACCCCGCTCAACGCCATCATCGGCTTCGCCGAGGTGATGATCTCCGAGCGTTTCGGCGCACTCGGCAACGAGCGCTACGGCGAATACATGAAGGACATCCGCGCCTCCGGCGAGCGCGTCATCGCGATCATCGACGATCTCTTGGAGCTGTCGCGGATCGAGACCGGCAAGCTCGACCTCAACTTCGCCAACCTCAATCTCAACGACCTCGTCGAGGCCTGCGTCGTGGTGATGCAGCCGCAGGCCAATCGCGAGCGCATCATCATCCGCACCTCGCTGGCGCATGCGCTGCCGCAGGTCACGGTGGATGCGCGCGCGATGCGGCAGATCACCGTAAACCTGATCTCGAACTCGATCCGGCTTGCGAGCGCCGGCGGCCAGGTCATCGTCTCGACCGCGCTGACCGATCGCGGCGAGATCGCGCTGCGCATCCGCGACACCGGCCATGGCCTCAGCGAACGCGAAGTCGCCGCCGCGATGGAGCCGTTCCGCACCCCGCCGCCAGGCGACGCCGCGGACAGCTCCGCGCTCAGCCTATCGCTGACCAAGGCGCTGGTCGAAGCCAACCGCGCCCAGTTCAACATCAAGAACGCGGGCAATTCCGGCACGCTGATCGAGGTGGTGTTCGCACCGGCGCTGGCGAAGGCGTGAGTGAGCATTTTGCGGAGGGTCGGTCCCAACGGACCGGCCCTCCTTCACGCCGCTCTCAACGCTTGGCCGGCGGGCCGCTCTTGTTGCCCGGCAAGCCCTTAATGTTCGAGGTATCCTGCTGCTGGACGGTCGGGTTTTGCGAGTTCGAGCCAACCGTTCCGGTGCGAGCGGGAGGACCGTTCTTGTTGCCGGGAGCCCCAGCGATACCCGTCCCCGAGTTCTGCGCGCTGGGGACGTTGGCGACACCGCTGCTGCTGTCCGTGCGCGTGTGATCTCCCGGCGCGGTCGCGGCCGAGCCCGGCTTGTCCTGCGCTCCAACGTAGCCCGAGGCGCCGGAATTCTGCGTCTTGAGGCCTTTGTCCGCTTCGCTCTGCACGTTCTGGTTAGGTGTTGCCTGCTGCGCGATTGCGGGCCCCGCCATCAGCGGGGCCGCGATAAGGATGGCTGCCATTGTCGTTCGCATGAGCGTTTCTCCTCCGCTTGCCCCTTCGCGCGTAAACGCCCGACACCGCGAAGATTTCCAAACCAGCCGGAATAAAGCCTTCGGTTGCAGGAACCAGGTCTGCCGTGCTGTCGCTCAAACGAAAGGGCACGGCGCTTGTCGCGCCGTGCCCTACACAATCCTTGCGGTGGTCTCAGTGATAGATCTCGAACAGGCCGGCGCCGCCCTGGCCGCCGCCGATGCACATCGTCACCACGCCCCACTTGGCCTTGCGGCGTGCGCCTTCCTGGAGCAGATGGCCGGTGAGCCGCGCGCCGGTCATGCCAAAGGGATGCCCGATCGCGATCGAGCCGCCGTTGACGTTGTACTTGGCGGGATCGATGCCGAGCTTGTCGCGGCAATACAGGCACTGGCTGGCGAAGGCCTCGTTGAGCTCCCATAGATCGATGTCGTCGATCTTGAGCCCGGTGCGCTTCAAGAGCTTCGGAATCGCGAACACGGGGCCGATGCCCATCTCGTCGGGCTCGCAGCCCGCGGTCGCCCAGGCGACGAAGCGCCCGAGCGGCTTGAGGCCGCGCTTCTCGGCGTCCCTGGCTTCCATCAGCACCACGGCGGCGGCGCCGTCGGAGAGCTGGCTGGCATTGCCGGCGGTGACGTATTTGCCGGGGCCCTTCACCGGCTCGAGCTTGGCAAGGCCCTCCATCGTGGTATCGGGCCGGTTGCACTCGTCGCGATCGACGACGTAATCGACGATCGACTCCGCCTTGGTCTGCTTGTCGACGACCTTCATCTTGGTCTTCATCGGGACGATCTCGTCCTTGAACTTGCCGGCCTGCTGCGCCGCGGCCATGCGGCGCTGCGATTCCAGCGAGAACTCGTCCTGGTATTCGCGGCTGAGCTTGTAGCGTTCGGCGACGATATCGGCGGTGTCGATCATCGCCATGAAGATGTCAGGGGCGACCTTGAGCAGTTCCGGATCGATCGATTCCTTCGGCGAGCCGCCGCCGGGAATCGAGATGCTCTCGACGCCGCCGGCGACGATGCAGTCGGCGCCGTCGGAGCGGATCGAGTTGGCAGCCATCGCGATGGTCTGAAGCCCCGAGGAGCAGAAGCGGTTCACAGAAACGCCGGCGGTAGACTTCGGCAGGCCTGCGAGCAGCGCGGCCTGACGGCCGATGTTCGGCGCGCCATGAGCGCAGTTGCCGAGATAACAGTCCTCGACATAGTCCTTGTCGACGCCGGCGCGCTTCACCGCGTGCTGGATGGCGTGGGCGGCGAGCGACATCGGCGGCGTGATGTTGAACCCGCCGCGGCCGGACTTGGCCAGGCCCGTGCGCGCATAGGAAACGATGACGGCTTCACGCATGTGTTTCTCCCTTGTCGAACGATTTTGAACGGAGCGTCCTTACCGCCATTGGTACACAAAGTTTGGCCGAGGCGGGAGAAATAAAAACGCCGCCTCCGGTGACGGAGGCGGCGTTGTTCCGCGGGTCGGAATATATCTGCGCCGGGACGAAGGATCAGACTCATCAGACTCAAATGGCTGGTGCGAGTCACCTCTCCCCAGCGGGGAGAGGTCGGATTGCCATGGCGCGCAATTGCGCGCCTGAGCCATCCGGGTGAGGGGCCGCAGCATTCGGTGAGAGCCTAACCCCTCACCCGGATCGCATCTTGCGATGCGATCCGACCTCTCCCTACGGGAGAGGTGAAGGATCAGAACGTCAGCGCCTTGGCCTGCTTTACCTGCGGCAGCGCCTGCACCTTGGCGAGCAAATCGGCCGGCACGGCGCCGTCGACCTCGACCAGGGCAATGGCATCGCTGCCGGGCGCGACGCGGCCGAGATGGAAGGTGGCGATGTTGATCTTGGCGTCGCCGAGCAGGCTCGCGAATTTGCCGATGAAGCCCGGCTTGTCCTCGTTGGTGACGTAGATCATCGACTTGCCGAACTCGGCATCGACGCGGATGCCCTTGATGTCGACGAGGCGCGGCTTGCCGTCGGCATAGACGGTGCCCGAAACCGACCGCTCCTGCCGCTCGGTGATGACGGTGACGGTGATCAGGCTCTCATAGTCGCTCTGCGCCGCGCGCACGATCTCGTCCACCACCATGCCGCGCTCCTTGGCGACGACCGGCGCGGACACCACGTTGACCTCGCCCAGCATCGGGCGCAGCAGACCCGACAGCACCGCGGAGGTGATCGCCTTGATCTTCATCTCGGCGACGTGGCCTTCATAGGTGATCTCGACCTTGAGGATGCCACTCTCGGTGAGCTGGCCCGCGAACGAGCCGAGCTTCTCGGCGAGCGCGATGAACGGCTTCAGCTTCGGCGCCTCTTCCGCGGTGATCGAGGGGAAGTTGACCGCGTTCGAGATCGCACCGGTGAGCAGATAGTCCGACATCTGCTCGGCGACCTGGAGCGCGACGTTCTCCTGCGCTTCCGTGGTGGAGGCGCCGAGATGCGGCGTGCAGATCACGTTAGGATGGCCGAACAGCACGTTCTTGGTTGCGGGCTCCTCGACGAAGACATCGAAGGCGGCGCCGGCGATGTGCTTGGAATTGAGCGCATCGACCACCGCCTGCTCGTCGACGAGGCCGCCGCGGGCGCAGTTGATCAGGCGCACGCCCTTCTTCATCTTGGCGATCGCGGCCGCGTCGATGATGTTCCTGGTCTTCTCGGTGAGGGGGGTGTGCAAGGTGATGAAGTCGGCGCGCTTGAGGAGATCGTCGAGCTCGACCTTCTCGACGCCGATGTCCTTGGCGCGCTCCGGCGACAGGAACGGATCGAAGGCGATCACCTTCATGCGCAGGCCGAGCGCGCGATCGGCCACGATCGAGCCGATATTGCCACAGCCGACGACGCCTAACACCTTGCCGGTGATCTCGACGCCCATGAAGCGGTTCTTCTCCCACTTGCCGGCCTGGGTCGAGGCGTCGGCCTGCGGGATCTCGCGAGCGAGCGCCAGCATCAGGGTGATGGCGTGCTCGGCGGTCGTGATCGAATTGCCGAACGGCGTGTTCATCACGATGATGCCCTTGGCCGTGGCGGCGGGAATCTCGACATTGTCGACGCCGATGCCGGCGCGGCCGATCACTTTCAGCCTCGTCGCCTTCTCGATGATCTTGGCGGTCGCCTTGGTCGCGGAGCGGATCGCAAGGCCGTCGTAATTGCCGATGATCTCGGCGAGCTTGTCCTTGTCCTTGCCGAGATTGGGCTGGAAGTCGACTTCGACGCCGCGGTCCTTGAAGATCTGCACGGCGGCGGGCGAGAGCGCGTCGGAAATGAGAACTTTGGGTTTGGTCATGGGTGTGATCCGTGGGTGCGGGCTGCATTTACGGAACGTCATCCGCGGGCTTGACCCGCGGAACCATCTCTCTTGATTGATGGATGGCCGGGTCAAGCCCGGCCATGACGAGTTGAGATAACGCGACGAGTGAAACCTGCTCACGCCGCCTTGGGCAGAGCGGCCTTGGTCTCGGCAAAGGCCCAGTCGATCCACTGCGTCAGCAGCTCGACGTCTCTAGCCTCGACGGTGGCGCCGCACCAGATTCGCAGGCCGGCCGGCGCATCGCGGTAATAGGCGAAGTCGTAGCCTGCGCCTTCCTTCTCGACCAGCGCGACCAGCTTCTTGGAGAACTCGGCCTGCGCATCCTCGGAGAGCGAGGTGATCGCGGGATCGGTGAACTTCATGCACACCGAAGTGTTGGAGCGGATCGAAGGATCCTTCGCCAGGAAGTCGATCCAGGGCGTCTTCGCCTTCCAGTCGGCGAGCACCTTGGTATTGGCGTCGGCACGCGCGATCAGCGCCTTGAGGCCGCCGATCGACTTGGCCCAGTTCAGCGCGTCGAGATAATCCTCGACGCAGAGCATCGAGGGCGTGTTGATGGTCTCGCCGACGAAAATACCTTCGTTGATCTTGCCGCCCTTGGTCATGCGAAAGATCTTCGGCAGCGGCCAGGCCGGCTTGTAGGTTTCGAGCCGCTCCACCGCACGCGGCGACAGGATCAGCATGCCGTGGGCGGCTTCGCCGCCGAGCGCCTTCTGCCAGGAGAAGGTGACGACGTCGAGTTTTGCGAAATCGAGCGGCTGCGCGAATGCGGCCGAGGTCGCGTCGCAGATCGTGAGTCCTTCGCGGGTCGCGCTGATCCAGTTCGCGTTCGGCACGCGCACGCCAGACGTGGTCCCATTCCAGGTGAAGACGACGTCGCTCTTGGGATCCACCTTGGAGAGATCGGGGATCTCACCATAGGCTGCGTTCAGCTTGGTGACGTCCTTGAGCTTCAATTCCTTGACGATATCGCTGACCCAGCCTTCGCCGAAGGATTCCCAGGCAAGCGTGGTGACGGGCCGCGCACCAAGCAGCGACCACAGCGCCATCTCGACCGCGCCGGTATCCGAGGCCGGCACGATGCCGATGCGGTAATCGGCGGGGACCTCGAGCACTTCGCGCGTCAGATCGATCGCGAGCTTGAGCTTGGCCTTGCCCACCTTCGCGCGATGCGAGCGGCCGAGGGCTGCGTCCTTGAGATTTTGGGCGTTCCATCCGGGGCGCTTGGCGCAGGGGCCGGAGGAGAAATGCGGCACGTTCGGCCGCGAAGCGGGCTTCGCTACAGTCATGATCTACCCTTCCAGATAGTAAGCCTCCCGTTGGGGGGA
Organism: Bradyrhizobium sp. 164; assembly: GCF_023073715.1. Lineage (GTDB taxonomy): Bacteria > Pseudomonadota > Alphaproteobacteria > Rhizobiales > Xanthobacteraceae > Bradyrhizobium. Next base: position 163,859 of record NZ_JADPKA010000110.1, read on the forward strand.
GGTGTCCCGCCGCGGCTGATACGGGAATCGGGCAGACCAGTCAAGGAAGTTCCGGCGTCTCACGGCGGAGTGAAGGCGCCTCCGGCGCGAGATCAGGCGAGTCGACGGCAGCGAGCGCATTCAGCAAGTCCGTGGCTTCGCTGATCAATTGCGCGGCTCTGCGGCGGCTGCCGACCTTCAAAATGCATTTGTCATTGGCCTGCACGACGTAGTCGTTGCCGACCTTGATCATCGAATAGCTTGTCATCGAAATCCCCGAACCGACCGAGCTCGGTGTCTGACGCTGCCGTAGCACCGTTCGTTCCTTCATCAATGTGAACGACGGACGGGTAGTTTACCGGCTCTTAACACGAACGAATGCGCGATCCGATTCCGCTGATCGCGCAACGCCTGCGTCACGCTGCGTCAAAAGCGGACAGTCATACCGACATGACTCGCCGTGAAGCCGAGCCGCTTGTAGAAGCGCTGCGCATCGACACGCGTCTGATGCGTCAGCAGTTCGACGAGATTGCAGCCGCGTGCTTTCGCTTCCGCAACCGCCCATTGCACCAACCGCTCGCCGATGCCGCGGCTGCGACAATCGGAAGCAACGCGGACGTCTTCGAGCAAACCGCGCACGCCGCCTTGCGAGCTGATGCCGGGCAGGATCGCGAGTTGCAGGCAGCCGACCACCCTGCCCTCGCTCTCGGCGACCACAAGCGTCAGATTCGGATCGCGCTCGACCCGCGCAAATGCCTCGTAATAGGCGGCGGGCAGCGGATCCTCCACGCGCTCGCGTGCGCGTCCGAGATGATCATCGGCGAGCATTGCAACGATCGCGGCGATGTCGTCGCGGCGCGCGCGGCGAATGGAGACGGCTTCGGCGTTCATGCGCGATGCTCCAGACTCAGCGCGCCGGCGCAAGGCCGAGAAAGGCCTCGGTCTGGTCGATCCAGCGGCGGATGGCCGCAAAGCGGCCGAGATCGAAGCCGCCCTCATGCGCAACGCGGGTATAGGCGAGCAGCGAGACATCCGCGAGCGAAACCGCCTCACCGGCGAGGAAGCGGCTGGCCGCAAGATGCTGCTCCATGCGCTCGAGCGCCGCATAACCGCGCTTGACCTTCTCAGGATCGAGCTCGGAGGCCTGCTTGCCGAGATAGACCAGGAGGAAGCGGCACACCGCGATATAGGGCTCGTGGCTGTACTGCTCCCAGAACAGCCATTCGTCCATCTTGGCAGCGATGAAGGCGTCGCGCGGAACGAGGGCGCTGTCGCGTGCGAGATAGCGGATGATGGCATTGGATTGCGCCAGCGTGCGGCCGTCGTCGAACGCGACGGTCGGCACTTGGCCGGCGCCGTTCATCTTCAGGAATTGCGGCGTGCGCGTCTCGCCCTTGCTCGTGTCGATCTCAACCCACTGATAGGGCAATGCGAGCTTGTCGCAGACCCACTTCACCTTCAGACAATTGCCGGAATTGCTATCGCCGTAGATCTGCATCGCCGCCGTCCCGCTTTTGGGCGACAGAGCATCAGGACGGAAGGAGGCTGTCAACCGCGGCGTGTCGCCGCGTCAGAACTTGTAGCCGAGGCCGGCGCGGACGGTGTTGATGCTGGTGTCGACCTGGGACGTGAAGCGAATGTATTCCCACTCGGCGCGCATGAAGAGACCGCCGACGAGGTTGACGTCTACACCGAGGCCGCCGCTGTAGCCGTAGATCAGATGATTGTGCTGCGCTTCGCTCGCGGAGACCGGCCCCAGCAGAACGCCGGCGGGCGTCACGTAATCCTGAGCACTCACCGTGCGAACGATATCCGCGTTGCCGAGCGCGAGCCCGCCGAACACGTAGGGCAGGAAGCAGCCCCACGCGTAACCGGCCCTGCCGCGAAACGTTGCCATGTCCTTGATCGCGATCGAGGCCGTCGAACTCGCAGTCACGCTGTGCACGTTGCCGTCGGACAGCTGGAGGCTACGTGCTTCGCTGGCGGTGGTCGATCCTCCGAACTTACCGTGCAGGTAACTGGCTTCCAGGCCGATCACGACATCGTCCCACTGCCCATTGTAGCCCGCGAAAGCACCGTATCCACTGCTGCGCTGAGAGGCCTTTCCGAGGCCGAGATTCCATTGCGAGACCTGCATCTCCTGTTCGATCAGGGTGTCCGCGAGCAGCGCGGCCATCATATTGCTGGTCGACCCGTTGAAATTTTCGTCGGACGAGCCATAGCCGCCCTGGCCTCCGACATAGAAGCCCTGCCAGTTGACGCCGGATCTCGTCAGGCCGTCGGTGAAGCTGCCGCGCAGGATCGGCAGGTCCGGCATGTCGGCCGCATTTGCGGCGGACACCGTCCCCAACATCGCCGCCGCCACCATCAGCCTACGCATCGCAACGCTCCATGGACTCGAACAGTTGCGATGATCATCCCCTGTTAACCTTAACCAATGGTTGCGTCCGCCACGTTCGTCGCTGCTGCGCCATGAAAAATCCGCAAAGCAAAACGGCGCGGGCTGACCCCGCGCCGTTAAGAGACTTTAACCGATGAGGCTGCCGATCAGCCCTTGGTGACCAGCGGCGGCGCGTAGACCGGCGGGCTGTTGAGATCCCAGCGCACGCCGAGCTTGACGTCGTGCGAGGTGAGCTCCCTGATCTTGATAGAGGTCGGACCGGAGGCACTGTTGTCGAACAAGCGGTAGTTGCCAGGCGCCGCGTCGCCGAGGTTCATGTAGCTGTAGGCCAGTTCGACGGTGAACCCGGGATTGACCTTGTAGGCGAGACCGGCGTGAGCGGCCCAGGCGAAGTTCCACTTTCCGCTGTCTGCGAAGTAGGCGACGCTGTTGCTCGGAGTCGGGGTCAGCGCGGCGCTATAAGAAACGCCGTCGTCACGGAAGCCACTGATCTTGTTGTAGGAGCCGCCAACACCGGCGCCAATGAACGGGGTGATGCACCACCAGGTGCCGAGATCGACATAGGCATTCGCCATGACGACCCACTCGGACTTGCTCCCGCTGTAATTGTTTGTGCCGACGAAGCCGGGTCCAATGACGTTGTCCGCACCGTGCAGGTTAGCCTTGCCCCGGTACTGGCCGATCACGTCCGCACGGAACCAATTGTTGAAGCGATAGCCGACGCCGAGATCGAACAGTGGCGAAGAGTCGAAGCCGAGTCCCTCAGTCGACTTCTGATACCCAGCCGGCAGCGCGCTATCGATGCGCTTGGCACTCTGGTTGGTCATGCCAATATCACCGCGCAGATACCAGCCGCCGAAATCGGCGGGCGGGGCCGGCGGCGCGTACATCGGAGGGGGCGCCGCGATCGGCATATCGGCGGCGAATGCCATCGACGAGATCAGGGTTGCCGCACCCGCGGCGAGGAGAGACTTAACGCTACGCATTGGCTTCGTCCTTATGGCCGGTGAGGCAAAATGCAGCCGCCCCACGTTCTGGAAACTCACGGGAGGACGATGGCACCAAATGTTTAAGCGCCGCTTAACCCTAATTTTTAAGGTTGATTTTTTCTGACAGTACACGCGCGCGCCGCGCCAGCGTTGCAAAAAAGCAGCGCCAAATGCGACTTCCTTCGCCGCATTCCCTAACGATGTGTGAAACCGCAAGGCGGCAAGAGAGGATGTGTTAACGCGCGTGCCGCGGCAGCCTGGGTAGGAACACTGCAAGCAGGCCGATCGCCGGCAGAAAAGCGCAGACCTGATAGACGAAAGCGATCGAGGTGTGGTCGGCGAGCTTGCCGAGCACGGCCGCGCCCAGCCCACCGATGCCGAAGGCGACACCGAAGAACACGCCGGAGATCATGCCGAAGCGATGCGGCACCAGTTCCTGCGCGAACACGATGATCGATGACGTCGTCGAGGAGATGATCAGGCCGATGACGACGCTGAGCACCGCGCTCGCATAGAGGCCGGCATAGGGCAGCGCCAGCGTGAACGGCAGCGCGCCGAGGATCGAGATCCAGATCACGATCTTGCGGCCGAAGCGGTCGCCCAAGGGACCGCCGAGAAACGCACCCACGGCGTTCGCCGCCAGGAAGATGAAGAGATAGATCTGCGCAGCCTGCGTCGACACGCCGAAGCGGTCGATCAGGTAGAAGATGTAATAGCTCGACAGGCTCGATACGTAGAGCTGCTTGGAGAACAAGAGCGCGACCAGCACGAGCAGCGCGACCGCGACGCGGCGCGAGCTCGGACCACCCGGCTGGCTGTGAACGGGGGCTGCCTTCTTCGCCGTGATCTGCGGCGCGTACCAGCGGCCGATGCGCCACAGGATGAGGATCGCGAGGAAGGCGATCGAAGAGAACCAGGCGATGCTGCCCTGCCCGAACGGCACGACGATGAGCGCGGCCAGCACCGGTCCCATCGAGGTGCCGAAACTGCCGCCGAGCTGGAACACGGATTGCGCAAAGCCGTAGCGGCCGCCGGAGGCGAGCCGCGCGATGCGCGCCGACTCCGGGTGAAACACCGCCGAGCCGAGACCGACCAGCGCGGCGGCGACGAGAATGACGAGGTATTGATGCGCGGCGCTGAGCAGCAAGAGGCCGAAGAAGGTCGAGGCCATGCCGATCGCCAGCGAATAGGGCTGCGCCTTCTTGTCGGTGTAGTGCCCGACCACCGGCTGGAGCAGCGAGGCCGTGAACTGGAAGGCCAGCGTGATCATGCCGATCTGCGCGAAATCGAGCGCATAGGTGTCCTTCAGGATCGGATACACCGAGGCGATCAGCGACTGCATGGTGTCGTTGAGGAAGTGCGAGACGCTGATGCCGGCGAGCACCACGTAGACCGGCCCTGGCGCTTTGGCGGGCGCCACGTCGTTGACGACGACGGGCTCGGTCAGTGTTTCCTCTGAGACGACGACAGGCTTGTTCAATGCAGCAATCCCGGCGCGGCAGATTGCCGCGACCTCTTAGGTACGATGCAAGCGGCAGTAGAACCAGCGTCAACGGCAAATAGCTGGGATGCGCGGGTCTTACCCTCTCCCCTTGTGGGAGAGGGTGGATCGCCGCGTCAGCGGCGAGACGGGTGAGGGGTCTGCCTCCGCGAGTCTCTCTAGCAGTTGGGGGCGAGGATAGAACCCATCATCCGGCGCTTCGCGCCACCTTCTCCCACAAGGGGAGAAGGAAGAGCCCTTACGCCGCCGCCTGGCCCAGCGCGGAGACGATAGTGTCGACGACGTCCTCGACCAGGATGCGGTCCTCGCCCTCGCCCATGACGCGGATCACGGGCTCGGTGCCGGAGGAGCGGATCAGGAGGCGGCCGTGGCCGTTGAGGCGCTTCTCGCCGTCGGAGATCGCCGACTTGACGTCGGAATCGTCGAGCGGCTTGCCGCCCTTGTGGCGGACGTTCTTCAGGATCTGCGGCAGCGGATCGAAGCGGTGGCAGACTTCGGAGACGGGGCGGCGCAGCTTCTGCACCACCGCCAGCACCTGCAGGGCCGCAACGAAGCCGTCGCCGGTGGTCGCGTAGTCGGACAGGATGATGTGGCCGGACTGCTCCCCGCCGAGATTGTAGCCGCCGTTCAGCATCTGCTCGAGCACGTAGCGGTCGCCGACCGGCGTGCGGACGAGATCGAGCCCCTGCCCGTTGAGGAAGCGCTCGAGGCCGAGATTGGACATCACGGTGGCGACGATGCCCGGCCGCGACAGCCGGCCGTCCTCCTTCCAGCTTTGCGCGATCACCGCGAGCAGCTGGTCGCCGTCGACCAGATGGCCGCGCTCGTCGACCAGGATGACGCGATCGGCGTCACCGTCGAGCGCAATGCCGATGTCGGCGCGCATCTCGCGCACTTTCTTCGACAAGGCTTCCGGCGAGGTGGAGCCGCATTCCTTGTTGATGTTGAAGCCGTCGGGCTCGACGCCGATCGGCACCACATCCGCACCCAATTCCCATAGCGCTTCCGGCACCACCTTGTAGGCGGCGCCATTGGCGCAATCGATCACAACGCGCAGGCCGTCGAGCGACAGATCGCGCGGCAGCGTGCGCTTGGCGAATTCGATGTAGCGGTCATGCACGCCGTCGATGCGGCGGGCGCGCCCCAGGCTCGCGCTCTGTGCGAGACGCTTGTCGAGGGATTCATCGAGCAGCTGCTCGATCTGCCTCTCGACGTCGTCGGAGAGCTTGAAGCCCTGCGGGCCGAACAGCTTGATGCCGTTGTCCTCGAACAGATTGTGCGAAGCCGAAATCATGACGCCGAGATCGGCCCGCATGGATTTGGTCAGCATCGCGACCGCCGGTGTCGGCATCGGGCCGACTAGCAGCACGTCCATGCCGACCGAAGTGAAGCCCGCGACCATCGCGTATTCGATCATGTAGCCGGACAGGCGGGTGTCCTTGCCGATCACGACTCGATGGCGATGGTCACCGCGCTGAAACGCAAGCCCTGCGGCTTGGCCGACCTTGAGCGCGAGCTCCGGCGTGATCAGTCCGTTGGCGCGGCCCCGAATCCCGTCCGTCCCGAAATATTTGCGGCTCATATCGTCCCCCAGGCAACAACCAGGGACCCCTCTACAACCACGGGCTGCCCGAAAGGGCCCCGCATCCCTGATTTGCCGAGCACTTATAAAGCCATCGCGGCTAAGTTGGCTTCAAAAAATATGATAAATCATTACGGAACCGGGCACGCCGCTGCCCTGATAACGTATTGTTAACATTATATTTCCGAACTGGGAAGCCGGAACGGGAACGGAACCTGTCCCTAGCCGGTGCGCTTCACATGCCCGTCCCCGCGGCTCGGCGGCGGCTGGGTGACATTGACGGGATCGGAGGCGGGAAAGGTCTCTTCCAGACCTTCTTCCAGCGCTTCCTCGAGGGCGCGCTTCTCCTTGGTCTCTTCCGGCGAAGGTCCGGCGTGCGGCCTCGTCATGGCGCCCTCCTGCAAAACGGTCTGGCAAACGATTTGGCTGTGCATCCAACCATGCTAGATGACCCCGAAATCATCCGATGCAAGACGGGCCGGGGAAACGATCATGAAGCACATCACCTGTATCGACGATCTCCGTGCGCTGCATAAGCGCCGCGTGCCGAAGGCGTTCTTCGATTATTGCGACCGCGGCTCCTATGCCGAGGAGACGCTGCGCGCCAACCGCGAGGACATGCAGGCGATCAAGTTCCGCCAGCGCATCCTGGTCGACGTCTCCAAACGCGACACCTCGACCACAATCCTCGGCGAGCCCTCGACCATGCCGCTGATCCTCGCGCCCGTCGGCCTGCTCGGCATGCAGCATGGCGACGGCGAGATCCATGCCTGCCGCGCCGCGCAGGCCGCCGGTATCCCGTTCACGCAATCGACGATGTCGATCTGCTCGATCGAGGACATCGCCGCCAATGTCGAGAAGCCGTTCTGGTTCCAGCTCTATGTCATGAAGGACCGCGGCTTCATCAAGGACTTGATCCAGCGCGCCATCGCAGCGAAGTGCAGCGCGCTGGTGCTGACCGTCGATCTTCAGGTGATCGGCCAGCGCCACGCCGACATCAAGAACGGCATGACGGTACCGCCGGAATGGTCGCTATCGAAATTGCTGGATTTCGCCAGCAAGCCGGCCTGGGTTTCCGGCGTGCTGCAAGGCAAGCGCCGCACGTTCGGCAACATCGCCGGCCACGTGAAGAACACCGAGGATCTCAACCGCCTCGCCGAATGGACCGCGTCGCAGTTCGACACCTCGCTGAACTGGAAGGACGTCGAGTGGGTCCGCAGCATCTGGCCTGGCAAGCTCATCCTTAAGGGCATTTTGGACGTCGAGGATGCCGAGGAAGCCGCCAAGACCGGCGCGCAGGCCCTGGTCGTCTCCAACCATGGCGGCCGGCAGCTCGACGGCGCGCCGTCATCGATCGAGGTGCTGCCCGAGATTGCGGACGCGGTCGGCGAGAAGATGGAGATCATGTTCGACGGCGGCATCCGCTCCGGCCAGGACGTGATGCGCGCGCTCGCGCTCGGCGCCAAGTCCTGCATGATCGGCCGCGCCTATGCCTATGGCCTGGGGGCTGGCGGCCAGGCCGGCGTCGCCAAGGCGATCGACATCATCCAGAAGGAGCTGCTCACCACCATGGGCCTGTGCGGCGTCAACCGGATCGACGAGATCGACGATCATATCATTGCGGCAGCACCGTAGCGTCTTGGGTGGGCAGGGCGCTTGTCCACCGTAGCTCGACGAGCGAAGGCGGAAGCGTGGCGACCTTCGTTCCAAGTTGAGAGAAGACGTGGGCACGGCGCGAGCGCGCCTTTGCCCCTTGCTCGGCGAGATGCAGCAACACTAACAGCCTCGTCCCGGCGGAGGCGACCGCTCTCCCCTCACATTGGCGGCGTGAGGCCGTCGCGGCCGACGCTGACGCGGTTGGTCTCGAAAGAGCCGTCCGGCAATTGCTTCATGAAGGCGATGACCTTGGCACCGGTCTTCAGATCGGATTTGTCGCCGGGCACCAAGGTCACCACCGGGGTGTTGTCGGGAACGAACACCTTCTTCTCGCCGTCCTTGTACTTGACCAGCAGCGTGTGGCCGTCATTGCCGACCACGCTCTCGGCGACCGTCGCATTGGTCATGCTGGAGTTGGGCTTGAGGTCCCAGGGCCGCGAGCCCTCGCCGGTGCCGCGCATGCTCTCCGGAAACACGTGGACCTCGACCGCGTTCTGGCCGCCATCCGGCCCCGGCACGGTGGTGGCGCCGATGAACGAACCGGGCTTGATGTCGGCGAGTGAGATCTTGGTGATGCCCGAGACGTTCACATCAGCGGCGATGTGAAGCTTGAAATCTTCGCCGCTGCGCGACTTGACCTGCATGGTGTCGCCATTGACGTTCTCGATCGTGCCGCGCACACGCGTCGGCACCGGCGCTTTTTGGGCGGTGGCGCAGTAGGTCGAGAGGGTCACCATCGCGATGGCGAGAAGTGGACGTGTGAAAGTTGCGCGTTGAACAGACATGGCGGTCTCCGGTTGTCCCCACGGAGATAGAACTCCGGAACAGCCGCGCCATTCTCTCAAGTCTTTGTGAGATCGGCCTCGACCAGCGCGCGCAGCTCGGTGGTGACTTCAGGACGCCGGCCGAACCACAGCTCGAAGCCGCGCACCGCCTGGTGCAGCAACATGCCGAGCCCGTCGGCGGTCTTCAGCCCGTGCGCTTTGGCTGCCGCAAGCAGCGGCGTCACCAGCGGGACATAAACGAGATCGGCGACCACCGCCGCCTCCGGCAGGCGCGCCACATCGATATCGAGCGGAGGCTGGCCGTGCATGCCGAGCGAGGTCGTGTTCACGAGAAGTTTTGCACGCGGCAGCACGTCGTTGATGCTGTCCCATGTCACAGGATGCACCTTTGGCCCAAAGAGACTTGCCAGCGTCTCCGCCCGCGCGATGGTGCGATTGGCGAGATGGATGCGCTTGATGCCTTGCTCACGCAGGCCGAACACGACCGCGCGCGAGGAGCCGCCAGCCCCGAGGACCAGCGCCTCCTCAGCCGCATTCCAGCCGGGCGCGCTGGCGTCGAGATTGCCGATGAAGCCTTCGACGTCGGTATTGGTCGCGTGCAGCTCGCCGTCTTCGAACCACAGCGTATTGGCGGCACCCACAGCCGTTGCGCGCGCATCGGGTTTCGACAGCGCCAGCACGTCCTCCTTGTGCGGGATGGTGACGTTGGCGCCAACGAAGCCGCGCAGCGACAGCCGCAGCACGAAGTCACGCAAATCCTCGGGCGGGACAGCCTCGATGACGTAGCCGCCCTCGATCCCGAGCGTGCGCAGCCAGTAATGATGAATCAGCGGCGATCGCGAATGCGCCGCCGGCCATCCGATCAGACAAGCGGCGGGAGCCCTGGTCACGGTCGTCCTTCCCTCAAGCGATATGGAAGGCGATCCATTTCGCGTCCCGACGGCTCTGTCAAGCGCACGAGCGCCGCATCGCCACGGCGCCGTCAGCTCGCAGCAGCCTCATCGGCTGCAGAGCTCTTGATGTCAGCAATGGCGCGCTCGAGGCTCTGGCGATAGCGCGCGCGGGGCGGCGTCACGCCATGGGTGAGCAGCGCGCGGCGAACCGCTGGCGAGGCGCCCGTGATGAACAGCCTGATGCCCTGGCGATGAGCCCTCGCGGCGACGCGCCCGAGCACGTTCGCCGCGGTGGAGTCCAGGAACGGCACCGCGGCGAAATCGACCACGAAGGCCTTGCGCCGGTCGGCGATGCCGTCGAGCACGCTTCCGATCGCAGAGGCGGCGCCGAAGAAGAACGCGCCGGTGATGCGATAGACCAGCACGTCGCGGTCCACCGCAAGCGCGGGGTCGTAGGGAATGCGCGAACCGTTGCCGTCGTCGGGACGATCGGCGGCCACGAGCGGCGTGCGCTCCTCGATGCCCGTCGTCTCCGCCATGCGGTGGATGAACAGCACCGCGCCGAGCGCGAAGCCGACCAGAATGCCTTCGGTGAGATCGCGAAAGATCGTGAGCAGGAAGGTCGCGAGCAGCACGACGGCATCGCCCCATGACGAGCGCAGCAGCGTCGCGAATTCGTGCTTCTCCGCCATGGTCCAGGCCACGACCACGAGCACGGAGGCGAGCGCAGCCAGCGGAATGTAGCTTGCGAGCGGCGCCGCGATCAGCATGAACAACAGCAGGAAGAACGCGTGCAGCATCCCCGCGAGCGGCCCGCGCGCGCCAGCGCGGATATTGGTCGCGGTGCGCGCGATCAGGCCGGTGACGCAGATGCCGCCGAACAGCGCCGAGCCGATATTGGCGGCGCCTTGCGCCACCAGCTCGCAATTGGAACGGTGGCGGCGTCCGGTCATGCCGTCGGCCACCACTGCCGATAGCAGCGATTCGATCGCCGCCAGCAGCGCGAACGCAATCGCATCCGGCAGCACGGCCCTTGCCTTCTCAAGCGAGAAGGCGGGCAGCGCTGGCGACGGCAGCTCGCGCGGAATGCCGCCGAAGCGCGAGCCGATGGTCTCGACCGGCAGCGACAATACGGCAGTTGCGACCGCCGCAAACACGACCGCGATCAGGATGCCGGGCCAGGACGGCCGCCAGCGACGCAACACGCCAATGATGACGATGCTGACGATCGCGACCGCGACGGCGGCTGGATTGACGGTGTTGAGGCCGCCGGCGAGCGCAACGAGTTTCGGGACGAATTCGCTGGGCTCTTTTCCCGCAAGCGTGATGCCGCCGAGATCGCGGAGCTGGCTCGCAAAGATGATGACGGCGATGCCGGCAGTGAAGCCGACGGTTACGGGATAGGGAATGAACTTGATGTAGGTGCCGACCCGCAACAGGCCCGCCGTGACCAGGAACAGCCCCGCCATCAGGGTGGCGAGGATGACGCCCTCGACGCCGTGCCGCTCGGCCGTCACCGCAACCAGGACGATGAAAGCGCCCGCGGGTCCGCCGATCTGGAAACGGCTGCCGCCGAGCAGCGACACGATGAAGCCGCCGATAACGGCGGTGTAGAGGCCGCGATCCGGTGTCACGCCCGATGCGATCGCGATCGCCATCGACAGCGGCAACGCCACGATCGCGACCGTGAGGCCGGCGAAGACGTCGGCGCGAAAGTCCGCGGCGCCGTATCCCTCACGCCAGACGGTGACGAGCTTTGGCAAGTATAATTCGGCAAAAGTCGGCCGGCGAAGCTGATGCAGTCTGCCCGCGTGATCGCTTGTGATGCTCATGCCCCACGATGCTCCGAAGCATCGTGCGTCCCGTGTTGCCGAGGTGCGACGATGCGCTAGCCCATCCTGATCCCGAGCATGATCAACGCCCGATCATGCCCCCACCCGCCGCGGCGGCCCCGGCTGCTTGAGGCGAACGCCGCGCCCGCCGCTGTCGCTGCGGGCCTGCTCGCCGATCAGCTCGACGCCCGCCCGATCGAACGCCTCGACCACCTTGATCAGGGTCTCGACCACGCCGCGAACATTGCCGGTGCTGGCTTCCATCCGCTGAATGGTCGGCAGCGAAACGCCGGCGAGTTCGGCCAGGGTTTTCTGGTCAATGCCGAGCAGCGCGCGCGCTGCCCGCATCTGGAACGACGTGATCACCGTGGCCTCACGTATCAGAATCTATAAATGATATCTGGAGCATATACAATGATGCAAAATACATCATTCGGGGCCAACCGCAAGGGTTTCATGGGCTGCCCATGTCTGTCTCTCTGCAATCAATAAAGGTTGACAAGCCAGCGTCTCCCCTCGCCCTCTCCGCGCAAGGGCGGGGAGAGGGTAAGGGGACTGTGCTTCCCCAATAGATCACGCCGCGTGCTGATGAGCGGCGATGATCTGGTCGGCGGCGCGGCCGGTCACTTCGGCCATGTGGTCGAACTGGCGGGTGAAGCTGCCGGCGCCGGCGGTGGCCGAGCGCAGCTCGACGATCAGCTCACCGATCTCGGCTTCCGGCATCATGGCGCGGACGCAGTCCCAGCCGCTCCAGCCGTCTCGGGTGTCGAAGCCGAGGATCTGGCCACGCCGCGCCGACAGGATCGCGTTGATCTTGGCGGTGGCATCGGTCGGGCAGACGATCTCGACCATGTGGATCGGCTCGAGCAAGACCGGCTGGCATTGCGGCAGGCCCTCGTTGAGCCCGATCCGTGCCGCCGTGCGGAAGGCGAGGTCGGAGGAATCGACGCTGTGATAGGAGCCGTCGGTCAGCGTCACCTGCACGTCGGTGACAGGGAAGCCGAGCGGGCCGCGCGCCAATCCGTCGACGACGCCTTCCTCCACCGCGGGGATGTAATTGCGCGGCACCGCGCCGCCCACCACTTTTTCGGCGAACTTGAAGCCATCGCCGCGCGGCAGCGGCCTGATTTCGAGCACGACGTCGCCGAACTGGCCGTGACCGCCGGACTGCTTCTTGTGGCGGCCACGCTGGACGATCGGCTTGCGGATGGTCTCCTGATAACCGATCGCGGGCGGGTGCGAGGTGACCTTGACGCCGAAGCGGTCGCGCAGCCGCTCGCCGGCGACCCGCAGATGCATTTCGCCCTGGCCCCACAGCACGGTGTCGTGGGTCCGGGCGTTCTGCACGACCACCAGCGATGGATCCTCCTCGTGCAGGCGGGCCATCGCCTGGCCGAGCTTCACGTCGTCCTTGCGATCGGTCGCCGCGATCGAGATCGCGAGCACCGGCGGCGTCGGCTCCACGGTGACGAGCGCAGCCGGCGGGGTCTTGCCGCTCGAGACAGTGTCGCCGGTCTTCACGGGATCGAGCTTGGCGAGCGCGACGGTGTCGCCGGCTTCGGCCGAGGCACGCTTGGTGTCGTAGGCGCCATTGACGGCGAGGATGCCGGAGATGCGCCCCGCGCCGCCGGAAGAGGATTGCAGCGTGGCGCCGTCGTCGAGATGGCCGGCGAGCAGCCGCGTCAGCGACAATTTTCCGCCATGCTGCGAATGCAACGTCTTGAAGACGTAGCCGAGCGCATCCTTGGTCTCGGGAACGCCGAGACGTTTTGCGGTCTCCGCGACGCCCGGCGCCTCATGGCGCAGCGCCTTCATCAGGCGCAGCACGCCGTTTTCGCGCGCGGCGGCGCCCAGCAGTACCGGACAGATCAGCCCTTCGCGCAATTCACGGGCGAGATCGTCGAACACGGCATCGCGCGGCGGCTGGATGTCCTCGAGAAGCTGCTCCATCAGCGCATCGTCGTGATCGGCGAGCTTCTCCAGCATCGAGAAGCGGGCCTCTTTCTCGCGGTCGAGATTGCCGCCTTCGAGCGCGATCACCTCGGAGGCCTTGTGTTCGCGATAGATGAAGGCGCGCTCGAGCGCGAGATCGACGAAGCCCTCGATCAGCTCGCTTTTCCAGATCGGGATCTGGCGCAGTACCAGCGGCACGCGTGAGGCGGGCTGTAGCGTTGCGAGGCTCTCGCGGACGCGCTCGGTGGCGCGATCGATCTTGTTGAGGAACAGGAAACGCGGGATCTTCAGCTCTTCCAGTTCGCGCAGGATGATCTGAAGCTGCGGCAGCTTCTTCTCGTCGGCCTCGCAAACCACGACCGCGGCGTCGACCGCAGGCAGCACGGCGCGCATGTCATAGGCGAATTCAACGGAACCGGGACAGTCGAGGAAGGTGTAGCTGTCGCCCATGAAGGTCGTGGTGGCGGCAGTCAGGCCGACGGTCATCTTGTGATGACGGGCCTCGGGCGTGGCGTCACCGACAGAAGTTCCGGCATCGACGCTGCCGGCGCGGGGGATTGCGCCCGTTCGCGCTAGGATTGCTTCGAGAAGCGTGGTTTTACCGCTTTGGAATGGGCCCACTAGCGCAATGCACCGTGGACCTCGGGGACTTCTGACGTCCTGTCCCATTCGCCGCCTCCTTTTTTGTGGAGCTCGGCCCATGATTGGGTCGGCAAGCGCAGATGCTCTGCCCGTCCCCGAGATTTGGCAAGCATCAAACGTCGCTGCGGTGCGTCGTCGGCTCGATCAAGACTTCAACTCTTGACGATTGGTACGACTATCGGCCCGAGCGTTCCACCTCTCCGCGACGGGGGAGGCGAGCCGCCGCCGGTGCAGTTAGAATTGACGGCAATCAGCGGCCCGGACGGAGTTCCAGACTCTCCAGACCGGCGGCGACGTTGAGGCCGACCTGGCCCTGCACGCTGAGCGGCTGAAGGGCGATCGAATTGTTGGAGCCGCCGACCAGCACGTTGCCCCCAAGGCCGACGCCGACCGAGGCGCTGCCCTGCGCGCCGGCGTAATTGCCGGAGAGATCGCCGGGGCCGAGCCGGTCGACCGGCGCGAACACGCCCCAGGCGAGCGCCGTCTCCTGGGTGATGCCGATGTCGAGACCAACTTTGCGGATGGTCGCGACGTAGCGGTCGTCGGGTAGACCATCGGCGCGCAGCACGCAGCCGAGATGGGTCACCGATCCCACGATGAAGCCGACGCTGGCGCCGCCGCGGCACTCGAGCACGCCGACCCGTGCCATCCGCTGCTGCGCGCCGGCGGCAGCGACGGAGACAACGAGGCTTGCCGCTGCGAGCCCGGAGAGGAGGAACGAACGGCGCATGAAACGTCTCCGGCGATGATGGGGTGCGAGCAGGAAGGCGCGGCACACGCCGCATGATGGTCTATGCCACAATAGTTGTGGTGGGGCCAGCTCGCGCGGACGCGACAGAAAAAGGGCCCACTAACCGCGGGCCCTTTGATTTCACGTCGTTGCTGCGCGCTTACCGCAGATTGCCGCAGAAGCGCTGGATGCGCTTGCAGGCGTCTTCGAGGTCCGAAGTCTTGGTCGCATAGGAGATGCGGAACGCCGGTCCCAGGCCGAAAGCCGACCCCTGCACCACGGCGACGCCTTCGGTTTCCAGCAGCTCGGTGACGAACGTCTCGTCATTGTCGATCACCTTGCCCGACGGCGCGGTCTTGCCGATCGTGCCGGCGCAGGACGGATAGACGTAGAACGCCCCTTCCGGCCGCGGGCACTCGATGCCTTTGGCCTGATTGAGCATGGAGACGACGAGATCGCGGCGCTCCTTGAACACCTTGTTGTTGGCTGGGATGAAGTCCTGCGGACCGTTCAGCGCTTCGACCGCAGCCCATTGCGCAATGGACGACGGGTTCGAGGTCGACTGCGACTGGATCGTCGACATCGCCTTGATCAGCTGCGCCGGGCCGCCGGCATAGCCGATGCGCCAGCCGGTCATGCAATAGGCCTTCGACACGCCGTTCACGGTGAGTGTGCGGTCGTAGAGTTTCGGCTCGACCTGCGCGACCGTGGTGAACTGGAAGTCGTCATAGACGAGATGCTCGTACATGTCGTCGGTCATCACCCAGACGTGGGGATGCCTGAGCAGCACGTCGGTGAGCGCCTTCAGCTCGGACTTGGTGTAGGCAGCTCCCGTCGGGTTCGACGGCGAGCACAGGATCACCCATTTGGTCTTCGGCGTGATCGCGCGCTCCAGCGCCTCCGCCTGAAGCTTGAAGCCTGTCGCAGCGGTGCAGACCACCGGTACCGGCTCGCCACCGGCGAGCGCCACCATCTCGGGATAGCTGACCCAATAGGGCGCGGGAATGATCACCTCGTCGCCCGGATTGATGGTCGCCATCAGCGCGTTGTAGAGCACCTGCTTGCCGCCTGTGCCGACGATGATCTGGTTCGGCTTGTAGACGACGCCGTTCTCGCGCTGAAACTTGGCGATGATGGCTTCCTTCAACTCGGGAATGCCGTCGACCGCAGTGTACTTGGTCTTGCCGGCTTCGATAGCGCGGATCGCCGCCAGTTTGATGTTGGCGGGCGTGTCGAAATCGGGCTCGCCGGCGCCGAGGCCGATGACGTTGCGGCCCGCCGCTTTCAGCGCGCGTGCTTTATCCGTGACCGCGATGGTCGCGGACGGCTTCACACGGTCGAGCGCAGCGGCAAGGAAGGACATCGTCATCTCCTGACAAGCGTCGTGAAGCCCTTCGCCTCACGACTCCGATTGTGGGAATGAGCCACCCTAAAACGGGAGCCGCTGCACCGCAAGAAACTTCGGCCCGATCTCGAAGAAGTTTACGGATTTCCCGCGCTTCGAGGCGCGATTACCGCAATGTTCCGCAACTTTGCCAGCCAAATCCCTCATATCCGGCAAGGCTTGTCCTCGGAGCAATTTGTCGCTTCCGGCCGAAGTTTTCTCATGGCGCGCTTGCCGTCGTCTGAAGTTTCGCCGGCCCAAATGGCGAAGCCTTGGCGTAGCCGCGTCCCAGCCATCTACACCTGGCCGCGCGCACGAAGAACGTGGATGCCTCGGACAAGCCCGGGCATGACGGCGCGCTGCATCCAAATCGCATGCGATCGTCGCCGACCTCACGAATGCCCGACGCAACGCGCCCGTGCTCTAACGCAAGCGTGATCTCGTTTGCGCGGTCGCGCGGAAATGATCTTTCGTGGCGTTGCAGTGCGGTAGGGATTTCGAGTTTTTCTATTGGCTGGCTCTTGCAGCGGATTCGCATCGGCATCATTGTTTAGCCGCGCTGCAGGGCAGCCAGCGCCGCGCCTTCCCGTCCTCGGAAACGAACTCCCAGAATGTACAAACTCTATTCGATGCAGCGCTCCGGCAACAGCTACAAGGTCCGCCTTGCGCTGGCGCTGCTCAACGTGCCTTACGAAGCCATCGAGGTCGACATTCTGCGCGGCGAGAGCCGCACGCCGGACTTTCTGGCGAAGAACCCGTCGGGCCAGGTGCCGCTGCTCGAGGTCGGCGGCGACCGCTATCTCGCCGAGTCCAACGCCATCCTCTGGTACGTCGCCGTCGGCACGCCGCTCGCGCCAGAGAACCGCATCGACCGCGCCGAGGCGCTGCAATGGATGTTCTTCGAGCAGCACGCGCTCGAGCCCAACATCGGCGCGGCCTATTTCTGGCTGTCGCTGGTCAAGGGCGGCCGCGATCTCCAGACCCATTCGCTCGAGGACTGGATGGAGCGCGGCTATGGCGCGCTCCAGGTCATGGAGAACCATCTCAAGACCAACGCCTATTTCGCCGCGCGCCAGCTGACGGTCGCCGACATCGCGCTCTACGGCTACACCCACCTCGCCGACCGCTGCGATTTCGACCTTTCGACCTTCCCGGCGATCCGGGACTGGCTGAAGCGCGTCGAATCTGCGCCCGGCTTCGTCACGATGGACTGGCGCCCGGCCGACGTCGACGACCCCGCCAGCATCGCCGTGGGCGCCTGACAGGCTAGTCCCCGCTGGCGAATAGCGGGCACAAGGGTCGTCTTTGCCGCAATCTCGCCGTTTTCGGCGCGACGGCCGCCGCAATGTTGCCCGTTGAAACGGTGAAATTGTCCCGCGTCGCGGGTGATTCGCTCGCGTGTTGAAGGATTTAGACCCATGACTCGGGCGTCCGGCACGGCAGGCTTCCAGGGCCGATCCGCCACCGTCGCGTCTTCCCGGCTGACCAATGCGGTCGCGGCCTCGCTCGCCGTCGCCGCGCTCTCGCTGTGCCTGATCGTCACGCTGACGGTCATGTCGACCAAGGCGACCATGGCAATGGGCCTGCCGATCTGATTCCCGTTTCATCCTGGACCAGCCTTCAAGCCGCCGTGTGGCCCTTGCCGACCGGCATTGCGACAGGACCTCGATGAAGTCACCTGTGGTAGTCGTTGCAATCACGCTGACTGCGGCCATCCTGGTCGCGGCGTCGCTGTTGATTTTCACCGGCATGCGCAAGAGCTCGGGCACCTCGACGCTGAATGCACCGTCGCTGCAACAGCGCCTCAGGCACTCGCACTTGGTCTAAAATCATCCGAAAGATTTGCGCTCCGCGGCAAGGGTCTCTTAAGCGCGCCGCGCGAAATCGCATCGCATCAGCGCAACGATGAGCCAGTGTTGCTGCGTTGCCTCGTTCAGGAGGAGCGAGACTGGCCCATGCGGCTCGGGTGGCGTGCGATCTCCGGTCCGGTGCTGACGGCAGCGACGCTGCTGCTGGCGATGCTGTTCGATCACTTCATCCCCACTCCCTCCCCTGCGCCGCTGTTGGTCTGCATCGTGGCGCTGGCCGGTGCGCTGTCGGGTCTCGCCTCCGCCATGACCAGCGCAGCCATCGCGGTCGCCGGCGCTGCGCTGCTCTTCCTTAACCAGCATGGCGTCTCCGGATACGGCATCGCAGACCTGGTCCGGCTCGGCCTGCTGGCAATCATGGCCGCCGGCACCGCAGCCGTCACCGGCCTGATGCGCGAGCGGCTGCTCGGCACGTTCGCGGGCGAGCGCCAGAGCCACGCTACCGCCGCGCGCTTGTCGGCCGCGCTCGACCAGATCGATATCGGCGTCGTGCTGCTCGATGCCGAGACCCGAGCCGAATTCATCAACCGCGCGTTCCGCGATTATTTTGCGGTGCCCGACCAGATCGCCGACCGCAAGCCGCCCTTCATCGCGCTGATGTATCACGGCCGCGATACCGGCGCGTTCGAGCTGCCCGAGGACGAGCTCGGCACCTTCATCGCGCAGCGCATGGAGATGGTGCGGATCGGCGATGCCAGGCCGATCAACATCGCCTTGCGCAATGGCGAGGTGCTGCGTTTCGTCTGCACCGCGCTGCCCGACGGCGGCCGCATGCTGAGCTACACGCCGGTGACCGATCTCGTGCGCCACACCGACGCGCCCGCGCGTGCCGACTACTACCGCTCGCTGCGCGATCCGGCGAACCGAAGGCTGATCCGCTCTTTGCGCCTTGCAGAGTGATGCGACAGCAGGATTGATCGGCAGCGCGATAATCTCGTATCAAGGATGCCTCACCGGCCGTTGGCATCCTCCGAGCCCAGGAATTTCAGATGTCCCTCACCATTCGCTCCGTCACGAAGCAGGATTACGAACAATGGCTGCCGCTGTGGGACGGCTACAACACCTTCTACGGCCGTTCGGGCCCGACCGCGCTCGCGCCAGAGATCACGCGCATGACGTGGCAACGTTTCTTCGACGCCTATGAGCCGGTGCATGCGCTGGTCGCCGAGAGCGACGGCCAATTGCTCGGACTGACGCATTATCTCTTCCATCGCAGCACCACCGCGATCGAGCCGTCCTGCTATTTGCAGGATTTGTTCACGCGCGAGGCCGCGCGCGGCAAGGGGGTTGCCTCGGCGCTGATCTATGGTGTGTATGAGCGGGCGAAACTGGCGAGGTCGCCGCGCGTCTATTGGCAAACGCACGAGACCAATGTCACCGCGCAGCGACTGTACGACAAGGTCGCGGAGCGGTCCGGCTTCATCGTCTATCGCAAGATATTCTAATCTTCGCAGGCAGCGCCTGTGGATAATTCCTGCCTGTCACCCGCGCGTAACACAGCGGAACTACGCTGCACCTGCGTCTGGTCAGGCCCCCCGTCACCGATCAAGCGCCCCAAGCGGTCCCCGTCAGTCGCCGCGTCTGACAGGGGCCGCATTTTTTATGGCAGTCACTTCGCGCCGCGCCCGACCGTCTGCATCACCTCAAAACCTTCGAACTGGGGATGGCCGAGATAGAGCGGCTTGTTGTCGCCAGCCCGGTGATGCGCCGCGCGAAATGCCTCCGACTTGGTCCACGCCTCGAACGCCGCGTAATTCGCCCACACCGTGTGCGAGGCGTAGAGCGTATGGTCTTCGAGCTCGGGGCCCTTCAACAGATGGAATTCGACGAAGCCCGGCACCGTGTCCAGATGAGTGTCGCGCGTGAGCCAGACCTGCTCGAAAGCGGCCTCGGAGCCCTTGGCGACGCGGAACCGGTTCATGGCGATGTACATTGCGGTGATCTCCTGATGTCGCATCATTATCGCGTCATTGCGGGGCGCGCGGCAAGGCGCGGGCCCGGTATCCATTTTGCGATTCCGGGTTCGCGCTACGCGCCCCGGAAATGACGGGCTGTTATTACGCCACCAGCCCCTTCATCGGCTTTGCGGCGGCGCTGTCTGGAAACACCGTCTCCGCCAGCACGCGATCGGACAGGCCAAATTGTCCTTGCAGCACGCCCTTGATCACGGAGCGCAGATCGGTAGTCGGCTTGAGGTCGCGCCCTTCGTGGAGGTTGGCAAGCTTGAGGCCGGGCCAATCGGCGATGACGCGGCCGGCCTTCACCGCGCCGCCGGCGAGCAGCGCCATCGTTCCCGTGCCGTGATCGGTGCCGTCAGTGCCGTTGATGCGCGCGGTGCGGCCGAACTCGGTGGCGACGACGACCACCGCGTCGCGCCAGCGTTCGCCGAGCCCGCTTTCGAATTCGGCGAGCGCGCCGTCGAGGCCGCCGAGCAGGAAGGCGAGACGCCCCACAGGCCCGCCTTCATTGGCGTGTGTGTCCCAGCCGTCGAAGGCGAGCGCCGCGATGCGCGGACCATCGTCGGCCGCCATCAATCTTGCCGCGCCGTGCGCCACCTGGCGCATCTGCGCGGCTGCGTTGCCGCCCTTCGGCTTCATGTCGTCGCCGCTTGCGGCCTTGTCGAGCTGAAGGCCTTGCGCCAAGGCCGTCGCCAGCACGGGATCGCGATGGCGGTAGAGCTCGACGAGGCGCATTGCAGTGTCGTCGTCGGCCTGCGGCAGCGCGACCGGCGCCCAGCCGACGGTCGGCGCATTGCCGCGCAGCACCAGCGGCGTGGTCGGGCCGACAGCGAGGCCGCTCGATACCCGCTCGCCGCGCGGTAGCACTTCCAGCGCGCGATTGAGCCAACCGGACTGCACCCGGCCCGGGCCGGCATAGCCGCTTTCGAGCACGTCCTGGCCGTCGAAATGCGAGCGATCGCGATACGGTGTTGCAACGGCGTGGATCACCGCGGCGTGCTTGTCGCGGTACATGCGTGCGAACTCCGGCATGGCGGGATGCAGCGCAAAGAAGCTATCGAGCATGGTCGCGGGGTGTGCGCCGTCAGCCGTGAGCGCGATCGAGCCGTGCAGGCCGGCGTAATCGGGGTCGCCGATCGGGGCAACGGTCGAAAGCCCGTCGAGCGCGCCGCGCAGGATCACCACGACCAGGCGCGGATCGTGCCCGTCGGCGCCGCGTGCGAATTTCGGCAGGTAGGCCCAGGCCGCGAAAGAGGCGCCGCCGAGCAGGAGCCCGCGGCGCGAGGCGAGGAGCCGGTTCTCGACGCAGTCGATCATCGTCATCTCCGCTGCATTTCCGGCGACATCAGCAGCAGCGCCAGCGCCTGCTGCCGCGACTCCGCGCGCTCGATGGTTCGTCGCGTCTCGATGGAGGCCGCATCGGCTGCGGCGAATTCCAGCAGGTCGAGCGGATCGATGGTGTTGCCGAGCCGCGAGCCGATTTGCGCCGCGATATCGAGCCTGAGCTTCATGCCCTCGGGTGCGGCCCAGGCTGCATTGGTGTCGGGAAAGCCGTTGGGCCCGGCCGGCGACCATAGCGGTTGCCCGAGCAGGTTGAGGCCATTGAGATAACGGCTCGGATCTTCCGGCACGCGCGCGAGCAGCCGGCCGCTCGCGACCAGGAAATCGTAAGGCGAGCGCATCTTGGTCAGCGGCGCTTTCCACGCTTCGTCGGAATCGACCAGCGCCATGGCAAGCGCCTTGAGGTCGCCATCGGTCTTGACGAAGATGTCGCGCAACCGCGCAACGAGAGACGGCGGCGGATCATCGGCAACGAAGTGGCGGACGAACTTGGTGGCGATGAAATTCGCGGTCGAGGGATGGCGCGCGAGGTCGGCGAGCGCGGCCTCGCCTTGCGCGAGGCCCGCCTGGCCGTAGGTCTTGCCGAGCAGGATCTGCGGCCCCGGCTGATGCGCATTGACGTTGAACACGAAGGAGCCGGGCGCCCCCAGCTGCCCCTGGCGGCCGGCGAAGGTCCAGCCCGTGATGATGCGCGCGAGCGAGGTGACATCGTCCTGCGTGTAGCCGCCGCCGACGCTGAGCGTATGCAGCTCCATGATCTCGCGCGCCAGATTCTCGTTCAGCCCGCGCTTGCGGTTTTGCCCCGCACGCGAATCCGGTCCGAGCGATTGCTGGTTATCGAGAAAGAACAGCATCGCCGGATGCTGCTCGACCGCCTTGAGCATGTCGGCGAAACGCCCGAGTACGTGCGGCCTGATCGCCTCGCGCTCGAACGCGCCGGCCCAGATCCGCGCCAGCTCGCCCTTGCTCGCGGAGATGCAGAAATGGTTGGACCAGAACACGACGAGTCGCTCGGTGAAGCCGCACTCGACGAGGGTGGCCCGCTGCAACCGCGCCAGCGCCTCGGCGCGAAATGTCTTCTGGATGACGTTGAGCGGCTGCGGCGCGGGCTTTGCGGCGGGCGGCGCGCCGGGGCTGGGCTGCATGGCCTCCGGCTTCGCCGCGTTGTCCGCTGGTCTCGCATCCGCCATCTGGCCGGCGACCTCGCTTGCGGCTGCGTTCAGCGAGAGATTGCGGCGCAGGGCGGGCTTCTGATCGGCAGACGCTTGTGTCGGCGTTTCAGCGGCCGCCGTGGCCTTGGCGGCCTCGCGCGCCTGCTTGACCTCGTCCTGATAGGCGAACACCGCCTGCCCGAGCTGCGGCGTCGATTGCAGACCCGGCGCTTCCAGCAGCACGCCATTGGGACGCGCGAGCTCTGCCTTGACGAAACCGCGCGGGTCGGAGGCGGCATCGATGAGATCGCCGGACGCGCCGCCGCGGGCGCCGAAGCCGAAGCGGTTGAGCGCAACGAGGGCGGCTTGCGAATCACGGGCCATCGGTCTGTCCTTCGCGCGCCGGGAGCCGCTTTCCGAGTCCGTGCGCAAGGCATAATATACCGCAGCGGCCAATGAACCCGACATGAAAATGACGGCCTAGCTTCGACGTAAATCATGACAAATCAGCAAGAATCTGCGTTGCCAGAATCCCGGCGCCTCGCCTGCTCCCGCTGCGGCGCCGAGTTTGGCTGCGACCTCTCGGGCAGCTGCTGGTGCGCGGAGGAGACGGCAAGACTGCCAATGCCAGTCGAGGGCGAGGATTGTTTGTGCCGGGCATGTTTGCGGCAGGCGGCGGCGAGTGCTGCTCGTTAGGCACGAGAGCCGACCACGTTTTCCGTGTCGTGAGCCGGGAGGACCCATTACCCCGGCGAGCACGCCACGAAAATTCCCCGTTCGGTACCGTACCGCAAACGATCGATAGATCACGCGAGATGGGCCCTGGCGTCGCCAGGACGACGATGGAGGGAGCCTACCCTACACCGCGAATCCCGGCGACCTGCGCGCCATGCCGTCGAACGCGTCGAGCAATTTTTCCCGCCACGCATAAACCGGATCATCGGCTTCCAGAAGCTTGAACGGGCTCACCACCCGCGCCCATTGAAAACCGCCGAACACGATATAGTCGGCGTAGTTGGGAGCGGCGCCGCCCAGATAGGGCTGCTTCTTCAATGTCTGCCGCATCACCTCCAGCGACTTGCGGAACGCGATCACGCCGGTGTCGCGGCTGGCTATGACCTGTTCCAGCGACTTGCCGCCGAAGCGTGCCTCGCGCGACTGGCGGAAATAGGCGGCGTCGACCTCGGCGAGGTTCTTCGGGATGTCGGCGACGATCAACGGAAAGATGCCGCCGACGATGGCGATGTCGCCGAAGGTATTGATCATGCGCGCCATCGCGCGACCGCCCTCGCCGCCGAACAACGATGCACGATCCGGAAAACTGTCTTCGAGATAATTCGCGATGGTCCACGAATCGACCACGGGCTTGCCGTGATGCAGCAGCACCGGGACTTTCTCGGAGCCATGCGGCGCAAGCGCGCTCTTCTCGGTGAAGCGCCAGGGCAGCGATTCCGCCGTCAGCTCCTTATGCGCGAGCGCCATCCGCGTGCGCCAGCAATACGGGCTGAACGGGCGCGCTGCGTCGGTGCCGACGAGTTCGTAGAGTTTGAGTGACATGAGAGGCCTCCGCTTGCTCCGTCATGGCGAGCCAACGGTGCCGCGCGAAGCGCGACCCGATGACAGGCTCCGCGAAGCAATCCAGGCTGCGCGGCAGAGACATTCTGAATTGCTTCGCTTACGCTCGCAATGGCGATGTCGAGACGGAAGTGCGCATCACCGCCGGTTCGTCCGCAGCAGCTTCTCGCCGCCTTCCGTCACTGCGATGATCAGCCCGATTCCCGGCACCATCTTCCGCGCGACATAGCCGCGCTCAGTGGCGTCTTCCCAGATGGTAAGGCGCGGGCACGAGGTCTTCCAGGTCGCGATCACCTCGGCATAGGCGCGCGGCTCGCGTGCGACCCATTCGACGAAATCCAGCACCAGCGGATCGGCGGTCTCGCTCATCGCAAACCTCCCTTGTCGAAGGCGACCGCGACCTCCGTACGCAGCAGGAGCCAGCCGCCATAGGCGATGTAGTAGCAGGCGATGGTGGTGATCAGCTTGTTCGACCAGGCTACGAATTGCTGGTCGGTCATGGCTTCAAGGATGCGGCGCGCCAGTGTGGTGCCGAGCATCGATGCTGCGATCGCGACGCCGGCGAGGACGGGATCGAGGCTCGCCGCCTGGTCGATGATGCCGCCGAAATAGACCAGCTTGGTGAAATGGCTGACCAGCTGGCACATCGCCTTGGTCGCCACCTTCTCGCGCCGGCCGAAATCGCCGCCGAGGAAGAAGGTGTCGAGCAGCGGGCCGGAGACGCCGGTCATCAGCATCAAGCCCATGCAGATCGAGCCGTAGACCGAGCCCTGCCAGACGCTGTCGGGGTTGGGCTTGATGTTTGACGGCAGCAGCCGCGCCATGAACGGCGTGATACCGAGCAGCAGCAGCGCGACCGGCTTGTCCGGAACGTAGCGCGTGAGCGACCAGGCCGCGAGCGCGACCGCGCAGCCGGCGAGATAGTTCGCGACCGGGCGCCAGCGGATATGCGCGCGCCACAAAAACGCACGCCAGCCGTTCGAGGCCATCTGCGTGATCGCATGCAGCACCATGGCCGCCGGCAGCGGCATCAATGCCAGCAACAC
Organism: Bradyrhizobium sp. 164; assembly: GCF_023073715.1. Lineage (GTDB taxonomy): Bacteria > Pseudomonadota > Alphaproteobacteria > Rhizobiales > Xanthobacteraceae > Bradyrhizobium. Next base: position 189,125 of record NZ_JADPKA010000110.1, read on the forward strand.
GCCGATCAGGATCAGCCCGCCCGCCATGCCGAACAGCCCGGACAGGAACGCGGTGGCGACCATCAGCATGCCAAGGGCAGCGATCACGATGGGCGCCACGAAAGGATTCTCCTCAACATAGGTAAGGGACGCAGGCTGCTGGCGCTGCCTCGCCTCGCTTGCGGCGAGAAGCGAAGAGCGCTGCGGCTGCCCGAAATCAACTTAGAATTACACTCGTTCTTGTGCCTCGCTTGCCCCCCACGTGCAAACTGAGTTATCTTGGCCTGGCATCAGCTTTCCTGAGGGTCGGGCATTTGCGGCGGCTGCTGTTTCTCAACGGCATCAAGGCATTCGAGGCGGCGGCGCGGACCGGCAGCTTTGCCGCGGCCGGGCTCGAGCTGAACGTGTCGGCCGCTGCCGTCAGCCGCATGGTGCATCTGCTGGAGGAGCGCCTCGGCCTCGCGCTGTTCGAGCGCAAGGCCAACAAGCTCGTGCTGACGCAGGCCGGCCGCGCCTATCAAAGCGGGCTGACGCCGATCTTCGATGCGCTGGCGCGCCTCACCGCGCAGGTGACGGCGCCCTCCAGCGTGCGCGTGCTCACCATCGGCGTCGGCCACACCTTTGCGATGCGCTGGCTGATCCCGCGCCTGTCGGAGTTTCGCAGCGAGGAGCCCGACATCGAGGTGCGCTTCACCACCGGCGGCGCCTCGGTGCCGTTCGGCGAGGACTGGAGCTGCGGCATCAAGCTCGGCACCGGCGACTGGCCCGGCCTCGTCGCCGAGCCGCTGTTCGCGGGCGACCTCACGCCGGTCTGCGTGCCGCGCCTTGCGAGCGGCCTGAAGCGGCCGGCGGATCTCAGGGGACCGAGCCTGATCCGCGTCGCGCATTCGCCGGAGGACTGGCCGCTCTGGCTCAAGGCCGCGAACCTGGCGCGCATCAACGCGCGCGGGCCCGAGTTCCAGTTCTACGGTCAGGCGCTGCAGGCCGCCGCGGACGGACTCGGCGTTGCCATGGGCATTCGACCCTATATTGACGACGATCTCGCCGCCGGACGGCTGGTGGCGCCGTTCGATCTCTCGGTGCCCAAAGGCATGCGCTGGTACCTGCTCTATCGCAGCTTCCAGACCGAGCAACGCGACTTCGCCGCGTTTCGCCGCTGGATCATGCGCGCGGCGTCGGAACCGGCGCGTCCGGCGCGGCGACTCGGTCGTGCTGCGGCGCGGAACTGACGCGCTCGGCAAAAAAGCCTCGCGGCTTGTGAACGGCTTCACATCCCGGGATTCGCAAATGTGGTCCCCTGACCCTCTGACAAAAAAACGTGGGACCGACAAGAATGACGACCCTCTACGACGGCTTTGACATCGAATCCTTCGAAGCTGGAAAAGGACTGTGGCACGCCCGCATCCGGCGCTCCGATTTCAGCCCGCTTGCAATCGACGGCGTGCTGTTTCCCGCCATGGAAGTCGGCCTCGCCTGGCCCGACCGCGACGCCGCGATTGCCGATGCCAAGCAACACATCGATCGCTTCCGCCGCCGGGCCGACAGCGACGACGAATAGCGTCCGCGGGCGGACCAGCGGCGGGGCGCCGCAAGGGGGAACCGGTCATGTCTATCACCGAAATCGGCTCAGTGCGGCCGCGGATCTATGCGCGCGCCGTGCTGTCCAACTACCCGGAATGCGACGGCGATCTCATGGTGCTCCGTGTGATCGGCGGTCGCGCTGGATGCGAGTACTGGACCATGCGCTGCACCGATTGCGGCGGCATCCATCTAGACATCCTTGAGCCGAATATCGCGGCTGAGGATGACGAGGGGCCGCTGCCGGCGGGGTGACGCCAAGCCTGCTGCCAACCTGCTGTCAGCAGGCTGCATAGCGGCGGGCATTCGCTCTTTCCTGAGAGGCGGACTCGTCCCATATTCGCCCTATGGCGAAGAAACCTGCATCCTCCGAAAAATCTGGCAAATCCCCGAAGACCAAGGCTCCGAACTCGAAGGCGCATCGCCCCGATGTGCAGCCGATCGGGCCGGCGCTGGCCGAACTGCTCAATCCTGCGATCAATCGCGGCGATGCGGGCCTGGGATCGGGCACCGGGCTCCAGCCGCCGCCGGACAATTCGCGCGATCGCCGTGCCGGGGGCGAGGCCGCCGCGCATCGCGCGCGCGCCTCGACGCCGAAGGAGTTTCCGCAGGATACGGCCAAGAACATTACAAAGCCGATGCCGCTGCGTACCAATCCGCAGCCGGCTGGAGCGCGCGCACCCACCGAAGGCTTCGACGAGGCGCCGCAGGCCAATTACGGAACCTCGGCCACGATCCCGACACTCGATCCGGAACTGGCGCGGCAGCTCGGGCTGCCAACAGAAGAAGACGATGCCGAGGCGCTGGCGCGGCCGCCGCGCTCAAAAATGGAGGCGCTGGGCGTCAAGGCCACCGCGGATGCGTTGGAATCGCTGATCCGCGAGGGCCGCCCGGAATTCCGCAAGGACGACGGCTCGATGCGGATTTGGACGCCGCACCGGCCACCGCGCCCGGAAAAGTCCGAGGGCGGCGTGCGCTTCGAGATCAAGTCGGCCTATGAGCCCAAGGGCGACCAGCCGACTGCGATCGCCGAGCTGGTCGAGGGCATCAATCGCAACGACCGTTCGCAGGTGCTGCTGGGCGTCACCGGCTCGGGCAAGACCTACACCATGGCCAAAGTGATCGAGGCGACGCAGCGCCCCGCCCTGATCCTGGCCCCGAACAAGACCCTCGCCGCCCAGCTCTATGGCGAGTTCAAGAATTTCTTCCCTGACAACGCGGTCGAGTACTTCGTCAGCTACTACGACTATTACCAGCCGGAAGCCTACGTCCCACGCACCGACACCTATATCGAGAAGGATTCCTCGATCAACGAGCAGATCGACCGCATGCGCCACTCAGCGACGCGCGCGCTGCTCGAACGCGACGACGTCATCATCGTCGCCTCGGTGTCCTGCATCTACGGTATCGGGTCGGTCGAGACCTACACCGCGATGACCTTCGCGCTGAAGAAGGGCGAGCGCATCGACCAGCGCCAGCTCATCGCCGATCTCGTCGCGCTCCAGTACAAGCGCACCCAGGCCGATTTCACCCGCGGCACCTTCCGTGTCCGCGGCGACGTCATCGACATCTTCCCCGCGCACTATGAGGACCGCGCCTGGCGCGTGAACCTGTTCGGCGACACCATCGAGAGCATCGAGGAGTTCGATCCGCTCACCGGCCACAAGCAGGACGAGCTCGAGTTCATCAAGATGTATGCCAACTCGCACTATGTGACGCCGCGGCCGACGCTGGTGCAGGCGATCAAGTCGATCAAATCAGAATTGAAGCAACGGCTCGACCAGCTCCACGATCAGGGCCGCCTGCTCGAAGCGCAGCGGCTGGAGCAGCGCACCACCTTCGACCTCGAGATGATGGAGGCGACCGGAAGCTGCGCCGGCATCGAGAACTATTCGCGCTATCTCACTGGGCGCCGCCCCGGCGAGCCGCCGCCGACGCTGTTCGAATACGTGCCCGACAACGCGCTGATCTTCGCCGACGAGAGCCACGTCACCATCCCGCAGATCGGCGCCATGTTCCGCGGCGACTTCCGTCGCAAGGCGACGCTGGCCGAATACGGCTTCCGCCTGCCCTCCTGCATGGACAACCGCCCCTTGCGCTTCGAGGAGTGGGACATGATGCGGCCGCAGACCATCGCGGTGTCGGCGACGCCGGGCGGCTGGGAGCTGAACGAGAGCGGCGGCGTGTTCGTCGAGCAGGTGATCCGCCCCACAGGTCTGATCGATCCTCCCGTCGACATCCGCCCCGCCCGCACGCAAGTGGACGATCTCGTCGGCGAGGTCCGCGCCACCGCGCAGGCCGGCTATCGCTCGCTGATCACCGTGCTGACCAAGCGCATGGCGGAGGACCTCACCGAATATCTGCACGAGCAGGGCATCCGAGTCCGCTACATGCATTCCGACATCGACACCATCGAGCGCATCGAGATCATCCGGGATCTCCGCCTCGGTGCGTTCGACGCGCTGGTCGGCATCAACCTCTTGCGCGAAGGCCTCGACATCCCCGAATGCGCGCTGGTCGCGATTCTCGACGCCGACAAGGAAGGTTTTCTGCGCAGCGAGACCTCGCTGATCCAGACCATCGGCCGCGCCGCGCGCAATGTCGACGGCAAGGTGATCCTCTACGCCGACCAGATGACCGGTTCGATGGAGCGTGCCATCGCCGAGACCAACCGCCGCCGCGAAAAACAGGTCGAGTACAATACTGCCAACGGCATCACGCCGGAGAGCGTGAAGAAGCAGATCGGCGACATCCTCAACTCCGTCTACGAGCGCGACCACGTGCTGGTCGAGGTTGGCGGCCACGACATGACCGATGACGTCATCTCGATCGGCCACAACTTCGAAGCCGTGCTTGCCGATCTCGAAACAAGGATGCGCGAGGCCGCCGCCGATTTGAACTTCGAGGAAGCCGCGCGTCTGCGCGACGAAGTCAAGCGCCTGCGCGCCACCGAGCTCGCCGTGGTCGACGACCCTACCGCGAAGCAGCGCACCGTGCAGGGCAAGGCCGGCGCTTATGCGGGCACGAAGAAGTACGGCGATGCTGCGAACTTGCCGGTCAGTGCCATGAAGAACAAGAGCGCCGTAACGGCGCTCAAGGCCGGCAGCGGCAAAGGCTCCCGCGTGCACAAGCCGCATCTCGACGAGATGCACGGCCCGGAATCGCTGCCCTATCGCGAAAGCCCGAGCCTGCCGTCAAAGCCGTTCGGCAGCACCAGCCGGATCATCCAGCCAACCGACTCGCGGCAGTCGGGACCGGAGTTCGGGCCGGCGCCGAAATCGACAGGCGGGATGCCGGGGCGACGGGGCGGGTGGAAGAAGAGGTAGGCGGCGCATCCGCGCCGCTGATCGCAGTGGATTCCGGGCTCGCCGGTTTGCGGGCCCCGGAATGACGAGAGGGATAGCCCGCTCCTCACCCGACGCTCGCCGTCACCACCGCCATTACCGACAGCAGCAGCACGATGGTCACGAGCTGGAGCGAGGCGACCGGCTGGGTGCGCCATGCCGTGATCTTGCCGGCGAGCGTCAGATGGGCCTCGAAGAATTTTGGCTCGTAGACGGTCTTGAAAAAGGCCGGGAAGCTCGGGCCGAAGGTCACCGCGAGCAGCGCGTGGGCGAGCGAGGCGACAGCGACGAAGATGGCGACGCCGGGGTCGCCGACGAGGTCGTGGTCGCCGACGAGTTTGAGCAGGAAAGCGGCGGCGGCGAAGGTCGGGAAGCTCTGCAGCGTCGCGGTCAGCGCGAGCCCTTCGACCGCGTTGTGCAGGCGGGACTTTCTGACGGTGGCGATGGCGGCCATGACACGTCTCCCTGATGACATGGGATGACGTTAGGCGCGATGGTGGAGAGGTGATGTGAGACGGGTCACGCGGCCCTTCCCCGCTGTTGTCCGCTGAAGGGGGCGTCCGCGATCCGAGGAATCTAACCGGCAAGCACCGGGAAATTGCGGGACTCTATTGCAAATCTCACAAATCGCATTCAATGGTGCATTGCGAAAACGTGAATTGCGTTTTGGCCGAAATCCCGTAGTTATTTGTACACGAACGAGCTGAGCCCCGGCACCTTACTGTGCATGGGGTTGTTTTCCGTTTTTTTTGCAGCCAGCTTCAGGACAGCCCAAATGACAGAGCACAGCCTCTGGCGTTTCTCGCGCGCGTTGCATGGCGCGATCAACGACCGGCAGTTCAGGGATATCGAGGCCCTGATCGACGAGGACGTCGAGTGGGCCCTGTACGGCCCGATCGACATGTTTCCGTTCCTTGGCGCGCGCCAGGGCAAGGACGCCGTGCTCGACGTCATCCGCCAGCTCGCCGACAATTTCCACGTTCGCCGCTTCGACCGCGAGAGCATCATGCTCGGCGTTGATTCAGCCGCCTCGATGCTGCGCTATTCGCTGACGGCGCTCGATTCCAACAAGCAGTTCGCCCAGTTCAGGGCGGGAAAGCTCACCAGCATGCGGGTACTGATCGATACGTTCGACCTGGTCGAGCAGGCACTCGGCCGCGCCATTCATCTGCCGAAGATGAGCCGCGCCGGCTGAGGGGGACGCCAACGGGTCCCGCTGTTCGGGACCGATGACGACGCTCACATGACGCCCTGGCTTCCAGCCCCGCCGGATGCGGTCGTGTCACAGCTCGTCGTCGGGCGCGCGCCTTTCGCGCGGCCCGTTGGTTCGTTATGCGAGGCGAGCCGCCACAATTTCGTGACGATGGATCAGCATCTGTCGCGCGGAATGGCGCACGGCCGAAGGCCGATATATATTGTTGGAAAGCGTGCGCTGGGGTTCGCGGGCAGGACGATGGAATTCTCGACAGGGTTTGGCCGGACCAGGCTGCCGTTGCTGGCGGCCGCATTCATTCTGGGCTCCGTGCTGACGGTCTCGGCACAGATCATTCCATCCGCGACGATCGCGCCTGACGATGAGGCCGAGACCGAGGCGGCGCAGGCCCCCGACGTCAATGACCCCGACGTGCTCAAAGGCATCGACGTCGACAAGCTCGACTGGAGCCAGCTCGCGGTCGATGCCGGCACCGGCATTGACCCCATGGCCGCCAAGAAGCGCGCCCAGACCGCGGCCAAGGACGGCCTGGCCTGGTCGTCGAATCCAAATGCAAACGGCTCCTCGGCGGTGACGGTGAAGCAATCGGTGTTCTCGTTCTGGGACACGCGGATCGGCGCCGACATGACGGTGACGAGCGAGCCGCGGACGATGTCCGAGTTGCTGGCGCAGAAGGCCGCCAATGGCGGCAGCCTACCGCAATCCTCCGGCAGCGCCTGGGCGGCGGCGACAGCGCCGGGCGCGGGCTCGATCTGGGACAAGACCGCGGTGGAAGCCCGGGTCGATCCCGGCACCGAACACAGCAAGATCGGCGCCTCGTTGACCAAGTCGGTGCCGCTGTCGGGCGACACCTCGCTGACGCTCCAGAACGGCTACAGCGTCAACCAGCAGGGCACGACCGCCGTCCCCGGCATCGGCGGCCACGTCATGCGAAATTACGAGACCGATCAGACCGCCAAGATCACCCTCACCGACACCGGCACCAGCATTACCGCCGGCCAGACGCTGTCGACCACCGACGACAAATGGCTGCGCAAGTTCGGTGCCGAGCAAAAGCTGTTCGACAATGTCACCGTCTCAGGCTCGGTCGGCGAGACCTCGCAAGGCGCGATCAACAAGAGCCTGACGGCCGGTTTCAAGAAGAGCTGGTAGGGCGAGCCGCCACTTCCCCTCATCCTGAGGGCGCTCCGAAGGAGCGCGTCTCGAAGGATCGAGGGCTCGCTGCTACAGCGGGGCCTGCATGGTTCGAGACCCGCGCGAAGGGCGCGCTCCTCACCATGAGGGGATGGCTTGCCGTCGCGGTTCCCTATTCACATTCTCCTAACCATACGCCACGGCAAAACCCCCGAATGGTCCGCCCTTGCCGCATCTCGGCCCATTTGCGGTCAAAATCGGACGCCCTAGTCGCCAAAATAGACGTCGTCGTGCGGGGGACACTCGCGCCGCGCTCAACGCGAACAGGGGAATAACGATGAACGCCATGCGTCCGGAAAAGACCGAAACCACCGAGACCGAGACGGTCGACACCAACCTCGCCGCCGTGACCGAGGTCGAGGCCGGCATCCGCGATTTCGTCCGCAACGACATCGCCTATCTGCGCCGTCCGGCATCGACGACCACCGACGCGCCGCCGCTCGACCCGAGCGCCGAAGCCACCGTCAACAACGTCAACTCGCTGATCCAGCGCGTCGCCGGCACCTCGCTGGCCGAGATCGAGAACTTGATCTCCGAGCTCGAGAGCCTGCGCGACCTGCTCCATGCCGAAGGCCAGCGCGTCCAGCGCGAGATCTCCGGCTACGCCCAGCTCAGCCAGGCCGCGATGAAGTCGACCCGCATGATCGCCGACAACGTCGCGCAGTGGAAGCGCGCCGCCGACGGCCTGCGCAACAGCTGACCGCGAAGCACCGCATCATCGGCCGCCGCGTTCCCGGAAGGGGAGCGCGGCGGTTTTGATTCATGGGGCATGTGATAGGTGCGCACACGCGCCGACATGATAGGTGTCGTCGCCCGCGCAGGCGGGCGATCCAGTACTCCGAGACAGTGCCAGGATACGGAGGGGCTGCGGCGTACTGGATGCCTTCGCGGGGCACGACAGCGGAGGATGTGGCAGCACGGGCGTGACAGCGTAGGGTGTTTGAACCCTCCATCCTTCCCCAGCGACCAATGCCAAGCGTCGATGGCCGTCTTACGGCCTGGCGGGGGGACATGTCATGGAAAGCATTCGGCCCGATAACACGGACCCTATATCGCTGCGGCCGGCACCGAATCAGCTCGGCACGATCATGCTGCGCTTTGTCGGATTGCTGGTGGTTGCGGTCGCGGTGCTGGCGTTCGTCTACAGCCGCTGACGCGCGGCGGCCCCGACAAGTAACGAACTCTTACCGAGCGGCTTCCACGGTCGAGGCTTCCAGGGTGTAGGCGCCATCGGCATAGCCCTTCACCACCATGCCGGCAACCAGCATCACGGCCAGCGTCGCGGTCGCGAAGATGAATCCGACAAACTTGAGTGCGCCGCGATCTGCCATGGTCCTCGTCCCCTGTCCTCTGCCCATTCGTTTCAAATAGACAGCGACAGGTTCATAATTAGTTAGCACCTCACTGGTTCCGCCAAACTGCTTCGCGGTAACCATATCGCGCAGGCTTATGACAGCCACGCCGAATCGCGTCCATAGCGCGCGGGCAACACTCGCGCACTCAATTGGACCGTTCATCCTGGAACAGATCTAACCACCGTTCGTGCGCATCGGCACAAAGGCTGAGGCGGTGATGGAATAGACCTCCTCGCCGCGCTGGTTAGTGCCGGTGGTGCGAGCCGTCAGAATGCCCCAGCCGGGACGCGAGGCGGAGGTGCGCTTGTCGATGACGACGTTGACGTAGGCGACCGTGTCGCCGGCAAGCACCGGCCTGATCCAGCGCAGATCGCGAAAGCCCGGCGACGGACCCCACACCGCAACTTCCTCCTCGCGCGAGGCGGCTTCCCGCGCCAAGCGCTGGCCGTCGGCGACAAGCAGGCTCATGCAGGCCGAGCCGACATGCCAACCGGAGGCGGCGAGCCCGCCGAACAGCGAGTTCTTGCCTTCCTCCTCGTCGAGGTGGAAGCGCTGCGGGTCGAACTTGGCGGCGAAGCTCTTGATGGACTCCGCTGTGAACGTATAGGTGCCGATCTCGCGGCGCTGGCCGATCTCGATATCCTCGAAGAACCGCATCAGGCCGTCCCCTCGCGCCGCTTGATCAGGATCGGCGAGGTCATCTCGGCGAGCGCCTGCCCCGCAGCGTTGCGCACGGTGCATTTGAACTTGACGATGCCGAGCTCCGGGCGACTTTTCGAAGTGCGCGCCTCCACGACGTCGACGTCGAGCATGAGGTCGTCGCCGGGCCGGAGCGGAGACAACCAGCGCACCTCGTCGACGCCGGGCGAGCCGAGCGAAGCCGCGCGCGTAATAAAACCATCGGCCATCATCCGCGTCATCAGCGAACAGAGGTGCCACCCCGAACCGGACAGGCCGCGCAGCATGCTTCTAGCCGCCGCCTCCTCATCGAGGTGCATCGGCTGCGGGTCGAACTCGGCAGCAAAGGCCAAAATCTCGTCGCGAGTGACATGGCGCGGGCCGAACGTTCCGAACCGCCCGGGCGGGAAATCTTCGAAGGTCAGGGTCATCTTGGGATTGGTTCGCGGAAATGACAGATTGTGGCCGCACTTTGTGGCAATCTCAACCCGCGGGCCCGCATGGCTCGTGCTACATTCGATGCAGCGGGGTTGGTCTTGAGTCGGATCAGCCGAAAGTCAGGATCATTTAGCAAAGCCGGATCTGGCAAAAGCCGCTTTGCCCTGGGGAGAACGATGTTTTCATTCAGCGACCTGTTTCAGTGGGACCGCTTCATCACACCGACGATCATCAAGACCTTCTACTGGCTGGTAATCGCGCTGATCTGCCTGTTCGGCCTCTCCGGCGTCTTCTCCGGCTTGGCTGCGATGGCGATCAGTCCGTTCGGCGGCTTCCTGGTGCTGCTGTCGTCGATCGCGAGCGTCGTCGTCGGCGTGGTGTTCTCGCGCATCCTCGCCGAGCTGATCCTGATCGTCTTCCGCATCAACGAGCATCTCGGCGCGATCAGGGACCAGGGCGGCGGGGTGCGGTGAGCCTTGTCATTCCGGGCTCGCGCAAGACGCGCGCCCGGAATGATCGCTTCAAATTACGTATTAAACCTGAAATGCATCACGTCGCCGTCGGCGACGACGTATTCCTTGCCTTCGAGCCGAAGCTTGCCGGCATCGCGCGCGCCGGCTTCGCCGCCGAGGACGACGTAATCCTCATACGCGATGGTTTCGGCGCGAATGAAACCCTTTTCGAAATCGGTGTGGATCACGCCGGCCGCCGCCGGCGCCTTGGTGCCGCGATGGATGGTCCAGGCGCGCGCTTCCTTCGGCCCCACGGTGAAATAGGTGATGAGGTCGAGAAGCCGGTAGCCGGCGCGGATCAGACGGTCGAGACCGGCTTCTTCGAGACCCAATGTCTCCAGGAAGTCGGCGCGTTCGTCCCGCGAGATGGTCGCGATCTCCGACTCGATCTTGGCGGAAATGACGACGGCGACGGCGCCCTCCTTGGCGGCCTGCTCCTCGACTGCCTTGGAGAACGAATTGCCCGTTGCGGCCGAGCCTTCCTCGACGTTGCAAACGTAGAGCACAGGCTTTGATGAGAGCAGCCCCAGCATGGAGAAGGCGCGCTCCTCCTCGGCCTTGCGCTCGACGAGGCGGGCGGGCTTGCCGTCGCGCAGCAGCACCAGGGTGCGGTTGACGAGGTCGAGCTGCTCCTTGGCGTCCTTGTCGTTGCCCTTGGCTTTCTTCGAGAGGTTGTCGACACGCTTCTCAAGGCTGTCGAGGTCGGCGAGCATCAGCTCGGTCTCGATGGTCTCGATGTCGGCGAGCGGGGCGATCTTGCCCTCGACGTGGGTGATGTCGGAATCCTCAAAGCAGCGCACCACATGCGCGATGGCGTCGACCTCGCGGATGTTGGCGAGGAACTGGTTGCCAAGGCCCTCGCCCTTGGACGCGCCGCGCACGAGGCCCGCGATGTCGACGAAGGTCAGCCGGGTCGGAATGATCTGACCCGATTTGGCGATGGCGGCGAGCTTCTCAAGCCGCGGATCGGGCACGGCAACCTCGCCGACATTCGGCTCGATGGTGCAGAACGGATAGTTCGCAGCCTGCGCCGCGGCCGTCTCGGTCAGCGCATTGAACAAGGTCGACTTGCCGACATTCGGCAATCCGACGATCCCGCATTTGAATCCCACGAGCGTTATTCCTTGCCGTTGTCGTCCTTGATCAAAAATCCCTTTGCCTGCATAGCAAGGTGCACCCTGTTGGCGAAGGTCGCGTCGGTGCCCTTGGCAAGCAGCGGGGCGTGCTCGGCGACCGCTTCGCAGAGCGTCGCCACCCATTCGTTGTCGCTCTTGGCGAAGTCCGACAGCACGTGGCCGTGCACCAGCTCCTTGACGCCGGGATGTCCGATGCCGAGCCGCACCCTGCGATAGTCGTTGCCGATATGGGCCGAGATCGAACGCAGGCCGTTGTGCCCGGCAATGCCGCCCCCGATCTTCACCCGCACCTTGCCCGGCGGCAGTTCGAGCTCGTCATGGAACACGCTGACGTCGCCCAGCGCGATCTTGAAGAAGCCGGCCGCCTCCTGCACGCTGCGACCGGAATCGTTCATGTAGGTCGTGGGCTTGAGCAGGATCACGCGCTCTGGTCCGAGCATGCCTTCCGAGGTCTCGCCCTGAAAGCGGCGGCGCCATGGCGCAAAGCCATGACGCCGCGCGATCTCGTCCACGGCCATGAAGCCGATATTGTGCCGGTTACGTGCGTATTTCGCGCCGGGATTGCCGAGCCCAACAAAGAGTCGCATGACGCGGCGCGCCCCTCGCTCGGCGCGCGATCCTGGGGACCGCGCGCCAGCTTTGAGAGATTACTTCTTCTTGTCGCCGCCGGCCGGAGCCTTGGCAGCCGCTGCCGGAGCAGCAGCACCCGCAGCCGGCGCAGCCGCCGCCGGAGCAGCAGCACCCGCGACCGGAGCCGCACCACCCGCCGCAGCCGCAGCTGCCGCCTTCTGCTCTTCGGCGTAGCCCGACGGCGGCACGATGGTGACGAGGGTCGCGTCCTCGCGGGTCAGCGCCTTCACGCCGGCCGGCAGCTTGACGTCGGACAGATGCAGCGAGTGACCGATTTCAAGCGAACCGACGTCAGCCTCGATGTATTGCGGGATGCTCTCGACACCGCATTCCAGCTCGATCGCATGCGCGACGATGTTGACGGTGCCGCCGCGCTTCACGCCGGGCGAGCCTTCCGCCTTCACCACGTGCAGCGGAACGCTGATGCGGATGGTGGCGCCTTCGCCCAGCCGCATGAAATCGACATGGATCGGGAAGTCCTTGACCGGGTCGAGGTGATAGTCGCGCGGAATCACGCGGTGCTTCTTGCCCTCGAGGTCGATGTCGACGAGCGTGGTCAGGAACCGGCCCGCGAGGATGCGCTGACGCAATTCGCGATCTTCAATCGAGATCGTCACCGGGGGCTGGTTGTTGCCGTAGATCACTCCGGGCACTCTGCCGGCGCGACGCTCAGCCCGGGCGGCCCCCTTGCCGCTCTTCGGACGTGCGGTCGCCTTCAATTCCTTGACGGTCGTCGCCATGTCGTTAAGTCCTTGTTTTTGCAAAAGTTAATGGGCCGCAGCGCGGCCCATGGCAGCATCCGCAGCAAGCCTCCAGGGGTGCGGGGGCTGCAGACGTGGCGGGCTTTTACCCGGAAGATGCGGAAATGACAAGGAGAATGGGGTGCCATCCTCCCCTGGAGGAGGAGGGTCGGCGCGTAGCGCCGGGGTGGGGTGACAGTCTCGCCATCGAGGCGATGCCCGTGGGGAGGGATCACCCCACCCCTCACCGCATTCCGCTTCGCTGCATGCGCTGCGACCCTCCCCCTCTAGGGAGGTAAGAGCGCGTGCCTTACGTCGGCGTTCCGCCGAACTTGGCCTCCAGCGCCGCGATCCTAGCCTTCAGCGCCTCGTTCTCCTCGCGGGCGAGGCGGGCCATGTCCTTGACCGCCTCGAACTCCTCGCGCTTGACCAGATCCATGTCGCGCAGGAATTTTTCCGCCTGGGTGCGCATCACCGTGTCGAACTCGCGCTTGACGCCCTGGGCGGCACCGGCAGCGTCATTCATCAGGCGGCCGATCTCGTCGAAAAACCGGTTGCTGGTCTGGGTCATGGCTGCCTCCGATAAACTTTGCGCGAATTCTCCGAAACACAATGGCAATCCGACTGGGCCGGTTCAAGGGCCGAGCGGGGGCATCCTTGTCATGCCCCGGTTTCCTTGCAATCGTATTCAACGTCCCTGCATAACAAGAATCACTGGGCGTCTGCTGGCGCTCGATCGCCGCAATCTCGTTCAGCCATAGAAGGCGCGATGCCCTTTCTGCTCATCGACTTTCCCGCCTTCAAGCCGATCGCCCTCGAGATCGGTCCGTTCGCGATCCGCTGGTATGCGCTGGCCTATATCTGCGGCATCGTGTTCGGCTGGCTCTATGCGAGATCGCTCCTCAAGAACCAGCGTCTGTGGGGCGGACCCGCACCGATCTCGCTGCTCCAGATCGACGATTTCATCCTCTGGGTCACGCTCGGCATCATCCTGGGCGGCCGCACCGGCTACGTGCTGTTCTACAATCTGCCGTTCTTCATCGACCATCCCGCCGCGATCTTCAAATTGTGGGAGGGCGGCATGTCCTTCCATGGCGGCTTCCTCGGCTGCGTCGTCGCGGTAATGTTGTTTGCTCATCGCAACGGCATCTCGATCCTGTCGCTCGGCGACATCACCACCGCGGTCGCCCCGGTCGGGCTGCTGCTCGGACGCATCGCCAATTTCATCAATGGCGAATTGTGGGGCCGCGCTACCGATGCGAGCCTGCCTTGGGCGATGATCTTCCCGAACGATCCCACACAGCTGCCGCGCCATCCGAGCCAGCTCTATGAGGCCGGCATGGAAGGCATCCTGTTGTTCGCGGTGCTCGCGATCATGATCCGCTTCGGTGCCCTGAAGCGGCCCGGCATGATCCTCGGCGCCTTCATCCTGATCTATGGTCTGACCCGGATCGCCGGCGAACATTTTCGCGAGCCGGACGCCCAGCTCGGCTTCCTGTGGGGCGGGTTAACCATGGGCATGCTGTTGTCGATCCCGATGCTTATCGTCGGCACCATACTTATTGTATGGGCAGTCAGGCGCGGCGCGCCGAAGCCCATCGAGGCCATTCGTTAATTCATTCCGAGAACATAGATCGTGACCGACTCGCCGCTACTCAACGAGATCAAGGCGCTGATCAAATCCTCAGGCCCGATGCCGGTCTGGCGCTACATGGAATTGTGCCTGATGCACCCGCGCTACGGCTATTACGTCTCGCGCGATCCGCTCGGGCGTGAGGGCGATTTCACCACCGCGCCCGAGGTCAGCCAGATGTTCGGCGAGCTCTTGGGACTGTGGGCCGCCTCGGTGTGGAAGCAGATGGGCTCGCCGCACTTTTTGCGGCTGATCGAGCTCGGCCCCGGCCGCGGCACCATGATGGCGGACGCGCTGCGCGCATTGCGCGTGCTGCCGCCGCTCTACCAGGCACTCCACATCCACATGGTCGAGGTCAATCCGGTGTTGCGCGAGCGGCAGAGTGCGACGCTGGCGAACGTGCGCAACATCGCCTGGCACGACAGCATCGACGAGGTGCCGGAAGGTCCCAGTATCATCCTCGCCAACGAATATTTCGACGTGCTGCCGATCCATCAGATGATCCGCTACGAGAACGGCTGGCACGAGCGCGTGATCGAGATCGATCCCAACGGAAAACTTCAGTTCGGCGCCGCGCCCGAGCCGACGCCACGCTTCGACGTGCTGCTGCCGCCCTTGGTGCGCGCCGCGCCGGTCGGTGCCGTGTTCGAATGGCGGCCCGACAGCGAGATCATGAAGCTCGCCACGCGCGTGCGCGACCAGGACGGCGCGGCGCTGATCATCGACTACGGCCATTTGCGCAGCGATGCCGGCGATACGTTTCAGGCGATCGCGCGCCACAGCTTCACCGATCCCCTGAAGGCCCCGGGCCAAGCCGACGTCACCGCCCATGTCGACTTCCAGGCGCTGGCGCGTGCGGCCGAGGATGTCGGGGCCCGCGTGCACGGGCCGGTGACGCAGGGCGACTTCCTCAAGCGCATCGGCATTGAGACCCGCGCGGCGGCGCTGATGCAGAAGGCTACGCCCGAAGTCGCAACCGACATTTCGGTGGCGCTCAAGCGCCTGACCGATACGGGGCGCGGCGGCATGGGCTCGATGTTCAAGGTGCTCGGCATCTCCGAGCCAGGTTTGACCGGTCTTGCCGGTCTCAGCGATCTCGAACGCGCCGGAGAAGCCTCATGACGCTTGCCTCGTCGCTGCTGTCGGCCGTGCCCGGCCTGCGTCATGCCTTCTTCACCCGCGAGGGCGGCGTCTCCAGCGGCATCTATTCCGCGCTGAACGGCGGGCTCGGCTCCAACGACGATCAGGCCCACGTCGCCGAAAACCGCCGTCGCATGGCCGAGCATGTCGGCGTCGCACCGGAGCGTTTTCTCAGCCTGCACCAGATCCATTCGCCCGACGTGCTCGTCGTAGATCGCGCGTGGCCGAACGGGCCGCGGCCGAAGGGCGATGCGCTTGTCACCAGGACATCCGGGATTGCGCTCGGCATCTCCACCGCCGATTGCGGGCCGGTGCTATTCGTCGACCCCAATGCGCGCGTGATCGGCGGTGCGCATGCCGGCTGGAAGGGCGCGCTATCAGGCGTGCTGGAAGCAACGATCTCGGCGATGGAGAAGCTCGGCGCCACGCGCGACGGCATCATCGCGGCGATCGGCCCCTTGATCCGGCAGGAGAGCTACGAAGTCGGCAACGAGTTCGTGGCGCGTTTCATCGAGGCGGATGCGGACAACGCGATGTTCTTCATCCCGTCGGTACGCGAGAGCCACGCGATGTTCGATCTCGCCGGCTTCATCCGGACGCGGCTGGAAGCCTCCGGCATCCTGATGGTCGACGATCTCGGTCTCGACACCTATGCCGATGAGCGCTTCTTCAGCTATCGCCGCTCGGTGCATCGCAAGGAGCCGGACTACGGTCGCCACATTCATGCCATCGCGCTCGAAGCGTGAACACAAGAGCAACACGCTGTTGTCCCGGGATGACGGTGCTGTTTGTGGCTAGCCTGCCCTAGACCTTAATCGATTTTAACGATATCGCTGCCCTCCATAATGAGGGAAGCGTCATCTTTTCCGCGTCGCGCGGGCGCACGCGTGCTGGCGGTCATGCTGCTGGCGGCTGCGACCATGCTTGCCGGCTGCGCCGGCGGCAACGCGCCGAGCAATTCCTATGCGATGGCGCCGAACGGTGGCTCGGGCGCAACGGTCGCCTTCGAATCGATCGACGGCCCGCCGCCGCAGGTGTTCGACCGCATGGTCGGTGTGCTCGACAGCGAATCCAAGCTGCGCAGTCTGTCCGTCGTCTCCCGCGAGGGCACGGCGGCCTATCGCGTGCGCAGCTACCTCTCGGCTCAAATCGTGCGCGGCAAGACCATGATTGCATGGGTCTGGGACGTCTACGACGCCAACCAGCAGCGGGCGCTGCGCCTCTCCGGCGAGGAACCCACGTCCGCCAAGGGCGGCCGCGACCCCTGGGGCGCTGCCGACGACCTGGTGCTGCGAAAGATCGCCCAGGCCGGATTCAGCGGACTTTCCAACATGATCAACGGAACGCCGGATGCCTCAGGCGTAGCTCCAGGCCTGCGGGGACCGGCCGTGGCGACCATCATTCCGGTCGCGCCCGCGCCGGACATGCCGGCCACGGCGCTCGGCTACGCCGAGCCATAACCCCCGCTAAACCACGGGCCCAAGTTACGGCCAAACCGTTGGCCCGACTCAGGATTTTCGAAGGGAAAACGTAGCGTCCCGGGTTGCCATTCGAGCCCCCGGCCTGATATTTCCTCGCCCGTCGTAACCGTGCTTCCAATGGGTATTCGTAGGATGTTGAAGGTCGTATCCAGCAAAGCGCGGGAGGAAGCGTCCATGTCGGCCAAAAACGGCTCCATCAAGCTCGTCGCCGGCAACTCCAATCCGGCTCTGGCGCAGGCCATTGCGCAGGGCCTCGACCTGCCGCTGACCAAGGCGGTGGTGCGGCGCTTCGCCGACATGGAGATCTTCGTCGAGATCCAGGAGAACGTCCGCGGCTCGGATGCCTTCGTCATCCAGTCGACCTCGTTCCCAGCGAACGACCATCTGATGGAGCTCCTGATCATCACCGACGCGCTGCGCCGCTCCTCGGCGCGCCGCATCACCGCGGTGCTGCCCTATTTCGGCTACGCCCGGCAGGACCGCAAATCGGGTTCGCGCACGCCGATCTCGGCCAAGCTCGTGGCCAATCTGATCACGCAGGCGGGCGTCGACCGCGTCATGACGCTCGACCTGCATGCCGGCCAGATTCAGGGCTTCTTCGACATCCCGACAGACAACCTTTACGCGGCGCCGCTGATGGTGCGCGACATCAAGGAGAAGTTCGATCTCTCCAAGGTGATGGTGATCTCGCCCGACGTCGGCGGCGTGGCCCGCGCGCGCGGCCTCGCCAAGCGCATCAACACCCCGCTCGCGATCGTCGACAAGCGCCGCGAGCGTCCGGGCGAGTCCGAGGTCATGAACGTGATCGGCGACGTCGCCGGCTACACCTGTATCTTGGTCGACGACATCGTCGATTCCGGCGGCACCCTGGTGAACGCGGCCGACGCGCTGATCGCCAAGGGCGCCAAGGACGTCTACGCCTACATCACTCACGGCGTGCTCTCCGGCGGCGCGGCGGCCCGCATCTCCGGCTCCAGGCTGAAGGAGCTGGTGATCACCGACTCGATCCTGCCGACCGAGGCGGTGACCAAGGCGCCGAACATCCGCACGCTGCCGATCGCCAGCCTGATCTCCGACGCGATCGCGCGCACGGCCGCCGAAGAGTCGGTGTCGAGCCTGTTCGACTGATTTCTTTATTGTCATTCCGAGGCGGCGCGTCAGCGCCGAACCCGGAATCTCGAGATTCTTAGGTGCGCAACTGCGCACCGTAGTTCTCGCTACGCGAGCCCCCGGAATGACTTCAGTCTCGTAGGGTGGGCAAAGGCGCAAAGCGCCGTGCCCACCTTTCTCTTTCGATGAAGCTGGTGGGCACGCTTGCGCTTCGCCCACCCTACGGCAGTCTGCCTACCCCACGATCCCCGCCGCGACCTGGCCGCGCAGACGTTCCAGGCCGAGCAATGTCTCCGCACAGGCGGCCGCGACCTCCGTGCCCTTGATCGCAAAATGCTTGCGGAAGAAGTCGTAGTGCACCTCGGTCTCGTGGAATTGCTGCGGCGTCAGCACGGCCGAGAACACCGGCACCTCGGTGCGGAGCTGCACGTCCATTAGCGCCTTGATCACGGTGTCGGCGACGAATTCATGGCGGTAGATGCCGCCATCGACGACGAGTCCGGCCGCAACGATCGCGGTGTAGCGGCGCGTCTTGGCGAGGACCTGCGCATGCAGCGGGATCTCGAACGAGCCGGGCACTTCGAACACGTCGACATGGGTGAGGTGCCGCGCTTCTGCCTCCTTCAGGAAGGCGAGGCGGGCCTCCTCGACCACGTCGCGGTGCCAGCAGGCCTGCACGAAGGCCACCCGCTGCGGCTTTGCGAAGCGCGGGTGTTCGGGCGCGGGTCCTTGCGGAACCGGCGGTTCGGCGACTTCAGTTTCGACTGTGGAGGTTTGGACTTGGGGATCTTGCAACATCTGATTCATGGCTTTCCTCGGTTTAAGGACCAGAATCAGGGCACACGGAACGACAAACAGCCGCATCTTGCGATGCGTCTGCCACCGACCGTTCTCTTTCATCCGGACTTTGACCGTCGGCTTCGGAGTTGCACCGAATCTGCTGACCCTTCCCTTCGGCAAAATCCTTTTCAGGAAAGAACCTCGGGGAAGGCGCTCGCGGGCTTGGGCCTTTCGGCCCTTACCGCCGGTGGGGACTTTCACCCCGCCCTGAGAACATCGGCCGTTCGGGATGAACGGCCTGCCAGCAAATATGCCGCCGGCGAGCCGTTGCGGCAAGCGCGTTCCGCATGGGCAAAGCGCATGGTCCCATGCCGTCGCGGTGGGAGCGGCCCTCGCGGGACGGAATTAGCAATTGGCGCCGGCCGCCCGAATGCGATTCCGGTTTGTTCTCCCTCGTCCGGTTTTGCCTCTCCCCGTTAACAATTGTGGCGGAGATGAGCTGTGGACGAACGAGTCCTGGCTTGTGGACGGACTCGGGACGCGGTTGCGCAGATTCCGCAAATCACATCACTTGATCCGCGACAGGCCCGCGCTGATCCGAAGGGATCGCAAGAGCGACCCTAGGGATCGCCGTAGCGACGTTTAGGGAGCGCGCGCCGGGCCAACCGCGTGCGTATCAAAACAACAAGAAGGCAAGAGGTCGAGACGGCATGTCCCTGCTCGAAGGCACTATCGATTCCAAGAGCCATCCGCTCGCGGTGGTCGAGGATATCGCTGCCAGCAACAACTGGCCGTTCGAACGCTCCGGCGAAGACGAACTCACGATTGTCTCGAAGGGACAATGGACCGATTACCAGCTCTCCTTCACCTGGATGGGCGAAATCGAGGCGCTGCATCTGGCCTGCGCCTTCGACATGAAGATCCCACTGCAGCGCCGGGGCGAGGTGCAGCGGCTCGTCGCCGCGGTCAACGAGCAATTGTGGGTCGGCCATTTCGACCTGTGGACCAACACCGGCATGATCATGCACCGCCAAGCGCTGGTGCTGCCGGGCGGCCTCACTGCCTCCACCGCGCAATGCGAAGCCATGCTCGCAGGCGCCATCCACGCCTGCGAGCGCTACTTTCCGGCGTTCCAGTTCGTGGTGTGGGCCGGCAAGACCACCGCGCAAGCCATGGACGCGGCGATGTTCGACACGGTGGGCGAGGCGTAGGGCGCCTCGCTCCCCAGCGCGTGAGGAGGGCATCGCCCATCCTTCGTCGTCCTGGACAAGCGATGACGGCGCGAAGCGCTGTCGTCGCGCAGATCCAGGATCCATACCGCGGGGACTCTCCGTATCTCGCGATGCTTGTTGCTCTGCCCTCCATCCACTAGAACCACTTGGGGTCATGGGTCCTGGCTTGGCCTGGACGACGGATTTGGCAGCAGCGATGGCGAACAACACCCTCCAAAACATCACCGGCACCATCCTCCTCGCTGGCGCCGGCAAGATGGGCGGCGCGATGCTGAGCGGATGGCTGGCGGGCGGGCTCGATCCGCGCCGCGTTGCGGTGATCGATCCGCACCTCTCGCCCGAGATCACCGCGCTTGCCGCCAAGGGCGTTGCGCTCAATCCTGACATGAAAGCGGCGGGCACGGTCGAGACGCTGGTCGTCGCGGTGAAGCCTCAGATGTTCCGCGAGGCCGGCGCCAAGCTGAAACCATTCGTTTCGGACAAGACGTCGGTGGTCTCGATCATGGCAGGCACCACCATCGCCTCGCTTGAAGAGGTCTGCGGCGGCGCCGTGATGCGCGCGATGCCGAACACACCGGCCGCGATCGGCCGCGGCATCACCGTCGCCGTCGCCGCACAACACGTCAGCTCGGCTCAGCGCGCGGTGGCCGATGCGCTGCTGCGCGCCACCGGCTCGGTGGAATGGGTCGAGGATGAAGGCCTCATGGACGCGGTCACCGCAGTCTCCGGCTCAGGGCCCGCGTATGTCTTCCTGCTCGCCGAGGAGCTCGCGCGCGCCGGTGTGGAAGCGGGATTGCCCGAGGCGCTGGCGACCAGGCTTGCGCGCGAGACCGTCGCCGGCTCCGGCGAGCTGCTGCACCAGTCCGAGCTTGCTTCAAGCACGCTGCGCCAGAACGTCACCTCTCCCGGTGGCACCACCGCTGCCGCCCTCGACGTGCTGATGGGCGAGCCCGGACTGCGCGAGTTGATGATCCGCGCAATTGCGGCCGCGACGAAGCGGTCGAAGGAATTGGCGAAGTAGCTAACGGACTCGCAACTACGCTCCTAGTCGCTTGTTGAACATCTCGACATTGACGAGACCGCGCGCGTGGCGGCCCTCGCCGAGTTTGCGGGTGCTCTCGAACGCCTCGACCTCGAACCGGATGACGCGGCGCTCGACCGTGACGACTTTCGCTGTGGTCCGCACCGTCGCACCGACGCGAGCTGCCGCCAGATGGCGGATGTCGACCTCGGTGCCGACGGTGACCCACCCGGGCTGAAGCGCGGAGCGGATCGCATCGCTTGCGGTCATCTCCATCTCGAGGATCATCATCGGCGTCGCATAAACAAACGGCATGCCGGGCACGAAATGCCCGACCGTGCGCTCCACCGGCACCACCAGCGTGCGCTCTGCGCTCATGCCGATCGTGATGAAGTCGCGTGCGTCCATATTCTTTCTCGTCATTCCAGGCGCAAAGCGCGAACGCGGAAGCCAGAGATTAGCCCTGACGGGCTGCCCCGGAATGATGCTAACGCGTCACTTCTTCGCAGCCGCCGCGCGCTCAACAAAGGTCTTGCCGCCCTTCATCTTGTGGCGCAGCGGGGCCTCGTTGATCTGGATAACGACGGCATCGGCGTCGACGCCGAGATTCTTCACGAGCGCCTGGGTGATGTCGCGCATCATGCCGGCCTTCTGCTCGTCGGTGCGGCCTTCGGCCATGCTGATTGTGATCTCAGGCATCGTCTTCTCCCTGCTCGTCGTTCATCATCTATTCGTCATTGCCGGGCTCGATCCGGCAATCCATCATTTGGAAGATGGATGCGCGGGTCAAGCCCGCGCATGACGAATGGAGCGAATGGCTAGCCCCAGCTCACGTCATGGCGCGCCAGGACCTCGCGCACCTTGGCGACGAGATCGGCCTCGCTGCACGAGAATTGCGCCGGGCGGCTCTCGCGCCATTCCTGGTTGGAGGCGATCGCAGCGGCGGCCTTGGCACCTTCTATCAGATCCTTGATCTGAACCTCGCCGCGCGCCTTCTCGTCGGAGCCCTGGATGACGACGCAGGGCGCGTTGCGGCGATCGGCATATTTGAGCTGATTGCCCATGTTCTTGGGATTGCCGAGATAGAGCTCGGCGCGGATGCCGGCGGTGCGCAAGGAAGCGACCATCTTCTGATAGTCGGCGACGCGGTCGCGGTCGAACACGGTGACGACGACGGGCCCGAATTCCGGCCGCGTGTCGAGCTTGCCGAGCAGCGTCAGTGCGGCCTGCAAGCGAGACACGCCGATGGAGAAGCCAGTCGCCGGCACCGGCTCGCCGCGAAAGCGCGAGACGAGGCCGTCATAACGTCCGCCGCCGCCGACCGAGCCGAAGCGCACCGGGCGGCCCTTCTCGTCCTTGGTGTCGAGCAGGAGTTCGAGCTCGTAGACAGGGCCGGTGTAATATTCGAGGCCGCGCACAACGGAGGGATCGATGCGAATGCGGTCCGCGCCGTAACCCGAAGCCATGACCAGCTTGGCAATTTCTTCCAGCTCGCTCACGCCGGCCTGACCGACTTCGCTCTTGGCGAGGTACGTTTCTGCGGCGGCGATAGCTTCTTTCCAATCATCGCGCTGCTTGGTGATGGCGAGAACAACGTCAGCCTCCGCCGCACTCAGATTGGCGCCTTTCGTGAAGTCGCCCTTGCCCTCTTCGCCGCCGTCCCATCGTCCGGGACCGAGCAATTTGCGCACTTCGTCGGCGGAAAACTTGTCGAGCTTGTCGATCGCGCGGAGCACGGTCAGCCTGCGTGCCGCGTTGTCGTCGCCGCCGAGCCCGATGGCTTCCAGAACACCGTCGAGCACTTTTCGATTGTTCACCTTCACGACGTAAGAGCCGCGTGCAATCCCGAGCGCCTCCATCGTATCAGCCGCCATCATGCAGATCTCCGCATCCGCCGCCGGCGTCGCCGAGCCGACCGTGTCGGCATCGAACTGCATGAACTGGCGGAAGCGTCCGGGACCGGGCTTTTCGTTGCGGAACACGTAACCGGCGCGGTAGCTGCGATAGGGCTTTGGCAGCGTGTCGAAGTTTTCAGCGACGTAGCGGGCGAGCGGCGCGGTCAGATCGTAACGCAGGCTGATCCATTGCTCGTCGTCGTCCTGGAACGAGAACACGCCCTCGTTCGGACGGTCCTGGTCGGGCAGGAATTTGCCGAGCGCATCGGTGAATTCCATCGCCGGCGTCTCCACCGGCTCGAAGCCATAGAGCTCGTAAACAGCGCGGATCTTCTCGACCATCTCGCGCGTCGCCCGGATCGCGGCGGGATCGCGATCCTCGAGCCCGCGCGGCAGGCGCGCCTTCAATTTCTGGGGTTTTTTGGGTTTCTCGGCCATGCGCGGCGTTTACCAGCCGACGCGCGGTGCGGCAACCGTTCTTGCCCTCTCCCCTTGTGGGAGAGGGTGGCTCGCGGTAGCGGCGAGACGGGTGAGGGGTTTCTCTCCGCGAACAAACCTCTCGCGCTTGAACTCGCGAAGACAACCCCTCAGCCGGCGCTTCGCGCCACCTTCTCCTACAAGGGGAGAAGGTATAGGTAAAAGCCTCAAAACACTTTGCGGATCCAGTTGTGCGGATCGTTGGTGCGGCCGTACTGGATGTCGACGAGCTGCTTGCGCAGGCCCATGGCGACCGGGCCGGCCGCGCCGCCACTGATGTCGAAATCGCCGCTCACCGAGCGCACCTTGCCGATCGGCGAGATCACGGCGGCAGTGCCGCAGGCGAAGGCTTCTTTCAGCCTGCCGCTGGCGGCGTCCTTGCGCCACTGGTCGAGCGAGTAGGGCTCCTCGCGCACCGTCTTTCCGGCATCGCGGGCGAGCGTGATGATGGAGTCGCGTGTGATGCCCGGCAGGATGGTGCCGAGCGGCGGCGTTGACAGCGAGCCGTCGTCGAACACGAAGAACACATTCATGCCGCCGAGCTCCTCGATGTAACGGCGCTCGAGCGCATCGAGGAACACGACCTGATCGCAGCCATGCTGGATCGCTTCCGCCTGGGCGCGCAGGCTCGCGGCATAATTGCCGCCGCATTTGACGGCGCCGGTGCCGCCGATCGCGGCGCGCGTGTAGTTCTCGGACACCCAGATCGACACCGGTGCAGGGCCGCCCTTGAAATAAGAGCCCACCGGCGAGGCGATGACCGCGAAGATGTATTCGGATGACGGCTTGACGCCGAGGAAGGTCTCGCTCGCGATCATGAAGGGCCGTAGGTAAAGACTGCCCTCGCCGCCCGGCATCCAGGCGCGATCGATGCGCACGACCTGCTCGACCGCCTCGATGAAGACATCCTCGGGCAATTGCGCCATTGCCATGCGGTCGGCCGAGTCCTTGAATCGCCGCGCATTGGCGTCGGGGCGAAACAGGTTCACGCCGCCGTCGTCGCGCTTGTAGGCCTTGAGGCCCTCGAAAATTTCCTGAGCGTAATGGAGAACCGCGCCGGCCGGATCGAGCTGAAAGTTGGCGCGCGCCTCGATTTTGGCCTCGTACCAGCCGCCCTTGGCCTGATTGTAGCGGACGATCGCCATGTGATCGGTGAAAACTCGCCCGAACCCTGGGTCCACCAGCTTGGCGACGCGGTCCTTCTCAGGAGTCGGATTGGATGCGGGCTGGATGTCGAATGTCATGCTCATGTCCTTGGCTCCCGCTGCCGGTATCGGCGCTGTTCTGGCACCGGCCCGCCCCTGTTCGGGGCCGGCTGGCTTCATTAGGTGTCTGGCTGGACCGCCGCCAGCCTTGTTACGGCCGGTTTCCCGTGGCCAGCATGTCGCCGAGGACATGCTTTTGCGGAAGGCGGAAGTCCAGTATGTTTTGTCGAAATGCCGCTCGACAATCGCACGGTAGATCTGCTCCGGCCGTCGTCGCCTGTCCGGCTGTTTCCGCCGTCCCTGCTTCGACGCCGCCCGTCGCGATACGATCTAAAATTTCGTACGGGCCAATCGTTTTGTAACATTGAACCCAAGATACGTCAATATGCCTGACATAAATTTCGCGAGTCCGTCTCAAGACGCCGCCGAGCCTCGGCCGGCCGCAGGCGATGGAGGCAATTTGCGCTGGGATATCATCGAGCTGCTGTTCTTCGCTTATCGCGATTTCGTGGGCGATCCAGACCAGGAGCTGGAGGCCTTCGGCTTCGGCCGGGCCCATCACCGGGTCATGCACTTCGTCTATCGCTATCCCGGCCTCAAGGTCGCCGATCTCCTCGACGTCCTGCGCATCACAAAACAATCGCTCGGCCGCGTGCTCAAGCAGCTTCTCGACGAAGGCTATATCGTGCAGAAGACCGGCGACAATGACCGTCGTCAGCGCCTGCTCTATGCGACGCCGAAAGGCGAAGCGCTGGTGCAGAAGCTTGCCGGGCTCCAGACCACGCGGATCACCAAGGCGCTTGCCGAGATAGGTCCGCAGGATGCCGAGACCGTCAAGCGCTTCCTGCGCGCGATGATCGATCGCGACGATCCGGACAAGGTGCTCGAGACGATCTTCGCTTCCGTCAACCACGACGCCAAGGAGTGACCGTGCCGCTCGCTGCCACGCTCGCCCGCCCGCCGGTGCAACCCGCCGACGATGCCCCGCATCTGCTGCTGGTCGACGACGACCGCCGCATTCGCGATCTGCTGTCGCGCTTCCTCGCCAGCGAAGGCTATCGGGTCTCGACCGCCGCCAGTGCCAGCGATGCGCGCGCCAAGCTCATGGGCTTGCATTTCGATCTCTTGATCCTCGACGTCATGATGCCCGGCGAGACCGGCTTCGACCTCGCCCGTTTCATCCGCACCTCGTCCTCGGTGCCGATCGTGATGCTGACGGCGCGGCACGAGGCAGAAGCGCGCATCGAGGGCCTGCAGATCGGCGCCGACGACTATGTCGCAAAACCGTTCGAGCCGCGCGAGCTCGCGCTGCGCATCAACAACATCCTCAAGCGCGCCGCGCCGCCGCCGCAGGCGGCGACCGTGGAGAAGATCGCTTTCGGACCCTACGTCTACCATCTCGAACGCGGCGAGCTGCGCCAGGGCGATGAGGTCATTCACCTCACTGACCGTGAGCGCGAGATGCTGCGCATCCTCTCGGAGACGCCGGGCGAAACCGTGCCGCGCAGCGCGCTGACCGGCAACGGCAGCGTCAACGAGCGCGCCGTGGACGTTCAGATCAACCGCCTCAGGCGCAAGATCGAGACCGATCCCGCCAATCCGCTATTCCTCCAGGCGGTGCGCGGCATCGGCTACCGGCTGGTGGCCTCGCCTTAAAGCCCATAGAGCAGTGAAGCGCCACCGATGAGCACGATCGATACGGGCCTGACGCTTCTGAAGAGCGCCGCTGGCCGCGTCTCCGCCGCCAATGGCTGGATGGGCAACGCATTCAAGGGCTGGATGCCGACCGGCCTCTATGCGCGCGCGCTGCTGATCATGATCGTGCCGATGGTGATCCTGCAATCGGTCGTCGCCTTCGTGTTCATGGAAAGGCACTGGAACACGGTGACTCGGCGCCTGTCCGCCGCGGTGGTGCAGGACATCGCCGCGCTGATCGACGTCTACAAGGGCTATCCGCAGGACAAGGATCGCGACCAGATCCGCCGCATCGCCCAGCAGCGGCTCGGCCTCGTCGTCGATTTCCTGCCTGCCGGTGACATGCCGCCACCGGGACCAAAGCCGTTCTTCTCGCTGCTCGACCAGACCCTGTCGGTGCAGCTCGGCCGCCAGATCGGGCGTTCGTTCTGGATCGACACGGTCGGCCGCTCCAACCTCGTCGAGATCCGCATCCAGCTCGACGATGCCGTGATGCGCGTGTTCGCCCAGCGCAGCGCCGCCTACGCCTCCAACTCGGAAATCTTCCTTTTCTGGATGGTCGGCACGTCCTCGATCCTGCTGATCGTCGCGGTGCTGTTCCTGCGCAACCAGATCAAGCCGATCCTGCGGCTCGCCGATGCCGCCGAGAGCTTCGGCAAAGGCCGCGAGGCGCCGAATTTCCGCCCCAGAGGCGCGCGCGAGGTGCGGCGCGCCTCCGTCGCCTTCCTCGAGATGAAATCGCGCATCGAGCGCACGATGGAGCAGCGCACCGCAATGCTGGCCGGCGTCAGCCATGACCTGCGCACCATCCTGACCCGCTTCAAGCTCGAGCTGGCGCTGATCGGCGATAGTCCCGAGCTCGAGGGCATGCGCAAGGACGTCGACGAGATGTCGATGATGCTGGAGGATTACCTCGCCTTTGCCCGCGGCGATTCCGGCGAGCAATCGCAGCCGACCGATATGGCCCAGGCCCTGGAAGAGCTGCGCAGCGATGCCGAACGGCACGGCCACACCGCGACCGTGGCGTTCCACGGCCTGCCAGTGGTGACGGTGAAGCCGGCCTCGTTCAAGCGCTGCCTTGCCAACCTCGTCACCAACGCCGCACGCTACGGCAAGGCCATCGCCATCACCGGCCAGCGCGATCACCGCTATCTCACGGTCACGATCGACGACGACGGGCCGGGCATTCCCGCGCATTTGCGCGAAGAGGTGTTCAAGCCGTTCCTGCGGCTGGACAACGCCCGCAACCAGGACGAAGGCGGCACGGGCCTTGGCCTCGCGATCGCCCGCGACATCGCCCGCTCCCACGGCGGCGACATCACGCTCGGCGACAGCCCGATGGGAGGATTGAGGGCGAGCGTGAGGATACCCGTGTAACTGCTCTTGCCTCTCCCCGTTAGAACGGGGCGAGGGAGCCCACCGATTTTCCGGCTACGATCTCGCTACTTCGGCAGCAGTCCCTTCAGCTTATCCACGTCGCGCACGTTCATCTTGAAGCCGCCTGGCATCACGATGTCGCCGGGCTTCTGGTCCGGCTTGCAGGCCCCGAGCCATTTCGCTTCAAGCGTCATGGTGCTATCGCGCCCGGCCGTGCCGGCGACGCCGCCTTGCGCATGCGAGGAGGTCCTCACCGTGTAGGCCGAGTTGAAATCGCCTGATATCTCGGCATGCGAGGTCGTGCTGACGCCAGCGACGTTGCACTCGGAATCGCTGACATAGCCGGTCGCGGTCTTCTTGATCTCCTGCTTGGCGCAGATCTGCCTGGCCATCGGGGAGACGTTGTTGCTCATCTCCTTGTCGACGGTCTCGTCAGTGCAGTGCTGCATGGTCATCTCGGGCACGGGCGAGCCGGTCGTGACCAGCTTCATTTCCCAAAGGCCGGCCTTGCGCAGCGGCAGATCGTCGGCGCTGGCGCTGCCTGCGAACAACACGAGACAGGCGGCCGAGCCGAGCAAAGCGAGTTTGCGCGTCATCGGGGGGGCTCCCGGCTGAGAGATTGCGGCGTTACGACCGCGGTTCAGTACAGCGTGCGGATCGGCTGCTCGGCGGCGCCGTAGGGCACCCAGCGGCAGGAGAACGAGATGTAGCCGCCCTCGTAGGCCTGCACCGCGAGAAATTTGGCGACTTTGCCGTAGCGCGCGCAGTGATCGACCGCGACCTGCCGCGCATCGACCTGGGTCGCCATCGAATAGGCGATGATGCCGCCGGTGTCGTTGCCCTTGAACGGCGGCACTGGAAGAATATCGGCCCGCACCGACTGGCTCGCCATCATACCCGAGACAACCAGGCTGGCGAGAAGACCCGCGGCCGCAATGATTCGCATTCCCGTCACTCCAATTGGTTGGCGCCAGTTTACGGTGCCGGGATGGAAGTGGAAAGAACGGAAGCCATGCCGAGCGCGACGTTGTGGTCAACTCCTGGCGAAGTGTTGCCGCGCTGCACTTGACCCCGCCCAGCCTTCGCGGCACGGTCCCACCTTCGCAAGACCCAGCAGTCCGGATTGCCCATGCGCGCCCCCTCCCTGAAATCGCTCCGCTTTGCCGCCGTGCTCGGCCTCATGTTCGGGGCGCTATCGCTCGGTGAGGCCAGGGCCGCCAATCCGCTCGAGACGAATTTCTGGCTGAGCGGGCCGCGCTACGATGGCGCCGTCGCCGATTGCGACAAGGCGCTGCCGACGATCGCCACCCAGTTCTGGGAGAAGGAAAGCTCGTTCTGGAATTCCTCGTTGAAGATCACCGGCTTCTCCGCCGTTCGCGAGACCGCTTTCCGGCCCTGGCAGTCCGACAACATTCCGCGCCGGTATTGCACCGGCGACGCCATGCTCAATGACGGCAAGGTGCGCAAGGTGCATTTCTCGATTATCGAGGATGGCGGCTTCGCCGGCTACGGCAATGGCGTCGAATGGTGCGTCGTCGGAGTCGACCGCAACTGGGCCTACAATCCAGCCTGCCGCGCCGCCAAGCCCTGATTTGAAGAGTCCCGAGTCGGGCCGATCTGGCGACTGAGCGGCGGTGGCTGCATTTTGTTCTTGAAATGTTCTTATCGCCTACTAGGCTTCATTGCACAGTCTAGTTGAGGGGCATCGCCATGTTTCATTCCAGATTGCATTCGTTTTCCCGCCTGGTGATCTCGCTGACCCTTCCCCTGATCCTTGCCGCAGGCCTGGCCTCGTTCGCCGGCGGCGCAAAGGCCCAGGACAAGCGGCAAAACGCGCCGGGCGAGTTCGATTTCTATGTGCTGTCGCTGTCATGGTCGCCCTCCTTCTGCGAGGAAGCGGCCGAGCGCAACGGCCGCTCACACATGCAGTGCAGCGGACGGCCCTACGCCTTCGTGGTGCACGGGCTGTGGCCGCAATATGAAAACGGCTTCCCCGAATATTGCCAGCGGCCGGCACCGCGGCTGAACCGCGGCATCGTCTCCTCGATGCTGGATTTGATGCCGGCGCCGGGCCTGATCTTCAACGAATGGGACAAGCACGGCACCTGCTCCGGGCTCGAGAGCCGCAGCTATTTCGAAACGATCCGCAAAGCGCGCGCCGCGATCAAGATCCCGGCCGAATATCTCGATCTGTCGCAGGCCAAGACCGTGGCGCCGGCGGAGGTCGAGGACGCCTTTATCAAGGCCAATCCCGGCCTCAGCAATGCCGCCATCTCGGTCACCTGTAACCGGACACGGCTGTCTGAGGTCCGCATCTGCCTCAGCAAGGATCTGCAATTCCGCGCCTGCGACGAGCTCGAGCGCCGCACCTGCCGCCGCGAGCAGGTGACGATGCCGCCGATCAGGGGTGGGTAGAGGGAGCCCTCGGATCGCCATTCCGGAGCGCGCGGCTTGTCCGCCGCAGCCCGAAGAGCGAAGGCGGAAGCGCGGGGCTGGAATCCAT
Source organism: Bradyrhizobium sp. 164 (assembly GCF_023073715.1). Classification (GTDB taxonomy): domain Bacteria; phylum Pseudomonadota; class Alphaproteobacteria; order Rhizobiales; family Xanthobacteraceae; genus Bradyrhizobium. The sequence continues at coordinate 219,471 of NZ_JADPKA010000110.1, forward strand.
CTGTCCGCATTCTCAAAGAAATGGATTTCGGGTTCGGTGCTGGCGCACCGTCCCGAAATGACGGCCGTTACTTTCGCCTCGCGATGTCGTAACTCTCCGCCATGAACTACCGTCACGCCTTCCATGCCGGCAGCTTCGCCGACGTCATCAAGCACATCGTACTGGCGCGCATCCTCACTTATTTGCAGGACAAGCCGGCGGCGTTCCGCGTCATCGACACCCATGCCGGCGCCGGCCTCTACGACCTCGACAGCAACGAGGCGCGCCGTGGCGGCGAGTGGCTGACCGGCATTGCGCGGCTGATGCAGGCGCGGCTGTCGAACGAGACCGCGGCGCTGACCAAGCCGTATCTCGACATCGTCCGCGCCTTCAATCCGAAGGGCGAGCTCAAGGCCTATCCGGGCTCGCCACTGATCGCGCGCGGCCTGCTCAGGCCGCAGGACCGCCTCATCGCCTGCGAGCTCGAGCCGAAGGCGCGGAAAGCGCTGATCGACGTGCTGCGCCGCGACGAGCAGGCTCGCGTGGTCGATCTCGACGGCTGGATGGCACTGCCCGCCTTCGTGCCGCCGAAGGAGCGGCGCGGCCTCGTGCTGATCGACCCGCCGTTCGAGGCCAAGGATGAGTTCGAGCGGCTTGGCGATGCCTTCTCGGCGGCGTTCGCGAAATGGCCGACCGGTATCTACGTCGTCTGGTATCCGGCTAAGAACCGGCGCGCCACCGACACGCTGGCGCAAACGGTGGCGCGGCTCGCAGCCGCAGCAAAGCCATCAGGAAAATGCCTGCGCCTCGAATTCAGTGTGGCGCCGCAGCTCGATGGCGCGGCCCTCACCTCCACGGGTCTTCTGATCGTCAACCCGCCCTACACGCTGCACGGCGAGCTCAAGACCATCCTGCCCGAGCTCGAAATGCCGCTCGGCCAGGGCGGCGCTGCCAGATTCCGATTGGAGGTGCCGAGGCCGTAACACTCCGGCATTCTTGGGAAAAATATGCAGGAACGGTAGTCAATCTGCGACGAACCGTATTATGCTGTTTCCGTGACTGGCTTTACGTTCCGCTTCCGCGAATGGTTGCGGCGGAGTGAAGGCCCAAGAAAGATCCGGCCGGACCTATGAGGTCCGCCCAAGGATGGCCAGCTCCCGGGCTTCGTAAGGTCCGGTCATGTCGTGACGCGAGTCTGCGTCGCGGCGGAGGAGCAATGAGGGGGAGTTTCCCGATGGCCATGACGGGAACGGTCAAGTTCTTCAACGGCGAGCGCGGCTACGGCTTCATCAAGCCGGACGACGGCGGCCGCGATGTCTTCGTTCACATCACCGCCGTAGAGCGGGCGGGACTGAAGGACCTTGCCGAAGGACAGCGTATTACTTTCGAAGTCGAACCGGACAAGAAGGGGAAGGGACCGAAGGCGGTCAATTTGGTCATCCTCTCCTAGCGAGCCTGGCTTAAAAAATCCCGGCCGCGAGCGGCCGGGAGGTTGGTCCGGTATTTTCTTCTTCAGCTATCAGAAGTGATAGTTCACGCCTGCGCGGACAACGCTGGCGCTATAGCCGTTTGACACGCCCGTAATTGCGAACTGACTCGTCGACAGATCGATGTAGAGATATTCGAGCTTGGCACTCCAGTTCGGCGCAAGGCCGACTTCCGCGCCGGCACCGATGGTCCAGCCGGCCGTGGTGTGCGATTCCGTCCAGCCGAAGGTCTGCGCGCGCAGTTCGCCGAAAGCGAGGCCAGCGGTGCCGTAGAACAGCACATTGCTGAAGGCATAGCCGGCGCGGCCGCGCAGGGTGCCAAACCACGGATTGGAGAACTTCCACGGCGCGAAGGTATCGTCGGCACCGGCGGCCTGAATGTCGCCCTCGACGCCAAACACCCAAGGGCCATTCTGGAAATTATAGCCGGCCTGCACGCCGCCGACGAAGCCGGAAGGCTTTGAGGGATTGTTGTCGACCGAACCCCATTCATAGCCGACGTTGCCGCCTAGATAAGGACCGGCCCAGCTGTACGCATTGAGCGGCTGATTGACGGTATAGGGGGCACGCTGCCCGTAACTGAGATCGGCGGCCCCTGCCGAAGCTGTCCAGCCGGCAGCAACCAACGCGGCTGCGCCCACAACGAGCCCCTTCATCACACACTCCAACGCAACTGCCGCCCCCCGCGATGCCTGCGCCGCCGCGCGAAGCCAGACCGCATGGTTACGGAACCACCACTTTTTCGCGTAAGATTTATCGAGAGCTTTAAGTTAAAGGGCTGTTAAGCCGGGTTACCGCGCTATTGACAGGCTTAACCAAGCGTTACCGGGAACTGCGCCCGCCATCCTGTGCGTGCGCCACGGCCGGAACTTCAAATCGGCACCCCCAGCGCCTAAATTCGCACCATGGTTCACGATTCCCCCGACAATCCGGACGATGCACGTACGCGCAAACCCGTGCGCGTCACCGCACCGGACGCCCCGCCTCCGGAAACGGACATGGCGCCGCCGGACCTCGATCCCGCAACAGCGAGCGGCGACGACGAGGACGATGCGCGGCTGCCGGATATCCTGGAAGAGAGCGGCGCGGTCGGCGAGGGCCCGCTGGCGACCGGTCATGAGGCGATCGAGCGCGCGGTCCGGCTCGCCCCCACCTCGCCCGGGGTCTATCGCATGCTCAATGCGAACGCGGACGTGCTCTATGTCGGCAAGGCCAAGAACGTCAAAAAGCGCCTGTCCAACTACGCGCGCCAGAGTGCGCCGCAGCCGGCGCGCATCCTGCGCATGATCGCGGCCACGGTGACCGTGGAGATCGTCTCAACCACCACCGAGACGGAAGCACTGCTGCTGGAAGCCAACCTCATCAAGCAGCTGCGGCCGCGCTTCAACGTGCAGCTGCGCGACGACAAGTCGTTTCCCTACATCCTGATCACCGGCGACCATTGGGCGCCGCAGATCCTGAAGCACCGCGGCGCGCAGACCCGGCCGGGGCGCTATTTCGGCCCGTTCGCCTCGGCGGGCGCCGTGAACCGGACCATCACGGCCCTTCAGCGCGCATTCCTGATTCGCTCCTGCACCGATTCCTTCTTCGAGAGCCGCACCCGGCCCTGCCTGCTCTACCAGATCCGCCGCTGTGCCGGGCCCTGCACCCGCGAGATCGACTTCCCCGGCTATACGACCCTGGTGCGCGAAGCGACCGACTTCCTCTCCGGCAAGAGCCATGCGGTGAAGCAGGAACTCGCCGGCGAGATGGAGAAGGCCTCCGGCGAGCTCGAATTCGAGCGCGCTGCGCTCTATCGCGATCGCCTCGCCGCGCTGTCGGCGATCCAGTCGCAACAGGGCATCAATCCGCGCACGGTCGAGGAAGCCGACGTGTTCGCCATCCACCAGGAGGGCGGCTTCTCCTGCGTCGAGGTGTTCTTCTTCCGCACCGGACAGAACTGGGGCAACCGCGCCTATTTCCCGCGCGCGGAAAAGACATTTACCCCCGAGGAGGTGCTCGGCTCCTTCCTCGCCCAGTTCTACGACGACAAGCCGCCGCCGAAGAACATCCTGCTCTCGCACGAGATCGAGGAGAGCGAGCTGCTCGCCAATGCGCTGTCGACCAAAGCCGGCCACAAGGTCGAGGTCACCGCGCCCAAGCGCGGTGAGAAGAAGGAGCTCGTCACTCATGCGCTGACCAATGCGCGCGAGGCGCTCGGCCGCAAGCTCGCGGACACCGCGACGCAGAGCCGCCTGCTCGAGGCCATGGCCGCGACGCTGAGCCTGCCGCACGTGCCCAAGCGCATCGAGGTCTACGACAACAGCCACATCCAGGGCACCAATGCGGTCGGCGCCATGATCGTTGCCGGCCCGGACGGCTTCGTGAAGAACCAGTACCGCAAGTTCAACATCAAGTCGGAAGGACTGACGCCTGGCGACGACTACGCCATGATGCGCGAGGTGCTGGAGCGACGCTTCAAGCGACTGATCAATCCGCCCGAGGAAGGCGTGGCCAAGGCGAAGGAGGACGATTTCCCGCAATGGCCCGACCTCGTCATCATCGACGGCGGCCGCGGCCAGCTCAACGCCGTCCGCGAGATCTTTGCAGGTCTCGGCCTGACCCAGGTGTCGCTGATGTCGGTCGCCAAGGGGCCGGACCGGGATGCCGGTCGCGAGACCCTGTTCATGCCGGAGCGCGAGGCGATCAAGCTGGAGCCGCGCGATCCCGTGCTCTATTTCATCCAGCGCCTGCGCGACGAGGCTCACCGCTTCGTCATCGGCTCGCACCGCAAGCTGCGCAAGAAGGACATCCGCGAGGCCGGTTTGCAGGAGATTCCGGGCATCGGTCCGTCACGTAAACGTGCCTTGCTGCACCATTTCGGAACCCTGAAGGAGATCGAGCGGGCCTCGATCGCCGATCTCGGCAAGGTTCCGGGGGTGAGCGCCGAAAGCGCCCGCAGGATTTTCGAGTATTTCCATCCCCAGCCGGGATGAACTAAAGGGGGACCGCGGTCATATGATCGTTGCGTCCGCGCCTCATTTGGAGAGCGGGACGGTTGACGTTCAGGCACCAGCGGTATTGGTAGGACGGATGAACATCGCGACGACACGAGGGGCAACCAGGCGCTCGATGTCCCTTCCCAACATCCTGACCTACGGCCGGATCGCCGCGATCCCGGTCGTGGTCGGATGCATTTACGCGCAGTCGATCATGGACGGGCCGCTATGGCTGCGCTGGGTGGCGGTGGCCATCTTCATCGGCGCCGGGGTGACCGATTACCTTGACGGCTATTATGCGCGAATCTGGAATCAGCAATCAGCGTTCGGCCGGATGCTCGACCCGATCGCCGACAAGCTGCTGGTTGCCTCGTGCCTGCTGATGCTGGCCGCCGATGGCATCATCCATGGCTGGTCGCTGTGGGCCGCCATCGTAATCCTGTGCCGCGAGATCCTGGTCTCGGGCCTGCGCGAATATCTCGCCGCGCTGCGCGTCAGCGTGCCCGTAACGAAGCTCGCCAAATGGAAGACCACGGTCCAGCTCGTCGCCATCGGCTTCCTGCTCGCGGGCCCGGCCGGTGATGAGGTGGTGCCGGTGGTCTCGATGATCGGGCTGGCGCTGCTGTGGGCTTCGGCGATCCTCACCATCTACACCGGCTACGACTATTTCCGCGCTGGCATCCATCACCTCATCAAGGAGGACGAGGGATGAAGGTGAAATATTTCGCCTGGGTGCGCGAGCGCGTCGGCAAGGCCGAGGAGACCATCGAACCGCCCGCAACGGTGCGCACCGTCGAGGAGCTGATCGCCTGGCTGTCCGCCCAGAGCGAGGCCTATGCCTACGCCTTCGAGAAGCCGAAGGTGATCCGCGCCGCGATCGATCACGCCCACGCCAAGCCGGACACCGCGATCGCGGGCGCCCGCGAGATCGCGTTCTTCCCGCCGATGACCGGCGGCTAGGCCAATGTTCTCGAACACACCAGCATACGGTGCCACCACGCCTCTCCCTATCGGGGAGAGGTGTGGCACCGTCGGAGCGGGGCGAGCATGAGCTGCCCCGTCACCATCCGCATCCAGGAGGACGATTTCGACCTCGCGCGCGAGATCGAAATCCTGACCAAGAGCCGCACCGACATCGGCGCGGTCGTGAGCTTCTCGGGCATCTGCCGCGCCGACGAGGATAGTGCGAAGGTCGCTGCGCTTACGCTCGAACATTATCCGGGCATGGCCGAAGAAGAGATCAAGCGTCACGTCGACGAGGCGACCTCGCGCTGGCCGCTGAACGGCGTCACGGTGATTCACCGCGTCGGCCGCTTCATGCCCGGCCAGAACATCGTGCTGGTGCTGACCGCTTCGCAGCACCGCCAGGCCGCGTTCCAGGCGGCCGAGTTCCTGATGGACTATCTCAAGACCAGCGCGCCGTTCTGGAAGAAGGAAGAGAGCGAAGCCGGCACCGGCTGGGTCGAGGCCGAGGCCCGCGACGACGAAGCCGCCGCACGCTGGACCCGGTCCTGATGGCAAGAGCATCCAAAAAGACCGCGCGTGGCCGCGGCGCGCCAAGACTTGCTAAGGTCGGTCTTGCTACGGTCGGTCTTGCTAAGGTCGCTCCTGGTGAGCTTGTCACGCTGCTCGATTTGGTCCGCTATGCGGTGAGCCGCTTTGTCGAAGCCGAGCTCGCCTTTGCCCACGGCACCACCGATCCGGTTGCCGAGGCGGCCTTCCTGGTCAGCGAGGCGCTGCATCTCAATCCCGAACAGTTCGAGCTTTTCGCCAACGCGCGTGTCACCCTCGCCGAGGGCAAGACCGTTCTCGATCTCATCCATCAGCGCGTCACCACGCGCAAACCGGCCGCCTATCTCGTCAACAAGATCTACATGCGCGGGCTACCCTTCTATGTCGACGAGCGCGTCATCGTTCCACGCTCCTTCATCGGCGAACTGCTGGACTCGCATTTTGGCGGCCACGGCACTGCCGGATCCCTGATTGACGATCCCACGGCGGTCGAGCGCGTGCTCGATCTCTGCACCGGATCGGGCTGCCTCGCCATCCTCGCCGCGCATCATTTTCCGAACGCCACCGTCGACGCCGTTGACATCTCCAAGGGCGCGATCGAGGTCGCTGCGCGAAATGTGGGCGAATACGGGCTCGAGAACCGGATCAGCCTGTATCGCGGCGACCTGTTCGCCCCGCTCGGCGATGCACGCTACGACCTGATCATCACCAATCCGCCCTACGTCGATGCGGAAGGCATGGCCGCGCTGCCGCCGGAGTGCCGGGCCGAGCCGAAGCTCGCCTTCGACGGCGGCGCCGACGGTCTCGACGTGGTGCGCCGTATCCTGCGCGAGGCGCCCGATCACCTGATGCCGGATGGCGGGCTGGTCTGCGAGATCGGCCGCGGCCGCGGACTAGTCGACGAGGCCTTTCCGGAACTGCCGCTGCTCTGGCTGGACACCGAAGACTCCGAGGGCGAGGTGTTCTGGATCGCAGCCGCCGATCTCGGCTGATCCGCTACGACGGGCACGCTCCCTCGGAACAAGTCAAATTCCGCCACGTTCACCCCCGACGAATTGTCTTGCTCTCGGAGGATGTCCGCATGCTCGCGCCATCGGGTGAATTGCTGCGCGCCGGCATGGCGCTCAAGCTCAACCACCTCAAACGCGCCGCACAATCGTATTTGCGCGACCGCACCAACCAAGCCACCGGACGGGCGACGTCCTATGCGGTCGCAGCCGGCCTGTTCGCGGTGGCCGGGCTATTCGTCATTGCGGCCTTCTTTGTCGGTCTGGTCGCGCTGTACCGTTGGGTTGCGATCACCTACGGGCAATTCTGGGGCTTTGGCGCCGTCGGAGCCTTGCTGCTGGTGCTCGCCGCAACCTGCGCCGGGGTGGCTCTGGCTCAAGTGAAGCGTCGGGACAAGCCGATCGTGCCGCTCGCCAGCCGGATGCGGGTTGCGATCGCCACCCCGCGGATTCCTCGCGGAACGGTCAAGCAGGCAGTGAAGGAGGTCGCAACGACGATCCCCCTCGTGCCGCTTGCGCCCGGTGAACGCGGTCGCGACAGCAAAGCCTGGCCGAACCGCGCCAACCGTCCCGTGCAACTTGGCCTGATGCTCGCGGCCGTCGGCCTGGTCGGGTTGACGGCTGCACGCCGGCGGCGTCACAGGCACGGATTGGAAGCGTGAATGCTGATGCGGCGCTCCGAGCAAATGGACAGTTGGCTGCTGGTGGCGGCTACGGCAGTGTTCGTGCTCACCGCGGAGCGCTACTTCCAGGACTCCGGCCTGGCCAAGTCGGGGCCTCCGCAAGACCATCGCAAGGCCGAGGCGAATTCACCGGAAACGCATCCGGCGAGCGCGGCCGTGGAGCCCCGCCGCGGCCGTCATGCCAAGAGCCCGTTCACGATCCCCTGGGCGGGCTGGAAGGACATCTTCTGGCGGACCTATCAGCGCATCGATGAGGATCGCCTGCTGGCGACCGCAGGCGGCGTCGTCTTTTTCGGCCTGCTCGCGATCTTTCCCGCTGTCACGGCACTTGTCTCCTCTTATGGCCTGTTCGCCGATCCCTCGACCATCAGCGCCAATCTCCAGACGCTTGCCACCATGCTGCCCGAGGGCTCGTTCCAGATCGTCGAGGACCAGGTCGCGCGCGTGGTGTCGCATGGCAACACGACGCTCGGGGCCACCTTCCTGCTCGGGCTTCTGCTTGCGATCTGGAGCGCCAATGCCGGCGTCAAGGCGATCTTCGACGCTCTCAACGTCGCCTATGAGGAGCGCGAGAAGCGTACTTTCATCAAGCTCAATATGGTGTCGCTGGCCTTCACTGTCGGCGGCATCGTAGCGCTGCTGCTGATGGTGGGCGCCGTCGTCGCCTTCCCGCTCGCGCTCAATCATCTCGGCATGGCGCCCGGAAGCAAGCTGATCGTGGCGCTGGCACGATGGCCGCTCCTGTTCCTCATCCTGCTCGTGGCGCTCGCCATCCTCTATCGCTTCGCGCCCAGCCGCGATGCGCCGCGCTGGCAATGGCTGAGCCTCGGCGCTGTGACGGCCTCCATCCTCTGGATCGCCGGCTCGGCGCTGCTGTCCTGGTATCTGTCAGAATTCGCCAATTACAACGCGACCTACGGCTCGCTCGGGGCAGCGATCGGCCTCATGATGTGGATGTGGATGTCGGCGATCGTCATCATGTTCGGAGCCGAGCTGAACTCGGAGATCGAACGGCAGACCCTGCGCGATACGACCACCGGGCGGCCGAAGCCGCTCGGCAGCCGCGAAGCCGTCTCGGCCGACACGGTCGGCGCGGCCGCGCCGTCCTGACGCTGCAATTCGGTCCGCCCCTGATCGTGAGCGCCGGTTGCAAAGCTTGCGCGCCAACCTCGGCCCGCGCGCCGGACGCCGCTATCCCCTCGAATCAACAATGATGTTAAGCTCACATGGCTCGGGGGAGCATGAGACGTGACGCGTCGGACGGCGGCCCGTGTTTTCCCGGTGAGACAGTCAGCTCTAGAGGCGTAACGCGCGGCATGATTCGCATTTCGACGATCTTCATCGCCATCTGCATGGTTCTGGTCGCGGCCTCGCTCGGGCTTGTGCTCTATTCGGTCGCCGGCATCAGCGGAACCGAATCCGCGATCGTGGCGCTGACCTTCCTGATCCTCTACAACGCGGTATCGATGCGGCTGCGCGACCGCAGCGACGTCGGCGGCCAGATCGCCGACCTTTCGCGCGGCACCGCCGACCTCGCGCGCCAGGTGGCCGAGTTCGGCCGCCGGTTAGCTGCAATCGAGGGACGCATCGCCTCGTCCAATTCGACCAACGCCGAGCGCATCCAGTCGGTGGTCGGCGAGATCAACGAACTCGGCGGACTGGTCAGGCAGCTCGCCACCACCGTCTCGGCCCATGAAGACCTGCTGGCTGGCGGCGCTCCGGTATCAGCCGCAAGCCCGGTCGAGAAACAGGAGCCCGCGCCGCTCGACCTGAGCGCGACGATCGAAGAGCGGCCGGCTGACCCGTCACCGCTGGCCGTTGCGCCTCCACCCCCGGCAGCGCAGCCGCGGCCTGCACAGACGGTCCCGGCCCAGCTCGCCAACGGCCGCAACCAGACCCAATTGTTGGCGACGCTGCGCAACGCGATCGAGGAAAACCGCATCGATATCTTCCTCCAGCCGATGGTGACGCTGCCGCAGCGCAAGGTGCGGTTCTACGAGGCCGTGACGCGCCTGCGCGATGAGCGCGATCAGCTGATCGCCGCTGAGGAGTTCATCAGCATCGCCGAGGCCTCCGGGCTGATCGGGCGCATCGACAACATGGTGATGCTGCGCTGTGTGCAGGTGCTGCGGCGCCTGATGGTGCGCAACAAGGATGTCGGCGTGTTCTGCAACGTCGCGGCCTCCACGCTCGGCAATTCCACCACCTTCGCGCAATGTCTCGACTTCCTTGAAGCCAACCGGGCGCTTGCGCCCTCGCTGGTGCTGGAGTTCAAGCAGTCGACCTTCCGTAACCTCGGTCCGGCCGAGACCGAGAATCTCGCCGCGCTCGCCCAGCGCGGCTTCCGCTTCTCGATCGACCATGTCACGGATTTGCGCATCGAGCCGCGCGAGCTCGCCGACCGCGGCGTGCGCTTCATCAAGGTGCCGGCCACGCTGCTGCTCGATCCGAAGCAGGCCTCGGCCTCGGACATCCACCCGTCCGACCTCTCCGACCTGCTCGGCCGCTTCGGCATCGACCTGATCGCCGAACGGATCGAGGGCGAGCGCGCGGTGGTCGACCTGCTCGATTATGACGTGCGGTTCGGCCAGGGCTTTTTGTTCGCACCGCCCCGGCCATTGCGGCCGGAAGGGTCATCTGCTACCGGCGGGGCCTCGCCGACCCCGGCGCAGGACATCCAGGGATCCAATGGCTCCGGTACACCCAGCTCAGGCGGGACATCTTCCGCGCCTCCGCCACAGCGTATCATCGGCAACGCGGCGCTCGCGCGCCGCATCTGATCGGCCGCACGCATCATGACGACGCTGCATTTTGTCGAAAGCCTGCGCGAGCTCGTGGGTGGCGTCGACGTCGTACTCAGCGACATCTGGGGCGTGGTCCATAACGGTCTCGAATCCTTCCCCGAAGCCTGCGAGGCGCTGCATACCTATCGCAGCCGCGGCGGTACGGTGATCCTGATTACCAACGCACCGCGCCCGGCCGACTCCGTGCAACGGCAATTGCGCAAGCTCGGCGTCGCGGACGAGACCTATGACGCGATCGTCTCGTCAGGCGACCTGACGCGGCTCTATGTCGCCGAGCATCCCGGCCGCAAGATGTTCTGGCTCGGCCCCGAGCGCGACAACTCGATTTATCGGGGCCTCGATGCGACGACCGCGCCGCTGGAGCAAGCCGATTACATCGTCTGCACCGGTCTCTATGACGACGAGACCGAGACGGCGGAAGACTATCGCGCAATGATGCTGAAGGCGCGCGAGCGCAAGCTGACGCTGGTGTGTGCCAACCCTGACATCGTGGTCGAACGCGGCGACCGGCTGATCTACTGCGCCGGCGCCATCGCCGAGCTCTATCGTGAGCTCGGAGGCGAGGTGATCTTCTACGGCAAGCCGCACCGGCCGATCTATGAGCGCGCGATGGCGCTCGCCTGTGAACGCCAGGGCCACCCGATCGACCGGCGGAAGGTGCTGGCGATCGGTGATTCCGTCCGCACCGATCTCACCGGCGCGCGCGAGTTCGGCATCGACTGCCTGTTCGTCACCCGCGGCATTCATGCCGAAGAGTTCGAGGGCCTCGACCAGCTCGACCCGGCGTCCGTGATGGAATTGTTCGGCCATCCGCCGAAGGCGCTGATGCGCGAATTGAAGTGGTAGAAATATCGTGCCCGGGACGCCATAAGCGCGTTTACGCGCGTGTTCGACGCGCTATGGCGAAGCGCGCAGAGCGACGGCCCAGACGCCGCAAGTGAAGTCGTGGATAGACTGGGTCCCGGCTCAGCGTCGCGTCACTGATGTGCCGCGCCTTGTCCGGGGACGCCAAAGTGCCTTACGCGCTTGCCATGTCCGGGAAGACCGCCTCGATCTTGGTCTTCAGCGTCGCCGCGTTGAACGGCTTGACGATGTAGTTGTTCACGCCGGCCTTCTTGGCTGCGATCACGTTCTCGGTCTTGGACTCGGCCGTGATCATGATGAAGGGCGTGGTGGCAAGGTTCGGATCCGCGCGCACTTCGCGCAGGAGGTCGTAACCCGTCATCGGCTCCATGTTCCAGTCGGAGATCACGAGCCCGTACTTCTTACCGCGCATCTTGTTCAGCGCTGCCGAACCGTCGCTGGCATCATCGATATTCTCGAAGCCAAGCTGCTTCAGCAGATTCCTGATGATACGGATCATGGTGCTGTAGTCATCCACCACCAGAACCGGCATCGACAAATCAACCGCCATCTCGACTCCCCCAACGCAAACGCAGGAATATTACGACCGGACCTGCCAAGCGAAGCCCGGCAGTTCCACGCCTCAAGGAGTAGCATCAAGGCGTTAAACAGCCCGTTAACTGCGGACGCCGCCAACGGACTGAAATCGTGTTCGATGTCCGGCTCCGCCCGCTTGACTTGGTCAGGTCGGTCGAGCCACGGTCCGGCCCGGTCCTGCCCCGGTTCGAGAATTCCCCTGATGGCCTCGCCTTTTACCGTCATCCGCGACACAACGCCGGATTCCGCGATTCCGCGGGGTGCAGTGGTCGCCATGGGCAATTTCGACGGCGTTCATCTCGGCCATCGAGCCGTGATCACGGCCGCCCTGGAAATGGGCCGGGCGCATGGCCGCCCTGCGCTGGCATTGACCTTCGAGCCGCATCCGCGGCGGTTTTTCAGCCCCAACACCCCACAATTCCGCCTGACGGACGAGCGGGCCAAGCTGCGGCTTTTGGCCGGCACCGGCCTTGCCGGTGCCGTGGTCATGACCTTCGACAAGGCGCGCGCCGGAACCAGCGCGCAAGATTTCATACACCATGACCTGATCGGCCGGCTCGGCGTCAGCGGAATTGCCGTCGGCTACGACTTCCATTTCGGCAAGGGTCGCGTCGGCTCGCCGAGCCTGCTGGTCAACGAGGCGCCCCGGCTCGGCATCGAGGTCGACGTGCAACCCCATATCGATATCGACGAGCGGCCGGTCTCCTCCAGCGCGATCCGGATCGCGCTCGCCGAGGGGCAACTCGATGAAGCCACCACCATGCTGGGTGCTCCCTGGTTCATCACCGGCGAGGTGATCCACGGCGAGAAGCGCGGCCGCGACCTTGGCTATCCCACCGCCAACATCCGCCTGGACGCCAATTGCGGACTCAAGCACGGCATCTATGCCGTGCGGGTCGGCCGCGGCGCCGAGCGCCTCGACGGCGTGGCGAGTTTCGGCTGCCGCCCGACCTTCGACAATGGCGCGCCGCTGCTCGAAATCTTCCTGTTCGACTTCAAGGGCGATCTTTACGGGCAGGTGCTCGACTGCGCTTTCGTCGGCTTCATCCGCGAAGAGCTGAAATTCGACAGCCTGGAGGCCCTGATCCGCCAGATGGACGACGATTCCGCCCGCGCCCGCGCCATGTTGGCCGCCGCCCCGGATGCGTTTCCGAAGCTTGGCGTGATCGATTGAGCCTGAAACCGGGCCACCCCAACCTTTGCGCTTCCCCCGTCCGGCTGCTATGGAGAGCCCATGTTTGCGCGGCGCATCATAGGGATTAGCGGCCCGGCTTCCGCCTGAGCCTTCGGCTCGGCGCAAGACCGGGATGTGTCGTCTCACCCCGCGATTCCCTATCGCCATCCGTTTCCCGCGCCCTTCCGAGCCAGTCAGCCTCATGTCCGAAAAGCCGCAAAAGTCGCAAAAGTCTGAAATCAAAGACTATTCGAAAACCCTGTTCCTGCCGCAGACCGAATTCCCGATGCGCGCCGGCCTGCCGCAGCGGGAGCCGGAGATCCTCAAGCGCTGGTATGAGATCGGCCTCTACGAGAAGCTGCGCGAGAGTGCGAAGGGCCGCGCAAAATTCGTGCTGCATGACGGCCCGCCCTACGCCAACGGCAACATCCATATCGGCACGGCGCTGAACAAGATCCTGAAGGATCTCGTCACCAAGAGCCAGCAGATGCTCGGCTTCGATTCCAACTACGTGCCGGGCTGGGACTGCCACGGCCTGCCGATCGAGTGGAAGGTCGAGGAAGAGCACTATCGCAAGAAGGGCAAGCAGAAGCCCGACTTCCGCGATAGTGCCGCAATGATCGACTTCCGCAAGGAATGTCGCGCCTATGCCACGCATTGGCTCGGCGTGCAGCGCGAGGAATTCAAGCGCTTGGGGGTGATCGGCGACTGGGACCATCCCTACGCCACGATGAGCTATCCCGCCGAAGCCCAGATCGCGCGCGAGCTGATGAAGTTTGCCGCCAACGGCACGCTCTATCGCGGCTCCAAGCCGGTGATGTGGAGCGTGGTCGAGAAGACCGCGCTGGCCGAAGCCGAAGTGGAGTACGAGGACTACACATCGGACACGGTGTGGGTGAAGTTTCCGGTGACCTCGCCCGCGCACGGTGCGCTCGCCTCCGCAAGCATCGTGATCTGGACCACGACGCCATGGACGCTGCCGGGTAACCGCGCCATCTCGTTCTCGCCGAAGATCGGCTATGGCCTCTACAAGGTGACGGACGCGCCCGCCGACAATTGGGCCAAGCCCGGCGATCTCCTCATCCTCGCCGATGCGCTCGCTGCAGAAGTCTTTAAGCAGGCGCGCGTGACGGCCTATGAGAAGGTCCGCGACGTCCCCGGCGACACCATGGATGCGATCGAGTGTACCCATCCGCTGAAGGGCCTCGCCGGCGGCTACGACTTCATCGTGCCGCTCTTGCCCGGCGACCACGTCACGGATGACACCGGCACCGGGTTCGTGCACACGGCACCCGGCCATGGCCGCGAGGACTTCGACGCATGGACGGCGCAGGCGCGCGATCTCGATGCGCGCGGCATCAACACCGCGATCCCCTATACCGTCGATGAGAACGGCGCCTACACCGATCATGCGCCGGGCTTTGCCGGCAAGCGCGTCATCAACGACAAGGGCGAGAAGGGCGACGCCAACGAGGCCGTGATCAAGGCGCTCGTCGAAAGAGGCATGCTGCTCGCGCGCGGTCGGCTGAAGCATCAATACCCGCACTCCTGGCGCTCCAAGAAGCCGGTGATCTTCCGCAACACGCCGCAATGGTTCATCGCGATGGACAAGGATGTTGCCGCTGACGGCAACACCAAGTCCGGCGACACGCTGCGCGCCCGCGCGCTGCACGCGATCTCGGTGACGCAATGGGTGCCGCCGTCCGGCGAGAATCGCATCAACGGCATGATCGAGGCCCGCCCGGATTGGGTGGTCTCGCGCCAACGCGCCTGGGGCGTGCCGATCGCCGTGTTCGTGCGCGAGAAGGGCGACGGCTCGGCCGAGATCCTCCAGGACGAGGCCGTCAATGCGCGCATTGGGCAAGCATTCGAGAACGAAGGCGCGGACGCCTGGTATGCGAAGGGAGCGCGCGAGCGCTTCCTCGGGCCCCGCGCCAACGAAGACTGGCAGAAGGTCGACGACATTCTCGACGTCTGGTTCGATTCAGGCTCGACGCACGCCTTTGTGCTCGAAGACCCCGTACATTTCCCTGGCCTTGCCGGCATCAGGCGCAAGGTCGACGGCGGCACCGACACGGTGATGTATCTCGAAGGCTCGGACCAGCATCGTGGCTGGTTCCACTCATCGCTGCTGGAGAGCTGCGGCACGCGCGGTCGCGCGCCCTATGACATCGTGCTGACCCACGGCTTCACCCAGGCCGAGGACGGCCGCAAGATGTCGAAGTCGCTCGGCAACACCATTGAGCCGCAGGCCGTCATCAAGGAATCCGGCGCCGACATCCTGAGACTCTGGGTTGCGTCCTGCGACTACACCGACGACCAGCGCATCGGCCCCGAGATCCTGAAGAACACCGTCGAGACCTATCGCAAGCTCCGTAACACCGTGCGCTGGATGCTGGGTACGCTGCATCACTACAAGCCGGCCGACGCAATCGAGCCCGCCGAGATGCCGGAACTGGAGCGCTTGATGCTGCACGAGCTCGCGGTGCGCGCCGCCGCGATCGGCAAGGCCTATCGGGAGTTCGACTACAAGACGGTGGTCGCTATCCTGTCCGCCTTCCTCAACAGCGAGCTGTCAGCGTTCTATTTCGACATCCGCAAGGACACGCTCTATTGCGACCCGCCGTCCTCGCTGACGCGCAAAGCGGCGCTGACGACCATCGACCTGTTGTGCGCCTCGATCCTGAAATGGCTGGCGCCGATCCTGAGCTTCACCGCGGAGGAAGCCTGGCGCATGTACCGGCCGAACGCTGAGCCCTCGGTGCATCTGACGCTGTTTCCTGATGGCCTCGAGAATCTCCGCGACGACAAGCTCGCCGCCAACTGGGAGACGATCCGCAACGTGCGCCGCGTCGTCACCGGCGCACTCGAGCTCGAACGCGCCGCCAAGAACATCGGCTCCTCGCTCGAGGCCTCGCCGGTGATCTATGTCGCCGACCGGGCCATGCTGGCGACGTTGTTCGACGTCGATCTCGCCGAAGTCTGCATCACCTCGAACTACGAGGTGCGCGAGGGCGAGGCGCCGGCTTCCGCGTTCCGTCTCGATGCCGTGCCGGGCGTCGCAGTCGTCGTCGAGAAGGCGGTCGGCACCAAGTGCGCCCGCTCCTGGAAGATCTCAACGGCAGTGGGCGAAGACGCTGAATACCCCGACGTCACCCCGCGCGACGCCAAGGCGCTGCGCGAATGGAAGGCGCTGGGGGTGGCGGTCTGACCGGCCAGCCATGACCCCGCTGCGCGCCGGCATCCTCACGGCCATGGTCACGCTGGTGGCCGACCAGGCCTCTAAACTTTGGCTGTTGAACGTGTTCGATCTCGCCCATCGCGGCGCGGTCCGGGTAACGCCGTTCTTCGATTTGGTGCTGGCCTGGAACATCGGCATCAGCTTCGGCTGGCTCCAGAACGACAGCCAGGCGGCGCAGCTCGCGCTGATGGCCGTGAAAGGTATCGCGGTGGTCGCGCTGGCGATCTGGATGGCCCGCTCCCACACCCTCCTTGCCACGATCGCGCTCGGCCTGATCATCGGCGGCGCCATCGGCAATGGCATTGACCGCCTGGCCTATGGCGCGGTGGTGGATTTCGCCCTGTTTCACATCGAGATTGGCGGAAATATCTATGATTGGTACGTGTTTAACCTCGCCGACGTGGCCATCGTTGCTGGGGTGGCGGCGCTATTGTATGATTCCTTCTTGGGGGTACCCGCCGCAAAAGCGCCCTGATCCCGGCCGATACGACCGGCGGGTGGAACCCGCTTTTGCGAGGGTCAAGCCGCGTGCGAGCGGCAATCTGCCACAATATGGAACAGGTATGGTGATGCGCAGCTCGAAGACCAGCGGTTCGATGGTTCGAGACCCCCAACGAGGGTTCTGGCGGGCATTGAAATTGTCCGCAGTCGCGCTCGGCATCGGTCTCGTCATGTCGTCCGGCGCCGCCCGCGCCGGTGACGACGACGAGGACGACGACATGACTTTCGAAGAGAAGCTCATCGACAATCTGATGTCCGGCATCGGCGCCAAGAGCATGGAGAAGCCCGGCATCGAGTACCGCGAGCGTTCGCCGCTGGTCGTGCCGCCCAAGCTCGACCTGCCGCCGCCCGCCGCAACCCAGGCCAAGAATGCGCCGAACTGGCCGAAGGACCCTGACGAGAAACGCCGCAAGGAAGCCATTGCCGCGCGGAAGAAGGCCAACAAGGCGCAGGAGAGCTGGCAAGCCGCTCAGCCGCTGTCGCCCGCCGAGATGAAGGCCGGCCAGGTCGCCGCGGCCCCCCGCACCAGCAACGATCCGATTCAGCCGGGCACGAACGGCAACCCGTCGCTGATGCCGGCCGAGCTCGGCTATTCCGGCGGTCTCTGGGGCATGTTCAAGGGCAACAGCTCGGAAGAGAAGGCATTCACCAGCGAGCCGCCGCGCCAATCGCTCGTCGAGCCTCCGCCGGGTTATCAGACGCCGTCGCCGAACTACGCCTATGGCTCCGGACCGGACAAGTCGCGGCGGACCTATTTCGACATCATGTCGGGCAAGGACAAGGAACAATAGCGTTCCCGTCGCGCCGCGACGTCCTGCCAGAACCGAACCCTGCGCCGGCGACTCGTGCACGCCGGACGCGGTTCCCGAATTGCCGATCAGTAGCTTGCCTACGCGTTGAGTTCTCTGCTTCGTGACGCGAAGCCTCAGCCGCACGGTGTACCATGCCGTGCCTCCGAGCCGGAGATCCGGACCTCGGCCTGTCATAAGGATCATGATGTCCTCTTACCGATCGGCTGCCTGCCTCCTTGCCGCGCTGCTTTCGACGAGTGTCCTGACGGCCGGCGCGTCCCTCGCCCAGACCACGGTAACATCGGCCCCGCCTGCCAGCTTCACGCTCAGCAACGGCATGCAGGTCGTGGTGATCCCGGATCACCGCACGCCTGTGGTCACGGAGATGATCTGGTACAAGGTCGGTTCGGCCGACGAGACGCCGGGCAAATCCGGCCTCGCACACTTCCTCGAGCACCTGATGTTCAAGGGTACCTCGAAGCATCCCGTCGGCGAATTCTCCCAGACCGTGCTCCGCGTCGGCGGCAACGAGAACGCCTCGACCTCGGTCGACTACACCAACTACTACCAGCGCGTTCCGCGCGAGCAGCTGCCGACCATGATGGAGTTCGAGGCCGACCGCATGACCGGCCTCATCCTCAAGGACGAGAACGTGCTGCCCGAGCGCGACGTCGTGCTCGAAGAGTACAACATGCGCGTCGCCAACAATCCGGACGCGCGGCTGAACGAGCAGATCATGGCCGCGCTCTATCTCAATCATCCCTACGGCCGGCCGGTGATCGGCTGGCATCAGGAGATCGAGAAGCTCGATCGCGAGGATGCGCTCGCCTTCTACCGCCGCTTCTACGCGCCGAACAACGCCATCCTGGTGATCGCCGGCGACGTCGACGCCGCCGATGTCCGCCCGCTGGTCGAGCGCAATTTCGGCTCCATCCCGGCCCAGCCCGCCATCCCGGCGCGGCGCGTTCGTCCGCAGGAGCCGGAGCCGGCCGCCCCGCGCACCGTCACGCTGGCCGACCCGCGCGTCGAGCAGCCGAACATGCGGCGCTATTACCTGGTGCCCTCGGCGACGACCGCTGCGGCCGGCGAGAGCGCGGCCCTCGACGTGCTCGCGCAGCTGATGGGCAGCGGCAGCAATTCCTATCTCTACCGCGCCCTCGTCGTCGACAAGCCGCTCGCGGTCTCCGCCAACGCCAGCTATTCGAGCATCTCGCTCGACCCGACCCAGTTCGCGATCTCGGCCGCGCCGAAGCCCGGTGTCAGCTTCGTCGAGGTCGAGCAGGCGGTCGATGGCGTCATCGCCAATGTCGCGCAGAACCCGATCCGCGCCGAGGACCTGGAGCGGGTCAAGACCCAGCTTATCGCGGAAGCGATCTACGCCCAGGACAACCAGGCGGTGCTGGCGCGCTGGTATGGCGGCGCGCTGACCACGGGTCTGTCGATCGAGGATATCAGGAGCTGGCCCGACCGCATCCGCGCGGTCACGGCCGAGCAGGTTCGCGCCGTTGCGCAGAAATGGCTCGAGAAGAAGCGCTCGGTGACGGGCTATCTGATCAAGGACACCGCCACCGCCAAGCGCGAGGAGAAGCGTTCGTGACCTATTCCCTCCTTCGCGCAAGGCGCTTCCTGCGAACAAGACATTTCGCGCTGTCCTTCGTTACCGGCGCGGCCCTCGCACTGGCTGCGGTGTCGCCGTCGTATGCAGCCGCAAAGATCCAGCACCTGATCTCTCCGGGCGGCATCGAAGCCTGGTTCGTGCAGGACGCAACC
Organism: Bradyrhizobium sp. 164; assembly: GCF_023073715.1. GTDB lineage: Bacteria > Pseudomonadota > Alphaproteobacteria > Rhizobiales > Xanthobacteraceae > Bradyrhizobium. The sequence goes on from NZ_JADPKA010000110.1 coordinate 238,838, forward strand.
GTGCCGCTGATCGCCATGGAATATTCCTTCGCCGGCGGCTCGGCCCAGGACCCCCCAGACAAGTCGGGCGTCGCCAACATGGTTGGCGACCTCCTGGACGAAGGCTCCGGCGATCTCGACTCCAAGACGTTCCATGAACGGCTCGACCGCCGCGCCATCGAGCTCTCGTTCAACGCCACCCGCGATACCCTCCGTGGCAGCCTGCGCATGCTGCGCGACAACAAGGATGAGGCTTTCGACCTGCTCAGGATGGCACTGACCTCGCCGCATTTCGATGCGGCCGACGTCGAGCGCATCCGCTCGCAGGTCGTCTCGGGGCTGCGCCGCGAGACCACCAATCCGACGTCGCTGGCGAGCCGCAAGTTCCTGGAGGTCGCCTTCGGCGGCCATCCCTACGGCCGGCAGAGCAACGGCAACCTCGACAGCGTGCCGACCATCACGGTCGCCGACATGAAGGATTATGTCGGCCGCGTGCTCGCCAAGGATGGGTTGAAGATCGCGGTCGTCGGCGACATCGATCCGGCCACGCTCGGCAAGCTGCTCGACCACACCTTTGGCGCCCTCCCCGTCAAGGCCAACCTCACGCCGGTCGCGGACGTCGAGGCCGCAAAGCCGCCGCAGCGCGCCTTCGTGACCCTCGACGTGCCGCAGACCGTGATCACCTTCGGCGGCCCCGGGCTGAAGCGCAGCGATCCCAACTTCATGGCAGCCTATGTCGTCAACCACATCCTCGGCGGTGGTGGATTGTCCTCCCGGCTCTATCGCGAGGTCCGCGAGAAGCGCGGGCTGGCCTATTCCGTGTACGAATCGCTGCTCTGGATGGAGCATTCGGCGCTCTTCATCGGTAATACCGGCACGCGCGCCGACCGCGCCGGCGACACCATCGACGCCCTCGAGAAGGAAGTCCGGCGCATCGCCGAGGAGGGCCCGACACAGAAGGAGCTCGACGAAGCCAAGTCCTACCTCAAGGGCTCGCAGATGCTGGCACTCGACACGTCCTCCAAGCTGGCGCAGGCGCTGTTGCAGTATCAGCAGGACAAGTTGCCGATCGACTATATCGAGAAGCGCAACGCCATCGTCGATGCCGTGACGCTGGACGACGCCAAGGCGGCCGCCAAGCGCTTGTGGGGCCAGGGCCTTCTGACCGTCGTCGTCGGCCGCGCGCCGCAGGCCGCCGCACAACCGGCGGCCGTACCTGCGACGAAGTCAAACTGACGGTCCGGTAAAAAGTCTCCTGAAATGGCCGGGCTCGTCCCGGCCATTTGCGTTCCAGATGCACCATTGCCGAACCTGGACGTCCGCGATATGTCCGGACATCACGAATGGTGCCATCATGCTGCGGATATCCCGCGATCTCGTCATCGACGAGGACGACATCGAGATCGGCTTTGTCCGCGCCTCCGGGCCCGGCGGGCAGAACGTCAACAAGGTCGCGACCTCGGCGCAACTGCGCTTCGACACGCGCAAACTGACCCTGCCGGAGGATGCCGCCATCCGGCTTGCCCGCATCGCCGGACAGCGCATGACCAAGGACGGCGTGATCGTGATCCACGCCCAGCGCTTCCGCACCCAAGAGCGCAACCGGCAGGATGCCATCGACCGGCTCACCGAGATGCTGCGCGAGGCGATGGTCCGCCCGATCCCGCGGCGGGCGACACGGCCGACCTTCGCGTCCAAGCAGCGCCGGCTCGAGGGCAAGAAGCGCCGCAGCGACGTTAAGGCGAAGCGCGGGCGCGGATTCGACGATTGACTGATTGTCGAAAAACCTCCGGCCGCCAAGCGACCGGAGGTTTGCCGTTTCGCAGACCAAATCGCGATGAGATCAGGATGAATCGTCATCGCGCTTTAGGTCATTGTTTGAGCATGATCTTTGCGGAAACCCGCTGCACACTTTTGCTGATCATGCGCTAGCGTCAGTAGCGCTTGCCGGTCGCGGCACCGCCCGAAACGGAATCGTCGGCCGTGCCCTTGTGCGTCGCGCTGCCCGTGGTTCCGGCGGCGCCCTTGGTGCCTTTGGTCGACTTCATGCCGACCTTCTCGCCCGCGGCTCCCTGCTGTGCGCCGAGGTCCTCATCCTCGTTTCCTGACGCGCCGCCCTGCATGGGTTTGCTTTGCACGGTGCCGCCCGGCCTGGCGCCAGATGACGTACCTTGCGCAAGAACGGGCGTCGCAATCAGGGCCGAGAGAGCGCATGCGATCACAGAGGTCTTCACCAATTTCATCCATTTCTCCTGGATTTTTCGCGACGACGGTTCGGCTGCTTCCTGCGCCGCTCGCCTGCACCGAACCGGTTCATCGCGAAGAGAGTTCGAACGGCGCGGTCGTGATGCAAGCCGCGTGGTGTGTTGATCGTTTAGGGATTTCGCGGCGGTTTCGCGGAATTGTGCTCCTCATATACGGCGGCTCGTGCACGCACGCCGCATTCATCGGGCCTGCCAGAAGCGCTGGATTTCCCACATCTGGTATGTGGGAAGCGCGACCTTCCCCATGCATTTGTTGCGAGGCGGCGCTAGACTGGGACATTCGCCGAGTGAACCCATGCCCGTCCGCCAACTTCCCGAACAGATCGTTAACCGCATCGCCGCCGGCGAGGTGGTCGAGCGCCCGGCGAGCGTGGTCAAGGAGCTCGTCGAGAACGCGATCGATGCCGGCGCCAGCCGCATCGACGTTTTCACTGACGGCGGTGGGCGGCGGCGGATCGGCATCACCGATGACGGCGGCGGCATGACCGCAAAGGATCTCGCACTCGCAGTCGAGCGCCACGCCACCTCCAAGCTCGACGACGAAGATCTGCTGCAGATCCGCACGCTGGGGTTCCGCGGCGAGGCGCTGCCCTCGATCGGGTCCGTCGCGCGTCTTTCCATCACCACCCGGCACGCCAGCGAGCCGCACGCCTGGGCGCTCACGGTCGAGGGCGGCGAGAAGTCCGAGATCATGCCGGCGGCGCTCGCGCATGGCACGCGGGTCGAGGTCGACGATCTCTTTTATGCGACGCCGGCACGGCTGAAATTCCTGAAGACCGACCGCACCGAGGGCGAGGCGATTCGCGAGGTGGTGCGGCGGCTGGCGATGGCCCGGCCCGATATCGCCTTCACGCTCGCGGGCGAGGAGCGCGCGCCGGTGACCTGGGCAGCGGCGCTGCCCGGCGCGGCGGGACGATTGACGCGGCTCGGCGATATTCTGGGCGCGGAGTTTCGCAGCCACGCCATCGAGGTTCATGCCGAGCGCGAGGACGTTGTCGTTGCCGGCTATGCCGCGGCGCCCGCACTGACGAAAGCCAACGCGCTCGGGCAATATCTCTTCGTCAACGGCCGTCCGGTTCGCGACAAGCTGATCCTCGGCGCGGTGCGCGCGGCCTATTCCGACTACCTGCCCCGCGACCGCCATCCCGTGGTGGCGCTGTTCGTCACGCTCGATCCGCGAGAGGTCGACGCCAACGTGCATCCGGCCAAGACCGAGGTGCGCTTCCGTAACGCCGGGCTGGTGCGCGCACTGATCGTGCATGGGTTGAAGGAAGGGCTTGCGCGGGAGGGCCGGCGCACCGCCGCCAATGGCGGCGAGAGCGCGCTCTCTTCGTTCCGGCTCGCTTTCACGCCGCGCCCGGCAAGCTGGGATTGGCGAGCCTCGCCATCCGCTCCAGCCGCGCCGATCGCGTCCTTCGAAGGTTCAGCGGCTCCGGCCTTCGCCGAGCGCGCGCAAGCCGCATTCGATGTCGGTGCACCCAGTGCGGACGTGCGGATCGAGACGCAGCCCGTCAGCGACTTCGTCGACCGCCCGCTTGGCGCCGCGCGCACCCAGATCCACGAGACCTACATCGTCTCGCAAACCCGCGATGGCCTCATCATCGTCGACCAGCATGCCGCGCACGAGCGCATCGTCTATGAGCGGCTGAAGGCTTCGCTTTCGGCGAATGGCGTGCAGCGGCAGATCCTGTTGATCCCCGAGATCGTCGAAATGGATGAGGCCACGGTGGAGCGCCTGCTCGATCGGAACGAGGAGCTGGCGTCGTTCGGTCTCGCCATCGAATCTTTCGGCCCCGGCGCGGTCGCGGTGCGCGAGACGCCGTCGCTGCTGGGCAAGACCGATGCAGGCGGGCTGCTCCGCGATCTCGCCGAGCACATGGCCGAATGGGACGAAGCATTGCCGCTGGAGCGTCGCCTGATGCATGTCGCCGCCACCATGGCCTGCCACGGCTCGGTCCGCGCCGGCCGCCGGCTGCGGCCGGAGGAGATGAACGCCCTGCTCCGCGAGATGGAGGACACCCCGAACTCCGGTCAGTGCAATCACGGCCGTCCGACTTACGTCGAGCTGAAGCTGAGCGATGTGGAGAAGCTGTTCGGCCGGCGGTGATCCGAGCTCTCGTAGGGTGGGCAAAGACGCAAAGCGCCGTGCCCATCCTCTTTTCTTGATCGCGCTAGAAGCCGTGGGCACGCTTCGCTTTGCCCACCCTACGGCAGCGGGACTACGGCCTCTTCAGAAACACGAACTCCGTGTCGTCATAAACCCGCCGCTCCAATTCTTCGTAACCCTCAGGCGTCACGAAATGCGCGGCCTTCGCCTCCTCCACCACGAGCAGCGCGCCCGGCGTGAGCCAGCCGCCATCGCGCAAGCTCGCCAGCGCCTTCTCGGCAAAACCCTTGCCATAGGGTGGATCGAGGAACACCAGCGAGAAGGGCTCGACGGGATGCGCGGGACCTAGATCGGTCGCATCGCGGCGATAGACTTTTGTGACGCCACCTAGGCCAAGCGCTTCGACGTTATTGCGGAGCACCGCGCGGGCCTCGGCGCCAGTATCGACGAACAGCGTGAACTTCGCGCCGCGCGACGACGCCTCGATGCCGAGCGCGCCGGTGCCGGCGAAGAGATCGAGCACGCGCGCGTCCTCAATCGGATCGTCATAGGCGTGCACGAGGATGTTGAACACGGACTCGCGCAGGCGGTCCGCCGTGGGGCGGATGTCACGCGAGGACGGTGAGGCGAGATTGCGCCCCTTCAAACGACCGCCGACGACGCGCAACTAGTCCTCCTGCGGCTTCAAATCGCGCTTGCCGTGATAGCCGCGCTTGGGGCGGCGCGGCGGGCCATAGCCGCTTGCTTCCAACTCGTTGCGCTCGCGCGCCTCCTCGCTGCCAGTACGCTGCACCAGCACGCGGCGGCCCTTGCGGTCGTTGATCACGGCGCGCTTCATCGGCTTCTTCGGTGCGTCGTCGTCGCGCGTAGCGGATTTTGCGGGCACGTCGAACTCGGCGCCCGACTTCTCGATCACGTTGTCGCCGAGCTGGTCGCGCAGCACGCGCGACTTGATCTCCTCGACTTGGCCCTCGGGAATCTCGCCGAGCTGGAATGGGCCGTAGGAGACGCGAATCAGCCGGTTCACCTCGAGCCCGAGATGGGCGCAGACGTTGCGCACCTCGCGGTTCTTGCCCTCGCGGATCGCGAACACCAGCCAGACATTGGCGCCTTGGTCCCGCTCCAACGTCGCTTCGATCGGACCGTATTTGACGCCCTCGATTTCGATACCGTGCTTGAGCTCGTCGAGCTGGGCCTGGGTGACGTCGCCATGGGCGCGGACACGGTAGCGGCGCAGCCAGCCGGTGTCGGGCAGCTCAAGCGTACGCGCGAGGCCACCGTCATTGGTCAGCAGCAACAGGCCCTCGGTATTGAAGTCGAGCCGGCCGACGCTGATCAGGCGCGGCAGACCTTCGGGCAAATTGTCGAACACGGTCGGACGCCCCTCGGGGTCGTCATGCGTCGTCATCAATCCGCGCGGCTTGTGATAGAGGAACAGCCGCGTCCGCTCGCGCGGCGGCAACGGCTTGCCGTCGACCGCGACCACGTCGTTCTGCGTCACGTCGAGCGCGGGCGAGTTGATCACCCGGCCGTTGACGGTGACGCGGCCCTGCGTGACCATCTCCTCGGCGTCGCGGCGCGAAGCGAGGCCCGCGCGCGCCAGCACTTTTGCGATGCGCTCGCCGGCCTTCTTCGGCTTCGGCGCGTCTTCACGGCGCGGCCGCCCCTCGAAGTCGCGATCGCGCTCGCGATAGGCACCGCGGCCGCCAAAGGCGGGGCGCTTCTCGAAGATCCTGCTGTCGTCCTCGTTCGCGCGGCGCGGACGATCACGAGAATGACCTTCACTGCGCGGGTGCTCGTGCCAGTCGGAGCGGCCCTCGGAGCGCTCGCGTGGACGAGCGAATTTCGGGCGGTCACCACCGCGCCCGCCACGTTCGCCATCGCTGTCACGGCGGGGCCGGTCGAACTTTGCGCGATCCTCGCGTGGCCGGTCGAATTTGGGCCGCTCACGAAATGGACGATCGCCGCCCGATGCACGATCGTCACGCGATCGCGAGAACCGCGGGCGATCATCCCCGCGGCCGCCTTCGCGGCGGTCGTCACGCTTCTGCCAGGGCTTCTCTTCGCCGCGATCACGGCCGCTGAAGTTTTTGCCAAAATCCTTGCGCGGGCGATCGCCGCGCGGACGATCGTCGCGCTTCTGCCACGGCTTTGAATCGGCGCGATCTCCGCGGTCGCGCTCGGGTCCGCCTCGCGAAAACTTCCGCTCGCCCTCGAACTTGCGTTCCGGACGGTCGCCGCGCGGAGCGTAAGGACGCTTGTCGCCAAATTTCTTCTCGCCGGTGCGGCCGGCCGGGCGGGAATCGTCGCGATCACGGCCGCGCGGCGGACGGTCGTCACGCCCATAGGACGGGCGATCACCGCGCGGCCCAGACGACCGCTTCTCGCCATCGCGCGAAGGGCGATCGGAAAACGGACGGTCGCCACGCGGCTTGAAGCTGCGCTCGCCGCGGCCCTCTCCGCCGCGGTCGTCGCGCTTGAAGCGCGGACGGTCGCTGAAATCGCGGCGCGGCGCATCGCCCTCCTCGCGGCGGCGAAGCGGGCGGCCCTCACGCCCCTCGCGAGGCGGACGGCTGTCGCGGTCGCCCTTGCTCTCGAAGCTGCGCTTGGCGAATTTCTTGTCCGGTCCCCGGGGCTTGCCGGTACGGCCCGTGGACGGGCCACGATCACGCCGGCCGCGGGAATCATTGTCTTTGTCGCTGTCGCGAGGCATGAATAATCTCACTCAGAGGTAGCCAGAAAGCATTGTGCGCGCTCGTTCCGAGCCGCATGCTCAGGCAAAATCGGTATCCACTCTTGCTGAAGGCGGAGCTAGTAGCAGGTTTCTGGCGATGATACGAGGCATGAAAGCCCCTTCTTTCATGGATTTGGCGCTCAAGACGGCCGAAAATGCCGGAAAATCGGGCGAAGTTCCGATCGGATGCGTCGTGGTCCGCAATTACGAGGTCATCGCCACCGCCGCCAATCGGACGCTGACCGATTATGACCCGACGGCTCATGCCGAGATCATTGCGCTGCGCGAGGCGGCGAAGAAGATCGGCAGCGAGCGCCTCGTCGACTGCGACCTTTACGTGACGCTGGAGCCCTGCACCATGTGTGCGGGCGCGATCTCCTTTGCAAGAGTGAGACGGCTCTATTACGGCGCCACCGACCCGAAGGGCGGCGCGGTCGAGTCCGGCGTGCGGTTCTTTGCTTCCCCGACCTGCCATCATGCGCCGGACGTCTATTCCGGCGTCGGCGAGAGCGAGGCGGCGCGGCTGCTGCGGGAGTTCTTTCGCGAGCGGCGCTAATCCGCGAGGAAGAACTTGCGCAACGCCCTCGCGGTGGCGTCCGGGTTCTCCTCGGTGAGGAAGTGGCCGGAATCCACCGGCATGCCCGCGACATTCGTGGCCCATTGCGTCCAGGTGTCGAGCGGGGTGGCGGCGGCCTGGGCAATGCCGGCATTGCCCCACAGCGCCAGCATGGGAATGGTGATCTTCTTGCCGGCCTCGAAATCAGCCTTGTCGAGGTCGTAGTCGAAATAGGCGCCGGCGCGATAGTCTTCGCACATCGCATGCACCCGGGCGGGATCGCGGAACGGGGCGAGGTAGTGCTCGAGCGCGCGCTCGTCGATCGCCTCCAACGTCTTCGACTTGGTCTGGCTCGCCATCTTGAAGCGCAGGAAGAACTCGCCATTGCTCGCGATCAGGGTCTCGGGCAGCGGATAGGGCTGCGCCAGGAAGGTCCAGTGGTAGATCTTCAGCGCGTAGGCGCGGTTCATTCGCTCCCAGTAATTGTAGGTCGGCAGAATATCGAGCACGGCCAGGCGCGACAGCCGGCCGGGATGGTCGAGCGCGAGGCGGTAGGCGACGCGGCCGCCGCGGTCGTGGCCGGCGAGCGCGAAATGGACATGGCCGAGGCGCTCCATCACCTCGACCATAGCTTTAGCCATGGCGCGCTTGCTGTAGGGGATATGCAGCGCATCGCTGGCGGGCATGTCGGACCAGCCATAGCCCGGCAGGTCGGCAATGATCAGCGTGAACCTGTCGGCCAACTGCGGCGCGACGCGGTGCCACATCACATGGGTCTCGGAGAAGCCATGGAGGAGCAGAAGCGGCGGCCCGCTGCCGCCGACGCGGGCGAAGATGCGGCCGAAGGAGGTATCGATCCATTCGGCAGCAAAGCCCGGATAGAGATCGGCGAGGTCGGACATCTTCTTGCATCCTTATTGGTCAGTCCCGGGGGGCGGCCGACAACGTAAATTGTCGAAAACAACCCCATGCACAGTAGCGGTATTATCGGCGGGGCAGCTAACCCCAACCGCTGATTACACATATCTGGATTGTCGATGTGGCGGCGCGGTGGCACCAAAGCTTCGAGCTGCCGTCCGGAAGACGAGCTATGTCTTGCTATTCTTGGCCTTCTCCGCTTCCACCGCCTGCCAGCCGATGTCGCGGCGGCAGAAGCCTTCCGGCCAGTCGATACGGTCGACGGCCTGATAGGCACGGCCTTGCGCCTCGGTCACGGTCTTGCCGAGCGCGCAGACATTGAGCACGCGGCCGCCATTGGCGAGGATCGCGTCATCTTTCGCCACGGTGCCGGCGTGGAAGATCTCGACGGTGTCGACCTTGGCGGCGTCATCGAGCCCCCGGATGCGCGTGCCCTTCTGGTAGTCGCCCGGATAGCCCTTCGCCGCTATCACAACGGTGATCGCGGATTCCGGATGCCAGCGCAGATCGAAATTCTTCAGCTGCCCGTCACAGGCTGCCAGGAAGGCGGGCACGATGTCGCTCATCATGCGCAGCATCAGCACCTGGCACTCGGGATCGCCGAAGCGGACATTGAACTCGAACAGTTTGGGACCCTGCGTCGTCAGCATGATCCCGGCATAGAGCACGCCGCGAAACGGCGTGCCGCGCTGCTTCATGCCTGATACCGTCGGCAGGATGATCTTTGCCATGATCGCGTCGTGAATCGCAGGCGTGACCAGCGGCGTCGGCGAATAGGCGCCCATGCCGCCGGTGTTGGGGCCGACATCATGGTCGAACACGCGCTTGTGGTCCTGGGCGGAAGCCAGCGGGATCGCGGTCTCGCCGTCGCACAGCGCGAAGAAGCTGATCTCGCGGCCGGCCAGAAATTCCTCGATCACGACTTCAGCGCCGGCCTCGCCGAACGCCCCCTCGAACATCATGGCGATAGCGTCCTCGGCTTCGCGCACGGTCTTGGCGACCACGACGCCCTTGCCGGCGGCCAGCCCATCGGCCTTGACCACGATTGGCGCGCCCTGGCTCTGCACGTAAGCGCGCGCGTCCTCGGCATTGGTGAATCGCTCATAGGCACCGGTCGGGATGCCGAATTCGGTGCAGAGCGCCTTGGTGAACCCCTTGGAGCTCTCGAGCTGGGCGGCCGCCTTGCTAGGCCCGAACGCCTTGATGCCGGCGGCGGTGAGGTCGTCGACGATGCCGGCCGCCAGCGGCGTCTCCGGGCCGACCACCACGAGCTCGACCGCGTTCTTTTTGCAGAACTCGATCACCGCGGCGTGGTCGGCGACATCGAGCGCCACGCACTCCGCCTCCCGCGCAATGCCGGCATTGCCGGGCGCGCACCAGAATTTGGTCACCAGAGGGGAGGCTGCGATCTTCCATGCCAGGGCATGTTCGCGGCCGCCGGAACCGAGCAGGAGAATGTGCATCGATGGCTCAGAAAATGGGGTGGGCTTGCGGCGTCGGTCGCACGAATCGCGGTCGGTCTCAAGGGGGCTGGCCCCCGTACTCCCGCCATTCCAGGCCGCCGCGTCGAGCCGCTCTTACCCTCCCCTGGAGGGCCCCCTCCAGGGAGGGTAAGAGTTCGCGCCAGCTTCGGACGATCAGACCTGCTTCCCCGCGATGATCTCCTGCAACGTCGCGACATGCCGCGCGAAGGCGCCGCGGCCGACGGCGGTTGCGGTGACCGTGGTCTGCGGCTTCTTGCCGACGAAGGCCTTGTCGACGGAAACGTACCCCGCCTTGGCCAAGGTCTCGATATGTGCGCCGAGATTGCCGTCGGTGGCGCCGGTGAGCTTCTTCAGCCGCGCGAATTCCAGGCCGGTCGACTGCGGCAGCGCGTTCAGCGCCGCCATGATCTTCAGCCGCAGCGGCTGGTGGATGATGTCGTCGAGCTCGGCCAATTCTAGCTCCGCCGCATCCAGAGGCCGCCGATGATTAGACCGCCGCCATTGACGAACGCCATCCAGAGCGGAAACGCCTCACCGATGTAGAAGAAGCCGATCAACGTCAGCGCCGAAATGCCGAGACCAATCGCAACGAAGGCGTAACCGAACCAGAGACCCGCCAGCGCGTAGAACAGCATGAAGTAGAGCGGCCAGAACGCACCCAACTGGCGTGGCCCGAAATGGCCGATCACATTGGTACAGAGATAACCGAAGGCGAAGAACAACACGAACACCAGGAGCAGCCTGATGCCGAAGGCCGCACCATGCGGGTGATGTGGTGGATTGAACAAGCGAAGCGCAACCAGACCGCCGACGCCCATGACGTCTACGGCAACCCAGGCATAGACTGCGTAGACCGGCCAGAGCCAGGTCACGACATTCCCTGCAAAGACCAACACGCCCCACCACACGGCAGCGATGCTCGCCAGGTCATAGAGCTGCGATTGCTTCACGCGCCGGACGATGTCGTCGATATCGGCCAGCGCCGCGGACGCCTCCTTGCTGTCGATCATGACTGCCCTGCCCCGCGCGTCGCCACATCTTCGGCGATCGCGGAGACGGCCTTTGGATTGGTGACGATGCCCATGTGGTTGATGCCGTCGATGATCTTGACGTCAACCGATGGCTTCACCGCCTGCACGGCTTCCGCATATTTGTCCGAGATCATCATTTCGTCCTCGGCGCCGCCGAAGATCGTGATCGGGCGTGTCGTTGCCGGTAGATCGATGCGGTAGCCGCGCGTCGCGAAATTGCGCATCAGGCGGTCGGAATAGGTCGAGGTGAGGTATTTCGCCGAACTCGCCGGCACGGCCAAGGCCAGCACCGGAAGCTGCGAACAGCAGTCGATCCCGAGCCTGCGCAGCGCGGTCAGGCCGAGGAAGCGTGGGAGGTCCATGTTGGCCCAGCCGCCGGCCTTCGGCCTGTTGGTCGGCGCGTCATAGCCGAGATAGGGCGCGAGCAGCACGGTGCGGACGAACATGTCCTGCATGATCGGTGTCGCGGCAACGCGCAGCGAGAAGCCGGCGCCGGCGGAATGGCCGATCAGGATCAGCGGCAGATCAGGTGCGTTCCTGCGGACATGAGCGACGAAGTCGACGAGGTCGTCTTCGAGCTGGCCGACATAGCCGATGTCGCCGCGCGTGCCGGAGCCGCCATGGCCGCGGATGTCCAGCGCCCAGGTCTCCACCCCGCGCGCGGCGATCGCATGGGTCAGCGCGTGATTGACGGTGCCGCTGGAGCCGGAGGAGCCATGGATGAAAATCGCGCCGCGGCCCGTCTCCGGGCCTTTCGGCGCATAGTGGCGATAACCGATCCAGGTGCCATCGCGGGCCTGAAAGCGTTCGAGCGGTGGCAACGTGGACCAGTCGATGCCTTTGGCTGAATCCGAGACCGATCGCATCTCGGGCGGCCGCTCCAGCGGCGTTGCCATCATGGCGCCCAGGATCAGCGCCACGCCGCCGACGGCACACAAGGCCCATTTCAGGCCGGTCAAAACGCCGCGCAGCAGCCGGATCGCCATGGCTCATCTCCCGAAACTGATCAAACAATAGATAACTCTATATCACAGAGTACTCTCCCGATCAATATCCGGATTGGCGCCGGGGCGCGAAAATCCTTAACGTCGGGTCTGACCCCAAAATGCCGAATCGTTTGCTAGATGCCGCCTGCGGAACAACTGCTCAACGCGCCCGAATTCACCGTCTCCGAGCTCTCGCTGTCCCTGAAGCGGACGGTCGAGGACGCTTTTGGCCATGTCCGGGTCCGCGGCGAGATCTCCGGCTTTCGCGGGGCGCACTCCTCCGGCCATTGCTATTTCGCGCTCAAGGACGAGAGCGCCAAGATCGAGGCGGTGATCTGGAAGGGCGTGCACAGCCGCATGCGGTTCAAGCCCCAGGAGGGGCTCGAGGTCATCGCCACCGGCAAGCTCACCACCTATCCGGGCTCTTCCAAATACCAGATCGTCATCGAGGCGCTGGAGCCGGCCGGCATCGGCGCGCTGATGGCGCTGATGGAGGAGCGCAAGAAGAAGCTCGCCGCCGAAGGCTTGTTCGACGAGGCCCGCAAGCAGCTGCTGCCCTGGCTGCCGGATGTGATCGGCGTCGTGACGTCGCCGACCGGCGCGGTCATCCGCGACATCCTGCATCGGCTGGAGGATCGCTTTCCGCGCCGCGTGCTGGTGTGGCCGGTCAAGGTGCAGGGCGAAGGCTCGGCCGAGCAGGTCGCGGCCGCGATCCGCGGCTTCAACGCGCTGCCCGAAGGCGGCAGGATTCCGCGACCCGATGTCCTGATCGTCGCGCGCGGCGGCGGCTCGCTGGAGGATCTCTGGTCGTTCAACGAGGAGATCGTGGTGCGCGCGGCGGCCGACAGCATGATCCCGCTGATCTCGGCGGTCGGGCACGAGACCGACATCACGCTGATCGATTTCGTCGCCGACAAGCGCGCGCCGACGCCGACGGCGGCGGCCGAGATGGCGGTGCCGGTGCGCAGCGACTTGTTCGTCGAGGTCGCCGATCTCGCCCGCCGCACCCGCGCCTGCTGGCAGCGCGGCCATGAAAACCGCCGCAACGAGCTGCGCGCGGCCGCGCGCGCGCTGCCGGCGGCCGGCGACCTGCTCGCGATCCCGCGGCAGCGGCTGGACTCGGCGGGCGCGTCCCTGCCCCGTGGCCTCAAGGCCAACACGCACGCGCATTTCCGCAGGTTTACGGCCGCCAGCGCCAAGCTGACGCTGCGGGTGCTGCACGGCCAGATCGCGCAGGCCGATCACCGCCTCACTGTTTGCGGCGAGCGGCTCGGCCTCTCCGCGCGCTCGCTGCTGCGGCGGCGGCGCGACCACTTTGCCGGGCTCGAGCTTCGCCTGCGCGCCTCAAAGCTCTCCAACGCGCAGGCCCAGCGCAACGCGATTCTCCGCCAGCGCGAGCGCACGCATCGGCTGTCCGAGCGCGCGCAACGCGCGCTCGTCACCCTGCTGCAACGGCTCGATGCGCGTGTCGCGAACAGCGGCAAGCTGCTCTCCGCGCTATCCTACCGCAGCGTGCTCGCGCGCGGCTTTGCATTGGTGCGCGATGAAACCGGCCACCCCCTGCATGCGGCCGACAGCGTCGGACCGAATGCGCGGCTCGAGATCGAATTTGCCGATGGCCGCGTGGCCGCGACTGCGGATGCGGACCGCCCGGCGCCTGCGGCGAAGCGCGCCCCGGCGCAACAGAAGCCGGCCGCACAGGAGACAAAGCCCGCGCCGAAGCGCGTGGCCAAACCGGTGGATCAGGGTAGCCTATTTTAGGCGCGGGTCTCGGTGTCATTCCCCGCGGATGCGGGGAAGCCAGTACGCCGCGGCTTGTCGGTGAATCACAGACGTCTCGGCGTACTGGGGCGCCCAAGCCGGGCGATGACAGAGAGTGTGTAGGAACCAGCGTAGCCACAAGCTCGTCATTGCGAGGAGCGAAGCGACGAAGCAATCCAGAATCCCTCCGTGGAGAGACTCTGGATTGCTTCGCTGCGCTCGCAATGACGGAGCATGTGGAGGTATTACGGCTCTACCTACACGACAACCCCGCGTCGATCGTGGTCCAGAAGCCGCAATGTTCCGGCACGAGCTGTGGCGCGCCGGCGTGGGCTTCAAACAGGAAGATCGCGACGGTGAAGACGATCAGGGCGGAGGCGAACAGGACGATACGGCTACGCATATGACACGCGTTTAGTCGACATCGTGGTCGAATGATGGCATGGCCATGTGCTGAAAAACGGCGCCGCGCGCGATCCGTAGATGCCGGTCGGCCATCATGGTCCGTACAGGGCGGTGGTCGATGCGACGCTGTCCGCCTGATGTTGTTCCTCGGGCGGCCCCGCTTCCAGATTTGTGGTCCGCATGAGCGCCGCGATCTGCGGGACCGACCTCCCCGAATGTCGCTTCGCTCGTTCGGGCTACGGCGCCGCGATCACCGCGCCAGCCATTCCGCGACGTCCTTCTGCGATTCCGCGCGGGCCTGCATATCGGTGCCGAGATGACCATGCTCGGGCGCGGCTACGTCGGTGCCGCCGGCGGCTGCGTGCAGTGGCGTGTTGGCGCGGTCGAAATCGTGATAAGCGCCGGGATAGACCACGATGCGCGCAAGCGCGCTGCGGCCGCGCGCGCCATCCACCATCTGGCGGCAGGCCGGCGGCGACGAGACGTCGTCATTGGCGCCGATCAGCACCAGGGTCGGCACCCGCGTGCTCCAGCCGAGGCCGGCGGAGATCCGGCAATCGGGATAGAAGGCGACCGCGGCACGGAAATCCGGGTCCAGATCGCGGGCGGCACTCTGCGGCCGCACCGCCCAGAGCAGCGCGCTGGCGCCGTTGGCCCAGCCGATCAGGCTGACGCGGTCGCGCGCCACCCAGTTCTGCTTCATCAGCCAGGCGCGTGACGCCGCGATGTCGGTGACGCGTTCACGGCGCGCCTTAACGTGCATCTCCTTGACGCGACATTGCGGCCCGAGCTCGCGCGAGCCGTAGCTGTCAGGCAGCAGCACCGCATTGCCGGCCCTCAGCAGCCGCTCCGCCCAGTCGCGATAGCGCGGCAGGACGGAATCGGAATGGCCACTGAGCCCGCCGCAGCCGTGCAGCGCGATCACGGCCGGAAAAGGCCCCTCGCCCTCGGGCTTGTAGAGCTGCGCATGCAGGACGCCCGACGACAGCGGGATGTCGACCTGCTGCGGCACCGGCGCGGCGTGCGCGGCCGACGTCAGGAGCGTCAGGAACAGGGCGGTCAGTCGAAGGCGCATCGGACCCTGCGTCAAGATCCTTCGTCCAAGCACTATCACGCGGAAACGGCGCCAAAACATCACAAACCGGTGGGTTTACCGGGCGGACAAGCCACCCTATCTATGCTACATCCAGCCCGACACATTATGCCCTCCAAGGTTTTCCACGGAGAGGCCTTCCACGGAGACTTTCGACCGTGCTGAACAAGTTCGGCCCCTCGGGCCATGGCGAAGCGCAGGTGCAATATCTTGACGGCGATTTCCGCGTGATCTCGCCGGGCACCTATGTGCGTTGTGCCATCACCGACGCGCGCATCCCGCTCGACGAACTGAAGTACTGGAGTGTGGATCTGCAAGAAGCCTACGCCACGCCTGCCGCCGTGCTCCAGCGGCATTTCCCCGGCGTGCCGAAGCCGCAGGCCTAAGGCCCCGCCCGCGCGTCTATTGCTGCTCCCGGCCATCCGCGCCCACACACGTCTTGATGAAAGTCTTGCGGGCCTCGCCGACGATCTTCTGATCAACCGCCTGCTTGAGGCAGTCGACCCGCGCCTGCGCCATGCAGAGCTGCATCTGGTCGCGTTTGTCCTGTCCCTTCAGATTTTGCGCCGTGGCGAGGCACGTGACGCGCTTGGTCGCGGGAACCGGCACCGCACTTGTCGGATTCGCCGGAGCGGCGGCAGGCGGCGGCGAGGAGGTCTGAGTAAGCGCGGGCAAAACCGGCAGACATGCGAGGCTGGCGACAAAGATCGCGGATCGCAATTTCATCGAATTCTCCTGATCGGAGCTATATCGATAGCGCACGGCCATGAATGTCGGCTGAATGTCAGCTGATGTCTAAAATTGTCTCGCTCCCGTTGGGCCTCATTTAAGTCGGTCTGCACCACATTGTGGCGGGAAAAAGTGGCAGGCGGGCAGAAGCGCATGGACCCTCGGAGACTTTGCAGCCGTTCGTTCGATGCATCATCGTGCCCAGCGGATCATGCTCGTCGGCGCGGACGCACGATTAGCCTGCTTCAACGATTCGCCCGAGATCAGTCGGGCAGCTATGTGCTCATTTCGGCGCTGCTGATGCCGGTCCTGGTCGGCACCGCGGGCCTCGGCACGGAAGTCGGCTGGTGGTACTACAAACACAAGAATATGCAGAGCGCGGCTGACTCGGGCGCGGTCAGCGCTGCGACAGCGGCGAGTGCGGGCACCGACCCCTTGTCCGAAGCCAAGGCGGTGACGGCAAACTACGGTTACGCGAACGGGTCGAACAACGTCACGGTCACGGTGAACCAGCCACCGAAGACAGGCAATCATGCTTCGAATTCGCAGGCCATCGAAGTCATCGTGAGTCAGCCGCAGCAGCGGCTGCTATCAGCCTTGTTCGGCTCGGATCCTGTGCTCATAACCGCACGCTCTGTCGCCCTGCCAAATTCCGGGACAGGCTGCGTACTTGCGCTCAACTCGAGCGCAAGTCCCGCCGTCAACGTCAGCGGCGGCAACCAGCTCAACCTGATCAAGTGCAACCTTTACAGCAACTCGAGTGCAAGTCCCTCGCTCAACGTTGCCGGCAGCGCCTCCGTCGCTGCAAATCAGGTCGGAGTGGTTGGCGACGTCTCCGGCGCGAGCAGCATCACGGCGAGCAACGGTATCAAGACGCACATATCGCCCGTCGCCGACCCCTACGCCAACGTTTCTCCCCCCGCGAGGCCGAGTTGCACCAACGCCAAGATTACGGTCAACGCCAACGGAAAAACGAACTCGCTCGACCCCGGCTGCTACATGGGCAGCATTACGGTCAATGCCGGCGCAGTCCTGAATCTGAGTCCAGGCATCTATTATCTGGACGGGGCCAACTTGAGCGTCGCTGGAAACGCCACAATCGCGGGCAGCGGCGTGACCCTGGTGTTTACAGGCTCGGGAAGCGACTGGGGCACCGCTTCGATCGGCAGCAACGCGACCATCAACCTGACGGCACCAACCAGCGGCCCCACGAAAGGCATCGTCATGTACGGCGACCGCAATATGCCGGCCGGGACTGCTTTCAATCTCACCGGTGGCAGCACACAGAATTTCGGCGGCGCCATCTATCTGCCAAAGGCCAATCTCAGCTTCAGCGGCGGCAACGGCACGAGCACATCCTGCACCAAGATCATCGCGGACACGCTGACGTTCAGCGGCACGTCGAACCTCCAGGTCAATTGCACCGCGCTCGGCACCGCGACCATAGGTTCGCAAACCGCACAGCTCATCGAATGAGGTTTGGGTCAATGCAAATTCAGAGCGTCTCATCCAGGCGCCGTCGTCGGTTGCTTGATTCTCTAACAGGGCACGTGCGCGCTGCTGTCAGCGACAAACGCGGCGTTGCGGCCGCCGAATTCGGCATCTTGATCCCGGTGCTGTCCCTGATGGTCGTTTCCGTAACGGACATCGGGCTTGCACTGTATCGCAAGATGCAGGTCGAAAATGCCGCACAAGCGGGAGCGCAATACGCAATTGCGCGCGGCTTTAACGCGAGCGGCATTTCGAACGCCGTAAGAAGTGCCACCAGCGCCACGGACATCACCGCCTCACCTCCGCCGGTCCAATTTTGCGGATGCCCAACGAGTGCAGGTGTCAGCACTGTCACCTGCGGGACGGTTTGCACCGGCGGCGCGCAGGCTGGAACGTATACGACGGTCTCGGCGCGGGCGACGTACTATACCATCATCGATTACCAGATTGTGGCGGCCACATACACTTACAGCGCGCAATCCACTGCGAGGCTGCAGTGAAACTCGCGGCACTATGGCAAGACAATCGAGGCGCATCCGCGCTGGAATTTGCGCTGACCGCTCCGGCGTTCTTCCTGTTCATATTTGGGATCATCGAATGCGGGCTGCTGTTCTGGACTCAGCTGGGAATCCAGCATGGGAGCGAAATGGCAGCGCGTTGCGCAACCGTCAACAGCACGCTCTGCCCAAGCAGCAGTGCCATCACCAGTTACGCTGCGCAGCAGGCGTTCGGCCTCACGCTCCCTGCGGAGACATTCACCTTTTCTGCGTCAGCATGCGGCAACGAGGTCAGCGCGAGTTATGCATTCACGTTCCCGCAGATTCTCAACCTCTCTCCGGTGACGCTGACCGCCCGGGCATGCTTTCCGAGTTGAGGTCGTGGGAGACAAGAGCGCAGCCACCTGCAACAGGGGCGCAGCTTCTCGCGCGACTTGGGATGGAGACGATGTGCGCGCGCACCTGAACCGCGATTCCCGCAGCCGAAATGATTTTCGCCGTACGATCCGCGTTGCATCAAAGATTACTTGCACTCCGTGGCTCGTCATTTCACGCTGTAGTTGGATTCTTTGTCGCAAATCGGCGCTCTTAAGTTGTTTGACGAAGTCTTGGTGAAACAATGGGCTGCTATATTGCGTGTTAGGTAATTAGCCCTGCTCCTTTTATCGCGCAGACAATCAAGTCAGCCAAACGGCGATCGAGCTTTGGAACTGGCGCAGTCTGTGAACGGGCTCATATCGAAGAGTCATCCGGCGGGCTACGATCACCTCGAAAAATGCGCGGTGGAATATCTGTAAATCAAATTCAAACGATGGGGGTGAATCATGCCCACCATATTGGACCTGCTCTATCGTGAATATTGCCGCGCCCGCCTCGCTGAAATGCGGAAGCAGCTTCTGATCTCAGCCGAACGCTCTGAAGCTCTCGAAGCGCACAATCATCCTGCAGCTCAGGGTGAGGATGAGAGGACGGACGCGCAGCGCAAAATCGGTTGCGGCGTGCCGAATTGAAGCGGCCGAGGACCGGCGATCTCTCCCGCGTGCAGTGACCAAGCACTTGGCAACAGATTGGGAGGAAGCAATGAATACACCCGAATGCTATACTGTCATGGTAGCCTGTGCCTCATGCCTGACCATTGTCGGGTTAATGGCCGTCGGGGTGTGGTGAGCATGACTGAATGCTGAACGGCGGTCGCAGGCCGTTACCAAGGCCGCTGGCAAGCAGGTTCGGTCGGCGTATGGCGCCGAACCCAGCACGATGCCCTCGGCTTGCAAACTTGATTGTTGCTGTGACGTGAACGTTGCCGCCGCTTGGTGCCGCGGCGGCTTCGCTTCAGATCCGGATGTCAGCTTCCAGGCGGGGCATACGAAGAACGCAGCCTTGCCGCGTTCTGGCGGACCTGCTTGATCTCGTCCTGCGTGAACAGCCGAGTCAGTTTCACGTTCTGCAGGGTGCCCGCCGCGACGGTCAGGCCGGAAATGGCCGGAGCGGCACTCGGGTCAGGCACGTCGAAAATCACCAAAACGCCGGGGCCGTCGGCCGCAACGCTGTACATCGAGATCAGCCTTCCGCCGGCCGCTTCGATGAGTTTTCGAGCCGCCTCCTGGCGATCGGTCGTGGGATTTTCCAGAATGGCCTCGAGGGAGCGTGATGTGTATTGTCCGGTGAGGCAAAAATGCATGGCATGTTCTCCTCTGTGCTCTTGGAATCTGCTCTCTGTGCTCTTGGCAATAACTTGCCTTGCCGCGAACTGGTCGTTGCGGCCGTCGTATCTGAAATGATGAAGGTAGGGCCCGCCGTGGGCATAAACGCCGCCGATGATTGCCGGGAGTTCGGCACGTCCCGGTGACGGCTCTCATGAAAGGCTATATCAGGTCCCAAACGTGCGGAAGAGAATTCGTCAGCCGCGACACTTCGCTTTTGGCGCTACGGCAGAGACGCTGGCCTAACGTGTGAGATCAACGTGTGCTGAACCGCCGCTCGCGCGCCCTGTACAGGTGGTCGCTGATCACTTCCTGCAGCTTTGCCGGATCGTCGAACTCAAGTTGCACGGCGAACGCCACGATGCCCTCGGGCACGCCCTCACGGCCGCGCAGACGCGCGAGATCCTTTTCCGTGGTCACCAGCGTGAGCTGCTCGCGCCGGGCCTGCACCGCGAGTGCGGCGAGCTCGTCATCCGAGAACATGTGGTGATCGGCAAACCGGCGCGTGCGTGCGACGTCGATGCCGCTGGCGCGCAAGCCGCGGAAGAAGCGCTCGGGATCGCCGATGCCGGCGAAGGCGAAAACCCGCTTGCCAAGGAGCTGCGCGAGCGAGGCCGCATTCGGCTTCAGCCGTGCGCGCAGCTCCGGCTTGTCGCGCTTGGCAAGCTCGGCCGCGACATCGTTCGCGGCACGCCCGTCGCCGATCAGGACCAGCGCATCGGTGCGCGCGAGCTGCGCCTGCAGTGGCGCGCGCAGGGGACCGGCGGGAAACACCTTGCCGTTGCCGAGGCCGCGCTCGCTGTCGATCACGATCAGCGAGGCGTCCTTGTGCAGACGCGGGTTCTGGAAGCCGTCGTCCATCAGGATCACGGTGGCGCCTTGCGACTTCGCCAGCGCGACGCCCTCGAGGCGATCACGCGCGACCGCGACGGGGACCTCGCGCGCCAGCATCAGCGGCTCGTCGCCGACGTCGGAAGCGGTGTGACGCGCCCGGTCGACCATAATCGGACCTTTCAGGCGTCCGCCATAGCCGCGGCTGAGCACCACCGGGATCTCACTGAGCTCGCGCAGTAGCTTGGTCAACGCCAGCACGGTCGGCGTCTTGCCGGCACCGCCGACATGGTAGTTGCCGACGCAGATCACGGGAATGCCGGCGTCAAAGCCCTGGCGCGCCATGCGACGCGCAGTGATCGCGCCGTAGAGCGCACCCAGAGGACTGAGGACATGCGACTGCGGGGAGCGTGGCCGGTACCAGAAGGCCGGCTCACGCATTGGCGGCTCCCATCTCGATCCGCAGTTGCAACAGGTAGGGCTCGAGTGCCGCCATGGTGCGATCGAGCGCGCCGCCGAGCTGCTCGACCACGCCCGCGCCGGCGCGCTGCATCTTGTCGCGCGCGGTGGGATCGGCCAGCAATTGGCCGAGCTGCTTGACCAGCGCTTCCTGCGTGTCGACCTGGCGCGCCCCGCCGCGCCCGTCGAGCGTCTCGTAGACATCGGCGAAATTGAAGACGTGCGGACCATGGATGATGGCGGCACCGAGCTTGATCGCCTCGATCGGGTTCTGGCCGCCATGATGGATCAGCGATCCGCCCATGAAGACGATCGGCGAAAGGCGATAGAACAGGCCGAGCTCGCCCATGGTGTCGGCGACATAGAGGTCGGTCGTCGCCGCCGGCAGCTCCTCGCGCGAGCGCAATGCCGGCTTGAGGCCCGAGGCGGTGATCAGACCCGCGATCGAGGAGCCGCGGTCCGGATGGCGCGGCACGATCACGGTCAGAAGCTGCGGGAAGAAGCCGGCGAGGCTTCGATGCGCCGCGATCAGCATCTCGTCTTCGCCCGGATGGGTCGAGGCCGCGACGATGATCGGCCGCCCGCGCATCATCGCCATCAGCCGCTCAAGCCTGGCGGGATCGGCCGGCGGCGCCGGGACGTCGAGCTTGAGATTGCCGGTGGTGAGGACGTCGCGGCCGCCGAGCGCGGCAAAGCGCTCGGCATCCGTCTTCGATTGTGCCAGACAAATGTCGAACCGGGAAAGCAGCGCCGAGATGGTGCCGTGCATGCGCCGCCAGCGCGGGAACGAGCGCGGCGACATCCGCCCGTTGATCAGCACCATCGGCACGCGGCGCGCCGCGCCGGCGAGGATCAGGTTGGGCCACAGGTCGGATTCGATGAACAGCGCCAGCGACGGCTTCCAATGATCGAGGAAGCGCGCGACGTAGCGCGGGGAATCATACGGCACGTATTGATGGATGACGTCGGGCGGGAAGCGCTTCGCCACCACGGCCGCCGAGGTGACGGTGCCGGAGGTGAGCAGGATGCGCAGATTGAGATCGCGCAGCCGCTCGATCAGCGCTGCCGCAGCCAGAACCTCGCCGACGCTGGCGCCGTGGATCCACACCAGCGGGCCATGTGGCCGCACGTCCCGCGACAAGCCCCGCCGCTCGCTGACGCGCGCGGGATCCTCCTTGCCCTGTTTCAACCGCCGCTTGATCAGCGCGGGCGCGAGCGGCACCAGGCCGGAGGCCAGGCGCTGATACATTCGCAGCGTCATCGGCAGCGGGTCAGGCATCTTCCGGTCCCGGGCGCCCGAGTTGCGCATAGGCGCGGCGGGTCGCCTCGTTCAACGTCTCCTCCAGCTCCAGCCGAAGCGCTTCCATGGTTGCGGCGTCGGCATCCGGTGGAACGTGGATTTCCTTGATGCCGACCAATGCGCCTCGCCCGAATGGCAAATTGATGGTGGTGCGGTCCCAGTTCTTGAGCCGGATGAAGCGGCTGGTCGCCATTGCGAAAGGCATGATCGGCCGCCCCGATTCCCGTGCCAGCATGATGATGCCGAGCCCGGCCACGCGCGAGCGTTTGGGGACATCGGCGGTCAGCGCGACATTACAACCGTCCTGGAGCGTCCGCACCATTTCCTTGAAGGCGCCGACCCCGCCCTTGCGGTGGAAGGCGCCGCCGTGATCGCCGGAACCACGGATGGTGCCGATCCCGAGCCGCTCGGCGGCGATCGCATTGAACTCGCCGTCGCGATGACGGGAGATCAGCACCTTGGCGCGGTACCAATCCTTGTTCTTGATGAAGGGGGTGAGGAAATGCTGGCCGTGCCAGAAGGCGAAGATCGCCGGGATCTGCGGCTCGACGCGGTCATAGACGTCAGGCGGATCGAACCTGAACTTGTTGGTCCGCCAGACCAGACGCAGATATTCAGCCGCCAGGACCCCGACGGCACGCTGAATAAAGCTGCTTCGCAGCGTATTGCGAAGCAGTTTTTTCAACGCGCCGGTTCTTGATTGGGGTCGAGCAGGCGGTGGAGATGGACGATGAAATAGCGCATCTGCGCGTTGTCGACCGTGCTCTGCGCCTTGGCTCGCCAGGCCGCGTGCGCGGTGGCGTAGTTCGGATAGAGGCCGACGATGTCGACGTCGTCGAGGTTCTTGAAGGTGTTGTGCTCGAGATCGACGAGCTCGCCACCGATGACGAGATGAAGCAGTTGTTGCGGGGCACTATCTGGCATGGGTTCTCTTCCTAACGGGCTGCCCGGCAAAGCAGTGTTCGACAAGCACGACGAAGCGCTTAGGGCAAGGGGCGGTTTCGAAAATGCGCGACAATGCCCGCATGACGATCGCGTCCCGCTGCCACCAGCACCCCGTGCGCCACTTCCCGGCGGTTATAGAGGATGGGTTCTCCGGAGAGGTCACTCATCTTACCACCCGCTTCCTGCACGATCAAATCGGCCGCCGCAAGGTCCCAATCATGGCTGTTGCCGCCCGCAAAGGCCGCATCCAGCGCGCCATCGGCGACCCGGCACAGACGCAGCGCGAGCGAGCCGATTCGCGGATGCAGCTTGATCTCACCGCCCGTGGCATTGAGCCGCTCGACCAGCGGCTTCGGGCCGGCGACGCGCGCGAAGTCGAACTCGGACCCGGACGTCGCCCGCACCGGCGCCCCGTTCAGCGTCGTGCCCTGGCCGCGGACCGCGAAGAAGAATTCATCGCGCGCCGGTGCGAACACCGCGGCAAGCACCGGTGAGGTATCCTCGACCAGCGCGACGCTCACGCACCAATCGTCATGACCGCCCAGATAATTGCGCGTGCCGTCGATGGGATCGACGATCCAGGTCAGTCGCCGCGACAGCCGTGCCGCATCGTCGGCACTTTCCTCGGACAGCCAGCCATAGTCAGGCGTCGCAGCGCGCAAGCGCGTTTCGAGCAGATTGTTGACCGCGATGTCGGCTTCCGACACCGGCGAGGATGCCCCCTTGATCCACTTCTTCAGCTCGGTGCGGAACATCGACTGCGCCAGCGCGCCCGCGTCCCGCACCGCGTCCTTCAGCAGCGCCGCATCGCGTGTCAGGATGGTCGCGTCTGGGGATTGCGCGTCAGCGTCCGCCAAGCGTCAAACCCTCGATGCGCACCGTCGGCGCATTGATGCCGTAGCGGAATTCGAGATTGTTCGCCGGCTGCATTGACTTGAAGATCTCGAATAGATGTCCGGCGATCGTCACCTCGCTGACGGGATAGGTGATCTCGCCGTTCTCGATCCAGAAGCCGGAGGCGCCGCGGCTGTAATCGCCGGTGACGCCGTTGACGCCGGAGCCGATCAGGTCGGTGACGTAGAAGCCCTGCTTGATGTCCGCGATCAGCTCGGCCGGCGTCGGCGTGCCGGCCTCGAGATGCAGGTTGTACGGCCCGGGCGACGGCGAGGAGGAGACGCCGCGATGGGCGTGGCCGGTGGTGGTGAGGCCGAGCTCGCGCGCGGTGGCGCAGTCGAGCAGCCAGGTCGTCAGCACGCCCTCGTCGACCAGCGCGATCTTCCTCACCGCGACGCCTTCGGCGTCAAACGTCTGCGAGCGCAGGCCGCGCTTGCGCAAGGGATCGTCGACGATGCGAATGTTCTTCGCGAACAGCTGCTGGCCGAGCTTGTCCTTCAAGAAACTGGTCTTGCGCGCGATCGAGGCGCCGTTGATGGCGCCGACGAGATGGCCGACCAGGGAGCCCGCAACGCGCGGATCGAACACGACGGGCACCTTGCAGGTCTCGACCTTGCGCGGATTGTAGCGCGCCACCGTGCGCTCGCCGGCGGACCGGCCGACGGTTTCCGGCGACAACAAATCGGCGCCGTGTGGCGCCGAGGTGAAGTCGTAGTCGCGCTCCATGCTGGTGCCTTCGCCCGATATGGCGGTGGCGGAAATGCCCTGGCTGGAGCGTAGGTAAGAGCCGTGGAAGCCGGTAGAGGTGACGAGCACCATGCCGCCGATGCCGGCGGAAGCCGAGGCGCCGCCGGATTTGGTCACCCCCTTCACGCCGAGCGCCGCAGCTTCGGCCGCAAGCGCGCGGCGCTCGAGCTCTGAGGTCGTAGGCAGGTCGGGATCGAGCAGGTCGAGATCGGGGAAGTCGCGCGCGAGCAGCGCGGGATCGGCTAGGCCGACATATTTGTCGTCGGGCGCAACACGCGCCATCGCCACCGCGCGTTCGGCGAGCTTGGTCACGGCATCGCCGCTGACGTCGTTGGTCGAGACCACCGCCTGGCGCTGGCCGACCAGCACGCGCAGGCCGACATCGTCGCCCTCGGACCGCTCGGATTCCTCGACGCGGCCGTCGCGCACCTCGACGCCCTGCGAGACGCCGCGTACTGCGACGGCATCGGCTGCATCAGCGCCGGCGCGCTTGGCGGCCTCGACCAGCCGCTGCGCGAGATCGGAGAGCGCGGACTGATCGAACAGGTCGCGATGGGCCTGCGACGACATTTGGGTCGAAAGCGTCGAGCTTGCGGATGGTGAAGAGTTCACGAACGAAATCCTGTTGGGGCGGGTTCGGGACCGGAACCCACAGATGTGCCCTGATAGCGCGGACTTCAAGCATTTTCAGCCCGCCAAAAGCTCAGATTCGCAGCTCTCGCGCAACGTCTCGTCAATCATGCGCGCCAAGGTCTTGTCAATCATGAGCAGCAGTGACGGTGGGTTAACCAGCCTTTTTAAGCGGTTTCGGAAAGGCGCGCGCTAAGGTCCTCGCATCGACCGGGAACATAATCCCGGCGGGGAGAACTAAAGCCGTGAGGCGTCAAACAGCAACATGCGGGGTCGCTCCCGCCGGGTCGAGCCGCTCCTTGCGGCTCGACCCTCTTTCCCTTCCGGTCCGCTTCGATGCGCACGATCCGCGCGCCGACGGACATGTCAGGCAGATCGAGCTTCATCGCGAGCGTGTCGTGCTGCGCCGTGCCGTTCGCGGCATGCAGATGGCCATCAACGTCCGTGTCAGCGACTTCACCGGCGTCGCGCTGCGCGGCAATGACGAGGTGCAGACCCTCGTCCTCGTGCATCGCGATCCCTCGCTCTCCATTCCGCTGCTGGTCGGCGCCGAGGCCGACGAGATCGCGCAAGCCTGGGCGATCTGGAGCGAGATCTTCGCGCTTCCGCAGCTCGACGAAGGCGCACGCAAACCCGCGCCGCGCCGCCGTCGCGCCAACGCGATCCGCGCCCGCCGCCCGAAATTCTTGATGCGCCGGCGCACCGGCATCGCGCGCGAACTCACCGTGCATCAGGGCGAACGCGAGATCATTGCAAGGGATTGAGTGGCAACTACGCCGCCCGCATTGCCGCGTCGGCGAGTAATCCTGCAAATAGCAACAGCCCCGCATCGCGGTTCGACTTGAACAGGCGCAGGCACAGTTCGGGATCATCGATCCTCAGCCGCACGATCTGCCACGCCAGATGCACGGCGAAGGCCGCAAGGCCGAGCCAGGCCAGCCAGCCCGCATCGCCTGAAGCCAGCGCGACGCCGATCAGCATCACCGCAAAGCCATAGAACAGGATCAGCGCCTGGTGCGTATGCGCGCCGAACAGGCGCGCGGTGGATTTGATGCCGATCAGCGCGTCGTCCTCGGCGTCCTGATGCGCGTAGATCGTGTCATAGCCGATCACCCATGAAATCGCGCCGGCATAGAGCACGAGCGCGGTGACGTCGATGCGTCCGAAGGTGACGGCAAATCCCATCAGGGCGCCCCAGGAGAAGGCCAGCCCGAGCACGATCTGCGGCCACCAGGTGATGCGCTTCATGAAGGGGTAGATCGCGACGATCAAGAGCGAGGCGATGCCGGTCAGCACCGCGAAGCGGTTGAACTGCAACAGCACCACGAGACCGATCAGCGCCTGTGCGACCATGAAGAGCAGCGCCTGCTTCGTGGTCACCTGCCCTGACGGCAGCGGCCGCGAGCGGGTGCGCTCGACCTTGTCATCGAGGTCGCGGTCGGTGATGTCGTTCCAGGTGCAGCCGGCTCCGCGCATCACGAAGGCGCCGATGAAGAACAGCACGATGGTGAGCGGCAGGCCGCGGATCTCGTGCGCCATGCCGGCGGCGAGCGCCGCCGACCACCAGCACGGCATCAACAGCAGCCAGGAGCCGATCGGACGGTCGAAGCGGGACAAGCGCAAATAAGGCCGCGCCCATTGCGGCGCGAGCGTATCGACCCAGTTGCCTGTAGAGTCGGCAACGCGGGCGGATGTATCGCTCATCGGGTCAGGACGTTGCCGTTGAGCGTATCGAAGGTGCTGCCGCCCTTCTTGCCGGCATTGGCTTCCGGCGCCGAGCCCGAACCCAGCACCTCGCTCAGCGACGGGCCGGCCGGGCGCGCCTGCTGCTGCTGCATCTGCTGCGCGACCATGCAGACCTTCTTCTGCATGGCCTCGGTGTTCTTGTGGCCGGTCTTCATCTGCTCGCCGATCTGCGGCGGGATTCCGCATTTGGCGGCGTGGGACTCGATGTACTTGATCATTTTCAGCTCAGCCTGGCTGAAGTTGCCGATCAGCTTGCACGCCTCGTCCGGCGGCGCATGACGGTCGCTCGCGGCCTTGATCAGCTTGCCGCGCTTCTCGGCTTCCTCGCGGAGCGGAATGAAGGCCTTCATGCAGTCCTCGCCGGGACCGCCTTGCGTCGGCGGAGCTGCGCTGAAAGCGCCGGCACCGCCGATCGGCGCGGCGCCGTTGACGGGAAAGGATGATTGCGGCGCCGTGCCGACGGAGGCAACGGGTGCCGAGCCGTTCACGGGCGGAAAGGCGGAGCTGGTGGCGGCCTGGTTTGGCAGCGGTGCCGGGAACGCGCTTTGCGCATTAGCGCCCGCAGCACCCATGGCGACCATGGCGGCGGCAGTGATCGGGACCATCAGGCGACGGATCATGAAGGCAGTCTCTCCGGCAGGAGCTTACGGGTTCGGCGTCTTCCAATCGAAGCGCAACCAGCGTGTTCGCGTTTTTACGATTCCCGCCGGGGCTTAACAACCCGTTGAATAGGGCAAGAGCGCGGCGCGGAGACGCACCAATTCGTCGATATTTACCCCCAAAAATACTGGTTTCGGTTAAGAACGGCGGCAAATTGGACCTTTGAACCATGCCTTCCCACGATTTTCGCGCCCCTCGCCTGTTCGTCGACGCCCCCCTCGCCCAAGACGCCAGGGTGCAGCTCGACCGCGACCAGAGCAATTATCTGGGCAACGTGCTCCGGCTGCCCGCCGGGGCCGAGGTTTTGGCGTTCAACGGCCGGGACGGCGAGTGGCAGGCTGCCATCGAAGGCCGCAAACGGCCGGATGGCCTTGTGATCCTTCAGCAGACCCGGCTTCAGGACGGGCTGCCTGACGTGGCCTACGTGTTCGCCCCGCTCAAGCATGCCCGGCTGGATTACATGGTCCAGAAGGCCATCGAGATGGGCGCCGCCAGGCTCCAGCCGGTCCTAACCCGGTTCACCCAGGCCTCCCGGGTCAACACCGAGCGAATGCGCGCCAACGTCGTCGAGGCCGCCGAGCAATGCGGTATCCTCAGCATCGCCTCGGTGGCCGAGCCGGTGCCGCTGGAGCGGTACCTCAGCCAGCGCGCCGCAGACCGCCTGCTCATCTTCTGCGATGAGGCGGCCGCGGTTGCAAACCCCGTTCAGAGCCTGCAGAACGCACGCGAGGCCGGCAAAGGTATCGACGTGCTGATCGGCCCAGAAGGGGGCTTTGCCGAGGAGGAACGGGCGCTGCTGCTGCGGCAGCCGAAAATCCTGCAGCTGGCGCTCGGCCCGCGGATCATGCGGGCCGACACCGCCGCGGTGGCGGCCCTGGCGCTGGTGCAGGCGGTGCTGGGCGATTGGGGCAAGTCCACCTAATCCGGGGAATTGCCCACCCGTTAAGCGATTGATCCTTTGGAGGTCGAAACCGCATTCGGGCCATGCTAAGGGCTGCGCCAATTCCCGTCCCTTCCCTTGCCTGCCCGGTTCCACCGGGACGATGGACCTCTATTATGACCGCGACCGCCACCTCAAATGCTGCCGGCTCCGCCGCCTGGGCGGATACGCTGCTGTTGTCGTTCGCGCAGGCGGGCTATGTCAGGGCCGAGCCCGCCATCCTGCAACCGGCCGAGCCGTTCCTGGACCTCTCGGGCGAAGACATCCGCAAGAGCCTGTACCTGACCACGGACCTCTCGGGCGAGGAGCTCTGTCTGCGCCCGGACCTGACCATTCCGGTGGCGCGCGATTACCTCGCCTCTGGCCGTGCCGGCCAAGCGGCCGGGTTCAGCTATCTCGGCCCGGTGTTCCGATACCGCGGCGGCCAGGCCAGCGAGTTTCTCCAGGCCGGCATCGAGTCCTTCGGCCGCCAGGACCGCGCCGCGGCGGATGCCGAGATGCTGGCGCTGGCCCTGGAGGCAACTGCCGCCTTCGGTGTCGGCGACGTCGAGATCCGCACCGGTGACGTCGCGCTGTTCAATGCCCTGCTCGACGCGCTCGATCTCTATCCGGTCTGGCGCCGCCGCCTGGTCAAGGATTTCAACCGCAAGATCAGCCTGGAGCAGGATCTGGAGCGGCTGGCGGCCGCGGCCACCGCGACCCGCAGCGAATATGAGGGCGTGCTCGCTGCGCTGGCCGGCTCGGACCGCAAGGCGGCGCTCGCCTTCGTCACCGATTTGATGTCGATCGCCGGCACCACCAATGTCGGCGGCCGTACCACAGCCGAGATTGCCGACCGCTTCCTCGAGCAATCGACCCTCAAGGGTGGCGCGTTGCCGCGCGAGGCGATCACCGTGCTCAAACGCTTCCTGTCGATCGCAGGCAATCCCGACGATGCCGTCGCAAAGCTGCGTGCACTGACCGCCGATGCCAAGCTCGATCTCACGGCTGCGATCGACCAGTTCGAGAGCCGGGTCGGCTTCATGGCGGCGCGCGGCATCGACGTGAAGCTGACGCGTTTCTCGACCGCGTTCGGCCGCGGGCTCGACTATTACACCGGCTTCGAGTTCGAATTGCATCACAGAGGTAATGGCGCCGAGCCGCTGGTCGCCGGTGGCCGCTATGACGGGCTGATGACCCAGCTCGGCTCCGTGCAGCCAATTCCCGCGGTCGGCTTCTCGGTCTGGGTGGACGCGCTGACCAAGATCGGCCGCAAGGTGGGGGCTTAAGTCATGAGCGCGCCATTCGTTCTGGCCGTTCCTTCCAAGGGCCGCCTTCAGGAAAACACGGAAGCCTTCTTCGCCCGCGCCGGGCTCAAGCTGTCGAAGGCCGGCGGTGCCCGCGACTATCGCGGCGCCATCGCGGGTCTCGACAATGTCGAGGTCGCCTATCTCTCGGCGAGCGAGATCGCCTCGCAACTCTCCCGCGGTTTTGCGCATCTCGGCGTCACCGGGGAAGACCTGGTGCGCGAGAACATCGCGGACGCCGACAAGCGCGTGTCACTGATCGAGGGGCTCGGCTTCGGCTATGCCGACGTCGTCGTCGCGGTGCCGCAGGCCTGGATCGACGTCCGCACCATGGCCGACCTCGACGACGTGACCACCGGCTTCCGCGAGCAACATCACATGCGGATGCGGGTCGCGACCAAGTTCGTCAATCTGACGCGCGCCTTCTTCCAGAGCCACGGCATCACCGACTACCGCATCGTCGAAAGCGCCGGCGCCACCGAAGGCGCGCCCGCGGCGGGCAGCGCCGAGCTGATCGTCGACATCACTACGACCGGTGCGACGCTCGCCGCCAATGGCTTGCGGGTGCTCGACGACGGCGTGATCCTGCGCAGCCAGGCCAATCTGGTCGCCTCCAAAGAGGCCGACTGGTCGTTGCAGGCACGCGAGACTGCGCGCGTCATCCTCGATCACATTGCGGCGCGAGCCCGCGCCAACAAGTACCGCGAGGTCCGCACCCGCTTTCGGCAATGCGACGCCGCCCTGCTCGGCGAGGCCCACAGCCGGTTCGGCGTCGCGGCCCCGTTTGGCGGACCGACCTCGTCAGGCATGCTGACGCTGCACTGCCCCCCGGACCAACTCTATGCGCTGGCGAGCTTCCTGCGCGAGCATGGCGCCGAGACCGTCTCGGTGGTTTCGCTCGACTACGTGTTCGACCGGGAGAACCCGCTGTTCGCCAAGCTCGAGGCCTTTCTGGGGCGGTGAGCCTCTGTTTCGTTCAGCGTAGCGACAGCAAACCGCAGCTAACATATGCTGTTGATAAGACCTAACGCCTTGGAACCTTGATCGATGACGCTGGGCTCTGACGTTTCCGGCATGACGACCACCGCGGCCAGCGCCGCCGCGAAGGGACTCTCGATTGTCGTCCCCGTCTACAATGAGGCGGCGGGCCTCGCCGCCCTGCACCAGCGGATCTGCGAACTCGCGAAGACCTTGCGGCAGCGCTATCGCCTGGCCTGCGAGGTCGTCTATGTCGACGACGGCAGCGCGGATGCGACGCTGTCGATCGCCCGCAGCCTGCCGGCTGACGCAATCGGCGTCCAGGTGGTCTCGCTGTCGCGCAATTTCGGCAAGGAGGCGGCGCTGATGGCCGGCCTCGACCATGCCCGGCTCGGCGCCGTCATGTTCATGGACGGCGACGGCCAGCATCCGCCGGCCCTGGTCGAGCAGCTGGTGCGGCACTGGATCGATGACGGCTACGACGTCGTCTATACCGCCAAGGCGCATCGCGACAACGAAAGCTTCCTGCGCCGGCTCGCCGTGCACGGCTTCTACGCCCTGATCAATTGGGGCGCGCGGCAGAAGATTCCCGAGGACGCCGGCGATTTCCGCCTGCTCTCGCCGCGGGCGGTTGCAGCGCTGAGACAGCTGCCGGAGCGCAACCGCTTCTTCAAGGGACTGGCCAGCTGGATCGGCTTTCGCCAGATCCGCGTCGACTACGAACCGGCGCCGCGCGCCCATGGCGCCACCACTTTCAACGCCGCACGCCTGCTCGGCCTGTCGATCGAGGGCCTGACCTCGTTCTCGGTCGCTCCCTTGCGCTTCGCCAGCCTGCTCGGCGTGGTGCTCGCCGGGATCGCCTTCCTGTTCGGCCTCTCGATCCTCTGGGAGGTGTTCACGACTGGCAAGCAGGTGCCCGGCTATCCCTCGCTCGTGGTCGGCCTGATGACCATCGGCGGCGTGCAGCTCATCATGATCGGCATCGTCGGCGAATATATCGGCAAGATCCTCTCCGAGCTAAAGGCGCGCCCGATCTACTTCGTCGCCGAGCACAGCGAAAAGCGCTTCGAGACCGACAACGCCGACGACGCTTCGAAGCGGACGGCGGCCGAATGAGCGCGGCCGCGAGTCTGCGGCGAATCTGGCTCTGCGCCGACGATTACGGTATCAGCGCGGGCGTCAATCGCGCCATCCGCGACCTGATCGAACGCGGCCGCCTCAACGCCACGTCGGTGATGATGGTGGGACCTGCGATCGCGCGCAGCGAGATCGAAGCGCTGGACGCGGCAGCCAAATCGAGCCCGCACTGCGCGATCGGCCTCCACGTGACGCTGTCGGCACCGTTCCGGCCGCTCACCATGCATTTCCGTCCACTCGACGGCGACATGTTCTTGGCCTTTCCGAAGCTGCTGCGCGCCGCACTGATGCGACGGCTCGACCGCGAATTCTTTCGCAACGAGGTGAAGGCGCAGCTCGCAGCTTTCATGGAAGCATTCGGACGTGCGCCCGACTTCGTCGATGGCCACCAGCACGTCCAGCTCTATCCGCAGGTGCGCGACGGCTTTGTCGATGCCGTTAGCGAGACCGCACCGAACGCGTGGGTACGCCAGGGCGGCCGCAACCTGCCGCTGGCGCGGCGGCTGGCGTCACCAAAGGCCATGGTGCTCGATATCCTCAGCGCCCAATTCCGCCGCCGCGCCGGCAGCGCCGGCCTCAGCTTCAATCCAGGCTTCGCCGGCGCTTACGACTTCACGCGGGCGGCCGATTTCGGCGCATTGATGCGGCAGTTCCTGGAAGGCCTCCCCGACGGTGGTCTCGTGATGTGCCATCCCGGATTCGTCGATGACGTCCTTGTTGGCCTCGACCCGATGACGGATGTGCGCGAACGCGAGCACGCTTATCTCGCCGGCGACGCATTCCCACGTCTGCTGGCGGACAGTGGGGTCACGCTGGGGTGAAATCGCCGAAACGGCCGTGCGAGGCAGCTTGTCGCATACCGAAATTTAATCCGGCCGGCACTGTTGGGGCCACAATGGAACCCTACATCTGCCTCGCGCTTGGTTTTGCGCGAAGGAGACAGATCATGACGCCGCAGGAACGCCAGCTCGTCGACGAGCTTTTCGACCGGCTTACCAAACTCGAAAATGCACCGCGCGATCCCGACGCGATCGCCGCGATCTCCGACGGCTTGCGCAAGGCACCCGGTGCGATCTACGCGCTGGTCCAGACCGTGCTGCTGCAGGACGAAGCGCTGAAGCGCGCCCACGGCCGCATCCAGGAGCTGGAAGCGGGGCAGGCGCCCGAGCAGGCGCAGTCCGGCGGCTTCCTAGATACCATGCGTGACACGCTATTCGGCGGTGGCTCGTCGCGCAGTTCTGTGCCGAACGTGCCGCCGCGCGATTCGCGGCCGGTCTGGAACAGCGGCCAGGCGATGCAGCAAGGCCAGCCGGGTTATGGTCAGCCGCCTTACGGACAGGCCTACGGCCAAGGTCCGGGTCAGGGCTATGGCGCGCCCCCTATCGGCGGTGGCGGCGGCTCGTTCCTCGGCACGGCGGCGGCGGCGGCAGCCGGCGTCGTCGGCGGCTCGCTGCTGCTCTCCAGCATCCGCGGCATGATGGGCGGACCGCATCAGCAGGCTTTTGGCGACACCAACGCCTTGGGCGACCGCAGCCCCTGGGGCGGCAGCGATCAGTCAGGCGGTTCGCTGGCGCGCGACGCGGGCCTCAACGACATCGGCTCGAATCACGACTCCCGCCAGGGCTTCTTCGACCAGGCGTCGAACGACCGGGACAACAACAACGATCAGAGCTATGACGACGATCGCGACGACAACATGGATGTGGCCGACGACAGCGACTTCGGCGGTGGCGACGACGGCGGCAGCGATTACGCGTGAGCAATTCGCCCGATAGATGCGCAGCGGTCGCCTTTAGGCGGCCGTTTTCTTTTACCGGATAACTCAAGCGCCCTCGCTGCCACGTCGCACAGAGAATCCGATCGATACAATATGACTAATCCGCACGCTTGCTGCATTGCACGGAGCTAAACGTGGCCGGACGCGCCGAGTTCACCATGAAACACGAAATCGCCCTCTGACACGCGCGGCCGTAGACTCCCGGATTTCCAAATTTGGACATGGGTGTTCAACTTGAAGAACACGTTGCTCATGCCACACACACCGACGTGGCTGCCTCTCTGGTTATAGTTGGGGTTTTTAGAAATGAGTCCACTTCAGCAGCGCATTGCAACCTTGACCGACGTGACAACGCATCTCATCACCGAATTGTATGAGTTGGAGGGACTGCACGAGCGTGTCAGGAAGGCGGAGCGGTCGGCGCGACGGTTGAACCGCTCCGCTCGCGCACCGCATTCCCATTCGTCAACTCGTCGCCGCCGCTCGCTTGCCCATCGTTTCGGGTCGACGCGTCACCGCCAGCGAGCATAGACCCTAGCTGAAGGCGTACGCCGACGGCACGCAACGCCTTCGATGCCGCGCATCGCGAGCTGGCGCGACACGCAGAGGTCGGCTCACATCGAGCGCATGACGTTCACATCACCACGACCTTGGTGCCGACATTGACGCGGCTATAGAGGTCGATGACGTCCTCGTTGCGCATGCGGATGCAGCCGGAGGAGACGTTGGTGCCGATGGTCCAGGGCTCGTTGGAGCCGTGAATGCGATAGAGCGTAGAGCCCAGATACATCGCGCGGGCGCCGAGCGGATTTTCCGGGCCGCCTTCCATATGCCGGGGCAGATCGGGGCGGCGCGCGAGCATTTCCGCCGGCGGCGTCCAGTCTGGCCATTCGCGCTTGGCCGTGATCGACTTCACGCCCGACCAGGTGAAGCCGGGACGACCCACACCGATACCGTAGCGCATTGCCCTGCCATTGCCCTCGACCAGATAGAGGAACTTGTTCGGCGTATCGACCAAGATCGTGCCGGGACTTTCCTTGCCGCTATAATCGACGAGTTGCTTCTCGAATTTCGGATCGAACGGACGCTGCCGCGGATCGACCGCGTCCTGCTGGACCGCACCTTGCAGAAGCGCGCCTTGCATCTGCGGCTCGCCCATCGGCGGCAGACGGCGCTGGTCGTAATAGGCCGGCTGCTGCTGATACACCGGCCGCTCGGGCGCGTAGGCCGGACCACGACCGGGACCGTCACCGAATAGAAACTCGATGAAGCCGCCGCCCATGTTCGAATTTGAGGCGACGCGCACTGGCGCCGGCGGCACTTGCGGGGCATAGAGCACCGCGGGCGGATCGTTCGGCACCCTGTTGTCGAAGGCGCTGGCGCTGTTTGCGCCCGCAATGACGGTGCAAGCGCTGCCGAGCAGCGCGACGGACATTTTCTTGAACATCGACGTACTCTGTACTGTTTCGTCTAGATCGCATGCCGTGGAGAGCTGGTGGCTGATCCGCGTCCCTCGGCGTGGTCAATAAAAAGCAAAAGCCGTTTTGTTTGGTAAACGGAAGCAGCCTTTGGATTCACCACATCGTCAAGCGCGGGGCAATTTGGCGATCAGCGTTTATTTTCGGTGAATGCAGCAAGGCCATGGTTAATCGCGTCCTTGCGCGGCGGCGCGCGACGCCGCGCATCGGTTCCTGCTGTGAACTTCGTGTTAAATCGCTTCTGCCTACAAAGACGCGTGAGTGAGGTGGGGGAGTACCTGATGGCTGTTCACCGCAAACGTTTCCGTGTCGAAGACATCGTCGGTGGCGAGATGCCGATTCTTGACGAAACCGAAGAGGCAATCCCGATGCACAGCGAGATCATGGCCGAGTTGCGAGCGATCCGCGCACAGATGGCGAAGGGCACTATTCCGCTGTCCGGCAGCGCCGCCATGGCGGCGATCGATGCCTCCACCACCCACGAGCTCTCCGAGGCCCGCACCATGCTCGAGACCTACCGGGCCCAGATCGAACAGTGCGAGAAGCTGAAGGTCGAGCTCGACCTCATCCACGACGCCATCGACCGCACCAAGCGCGAGATCGCGACGCTGCACGGCAAGAGCTTCGACGGCGGCGAAATGGCCAAGGTCAATGGCGAGCTTGGCGCGGTCGTCGGCGGCACCGAGCAGGCGACCCAGCAAATCCTCGAAGCCGCCGAGTCGATCGACCAGGCGGCCAGCGCGATGTCCAAGGTGCAATCGGCCGATCAGCAGAAGCGGCTCGCCGACGACATCCAGGAACGCGTCATCTCGATCTTCGAAGCCTGCAACTTCCAGGACCTGACCGGCCAGCGCATCAGCAAGGTCATGACCACGATGAAGTTCATCGAGCAGCACATCAATGCGATGATGGAGATCTGGGGCGGCGTCGACGCGATCAAGGCCCATGTGCCCGCGCATGTCGACAACCGCAGCGAGGACGAGAAGCTCCTCAACGGCCCGAAGCTCGCCGGCGACGTCGGCCACGCCTCGCAGGACGACATCGACGCGCTGTTCGACTGAGCGGACGCGAGGATATGAGAACGAGACGCCGGCCTTGGGGGCCGGCGTTCTTGTTTTTGGAGACGTCGATCGCGCGCCCTTCTTCCCTTCTCCCCTTGTGGGAGAAGGTGGCGCGAAGCGCCGGATAAGGGGTCTGTATCCGCGAACTCAAATGAAGTTGGATTTCGGGGAGAGAGACCCCTCACCCGTCTCGCCGCCGTCGCGGCGAGCCACCCTCGCCCACAAGGGGAGAGGGGAAAAGTCAATCACGCCCTCGGCGCGCAGCGGACGTAGACCATGTTGCCGTAGCGGGTGGCAGCGTCCTTGTCGATGAAACGGGTGATCAGCACGCGGCCGTCGAAGGAGATGATCTCGCGGTCCTGGTCGCCCGGCGTCGGGCCGGCCGGCCCGATGTAATTCTTGCCGCTCGGGGAGCCCTTCAGCCGCAGCTCCTGCGGAGT
The DNA here is from genome assembly GCF_023073715.1 of Bradyrhizobium sp. 164. Taxonomy (GTDB): domain Bacteria; phylum Pseudomonadota; class Alphaproteobacteria; order Rhizobiales; family Xanthobacteraceae; genus Bradyrhizobium. The sequence continues at coordinate 275,885 of NZ_JADPKA010000110.1, forward strand.
CGCTTGGTCGGCCAGATGCATGATCACGCCGCCGGAAGAGCCGGCGGTGATCACATAAGGATTCTTGCACTGGGCCCGGGCGGCCGCCTCGGTGCGCGCCCGGTCGGCCGGATTCTGGAACGAGGCGAGGCCCCAGCGGCCGACGATCTCGTCGGCGCGGATCGTCGCAGGCATTTCCGGACCGGTGCCGGGCTCAGCCTCGGGCGGCGGCGAAGACGACGAGAAGGACGGCAGGCTCATGCCGCCGCCGCAGGCGCCCAGCAATAGCGCCAGACAGGACGCGGCGGCCAGATTGGCAACCGTGCGCGCGCAAGCTGAACTGATCATGGCATTCCCCCGAACAAGACCATGGCCGCACCCCTGCAGCAGCCAAGCGCAAAACCGCTGCCGGAGCAATGCCGTCGTTTGATACGCCGGCGCCCCGAACGAGTTTCCAATGCCACCATCCTATATCCGCCTCACCAATCGCTTAACCACCTTTGCTTGACAGGATCGCGGCCAAGCCATATTTCCGGGCGCACTATTAGCACTCGGAGAGCCCGATTGCTAAGCGCGCCGTCGATCCTCGGCAAGAGGGTGGGCGGAAGCGCCGCCCCAACCTACTTCCACTACTTCCGAAGCGAGCCTCCAAAGGGAAACGTCATGGCTAAATCCAAATTTCGTCCGCTGCATGACCGTGTCGTGGTCAAACGTATCGACGCCGAGGAAAAGACCAAGGGCGGCATCATCATTCCCGACACTGCCAAGGAAAAGCCCTCCCAGGGCGAAATCGTCGCCGTCGGACCCGGCGGCCGCGACGAGACCGGCAAGCTGATCCCGATCGACCTCAGGGTCGGCGACCGTGTGCTGTTCGGCAAGTGGTCCGGCACCGAGGTCAAGATCGACAACGAAGAGCTCCTGATCATGAAGGAGTCGGACATCATGGGCGTGCTGGCCTAAGACCATCCGCCTGAACGGCCGCTGAATATCCCTACTGTCATGCCCGGGCCTGACCCGGGCATCCTCATTCTTCGCACGAAGATGGATTGCCGGATCGAGCCTGGCAAAGACGAAGGGAAGCGCGGCAACACAACACCAAACACGAGGGATTGCAGATATGGCTGCCAAAGACGTCAAATTTTCCGGAGACGCGCGCGATCGCATGCTGCGCGGCGTCGACATTCTCGCTAACGCCGTCAAGGTGACGCTCGGCCCGAAGGGCCGCAACGTCGTCATCGAGAAGAGTTTTGGCGCACCCCGCATCACCAAGGATGGCGTCACCGTCGCCAAAGAGATCGAGCTCGAGGACAAGTTCGAGAACATGGGCGCCCAGATGGTGCGTGAGGTCGCCTCCAAGACCAACGACCTCGCCGGTGACGGCACCACCACCGCAACGGTGCTGGCCCAGGCCATCGTGCGCGAAGGCGCCAAGGCAGTTGCCGCCGGCATGAACCCGATGGACCTCAAGCGCGGCATCGACATCGCGGTTGCCGCGGTAGTCAAGGACATCGAGAAGCGCGCCAAGCCGGTCGCCGCCTCCTCCGAGGTTGCCCAGGTCGGCACCATCTCGGCCAACGGCGACGCCGCCATCGGCAAGATGATCGCCCAGGCGATGCAGAAGGTCGGCAACGAGGGCGTCATCACCGTCGAGGAGAACAAGTCGCTCGACACCGAAGTCGACATCGTCGAGGGCATGAAGTTCGACCGCGGCTATCTCAGCCCCTACTTCGTCACCAATGCCGAGAAGATGACCGCCGAGCTCGAGGACGCCTACATCCTCCTGCACGAGAAGAAGCTCTCGGGCCTGCAGGCCATGCTGCCGGTGCTCGAAGCCGTGGTGCAGTCCGGCAAGCCGCTCGTCATCGTCGCCGAGGACGTCGAGGGCGAGGCATTGGCCACCCTGGTCGTGAACCGCCTGCGCGGCGGCCTCAAGGTCGCAGCCGTCAAGGCGCCGGGCTTCGGTGACCGCCGCAAGGCCATGCTCGAGGACATCGCGATCCTCACCGGCGGCCAGCTGATCTCCGAGGAGCTCGGCATCAAGCTCGAGAACGTCACGGTGAAGATGCTCGGTCGCGCTAAGAAGGTGGTGATCGACAAAGAGAACACCACGATCGTCAACGGCGCCGGCAAGAAGCCCGACATCGAGGCCCGCGTCGGCCAGATCAAGGCGCAGATCGAGGAGACCACCTCGGACTACGACCGTGAGAAGCTCCAGGAGCGCCTCGCCAAGCTCGCCGGCGGCGTCGCGGTGATCCGCGTCGGCGGCGCGACCGAGATCGAGGTCAAGGAGAAGAAGGACCGCGTCGAGGACGCGCTCAACGCGACCCGCGCCGCGGTGCAGGAAGGCATCGTGCCCGGCGGTGGCGTTGCGCTGCTGCGCGCCAAGAAGGCGGTCGGCCGCCTCTCCAACGCCAATGCGGACGTCCAGGCCGGCATCAACATTGTGCTGAAGGCGCTCGAAGCCCCGATCCGCCAGATCTCCGAGAACGCGGGCGTGGAAGGCTCGACCGTCGTCGGCAGGATCCTGGAGAACAAGTCCGAGACCTTCGGCTTCGACGCCCAGACCGAGGCCTATGTCGACATGGTTGAGAAGGGCATCATCGATCCCGCCAAGGTGGTCCGCACCGCGCTCCAGGACGCCTCCTCCGTGGCCGGCCTGCTCGTGACCACCGAGGCCATGGTCGCCGAGACGCCGAAGAAGGAAGCGCCGCCCGCCATGCCAGCCGGCGGCGGCATGGGCGGCTTCTAACGCCCGATCGTCCGTTAGCGTGTTCCGAAGGCCGCCTCCGGGCGGCCTTCTTTTTTGCCGACCCTGCCCCTCCGCTTTCCGATTCAACCGGCGGCCAAAACCCACTACGGTGGCGCCGATTCTGATGGCTCGAGGATTTCATCGATGCGCGCGCTCCTGGTTTGTTTGACCGCCCTTTTGGCAGCCTTGCTCGCCTTTGCGCCCGAGGTCGCTTCCGCCCAGATGAAGCTATCACCGAAGGCCACGACGGCCGGCGGCGCCGAGACGCGCTATTTCACGTCGATCGACGGGCTGATGGACGGTAATGCCGACGCGATCCTGAAGGAGACGCGTCAGGGCAAGACGGTCACGGCGGCCGTACTCGACGTCTGCTATCCGATCGCGAAGAATTCCGACCGCAAGGACCGCTTCGTCGTCAATCTTCAGGTTGCAGGCCAGAACCTGACGGGCACGACGCAGAGCCTCGGCGCGAAGGCGCCCGTCAGTGTCAAGCTGCTGCGCAAGCAGGCCGGGGACATGTTCGAATTCCGCGGCCAGATCACGATCGGCCAGGCCGTGACCGAGGTCACCTCGTCCGACAATTCCGATCTCAGCGAGAAGGAATTTCTGGACAACCAGACCTCCGACGACGGCATCACGCCGCAGCCGAAGGATTTCACCGACGTCTCACCGGAGGCGATCGCGGTCAAGGTCAAGCTCGATGCCGCGACCGACTTCCTGAAGAGCCTGAAGGGCCAGGAGGTCGAGGTGACGCTGGCCAGCCTCAATGTCAGCTGCGACGCCCTGCGCGCCGGTGAGCAGACCATCAACATGTCCGTCGATCCGGAGCGCGCGGGCGCACTGCTAGCAAAGTTCAAGGCGATGCCCGGCGTCACCGCCGCCGGGTGGACCGCGGGCATGACCGAGATGGACCGCACCATCCGCTTCCCCGCCGCCGACTGGCGCGACGGCGACAAGATCAACCGCGACAAGCTCGCGACCGCGGTTGCGGGCGTGCTGAGCAGGACGCTCGCGGCAAAGCCGGTCTCACAGAGCTTCAACCCCGCCACCGGCAAGCTCAAGCTGGTGTTCAAGCGGCCGAACCAGGATCACCCGGCGCTCAAGCTCACCGACACGATCGAGGTCGCAGGGCTCGTCTCGCCCGACAAGCCCGGCACGACCGACAAGCTGATGCTCTGGATCGGAAGCCCCGCGACGACCACGGCCGATGAAAGCAGCGGCGCCAGGCTCAATCTGTCCGACGACGCGAGCCCCGACGAAGAAGGCGAGCTGCCCGACGACAACGGCTCGATCGAGGCGCTTGCCAGGGAGCTGAAAGGTCAGCGCTGGGACGCCGACAAGTCGGTGTGGAAGTGACGAAGTCATTCCGGGGCGACGCGCCAGCGTCGACCCATGGTGCGCAATCGCGCCCCTGAATCTCGCGCCACAATCTCCAGATTCCGGGTTCGCGTTTCGCGCCCAACGCTCAATTCCCGTTGACGCGAAAGCGCAGCGGCTTGGGACCGACCAGCGTGAGCACCTCGCCCTGGCGCTTCCAAGTCTCGACGCTGCCGAGCGCGGCCACGAGCTCGTCGTCGGCCTGCGCCTTCGCAGGCGGACAGGACCGGTCCTGGATCTGGCCGGGGACGAAGATCACGGTGTTGCCGGCGACCGAGAACTGGCCCTTGCCGCTCTTGCACCAGAGCTCCAGCACGACCTCACCATTGTCGCCGATCTCGATGTTCGGTATCCGCTTCGAGCCGGGCTGCGGCAGCGCCTCCAGCGTCATCTCGGTGCCGAACGGGAACCCCTCCTCGGCACGCGCAAGCGTGGACATCGCGAACATTGCCACTGCCGCAAACGTCAATCGCCTGAGCGAAACCATGAGACCTCTCGACCAACCTGACTTGGCGCACCTTCTATAAGACGGCGGCGCCCTTGAGAAGGTTCGCGCAGGCGGATGTAGATGCAAAAATCCCCGCGAGGCGAACCTCGCGGGGATTTGCATCGCAGCCTGGCGCCGACCGCTACTTCAGCACCAGCGCCGTGAACGGCCAGACATAGGCCTGCAACGTCACGAGCACGCCGACGAGGCAGGCGAGCACGATCGAGTGCCAGAACACGAAGCGCAGGATGGTGCCCTCGTGGCCGTACCAGTTGGTCGCAGTGGAGGCGACTACGATCGACTGCGCGTCGATCATCTTGCCCATCACGCCGCCGGAGGAGTTCGCCGCGGCCATCAGGACCGGCGACAGGCCGAGCTGCTCGGAGGTGATCTTCTGCAGGTTTCCGAACAGCACGTTGGAGGCGGTGTCCGATCCCGTCAGTGCGACGCCCAGCCAGCCGAGCAGCGTGCCGAAGAAGGGATAGAGCACGCCGGTTGCCGCGAAGGCGAGACCGAGCGTCGCGTCGACACCGGATAGCCGGGTCAGCGTTCCGATCGCGAGCATCGCTGAGATCGTGATCAGCGAGATCGCGCACAGCCGAATGGTGCGGCCGTATTCGGTCAGGAGCCGGCCGGGACCGACGCCCATCAGGAAGCCGGAGATGATCGCCGCGATCAGCATGCCGGTGCCGGTGAAGGACAGGTAGGTGAAGGCGAACACCGCGCTTTCCTTGGTCGGCCCTGGGGCGACCGGCGGCATCTTGTTGATCATCTGGTGCAGCTCGGGCACGGGATAGTTCCAGGTGAAGATCGAGTTCGCCCAGCCCTTGAAGGCGCCGCTGCCCCAGACCAGCATCACGATGCAGACGATGATCCACGGCAGCAACGCGTTAAACAGCTCGCCCTGCGTGAGTGGCGTCTTGTCGAGCGGCTTTGCCGCCGCCATCGTGGAGGCCGATTCGTCGCGGCCGCGGAGCGCCGGCGACAGCCAGAGCTGCTTCGGCTGCCACACCTTCAGGAACAGGATCAGCGCGCCCATCGAGATCAGCGACGCACCGATGTCGACGATCCAGGGATTGATGTAGTTGGAGATGACGAATTGCGGGATCGCGAACGACACCCCCGTGACGAGGATCGCCGGCCAGACGTCCTTCATGCCCTTCCAGCCCGCGAACGCCCACACCACCCAGAACGGCACGATCAGGGAGAAGAACGGCAATTGCCGGCCGACCATGGCGCCGAGGATGTAGGGATCGAGCCCGGTGACGGAGGCAAGGCCCTGGATCGGCGTGCCCAGCGCGCCATAGGCGACCGGTGCGGTGTTGGCGATCAGCGACAGGCCGGAAGCCGCCAGCGGCGAGAAGCCGAGGCCGATCAGCACCGCACCCGTGATCGCGACCGGCGTGCCGAAGCCCGAGGCGCCCTCGAAGAATGCGCCGAACGAGAACGCGATCAGCAACAATTGCAGCCGCCGATCTTCGGTGACGCCGCCGACCGCGCGCTTCAAGAGCTCGAAGCGCCCGGTGGTCACGGTCACCTGGTAGAGGAAGATGACGTTGAGGACGATCCAGCCGATGGGGAAGAACCCGGTGACGATGCCCAGCACCGAGGCGCGGATCGACATGTTCGCGGGCATGGTGAAGACGAAAATCGTGATCAGGTTGGTCACGATCACGGCGATGATTGCGGCGATGTGGGCCTGGACGCGCCCGCTCGCGATCAGGACCAGCAGCGTGACGACGGGCACAGCTGCCGCGATCGTCGACAGCACCGGGCTGTGCAGCGGATCATAGATTTGATTCCACATGGTCTTCCTCCCCCACGCATGTTGCGGCAGGCGACTCGCGTGGAGAGCCGATCCTGCTTGACGTTGGAAGCGATAACCCCTGAGCTTGACGCGAATTCCTCACGAATGCGGCGGTTCCCGTCCGCTCACAAGCTCGCGAAACCCTGGTCACCCCGCCCCGCGCCGTCGAGCCCCATGCTAGGGTTGCAAGCTGCGACAAGCCAACGCAAATTGCAGAACTTGCGACTTTAGTCTAAGCGCGCCCATTTCCGTCATTGCCTCAGCCATTTGGCTCCGGGCCGTTATGCACATCCCCTCTAGGAGACCCAGCTCTGTGAACAACATCCGCGCCACGCTCGCGATCGTCTGGCGAATCGCCGGCCCCTATTTCCGATCGGAGGACAAATGGGCCGGCCACGGCCTGCTCGCCGCCGTCATTGCCATGGAGCTGGCGCTGGTGGCGATCAATGTTCTCGTCAGTCAGTGGCAGAACCGATTCTTCAGTGCGGTCCAGGGATATGAACTGGACCGGTTCGTCAGAGAGATTTGGATCTTTCTCGGCCTTGCTTTCACCTTCGTCGCGCTGGCGGTCTACAAGCTCTACCTGAACCAGTGGCTCCAGATTCGCTGGCGACGGTGGCTGACGCAGCATTATCTCGGCGAATGGCTGAGCGGCTCGACGCATTACCGCATCCAGCTCAAGGGCGACCCCGCCGACAACCCGGATCAGCGCATCACCGAGGACGTCAAGAATTTCGTCGAGCAGACGTTGACCCTCGGGCTGGGCCTGCTGTCGTCGATCGTGACGCTGGCCTCGTTCGTCGTCATCCTCTGGGGTCTGTCGGACAAGGCGCCGCTGCACATTTACGGCACAGACATCATCGTCCCGGGTTTTCTGGTCTGGTGTGCGCTGGTCTACGCGATCCTGGGTACGGCGCTGACGCACTGGATCGGTGCTCCGCTGATCAACCTCAATTTCGAGCAGCAGCGCTTTGAGGCCGACTTCCGCTTCAACCTGATCCGCGTACGCGAAAATTCCGAGCAGATCGCGCTTTTGAAAGGTGAGAGTGCGGAGCGAGGGAATCTGCTGCAGCGCTTTGGTTTCGTCATCGGCAACTGGTACGCGATCATGAGCCGGACCAAGCGCCTGACCGCCTTCACGGCAAGCTACAGCCAGGCTGCAGTGATCTTTCCCTATGTGGTCGTTGCTCCGGCTTACTTCGCCAAGAGAATTCAGCTCGGCGACATGATGCAAACTGGCTCGGCGTTCAGCAGCGTGCAAGATGCGCTCTCGTTTTTCGTCACAGCCTATCGCTCGCTCGCGGAATGGCGCTCGGTGATTGCCCGTCTCGACGGTTTCGAGATGTCGGTCAGGTCGGCGGCCCATACGGCGACGCGCGAGCCGACCATCGGCGTTGCACCATCGAGCGGCAAGGCAATCGGTCTCGATCAGTTGCTGGTAAAGCTGCCGAACGGCGAGCCGCTTGTTGCGGCCGATACCTTCGCGATCCAGCCGGCGGAGCGGGTGCTGGTGACCGGGCCGTCGGGCTCCGGGAAATCCACGCTGTTCCGGGCCATCGCCGGAATCTGGCCGTTCGGCACCGGAACCATCGCGATTCCCGAAAAGGCCAAGCTAATGATGCTGCCGCAGCGGCCGTATTTTCCGATCGGCCCGCTCGGCGACGCCGTAATTTACCCCGCAGGGCGTGGCGCGATCGCACCCGAGAAGATCGCAGAGGCGCTGAACGCGGTCGGCATGCCGCGGCTGGCAAAGCGGCTCGACGAGAACGGTCACTGGAATCGGATGCTCTCGCTGGGCGAGCAGCAGCGCCTCGGGCTCGCCCGCGCGCTGTTGCATGTGCCGGACTATCTGTTCCTGGACGAGGCCACCGCCTCGCTGGACGAACCCTCCGAGGCCCGGCTCTACCGGCTGCTCGCTGAGAAGCTGCCGCAGACCACCATCGTCTCGATCGGCCACCGCTCGACGCTCGACGCTTTCCACACCCGCAAGGTGGCGCTGGTGAAGGACGGTGCGATTCACGTCCTCGGCGGCGAACGGGCTGCAGCGGAGCCGAGCGCGGCGCGTTGAGGCGCAGGGCAATCCGCACTGCGTTCTCCTTAGAACGGATGCCAAGTCTTCCTCGCGACAACGCGCCGCGTTTCTGCGTCGCCATGGCCGGGCTTGTCCCGGCCATCCACGCGCTCATTGCGCGACAGTGCCAAAGAACGTGGATGCCCGGAACAAGCCCGGGCATGGCGTTTGCGAAGAGACCCGACCCCAAAGCAAAAAGGCGGCGGATTGCTCCGCCGCCCTCATCAAGTCGTTTCGGGAAGAAACTTACTTCAGGTTGGTCATCGCTGTCAGGTCGAAGGACAGCTTGGCGATGCCGGCGGCGCCGCACCAATTGGAGCCGACGCCAGTCGGATTGATGTTGCTGAAGCTGCCGTTGAAGCCTGCCGTGTAGTCGCTGGTGAAGGCGTTGCAGTTCGCCTTCGAAAGGTCGGTGTCGGAGTAACGCAGGTCGAGCGTGAATACCTTGTACGTGAATCCGATGCCGATATTCCAGGTGTTGTAGTCGGCGTACTTGATGCCGTTCGGGAACGGACCAGCGAATCCCGGCGCAGCGAAGCCGGTGCCATAGAACGAGTCGGAGGTGCCCAGGAATTGGCGGCCGAACTCACCCGAGACGTACATGCCGACGCCACTGGAGCCGAAAAAGGTGCTCGGCGCCGTGTACTTGGCGGTGATCGACACGTAGTCGCCCCACGCACCGGAGTTCAGGAAGCTCGGCGTATAGTACTCGTTCAGGCCAACGGTCCAGTTGTCGTTGATGGTGTAATTCACCTTGCCGTAGACTTCGAAGAAGCTCACGTCCTTCTTCATGACGTTGCCGTTGAGCAGAGCGTTGGCGGCGCACTGCGCGCTAAGCGGGTTGCCGGCGGTGTCAGTCGGCGCGCCGTAAAAGCAGGTGCCACCCGGATAGAGATAACCCCAAACACCGATGTCGAAAGCGAATGCACCGAAGGTCGGGCGGATGCCGCCGTAGACGTCGATCTCGGCCGCGGCGCGGTTCGGGAAGGAAATGCTCTCACCGGCGACGCCGATGTAGAGCTGGAGGTCCTTGGTAACGTTGTAGCGCGGCTCGAAATAGGCGGCGACCGACGGTTTGTGGTTCGACTGGCTGATACCGCGGAAGATGTAGTCGCTCATGATCGCGCCACCAAAAGCGATGTCCCAGGGATCGAAGGCAGGCGGCGGCGGGGCTTTCAATGCCTTGACCGGCATGTCTGCCGCGAAAGCCGAACCCGTCACCATTGCCAGCGCCGTTGCCAACAAAGCCACTTTTTTCATTTCGATCCCCATCGCCAGTTCTTGAGCCCCAGTCGGATCCCGGTAACCCCCGGGGCGCTCGACTTGATTGCAATCTCGTAACTGCGGCAATTTGGATTGAGGGGTGCGAGCCGTGAAGCAAAAAGCGCGGGCATTTGCCGACTTTTTAGGCGTTTTGACGATTCCACGAAACGTTGTCAGCCTGTGTGTCTTCTCGAACACATTCTTTGCGTTGCAAGGTGCACGAGAGGGACCGTGCAAGTACGGGAAAGCCAGGCAGCGTGGCGCCCCGGATACGAATCAGACAGGCGCAGGAAAGGGCGGCCTCTAAAGGTGCTTGCGGCGATGCAAAAAGGCCGCAGCGTCACCGCCGCGGCCTTCCTTGTCGTCGATGGTGGTCGCTGGACCTAGCCTTGCCCCTCGGCCGGCGCAGCTTCCGCAGAAGACGAAGGCATCGCCCAGCTTGTCTCAGCGACAGGCTCGGCAGCCGGAGCTGCCGGCGTTGATGGCTTCGGCGCAGGAGCTGCCTTCGCCTTCTTCGGTGCCGCTTTCTTCGCGGCCTTCTTGGGTGCGGCCTTCTTGGCCGACCTAGTCGCCGCCTTCTTGGCGGCCTTCTTCGGGGCTGCCTTCTTGGCAGATTTCTTCGTAGCCTTCTTGGCAGACTTCGTCGCGGACTTGGCTGCCTTCTTGGCGGTCTTCTTCTTCGCCGCTACGACCTTCTTGGCCTTTTTGGCCTTCTTGCTTTTTTTCTTCTTCGCTTTCGCCATCGTGGTCCTCCTGTTGCCGCCGAACAATGGTCGATCGGGCGTCTTCAGCCGTCACTTCCGGACGAAAGCTCAGCCTTTGAAAGCTCAAACTTGCGCGTTCAATGCCGGCCGCGACCCGCCCGTAGCCCAATCGAGAAGCTCAATCGTGTGTACGACCGGAACTGACGTGCCACTGGCAATCTGCACCATGCAACCGATATTGCCCGCGGCAATCATGTCCGGCTTGACGCTCGCGATGTTGGCGACCTTGCGATCGCGCAACCGGCCCGCAAGCTCGGGCTGGAGAATGTTGTAGGTCCCCGCCGAACCGCAACACAAATGGCTCTCCGGCACATCTTTCACCACGAATCCATTCTTGGAAAGCAATTCTTTCGGAAGGCCCGTGATTTTCTGCCCATGCTGCAACGAACACGCAGAGTGATAGGCGACGACGATTTCATCGTGCGGCGCTGTGGTCGCGAGTTCGAGGCCGGCGACGTATTCGGTGATGTCCTTGGCGATCGCGGAGACCTTGGCCGCGTCGGCGGCGAACGCAGCGTCCTCGCGCAGCAGATAGCCGTAATCCTTGATCACGGTGCCGCAGCCGGAGGCCGTCACCAGGATGGCGTCGAGCCCCTCGCCGGCCGCTTCCTTCCGCCACGCCGCCACATTGGCGCGGGCTCGCGTCAAGGCGTCATGGTCGTCGCCGAGATGATGGGTCAGCGCGCCACAGCACTGCTCGTCCCGGACCAGGACAACCTCGATGCCGTGGCGGGTGAGAAGGCTGATGGCAGCCTGGTTGATGCGCGGCGCCAGCACCTGCTGGGCGCAGCCTTGCAGCAGAGCGACCCGGCCGCGCTTCTTGCCGAGCGCGGCGAACACGCTGCCGGCGCGGGGCCCCGGCGATGGCAGCCGGTTCGGCGCCAGCGCCAGCATCGCCTTGATGCGCTGGATCAACCCGGGCGTGGCCGAGGGCCGAGGCGTCGGCAGGAAGACGGCAAGCGGGCGGGCCAGCCGCGCCAGCACCATGCTCGCGCGAAAGCGCCGCGGGTCCGGCAGGACGAAGGCCAGCACCTGGCGCAACAACCGCTCAGTCAGCGGCCGCTGATAGCGCTGCTCGATCCGGACCCGGGCCTGGTCGACGAGATGCATGTAGTTCACCCCTGAGGGGCAGGTCGTCATGCAGGCGAGGCACGACAGGCAGCGGTCGACATGCTTGACCACCTCGGCGGTCGGCGCCTGGTCCTTTTCCAGCATCTCCTTGATCAGATAGATGCGGCCGCGCGGGCTATCGAGCTCGTCGCCGAGCAGCACATAGGTCGGGCAGGTTGCTGTGCAGAAGCCGCAATGGACGCAGGCGCGAAGGATCTTGTCGGCCTCCGCGATGTCGGGGTCGGCGAGCTGCGCCAGTGAGAATTCGGTCTTCATGTCGCAGCGCTCCGCGTCAACCGCCCCCGGTTGAGAATGGTCTTCGGATCGAAGCTGGCGCGCACCCGCTCGCTCAGCGCGGCAATGCCAGGCGCTTGCGGATGGAAGACATCGACATCACGCCTGACGCCCTCGGTCGCCCGGATCAGCGTGGCATGTCCTCCGAACGCGTTGGTGCGCTGGCGCACGGCCGGGGCATGCGCGTCCGGCTTCGGCGGCAACGCCGCCCAGATCAGCCCGCCGCCCCAATCGTAGATCACGTCGCCGCCGGTCTCACGGGCCAATTGGGTGCCGAGCGCTGCCCCTGATGCCGGCGGACAGACGATCCGCCAGACCGGCCAGGCGCCAAGCGCACCGCTTGCCGCGAACGGCAGGACGTCGCGGATCGTGGCCCACAGCGCCGCGGACGCCACGTCCTCGATCAGCGTCGCAGTTCCGAACGGCGCCAGCAATTCGCGCAAGGAGCCTGCGCGGTGCGCGGCAGAGGCCGTGATGCCCTCGAGCCGCAGCACGGTCAGCGCCTCGTCCTGGCCCCCGATGTCGCCAAGTCCTTCCGACTTGGCCCGAAAGGCCGATTTCGGCAGATGCGCGGCACCGGAAACGTCGAAGGGCGAGCCGAGTGCCGCCGTCATGGCCTTGTTGGCCCCGGGGTCGTCGAGCCCGTGCAGCACCAACGTCCGCTCGGCCTCGGGCTTGGGCATCACTTTGAGCGTGACCTCCGTCATCACCGACAGCGTGCCCCAGGATCCGGCGAGAAGCTTGCAGAGGTCGTAGCCTGTGACGTTCTTCACCACCTTGCCGCCGGTCTTGAAGCTGTCGCCGAAACCGGAGACGGCGTGCGCCCCGAGCAGGTGATCGCGCGCCCCGCCCGCCCTGATCCGCCGCGGACCAGCGAGCCCGGCGGCGATCATGCCGCCGATGGTTCCGAGCGCCGGCGTGCCGAGCAACGGCGCCGTGTCCATCGGCTCGAAGGCGAATTGCTGGTTCTTGGCATCGATCAGCGACAGCACGTCGGCCAGCGGCGCACCGGCCTGGAGCGTGACGATCAGCTCGTTGGGCTCGTAGGAGGTGACGGCATTGAGCGCCGAGACGTCGAGCACGGCATTGGTCGCCATCGCGTGGCCGATGCCGCGCTTGGAGCCATGACCGATGATCTCGAGCGGCTGCTCGTTGGCGATCGCCGCGCGCACCACTTCTTCGACGTCTTTGGCGTCTCTGACCTTCAGCGTATCCACGGGAAGAGGCCGTAACGAAATTCGCGCCGGAAATCAAATCTGGCAAGCCTTGAGCATCGCCCAGCCCGGCAATCTCTGGTGCAACGCGAAAGAGCGGCGGCCACGCGCTCCCCCTGCTGGGCAGACGTCAGCGCACGCCATACGACTGTCGTCAGGGGCGATTGCGGACGATTAGGGTTGCCTGCTCTCTGAGTGAGGACTCCAATAGGAACGGACGCAAGCACTCGCATTTGACATGCATTCGGCGCGCCGGCGCGAAGCGAGCGAAATGGGCGGGGCGATCTACGGCTCTTGTCAGGCGCGTCACAATCACCACGAAGAGGAGGCTTGCCATGAACGTGGAGCGAGTTCGTATCTCCCGACGGCAATCCGTTGCCGGTTTGTCGGTCCTTGGCCTGAGTGGGCTGTTGATCCCCACAGCCCATGCGCAGCACAAAGCACAACAGAAGCACCAGGAAACCACTGGGGTGGGAATACATGCCGCCGAAGTGAAGGATGAGGACATCTTTCAGTTCGCGCTGAACCTGGAATACATGGAGGCTGAGTTTTATCTGCGTGCCACGACCGGCAAGGGGATCGACGATTCTGACGCTGGACCCGACGCCGCGAGGGTCGCTGGCGGACACGAAGCCAAGTTCGACAGGAAGGAAATCCGCGAGTTTGTCGAGGAGCTGGCTGAAAACGAGCTTGCCCACGTGCGCTTCTATCGCAAGACGCTGGGCAGGATGGCGGTATCGCGCCCGGCCATCGATTTCGATGCGGGCTTCAAGGCAGCCGCCCAGGCCGCTGGTCTGCCCGCCGACTTCGATCCGTTTGCCGATGACATGAGTGTCTTGCTGGGCGGCATGCTGTTTGAGGATGTCGGCGTGACGGCATATGCCGGGGCAGCGCCGTTGCTCAAGAGCAAGGAGTTCGTCGAGGCTGCGGCGGGCATTCTGGCCGTCGAGGCGTACCACATGGGCATGGCGCGCTCGCAGCTCTATTTGATGGGTGAAAAGGCCTGGAATGCGGCCAACGCCATCTCCGACGCCCGGGACCAGGTCGACGGTGGTCAGGACAAGGACCAGGGCATCCGGATGAACGGCAAAGCCAATGTCGTTCCGTCAACGCCCGATGCCATTGCCTTCCGCCGCACGCCGCAGGAGGTGCTGCATATCGTCTATCTGACCGAGAAGCAGGGTGTCAGCAAAGGCGGGTTCTATCCGAACGGAATGAACGGCGTGCTCAAATCCACCTGAGTTCTCGGCCGAATGGGAGCCGGATCGGCCGTCGTGCCGGCGGCCGAAACGCGCCTGCGCACGATCATTGGGTAGGTCGCTCTTGATGCTGTCGTAATCTTGTTTGGGTGGCTCGCCCCACCCGGACGAGATCATCGTCGGTACGTCGAGCAAGCAAGAACCGTAGCGACGCAATCTCTCGGCGCCCACAGCTCGACTCCGCGTTCTGCATCAACCGTCGCGATCATCGGCACTGCTTTCGGCGAATCGGCGCGAGGCGCACATCGGGCGTTTGCTGACCTGCGATAATAGATTGATGAACAGGCGTTCATGGAACTGCGCAGTTTCCAACTCGTTGATCAAAGTTATTCGTTGAGAGGAGGAATGAAGATGAAGAGGATGATAATTGCACTTTCTGCCATCGCCCTCATCGGCACTGCGCCGGCTGTCTTTGCCCAAGGCGTATCAAGCAAGACGCCGGGCCACGAGATGCAAACCAAGGGCTCCAAGGCAGGCCATCCGGGAGCATCCGGCTACGCTCCGGGACATAAGAAGCAGGCCATGGGTTCTAAGAAAGGTCATCCCGGCGCTTCTGGCTACGCTCCTGGCCAAACCACGGGCGCGAACACGAAACGTAGCTACTGACGGCCATCTCGCAATTGCCAATAGGCCAATGACAGGAGCCGCCGCGGTCTCAACCCGGCGGCTCTTTGTGTGAGCGATCCCAAGGCGACGACGAGGGTTGCGAACGTGGGCGGCCACCCCGGAGCGTGGCACCTTCCCTCGTCCTGAGCAGCTTGCGCAGCAAGCGTCTCGAAGGACGAGATCCGCGCTGCAACCGCCGGGCCTTCATAGGCGAGACGACAGCTTCGCGGTCTCCCATGAGGATGTGGAGTGTACCTCGGGCCTCAGCTCCTGCGACATCCGCACTTCGATCATGATCGAACCATCTTCACCCGAGACTTGGCTACTGGTCGCATGGTCTTCGTCAAAACGGAGCTCCATCATGGACGAACAGGCAATGAACCAACAGGCCATCCATCAGGCCGTCGGCGGCGGCGGTTTGCTGGTTGTGGCGCAATGGGAAGCGAAGGCTGAAGAAGCCGATCGGGTTGCCGAGATCCTGCGCAGCTTCCTGCCACAGGCTCAAAGCGAACCCGGCGTAAAACTATTCCTGATCAGCCGCGCCAAGGACAATCCGGCCCAGTTCCTGTTCTACGAGCTATTCCGCGACGAGGCCGCATTCAAGGCGCATCAGGACAGCGCACATTTTAAGACCCATATCGCCGGTCAAGCCCTACCTCTGCTGACCAGGCGCGAACGCACGCAATATGCGCTGATGTAGACCCGCGGCAGCATCAGGAAAGCCGAATGGTGTAGCCTCGCTGCGCCGTTCGGCGCCGCGTCACGCCCCGTCATGCGTCCCCTGCCAATCGCCGCCACTCGCGCGATCGAGCTGAAACGTGACCGATCTTCGGGTGTGAATTGCGGCGAGGACTTCTCCCGATAGCGTCGACATAGACAGCCCAGGATGAGGAATATCCGACATTGCGAGCCTAGAACCGCGGGATATCCGGAAACGCCAGCTTGCCTGCGTGGACATGCATGCGACCGAGCTCGGCGCAGCGATGCAGGGTCGGAAACATCTTTCCGGGATTGAGCAGGCCCTGGGCGTCGAAGGCGCATTTGAGGCGCTGCTGCTGGTTGAGGTCGATCTCGCTGAACATGTCGGGCATCAGATCGCGCTTCTCGATGCCGACGCCGTGCTCGCCGGTGAGCACGCCGCCGAATTCGACGCAGGCGCGCAGGATGTCCGCACCGAACGCCTCCGCACGCTCGATCTCGCCAGGCTTATTGGCGTCGTAGAGGATCAGCGGATGCAGATTGCCATCGCCGGCATGGAACACATTGGCGCAGCCGAGCTGGTATTTTTCCGAGAGTTCGCGGATGCGCGCCAGCGCCTTCGGCAGCGCACCGCGCGGGATGGTGCCGTCCATGCAGAGATAATCGGGCGAGATGCGCCCGACCGCGGGGAACGCGGCTTTCCGGCCCGCCCAGAACAGATTGCGCTCGGCCTCGGAATTGGAGATCTGGCAGGTGGTGGAGCCGCAGCCATTCGCGATCGCCTCGACGCGCGTGATCAGCTCGTCGACCTCGATCTTGGGACCGTCGAGTTCGATGATGAGCAGCGCCTCGACGTCGAGCGGATAGCCGGCGTGGACGAAGGCTTCGGCCGCGTGGATCGCGGGCTTGTCCATCATCTCCATGCCCCCAGGGATGATGCCGGCGCCGATGATGCGTGCCACGCATTCGCCGGCGGCTTCGACTTCTGCGAAGCCGACCATCAGCGCGCGCGCGGTCTCCGGCTTTTGCAGGATGCGCACGGTGATCTCGGTGATGACCCCGAGCAGGCCCTCGGAACCGGTGATGACTCCCATCAAGTCGTAGCCGGGGTTCTCCGCCGACTTGCCGCCGATGCGCAGGATCTCGCCGCTCATCAGCACGATCTCGCAACCGAGCACGTTGTTGGTGGTCATGCCGTATTTCAGGCAATGCACGCCGCCGGAATTTTCCGCGACGTTGCCGCCGATCGAGCAGGCGATCTGCGAGGACGGGTCGGGCGCGTAATAGAATCCGGCATGCGCGACCGCCTGACTGATGGCGAGATTGGTGACGCCGGGCTCGGTCACGACGACGCGGTTCTCGAAATCGATCTCGCGGATGCGCTTGAACTTGCCGAGCCCGAGCAGCACGCCATCCTCGAGCGGCAGGGCGCCGCCGGATAGCGAGGTACCGGACCCCCGCGGCACGACCTTGATGCCCTGCCCTGCACAATACTTCAGGACCAGCGAGACCTGCTCGGTGGTGTCGGGCAGCACCACGACCATCGGCGGCTGCCGATAGGCCGTCAATCCGTCGGATTCATAGGCTCGCATCTCGGCGGCGCTGTCGATCACACCCTCGCCAGGCACGATTGCGCGCAGCGCGGCAACGATGTCCGCGCGGCGCGCGAGCACGGCCTGGTCGCTCGCAGGCATCATGATAGCCATATCAAATCCTTCATGGCATTTCCTTTCCGGCCCAGGCCGCCTGATCAATTTGTTGCGGCAAATCAACCACGTCCGCGGATGTTTGGGTAGGCCATCCGAAAGTCGGACAACGATCTTTCCGCGACTTCGCTCTGGGACAAGTAGGAAATCGTGAAACCTGTCATGGTCTGGCGGCTTGTCCAAGCCGGGCAGGCCTGCCAAAACCGGCACGTCCGACCATTGCCGCTCAGGCAAGAGACTGACTAGACCCACCAGGGAAGAGACGAAGAGCACCCGATGACAAAACTGACCTTTGGCGCACTGACGACCCTCACCGTGATTGCCACCGCACCCGCCGCGATGGCGCAGGATGTCGCGGCCGGCAAGACGTCGTTCAACAAATGCCTGGCCTGCCACGCGATCGGCGAAGGCGCCAAGAACAAGGTCGGCCCCGAGCTCAACGGCCTCAACGGCCGCAAGTCGGGCACCGCTCCCGATTATAACTACACGGATGCGAACAAGAATTCCGGCATCACCTGGGACGAGGCGACGTTCAAGGAATACATCAAGGATCCCAAGGCCAAGATCCCCGGCACCAAGATGGCCTTCGCCGGCATCAAGAACGAGACCGAGATCAACAATCTCTGGGCCTTCATTTCCCAATTCGACAAGGACGGGAAGATCAAGCAGTAAACGCGGAAAAGGCGGCCGCTAATCGGCGGCCGCCTGCGCCGGCACGATCTTGCCGATCATCGCCTCGATCTCCGCCTTCACGAGATCCGGCACGGCGTTCT
This sequence comes from Bradyrhizobium sp. 164, assembly GCF_023073715.1. GTDB lineage: Bacteria > Pseudomonadota > Alphaproteobacteria > Rhizobiales > Xanthobacteraceae > Bradyrhizobium. The sequence continues at coordinate 294,043 of NZ_JADPKA010000110.1, forward strand.
GCACCATGTGGCCGAGATCGGGCAGCACGATCAACTTCGCATTCGGCACGGTGGCAGCGAGCGGGCGCGCGTGGATGCCGGTCGAGACGGTCTTGTCGGGCTCGCCGGCGATGATCGTGACCGGCGCCGATATCTCGCCGTAACGCGCGACTTGCCCGGCCACTGCTTCCTTCAGCGTCACCAGGTCAAAGGCATTGGCGATGAACTCGCGCGGACGCAGCAGCAGCGGCGTCGCGGAATCCTTGACGAAGCCGTCCGGCATGACTTGGGGCAGGAAGACGTTGCGCGCACCGGATTCGGTGAGGACGTAGCCGAGCGGCAGCGTGATCGTGTAGGCGAGCAGCGGACCGACCACGGGCGTTGCGATGATCTCGTTGTAGCGGCCGACGCCGCCGCGCCAGGGATGAGTGACGGGCGCGAGCATCACGAGGCCGGCAACGCGGTGGGGGTGATCGAGCGCGATCCGCGCGCCGAGGGCGCCGCTCCAGGAATGCACCACGAACACCGCGCGATCGATCCCGAGCCTATGAAGCGCTTCATCGATCATCCGCGCCTGGATCTGCGGCGTCGAATCCTGCCGCCGCAGGCGCGTGCTCCAGCCGTGGCCGGGGCGATCGATCAGAATGACGCGATGATCCCTGGCGAGGAGATCGCCGAGCGGCCGTCGCATCGCTTCGAGATTGGAGCTCGCGCCGTGCAGCATCACGATCGGCAGGCCAGCGTCGCGCGGGCCGAGATCGAGGACGTGAAGCACAGCGCCGTCGACCTCGATCATCCGGCCCTGCGCCGGAAAGGCGCGCTGCACGACGACGATTCCAGCCTGCGTGACGAGCGCCAGCAGAACCAGCGCCGTCACGATTGACATCACGATCATCGAGAGAATCCGGGCGATCCTGGGCACAGGGCAGTTACGAGTCTTGGCACACGGCAGTTTCGCTCAGCCGGCATCAAGGCTTCCACCGGAAATGGTGGGCTGTGGATATGTGCACAATTGGGGAGCGTAAAAACTCAATGGAATCAACAATATTCCTTGGCGACACGGACGCCTCGGCCCAGCTTCATGCAGTCGTCATCGCGGAATCCATATAATCGCCATGGTCGGTTCGGCCATCTAGGCGCGGGTGGGCGCCGATCCTCCTCGCAACCTCGGGGATGCGGGAAAGACCGGCAGGATGTTTCCTGGTTGAACCGGAGGATTTTCGATGAGCTTCAGATCGAATGACACTGCGATCGATGAGATCGTCGCGAGCTGTAACGGCGACCTGCGCGGTGCCGTGCGGGCGCTGCTCCTGATCAACGAGCATCTCGAAGCGGAGCTTGCAAAGGCTTACGCTGCAGCCGCCGATCGCGGCCTCTCCGAGCGCGGCGGCAGCGTCCTGCATTGAGTGCAGGCTAGTTCGACCCGTCCTCGTCCTTTTCCTCGTCCGGCGTGAGCGCGGGACAGGCGCGGATCGTTGAACGCGCAACCTTGGCGTCGGCCTTGGATTTGTAGGGGCCGTCACCGAACCAGATATCGCCGATGATCACGGGATTGCTGGTCACGATGTTGCATTTGCCGGTGGCGCGGTTGCCGACCACCCAGAACAATCCGTCGGCGAGGCTCGCCGTGCCCGACGCGAGCAGCAAGCTACCCGCAAAGATCAAACGCTTCATGGCTTTGCTCCTGCCCTGCAGGTAGGCCCGCGGCGGCCCCGGCAATAGCCCTCACGATGCGACGCCTGCGATCGTGGTTAATCCGCGCCGGCCGCGATCGCTAGAAGCTAGATGTCGCGGCCTTCGACCTTCTCGGTCAGGGCCTTGACCTGGTCGGGAATCTTCTCGAGGTGCGGATTGACGGCGAGTGCCTTGCGGTAGGCGTCCAGCGCGCGCTTCTCGTCACCAACCTCCTGCATAATCATGCCGAGCCCGGCGAGCGCACCGAAATGGCGCGGTTCGCGGATCAGCACTTGCTGGATGTCGGCGAGCGAGCGGCCGTAATCGTTCTGCATGTAATAGAGCGTGGCGCGCCGGTTCCACGCCTCGATGTAGTCGGGCCTGAGCTTGATGACCGAATCCAGCAGCTTGATCGCGACCTCGATCTTCTGCGCGTCGACCGCGGTCTTGGCGCGCGACATCAACAGTGCCGCGGTGTCGCTCGGGGTCTGGAGCCAGATCGCCCAGATCCGCGCCTCGACATGCTTGGCGCTGGCCTCATCGGGCGCCGCCTTCAGCGCGCCGAACAGGAAATCGAGATTCTTGGTGCGGTCGACCTTGGGCAGCTTGGCCGGCGCTTCCGGCAGCTTCTTCTGCTTGCCGGGCGGGGGCGGCGGCTCAATCTGCTGTGCTCGCGCCGGGGCGAAGCCGGCGGTTCCCAGGACAAGGGCCAGACACAGCGTAAGCGCGAAAGGGAATCTCACTGCCATGGTGAAAGTCTAAACGCGTAAAGCCGCCCTTGCAAAGCAAAGGCGGCGTCAAACTCGTGTGAGACCGGGTCTTGCGGGACGCGCGCGGCGTCCGGCAGGGCGAGATCAGCCCTGGCGCGCCTTGAAGCGGCGCTGCACCTTGTTGATCACATAGACCCGGCCCTTGCGGCGGACCAGGCGGTTGGCGCGATGGCGACCGCGCAGCGATTTCAGCGAGTTACGGACCTTCATGGCAGAATCCTGAACGTTCGAAAGGCCGTGTTCGGCACTACCGTTTCGGCACGCGCGAATGTGGCAAAATGAGATTTTTCCCGCTGGCAGACCGACCGCCCGGGACGGGGCGGTTCTTAAGGCATGGCGGGCGGTGATGTCAATGTTAACGGCCCCGTTCCGAACCAGCAAATTCGTGAAAACAACCCCATGCACAGTAGAAACGGCCGGATCGGCTCGATCTGCCAATCGATAACCTGCGGCTTTGCCTTGCAAAATTCGTTATATCATATAATCAATTCGGCAACCCGCCGGGAGGAAAACCATGCCGAAGCTGAAGCTGCCCAACATCGACGATGTCGTCGCCATCGACATCCACACCCATGCCGAGGAGCCCTGCGGCTGCCATGCTGACGACGGCTATGACGATTTCCAGGCGCAGATGGCGGAGTATTTCAAGTCGCCAAACAAGCATCCGCCGACAGTGCCGGAGACCGCGGCGTACTACCGCGCCAAGAACATCGCCGCCGTGATCTTCCCAGTCGACGCCGAGCGCGAGACGGGCTTCCGCCGTTACAACAATTACGAGATGCTGGAGGTCGCCTCCGACCACCTCGACGTCCTCATCCCCTTCGTCTCCATCGACCCGCACAAGGGCAAGCTGGGCGTCCGCGAGGCGCGCAAGCTGATCGAGGAATACGGCGTACGCGGCTTCAAATTCCACCCGACCATGCAGGGCTTCTACGCCAATGACCGCATGGCCTATCCACTCTATGAAGAGATCAACAATGGCGGCGCCATCGCGCTGTTCCACACCGGCCAGACCGGCGTCGGCTCCGGCATGCCCGGCGGCATGGGCATGCGGCTGAAATACTCCAACCCGATGTACATGGACGATGTCGCGGCCGATTTCCCCGACCTCAAGATCATTCTCGCCCACCCCTCCTTCCCCTGGCAGGAGGAGGCACTGTCGGTCGCAACCCACAAGCCGAACGTCTACATCGACCTTTCGGGCTGGTCGCCGAAATATTTCCCGCCGATCCTGGTGCGCTACATCAACTCGATTCTCCAGGACAAGATGCTGTTCGGCTCGGACTGGCCGGTGATCACGCCGGATCGCTGGCTGTCGGATTTTGCCAAGATCGACATCCGCGACGAGATCCGGCCCAAGGTGCTCAAGGCCAACGCGCGCAAGCTGCTGGGAATCTAGACGCGCTCATGGATCGGTGGAGTCTGGCTGATTTTCGTGGGCGCAACGGATACTGCGCCAACGGAAGCTGCCTCCGGTCACATCGTCCGCGCCAAATCACGGTGTAACTCCCGGTTCTCTAGTGGCTTCGGCGCGCAGCTTCTCAACTGCACGCAGGAACTCCCCTTCGGTGGTATCAGCCTGATCGACTTCGGAACGCATTCACGCCAGATGCGCTTCGCTTCGTTGAAATATTGCAGCGTTCGCCTCGCAACCCGATCGAATTCCTCGCACACTCTTGGCCGCGCAACAGCGCCCGATCCGAATTTCCTGCTTGGATCGATATCACGGTGCCCGCTATAGTCCTGCGGCTGCATCGAGCCCGGAGGACGGTCAATTGCCCCTCAAAGCCGTCGTCTTCGACGCCTACGGAACGCTCTACGATATCCAGTCGGTCGCTGAGATCACCGAGGATGCATTTCCAGGCTATGGCGGGATCATCACGCAGATCTGGCGCATCAAGCAGCTCGAATATACCTGGTTGCGCTCGCTGATGCGGCGCTACCAGGATTTTTCGGCGGTCACGCGCGACTCCCTGGCCTATACGTTGCGCGTGCTCGGGCTCGCTTATGACAGCGAGGCGTTCGAGCGCGTGATCGAGAAATATCTGCATCTTGAGCTCTATCCGGATGCGATCGATGCGCTCACCGCGCTGAAGCCGCGCAAGCTCGCGGTCCTCTCCAATGGCAGCCCGCACATGCTGAACGCGTTGGTGCGGAATACCGGCCTCGATCGCCTGCTCGATGCCACCATCAGCGTCGACGCCAAGAATATCTTCAAGCCGAGCCCGGAGGCCTATGGCCTCATCGGCGAGGTGCTGGGCACCAAGCCGAACGAGGTTCTGTTCGTCTCCTCCAATCCCTGGGACGCCGCCGGCGCGAAATCATTCGGATTGAAGGTTGCCTGGATCGAGCGGGTGGCACCCGAAGCCATGGCGCTGGCTTGCGTCGAGACCGAACTCATGGCACCGCTGACGATGTTCAAGGCGATCCGCACCCAGATGGACGAGCTCGGCTTCGCGCCGGATCATCGTGTCCGCGCGCTCTCCGAGCTGCCAAGCATCGCTTAGGGATCGCTAGCTGCCATGAGTTCGAGTGAACTGCTGGAATGAGCTGTTTGGAATGAGCCTGCAATCCGTTCGCGATTTCTTCGCCGAGAAAGCCCCCGACATTACCGTCATCGAATCCCCGATCAGCTCCGCCACGGTGACGCTGGCGGCCGAAGCCTATGGCGTCGAGCCGGGGCGCATCGCCAAGACGCTCTCGTTGCGCGTCGGCGAGCGCGTGATCCTGATCGTCGCTGCCGGCACATCGCGCATGGACAACAAGAAGGTGAAGGCGCAGTTCGGGGGCAAGCCGAAAATGCTGGGACCGGAGGAGGTCGCCGAGATCACCGGCCACGAGGTCGGCGGCGTGTGCCCGTTCGGCCTGAAGGCACCGCTGCCGATCTATTGCGACGTCTCGCTGAAAGCGTTCGACGTCGTGGTGCCAGCCGCGGGCTCGACCCACAGTGCCGTGCGCATCACCCCTGACCGGATGGCCGAGTTGGTCGCGGCCGAATGGGTCGACGTCTGCGAAATCAGGCGCGACTAGAGCCTTATCGGTTCTGATCGAATCAGAACCGAACCTCTCCGCGCGACCGGGTATCCACGTCGCGCGAAAGCACTTTAATCGTCATCGTAGGGTCGGGGCTGAGCCCCGGGCGGAGCCGCATTATAGCGCGGCGGCGGCGGCGCGGCGCGGTTGCGCGGGACCGGCTGCTGCGGCTGGGCCTGATTGTTCGACTGGAACACCGCACGGCACCCGCTGGAGAGTTGCGGCGTGTTCTGCTGCAAGCAGGCCACGATGCGGTTCACGTCGGGAATCTGATCGCTGCACAGACGCCACACATCAGGCGTGCAGGCCATCTGCTGTTCCATCGTGCCGCGGTATTCTTGCGCAGATGCCGCGCTCTGCGCGACGATGCCGCTGATCGCGAGCGCCACACCCAGCGCAATCCGCTCTGTTCGCATGTCCCGATCCTTCCCGAATCCGTCAAAACCTCCTCAATCAATGAGGCGGGGGAAGGTTCTGGACCAACAACAAAATGTGAAAGCGCGTCTGGAACCTACTCGACCTTGCCGATCTTCTTCACCGCCGCGATCAGCCGCGCGCTGTCGGCCGCGACGAATTGCGCGAAGGCCGGGGCATCCTGATAGGCCACGAGGCTGCCCGAGGCCTCGAACGATTTGAGCACGTCCGGACTCGTCATCACCTGCGCCATCGCCTCGCGCAGACGGGTCGCGATCGCGGCCGGCAGCGCGCTCTGCGCGAACAGGCCGGCCCAGATGTACATCTCGACATCCCTGTAGCCGAGTTCCTGAAAGGTCGGCACGTCGGGGAAGCTCGCGATGCGCTGCGCGCCGCAATTGCCGAGCACGCGCAGCTTGCCGCCGTCGACCTGCGGCTTCAGCGTGCCGGGTGCCGCGGCGATCGCCTGCACGGTACCACTGAGGATGGCGGTCAGTGCGGGACCTGCGCCGCGGAACGGCACATGCAGCAGCTTGATGCCGGCGCTGCTTGCGAACATCTCCATCGCCACGTGCAGCGTGCCGTAGGGCCCGGACGAGCCATAGGTGATCTGGCCCGGTCGCCTCTTCGCGTCCTCGACGAAATCCTGCGCCGTCTTCCACGGTGCCGAGGCTGGCACCGCGAGCAGCGTGGGATCGGCGAGCACGCGCGCGATCGGCATGAACTGCGAGACTTCGTACGCAACAGGACGCTCGAACAGGCGGTCGGCTTCGGGGAGCACCGCGAGCGAGGACAGTGTCATCAGCAGCGTGTAGCCGTCGGGCTCGGCGCGCGCGGCCGCGGCATTGCCCACCGATCCGCCGCCACCGCCGGCGCGGTTGTCGACGATCACGGGCTTGCCGAGAATCCGCTCCAGCGCCTGGGCCACCGGACGCGCCGCCAGATCGGCCTGTCCGCCAGCGGGAAACGGCACGATCATGGTGATGTTGCGGGCTGGATAGGTTTGAGCAAAGGCATTGTCAGGTAACCCAGCGCGCAACAACGGCAGTGCAGCAGCGGCGCGCAGGACGTCGCGTCGGTCCATGGCAGGTCCCTCCCCTCATTTTCTTTGTTCGCTCGCCAGCCTAACGTCGCGATCGGCAAGAACAAGATGTTTACGAAGCATTAGCCATGTTCGACTGGGTCCGGAACGCATGCCTGAGGCCTCCGTTTTCACTCCAAGGAGTGTGCCATGGGAAAACTCGCGACCATCGACGTCGCCTTGGACGAGATGCTGGTGAATCTCGCCGCGATCGTGTTGCGACTTTCAACGCCCGAAATGACGCGAACGCCGGAAGCGCGACGCGCACTGGCGCAATCTGTCCATCAATATGCGGTTTGCGCGAGACGCTCGAGCGACCCGCGTGTTCACGAATTGAAGTCCCAGCTGGAAGGGACACTGAAGCCGAGCTTGCGGATTGTCGCGATCGACGGCGTGAAGTTGCCTTCGTTTTAACCCGTCATTGCGAAGAGCTCTTGCAACGAAGCTATCCAGAGTTTCTCCGCGGGTTTACTCTGGATTGCTTCGCTGCGCTCGCAATGACGAGGTCGTTAGATCTGTCAGTCTGCGTGGGTCTACGACGTCTTTGCCTTCCCGCGTGTCCGCCGCTTACAGGTGCCCGGCAGCTTCGCGGCCAGGAAATCGCCAAGGGCCTCGACACGTGCGGGACGCGGGCCACCGGGCGGCGTCACCAGGTGCACGGCGCCTTCGGCCTGCTTCCAGTCCTTGAGGATCACTTCGACCTGACCTGAGGAGATCGCCTCGCCGACGATGAACTCGGGCAACTCGGCGATACCGAGGCCCGCGATCAGCGCCGGCATCACCGCTTCACCATTGTTGACGCGGAGCTGGCCGCCCGGGCGCACGCTGGCCTGCTCACCGGCCGAATTGGTGTAGTGCCAGGCATTCGGCGTCGAGAGATAGGCGTAGCTGAAGCATTTGTGCTCGGCCAGATGCATCGGATGCGTCGGACGGCCATATTGCTTGAGGTAAGACGGCGCCGCCACGGTATAGCGCGGCATGGTGAAGAGCTGCCGTGCGATCAGCGAGGAATCCGGCAGCCGCGCGATCCGTACCGCCATGTCAAAGCCTTCCCCGATCAGGTCGACGGTCGCATCGCTCAAATGCAGGTCGACCGAGACTTCCGGATAGGCCTGAAAGAATTCCGGCAGCAGCGGCGCCACGGCCTTGATGCCGAATGTCATGGGCACAGCGAGCCGGACCAGGCCGCGCGGCGCCACCGATTGCGCCAGCGCTTCGTTCTCCGCGGCTTCGCCATCGGCCAGCAGGCGCGTCGCGCGTTCGGCGAGCTTGTGGCCGGCATCGGTCAACGCGAGCCGGCGGGAGGTACGGTTGAACAGCCGGGCGCCGAGCCGCTCCTCCAGCCGGGTGACCGCCTTGGAGACCGTCGCCTTCGACATCGCGAGCTCGCTTGCGGCCCCCGCAAACGACCGCAATTCCACGACTTTTGCGAAAACCGCGAGCGCCTCGAAGTCGGGGAGTTTTGCCATGTGAAGTCCGTCGTTAGTTTATTTAATGAAACAATGAGTTTCAACAGTTTCTATTTCTATACCACAGGCGGAGGCTTATCCAAGCGTCAATCGCAATTCCAGCAATGGAGACATCCAATGACCAAGAAGCTCTCAGGCAAGGTTGCTCTCGTCACCGGCGGCTCGCGCGGCATCGGCGCGGCGTCGGCCCGCGCGCTCGCAGATGAAGGCGCGGACGTCGCCATCAGCTACGTCGCCTCGCCCGAAAAGGCGGAGGCCGTCGTTGCCGATTTGAAAGCCAAGGGCGTCAAGGCACGCGCCTTCAAGGCCGATCAGGCTTCGGCCAGTGACGTGACGCAGCTGGTCAAAGACGTGGCCAAGGAGTTCGGCCATCTCGACATCCTCGTCAACAATGCCGGCGTCGCCGCGGGCGGAGCGATCGACGATGCCAATGCCGACACCGAAGCGTTCGCCCGCCAGGATCTGATCAACGTGCATGGCGTGATCGCGGCTATCCGCGCCGCCTCGCAATTGATGAATGAGGGCGGCCGCATCATTACCGTCGGCTCGATGCTGGCCGACCGCGCCTCGTTCCCCGGACTCGCCGACTACGTCGCCACCAAGGCGGCCGTGGTCGGCTACACCAAGGGTGCGGCGCGCGATCTCGGCCCACGCGGCATCACCGTGAACGTGGTGCAGCCGGGCTCGATCGACACCGACATGAATCCGAAGGACGGCGGCGAGTTCGCCGAGACCCAGCGCAAGCAGCACGCGCTCCAGCGCTTCGGCCGCCCCGAGGAAGTTGCAGCCGGCGTCGTCTTCCTCGCAAGCCCCGAAGCCTCCTTCGTCACCGGAACGGTGCTCAATGTCGACGGCGGATTCGGCGCCTGATTCAGGCGCCGTCCGTTCAAGTCAAGGAATTACGCAAATGATCGAACTCAGACCTTTCGCAAAGCTCGGCGGCGCCGATCACGGCTGGCTCAAGGCCAAGCATCATTTCTCCTTCGCCAGCCACTACGACCCGAACAACATGGCTCACGGCGCCCTGCGGGTGTGGAACGACGACGAGATCGCGCCGAACACCGGCTTTCCCGCTCACCCCCACGCCAACATGGAAATCATCACCTATGTGCGCGAGGGCGCGATCACCCATCAGGACAGCCTCGGCAACGAGGGACGCACCGAGGCCGGCGACGTGCAGGTGATGAGCGCCGGCAGCGGCATCCGCCACTCCGAGTACAATCTCGAGCCGACCAGAACGCGGATCTTCCAGATCTGGATCGAGCCGACCGCACGCGGCGGTCAGCCGACCTGGGGCTCGAAACCATTCCCCAAGGCGGACCGTTCCGGCAAGCTCGTCACCATCGCGAGCGGCTTCGAGGACGACACCGACGCGCTGCCGATCCGCGCCGATGCGCGGGTGCTCGCCACCACGCTGAGGCCGGCGAGAGCGCAGAATACACGCCGCAGAAGTCACGGCACCTCTACCTGGTGCCGGCTGCGGGCGCGGTCGAGGTCAATGGCGTTCGCGTCGAAGCCCGCGATGGCGCCGCAATCCGCGACGAGGACAGGCTGAAGATCACCGCTCTGGAAGATACGGAGCTCGTGCTCGTCGATGCGGCGTAGGCGCCCCCACCACACAGCAACTCGTCATGCCCGGCCTTGAGCCGGGCATCCATCGCCTTCGTAAAGAGCTTTTTGAAAAGCGATGGGCTGCCGGGTCAAGCCCGGCAACGACGGCGAACAAGCAACTCACCTCGTCATCCAACGGAGACCACCCATGACCAAAGTTCTCGTCCTCTATTATTCCGCCTATGGTCACATCGAGGCGATGGCGAATGCCGTTGCCGAAGGCGCGCGCGAGGCCGGCGCCACCGTCGACATCAAGCGCGTGCCGGAGCTGGTGCCGGCGGAGGTCGCGAAAGCCTCGCACTACAAGCTCGATCAGGCCGCCCCCCTCGCCAAGATCGAAGATCTCGCCAATTACGACGCGATCATCGTCGGTACCGGCACCCGGTTCGGCCGGATGGCCTCGCAGATGGCCAACTTCCTCGACCAGGCCGGCGGGCTGTGGGCCAAGGGCGCGCTCCACGGCAAGGTCGGCGGCGCGTTCACGTCGAGCGCGACCCAGCATGGCGGCCAGGAAACGACCCTGTTCTCGATCATCACCAACCTGCTGCATTTCGGCATGATCGTCGTCGGCATGAACTACGGCTTCGCCGGACAGATGAAGCTGGACGAGGTCACGGGTGGCGCGCCCTACGGCGCCACCACCATCACCGGCGGCGATGGCAGCCGCCAGCCCAGCGCCAACGAGCTCGCCGGCGCACGCTATCAGGGCCGCCAGATCGCGGAGACCGCCAGGAAACTACATGGCTGAGCTGCACGGCTGACGCGATCGCGGGCGGCATTTCTCGTTCGGGAATGCCGCTTCAGCGCGTCCCCTTGCCCATCGCCCGCGCCGCAAGCGCGGCGAGCCTCGGGTGACGGCGCAGCCCCTGCGCGGCGTGGTCGCGCCATGCATAGGGCAGGCCCCGCCAGGACAGTGCGACGCTGACATCGGTCAGCGGGACCCTCTGAGCGCCGAAGCGGCGCTTATAGTCCTGATTGCCGATGCTGAGATCGAAGCAGCGCACGCCCCCTGCATGCAGTGCGGCCATGGTGCGCTCGGCGACGAGCAGCCCGGGCGAGCAGCTCGACCATGAATCACCGGCGTGGCTGATGCGCAGCAGGTAGTAAGTCGCATCCTGCCTGACGCCGAGCGAGGTGGCGACGACGCCCTCGTCGCAGACCAGCGCCGAGACGACGGCATAGCCTTCCACGACGCCCTGGCGGGCGACCTCGCGGTAAAATCGCGCATGGGTCTCGTCGTTGAGGATAAATGGCGAGCCGAGCTTTCGCATGCGCGCCTGCTGCTGAACATCCATGACATCCAGCAGTTCATGCGCGCGAGCGATATCCGCAGCGATCTCGAACCGCGCGCCGGCATGACGGCTGAAGACGCGCCAGCAGCGCGGCATCTGCATGCGCTTGATCGAGGCCTGGTAAGCCTCATAGTCGTCGCCCATCAGCACCAGATTGCCGTTGAGCGAGGAGGATCCGATCCGGCCGAGCGAGACCAGCGGGTTCGGCTTGCCGCCGATTTGGGCCGGCATCTTCCTCAGGCGCAGCAGATCGAAGCCATCGGGCAAGGCGCGTAGTGCATCGATCAACGCCTTGCTGATGGCATCTGGCGCATCCGCGTCAAGCGACAGGATCGGCGCATTGTTATCGGAGACGCCGAGATCGGCAAATTCGACCACGCGGATGCCGCGCCTGGTATGGCTGATCATCGGCACAAGAGCGATGTCCTTGCCGGTCGCGGCATCGGAGATCACGGCGATCAGCGGTGTGAGGTCGTGGAACGCCTCGTACCAGGCGCCGAGCCAGTAACCGTGCTGGAACGCGGTGCGATGGCTTGCATTCAGGCGCAATGCGGCCCGCCGCCAGTCGCGTATGAAATCGACCGCGATTCCCGACGTGCTCGACACCCGGCCTTCTGATTGCTCGACGCTGAGGAACGTCATCCGCGGGACATAGGATTACTGAAGTTTCCGGATAGATTATGTTTTGCCGCGGAGGACAAGTAACGTCGCCTCTTATCGTTAAGCGATGCCACTTAAAGCCGCCCCGCTGCGACAGGTGTCAGTGCTCAGGTTCCACCTGCCCTGCGCACTGGAACCGGGCCAGGAAGTGCAGGCCGGCCACTGCGACAGCGAAGATGAACCAGATCGGACTCTGTCGGTCGAGCAGGAAGGTCTCGGTGGCTCCGTAATAAAGGCCGAACAGCCATACCGTCAGGAACAGCTTTGCCAGCGCGCGACTGCGGTTATGCGCCTGGGCCGACTGAAAATTGCCGAGCGGTGCGAGCACGAAGACGAGGATCACCAGCAGCAGCCCCGACAGGCCGATGGTGACGGCGAGGTCGAGATAGCTGTTGTGGCTGTGCGCCGCGCTCGTCGCCCATTCCGCGCCTTGCGTGGTCTGCCGCTCGGTCAAATCATCCCAGAAGGCTGCATAGCCGTGGCCGATGATCGGCTTCTCGGCGACGGCTGCGAGCGCGAATTCCCAGATGGCGGAGCGCCCGGTGAAAGTGGGGTCGAGCGGAAGCAGCCGCGTCATGGCGCCGAGCGACGGACTCAAGACGCTGCCCACCGTCAGCAGGTTCATCGCGATCAGCGGCACGAAACAGATGATCCGCTTCAGCCAGAGGCTGCGCGTGACGTAGACCAGCGACGCCAGCGCGTAGATCGCAAGGCACAGCACCGAGGACGTCTTGCCGCCGGTGAAGATCAGGAAGATGCCGGCAAGCACCGCGATCGCCGGCCCCATCACGAACGCGCCGGCACTGCAAAGGTAGATGCCGACATAGACCAGGATGGTCATCACCGGCGAGGCGACGTTCTTGTGGCCGAAACTGCCGCGCCAGTCACCGGCAAGCTGCGGCTCGGTGATGTCGAACGCGGTGTGAATCGAATATTGCGGCGCGAGGAAGACGCCGAGATAGCAGAGCACGAGCAGCGCGAGCGCGGCACCGCCGAGGCACAGGTTGAAGCTGCGCTGCGTCGGCGGCAACAGCGGCAGGAGCACGGCGAGCGACGTCACGCTCGCCGCGAGCACGAAGCGCTGAAACGAAACGCCGCGGCTCTCGGAGAAGGCGATGTTGATCAAGAGCCAACCGACGAGACAGAGATGCAACGGGGTCACCAGGGACTTCAGCGCTGGCGCATCGGTCACGGCGGCGAACAGCACGGCGACCACGGCCAAGAGGCCGAAGGCGATGTAGGTCAGCGCCATTCGCCCGCTGACGACAGTAGCGAAATTCTCACTCCGCAGGTCCGGAAACGGATCGAGCGTCACCAGGATCAACAGCAAGGCCGCGACGGCGACGAGACAGCGCGCTGCCCGCACCGCGTTCAGCCCTGCGAGCCCGCCGCGCAGGACGTGGCCCAACGATCGGGCCTCGACGTCAGTCATGTCAGCGGCGCTGCGATCCAAGCTGCGATCCATAGCTCAAGGCAGGTGAGGCCGGGAAGCTTCAGGTTCTAGCTCACCGCCGTTAACCATCCGTCAACCAGCATGTCGAAGACGACAGGCATATTCTGTGCGGCAGCGCTGCCGCACTCTAGATTTGCCGCAGGCTCAATGTCACCGGCTTAACGTTATTCCACGAATCCGGCGCCGCGCAGGCGCTCGCGGCAGCGACTTGCCCATAATGCGGGTATCATCCGCAGCAGCCGAGATTTCGATTGCTGGCATTGCCGGCTCGGCAGACGCGCCCTGGTTAACGGATCATTAAAGACGAGTCGCAGCTTGATCACCGCCGACGAGGTTCTCGAATTAACGGCTGCCTCACGCGTGATGCCGGCGGCGCGCCTGCCGTTGCCGGTGAATCCGGGCGCGTCGGTATCCGTCGTCATTCCCGCCAAGAACGCTTCGGCCTATATCGGCGAAACCATCGCCAGCGCGCTGGCGCAACGCGATGTCGCCGAAATCATCGTCGTAGACGACGGCTCGACCGACGACACGATTGCGATCGTCCGCGCCATGCGTGATCCACGGCTCCGCATGATACAAAACGCCTCCGCGGGCGTGTCAGCGGCGCGCAATCTTGGCGCGCGGCAGGCGGTCGGCGATTGGCTGCTCTTCCTCGATGCCGACGACCGCCTGCGGCCCGATGGCGTGGCGGCCCTGCTGGCGGCAGCGCGCGGCGCTCCGCGCGCGGTTCTCGTCTATGGCGACTACAACACGATCGACAGCGAGGGACGGCAGATCGGCCGGCGCGATCTGCTGAAGGGACGCCGCAAGCCGTCCGGCGACGTGCTGACGCGGCTCGCAGCCGGCAACTTCATCGTCAATGGCGGCATCGTGCTCACCCGTGCGGAGGCTTTTCGCGCTGTGGGCGGCTTCGACGTCTCCCTCAGATATTGCGAGGATTGGCATTGCTGGTGCCGACTTGCCGCGATCGGCGAGTTCGAATTCGCGCCAAAGCTCCTGCTCGACTATCGCCTGCACACGGCGAACACGATGAATGCCGCGGTGCGGACGCCGCAGGATTTCTTCCCGGCGGTCGCGCGAGTCTTCGACGACGGGCTGATCCTGGCGAGACTGCCCGAAGGCACGGCCGGCGCGCTGCGCCGGGCCGCCGAGATTCATCTCGTCACCTATTCGGCGATGCAGGCGGTTCGCTTCGGCAGATATCGCGACGCCGTCGCCTATCTCGCCATGGTCGGCCGGCGCTCGCTCAAATCGCTGCCGCGCTCCGCGCTCCGGGTCGTCCTCGCCCGTTTTGGCATCTAGCTCCGCTACCAGGGCGTCAGGACACGATCTTCGAGGCTTCATAGGGCTTCGGCTCGATGCCGAATGCCGCAAGCACGGAGCCGAGCGCGACCATCACGGGATGCATCGCGACGACTGTCTTCGACGATGTCAGCAGACCGGCCGCACGCACTAGCGACAGCGGCAACCGGCCAACCATCTGCGCAAACACCAGCATCCGCGCCGCTGCGCTCTGCGCAGCCTTGGACTGCACGCGATAATTGATCGCACCGATGCGCAAGCCTCGCTTCGCGATCCAGCCGAGGCTGGTGCGGCTTTGCGGCACGGTCTCGGTGATGACCGCCTCCGCCGTCCAGTGGAATGTCATGCCGGCATCGCGGCACCGCACGAAGAAATCGCAGTCGCCGCCGCCGAGGAAATTGAAGCGCAGGTCGAAGGCCGGACGCTCGAACCGCTCGAATACCGCACGCGTGATCAGACAATTGCCGCAGCCATAGATCAGCGGCACCGCGCCGCTGTAATCATAGGCGGGACAGAAAGCGGGATGACGTGACAGCCAGGGCTGGCTGTCGTCGTCGAAGACCGGCAACACCGGCCCGCCGACCACGTCGGCGCCGGTCGCCTCCGCGGTGCGCACCATCAACTCGAGCCAATCGGGCGAGGCGATCTCGTCGTCGTCGATCATCAGGAAGCGGGTCGCGGCGGGAAATATGGCCTGCGCCGTCTCGAACGCGGCGTTGATCGCCTGGCAATTGCCCTGCCGCTTCTCGACGAGGCAGATGCCCTGGAGCCTCCCGTCGGCGAGATATTCCGCGGCGACCGGCGCGCTCTCGCGCAGCGCGGCATCGTTCTCGACCATGACGACCGCAAAGGAGCGAGGTGTGCGCTGGCTGGCCAGCGAGTCCAACGTCAGCCGCAGATGCTGCGGGCGGCGGAAGCAGGGAATGCAGACGACGATGCCGACCGACAGGTCGATGACGCTGGAGCTCGCCGCGATCTCGCGGTTGGGATCGCACACGAGGTCCGAGAAGCGCGTGGCGGACAAGTCTGTCGGGATCAGTGTCATGACGTCCTAGATGTCCGAGATATGTTGAAAAAGCCCTGCTTCGATCGCGCGGATCGGCCGCGTCCCGCGACGGCACATCGCGGCGGGACAGATGCGTCCCAAAATGAACGGCCGGCGAGCGGAAAATCCTCGCGCACGCTGGCGATCTCCAGCCATCTTGGCACAAACACCATGCAGTTAACCGCCTTCGCACGCTTCCGCAGCGAAACCTCGCACCCGTGTTAGTGCAACTCGCGGTCCAATGCGCCGACAACACCTCAACACGAACAATGCCGTGGTTAACGCCTATGCGCATTAACCCGACCGTAAGCACTGCGATCAGTGAGATGGCGCGGCATCAGATTTGCTCTTCGGCCAAGCGAGTTTTTTCCTGTAAATTTGAATAGAACAAGTGCGGTCAGAAAATCATGAACAAGCCAGCGACGATCGAGTTCGCGACAGCCACGGCGATCAACGTCTCCGCGGCCACTCCCCCCACCCAGGCGCTGCACGATCTGATCCCTGGCGAAGCCCGCGACAGCCTGCTCGCGATTCATGACGTGCTGCGCCGCGAACTGCCGCAGGGCCGGCTCGCCATCTATGAAGCCGGCGGTGGCTCGTGCAGCGTTCTGCCGCCGGACTTGCCAAGCCGCAGTCACATCACCGTCGTCGACATCGACGAGGATCAGGTCCGCAACAATACCTACGCGGACGTGGCGATCCTCGGTGACGTCCAGACCTACCGTTTTGGGCAAGAGACTTTCGATCTCGTCATCTGTTACAACGTGATCGAACATCTTCCCGACGTCGAAGCCGCACTGCTGAATTTCCGCGATGCGCTCAAGCGCGGCGGAATGATCCTGATCGGCGCCCCCAACCCGCGCTCGCTGTCCGGCGTGGTCACCAAATACTCGCCGCATTGGTTCCACGTCTGGTTCTACCGGAATATCCGCGGCATCAAGGATGCCGGCCTGCCGGGCGAGCCGCCGTTCCCGACGTTCTTCCATCCGCTGGTGACATTGCCGAGGCTCGAAGCATTTGCGGCCGCCAACGGTCTCGAGATGATCTATCGTCGTGAAGTCGAGAGCCCGCGCTATCCCGAGATGCGCCGGCGCAAGCCTTTGTTTGCGGCCCTGGCCGACGCTGGGGCCACGGTGCTGAACGCCGTGCTGCCGCGCGGCACCGACGTCCGCCGCGGCGATTATCACGTCATCCTGCGAAAGAGCTGACGCCATGCGCGCGCAGCGGATCGCACAACAAGCGAAGCTTCGCGGCCACGCTGCGCGCGGTAACGAACCGTTAATCTCTGAGCGACCTCAGCGTCGCCGCGACGCACCGAAGAACGACATGCGCTTAAACGCTTTGTTTGCCATTTCGGTGAATAGTCCCTCAATGAGTATGGTTAATTTTTCCTGTTGCGTTGATTGGGCACCTATATCCCGGGTGCGTGGCGTGAAACGAAGAGTAACCCCTCAGCCCGCGGCAGTTGGAATGAAAGCTGGGGATCATGCTTGACTATAACCAGCCGATTGAGCGGGCCAGACCGGAGGCCCCGCGAGGAAAGCCTCAGGCCGGCTTCAGCGTGCTGGAGCTCGCCAATCTGCTCTGGCGGCGAAAGGTCGCGATTGCCGCGGCCGCCCTGCTCGGCGCGACGCTTGCGGTCACCATCGGCAAGAGCCTGACGCCGCGCTACACCGCCACCGCACAGCTCTATGTCGACCCGCGCGAGCTTCAGCTCGTCGATCGCGAGCTGACGCCGCGCGCCCAGGACGTCTCCGGCATGTCCATGGTGGTGGAGAGCCAGGCGCGCCTGATCACCTCCAATAGCGTGCTGCTCCAGGTCATCCAGCAAGCCGGCCTCGACAAGGATCCGGAATTCGGCGGCGGCGAGGGCACGAGCCTGATGTCATCGCTGCTCGGCCTGATCGGCCTTCAGCCCCGCGCGCCCTCCGCTGCGGAAAAGAAGGAAGTGCAGCTCGCGGCGCTCGACGCGCTGAACCGGCACATCACGGTCCGCAAGACCGAGAAGAGCTTCATCGTCGACATCGAGGTCTGGTCGACGGACCCCGCGAAAGCGGCAATGCTCGCCAACACGCTGACCAATGCCTATCTTGCGGAATCCCGCAACTCGCAGGCCTCGGCCGCACGGCGCGCCACCAATGATCTCTCCGGCCGCCTGAAGGAGCTGCGCGAGCGGCTGCGCAACGCCGAGACCGCGCTTGCCACCTACAAGGCCCAGAACAATTTCGTCGGCACCCAGGACACGCTGATCAGCGACCAGCAGCTCTCCGCCAGCAACCAGCGGCTGGCCGCGGCCCGCGCGGCGACGATGGATGCGCAGGCGCGGCTCGACCAGATCGAGGCGAGCCGGCGCACGGCGGCGGATGCGGGCGCAATCCCCGAGGCGCTGCAATCGCCGACGATTGCGAACCTGCGCGCGCAATATGCGGACGCCCGCAAGAAGTATGCGGAACAAGCCGGCGAGCTCGGCCCGCGCCACCCGGCGCTGCGCCAGACCGAGAAGCAGGTCGAGGATCTCAAGCGCACCATCAACGAGGAAATCGATCGCTTCGCCCAGTCCGCCAAGAACGACCTGACGCGTGCCCGCGACTTCGAAGCCTCGCTCAACCGGGCGCTGGAAGCGCAGAAGCGGCAGAGTGTCCAGCTCAGCCAGGCCGCAGTCCGCCTGCGCGAGCTCGAGCGCGAGGCCGACGCCAGCCGCGACGTCTATCAATCCTTCCTCAAGCGTTCCCGCGAGACCGAGGAGCAGGAGAGCCTGAACACCTCAGCAGCCCGCGTCATCGGCGAAGCGACGGTGCCGCAGCGGCGCTCGTTCCCGCCGGCGATGAGCCTGTTTGCCATGATCGGCTTCATCTTCGGTGCGGTCGCGGCGTCGAGCTGGTTCGCTGCGGCCGAGCTCATGTTCGCTGGTGCGAGCGCGCCGGCGCCAACACCTGCCCGTCCACAGCGCACGCCGGCGCCGGATGCGACGCGAGCTCCGCAGCGCGCGCGGGCACCAGAGGTCTCGGAGGCCTGGCCGCCCCCGCAGGTCTCAGGTGCTCCGGAAGTAGAGCAAGCTCCGCCGGAACTTGCCGCACCTCCGTTACAGCCTTCGATCGTCGAGAAGCCCCTGATCGAGAAGCCGCTGATCGCACGCCTCCAGGAGGCCGACGTCATTCATACGCTCGGCGCCATTCTCGCCACCGGCGGCAGCGTCGATCTCACCCGGCTGGGCTGGCCGACCCTGCGCCCCGGCTTTCCCCTCACCACGCTGCTCAATGCCTGGCGCGGCATGCGCGCTGCCGTGGCCCGGCGCGCCGGCGGCATGGCGATGCCGGTCATCGCGCTCGTCGGGACCGGCGAGACCACCGGGCGTAGCGTGGCCGCATTGAATTTCGCACTGGCCGCCGCGCGCGACGGCACCCGCGTGCTGATGATCGATGCCGATCATCAGGCGCGTTCGCTCTCGAACAAGGTCGATCGTCGCGGCAAGAACGAGCCGAGCAGGCTCGGCTGGCTCTCGATTGGCAGCAAGGACGCCCGCGAGATCAAGACGGTCAACGGCATCTCGGTGCTGCCGGCCGCAGAGGGCGACGCCGGCAAGGCGGCCGACGCCATCCGCAAGGCGATTACACAGGCGCGAGCCGCGGGTGGCTATGATCTCGTGATCCTCGACGGCCCCGCGGTGCCGCTCTCGGCCGGCGGCCGCAAGCTGCTGGACGACACCGACGCGCTGGTGGCGGTGCTGCCGACCAGCCTCGACATCAACGACAGCCTGGAAGAGATCTTGACCACACTCGGCCGCGCCGAGCGCAAGCTCGTCGGCGTCGTGCTCGACGAGCTCACTCCCGCAGCCCAAACGCGCCAGCGAGGCCGGCAATATGCTTGAGCGTCGCGTCAATTTCGAGGGACGGACGGCAACTGCCGACGTGCCGCGGATCACCGTCGGCGGCCTTCGCATGGCCGCGATCGACCTGGAAGCGACCGCCGATTTCATGATCGAGGCGACCGATCCTGACAATCGCAT
This sequence comes from Bradyrhizobium sp. 164, assembly GCF_023073715.1. Lineage (GTDB taxonomy): Bacteria > Pseudomonadota > Alphaproteobacteria > Rhizobiales > Xanthobacteraceae > Bradyrhizobium. The sequence goes on from NZ_JADPKA010000110.1 coordinate 313,832, forward strand.
CGGCCGTCCGCTGTTCCTGACTTCGGCCAATGGCGAGGTGCTGGCGCGCTGCTCGACCGAGCCGCAGACCGAGCGCCTGTTCCGCATCGCCGACCTGATCAACGCCGATGGCCAGCCGCTGGTCGCGGCTTCGAAGCTACAATCTTGGTTTCCGCTGCCGGAGCGCGTCGCAACCACGGACCTGTTCCATGTCGTCGCGCGCAAGGCGGAAGCGCTCGGCCGCACCTTCTACATGCTCGGCGCCAGCGAGGCCGAGAACATCGCAGCGGTCGAGAACGTTCAGAAGATGTATCCGAACCTCAAGATCGTCGGCCGCAGCCATGGCTATCTGCGCGGCGAAGCGTTGCGCGCGAAGGTCCAGGAAATCAACGCGCTTGCGCCGGATTATCTCTGGGTTGCGCTCGGCGTGCCCAACGAGCAGGCATTCGTGGAGGAATTCACGCCGCATCTCACCAATGTTGGCGTTATCAAGACATCCGGCGGCCTCTTCAACTTTTTGTCGGGCAGCCGTTCCCGCGCGCCGCAATGGATGCAGAAGATCGGGCTCGAGTGGGCCTGGCGCACCTGGCTCGAGCCACGCCGCCTGTTCTGGCGCTATTTGACCACCAACCCCCGCGCGCTCTATCTTCTCTTCAGCCGTAACCGACCCGTCCGTTAAGGGAAGAGCTGAACACGACATGACCGACCGACCGACCGTCCTCGTCACCGGGGGCGCGGGCTATATTGGCTCGCATGCCTGCCGCGCACTGACCGCCGCCGGCTATCAGCCCGTCGTTTATGACAATCTCTCGACGGGCCATCGCAGTTTCGTGACTGGCCCGCTGGTGACGGGCGATCTGCTCGACGGCACAGCACTGGCGCGCGCCTTCGCCGATCACAAGATCACGGCAGTGATGCATTTCGCGGCGGCGAGCCTCGTCGGGGAGTCCATGACCGACCCGCAGAAATATTACATCAACAACGTGCAAGGCACGCTGTCGCTGTTGCAGGCGATGCGTAACGCGAACTGCCATCGCATCGTGTTCTCCTCGACCGGCGCCGTCTATGGCAACGCCGATTCCAAGGAACTGCCGGAAGACTTTCCCTGCGTGCCAATCAACCCCTACGGCGCATCGAAATGGATGATCGAGCGCATGCTCGCCGATTACCGCGCGGCCTATGGCTTCGGCGCGTTCTGCCTGCGCTATTTCAACGCCAGCGGCGCCGACCCAGCCGGCGGCATCGGAGAACTGCGCGACAACGAAACCCATCTCATTCCGCGCGCCATGATGGCGCTTCAGGGTCATGTCGACTTCGCAGTGTTCGGCGACGACTACGGCACGCCCGACGGCACCGCGATCCGCGACTACATCCATGTCACCGATCTCGCCGCGGCGCATGTGGCGGCACTGAAGCTTCTGGAAGAAGGGCATGCCGGCGGCAGCTTCAATCTCGGCACCGGCTCCGGCTTTTCCGTGCGCGAGATCCTCAACGCCATCAGGCAGGAGACCGGACGCGAGGTGCCACACACCGTCAAGCCGCGCCGCGCCGGCGATCCCACTTATCTGGTCGCGGATCCCTCTGCCGCGAAGAAGGTGCTGAACTTCATGCCGCGTCACTCCGACCTGTCTACGATCATCCGCACCGCCTGGGCCTGGCACCAGAAGGCGCATCCCTTCAGGTCGCGTTAGGTAACCGTCCTGCACCTTGCCGGCAGGGCCCTTCAGCGGCTAAAGAGAATGAAGAGACTATGACAACCGGCGTCGACCGCTTTTCCGGCCGCCGCATGTTTCAGGCCTGGCCGCCGATGGGAGCGGCAGACGTGGCTGCGCGACACGAGCCGTTCTTCAAACGTAAAGACCACGACCGAGTGCGCGCATCGGCCTGCTCAGGCGGACCCAAGGGAGCACGGAACGAATGCATCAGGCCGCAAGCCTGCAATTCGAGCGCGTGGTGGAGGAGTTCGCCCGCTGGCTCGCTGTGCCCGAGGACGAACGTTCGCCGGCGCCGGCCTGGTGGTGGGGACCCGCGATCGCGGTGCTCGACGTGCGCCAGCCTATGCCAAGTGCGTGGTCGCGCACGCTCGGCCTCGGCGAAGGATCGGCCTTTGCCGATGGCGCGCGCCTACTTCTCGCGCTGTTCGAGGATCAGACCTCACTGCCGTGGCCGGAAGATTTTCCGCGCAAGGCGGAAAGCAAGGATGACGACGTCCGCGAGCTGCACCCGCAGCCGTCAGATGACAGCGCGTTTCAGCCGTAACGCTGCGGCATCGGTTGCGGCAAGGTCCGGCTCCGGCTGGAGCGGCGGCGCAACGGTCAGCTCCATCGGCCGCAGCAGTTCGGCCATCTGCCGCGCCGGCAGCGGCTTGGAGATCAGATAGCCCTGCATCTCGTCGCAGCCATGGGTACGCAAGAATGCCTCCTGCTCGGCGTTCTCGACGCCTTCGGCGACGACGGTCATGCCGAGCGCCTTGCCCATGCTGATGATCGCCTGCGCGATCGCCTGATCTTCCGAATCCTGCGGCAGGTCGCGGACGAAGGAGCGGTCGATCTTGATCGTGTCGATCGGGAAGTGCTTCATCAGCGACATCGACGAATAACCGGTGCCGAAATCGTCGATGGCGAGGCGAATGCCGCGGCTCTGTATGGCGTCGAGCACCTTGAGCGCGCGCCCGACATTGCGCATCATCATGCTCTCGGTGACCTCAAGCTGGAGCAGCACCGGCGACATGCCGCTGGCGGCCAGCGCCTCATCGACGTCCTGCAACAGATGCTCGTCGGCAAACTGCCGCGGCGACAGGTTGACCGCCATCGACAGGGGCAGCAGGCCGCGGCGCTGCCAAGCCATCGCTTGGGCACAGGCTTCATTCAGCACCCAGCGGCCGATCGGCACGATCAGCCCGGTCTCCTCGGCAAGCGGAATGAATTGCGCCGGCGAGACGTTGCCGAGATCGGGATGCGTCCAGCGCAGCAGCGCTTCCACTCCGGTGATCTGGCCGGTCTCCATATCCACCTTGGGCTGGTAATTCAGCGAAAATTGCTGGCGCTCCAGCGCCCGGCGCAGCGCGCTCTCCAGCGACAGACGTTCGATCGATTGCGTCTTCACTTCCTTCGAGAAGAAGCGATAGCCGTTCTTGCCGTCTTCCTTGGCGAGATACATCGCCATGTCGGCATTCTTGGTCAGCGTCTGCGCGTCGGAGCCGTTGGTCGGATACATCGCAATGCCGATCGAGGCCGTGGTGTGGCACTCGTGCCCGGCCAGCTCCATGGGCTCGGCAAGCACGGCAAGCAGCCCGCTGGCGATGCGCTGGACCTCGTCGATCTCGCCGCACCGGTCGAGGATCACCACGAACTCGTCGCCGCCGAGCCGTGCCACCACGTCGCTAGTCCGCAGCGCGCTCCGCAACCGACTCGCCACTTCGAGCAAGAGCAGGTCGCCGGCCTCGTGGCCGAGCGAATCGTTGATGACCTTGAAGCGGTCGAGATCGATGAACAGCACCGCAAAGCGGTGATCGTAGCGCTGCGCCGCGCCGATCGCTTCGCGCAACAATCCGTTGAATGTCTCGCGGTTCGGCAGGTCCGTCAGGCTGTCATGCGAGGCGAGGTATTCGATCCGCTCGTCGGCCTTCTTTTTCTCGTCGGCGCGATCGAAATTCTCCATCGCGAAGGCAACGTTGTCGGCAAGGCGCTGCAACAGCTCGACGAACTCGGCGGTGAACGTGTCCTTGTCGGTCGACATGTAGATCATGACGCCGACGGCCAGATCATGAACGATGAGCGGGATCGCCGCGCCCGACCGTGCGCCGTCGCCACGAACAATGGCGTGGAAGGCGCTCACGCGCTGGTCGTTGAGATAGTCGTTGCTGATGCAGGGCTGCCGGGTCCGGAACGCCGTGCCGGCCATCCCCCGACCTTCGGGGCGCTCGGGGTCGACCGAGAGGCGGACATTGCGCGTGGTGTCGGACGACGGTCCTGCGCTTGACACGATCTTGAGCTGGTCGCTGTCGGCGCCGGCGAGCGCAATGGTCGTCGAGGTGAACTTGGCGCCGTTCGATGCGGCGAGACACACGAGGTCGAACAATTCGGCGCGCGATTTCGCCCGCATGATCGCCTCGTTGGTCGCGCTCAGCGCCGCGAACATGCGGGTCAGGCGCTCCTTCTGCGCCTCGGTGCGGGCCTTTTCCTCGGCGCGGTCGAAATTGTCGAGCGCGAACGAGACGTTCTCTGCGAGACGGGCCAGCAGTTCGACCAGATCGGGCGTGAATGTATCCTCCTCCGGAGCAAGGAACAGCAGGATGCCGATCGGCTCCTGACCGGAACGTAGAAGCGGGAAACTGGCAGCGGCCCGGGTTCCGTCCTCGACCGCCTTGGAGTGCCAGTGTGCTGAGCGCGGATCGTGCATATAGTCGTTGACGACACTGGGCCGGCGCGTCCGCAGCGAGGTTCCAATGATGCCCTGGCCCTCGGGATGATCCGGGGCAATCGCGCAGGTGCGCCCGACCATTCGCTGCTGGAGCCGTCCCTTCACGGCGACGACCCGGACCAACTCACGTTTCTGGTCGATGATTCCAATCGTCGCAGAGGCGAACATGCCGCCCAGCACGGCCGCCTGACATGCGACTTCGAACAGCTCCTCACGGGTCTCGGCGCGCATGATGGCTTCGTTGGTGGCACTCAACGCCGCGAACATGCCGCTCAGCCGGTCTCGCTGCTTGTCGGCCTTCGCCTTCTCCTCGGCGCGGTCGAGATTTGCGATCGCAAATGACACGTTGCGTGCGAGCCGTTCCAGCAGTTCGACCAATTCCGGCGTAAACGTGCCGATCTCGAGCGAGTTGAACAGGAACACGCCCTCCGTGCGGTCGCCGTTCAGCAACGGCAACACGGCGGAGGACTTGACGCCGGTGCGGCGGGCACTCTCGTGCCAGGGTTTGAGGCGCTCGTCGGCGAGCAGGTCATTGGAGATGCACGGCTGCCCGGTGCGGAAGCACGTGCCGGTCAGGCCTCTTCCCTCCGGCACCTTGTCGGTCGTGGCGAATTTGAGTCTGCGTACTTCATCGGAGTACGGCCCTGCGGAGGCGACGACCCGAAGCAAGCCGGAGGCGGGCTCGGCAAGCGCGATCGTTGCCGAGCCGAACTTACCACCCTGCACTGAGGCCTCGCATACGAGATCGAACAGCTCGGCACGCGACGTGGCCCGGATAATCGCCTCATTGGTGGCGCTCAGCGCGGCGTACATGCGCGCGAGCCGCTCCTCCTCGCGCGCGATCTGCGCCTTCTCCTCGTCGCGATCGAAATTCTGGAGCGCAAAGCACACGTTCTCGGTCATCCGCAGCAACAGCGCGACGATGCCATGGTCCTTCGCCCAAGACTTGCTGACGAAGAAGAACATCACGCCGACGCTGGTTCCGCGCTTGATCAGTGGTGCGGCGACGCAGGCGACCGCGCCAGCATTGATGCTGGCCCGCTCCCAAGTCGTTCCCTTGGTACGACCGACGAGGTCGTCTTCGACCATCGCCTTCTGTGTCCGGAAGACCTGGCCGGAGATGCCCCGACCGTGAGGATTGTCGGGATCGATCGAGTAGCGTGCCTGTCTGATCAGATCGAGATTTTGTCCGGTCGCGGCCACCGGCGTCAGCCAATGCGAGTTCTCCTCGCGCAACAGCACGAAAGTCGCCAGTGATTTGCCGCCGTGCACTGCTGCGTCGCAGACCCGCTGATACAAGTCCAATTCGGTATTGGCTTTGAGGATTGCCTCGTTGGTCGCGCTAAGCGCCCCAAACATGCGATTGAGCCGCCGCATCGCCGCCTCGCTGTCCCGGCGCGCTCCTTCTCGCTCGAAATTCTCGAGCGCATAGGAGATATTGGCTGGCATGCGCTCGAACAGCGACACCATCTGCTCGTTCAGCGATCCGGCGTTGCGGCGGGTCACGTAGAGCACGCCGACGCCCTTGCCGTTACAGAGGAGCGGGACTGCTGCAGCCGCCCCGATTTGGGCCTTCGCCGCACCCTCGCGCCACGCCAGCGAACGCGGGTCGTTCAGATAGTCGTTGCTGATGCACAGCTTCTGATCGCGAAACGCCTCGCCGCCGACGCCGGATCCTTCGGGCGTGCCTGCTTCCGTCGTGATCACGATCGAGCGCAGGCGCGCAACGTCATCGCCGCAGCCGGCCGCAAAATGCAGCCGCCGGCCGTCCGGTCCCACCAGAAACACCGCGACCGCCAAAAAATCTCCGCTCGAAAACCCGGCGTCGCAGACCTTCTGGTACAGCTCGTCCGGCGATTTCGCGTAGAGAATCGCTTCGTTGATGGCGCTCAACGCCGCAAAGGTGCGTGCGAGGGTCGTCGGCACGTTCTCAGCTCCCGGGCATTTTCTGCCTATTTTTCCCGGGTGACTTTATGGGTGGCGATCGCCTAAGTGGACGTTATTGCGCGCTGCAAACCCTCAATCAAAGTGAATGAGCGGCGAACGGCCGGCGCCAAACTGTCGAAAATACCGCCGCATGGCACGAACTGTCGACCGAAGGCGCGTTCTCTTTACGAAAATGCAGCCCTGTATTGGTTTACGGGAGATTGATATCGCGCCGGCGCTTTGAGACCATGCACCCAACAAACACCCTGTTAAGGGCACCAAGCCGAGGAAACGCCATGCCGATCGTCGGGGCCGAGCGTCTCACGTGCATCAGCGCAGCGCTGCTCCGCGCCGCCGGAGCGTTCGAGGAAGAAGCGGACGCGGTGGCGTTCGGCTGCGTCAACGCCAATCTCGCCGGCCATGACTCGCACGGCGTGATCGCCGTTCCCACTTATATCGACCGCATCAAGGCCGGACACATCGTTCCCGGCGCCAAATGGACCATCGTCCAGGAATCGCCGACCACGACCGTGATCGATGGCCATTGGGGGTTGGGCTACCACGTCAACGCCAAGGCCATGGCACTGACCATCGAGAAGGCGAAGACGGCGAACGTCGCCGCCTGCACCGTGTTCCGGCAGAGCCATGTCGGCCGCCTTGCCGCTTATCCGTTGATGGCGATGCGGGAAGGTATGATCGGAATCGCAACCGCGGACTCCGGCCGCTCGCCGAAGCACGTCGCCCCGTTTGGCGGCAAGGAGGCGCGGCTCGGCACCAACCCGATCTCGATCGCGGTGCCGTCCGACCTCGATGCGCCGTTCTATCTGGACATGGCAACCTCGGCGGTGGCGGCCGGCAAGATCCAGCTCGCGCTTGCCCGCGGCGAGGAGATTCCGGCGGGGTGGATCATCGATGCCGAGGGGCGGCACACCACCGATCCGTCCCAATATCGCAAGGGCGGCGCGCTGCTGCCGCTCGGCGGCACCGAGGGCTACAAGGGCAGCGGTCTTGCTGCCATGGTCGAGGTGCTGTGCGGCCTGCTCACCGGTCTCGGCTTCGGCGTCGAGCCGACCGGGCGGCACAATGACGGATGCTTCATGGCGGTGTTCAACGTCGCGGCCTTCCGTCCGCTGAAGGAGTTCAAGCGTGAAGTCGCCGAGTTTGCGCATTACCTCAAATCGACGCCGCCGTCCGAAGGCAGCACGGGCGTGTTCTATCCCGGCGAGATCGAGGGCCTGCGCGAGCGGCAACGCCTGCGCGACGGCATCGAGATCGAGGATACGACCTGGGGGAAGCTGCGCGCGCTGGCGCGCGAGTACCGGCTCGACACCGTCCTCGATCTGGCTTGACGGCATCAGGAGAACAGCAGCATGACGCGGCAGATGGTACTGGTCGGCTTCCTCCAGGCGCAGAACTGCACGAACTTGCCGAGCTCCTGGCGGCATCCGGACTCGCGCAACGATTCGATGTCGGCGGATTATTATCAGGAGATCGCGAGAATCCTCGAAGCCGGCAAATTTCACATGGCCTTCTTCGACGATCGCCTTGCGATGCCGGACCGCTACGGCAACGATCACGCCCACACCGTCGAATACGGCATCCGCTGCGTGAAGATGGACCCGCTGATCGTGCTGACCACGATGGGCATGGTCACCGAGAAGCTCGGCCTTGGCGCGACCTGCTCGACCACTTATTACGAGCCGTTCGACGTCGCGCGACGCTTTGCAACGCTCGATCTGATGTCCGGCGGGCGCGCCGGCTGGAACGTCGTCACCTCGCTGAACGACGGCGAGGCGCTCAACATGGGGCGCGACTCGCACCCCGAGCATGATTCCCGCTACGACCGAGCCGACGAGTTCATGGAGGTCGTGCTCGGCCATTGGGACACCTGGGAGGACGGCGCGCTCATCATGGACAAGAAGAGCGGCCGCTTTGCCGATCCCACCAAGGTCAAGCGACTCGATCACAATGGACCGGCCTTCAAGTCGCGCGGACCGTTCACAGTGCCGCGCTCGGACCAGGGCCATCCCGTGATCATCCAGGCCGGCGCGTCCGGTCGCGGTCAGCGCTTTGCCGGGCGATGGGGTGAGGTGATCTTCACCGCCGCGCGCAACCTCGCGGGCGCCAAGGAAGGCTATGCTTCCGTGCGTAACGAAGCCGCCAAGGCTGGCCGCGATCCCGACCAGATGCTCCTCTGCAACCTGACGACGCCGGTCTGCGCCGCGACCAAGGCGGAGGCCGAGGACAAGATGGCGCTGATCAACAAACTTCCGCTCGAGATCGACGCGTTGTCGCTGCTCGCCGAAGCGCTCAACTACGATTTCGCCTCCAAGGATCTCGACGAGCCGCTGACGACGGCAGAGCTGAAGAGCATGCAGGGCATCTTAGGCATTCGCGACGGCGTGCTGAAGAATTCGGGCAAGAGCAATCCGAGCGCGCGTGACTTCGTCACCTACTCCGGCCGCGGCCAGGTTCAGGATGCGATGGTCGGTGGTCCGAAGGAGATCGCGGACAAGCTGGAAGAGATGTTCGCCGAGCGCGGCTGCGACGGTTTTGTCATCGCCGCGACTTACGTACCCGGCTCTTACGCGGATTTCGTGCAACACGTCGTGCCGGAATTGCAGCGGCGCGGCCTGTTCCAGAAAGAATACCGCGGCAAGACGTTGCGGGAAAATCTCGGGCTCAAGCGGCCGGCACCCGGTGCCTGGAAGACTCAGCCCGCGATGCCGCGGAATGACAACGAGGGCATAACATGCGCTGGCTGAATTCACTGCCAGGGACAGGACGTCCTGGGGGATCGTTGAAGACGACCAGGTGATCGCCGTGGACGGCGATCCCTTCAGTGAATGGCGGCGCAGCTCGCGCACGCATCCGCTGTCACAAGTTACCATCGAGCTGCCGCTGATTCCCCGCACCTTCTATTGCGTCGGCCTGAACTACCTGAAGCACCTGAAGGAGGCCGCCGACAAGCGCGGCGAGGTGCCGGCAGTGCCAGACCGTCCCGAGATCGGCTATCGCGCGCAAAACGCGCTGATCGCGCATGACCAGGATGTCGTGATCCCTTCCTTTGCAACGGACAAGATCCACTATGAAGGCGAGCTCGTCGTCGTCATCGGCAAAAAAGTGAAGCATCTCACCGAAGCGAACGCGATGGATTGCGTGTTCGGCTACACCATCGGCAACGACGTCAGCGAGCGCAGCTGGCAGAAGGCTGATCGCAGCCTGTGGCGCTCCAAGAACGCCGACACGTTCAAGCCGATGGGCCCGTGGATCGAGACCGAGGCGGACCTCGCCAGGATGCAGACGATCGTCCGGGTCAACGGCAAGGAGACCAATCGCTTCCAAACCAACGACATGATCTTCGGCGTGGTGCCGTTCCTGGTCGAGCTGACGAAGTATTTCACGCTGTGGCCCGGCGACGTGATCTGGATGGGCACGGACGGCGCCTCGCCGGATATCAAGCACGGCGATGTCGTGGAGATCGAGATCAGCGGCATCGGAACGTTGCGGAACAGGTTTGTCAGGGAGAAGGTATAGCGCACGCTGCACCCACAGTGTCGGCCCGGCGAAAGCCGGGAGCCATACCGCCGCAGCAGATATGTTATGATCGGGACTCGTTGTTATAGCTTCGCAAACAATTGGCATTCGTGATCATGGGTCCCGGCTCCCTGCGCAATGGCGCAGCAGGGCCGGGACGACCACGGATAATCCGTGCACACCTGCGTCAAAACGGCAGTGCCACGCTCGTCTTGATCTCCTTCAGCACCACATTGCTGCGGACGTAGCGGATGCCGGGGATGCGGAACATGAATTCGTCCAAGAATCTGTTGTAGGCGGCCATGTCCTGCACGACGACGCGCAAGTGATAATCGGCATCGCCCGTGGTCGCAAAGCACTCCAGCACCTCGCGGCGCGTGGTGACCCGAGCGACAAATTCATCGACGAACTTGGCGTCATGCCGCTCCAGCGAGACGTGGAGGATGGCGGACATCGCAAAGCCCGCCCGCTCGCGATCGATCAGCGCTGCATAGCTACGGATGACGCGGCTTTCCTCAAGCGCGCGCACCCGGCGCCAGCAGGCCGAGGTGGACATGCCGACCTCATCGGCAAGCTGCTGGTTGGTGGCGCGGCCGTCCTTCTGGAGGTGCGCAAGAATCCGCGTATCCTGCTCTTCGATCATGGAATCCTCACAAACCGGATAACTTAACCGAATTATAGGCCAAATCAGGTTACATCTACCAGAATAACCGCGCCTATTGGGAAAGATAGGTAAGACCTACCAGCCCCCCGAGCCTAACCTCTGCTGATCCGGCAGGGAATGCCGCGGGAGGTCCGCATGGACGCCATTCCGTCCCTCGACACTTACGAACTCTCCGACCGCTATGACCGCGAGCAAGGCCGTGTCTTCCTCACGGGCACACAGGCGATCGTCCGTATCGCACTCGACCAGGTCAGGCGCGATCGCGCCCGCGGCCTCAACACCGCCGGCTTCATCTCCGGCTATCGCGGCTCGCCGCTTGGCGGCATCGATCTCGAGCTCTGGCGCATCCAGGAGCGATTAAAGCGCGACCGCATCGAATTCCTCCCCGCAGTCAACGAAGACCTTGCGGCAACAGCCGTGCTCGGATCGCAGCAGGTCGAGACGCAAGGGGACCGCGAGGTCGATGGCGTGTTCGGGCTCTGGTACGGCAAGGGCCCCGGCGTCGATCGCTCGGGCGATGCGCTCAAGCACGGTAATGCCTATGGCTCCTCGCCGCATGGCGGCGTGCTGGTGGTCGCCGGCGACGATCATGGCTGCGTCTCATCCTCGATGCCGCACCAGTCCGACGTCGCCTTCATGAGCTGGTTCATGCCGACGTTGCACCCGGCAAGCGTCGGCGAATATCTCGAGTTCGGCGAGTATGGGTACGCATTGAGCCGCTTCTCCGGCATGTGGGTCGGCTTCAAGGCGATTTCGGAGATCGTGGAGTCTGGCGCCTCCGTGGCGCTAAGCCCGCCCCGCGACTTCCGCACGCCCGACTTCGCGCCACCACCGGGAGGCCTGCACTATCGCTGGCCAGACCTGCCGGGTCCGCAGATCGAGGAACGACTGGAAGCGAAGAAGCACGCCGTCTACGCCTTTGCGAAGGCCAATCCGATCGACAGGCACATCTACGACATTCCGGGTGCCACCTACGGCATCGTCACCACGGGCAAGGCGCATCTCGACCTGATGGAAGCGCTGCGGCTGATGGACCTCGATGAAACGGCCTGCCGCAGCATCGGCATCGACATCTACAAAGTCGGCATGGTCTGGCCCCTGGCGCTGCATGATGCCATGGAGTTCGTGAAGGGCAAGCGCGAGATCCTCGTGGTCGAGGAAAAGCGCGGCATCATCGAGAGCCAGTTCAAGGAATATTTCTACGATTATCCGGGCGCGAAGCCCGAGCGCATGGTCGGCAAGCATGACGAGCGGGGGGCGCGGCTGATCTCGTGGATCGGCGAATTGTCACCGCGCGCGCTGGCTGCCGTGCTGGCGCGCCGGCTCGACCCGATGTTTCCAGGCCTCAATCTCGCCGCGCGGGCAGCTGCCTTGATGCCGGAGGCCGCGCGCACGATCAACGTCCCAGGCGCGACGCGCACACCCTATTTCTGCTCGGGATGTCCGCACAACACGTCGACCAAGGTGCCGGAGGGCTCCAAGGCCCTCGCCGGCATCGGCTGCCACTTCATGGCGAGCTGGATGGGCCGCGAGACCTCCTCGCTGATCCAGATGGGCGGGGAGGGCGTGAACTGGGCGGCTTCGTCGAAATTCACCGGCCACAAGCACGTGTTCCAGAATCTCGGCGAAGGCACCTATTATCATTCCGGGTCGATGGCGATCCGGCAGGCGATCGCCGCCAAGGCCAACATCACCTACAAGATCCTGTTCAACGATGCCGTGGCGATGACCGGCGGCCAGCCGGTCGACGGGCCGGTCAGCGTGCATGCCATCGCCCACAGCGTCCGCGCCGAAGGTGTTGAGCGTATCGCGCTGCTGTCGGACAATCCCGCGCAATTTTCTCCGCCCGACCTGCCAACTGGCGTCACCATCCATCCACGCGAGGAGATGGACGCGGTGCAGCGCGAGCTGCGCGAGGTGCTAGGCGTCTCCGTGCTGATCTACCAGCAGACTTGCGCCACCGAGAAGCGCCGGCGGCGCAAGCGCGGCCAGATGAACGACCCGAAGCGCTATGTCTACATCAATGATCTCGTCTGCGAAGGCTGCGGCGATTGCTCGGTCGAGTCCAACTGTCTCAGCGTCGAGCCGAAGGAAACGCCGTTCGGCCGCAAGCGCCAGATCAATCTCTCGGCCTGCAACAAGGATTTTTCCTGCCTCAACGGCTTCTGCCCGAGTTTTGTTACCGTCGAAGGCGCCACGCGTCGTCAGAAAACCGCGAGCCGGATCGACGCGATCGGCCAGGCCGCGACGCTGCCTCTGCCCGCCTTCGCGACGCTCGACCGGCCCTACGACCTGCTGGTGACCGGCGTCGGCGGCACCGGCGTGATCACGGTCGGCGCGCTGATCGGCATGGCCGCGCATCTCGAACGAAGCGGCGTCTCGGTGCTGGATTTTACCGGCTTTGCGCAGAAATTCGGCCCCGTGCTGAGCTACATCCGGCTTGCTCCTTCCCCCGGGGCGCTGCATCAGGTCCGTATCGACCAGGGCGCGGCCGATGCGCTGATCGGCTGCGACCTCGTCGTGAGCTCCTCGCCGAAGGCCTCCGGCACCTATCGCCGCGGCACGCGCGCCGCGGTCAATACCGCGGAGATGCCGACCGGTGACGTCGTCCGCTTCCGCGATGCCGACCTCGCCTCCCCTGCCCGCATGCGCGCCATCGGCCGCGTGATCGGCGATGGCAATCTCGATACGATCAACGCGAATGCGCTGGCCGAAGGGCTGCTCGGCGATGCCGTCTATGCCAACATCATCATGCTGGGCTTTGCCTGGCAGCACGGATTGGTGCCGGTCTCGCTGCAAGCGCTGCTGCGCGCGATCGAGCTCAACGGCGTCGCCATCGAGCGCAACAAGCAGGCGTTCGCCTGGGGCCGCATCGCCGCTGCCGATCCGGATTTTCTGCCGAAGACGGACCGCGCGCCCACGGCCGAGACACTCGACCAACTCATTGAACGCCGCGCCGATTTCCTCACCGCCTATCAGGACGAAGCCTATGCGGCGCGCTACCGGGCGCTCGTCACGAGGGTCCGCCGCGCAGAGGCCGTCCTGAACAGCGAAGCCCTGACCGGCGCGGTTGCCCGCGCCCTGTTCAAGCTGATGGCCTACAAGGACGAGTACGAGGTGGCGCGGCTGCATATGCAGAGCGGCTTCCTCGACGAGCTAAAAGGCGAGTTCGAGGATGGCTTCCGCATCCAGTATCACCTTGCCGCGCCTTTCCTGCTGTCAAGCCGCGATGCACGTGGGCGTCCGCGCAAGCGCGCCTTCGGGTCGTGGATCCAGGCACCGCTCCTCATGCTGGCGCGGTTGAAGGGGCTGCGCGGAACACCGTTCGATCCATTCGGCTACACGGCCGAACGGCGTGCCGAGCGGGAGCTGATCGCCTGGTACGAAGGCCTGATCGAGCGGATGCTCGGCGAGCTTGACGCGGCACGTCTGCCGAATCTCACGGCCATCGCTAGGGCTCCCATGGACATTCGCGGTTATGGCCCGGTGAAGGAGGCTGCGATCGCGAAGGTGAAGACTGAGGTCGAATCCTTGCTGGCTCGGCCGGCCGCGGCCAAGGCAGCCTGACCGCATTCGTCCTCACGAATAAGGGTTGATCAGCTTCTGCTGTTCGGCGCTGTGATGCACGAGCATGTCGATGAAGGTCCTGACCTTCGCCGTCAGATGGTGGCGATGCGGATAGACCGCGTTCATAGACAGCTCGACGGTCCGATATTCCGGCAGCAGGCGGACCAGCCGACCCGATTCGAGATCGTCTTGAACGAGAAACCCAGCCATTAGGCAGATAGCCGCGCCCTCCAGCGCCACCTTCCGCAACGCTTCTCCGCTGTTGGTGACGAAGCTGCCTGAGATGCGGACCGATGCCGGCGCACCCTTGCGATCGAGGAAGCGCCACTCGTCACCGAAGGGATAATTCAGGTGCCGGCCGCAATTATGCGCCGAGAGCTCATCGAGCTTCTGCACGCGGCCGTGCTTGTCGAGATAGTCGTGCGAACAGCACAGCACATGGCGCCACGTGGCGAGACTCCGCACGATCAGGCTGGAATCCCGCGGCTGGGTCATGCGCAAGGCGACGTCATAACCTTCCTCGATGAGGTCGACGTCGGCCTCGCCCATGCGCAGGTCGATCTTGAGCTCCGGATAAGTCGACAGGAGCTGTGCAACCACCGGCGCGACGAATGGCACCATGTGCGTGGCGACGTGGATGCGCAGCGTGCCGCGGGGTACCGACTGCAATTCGCTCGCGATGTCGTCGGCCTGTTCGAGATCGGCGAGGATCTGCGTGGCACGGTCGTAATAGGCCTTGCCGATTTCGGTGAGGCTGACTTTCCGCGTGGTCCGATTGAGCAGCCGCACCCCCAGCCGCTCTTCGAGCGCCTGGACATGATTGCTCACCATCGTCGTCGACATGTTGAGCCGACGGGCAGCGGCGGAAAAGCCGCCACTATCGACCACCCGGACGAACGCCGTGAGGCTGCTGAAGCGGTCCATGTCTCGAAGCCCCCGATTATCCACCTAGACCGGATAATTCTTCCAATAATACCACGATTATCGCAGCCGTGAGGACAACGCATCTTAGGGCCAGCGGCGCCCCTCAGAAGGCGCCCGGGAATCTCGAGGATGTCATGTCAAATGCTTCGTATGTTGCTGAAACAAATGAGAAAATCTGGCTTCGCCCGTCTCGCCAGGCGCTCCAGCGGGGCGCGGTCGGCCTGGCGCTGGCCCTCGGCATCGTCGTCGCTGGCGATTATGGCTACGATTACCTGAAGACCGGCCGCTATCTCGAATCCACCGACGACGCCTATGTGAAGGCCGATTCCACGATCATCGCGCCTAAGGTCTCCGGGTACATCGCGAAGGTGCTAGTCGGCGACAACCAGAAAGTCAAAGCAGGCCAGCTGCTGGCCAAGATCGACGATCGTGACTTCAAGACGGCCCTCGACCAGGCCCGCGCCGATGTCGAGGCCGGCGAAGCCTCGGTGCGCAACATCGATGCCCAACTCGAATTGCAACAGCCGATCATCGCGCAGAGCACCGCCGACGTCACTGCTGCTGAGGCCAATCTGAAATTCGCCCAGGAGGAACGCGCCCGCTACGACGACCTGATGAAGTCGGGCTCCGGCACCATCCAGCGCGCGCAGCAGACCGATGCGGCGCTGCGCGCCAGCACCGCGCAATTGCAGCACGCCAAATCCGGTCTCTTGGCGGCGCAGCGCAAGGTCGACGTGCTCACCACCCAGCGGGCCCAGACGGCGGCCCAAGTCGAGCGAGCCCGCGCGGTGGCGCAGCAGGCGGCGCTGAACCTGTCCTATACCGAGATCACCGCGCCGGTCGACGGCACGGTTGGCGCACGGAGCTTACGCGTCGGCCAGTACGTGCAGGCCGGCACACAATTGATGGCCGTGGTGCCGCTGGATGCCGTCTATGTCGTCGCGAACTTCAAGGAGACGCAGCTCACGCATATGCGCCCCGGCCAGCCCGTCGAGCTACGCGTCGACAGCTTCCGCAGCAAGACCCTGCGCGGCCATGTCGACAGCCTGTCGCCGGCAAGCGGGCTCGAATTCGCCCTGCTGCCGCCGGACAACGCCACGGGCAATTTCACCAAGATCGTGCAACGCGTGCCGGTCAAGATTGTGCTCGACGACCACAGCCTGACCGGCCTGCTGCGCCCCGGCATGTCCGCAGTGCCGACCGTCGACACCAAGCAGGCGGTGCTGGCCGAACGCGAGACGGCCAGGCATCTCGCCGACAACACAACCCGTCCGAATGGCGGCTGAAGCTGACGAGACTTCCATGAGCACGCTCCAATCCACCCTCAACGCCGCAGCCGCCCTCCCCGCCCCGGCTGCGCCCGCCACCCCGGCGGTTTCCGCAAGAACATGGATCGCGGTGATCGGCGCGACGCTGGGCGCCTTCATGGCGGTGCTGAACATCCAGATCGTCAACGCTTCGTTGGCCGATATCCAGGGTGCGATCGGCGCCGGCATCGACGACGGCGGCTGGATCTCGACCTCCTATCTGATCGCCGAGATCGTGGTGATCCCGCTCTCGGGTTGGCTCGCGCAGGTGTTCTCGATCCGCATCTATCTGCTCACCAACGCGATCCTGTTCCTGGCTCTGTCGGCGGCCTGCGCGCTGGCGCAGGATCTGTCGCAGATGATCGTCCTGCGCGCGGTGCAAGGCTTCACCGGCGGCGTGCTGATTCCGATGGCCTTCACGCTGATCATCACGCTATTGCCGCGCGGAAAACAGCCCGTGGGCCTTGCGCTGTTCGCGCTCTCGGCGACGTTCGCACCCGCGATCGGCCCGACCATCGGCGGCTACCTCACCGAGAATTTCGGCTGGCAGTACATCTTCTATGTCAACCTCGTGCCGGGCACGATCATGGTCGGCATGCTCTGGTACGCGCTCGACGCAACGCCCATGAAGCTGTCGCTGTTGCGGGAAGGCGATTGGGCCGGCATCATCACCATGGCGATCGGGCTGTCCGCGCTGCAGACCGTGCTGGAGGAAGGCAACAAGGACGACTGGTTCGGCTCGCCGTTCATCGTGAAACTGTCGTTAATCGCTGGCGTTGCGCTCACCGCCTTCCTCGTCATCGAGCTCACAGTGAAGAAGCCGCTCTTGAACCTGCGCCTGCTGGTGCGGCGCAATTTCGGCTTCGGCATGCTCGCGAACTTCCTGCTTGGTATCGCACTCTACGGCTCGGTGTTCATCCTGCCGCAATATCTGGCTCGCATCCAAGGTTACAATGCCGAGCAGATCGGTTTCGTGCTGGCCTGGACCGGGTTGCCGCAGCTCGTTCTGATCCCGCTCGTCCCTCGCCTGATGCAGAGGTTCGACGCACGGCTGGTGATCGGCGTCGGTTTCGTATTGTTCGCGGCCTCCAACTTCATGAACATCACCATGACCAGTAACTATGCCGCCGATCAGTTGTTCTGGCCCAACGTCGTCCGTGCGATTGGCCAGGCGCTGGTGATGGCGCCGCTGTCCGCGGTGGCAACATCAGGCATCGAGCCGGAAAACGCGGGCTCGGCGTCAGGCCTGTTCAACATGATGCGCAATCTCGGCGGCGCCGTCGGCATCGCGCTGCTCCAGACCGTGCTGACCAAGCGCGAGCAGTATCACTCCAACGTGCTGATGCAGTCGGTCTCGGTGTTCGAGCAGGCGACGCGCACGCGGCTGGAGCAGCTCACCCAGTATTTCATCAATCATGGCATCCTCGACCATGCGGATGCGTCGCATCGTGCCTATGTCGCGATCGGCCGTATCGTGCAGAAGCAGGCCTATATCCTCGCCTTCAGCGACACCTTCTATCTGCTTGGCGCGGCGCTGATCGTGGCCCTGGTCGCAGCCCTCTTCCTGAAGAAGCCCGGCCAGACTTCCGCCGGCGGAGCCCACTGACCTCAATCCAAGCAAGGAGAACGCCCATGAAGCCCCGCATGAACTACTACCAGGCCGCGCCCGACACGATCAAAGCACTGATGGCGCTGGAGACGCAGATCCAGTCGACAGGCCTGGAGAAATCACTGATCGAGCTCGTCAAGATCCGGGCCTCGCAGATCAACGGCTGCGCCTATTGCATCAACATGCATACCGAGGACGCGCGCAAGCGCGGCGAGACCGAGCAGCGCATCTATCTGCTCGACGCCTGGCGCGAATCTCCGCTCTATTCCGACCGTGAGCGCGCCGCGCTGGCCTGGACCGAAGCAGTGACCTTGATCTCGCAGACGCACGCGCCGGACGACGTCTACGAGCAGGTCCGCGCACAGTTCTCGGAGGAGGAAACGGTCAATCTGACCATGCTGATCGCGACCATCAACGCCTGGAACAGGATCGCGATCTCGTTCCGCGCGGTTCACCCGGTGAAGGTCAAGGCGTCGGTGGGGTGAGGAGTGGCGTCATGGACGCAACGTCGCCTCCAGCCGCTCAACTGTCATGCCCCGGCGTGACCGCAGCATCCAGTACGGCGCGGCCAATCGATTGAAGCACGACCGCCTCGGAGTATTGGATCGCCCGGTCAAGCCGGGCGATGACAGCAATGGGTGTGGCTTAAACCGCCGTCGCCTTGGCGAACTCCACGTAGATCTCACGCAGCCGCGTTGCCAACGGGCCGGGCTTGCCGTCGCCGATCTTTTTCCCATCGATCGCCACCACCGGCTGCACGAACAGTGAGGCCGACGTCGCAAAAGCCTCCTTTGCGGCCAGCGCCTCGGCCACCGTGAAAGAACGCTCCTCGACGCGGAGCTGGCGCTCTTCGGCGAGCGCCACCACGGCCTTGCGGGTGCAGCCCGGCAGGATCGCATTGGAGTTCTTGCGGGTCACGATGACGTCGTCCTGCGTCAGGATGAATGCCGAGGACGAGCCGCCTTCGGTGATATAGCCGTCTTCCAGCATCCAGGCTTCGCCGGCGCCGGCTTCGGCCGCGGCCTGCTTCGCCAGCACCTGCGCCAGCAGCGCCACGCTCTTGATATCGCGCCGTTCCCACCGGATGTCGGGCACGGTGATCACGCTGATGCCGGCCTTCGCCGACGCGGCGTTGATGATATCCTTCTCCGAGGTGAACATCACCAGGCTCGACTTGACGTCACCCTTGGGAAACGCGAAGTCGCGGCCCTTGTCGGCACCGCGCGTGACCTGGAGATAGACGAGGCCGTTCTCGAGCTTGTTGCGCGCGATCAGTTCCTTCTGGAACTCGGTGATGCGCTCGAGCGTCTCCGGTAGCTTCAGCTTGATCTCGCCGACCGAACGCTCCAGCCGCGCCAGATGCGAGGCATTGTCGACCAGCTTGCCATCGAGAACGGCCGAGACCTCGTAGATGCCGTCGGCGAACAGAAAGCCGCGGTCGAGGATCGAGATCTTCGCGTCCGAGAGCGGGATGAATGAGCCGTTGACGTAGGCAATCGAGTCCAAGGCAGGTCTCCTGGCGGAAAGGGGATTTGCCCACCGGTATAGGAGATTTGGCGCCGACGATAAACCCTCGATGCGTCATTCCGGGGTGTTCGCAAAGCGAATGAGCCCGGAATCCATCTCACCTCGCGTACTGCCGCACAATGGATTCCGAGCCCGCGAAGTCGCGCCGCGGAATGACGGCGGTGATTAATGCGACAGGATCTTCGACAGAAATTTCTGTGCGCGGTCGCTGCGGGGCTTGCCGAAGAAATCGTCCTTCGCTGCGTCCTCGACGATCTCGCCGCGGTCCATGAAGATGACGCGGTTGGCGACCTTGCGGGCAAAACCCATCTCGTGGGTGACGACCATCATGGTCATGCCTTCGCGGGCGAGATCGACCATGACGTCGAGCACCTCGCTGACCATTTCGGGGTCCAGCGCCGAGGTCGGCTCGTCGAACAGCATGACGATCGGATCCATCGCCAGCGCGCGAGCGATGGCGACACGCTGCTGCTGCCCCCCGGAGAGCTGCGCCGGGAATTTCTGCGCCTGCTCTATCAGCCCGACGCGCTCCAGAAGCTGCATGCCTTTGGTCTGCGCCTTGTCACGCGGCCGCCCCAGCACCTTCTCCTGCGCGAGGCAGAGATTGTCGATGATCTTGAGATGCGGAAACAGCTCGAAGTGCTGGAAAACCATGCCGACGCGCGAACGCAGCTTCGGCAGATTGGTCTTGGGATCGTTGACCTTGGTGCCGTCGACCAAGATGTCGCCGCTCTGGAACGGCTCCAGCGCATTGACGCATTTGATCAGCGTGGACTTGCCCGAGCCCGAGGGACCGCAGACCACGACGACCTCGCCCTTGGTGACGCTGGTGGTGCAATCCGTCAGCACCTGGAAACTCGGCGTGTACCATTTGTTGACGTGGCTGATTTCGATCATGTGTTTCTCAAGCGGTTCGGCAATCTCGGTTCACCTCTCCCAAGGAGAGAGGTCGGCGCAAAGCGCCGGGTGAGGCGGTACAGGTCCATCGTTGGAGCGAAACCCCTCACCCGGATCGCTAGCGCGATCCGAGCTCTCCCTGTGGGAGAGGTGAAGGGGCATCGCATTCGAAATCTCGAACTCACGTTCCACCTAGCGAATGATGGCGATGCGCGCCTGGAGCCGGCGGACGCCGAAGGAGGCGATACAGGAAATGGTGAAATAGACGACGGCTGCGAACAGATACATTTCGACCAGGCGCCCGTCCCGCTGCGCCACCTTGCTGGCGGCACCGAGGAAGTCGGTGATGGACAGCACGTAGACCAGCGAGGTGTCCTGGAACAGCACGATGGTCTGCGTGATCAGGACCGGCAGCATGTTGCGGAAGGCCTGCGGCAGCACGACATAGCGCATGGTCTGGGCGTAAGTCAGCCCCAGCGCGCTGGCCGCAGCCGGCTGCCCGCGCGAGATCGACTGGATGCCGGCGCGCATGATTTCGGAGAAGTACGCCGCCTCGAACATGATGAAGGTGATGAGCGACGATGCGAATGCGCCGACGCTGATGGGGCGCGAGGCGCCGGTCAGCCACTGCCCGATATAGGGCACCAGGAAATAGAACCAGAAGATGACCAGCACCAGCGGCAGCGAGCGCATGAAGTCGACATAGACGCCGGCGATCCGGCCAAGGATCTTGAAGCCGGAGAGCCGCATCAGCGCGAGTGCCGTGCCGAAGACCAACCCGCCGAGTGCCGCGAGCCCCGTTAGCGTCAGCGTGAACGTCATGCCCTCATAGAACAAATAGGGCAGCGCGCGGCGGATGACGTCGAAATCGAGATTGCCGAACATCGCTATTTCCCCGTGATGTAGCCGGGGATCGCAACCCAGCGCTCAAGGAAGCGCATCGCGGTCACGACGACGGCGTTGACAAGGAGATAGAGGATCGTCGCAGCGGTGAAGGCCTCGAACACCTGGAACGAGAACTCCTGCATGGAGCGCGCCTGTCCGGTCAGCTCGAGCAGGCCGATGGTGATCGCAACCGCCGTGTTCTTGATGGTGTTGAGGAACTCAGAGGTCAAGGGCGGCAGGATGATGCGGAACGCCATCGGCAGCAGCACGTAGCGATAGCCCTGCACCGTGGTCAGACCCAGCGCGGTTGCGGCCATCTTCTGCCCGCGCGGCAGCGAACCGATGCCGGCCTGCAATTGCACGGCGACGCGGGCCGACATGAAGAAGCCGACACCGATCGCGGCCGTCCAGAACGGCGCGTTCGGCAGCTGCTTCAGCCAAGTGCCGGCGCCTCTTGGCAGCAGTTCCGGCAGCACGAAGAACCACAGGAAGAGCTGCACGAGCAGCGGCATGTTACGGAAGAATTCGACATAGGCAAAGCCGAACCAATTCGCTCCCCTCGACGGCAGCGTGCGCATCACGCCGACGATGGAGCCGGTGATCAGCGCGATGACCCAGGCCAGCGCCGCAGTCTTGAGGGTCAGCACCAGTCCCGACAGCAGCATGTCGAGATAGGTGCCGGTCCCCATCGGGTT
Organism: Bradyrhizobium sp. 164; assembly: GCF_023073715.1. Lineage (GTDB taxonomy): Bacteria > Pseudomonadota > Alphaproteobacteria > Rhizobiales > Xanthobacteraceae > Bradyrhizobium. Next base: position 335,771 of record NZ_JADPKA010000110.1, read on the forward strand.
CGGCTGGAAAAAGATTCCCCAGTTCCAGTTGTAGTTCACGTGTCCCCCGCGCGAACGCGCCAATCATGGATGTCCCGGCACCTATGCAAATGTCCGGCCATTCTCCCTCCAGAATGTCCGAAATGTACCGCCTCTCCCCGCAAGCGGGGAGAGGCGAACAGCTCCATCTTACTTGTAATCGTCCGGATTCGGCGAGTCCGTCGGCTTGGCGAACTCGTTCTTCAGCTCTGGCGAAATCGGCGTGTTGAGGTTCAGTCCCTTCGGCGGGATCTTCTGGGTGAACCACTTATCGTAGATCTTCTGGGCTTCGCCGGACGTATAGAGCGCCGCCGTCGCCGCATCGACCACCTTCTTGAAGGCGGGGTCATCCTTGCGCAGCATGATGCCATAGGGCTCGGGCTTGGAGAACGCGTCCTTGGAGATGGCATAGTCGTCCGGGTTCTTCGACCCGGCCACGAGGCTCGCCAGCAGGATGTCGTCCATCACGAAGGCGACCGCGCGGTCGGTCTCGACCATCAGGAAGGCCTCGGCGTGGTCCTTGGCGGGAATGATGTTGGCGCCGAGGCCCTTGGCAACGTTGGCTTCGGTGAGCTGCTTGATGTTGGTGGTGCCGGCGGTCGAGACCACGGTCTTGCCCTTGAGATCGTCGATCGACTTCAGGCCGCTCGACTTCTTGAACACGTAGCGGCTGGCCGTCAGATAGTGGGTGTTGGTAAAAGCGACCTGCTTCTGGCGCTCGGCATTGTTGGTGGTCGAGCCGCATTCGAGGTCGATGGTGCCGTTCGCCATCAGCGGGATGCGGGTCGCCGAGGTCACCGGATTGAGCTTGACCTCGAGCTTGTCCAGCTTGAGCTCCTTCTTCACGGCATCGACGATCTTGTAGCAGATGTCCATCGCGAACCCGATGGGCTTCTGGTTGTCGTCGAGATAGGAGAACGGGATCGAGGAGTCGCGGAAGCCCAGCGTGATCGCGCCGGTGTCCTTGATGTTCTTCAGCGTGCCGGTCAGCTCCTGGGCCCCGGCCTGGCTGACGGCGAAGGTCGCGGCAAGCGCGAGCCCGATGTAACGGAAATGTTTCACTTTTCTTCCCCTTTCGGATGATGCGGCCCGGATGCAAGCACAAATCGAGCCGGATTAGAATGTAACTTTCGGCTGGATCAAAGGCTCAGGTTAACGGCGCCGGCAACTCGCCGAGATCCCAGAACAGCCCGGCCATCACCGTCAAGGCCTCTTCGGTCAATGGCAGCAGGATGTGCTCATTGGGCGCATGTTGGGAGCAACCGGGGTAGGAGTGCGGCACCCAGATCGTCGGCAGGCCCAGGATTTCGGAGAACACGTCGTTGGGCAGCGAGCCGCCGAAATTCGGCAGCACGGCCGGCGCCTTGCCGGTCGTCTCCTGCACTGAATTGGCCGCCCATTTGATCCAGGGGCTGTCGAAATCGGTCCGCGATGCGGCAAAACTCTGGGCCGCCCGCACCTCGACCATAGGAAAACCCTTTGCGACCAGATGCGCGCGGATGGCCTCGATCAGACCCTCGATCTTCGTCCCGACCACGAAACGCAGTTGCAGCACGGCATTGGCATGGCCGGGAATGGCGTTCGCCGGCTTCTCGATATTGCCCGAGGCCATCGCCAGCACTTCCAGCGTGTTCCAGGCGTAGAGCCGTTCGGCCGCCGACAGGCCCTCCTCGCCCCAATTCTCCGCCAGCGCCGGCTCGTCCGCGGTCGGCACCACCTGCACGTCGGCGAGATAGCTGCGGATCTGGTTGGTGAGCCGCGGCGGCTTCAGCGCGTCGAGCTGGAGACGGCCGTGGCCATCAACCAGCGTGGAGATCGCGTTGACCAGGATGGTCGCGGGGTTGGCGAGCACGCCGCCCCAATTGCCCGAATGGTGACCGCCGTCGCGCAAGTTCACATCGAGATGGATGCGGATGCCGCCGCGGCAGCCCAGAAACAGCGTCGGACGGTCGGCGGACAGACGCGGCCCGTCCGAGGCCATGAACAGATCGCCCTTGAGCGCATCGCGATTGAGGTCGCAGACCTTGCCGAGATCGGGCGAGCCGATCTCCTCGCCCATCTCGACAATGAATTTGGCGTTGAAGCCGAGCTTGCCGCCTCTCGCCTCGCGCACGGCGCGCAGCGCCGCCATATTGATGCTGTGCTGGCCCTTGTTGTCGGCAGTGCCGCGGCCATAGAGGCGCGTGCCCGCAACCGTCGTGCGCCAGGGATCGCGGCCGTCGCGCCACTCGCCCTCCATGCCGTCGACGACATCGCCATGGCCGTAGATCAGCACGGTCGGCACTGAGTCACTCTCGTGGTGCTCGGCAAACAGGAACGGCGCCTTGCCGCTCGGGGATTCGACGATGCGGCTGGTGAAATCAAGCGCGGCAAAGGCCGGTTGCATTTCCTGTTCCAGATAGGCGCGCAGCTCAGTGCCGCGCGAGGGATTCTGGCTCTCGGTCCGATAAGCGATCCGGCGGTCGAGCTCGGTGAGGAACGCACCGGATTTGAAATCCTCGCGGGCGCGGGCGATAGCGTCGGCTCTGGTCATGACTTGCTTTTCGAGATTTTGAGACGAAGGACATTACCCGAGACGGGCGGGTCTTCGAAAGTGGCGGGACTTCGATAGTTCTTGGGGTTCTCTTGGAATTTGGTTCTTGCTCTCGTGAGATTGGCTTGCCAAGTGCGGCAGCACTGCGGATTTTGGCCTTGCCAAGGCCGAGACATCCAAGTCTAGGATATGCAAGAACTTCGCCAAGTTCGGGCGCACGTCTACCATTCGAAGAGCGCTCAGTACAGAGTGCCGAGGGACCGTCATGGCCAAAGAGATCAGGCTCAACGCTTTTGCGATGAATTGCGTCGCACACCAGTCACCGGGCCTGTGGACCCATCCGCGTGATCGCACCGCCAACTATAACCGCCTGCCCTATTGGATTGATCTCGCCAAGACGTTGGAGCGCGGCCGCTTCGACGGGCTGTTCCTCGCCGACGTGCTCGGCGTTTATGACGTCTACGGCAATAGCCCTGACGCAGCCTTGCGCAACGCAGCACAGACGCCGTCGAACGAGCCGCTGCTGCTGCTCTCGGCGATGGCGGCAGTAACGCAAAATCTCGGGTTCGGCGTCACCAGCAATCTGTCCTTCGAGCCGCCCTACCCGTTCGCGCGGCGGATGTCGACGCTCGATCACCTCACCGAGGGACGGATCGGATGGAACGTCGTCACTGGCTATCTCGACAGCGCCGCGCGCGGCGCCGGCAAGGACAAGCAGACCGGGCACGACGACCGCTACGACATCGCCGACGAATATATGGAGGTCGTCTACAAGCTCTGGGAAGGAAGCTGGAAGGACGATGCCGTGCTGCGAGACCGGACGCGCGGCATCTTCACCGATCCCGCGAAAGTTCATCGCGTCAACCATGAGGGCGCGAACTACCGCATCAACAACACCATTCATCTCAGCGAGCCGTCGCCGCAGCGCACGCCCGTGCTGTACCAGGCCGGCACCTCGCCGCGCGGCCGGCAATTCGCGGCGAAGCATGCCGAATGCGTGTTCATGTCGGGACCGTCGGCCAAGGTGATCGCGCCGCGCGTGGCAGCAATCCGGCAAGAGGCCGCCGCGCTCGGCCGTAACCCGGCCGAAATCCTGATGTTCTCGATGATGACGATCATCCTCGGACGGACGGAAGCCGAGGCGAAAGAGAAATACGCCGACTATCGCCGCCATATCAGCCCCGAAGGCGCGCTGGCGCTGATGTCGGGCTGGACCGGCGTCGACTTCTCCGGTTACGACCTCGACCAGCAGGTCCGGCACGTCCAGAACGACGCTGGCCGCAGCGCCATGGACAACGTCACCCGGGCCGATCCGGACCGGGTCTGGACTGTGCGCGACGTCATCGAGCATGTCGGCATCGGCGGCGCCGGCCCCGTCGTGATCGGCACGCCGGAGATGGTTGCCGACAAGATCGAGCAATGGTTCGAGGCGACCGATGTCGACGGCCTCAACGTCGCCTTTGCGATCTCGCCCGGCGATTTCGAGGATATCGCCGACATGCTGGTGCCGGAGCTGACGCGGCGCGGACGGTACAAGCCGGGCTATGCCAAGGGCACGCTGCGGGAGAAGCTGTTCGGCGAGGGCCGGGCAAGGCTCGATGCGCCGCACCCGGCGGCGGGGTATCGGGTGGGGAAGACGGGGTAGGAGCCACACTCTCACTGTCATGCCCCGGCTTGCCATCTTCGCTGAAGCTTCGCCGGCCGAGTGAGCTTGCAAGCCCCGCATAGCCTAGCGCAGCCGGGACCGGGGCATCCAGTACGCCGCGGCCTATCGAGGAATCACAGCCGTCTCTGGAATACTGGATCGCCCGCCTTCGCGCGCGATGACAGCTGAGAACTTGGAGGCAGCGCTACTTACACCCTCCCGTCCACCAGCACCTCGATCAGCTTCGTCCCCGGCCGGCCAAGCGCCGACGACAGGGTCGTCTTCAGCTCACGCGAATCGCTGACCTTGATCGCCTCGCAGCCAAGCGCTTTCGCGACGCCCGCAAAATCCACCGGCGGATCGACGAAATCCATGCCGACGTAATTGTCGTCACCGTGGAATGCGAGCAGGCGCTGCTTGATGATGCGGTAGCCGCCATTGTTGGCGATGACGACGTTGAGCGGCAGCTTGTGATGCGCCGCCGTCCACAGCGCCTGGATCGAATACATCGCGCTGCCGTCGCCGGAGAAACAGACGACGGGGCGATCCGGATTGGCGATGCTGACGCCGACCGAGGCAGGCAGGCCCCAGCCGATGCCGCCGGAGGCGAGGCCGTGATAGCCGTAGCGTTCGCGATGCGGACGCAGGTTGGTGATCTGGCGGCTGGAGGTGAGCCCTTCGTCCACGAGAATGGCATGTTCGGGCATGGCCTCGACCATTTGCAACACCAGAAAGTCCGGGTCGATCGGCGTGCGGCCCGCGCTCCTGTTGATCTGCTCGATCAGCGCGGCGCGGCGCGCAGTCCAATTCTTCGGCACGAGCTCGGCGAGGTGCTGCTTGGCGCGGCTCGCGAGTGTTGCGCCGCCCATCTCTTTCAGCACCGGGATCAGCGCGCGCAGCGTTTCCTTCAAATCCGCCTTCAGCGCGATCTCGGCGCCGTAATTCTTGGCGATCTCCCAATCGACGAGACCGATCTGCACGATGCCGAGACCATCCGGCAGCGCATCGACTTCGCTATGGACCGACATCCGCAGCGGATCACCGCCAAGCGCAATCAGGAGATCGTAGGGCGCGAGCGTATCGCGCGCCGCTTTCTGAACCCGCGCCAGCGTGCCGACGAAGCTCGGGCTCTCCGAGAGGAAGTGCGCACCGTAAGCTGTCGAGGATTGAAACGCGGCGGCGCCGAGCAACTCCGCCAATTCAGCCGCCTCCTTCAGCGCGTCACTCTTGACCACTTCGTCCATGGTGACGATCACAGGACGCTCGGCTTTCAGCAGCCGCGCAGCAAAGGCCCTGAGCGCACCATCTGATGGTCTGGTACGCGCGTCGATGCGGGTGGAGCGGCCGAGATCGATGCCCGCCTCGCTATTGAGGATGTCGCCAGGCAGCGAGATGAACACGGGGCCGGTTGGCGGCGTGGTCGCGACCTTTGCCGCGCGGCGCACGATGCGCGGCAGGTCCTCGAGCCGCGTCACCTCGACCGCCCATTTCACCAGCGGCTCGGCCATGCGCACCAAGGGACCGTACAGCACCGGCTCCATCAGGCCGTGGCCCTGCTCCTGCTGGCCGGCGGTGAGGATCATCGGCGTGCCCGTGAACTTGGCGTTGTAGAGCGAGCCCATCGCGTTGCCGAGGCCGGGCGCGACATGGACGTTGCAAGCGACAAGCTTTCCGGAGGCGCGGCTGTAACCGTCGGCGATCGCGACCACCAGGCTCTCTTGCATCGCCATCACATAGGTGAGATCAGGGTGATCCTTCAGCGCATGCATGATCGGCAACTCGGTGGTGCCGGGATTGCCGAACAGATGGGTGATGCCTTCGTCCTTGAGCAGCGCGAGAAAGGCCGAGCGGCCGGTGATCTTGTTCTTCATGTTTCCTCCAGGAGCGGACGTTGCCGCAAGGATGGGCGTATGATGGCCGAAGTCGGAGGAAGCGTGCAAGGAAACGCGGTCATGGCTGCGTTGCGTGAGCGCCTCTCCGTGTCCCGGACGTGGCGCAAACGTGTAACGTTGCGACGCAGAGCCGGGACACAGAACTCGCACGGCGGAGGCTGGTACCATGGCCCCGGCTCAGGAGCGCACCGCCGAAGGGGCGCAGCGCTGCGTCCGGGGCACGAGAGCTGTGCGCGGTGCGCTACATCTCCTCCCGCCCCAATTCGAACGGATCCTCGCCCCTCACCCGTTTCTTCCTTTTCGAGCGCTGCCAGACCACGCCAGGAAAGCCCTTCAGCGGCACCAGCGGCTCGCCGGCATAGGCCCATTCCTGCAGCTCTTCGATGGCGATGTGATAGAGCGGCTGGCGGCCGGTGCGCTCGTTGAACAGCGCGCGGGGGATATTGACCATGTGCGGCCCGCGCGGGCGCTCATAAGCGATCGGCGTGCCGCAATGCGAGCAGAAGCTGCGGGTGGTCTTCGTGGCCTTGTCTTCGTAACGCGTGAGCGCAGTCTTGCCAGCGGTGATGCGAAAGCGCTTCTTCCAGCTCCCGACATAGGTCGCGTAGGCCGCGCCATGGGCGCGGCGGCTGGCGGCGGAATGATCATGCCAGGCCCAGCGCGCAGGCACGTCGATCTCGAAGCTGACCTTGCCGCAGAGACATTGCCCGGTGGCAATTCCTGCGGCGGCGGCGGCTTTGGCCATGGGGATTCTCTCCGTCGTCATTGCGAGGACGAGAATACACGATTGTCATTCCGGGGCGCGACGAAGTCGCGAGCCCGAATCCATCGGGCGGCACGCCAGGATGCGACATGGATTCCCGGCTCGAGGCGTTGCGTCGCCCCGGAATGACGGAAACAGTTCAGGCCGGCGTCAGTTCGTCATACGCCGGATAATCCGTGTACCCCTTCTCCTCCCCACCGTAGAACGTCGCACGATTGTACGGCGTGATCGGGAAGCCGTGCCGAAGACGCCGCGGCAGGTCGGGGTTGGAGATGAAGATGCGACCGAAGGCGATGATGTCGGCATATCCGTCGGCGATCGCGGCATTCGCGCTCTCGCCGGTGAAGCCGCCGGCGGTCATCAGCACGCCGCTGTAGAGCGGGCGGAACAGCACCATCGCGGAGGGCACGTTCTCCCAATGCACGTCGGCGCGGCCGGCGCCGCTGGAACGCGGCTCGATGAAGTGCAAATAGGCAAGACCGAGCTTGTCGAGCGCCCTCACGACATGGCTATAGAGCGGCATCGGATCGGGCTCGCCGGAATCATTGGCGATGCCGTGAGGCGACAGCCGGACGGCGACGCGGTTCGCTCCCCAGACGTCGATCGCGGCCTGCGTCACTTCGAACAGCAGCCGCGCGCGGTTCTCGATCGATCCGCCATACTGATCAGTGCGCTGGTTGCTGCGCGATTGCAGGAACTGCTCGAGCAGATACCCGTTGGCGCCGTGGATCTCGACGCCGTCGAAGCCGGCGGCGAGCGCATTCTTGGCACCCTGCCGGAATGCCTCGACGATGCCCTTGACCTCTTCGGTCTCCAGCGCGCGCGGCGTCTCGTAGTCCGAAATCTTGCCGTCGGCGGTCATCGCCTTCATGCCTTCGGCCTTGATCGGGATCGCCGAGGCCGACACCGGCAGCGCGCCACCGTGGAAGGAGGAATGCGAGACGCGGCCGACATGCCAAAGCTGGAGGAAGATGATGCCGCCTTTGGCGTGCACGGCATCGACCACCTTGCGCCAGCCAGCGACTTGCGCCTCCGAATAGATGCCCGGCGTCGCCGGATTGCCGCGGCCGTGCGAGAGCACAGGGGAGGCTTCCGCGATGATCAAGCCGCCCGGCGTCGCGCGCTGGCCGTAATATTCGGCGTTGAGCGGCCACGGCGCGAAAGTTTCGCGCTCCGCCCGCATGCGCGTTAGCGGCGCCATCGCGACGCGATGCGCGAGCCTGTACGGACCGACCTGCAACGGTCGAAACAACGCCTCGAACTTCATGCTGGCCTCAAATGCTTCGGAAGGATGACGATCATATAGCGGGGCGGCTACCGGAAAGGTGCCGCCCCACGAAGGCAATATTCCTCCTTGCGAAAGGGAGGAGGGAAACTACGCCGTCTTGATCCAGACGGCCTTCACGTTGAGATATTCCTCGACGTGCTGCTTGCCCGACTCGCGGCCATAGCCGCTCATCTTGTAGCCGCCGAAGGGCACAGCCGGGTCCATCGCCTGGTAGCAGTTCACCCACACCGAGCCGGCGCGCAAACTCTTCGCTACCGCATGGGCCTTGCTGACGTCGCGGGTCCATAGGCCCGAGCCGAGGCCGAAAGTGGTGTTGTTGGCGCGCTTGACCAACTCATCCATGTCCTTGAACGCGATCGCGGAGATGACGGGACCGAAGATCTCCTCCTGCGCGATGCGCATGTTGTCCTGGACGCCCGCGAACACCGTGGGTGAGACGAAGAAGCCCTTCGACAGCGCGCCTTCGGTGACGCGTCCGCCGCCGGCGAGCGCCTTGGCGCCTTCCTTTTGGCCGATATCGAGGTAGCCGGTGACACGCTCCAATTGCTGCTCGGACACCAGTGGGCCGATCTGGGTGTTTGGATCGAGGCCGTTTCCGACTTGCAGCTTCTTGCCGAACTCCGCGACGCGGCCGACGAACTCCTCGTAGATCGACTGCTCGACGAACAGGCGCGTTCCGGCGCTGCAGATCTGCCCCGAATTGGCGAACACCGCCATCGCGGCGCCCGGCACCGCGGCATCGAGATCGGCATCCGCGAATACGATGTCCGGCGACTTGCCGCCGAGCTCGAGCGAGACGCGCTTGAGGTTGCCGGCCGACGCACGGATGATCGACTGGCCCGTGACATGCGAGCCGGTGAAGGCGACCTTGTCGACGTCATGGTGCGAGGCGAGCGCCGCGCCCGCGGTCTCGCCATAGCCGGGAACGACGTTGATGACGCCGGGCGGCACGCCCGCTTCCATCGCAAGCTCGGCGATGCGCAGCGAGGTCAGCGGCGCTTCTTCGGCAGGCTTGAGCACCACCGTGCAGCCGGTCGCGATCGCCGGACCGATCTTCCAGATCGTCGCCGTCAGCGGCCCGTTCCAGGGGATGATGGCGCCGACGACACCGACCGGCTCCTTCAGCGTGTAGGAGAAGATCTCGCCCGGCAGCGAGTTCTCGATGGTCTCGCCATGGATCGCGGTGGTTTGGCCGGCGTAGTAACGCAGCATGCCGATGGCGCGCAGGCGATAGGCGCGGGTCCGGCTGACCGGGGCCCCCATGTCGAGCGTGTCGAGTTGCGACAATTCGTCGAAATTCTTCTCGACGAGATCGGCGAGCTTGAGCAGTAGGTTCTGCCGCTCGAACGGCTTGACCTTGCTCCAGGGTCCTTCGAAGGCGCGGCGGGCCGCGGCGACCGCACGGTCGATGTCTTCCTTGTCCCCCTCGGCGACGGTTGCGAGCAGCTCGCCGGTGGCGGGATTGCGGGTTTCGAAGCGCTTGCCTGAGGCAGCGTCGACCCACTTCCCGTCGACCAGCATCTGCTTGTAGGACCCGTTCGCGAATGGATGGCGCGTGATCGGAATAGCCTGCGACACAGCCATGGCTGCACTCCCTGTCAGGTGATTGATTGGTTCGATCTGGGCGCGATCGTTCGTCCCACAAAATACAGCGGCGCCGGAGAGGCGTAAAGGCGGCGCGGAGCGAAGACCTCCCATGCCGAGTTGTGCAGGGTCGCACGAGACACGTGCTATAACGCGGCGGAACGCAACGTAGCTTCGCCGGAGGCCGCCATGTCACATCCCGCCATCATCAAAGACAACGTTGCCGTGATCACAGGAGGCGCGTCCGGGATCGGATTTGCCGCCGCCGCGGCGTTTGCGCGCACCGGCATGAAGCTGTGCATCGCCGATGTCGATCAGGTGCGGCTGGCCGAGGCCGCAACAAAACTCTCATCCATCGCAGGTGCTGCGAATGTGATGACGTTTGCCGCCGATGTCAGCAAGGCCGAGAGCGTGACGGAACTCGAACATGCCGTAGGCGAACGCTTCGGCGGCACCGATATCTTGATGAACAATGCCGGCATCCAGCCCGGCAGCACATTGTTCGCCGGGCCGGACAATTGGCAGCGCATCATCGGCGTCAACATGTGGGGCATCATCAACGGCTCGCGCATCTTCGCACCTGGCATGATCGCGCGCGGTAAACCAGGCCTCATCATCAACACCGGATCGAAGCAAGGCATCACCACCCCGCCGGGCGATCCCGCCTACAATGTCTCCAAGGCCGGCGTGAAAGCTTTTACGGAAGCGCTCCAGCACGAGCTGCGTAACACGAAGGACTGCCACATCACCGCGCATCTGCTCATCCCCGGTTTCGTCTTCACCGGCCTCACCGCGAAAGGCCGCACCGAGAAGCCCGCAGGCGCCTGGACGCCGGAGCAGACCGTCGACTTCATGCTGGCGCGGATCGAGGCCGGCGACTTCTACATCCTGTGCCCGGACAACGACGTGCCGCGCGCACTCGACGAGAAGCGCATGCTGTGGGCCGCCGGCGACATCATCGAGAACCGCCCGCCGCTGTCGCGGTGGCACCCGGATTACGCCGATGCGTTCAAGACGTTTGTGGAGGGCGACTGACTATCAGACCCTCATGCTGAGGAGCTGGAGCGCGACAGCACGGTGAGATCAGATAACCCGCTTACAGCGTCTCTTGCTTGTGCCCGCAATCCTTGCAGGCGTACTTGACGCGCGTCTGGCCCTTTTCCGCCTGCACCCGGTTCGGCGCGCCGCACTTGCCGCAGACGGCCTCGATGCGGGTGGTGCCCTGCTTGACGACGATGGTTCTCTTTTCCATCGATTCGCGGATCAGGCGCTCGGCCTCCTCACGCAACGATTGTTTCGACAATGCTCGTCTCCGCCTCTGGAAAGCGCGAGAGCCATATCGCACCTGCGTTCAAATCACAATCGGCAAAGCCTGCTCTGACCTGGACAACCAGGTAACAAGCCTCAGCATGTAAAGGATCTCGGCAACATATGAGCGCAACACCCGCCATCATGGTTCGACTGCATTTTGCGGGCGATGCCACGATTGTTGCAAATGACCGGAGATACGGCGGGGGCGGATGCTCAGCATCAGCCGCCGCCATACAGCGCTCCTCTTCCGCGCCTCTCTCCTCAAGCCGCCTTGGACACCTCCATCAGCAGCCGCTCGGCCTTGGCGTCCTCGATGCGGTTCACGAGGCGGCTGCTCTCGTGATTGTCGCGCACGGTCTTGGTCAGCGTGATGCAGGTCTGGATCAGCATGACGATGCCCATGGTGAGATAGCCCTTCATCCAGAGGTCGATCGGCAGGAAGAAGATGCCGATGCCGACGAGGAAAGCCGAGGCTGCGAAGGACGCGTAAGTGAAGCTCACCCAAGCGCTGCTGTGCGGCTGGCCGTTCTGGTTCATGGTGGTCTCCTGTTGTTCGAATGATGATTGGTTCGGGAAGTTGGGGTTGAGATCAGGCAGTCGGCATGCGCTTGGACTTCAGCCGCGCCAGCACATCGTCTGCCGTCGTCTTGAGCCGCGGGCCAAAGCCCTGTTCGGCGAGTCTCTCGGCAGTGGCGAGCGGACCGGTGGTCGCGTCGAGCTCCACCAGGGCATCGTCGGCGGCCTGGGCCTCCATCTGCCGCTCGCGCAAACGCCTCAACGTGCCCTCCGCCTCCGGCAGCGTGGATTCGTAGGGTCGTGCAGCCTCGATGCCACTGCGACGAAGCGAGCGCACCGCTTCCGATGCGCGGGCAATGCGGCGGCCGCGATCGAGCTCGGTGATGCGAGCCTGCGCGCTGGCGACATGGCGCTTCAACCGCACGATCTCGGTCGCGAACAGCGCGCGTGCCGTCATCAACGCATCGCGATCGGCCTCAAGGCTCGCGATGGCTTCCGCCGCGTCCTTGGCGAGGTCGTCGCGGCCACCGTCGAGCGCCGCAACGGCGCGGGTCTCGAGATCGGCGATGCGGGCATTCGTCGCTTCGAGCTTGCGGCCCTCCTGCTGGTCCTGCGCGATCGCCAGCGCCAGCGTGCGCTTGCTGCGCTCGACGGCCGCGGCCGCATCACGCATCTGCTGATCGAGGATGAGTAGGGCGGTCCGGTCTTCCAGCTCCTCGCCCGCAGCGGCCACGCTGCCGCGGAAAAGGGTCACCACGGTCTTGAACATTTGTTGCTCCCTGTTATGAGCGTTGCTCACATATGCTTTCTAGCATATCTTGAGCGTTGCTCAAGAAATTTATGAGCGACGCTCACGAACTTGGTAGGCGATGTCTAAGATCTTGGAACGTCGAGAGAAATTGCGATCAGACCTAGTTCTTGCGGCGGAACGAATGATCGCTGAACGGGGATTGGCTGGCCTGAAGACCCGGGATCTCGCCCGCGAGATCGGCTGCGCGAATGGCGCGGTCTACAATCTCGTCGCCGACGTCGACGAATTGATCCTGCGCGTCGGCTCGCGCACATTGCTTCGGCTCGACAAGGCGCTCAGCGCCGCTGAGAGCGCGGGCGAGCCATCGCCACAAGAAGCCCTGGTCCGCATCGCGATCGCCTATTGTGATTTTGCCGCGGAAAATCTCCAGCTCTGGCGCGCGCTGTTCGAGCACCGCATGGAGGCCGACAAGATCGTCCCGGACTGGTCGATCGAGGACCAGATGCAGCTGTTCCGCCACATCTACCAGCCGCTGTCCGCGCTGCTTCCAAAGCGCAGCCCGGAAGAACTGAGCATCACCGCGCGCAGCCTGTTCTCGGCGGTCCATGGCATGGTGGCGCTGGGGTTGGAACAGAAGCTGGTCGCCGTACCCCTGCCGGCGCTGCGCAAGGAAATCGCAGGCCTCGTACGCGCAATGCTGGTTGGGCTAGTCGCCCTCGCAGAGTAGAGGCAGCGGCGAAACCGTTGGCGGTGGCTGACTAAAATTTCGCCTGTCGCATCGCGATTGCCGCGCTTAGCCTTCACGGAGCCCTATCCCCTCGCCCCACCCCGGAGTTCTCTATGCCCCTCCTCGTCCGCGGCGGCACCGTCGTCAATCACGATTGTTCGCGCCGTGCTGACGTGCTGATCGACGGCGAGGCCATCGTCGCGGTCGGGGCCTCACTCGATGCACCCGCGGGCGCTGAAGTGATTGACGCCGGCGGCGCCTACGTCATCCCGGGCGGCATCGATCCGCATACCCATCTCGAAATGCCGTTCATGGGCACCGTCACCGCCGACGATTTCGAATCGGGAACCAAAGCGGCGCTCGCTGGCGGCACCACGATGGTGGTGGATTTCTGCCTGCCCGATCACGGCCAGTCGATGCTCGCGGCGTATCAGGACTGGCGCCGCAAATCCGAGAAGGCGGCCGCCGACTATGGTTTCCACATGGCGGTGACATCGTGGTCGAAGCAAATCCATGACGAGATGGAGACCGTGGTCAAAACCTACGGCATCAACACGTTCAAGCATTTCATGGCCTACAAGGGCGCGCTCATGGTGAACGATGACGAGCTCTACAACTCGTTCGCGCGCTGCGCTCATCTGGGCGCCATGCCGGTGGTCCATGCCGAGAACGGCGACGTCGTCGCCCTGATGCAAGAGGCGCTTATCGCACGCGGCGTCACCGGCCCCGAAGGCCACGCTTACTCGCGACCGCCGGAGGTCGAGGGCGAAGCCACCAACCGCGCGATCATGATCGCGGACATGACGGGCACGCCGGTCTACATCGTGCACACCAGCTGCCGCGAAGCGCATGAGGCGATTGCAAGGGCGCGCGCGGCCGGCAAGCGCGTCTATGGCGAACCGCTGATCCAGCACCTGTTGCTCGACGCCGGCGAGTACCAGAACAAGGACTGGGATCACTCCGCCCAGCGCGTGATGTCACCGCCGTTCCGCGACAGATCGCATCAGGACAGCCTGTGGGCCGGCCTGCAAGCCGGCTCGCTCCAGGTCGTCGCGACCGACCATTGCGCCTTCACCATTGCGCAGAAACGGTTCGGCCTCGGCGACTTCAGGAAGATCCCGAACGGCACCGGCGGGCTCGAAGACCGCCTTGCGCTGCTGTGGACCGCGGGCGTCGCCACCGGGCGGCTGACTAGGGAAGAATTCGTCGCGGTGACTTCGGCGAACATCGCCCGCATCCTCAACATTTATCCGCGGAAAGGCGCCGTCGCCGCCGGATCGGACGCCGACATCGTGGTGTGGGATCCCAAGGCAACCAGGACCATCAGTGCCAAGCGGCAGATGAGTCGGATCGATTACAACGTGTTCGAGGGCTTTTCCTGCACCGGCGGATCGGCCGCGACGTTGTCCCGTGGCCGCATCGTCTGGAAAGATGGCGATCTGCGCGCCAAGGCAGGCGACGGCCGTTATGTCGAGCGGCCGCCATTCTCGCCGGTGCATCTGGCCAATTCGACCTGGAAGAAGCTCACCGCCCCGCCCGCGGTCGAACGCGGCGCGGTGACGCCGTAACACTCCTCGCCGCGAGATCAGAGCTATCGCTTCTGCGGCAATGTCTCGGGCAACTACAGCTTGAATCTTGGAGAGGGCTTAGGAACGAACGTCCGGACGTCTCGTTGTCGCGTATCTTTCCTTCCAGAGCGCGAGCCCTCCATGTATCACCACGTCAAAAAGCTGATGTTCACCGTGCGCGTCGACGAACCCGATCCGCGCTTCGGCAATATGCTCCTCGAGCAGTTCGGCGGCGCCAATGGCGAACTCGCGGCCGCGATGCAATATTCGATTCAGGGGCTGAATTGCGAGGACCCCGACCGCAAAGACCTCTTGATGGATATCGGCACCGAAGAGCTTAGTCATCTCGAGGTCGTCGGCTGCCTGGCGCGGATGCATCTTGCGCCTTCAAAGAACGACCGTCAGGCGGCGGAAGCCGATCCGCTCATTGCAATTGCCGGCGGCGGTGGCGTCAATCTGTTCAATTCGCAGGGGAATCCCTGGACCGCCGACTATCTCAAGATCACCGGCGAGCTCGACGTCGACCTGCGCAGCAACATCGCCGCCGAAGCGCGAGCCAAGATCGTCTACGAGCGTCTGATCAATTTCTGCGACGACGCCGGCAGCAAAGACGCACTACAATTCCTGATGACGCGAGAGATTACGCATATGAAGGCGTTCGCGCGCGCACTCGAAAGCCTGTCCAAACCGGCCTTCAGTGTCGGCCGGATTGCTCCGACGCCTGGCCTCGTGAACCAGTACTTCAACGACTCCACCGGCAGCGGTGACCACGGCGAAATCGACACCCGCGGTCCGTGGAACGAAGGCGAAGACTGGGTGTTCACCGAGTCCCCGGCACTGCAGTCCGCGGAGCCCGGCGCTGCCACATCGATCGTCACGGAGAGCTCGCCGCCCGTCGACGAAGCCGGCCTGACCGATCTTCTGCTTCACGAGCTGCGTGACATTCTCCATGCCGAGAAGCAGTTGACCAAGGCGCTTCCGAAGATGGCGCAGGCCGCGCGTTTCGATCAGTTGCGGGAACTGTTCGAGCAGCATCTCGCCGAGACCGAGAACCAGGTCGAACGCATCAACGAATGCTTCGAGCTCCTCGGCGAGAACGCTCGGGCCAAGCCTTGCAAAGGCATGATGGGGCTGATCGAGGAAGGCCAGGAGGTCATGAAGGAAGGCGAAGAGAAGGAAGACGCAGCCGCCGACCTCGCGCTGATCTCAGCGGCTCAACGCGTCGAACATTACGAGATGTCCGGCTATACCACGGCACGCAATCTGGCCCAGCAGCTCCGTCACAGCGCGGTCGTCGCTTTGCTCTCGAAATCGCTCGCCGAAGAAGAGAATGCCGATCTCCTGCTCAATCAGGTGGCGCGGTCGCTGATGTCGGTGGCGAAGATGCCCGCCGCACTGGAGCAGGCCGAATAGGAAGCCAGCCCAACGCGTGTGCGCACTGAGTTCAACCGCCCCCTCTACGGGGGCGGTACGCGCTGCTCCTCGTACTGCGCTGGCTGACTGGCTGTTCTTTGGCGAGTGGATCGCGCCGTCGATGACGCTCTTGACGATCGAACTGCTTACGTGCCGGTGCTGTTCAACTATGCCGCAATCGACCCTGCGCCGAACCGATCTTCTTGCGCAACCGCGAGCGGATTTCGACGCCTTCTGCACCAGCCGCCCGCAACAGGGTGGCACCAGGATGGGCTTGGCGATGGCACTCGCGGTAATGGCGAGCCATGGCGATCCGGCTCAAGCCGGCCGACCAGGGCCGCGGCTTTCGAACTTCAATTCCCAGTCGCCTATTCCCTGTAGCCTAGATGGCGAACACCCAGGCGGCGACGATGGTGCCGATGGTGACCAGACCGGCGATGGTCCAGCCGGCGGCATATTCCAGCTCCGGATGACCGGTCGCCCGCATGATCTCTGCCGGATCGGCGGTATGCTTCTCTGCCATGACGGCCTCGCACATTACTCCCCGCGTCCTATGTAAGTCGCATCAGCCGCAATTAGGTTCCATCACGGACGTGCGAGGAATGACGCAGCTAGGCTTGTTCGCAGAACCGCAGGAAGGGCCCGCTGGGCTTCGCTACACGGACGATTTTATCGAGGCGGCCAACGAGCAGGCCTTGATCGGCCGCATCGCGGCATTGCCGCTCCAGCGCTTCCAGTTCGGCGTCTTCGAGGGCAATCGCCGGGTGGCCTCGTTCGGCTATCGCTACGACTACTCCCTGCAACGACTGGCCGAGGCGGAGCCAATCCCGGACTGGGTGGCGCCCGTCGCGCGCCAGGTCGAGGCGTGGGCGGGTCTGCCGTCGGGCGACATCCGGCAGGTGCTCTGCACCGAATATGAGGTTGGCGTCGGCATCGGTTGGCACCGCGACAAGCCGCATTTCGACAAGGTCCTCGGCCTGTCGCTCGGCGCGCCCTGCAAATTCCGCTTTCGCCGCCGCAACGGCGACCGATGGGAGCGTCACACGCTCGAAGCCATGCCGCGCTCGCTCTACATGATGGACGGCGAGGCACGGTCGCAATGGGAGCACAGCATTCCGCCAGTCGAGGCGCGCCGCTATTCGATCACCTTCCGGACCATGAAGCGGGCCTGACGGGCGGTCCAAAACAAAAACTGCGAAAACAACCCCATGCACAGTAGAAAGCCGTTTCCGGCTCGAGGCTTTGCGGCGCTGGGCAACGGCTTGACAGATCGAGATAAAACGGCTGCGCCGCGCAATCGTCCCGCGGCCCGCCAACTTGCGTGCCAAGAGCGGCTGCAGGCCGGGCTGGATGCCCGTCCCGTGCCGACCGAGGTGCCGTGAAATCGCCTCAAGCCGAGCCAACTAATGGGGCGAATTGAATAGACAGGCCAAACCGGCAAGCCAATATGAGGCACGCAAGGCCGGCATCACCATGAAGAATTATCTGGCATTTTTCCTAACTCTGACCATGACCTCGGCCTCCGCGCACGGACCCTTGCCGGCGCGGCTGTCGCCGCCGTCCGATCTCGTCCAAGTGGGCCTCACCGACTCCGACACGACCGCCGGCGGCACCGCGCGGCTGTGCGAGCAGGTTACCTTCTCGCGCGGTTTGCGCTATGGCGAGAGCGAGGCCAATGTGCTCGACGTCGCGACCAGCGCGACCAAGGCGGATACCCCGCGGCCGGTGCTGCTGTTCGTGGCCGGCGACTCCTTCACCGGCGACCGCGCCGCGCCGGAGCTGGCTCGCCAGATCCAGGACCAGGCGATGTGCTTTGCCGCGCGCAATGACATGATCGGGGTCCGCGTGGGCTATCGCCTGGCGCCCGGCGCGACCTGGCCCGCCGGCGCGAGCGACGTGGCGGCGGCGCTGTCCTGGGTCCACGGCAATATCGACCTGTTCAACGGCGATGCCCGCGAGATCGTCGCGGTCGGCTACGGCGCCGGCGCCTTCCATGTCGCCACCCTGCTGGCGCATCCCGAGCTTCAGGCCGACCGCGCCGATGTGGCCGCCGTGATCCTGGTGTCCGGCATCTACCGTGCGGGCAAGGACGCCAGCGACAGCGAGAAGGCGTATCTCGGCAGCGACGCCAGCCAATATAACAAGCGCTCGGTCTTCCCCGGCATCCTCAATGTCGACGTGCCGATCGTGCTGGCCTGGGCCGCGGACGATTCCGCCGGTGTTGTGGCGCAGGGCGAGACCCTGAAGAAGACGCTCTGCGGCGCCGGCCATTGCCCTCGCAGCGCGCTGCTGCGCAGCCGCGACGGCATCGCGAGCGCCTTCGGCCTCGACGGCTCCGGCGACAGCCTCGCCGAGCCGACGCTGCTGCTGGTGCATCAGCTCGAGGCGCGGGGACTGCCGTAGAGGGCGTGACAGCAGGGCTGCCATTTCATTCGGTCCCTGCGCTGCGTTGAAGCGGGCGATCAAGCCATGCGATCGCCAAACGCTTGACCTACACCAACCAGCCTTGGTGGGGATCGAGCCGACCTCTCCGGGGCCAACGTCGAGGTGCCGACCATGCGCGTCACCGGCAGACTATCCTTCGTTTTGATCGTCGCCTACGCCTCCCTCGGGGCGATGTCGCAGCAACGTGCGGAGCAACCCACGACCGACAAGGAAATCCGCATCGGCAATGTCATGCCGTATTCGGGACCGCTGTCGGAGTTCGGCGCCATCGGCCAGGCGGAGGCCGCCTATTTCGACATGATCAACGCGCGCGGCGGCATCAACGGCCGCAAGATCCGCTTCATCTCGCGCGACGACAATTCCGATCCGGCGACTGCGCTGGAGCTGACGCGCAACCTGGTCGAGACCGACGATGTGCACTTGATGTTTGGGTCGTTCGGCACGCCCGGCAATCTCGCCACGCGCTGGTATCTGAACGAGAAGAAGATCCCGCAATTGTTCGTCGCCTCCGGCGACGAGGAGCTGAGCCAGCCAAGCGCGTTTCCCTGGACCATGGGCTGGCAGCCGTCGTTCCGGTCGGAGGGGCGCATCTACGCCAACTACATCCAAGCCTATTATCCCCGGAAGAAGATCGTGGTGCTCTGGCAGAACGACCAGTTCGGGCGCATGCTCTACAAGGGCGTCCAGGAGGGCCTTGGCGATTTGAACCGTCATGTCCTCGTCGACATCGCCTTCGACATTGCCGACGAGCATCTCGAGGGGCACGTCTCGATTCTCAAGCGCGCGGGCGCCGACATCTTCGTCTTTCTCGGCGTGCCGTCGACGGCCTCCAAGGTGATCAAGCTGGCGGCCTCATTTAATTGGCATCCGGTGTTCATCGTAAACGATGCCTCCGCCTCGATCGCCAATGCAATGGCGCCAGCGGGCCTGGAGAACTCCGCCGGCGTGATCTCCGCGGCCTTTCTGAAGGATCCGAGCGATCCCGCATGGAAGGACGATTCCGCCATGAAGGAATGGTTTGCCTTCATGGACAAATACCATCAAGTCGAAAGCACGAACAACAGCGCGGCCGTCTTTGGCTACGCCGCGGCCGAGGCGCTGACGCTCGTCCTGAAGCAATGCGGCGACGACTTCTCGCGCGAGAACATCATGCGTCAGGCGGCGTCGATTAGGGGTCATCACCCCTCCGTTGCGCTGCCCGACATCAGGATGAATACCTCGCCCAATAGCTATCTGCCGATCAAGCAGATGCGGCTCGTCCAGTTCGACGGCCGCTCCTGGCAGCCTTTTGGCGACGTGATCGAGACCGCCTTCACGGAAGGCGCGGCGCGGTGAGCTCACGCGCACCGCTGGGCTACCCATCCCCGCAGAAGGCAGGCCTATCGCATATGATCTTGGCGGCAGCCACAGCGCGCGCCTCGACCGCTTCATAATCGCTCTGCGTTTTATGAGAGTCGCAACAGGCACCTTTTCGTTTGATCGCGAATGCTTAAGATCGGCGCCTTCCTGCATCCGCTCCGCCGGGAGAGACCCATGACCGAGACTATCCGCATCAGGCGCTTCCATGCGCGGCCGGTGATCGTGCCGATGAACCTGCCGCTCCAGACCTCGACGGGGGCAATCGCAAAAGCGCCGCTGGTGCTGATCGACTGCGAGACCGACCAGGGCGTGCGCGGCCACGCCTATCTGTTCTCGATCACGCCGTCGGCCTTGAAGCCGTTGACCGCCATGGTCACGGAGATGTCAGACCTCGTCGCCGGCGACGAACTGCTGCCGTTCGAGATCGAGCGCAAGCTGTCCCAGCGCTTCACGCTGCTGGGCCTCGCCGGCCTGCAACGGCTGGCGCAATCCGGCATCGACATGGCGGCCTGGGACGCTCTCGCGCGCACACGCGGCCTGCCGCTGGCCCGCCTGCTCGGCGGCGCGCCGAAGCCGGTCAAGGCCTACAATTCGAAGGGGCTCGGCCTCATGCCTGCAGGCGCGGCGGTGGATGAAGCGCACAAGCTGCTGGCCGAGGGTTTTCGGGCGGCAAAGATCCGCGTCGGCCGGCCCGATGCGCGGGAGGATCTCGCCGTCGTGCGCGCGGTGCGCAAGGCCGTCGGCGATCAGGTGACGCTGATGTGCGACTACAATCAGGCGCTGACGGTCACGGAAGCCATCCGCCGCGGCGAGATGCTCGACGACGAGAGCTTGAGCTGGATCGAGGAGCCGATCCGCCACGACGACTATTCGGGCTGCGCCCGCATTGCGGACGCGCTGCATACGCCGGTCCAGATCGGCGAGAACTTCGACAGCGCATTTGCGATGCAGTCGGCACTCTCCGCAGAAGCCTGCGACTACGTGATGCCCGACGTCCAGCGCATCGGCGGCGTCACCGGCTGGCTGCGCGCTGCCTCGCTGGCACACGCCGCCGGCATCGAGATATCGACGCATCTGTTCTCGGAAGTCAGCGCGCACCTCTTGTGCGTGACGCCGACCGCACATTGGCTGGAATATGTCGACTGGGCGGACGCGGTGCTGTCGACGCGCCTCGCGATCAAGGACGGCTTTGCGTTGCCGAGCGAGGAGCCCGGCAACGGGATTGCGTGGGACGAGGCGGCAGTCACCAAATATCTCGTCAGCTAATCGCGCCTACCGCGGGTAACGGCGCTCGGCGGCGAGATCGAGCTTGCGAAAGTCGGCGGGCTGCCCTTCGCGCGAATTCAACTAAGAGCTCGGGTCGTCGCCCTCAAGGGCGATCCCTTGATGCTGGAGAATATCTTCGTGGACGAGTGATGTTCATCTCCGAGGTCGAGTTAGCCGATGCCGCATTCCGCGATCAGGACCCAGATCGACTTCAGGGACGTCAACGGCGCGCACGTCGTCGCCGCTGGTTCACCTGGCTGATCTCGATGTGTGGAAGACGCGTCTGCGTGAGAGGCGCTCCCTTCACCGGCGCTCACCGGAGTCGCGCCGGTAGCGGAAGTCGCAATGATCGGCGCCTTGCATGATGGTCTGCGTGCGCGTGAGCGTGATGTCAGGGCCGAAGCCATCTGCTGTCGCAAAGTCGGCGGTGCAGATCAGGAGGAAGCCGAGCTCGGGCTCGCCGAGCGCCTTGTAGAACTCGGCATAGGCGCATCGTTTCACATCGAAGGCGAAGACGTCTTTCGACTGCTCGATGACGTCATAGGCGAGCGCGTCGCCGCGGGCATAGGTCTTGAAGGCGGACGCGACCGCCTGGCCGAGGTCTGTCTCGTCCTTGTTCAGGTTCTTCGATTTCCAGAATTCCTCGCCGAAGCCGCGATAGAGATCGCCGAGCGCCTTGCGCACCAGCGTGTTGGCGCGCGCCTCGCCGAGTTCGGCCTGCAATGCCTTGACCAGCGGCACCAGCACCTGCGCCTGGATTTTTGCCTGTTCGATGACGGACACGCTCATGGGCAGCCTCGCGTCTTGGATCAAGGCCGTAGATTTATGAGTGACGGTGAAGACCATCACCGCAGAGGATCTACGACTGCGGCAAGAATAGCCGCGATAGGGACGATTGGCTAACTTTCCGCAGGATAGACCAAGCTGCCGTCAGCCATGACGCGCCGCCGGATTCATCTCGGCCGGATTGACCTGCCCTGGTCCCAGAATGTGAAACACGGTTTCCCCGGCGGCGAGCAGATAATCGGTGATGATGCGTCGGTGACATCGCCACCACAATGTTTCCGCGCACATGATGGCGCAGCGCTGCGTCTGCCCGAGATCGCGCAAATGAGCGAGACCATGGTGAAAGGCCGCGCTCATGGCATGGTCCGCATAATTGTGAAAGCTGCCGTTCTGCCAGAAAGCATTGGTCTCGCGCGGCACCTCGCGCTTGCGGCTGCGCAGGCCGCCGAGCGAGGCGATATGCTCGTAGCCGATCGAAACGGCCGCGAGCGACTGCGGCAGCGTGTCGCGATTATACTGCGGATTGGTGCGCGAGCGGGGAACGGTGCGAACGTCGGCCAGATATGTGATCGAGCTGCCTCGGAGCAACTCGACGAATTCCCCAATCGAACGCGTGGCATGGCCGATGGTGAAGAAGGGATGAGCCATGGGGATGCCTTGCTCACCTCACGTTCGTCAGCTCTGCAACAATCGCAACGCCTTGCCCTTGTGCAGGGCGACGTGATCGGTCTGGTCGCTCTTGATCTCGTATTGCGGATCGTCCGGCGTAGCGTGTGGACGTAGCCCTTGTAGTCGACGTCCTCGGTGTGCGCGCGCAGGATACGGCCGCGCACGCGGCCGGCCTCCGAATTCCAACTGACGTGATCGCCGCGCTTGAAGGTTTTCGGCATGGCGGACCAATATCGATGGCATCGGACTGTTCCAAGGACACCCCAGCCCGTCTACGCTTCGCGTTAGGATACGTTGAATCGTGGCTTGCCGAGCCGTAGCTCGCGGCGATAAGCCCGCCTGCGCCCTTGGGGCTTCGGCGTGGCATCCTTCTCTCGCTTCGCGAGCGAAGGATGGTGGGCACGACAGGGATCGAACCTGTGACCCCTACCATGTCAAGGTAGTGCTCTCCCGCTGAGCTACGTGCCCTAGAGGTCGTCTAGATCGGGTGGGGTCCCTATAACGGCTCAGGGGAGCCTGTGCAAGGACGGAAGGGGGCCGATTCAGGCCGCCAGCATCTTGTTCACTTCACTGACCAATTCGCGCAGATGGACGGGTTTGGACAGCACCTTGGCATTCTTGGGGGCGTCCGAATCCGAGTTCAGGGCGACCGCGGCGAAGCCGGTGATGAACATGATCTTGATGTCGGGGTCGAGTTCCGAGGCGCGGCGGGCGAGCTCGATGCCGTCCATCTCCGGCATCACGATGTCGGTCAGCAGCATCTCGAACGGTTCTTCCCGCAACCGCTGATAGGCGGCCATGCCGTTGTCGTGGGACGAGACCTGAAAACCGGCGTTTTCCAGCGCCTTGACCAGGAAGCGGCGCATGTCGTTGTCGTCTTCGGCGAGCAGTATCTTTGGCATGGCAGGAAACGTCGAATCCCCAGAGGATATCAGCAGAGGTCACTAAGCCCGACAGAGGGTAAATTTGGGGTGAAAATCTTAACCCTGAGACGGCTGCCACTGCCGGTCCCTTGTGAACCGGAATGCAGTTCGAATCAATCGAGCCGCCACCGCATCCCCGCCTCCCTGCCCGCACGGTTAAGACGTGTTCCAACGTCCATCGCATCTTTTCGCTTGGCAGAATGGTTGCGATTCCGGACAATGACGACACATAAGAGCCGCTCGATCGGCCGAATCAATGCGATCTGGACCACGCCAGATCCCGGCGCGAAGGGACGAAGCCTGAGAAGATGACCCGGTTTGACGGCGCGACGTCGCCAGCCTTCGAGATCGTGGAGCCCGCGCAATGGCGTGCCCCGGTCATCTTCAACTCGCCCCATTCCGGCTCGACCTATCCGGACGAATTCCTCAGCGCCTCCAGGATCGACCTGCCGACGCTGCGGCGGTCCGAAGATTCCTTCATGGACGAGCTGATCGGCCATTTGAGCGATCGCGGCTTTCCCACCGTGCGGGTCAACTTTCCCCGCTCCTATGTCGACGTCAACCGCGAGCCCTATGAGCTCGACCCGCGCATGTTCACCGGCCGTCTGCCGAGCTTTGCCAATACCCGCTCGATGCGGGTCGCTGGGGGCCTCGGCACCATTCCGCGCGTGGTCGGTGACGGACAGGAGATCTACCGCGACCGCATCCTGGTCGACGACGCGCTGGGGCGCATCGAGACGCTGTATAAGCCCTACCACCGCGCGCTGCGTCGGCTGATCAACAAGGTACACCAGATGTTCGGCACCGTGGTGCTGGTCGACTGCCACTCGATGCCATCGGTCGGCGTCTCCCGCGACGAGCCGCGCCGGCCCGACATCGTGATCGGCGACCGCTATGGCACGAGCTGCACGCCGCTGCTTCCCGACCGCATCGAGGAGACCATGACGGGGCTCGGCTATTCGATCGGCCGCAACAAGCCCTATGCCGGCGGCTTCATCACCGAGCATTACGGCAACCCCGCAAGCGGCTTGCATGCGGTGCAGCTCGAGCTCAATCGCGCGATCTACATGGACGAACGGCGGCGCGAGCGCGGT
Organism: Bradyrhizobium sp. 164; assembly: GCF_023073715.1. Classification (GTDB taxonomy): domain Bacteria; phylum Pseudomonadota; class Alphaproteobacteria; order Rhizobiales; family Xanthobacteraceae; genus Bradyrhizobium. Next base: position 360,322 of record NZ_JADPKA010000110.1, read on the forward strand.
CCGCGCTTTGCGCAAGTCGCAAGCGACTTCGCCATCCTCGCCGACGTGCTGGCGGCCACGATCCCGTTCGGCGATCTCGGCCCGTTCCAGGCCGCAGCGGAATAGGCTTGGATTTTTCCCCGAACGATCCGTGCCATGAGCAACGGCGCGCGCGTTTCGCTGCGCAGCGCCGCGCGCTGAAAACGAAAGCAGACCCGGAAAGAAAAAAGGGCCGCTTCTGATGAAGAAGCGGCCCAAGTCTAGGGAGGAAACGCCCAAGGAGGGCAGCGGTAACGCAAAGCGCTACCGCACCGCAACAATATGCGACCGCGCCGCACAAAGTGCAAGGGCTTTTGAGCGATTTCCCATGCAAAACACACATGGCTCAGTTGCTTCTATGGAAACCCAGATTCACTTTCTTTAATAAGAGAATTCAATGGGTTGATAGATGTTTGCATACGAACGAGGCATGATTGGAACTAAGTTTTCAACGCTGTGATCGATATTTGGCCAAGAGATGACTGAGATAAGGCAGCCGGCTGCGGCATTCAAAATACCAGGGAGCATTTAAAGACAGCGCTGCAAGATTCTGCCGATTTGAGCTAGGCAGAAGCGAGCTTCATTCGACTTTCGCTTTTGAGGATACGCCGTGACGGTGATCGACTTCTCAGCTTTCATCGGACGGCTCGCCACCGTCTCGGGCGAAACCATCCTGCCGTTCTTCCGCACCTCACTGTCGGTCGACGACAAGAGCAAAACCAAGGATTTCGATCCCGTGACGGAAGCCGATCGCGCCGCGGAGGCAGTGATGCGGCGGCTGATCAAGGCCAGCTTCCCCCAGCACGGCATCGTCGGCGAGGAGTTCGGCAATGAGCGCGACGACGCCGACTATGTCTGGGTGCTCGACCCCATCGACGGCACGAAGTCCTTCATCGGCGGCTTTCCGATCTGGGGCACCCTGATCGCGCTGCTGCACAAGGGCGCGCCGGTGTTCGGCATGATGCACCAACCCTTCATCGGCGAACGCTTCTCCGGCGACAACGGCTCGGCCAATTACAAGGGCCCCTCCGGCGAGCGGCGGCTCCAGGTCCGCCGCTGCACCTCGCTCTCGCAAGCCACGACCTACACCACCAGCCCGCTGCTGATGAACGAGCGCGACCGCGCCATCTTCGGCCGCATCGAGCAGGGCGCGCGGCTGTCGCGCTATGGCGGTGACTGCTACTCCTATTGCATGCTCGCGGCCGGCCATGTCGACCTCGTGGTCGAGACCGAGCTGAAGCCCTACGACATCGCGGCGCTGATCCCGATCGTGACCGGCGCCGGCGGCATCGTCACCACGTGGGAAGGCAAGCCGGCCCAGGGTGGCGGCCGCATCATTGCGGCCGGCGACCCCAGGGTCCACGAAGAAGCACTCAAGCTATTGAACCAATAACAACGCGAGCGGAGGGCTTGCATGACCGTCTCACGCAGGCTGCTCCTCGGATTGTTCCTGCTTCTGCTGCCGACACTCGCCTCCGCGCAGAATTTTCCGGCCAAGCCGATCAAGCTGATCGTGCCGTTCCCGGCCGGCGGTCCCAACGACATCATCGCCCGGGTGATCGGCCAGCGCATGTCGGAACTGTCGGGGCAGCCGGTGCTGATCGACAATCGCGGTGGCCAGGGCGGCGTGCTCGGCACTGACGCCGTCTCCAAGGCCGCGCCCGACGGCTACACCGTCGCGATCTCCTCAGCCGGCGCGCTGGCGATCAGCCCGAGCATGGAGAAGGTCGCCTACGACACGCTCAACGACCTCACGCCGGTGACGCTGGTTGCGACCGTGCCGGAAATGCTGGTGGTCGCAACCAACGTGCCCGCCAAGGACATCGGCGAGTTGATTGCGCTCGCCAGGGCGCAGCCGGGAAAGCTCAACTTCGCCTCCTCCGGCCCCGGCAGCCTGCCGCATCTCGCCGGCGAGCTGTTCAAGTTGACGGCGAAGATCGACATCGTGCACGTGCCGTATCGCGGCGCCGCGCCGGCGGTGAATGATCTGCTGGGACAGCAGGTGCAGATGACGTTCCTCGACCTGCCGGTGCTGCTGCCGCAGGTCAAGGCCGGCGCCTTGCGCCCCATTGCGGTCGGCTCGGCCGAGCGCGCACCGACCGCGCACGACGTGCCGACCACCGCGGAAACGGGATTTCCCGCGCTACGTATCGAGAACTGGTACGGCATGGTCGCACCCAAGGGCACGCCGAACGAGAATCGTCGCCGCGCTGCATGCTCTTGCGACGAAGGCGATGGCCGATCCGGCGGTGAAGGAGAAGCTCGCAGCCCAAGGCGCGACGCTGATCGGCGATGAGCCGGAGCATTTTCGCAGCTTCATCGCGGATGAGACCAAGAAGTGGGCGAAGGTGATCAAGGACGCCGGCGTGGAGACGGCGAAGTAAAGCCCACAGACCGGAAATAGTTGGTCGAGCCGGTCGAAATACGGAATTGCGTGGAGGTATGCCTTGGCCTCTATCAGCTTCTCGCTGCCTCGACGCAGCAATCCGATATGGGTATCGACGCGCGCGGCGACCTCGCTGTCGAGCTCGAGCACGAGCCGCAGCACGCCATTGGCCGCCGGATGCTGAGGACCGAAATTGATGCTGAAGTTCTGAGGCTCGAAGACTGTTCGGGTATCCTGCTTCCGATCGAAACGTCGCAGCGATTACCGTAGCCGCGATCCACCGCGAGCGGCTTCATACAGGTTAATCGCACGCTTGAATCCCTGGGATGCGCGTGCTGCGCGCCGCTTTGGAACGCAGCCTCACCGGCTGCGTTCATTGTCGAAATTGGAGATTTTCAATGAAACATCGTTTGCTGATGATTGCCGCCGTCCTGTCGTTTGTGACGAGCTTCGGCCCTTCGACGGCGGTCGCACAGGATCGCTACTGCCTCCAGGGCCGCATTTGGGGCTATCCGGGCAATTGCCAGTTCGCCAGCTACGCTCAGTGCATGGCGACCGCATCGGGCACGCAGGCCTATTGCGGCATCAACCCTCGACATGCCTATGCACGCCGCCACAGGGGATACCGGTGATCGGCCTGAATCAGACTGACAACCGGGGCCCGCCTTGACTGACCGCGCCGCTGAGCCGAGCGGCGCCAAGACAGCAGAGCGCCAGCTCACCGCCGTTGTCTTCTCCGGCGGCCTTGGGCTCGGGGCGTATCATGGCGGTACGTTCGAAGCGCTCACTTCTCTCTCGCCACAGATCGATTGGGTGGCCGGTTCATCGTCCGGTGCGATCACGGCCGCACTGATCGCGGGAAGCCCGAGCGCCGATCGGATCCGGACTCTAAGTAATTATTGGCATGGACCGGGCGGTCGTGCCGGTCCGCCGAGCGCCCGCCGTCATCTGTCCGCCTGACTGAGCTCGATCAATACGCGCCTACTTGGCCATGCCGGCTTCTTCCATCCCCGTCTCCCGCTTCCGGCACCTCACTTCGGCGGCCTGTACGATCTCGGCCCGACGCGCGAACGCCTTCGTCAGCTGGTCGATTTCGACCGCCTGAATGACGGTGATCCCCGCATCACGATCTGCGCCACCGACCTCGAAAGCGGCGACGCCGTGCTCTTCGACTCCTCGTCGGAACGGATCGAAATGGATCACATCCTGGCCAGTTGCGGCTTCCTCCCTGAGTTCGCGCCAGTGCAGATTGCCAGCCGCTGGCTCGGCGATGGCGGGTTCTCTCTGAACGCACCATTTGAACCGATCCTGGAATCCCCGAGCCCGCTTCGCCTCTATGTGATCGACCTCTTTGCGCGCGACGGCAAAATCCCTGATGGCATCGAAGCCGCAGCCGAGCGCAAAAGCGACCTGACCTACGGCAACCAGACATTTCAGCGCCTGGACCATGCCCTGGAAGCCCGCCAGCTCCGCGCAGAGTTGCAGGGGCTTGTTTGCGACGACGTCGTCTATCTCCTGAGCTGCCGCCCGGGTCGCGAGGAGGCCGGACCCGAAAAATCCTTTGATCTTTCGGAAGCGGCGATGGCGCAGCGGTGGCGGGCGGGCCTTCTGGATATGCAATATGCAGCAAGCGTCGCCCCGATCCGGAACGGGATCTGCACCGTGCGCCGGCGATAGCGATCACTCTAGGAGCTTCGATCGATACGCTGGCGGACGTCGAGGAGAAACCGGGTCAGACCATCGTCGGCGGCCATTCCTTCAGGCGGCGCAATGGTCGTGATGCCCCAGTTCGCCAATACGGCTTCCTGCACCGGATTGCGCTGGGCGACGAACACGAAGGATTTCGGCCGGTCCTGTCGGTGCCCGGATTCATCCCAAATCTGCCAAATTCGGTGCAGCAGCAGCCGTATGTTTGGATCGGACATGCTGTAGCCGACGAAGAGCAGCGTGCTTCCCAAAGCATCGGCGCGAAAACGGATATCCAGCGGGGAATCGAATGCGAGCCGGTTGAGAAAGTCGGTCTCGGTCAGAACGAGCGAGGCATCATCGTCGAAGTCGCCGTGGAATTTGATGATGTGCGTGACGCCGGCGCCAGCGCTCGCGATCTCCTTCGCGTTGCTGATCTTCGCGTATGGCTTTTTCAGGACATCAAAGGCAGTCTCGAGATTGCGATCGTAGTTCGTTGTGTAGATGACCGGAAAATCGAGCTCGACGATGATCTGGTGGAGCTCCGAGGTGGCGATTCTCTCTGGATCGACGCGCCAATTGCGATCGAGCCAGCTGCGGAGCGGTCCGATGCCCCCACGCTTCAGCCGGTAATACTCCGCAAGCATCTGATAGCCGCCGTGCATTCCGTCGAGGACGTCGCGTTCGAGACCGAGATCGTCCAGCAGATGCTCGATCAGGGACTGCCAGGATGGTAATCCGACAGCCATCGAGACACCGGCGCCGACGAACAGGACCGCGCGGCGTCGTTCTATCGCCGCAGCCAGAACTTCGTGAGGCGGCCGCTCCTCAGATGCGAGCCTTGTCGGTCTTTGCTTCATCTAGCTTGAATGATTGCGCGGGACGCTGGTTCCTGGACAAGAAAGCCCGCCTGCCGCTCAGCAGCGAGGACGCACCCCTTTTCCGTTTGCGCCGCGAAGCGGGCAATCAACCGCCGGAGCTCCGCTTTGTGCACCAGACGCGCCGCCGTTTCCGCGGAGACCCAGGTCGCTTCCCGCTCCCCTTTTTCAGGCCACCAACGCTCCTGACCATGGACCTTCATGGGAAAGACGGCAACGTCCATGGTCCGCTTGCGGTCACCCTTCCGTTTGCGATGCTTGAAGCTGCCCATCGCGCGTGTCGCAATGATGCCGACCAGCCCCGCCTCCTCGTAGGCTTCCAGCGCAGCCGTGAGGTGCGGCTCCTTGTTGCGCATCGGCGATCCCTTGGGGACACTCCATCTGCGCTTGCGCCTGGTCGTGATCAGCATCACGCGCAGTTCGGAATTATCCAGACGAAACGGCAAAGCGGCGAACTGCTTCTTTCCCATCAAACTCCTCCGTTCGGAGATTGATAAGCAAGCGCCGCAGGCATGGTTCCTGTCTGCGGAGTGGCGTCTGCAGCGATCAGAACTTCCGCTCGACCATCTTGAGGCGCAGAGCGGCGATGGCTTCTCCCGGATTGAGACCTTTCGGACAGGCCTTGGCGCAATTGAGGATGGTGTGGCAGCGATAGATCCTGAAGGGGTCCTCGAGCATGTCGAGGCGCTCGCCGGTGGCTTCGTCCCGGCTGTCGTTGATCCAGCGCGCGGCCTGAATCAGGGCCGCCGGCCCCAGGAAGCGCTCGGAATTCCACCAGTAGCTCGGGCACGACGTCGAGCAGCAGGCACAGAGAATGCACTCGTACAGTCCATCGAGCTTTGCGCGATCCTCGAGGCTTTGCCGCCATTCCCTCTGGGGCGTCGGCGAACTGGTCTGCAGCCACGGCTCGATCATGGCGAGCTGCGCATAGAAGTTCGTCAGGTCGGGCACCAGATCCTTCACTACGGGCTGATGCGGCAAGGGCAGCACGCGGAGCGGCTCACCATCCCGAATATCCTCGCTCATGGATTTGGTGCAGGCCAGCGTGTTCTGGCCGGCGATGTTCATCGAGCATGAGCCACACACGCCCTCGCGGCAGGATCGCCTGAACGTCAACGTCGAGTCGACGTTGTTCTTGATCCAGATCAGGCCGTCCAGCACCATCGGCCCGCAATCCGTCGTGTCGACAAAGTAGGTGTCGAGCCGGGGATTGCGGCCATCGTCGGGATTCCAGCGATAGATGTGAAACTCGCGCAAGCTTTTGCTGTGCGGCTTTGGCCAGACCGTTCCTTTCCCGATGCGGGAGTTTCTTGGAAGCCTGAACTCCACCATGGTCACCTCCTCCGTCAGATCGGCACAGAGCAACGCATCTGCAGGAGATCATCCAGCGAGAGACCGAACAGGACGACCGTGAATGCCGGCGCTGTCGCGAGCGCGAGCAGCATCTGATGCCTTGCATTAATGAACCCGTGCGCGGACCGGAACTTTTGCCGCGAGAACAAGCCATCTCTCGCGCAAGCGTTCCTATGACAATCGCGCTTCCGCCGCGCGAAGCTTGCGCATCTAAATAGCCAAATCCATCGAGATTAACATGCGTTAAACGGACATACGCCTGCTCTACGTCGATCTTCTCGATGAAGTAGGAACGTTCGACGCGGCGATGCATCTGTCGTCCGCACGTTGGAGATGCAATCTGCTGCGAGAACCATTTTTGCCCGCTCTTGGCGGGCCTGGCTTGTCGACCTACGCTGCAAGCGCCAGAACCACATGGGCGGCGCGGGCGCGATGCAGACAAGTCAGCTTGCCTTCGCGCACCGCAATTCCGCGGCAACACCCGGCTTATGCCGCCGTGGCCCGCAAATGCTCCACCAGCATCTTCGCCGGTCTTGGCAGCGTCTTGAAGCTGCGCGCGCAGATCACGAGCTTCCGGTTGGCAAAAGCATCGCGCAGGCGGACCATGGAGAGCGGCATGGTCTTGGCGCAGCGGCGGGCGGCGGCTTCGGGCACAAGCGCCACGCCGACATCGGCGGCGACCATCTGGCAGATCGCGTCGAAGTCGCGCAGCCGCGCGCGGAAATGCGGGCGCATGCCGAGCCGCGCCGCATGTTTCGATATGTGCATCTGAAGCGCGGTGGCGCTGGTCAGGCCGACGAAGTCACAGGCGCCCGCTTCCTGAAAGTCGATCTGGCGGCGGCCCGCGAACGGGCCACGGCGCGACGTCACCAGCGTCAGCCGATCCTCGCTGAAGGGGAAGCGCTCGATATGCTCTGGCAGCGCGTGCTCGGCGGCAAAGCCGAGGTCGGCGGCGCCCGCGGTAATCGCCGCCGCAATATCGGTGCTCTCGCGCTCCTCGATGTCGACGGCGACGTCGCGATGTTCGCGCAGGAAGGCGGCCAGCGCCTTCGGCAAGTGCTCCGAGAGCCCTGAGGTATTGGCGAGGAAATGCACGCTGGCGCGCACGCCGCTGGCAAAGCCGGCGAGATCGCCACGCATGGCATCGATCTGGTGGATGACGAGGCGCGCGTGATCAAGCAAGCTCTCGCCCGCCGCCGTCAGCTCGACGCCGCGGCGCCCGCGCTTGAGCAGCGCGACGCCGAGTGCATCCTCGAGGCCCTTGATGCGTGCGCTGGCCGAGGCAAGCGCCAGGTGCGACCGCTCCGCGCCGCGGGTGATGCTGCGCTGATCGGCGACCGCGATGAAGAGCTGGAGGTCGACGAGGTCGAAGCGCATGACGGTTTTCTCCCCAGCCTTCGCATCAAGCGAAGGCTGTCTCCGTAACCTCCAGATTGTGCCGGCGCAAGGCTTCGGTCAATGTGCGGCTATGTTCGACCCCCTTCTCATTGCCGTCGCCGCTGTGTTCCTGATCGCCGGGTTCGTCAAGGGCGTCGTCGGGCTCGGCCTGCCGACGGTGTCCATGGGCCTGCTCGCGGTGAGCATGGCGCCGAGCCGCGCGATCGCCATCGTCATCGTGCCCGCGATTATCACCAACATCTGGCAGACTTTCGTCGGCCCTCATTTGCGCGACATTCTGAGGCGGCTGTGGCCGCTGATGATCGGCACCGTGATTGGATGCTGGCTCAACGCGGGCGCGTTGACCGGCCCGCATGCGCGCTACGGCACGATCGTGCTCGGCGCCCTGCTGGTCATCTACGCGGTGATCGGCCTGAACAAATTCCAGGTCCGCGTCGCGCCTGAGAACGAGAAATGGGTCGGCGGCGTGGTCGGTGTCGTCACCGGCGTGATCTCGGCCTCGACCGGCGTGCAGGTGATCCCCTCGATGCCGTTCATGCAGGCGATCGGCATGGAGAAGGACGAACTGGTGCAGGCGCTCGGCGTGTTCTTCACCACGGCGACGCTGGCGCTCGCCTTCAACCTGACTGCCGTCGGATTACTGACGCCCGCCAATGCCGTGCCTGGCGCCGTGGGACTCGCCATGGCCTTTGCCGGCATGTTCATCGGCCAGTCGGTACGGGCGCGGATGCCGGCGGAAGCGTTCCGCCGCTGGTTCCTGATCGCGATGATCCTGCTCGGCCTCTATCTTGCCGGCAGCGCGCTGGCGAAGGAGTTCGCCTGAAGGCCTGCGCCATCTTTACTCGAACAGACTTACGCCTCGGGTGCGTAACCCGGCACCCATTTTTCGTGCTGAGGCAGATCGTCCTGGATCGTCCACCACGGCGCGCGCGACGAGGTGAAAACGTGGAGGCGAGGCCGGACTTCCGGGTCGTCATCAAGCAGACCAGCGGGAATGCTGACTGTCGGGAGATAGCTCGCCTTGCCCGGCGTCAGGCAGCCGCAGGTCCTGCACCGATGGCGGAAACTTCCCGGCGAGGATTCATAAGCCACCGTTAGCTCCTCGCCTGCAACAAAGCGAAATTTGTCGGCGTCGACATGGGCGTAGGTGGCGAATGCCGCGCCGGTCAGCTTGCGGCAATTGGCACAATGGCAATGTGTCAGCCAACGTACCTGATCGATCTCGAACCGCACGGCGCCGCACAGACAGCTACCACGAATCATCAAAACCTCCCGAGCGCGGCTTCGATCGAGCGAACCGCGCGATGCTTCAGCCATTCGTTCGAACGAGTCACCGCGTCTCCAGCATGGCGACGCGGATGCCGAGATAGATGAAGAGGCCGCCGAGCGCGCGGTTGACCCAGGCGATCGCGCCCTCGGAGCTCCGCAAGCGATGGGCCGCCCTTGCCGCAAAGGCCGCCAGCACCAGGCACCACAGCGTCCCCGTGCAGATGAAGACCAAGCCGAGGGTCAGGAAGGCGAGCGGCTTGTGCGGTGAATCGGCTGCGACGAATTGCGGCAGGAAGGCGAGGAAGAACAGCGCGACCTTGGGGTTGAGCGCGTTGGTGAAGACGCCCTGGAGGAAGACCCGCCGCAGCGAGCTCCGTTCGCCTTCGTCCCTGACCGCCGCCAGCGCCGGGCGCGACCACAGCATCTGAAGTCCTGTGACGACCAGATAGGCCGCGCCGACCAACTTCAGGATCGAGAACGCAGTCGATGAGGCCATCAGCAGGGCCGAAAGGCCGATCGAGGCGCCCGCGACATGGAAAAAGCAGCCGCAACTGATGCCCAGCGCGGCGGCGGCGCCGCCCCGCCAGCCCATCTGCATGCTGCGGCCGATGACATAGACGGTATCAGGGCCCGGCGTGACGTTGAGCAGCACGCCCGACAGGATGAAGAGCCAGATCTCGTGAATGCCCAGCATGTGATGCCCCCCGTCGGCCCTGAAGCGGCTTAATCGGTTCGCCCCTCCCCGTCCACTGCCGCAATTGCGTGGGAATTAACTCGAATTTGCAATGCGGATCATACTTTCGCGCGGCCCTATCTGCTTTATAAAGGCAGGGTTCTTGAAATGCGGGATTCGGGGCGACTGCCACGCCGTGGCCGATCGCAGGTCCTTTGGAGCTCCTGGGGTATGGAAAGACGTCTGGCCGCCATTGTCTGCGCCGATGTCGCCGGCTATTCGCGCATGATGGGCAGCGACGAGGCCGGCACCCATGCTGCCTTCAAGGCCCATCGCAGCGCGATCCACCCCATCATCCTCAATCACGGCGGCCGTGTCGTGAAGAACACCGGCGACGGCTTCCTACTCGAGTTTCCCTCGATCGTCGGCGCCACCGAGGCGGCGATTGCGATGCAGACGCTGATGGCGGAGCGGAACCATCATCTGCCCGCCGACCGCGCCATGCAGTTCCGGCTCGGCATCCACATGGGCGACGTCATCGCCGACGAGGACGAAGTGTTCGGTGACGACGTCAACATTGCCGTCCGCCTGGAATCGGTGGCGAGCCCCGGCGGCTTCGCCATCTCGGCGAAGGCCTATCGCGAGGCGAGCAAGCATCTCACCGTGCCGCTCACCGACGCCGGCAACCATCGATTCAAGAACATCAAGGATGCGGTCGGAGTCTGGACCTGGACGCCCGAGGGCGCGCCGCCGCTCGCGCCCGAGCTGAGGGAGGCCTCCGCCCTTTCGCAGCAGTACCGCACCGCGATCGTCGGCGTACTGCCCTTCGCCAATCTCAGCGATGCCCAGGACGAATATTTCTCCGACGGGCTCACTGAGGATTTGATCCACGCGCTGTCGCTGCAATCCTTCTACCGCGTGCTGAGCCGCAACTCGACTTTCGCCTTCAAGGGCAAGAACACCAGCACGCGGCTGATCGCGCGCGAGATCGATGCCACCTATCTGATCCAGGGCTCGGTGCGGCGTGCCGGTGCCAAGATCCGCGTCACCGCCGAGCTGATCGCGCCGGAGAGCGGCGAGCAGCTCTGGACCGGCCGCTACGACCGCGACATTGGCGACCTGTTCGCGATGCAGGACGAGATCACCACCAACCTGTCCGCCGCCATCGCCACCGAGATCGTCCGCGCCGAAGCCTCGGCGCCGGCGCGGCTGTCGACTGACGTGAGCGCCTGGGACCGCTTTCTCAAGGGATTGTCGCACTACTACCGGCAGACCAAGGAGGATTTGGCCGTCGCGGTCGAGCTGTTCCGCGAGGCCATCAGGCTCGACCCCAAACTGTCGATCGCGCATGCCTATCTCGGCACGATCCAGATCCAGAGCATCCAGTTCGGCTGGGTCAAGGGCACGCGCGAGATGTGGGCCGAGGCGATGGACCTCGCCGAGACCAGCGTCCGGCTGGACCCGCGCTCCTCCTTCGCGTTCTCGATCCTGTCCTGGGCCCACGCCATGGAGGGGCATTACGACGCCGCGATGGACGCCGCCAAGCGCGCGGTCGCACTCAACCCCTACGACAACGGCGCGCGGGGCGTGCTCGGCATCTGCCATTTCGTCATCGGCGAACACCGCGAGGCGATCGAGCTGTTCTCGATGGCGGCGCAGCGCGACAACAGCGACCCGCGCTACCAATGGGCGGCGCTGAACGCCTTCAGTCACTATCTGTTGCGCCAATATGATGCGACCCTGTCATGGGCGCGCGAGCAGCTCTACATCAACCCGAACCACATGCAGGCACTGGCGATCCGCGCCGCGGCGTTGGCCCAAATGGGACGGAGCGGCGAGGCGAACGAGGCCGTCGGCGTGCTGATGGCAAACTATCCAACCCTGAATGTCGACAGGCACTTGCGCAACTTCCACTGGAAGCGGCCTGAGGACATCGCCCATTACCGCGAGGGTCTGCTGAAGGCTGGCGTGCCGCTCGGCAAGCTGACCCTGGTGCAGAGCGACCTCAAGCGCGCCGCCGAGTCCTGACAGGGCCACGGGTCCATTGCAGTCCATTGGCAGCCTCACGTCTGCTCTTGTTTCCAGGACAGTGAAATCCGCCACACTTCGTCACACGCTGAAGTCGTATATCGTGCTGTCGGTTTGTTAAAACTTTCGCGCTCTAACGGCGCGCCTGCTTTTTCACGATTCGGATTTGGGCCATGCATCACGCCGCTTCGAAGCCGCCCTTTGACCCTTCGATCCAGGTTTCGCCAAATAATCCCTGTCCGTTCCTTCGCGGCCTCGTCGGCGAAGGCTTCATCGACGGCGAGACCGTCCCGCTCAACACGCTATCGCAGACCATTGCGAATGCGAGCGGCGAGACGGGGGTGAAGAAGATATCGGCCCGCATCCAGGTTCGCGGCGTTGCGCTCATCGCCAACGGTATCAGTCACATCCTGAAGACCATCTGGTCGGGCCCGCAGCTCGACGCGTTGCGCGGCGGTCCGCTCGACAAGCGCGGCGCCGGCTCGCGCATCCTCGGCGTTGACGGCAAGGTCAACGAGGACGAGATCGCGCGGCTCGCGAGCTTCGGCCGGACCTACACCGATCCCAACACCGGCATCGGCGAGGTTGGCCTCAACGCCGTCGAAATCAAGACCTTCATGCACGACAACCTTCAGCGCGCCGGCAGCGCCGCACGCTGGTACGACCCGCTGCTGATGAAGTTCGAATGGCCCATCCTCCTGAAGATCATGGGCAAGGGTAAGAAGGGCGAGGAGCGTTATCTCAGCGTGGCCGACGTGCGCACGCTGTTCGAGCAGCGCAAATTCCCGGACCGTATCAACCAGCGGATCGTGTCGCAGCCGCTGCTGTCGGCCTGCCAGCTCGGCTTTCGTTGGACGGTCGCGCTCACAGCGGTCGTGATCGGTCTCGGTCTCCTCGCCCTCGTCGCGGTCGCCGAATTCCCCAACCAGGTCCGCGCCTTGCTGCCGCAGAAGGGCATTCTCGTGAATCTTCTGCCGCCACCGTTGCCGCAGCTGCCGGAGACGAAAGCGGCCTATTGGCTTGAGCAAAACTGGTCGTTGAAGGACCGGCACTGGTTCCACCATGCCAGCCAAGGCACTGCGACCTTCCCGGTGCCCTATGAGTGGTTCGTGGCGCTGGAGCAGCCGCGCCTTCATCTGTTCTCGAAGCCGGGCATGATGAAGGACAGCGCCTATCTCGAGCGCTTCGGCTTCATCCCGAGCCCGCAGTCGATCCTGACCGACACGGCGACGCTGCGCCGGTTCGGCTACGCCAATGTCTACGAAACGACGCCGGTGTCGGACTGGTCGACGAGATGGACGCCGACGGAGAACGTCGACGGCCTGCCGGTTGGCTTCGCGCGGATGACCGGTGTCGTCGATCCCGCGACGGGCCGCCGCGAAGAGGATAAGATCGGGCTGACCTGCGCGGCCTGTCATACCGGCCAGATCCATTATCAGGACGTCGACGTCCGCTTCGACGGCGGTCCGGCGATGACCGACCTGAAGAAGCTCGAGCTCGCGACCGGCCTGTCGATCGCCTACACGCTGCACGTTCCGTTCCGCTTTCAACGCTTCGCCGATCGCGTGCTCGGCGCTGAGGCCAGCAAGACGGACCGCGCCGCGCTCAAGCAGAAGCTCAGCACGATCGGCACCTTCCTGATCGATTGGGCAAAAACCCAGCAACAAACGATCGAAGGCAAGACAACCTGGGACGGCAAGCAGCAGAAGGATACCGAGGAAGGGTTCGGCCGGCTCGATGCCCTCAACCGCATCGGCAATCAGGTCTTTTCGCAAGATCTCGCTCTGAGCGGCGTCAAGGGATTCGAGAAGAACCTGCACGCCCAGGACGCGCCGGTCAGCTACCCCGCGATCTGGACCGTGCCGTGGTTCAAGTTCGCCCAGTACGACGCCTCGATCGAGCAGCCGCTGATCCGCAACGCCGGCGAAGCCCTCGGCGTGACGGCCCTGCTTAACCTGTCCGATGCCTATCCAGAGGACAGGCTGTGGCGCTCCTCGGTGAACATCACGACACTCGGCTGGATCGAGGACTTGCTGAGAGGCCCCGATCCGTTCAAGGCCGCCGATCCTTCCTCCGGTCCGAAGTTCGGCGGCCTGCTCGCGCCGAAATGGCCCTCGCAGATCCTCGGCGATGCCTGGAGGCTGAAGCCTGATCGCGTCGAACGCGGCCGTGCGATCTACACCGAGATGTGCTCCGGATGCCATCTGCCCGCCGTCGACAGCCCGGCCTTCTGGTCATCGAAGCATTGGGAGCCGAGCGGCGACAGCAAGGTCCTGAACGCGGTGACGATCCCCCTCGACGAGATCAAGACGGATCCCGAACAGTCCCTTGTCCTCAGCAAGAGGACCGTCGATGTGCCCGGCTTCCTGAAGGTGAACACGGCCGATCTCCAGAAATGGTGGCAATGCGACATCCCGACCGCAAGCACCTCGCCCAACGAGATGATCTATGCGCTCGGCCTGATGACGGTGGTCGATCTCGTCGCCCGCAAATGGATGGACGACGAGAAGATGCCGGAGGCCGAGCGGGCGAAATTATGGAATCTCGCGCGCAAGAACTGTCTCAATCCCGCGCCTGATCCGCGCTATCGCGCGCGGCCACTGAACGGCATCTGGGCCACCGCACCTTACCTGCACAACGGTTCGGTACCTTCACTGTATTGGTTGCTGAAGCCGGCGGGCGAGCGCCCGCAAAAATTCTGCATGGGCCGCCGCGACTATGATCCCGAGACCGTCGGTTTTGCAGTCACCGACAACGAGCGTTGCAAGACCGGCGAAACGGAATTCTCTGCGACGGGATCGGACGGCAAGCCGATCCAGGGCAACAGCGTGCTCGGCCATTCCTTCGAGCGCAAGGAAGGCGATCCGAAGCGCCCCGGCGTCATCGGCCGCGCGTTCAAGGACGATGCCGAGCGCTACGATTTGATCGAGTATTTGAAGACGCTGTGAGCACCGCCATTTGCTTCGTCGCAAGAGCTCCTCGCAATAACGGAGGATGAGGATTCTCTGCAGGTCCACACCACTCTTGCGGAACCAGGGCTCTCACTTGAACAGCGGCGTGCCCGGCACGAAGGCGTCGAAGGCGGCCCAGAACTGGGAGCGGTAACGGTCCTGCTCCTGGAGTATCTCGTGCTTCGAGCCCGCGATGACGAGATGCGAGCCGGCGCGCAAATGATAGGCGAACTCCTCGATCGCAGCGGTGGAGACCACGGTGTCGCTGGAGGCCGCCAGCATCAGGATTGGCTGGCGGATCTCTGACGGATATTTCACGCGCTTGAAGGTTTGCATCGCGCTGAAGGCAGCGTCGGCCCAGGCCACCGTCGGGGACGCCAGCCCCAGCGTCGGATCCTCCTCCAGGATCGCGACATTGCGCGCATAGCGCACGGGATCGCTGGTCAAGGGATTGTTGATGAAGGGATCGAGCCCGGTGATGCGGCTGCTGCCGCCGGGGACATAACGGCTGCCCTGCCCGAACAGGCGCATCGTCTTTATGAGCGCGCGGGCCGGAAACGACGTGGTGCGGCCAGGCAGGTCGATCATCGGCGCCGACAGCACCATGCGGTCGAACCAGCGCTTGCCGGCATGCGCGACCCGCAGCAGCACCGTGCCGCCCATGGAATGGGCGAGCGCAAAGAACGGCGGCGGGCAATCCGGCAACACCACCTGCTGCACGAAGGTCTCGACGTCCACCTCGAAATCGGCGAAGTCGCGCACATAGCCCTTGCGCGGATCGCGCAGGCGGCGCGAGGAATGGCCCTGTCCGCGCCAGTCGATCATCGCCACCGCAAAGCCGCGGTCGCGCAAATCCCGGACCGTCTCGAAATATTTCTCGATCTGCTCGCTGCGCCCGGTGAAGACGCAGACCGTGCCCTTGCGGCCCGCCGGCGGCGCCCAGCGCGCAAAGCGCAACTCGGCGCCATCGGGGGTCTTGATGGTGCCGCTGACGACGTTTTCGGGGACGGGATTGGACGGGATCGAGACCAGCGTCATAGGCGGGAAGTACTGCAAATCAAGGGGCTAAAGCGCCGAAAAGGCGCAAATGCCGCCCTCTTGAACGCCGTCTCGTTCCACCCATATCATTTTCGTGCAGGCCGCTACCAGTGTTTCGGAACCGGAACATCAGGCTGCACACAGACGAAAGCCCGGCCCGATTGGCGGGCGGGTTACCCAACAGTCGCTCTATGGAGGACTTGACCATGCGTAGCTATGATCTCACCCCGTTCTATCGTTCCACCGTCGGCTTCGACCGCCTCTTCAGCCTGCTCGACCAGGCAACATCGGACGGCAGCCCCGGTTATCCCCCCTACAACATCGAGCGCACCGGCGAGAACGCCTACCGCATCACCGTTGCGGTCTCTGGCTTCGCCAAGGATGAGCTCTCCATCGTCGCGAAGGAAAACACGCTGACGATCAAGGGCGAGAAAGTCGCCAACGAGAACTCGCAATCCGAAGTGCTCTACCGCGGCATCGCCGCGCGTGCCTTCGAGCGCGCCTTCCAGCTTGCCGACTTCGTGCAGGTGAAGGACGCCTCGCTCGAGAATGGCCTGCTTCACGTCGACCTCGTACGCGAGATTCCCGAGGCCAAGAAGCCGCGCCAGATCGCGATCAACACCAGCGCCCCGAAGGCGCAGGTGATCGAGAGCTCCGCGCAAGCCGCCGCGTAAAGGCACGTCACTTCCAAGTTGCGAGAACGCCCCGGTGCCCCGGGGCGTTTTTTTCGTTCGTGATCGCGCCTCCCGCCGTCGTTCTGGCGAAGGCGACGACCCACACCCCAGCGAGACGATTGGCGAAGACTCGCCTCCGGCACGAACACCTCACTTCGGCCGATAGACCTCGCGGTATGGGTTCTGGCCTTCGCCACGACACCGTTTCTGTGCCGCTATTGCACCGCATCACAGAGCAGTGAAGTCGCGTAACGCGGCCACCCCTCCCTCCGTCCTATGGTCATCGAAACCAAAACGAGACGGAAAACGATCATGACACTCTGGCGCAGCCTTTTCGTCGCCGCGAGCCTTTTAGCGGCCCCCATCCGCCTTGCCGACGCGCAGACACCGCAAACAGTGAAAGCCAACAACGTCGTGCTGGTGCACGGCGCCTGGGCCGACGGCTCGAGCTGGTCGGAGGTGATCCCGATCCTCCAGGCCGCAGGCCTGCACGTGACCGCCGTGCAGAATCCGCTGTCGTCGCTTGCGGACTCGGTCGACGCGACCAAGCGCGTACTGGCTGAACAGGACGGACCGACCGTGCTGGTCGCGCATTCCTGGGGCGGCACCGTGATCAGCCAGGTCGGCACTGACCCGAAGGTCACCGGCCTCGTCTATGTCGCTGCACGTGCTCCCGACGCGAACGAGGATTTCGTCGCGCTGTCCAAGCAGTTTCCGGCGGGACCTGCCCGCGCAGGCATTGTCGAGCGCGACGGCTACACAAAACTCTCGGAAGACGCCTTCCTGAAATATTTCGCCAATGGCGTGAAGTCGGAGCAGGCCAAGGAGCTCTACGCGGTGCAATGGCCAACCGCAGCCTCAATCTTCGCCGGCCGCACCACGGAAGCTGCATGGCACAGCAAGCCGGCCTGGTACGCGGTGTCGAAGAACGACTACACCATCAATCCCGATCTCGAACGTTTCCTCGCCAAGCGCATGAACGCCACCACGATCGAGCTCGATGCCGGCCACCTCTCGCTGGTGTCGCATCCGAGGGAAGTGGCGAAGCTGATCCTGAACGCGGCGGGGTATGGGCATAGCTGAGGAACGATGGCCTGATGCAAAGGCGCCCGAGATTGTCGGGCGCCTTTCATTTTTGCCCACATCTCTCCGCAGCGTCCTGGTGAAAGCCAGGACGACACCGAGGAATTTAAGACGGGCCGTCGCGTCAAGCAGCAGCTCGCTAATCCAGGCCCTGTGCGGCCGGCATCTCCTGGGTCGGCATGATCGCCGGCGCCGGCTTGGCCTGAGCGACGGTTGGCGGGGCCGCCTGCGGAGCGGCCTCGGCAGGCTTTGCGGCCACGGCAGTGGTCTGCTGCGCGGGCCGTGCCTGTACCGGCGGCGGCGCCTGAGCCTCCTGCCGCGCGGGTTCGGCCGGCTTCGCCGCGGCCACCGGCGTCGCCCCGCGCCGCGGGGCAGCCTTGGGCATCGGCACCGTGCGGCTGGCGACATGCGGAATCGAAGCCGGCGGGCGCGGCGGGCCGCTGCGGATCACCGTCGGCGGCGGGAGCGCGCTTTGCGGGCCGTAAGGCGCGACCGCGTGCTCGTCATAGGCGGGCGCCATGCCGTAGGCGTCACTGGCGCGCATGAAGCGGATGATCCGTCCGTCGCGGGCGTCGATCACCAGCCGGCCATCGTCGCCGCGATGGTCGATCACTGCGATGGTGTAGACGCTGCCGCGCAGGCGCGGGATGCCGAGCGGCGAGAAGCCGTTTTCGCGCAGCACCGCATAGACCTCGGTCGACGGCAGCAGCACCGGGGCCGGACCGCGCCCCTCGGAGCCGTAGCCATAGCCGTAACGCGGCGGCGGTGGCGGCGCGGCCTCCGGCGGCGCATAGGGTCCGTCGAAATCCGACACTGCGATAACGCCCCCTCTCCCGATACCGTTCGGAGGAGCCTGCGCATGCCCCGCACTTGCGGCCAGCGCCAGCGCGGCGGCAGCCACACATCCTGTGAAAAACTTCATGGTCGAGACGCTCCTGTCAGGCCCCCCGACGGCGGCCCTCTTTCGCTTCGCGCGGCGTGGCGCGCCTTCCGAAGGGTTGATCCGAAGCTTCATTCGGGATTTCGGCGCCCGCGGGGCCGGATCGGGGCACGTTTGCTTCAAAACCGGGGCTGCCGGCCTACGGAAAGCGGGAATTGACACCTCGGGAATCGGGACTTGTGCGCGCTTGTGTGCTAGACAAAAATTTGGCAAGGTGATGGTTAGGACAGGAAAGCTGTCTCAATTTTGCTTGCGGTCCCCGGCATGGGGATTGCAGCGAAAGCGGTGCTCTCGAGCGCCGGGAAGGTACCAGGCAAAGCCGTTCTCGGGGACGAAGAACGCCTAGGCCTGAATTTAAGAAAATGCGGCTCGCTAGCGGACGAGCGGTGACCCAGAGGCGGGTGCCGCGGAACGCCCAAGGTGCGCCGAAGATGGCGGTGAGGCAGCTTGCCGCATGGAGAGGACAGGACAATGAACGGGTCGCAATTCGGGCGCGCAAACATCGTGGCAGAACAGCTGTCGGCGACGGTCGCCTCGAAAACGACCGATCCGATTCAGGAACACAATTCGCGCCCTGAAGCCGAAGGCCTGTACGATCCGAGCCTGGAGAAGGACTCCTGCGGCGTCGGCTTCATCGCCAACATCAAGGGCAAGAAGTCGCACGAGATCGTCGCGGACGCGCTGAGCATCCTCTGCAACCTCGAGCATCGCGGCGCCGTCGGCGCCGATCCGCGCGCCGGTGACGGTGCCGGCATCCTGGTGCAGATCCCGCACGCCTTCTTCAGCCGCAAGGCGAAGGAGCTCGGCTTCGCGCTGCCGAATCCGGGCGAATATGCCATCGGCGCGCTGTTCATGCCGCGCGACACCGCCTGGCGCAACGTCATCAAGAGCATCATCGCCGACCAAATCAAGGAAGAGGGCCTGACGCTGCTCGGCTGGCGCGACGTGCCGACCGACAATTCCTCGCTAGGCATCACCGTGAAGCCGACCGAGCCGGCCTGCATGCAGGTGTTCATCGGCCGCAACGGCACCGCCAAGACCGAGGACGAATTCGAGCGCCGGCTCTACATCCTGCGCAAGTCGATCTCGCAGGCGATCTACCAGCGCCGCGACCGCGGACTTGCGGGCTATTACCCCTGCTCGATGTCCTGCCGCACTGTGATCTACAAGGGCATGTTCCTCGCCGACCAGCTCGGCAAGTACTATCCCGATTTGCACGAGAAGGACTTCGAGAGCGCGCTGGCACTCGTTCACCAGCGCTTCTCGACCAACACCTTCCCGGCCTGGTCGCTGGCGCATCCCTATCGCATGATCGCGCATAACGGCGAGATCAACACGCTGCGCGGCAACGTCAACTGGATGGCGGCGCGCCAGGCCTCGGTGAGCTCCGAGCTCTACGGCAAGGACATCAACCGGCTCTGGCCGATCTCCTATGAGGGACAGTCGGACACCGCCTGCTTCGACAACGCGCTCGAATTTCTGGTGCAGGGCGGCTACTCACTGCCGCACGCCGTCATGATGATGATTCCGGAGGCGTGGGCCGGCAATCCCTTGATGGATGAGAAGCGCCGCGCCTTCTACGAATATCACGCCGCGCTGATGGAGCCGTGGGATGGCCCCGCCGCGATCGCCTTCACCGACGGCCGCCAGATCGGCGCCACGCTCGACCGCAACGGATTGCGGCCGGCGCGCTATCTGGTGACCAAAGACGACCGCATCGTGATGGCGTCCGAGATGGGCGTGCTGACGATCCCCGAGGACCAGATCATCACCAAGTGGCGCTTGCAGCCGGGCAAGATGCTGCTGGTCGACCTCGAACAGGGCCGCTTGATTCCCGACGACGAGATCAAGGCCGAGCTTGCCAAGAGCCATCCCTACAAGGAGTGGCTGGAGCGGACCCAGATCGTGCTGGAGGAGTTGCCGAAGGTGCCGACCACCGGCGTGCGCTCCAACCTGTCGCTGCTCGATCGCCAGCAGGCGTTCGGCTACAGCCAGGAAGACATCACCATCCTGATGACGCCGATGGCGGCCACAGGCGAGGAAGCCGCGGGCTCGATGGGCAACGACACGCCGATCTCGGCGCTGTCGGACAAGGCCAAGCCGCTGTTCACCTACTTCAAGCAGAACTTTGCGCAGGTCACCAACCCGCCGATCGACCCGATCCGCGAAGAGCTGGTGATGAGCCTCGTCTCAATCATCGGGCCCCGGCCGAACCTGTTCGATCTGCAAGGCATGGCCACGACCAAGCGCCTCGAAGTGCGCCAGCCGATCCTGACCGACGCGGACCTTGAAAAGATCCGCTCGATCTCCGAGGTCGCCGAGTCGCACTTCAAGTCGCGCACGCTCGACACCACATTCCACGCTGGCCTCGGGGCGGCCGGCATGGATCAGGTGCTCGACGAGCTCTGCGCGCGCGCTGAGAGCGCGGTGCGCGAGGGCGTCAACATCATCATCCTGTCCGACCGCATGGTCGGCACCGACCGGGTGCCGATCCCGTCGCTGCTGGCCTGCGCCGCCGTGCATCACCACCTGATCCGCACCGGCTTGCGCACCTCGGTCGGCCTCGTCGTCGAATCCGGCGAGCCGCGCGAAGTGCATCACTTTGCCTGCCTTGCAGGCTACGGCGCCGAAGCGATCAATCCTTACCTCGCGTTCGAGACCATCATCGCGATGAAGGACCGCCTGCCCGGCTCGCTCGACGACTACGAGATCGTCAAGCGCTACATCAAGTCGATCGGCAAGGGCCTGCTCAAGGTGATGTCCAAGATGGGCATCTCGACCTACCAGTCCTATTGCGGCGCGCAGATTTTCGACGCAGTCGGCCTCAAGGCGGACTTCGTCGCAAAGTTCTTCGCCGGCACGCACACCCGCGTCGAGGGCGTCGGTCTTTCCGAGATCGCCGAAGAAGCGGTACGCCGCCATGCCGACGCGTTCGGCGAGGCGCAGGTCTACAAGACCGCGCTCGACGTCGGCGGCGAATACGCCTATCGCAGCCGCGGCGAGGACCATGCATGGACCGCCGAGTCAGTGTCGCTGCTCCAGCACGCCGCCCGCGGCAATTCGCAGGAGCGCTACCGCGCCTTCGCAAAAATCCTCAATGAGCAGTCGGAGCGCCTTTTGACGCTGCGCGGCCTCTTCCGGATCAAGAACGCGGAGGAGGAGAAGCGCAAGCCGGTGCCGCTCGACCAGGTCGAGCCGGCCAAGGAGATCGTCAAGCGTTTCGCAACAGGTGCGATGAGCTTCGGCTCGATCTCGCGCGAGGCCCATACCACGCTCGCGATCGCGATGAACCGGATCGGCGGCAAGTCGAACACCGGTGAAGGCGGCGAGGAAGCCGACCGCTTCAAGCCGATGCCGAACGGCGATTCCATGCGCTCGGCGATCAAGCAGGTCGCCTCGGGCCGTTTCGGCGTCACCACGGAGTATCTCGTCAACTCCGACATGATGCAGATCAAGATGGCACAGGGCGCCAAGCCCGGCGAAGGCGGCCAGCTGCCCGGTCACAAGGTCGACGCGACCATCGCCAGGGTCCGGCACTCGACGCCGGGCGTCGGCCTGATCTCGCCGCCGCCGCACCACGACATCTACTCGATCGAGGATCTGGCGCAGCTCATCTACGACCTCAAGAACGTCAACCCGGCGGGCGACGTCTCGGTCAAGCTCGTCTCCGAGATCGGCGTCGGCACGGTCGCCGCGGGCGTCGCCAAGGCGCGCGCCGACCATGTCACCATCGCGGGCTTCGAGGGCGGCACTGGCGCCTCGCCGCTGACGTCGATCAAGCACGCCGGCTCGCCCTGGGAGATCGGCCTCGCCGAGACCCATCAGACCCTGGTGCGCGAGCGGCTGCGCAGCCGCATCGTGGTCCAGGTCGACGGCGGCTTCCGCACCGGCCGTGACGTCGTGATCGGCGCGCTGCTGGGCGCCGACGAGTTCGGCTTCGCCACCGCGCCCTTGATCGCGGCCGGCTGCATCATGATGCGCAAGTGCCACCTCAACACCTGTCCGGTCGGCGTCGCGACGCAGGATCCGGTGCTGCGCAAGCGCTTTACCGGCCAGCCCGAGCACGTGATCAACTACTTCTTCTTCGTCGCGGAAGAAGTCCGCGAGATCATGGCTTCGCTCGGCTTCCGCACCTTCAACGAAATGGTCGGCCAGGTGCAGCTGCTCGACCAGACCAAGCTGGTCGCGCACTGGAAGGCCAAGGGCCTCGACTTCTCAAAGCTGTTCGTCAAGCAGAAGGAAGAGAACGGCCAGAAGATCTATCATTCCGAGCGCCAGAACCATCATCTGGAGGCCGTGCTCGACCGCACGCTGATCGAGAAGGCGACGCCTGCGCTTGACCGCGGCGCGCCGGTGAAGATCGAGGCCGCGATCAACAGCACCAACCGTTCCGCCGGCGCCATGCTGTCGGGTGCGGTCGCCAAGATCTACGGCCATGCCGGCCTGCCGCATGACACCATCCATGTCAGCCTCAAGGGCACTGCCGGACAGGCCTTCGGCGCCTGGCTCGCCAACGGCGTCACCTTCGAGCTCGAGGGTGAGGCCAA
Source organism: Bradyrhizobium sp. 164 (assembly GCF_023073715.1). GTDB lineage: Bacteria > Pseudomonadota > Alphaproteobacteria > Rhizobiales > Xanthobacteraceae > Bradyrhizobium. The sequence goes on from NZ_JADPKA010000110.1 coordinate 383,244, forward strand.
CGACTATGTCGGCAAGGGCCTCTCGGGCGGCAAGATCATAGTCAAGCCGCCGAGGAACTCTGCGATCGTGCCGGAAGAGAGCATCATCGTCGGCAATACCGTGATGTACGGCGCGATCGAAGGCGAATGCTACTTCCGCGGCATCGCCGGCGAGCGCTTTGCCGTGCGCAACTCGGGTGCGGTCGCGGTGGTCGAGGGCGCGGGCGATCATTGCTGCGAATACATGACCGGCGGCATCGTGGTCGTGCTCGGCAAGACCGGGCGCAACTTCGCGGCGGGCATGTCCGGCGGCATCGCCTACGTGCTGGACGAGGCCGGCGATTTCGACCGGCTGTGCAATCTGTCGATGGTCGAGCTCGAGCCGGTGCTGTCGGAAGAGCTGATCAATGCCGGCACCTATCACCACGCCGGTGACCTCGAGGCGCATGGCCGGGTCGACGTGTTCAAGAACCTGCTCGCCTCCGACGTCGAGCGGCTGCACGTGCTGATCTCGCGCCATGCCAAAGCGACCGGCTCCAAGCGCGCCGCCGACATCCTTGCCAATTGGAAGGAATGGCTGCCTAAATTCCGCAAGGTGATGCCGGTCGAGTACCGGCGCGCGCTGCGCGAAATGGCCGCCAATGCTGACGCCGAGCCGAAGATCGCAATCGGGGCGTAGAGAATAACCTCATGGTGAGGAGGCGCGGAGCGCCGTCTCGAACCATGAGGCCACCATCCGGGACCTCATCCTTCGAGACGCGGCGCGAAAGGGCGCCGCTCCTCAGGATGAGGAGTGAGAGAACAAACGACTAAGCGGCAGGGACTACGGGTTTAATGGGCAAGATCACCGGTTTTCTTGAAATCGAACGGCATGACCGCAAGTACATCCCGGTCGCCGAGCGCGTGAAGCATTTTCACGAGTTCGTCGTTCCCCTCTCCGAGAAGGAGGTGCGCGACCAGGCCGCGCGCTGCATGAACTGCGGCATTCCCTATTGTCACGGCACAGGCTCGGTCGCGCCCGGCACGCCAGGCTGCCCGGTCAACAACCAGATCCCGGATTGGAACGATCTCGTTTACCAGGGCAACTGGGAAGAAGCCTCGCGCAACCTGCACTCGACCAACAATTTCCCGGAGTTCACGGGGCGCATCTGTCCGGCGCCGTGTGAAGCCTCCTGCACGCTCAACATCGACGACAACCCCGTCACCATCAAGACCATCGAATGCGCGATCGTCGATCGCGCCTGGGACAATGGCTGGGTGAAGCCGGAAGTGGCTACCGTCAAGACTGGCAAGAAGGTCGCCGTGATCGGCTCGGGTCCGGCCGGCATGGCCTGCGCGCAGCAGCTCGCCCGCGCCGGCCACGACGTGCATCTGTTCGAGAAGTACGCCAAGGCCGGCGGCCTGCTCCGCTACGGCATCCCCGACTTCAAGATGGAGAAGGGCATCATCGACCGCCGCGTCAAGCAGATGGAAGCCGAAGGCGTCACCTTCCACTACAACAGCCATGTCGGCGCCGACGGCAATGTCGATCCGCGCGAGATGCTCAACGAGTACGACGCTGTCGCGCTGACCGGCGGCGCCGAAGCTCCGCGCGACCTGCCGATCCCCGGCCGCGATCTCGAAGGCATTCACTACGCGATGGACTTCCTGCCGCAGCAGAACCGCCGCGTCTCCGAGGAGCCGCTCCGCGGCGTCCAGGAGATCCTGGCCGGCGGCAAGCACGTCGTCGTCATCGGCGGCGGCGACACCGGATCTGACTGCATCGGCACCTCGCTGCGCCAGGGCGCGCTCTCGGTGACCCAGCTCGAGATCATGCCCGCCCCGCCCGAGCGCGAGAACAAGGGCCTGACCTGGCCGAACTGGCCGCTGAAGATGCGCACCTCTTCCAGCCAGGCCGAAGGCGCGATCCGCGAATACGCCGTGCTGACGCAGAAGTTCTCGGGCGAGAACGGCAAGGTCAAGAAGCTGCACTGCGTGCGCGTCGACGACAAGTTCAAACCGATTGCCGGCACGGAGTTCGTGCTCGATGCCGAGCTCGTCCTGCTCGCGATGGGCTTTGTGCATCCCGTGCACGAGGGCCTCTTGAACCTGCTCGCGGTCGAGCTCGACGGTCGCGGCAACGTCAAGGCTAACACGCTGGACTACCAGACCTCGCGCCCGAACGTGTTCACCGCCGGCGACATGCGCCGCGGCCAATCGCTGGTGGTCTGGGCGATCCGCGAGGGCCGGCTGTGCGCCCGGTCGATCGATACGTTCCTGATGGGGAAGACGGATCTGCCGCGGTAGTCGCGGCTCGCGCAGCAGCCAAGCTTCAAATGACGCTGTCATCGTCCGCGGAGGCGGACGATCCAGTATTCCAGAGGCTCTCCTTAGAGGGCACGCACTCACCACATCCGCCGCGGCGTACTGGATGCCCCCGCCTGCGCGGGGGCATGACAGCGGAGTGGGGACGAGATAGCGTAGCCTCGAACGACGCGCCCCGTCTTACCTAATTCTGCAACCTCACCCCCAGCATCACCACCGTCCCCGACGAGCTCGCCCCCGCGACGTTCGAATCCAGGATGTCGTGGCGCAGCGTGCCCTTGATCCAGATGTTGCGGTTGAGCTTGTAGATCAGATTGCTTTCGAGCGAGTAAGTCTTGTCGTTGCGATTCTGGTTCTGGTAGTCGAGCGTGCCGTAGGTGAACTTGCCCACGGCGGTGAGCCAGCGGCGGAAGTCGTGGTCGACTTCGGCCGAATAGGTGCGCACCAGGACGCCGGAAGAGCCCGGGATCGTGGTCTCGGCGATCTGCGTGTCGGTGAAGAACTTCACGGTCGTCAGGCCGCTCGCATTCCAGATCAGCGAGCCCGTGGTGAGGAAGCCCGCGAGCTGGCTGAGGCGCGGGTCGACATAGTTGCGCGCGGAATAGCCGATCGAGATCTCGCCGGTGAGGATGCGCGAGAACTCGAAGGAGGAGCCGACCTTGGCATAGCCGCCGTTTGAATCGCGGAAGTAGCCGTTGCGGTCGGCGGCCTGGTCGTGCACGCGGGTGTCGCCCTGGATTTCCAGGAAGGGCTTGAGGCCCGGCTTCAGATCGTAGGAGAACCGGCCCACGCCGCCATATTGGTTGAACTCGCGGTCGGTATTGGCAAAGGTCGAGCCGTCGATGAGCTTTGAATCGGTGTAGGCCGTACGATCGACGGTGGCGCCGGCGGCGACCTGGAAACGGTTGAAGGTCTGGTCGAAGCCGACGGTCGCGCCATAGGCGGCGTAGACCGGAAATTTCTGAAGACCTGCCTGCACGTTCGGGCTGCCGGGATTGTCGGTGGCGAGCCGCAGGCGGAGCTGCGAGGTCAACTTGAAATCGCGGGTGACGTCGAGGCGGCCGTCGACATGGCCGGTGAAATCGGGGCGATCGACCTCGACCGGCGACGGCGAGGCGAAGCCGTTGATGGTCGCCGGCATGTTGTTGGTGTAGCCCGAGAACGAGCCGCGCAGATCGGCGACCAGCGCGTGGCGCTCCCAATCGGACACTACAAGGAGATCAGGCGCGACCACATAGGCCGGCGAACCGACAGGCCTGTTGAGACGCGCGGGATTTGTATCGTAGCCGGCGGAGAGCTCGAGCCCGCCCTTGATCAGGAAGCTGCCGGCATAGTCGCCCACCGCGCCGAACGGATCCTCGTCCAGCTTGAGGCGGCGGCGCAGCGGCTGGCCGGGCACGTTGCCGGCCATCGCCGGCGGCACTGGCGTCCTGTGCGCGGTTTCGGAGGGTGGCGGCGCGATGCGCGGCGGGCCGAGCGTCCGCTCCGGCGTTGCCGGCGCTACCTTTGAGTCGGGGCCGGCGGGGCGCTTCGGCTTCGGCTGTCCGGGATAGAGTTTTGGCTGCTGCCGCTTGCGGTTGAGCGAATCGTAGCCGGAGCCGCTCGCGACGTTGGCCGCGGGCAGGCCGTAGGTCGGGACCTGACCGGCCGGGCTTTGGCCGGCGCGCGAGATCGCCGGGGGCTGCTGGCGCCTGCGCGGATCGTTGGGATCGGGCAGCGTCGGCAGCGCGTCCGAAGGCGCCTGCGGCACGCCGGCGGTGCGCCGTGTCGGCAGCGTCTCGGGCGCGGCGAAGCCGCCGCGGTTGGGATTGAACAGATCAGGCGTGAGGCTCTGGGCCAGAGCCGGTGCACTCTCGAGGGCCGTCAGCATCAGGCACGGCAATACGGCGCGCAGGAAATGCGCGCGTTTGCTCCGGCCAGTGCCTGGAGGCGACCCCACGATGGAAGAACTCCAACGAAATCAAATACTTTCACGACGAGCTCCCACCGCTTGGCGGGAACCATCGTTAATGGAGTTAAAACAATTATGGTTAATGACCAGTTGAGGGATTTGGCCGGCGCGTCGCCTCGCCTGCCCGGGCGTGCTAAGCAGGTGCCAACGGGCGAACGCTCCTCCTCCCTGGACCTGAACATGCCGAGTTCGAAACCGCTGATGACCGCATCATCCGGCTCCATTGCTGATAGCGTCGAATCCGCGCTCCGCACGCTGGAGACGGAGAGCGGCGGCATCAACGCGCTCGCCGCCGCCTTGCGCGGCCCGCTGGGTGCGACATTTGCGAGAGCGGTGGACCTGATCCGCAACGCCAAGGGTCGCGTCATCGTCACCGGACTCGGCAAATCAGGCCATATGGGCCGCAAGATCGCGGCGACGCTGGCCTCGACCGGCACCCCCGCCTTCTTCGTGCACGCGGCCGAGGCCGGCCATGGCGATCTCGGCATGATCACGTCCGACGACGTCATCATGGCGCTGTCCTGGTCAGGCGAGCAGCCGGAGATGAAGAACCTCGTGAATTATTCGGCGCGCTTTGCGATTCCCATGATCGCAGTGACGTCGAGCGCGGCGTCCTCACTGGGCCAGGCCGCCGACATCGTGATCGAGTTGCCGAAGGCACGCGAAGCCTGCCCGCACAATCTGGCGCCGACCACCTCGACGCTGATGCAGGCGGCGATTGGCGATGCCATCGCGATCGCGCTGCTCGAAGGCCGGGGCTTCACCGCGCTGGAGTTCGCGCATTTCCACCCCGGCGGAAAGCTGGGGGCGATGCTGAAATTCGTCCGTGACTACATGCGCACCGGCACGGAAATTCCGGTCAAGCCGCTCGGCACCAAGATGTCGGAGGCCGTGGTCGAGATGTCAGCCAAGGGGCTTGGCTGCGTCTGTATCGTCAATGATGCGGATGAGGCCGTCGGCATCATCACGGACGGCGACCTGCGCCGCCACATGCGGCCCGACCTGCTGGCTGCGTCGGTCGATGAGATTATGACCACTGAACCGAAGACGGTGCCGCCGTCGATGCTCGCGACCGAGATGATCGAGGTGCTGAACACACGCAAGATCACAACGCTGGTCGTGACCGAAGCGGGCAAGGTGGTCGGCATCGTGCATCTGCACGATCTGTTGCGGGCGGGCGTCGCGTAAGGCGCACACACTCCAGGGAGTCATTCCGGGGCGCGCCCGTTTGGGCGCGAACCCGGAATCCATTCATCTCCGAGATCTCTGCCCAATGGATTCCGGGTTCACGCTTCGCGTGCCCCGGAATGACACCGAGGGTGTGGCGCGCAATGACGGCGGAGAGACCTACGCCGGAAACCGCGCCGCGTTCTCCTCCAGCGGCAAGCGCAGCCCGTTCGCCAGATACGACACCGTGCGATAGAAGCCGCACAACAGCATGATTTCCAGGATCTGCGCCTCGTCGTAATGCGCGGACAGCGCGGCGAACTCCTCGTCATCAAGCGTCGCACGATGATGCAGCGCGTCGACGGCCGCAATCAGCGCCTGCTCGGCCGGCGACCAGCACGGTGACATGGCATCGCCCAGCACCGTCGCACGCACTTCATCCTCCATGAGCTTTGCCGGCCCGGCAAAGATGGCGACATGCACCCCCCATTCATACTCGCATTCGTTCAGCGCGCAGGTGCGGTCGATGATGATCTCGCGCTGGCGGAGGGACAGCGGGCCGGGATCGAGCAGGCCGCCGGCGCGAAATTTGTCCCAGGCGCGGCTGTGGCTTGCCATCACCCTGAACAGCACCAGGGGCGGTGCGCCGCGCATGATGCGGTCGAACTGCGCCTGGATCTCCGGGGGATAAGGCGGATCGAGGGGCGCGATACGCGGCGAGGAGGGTGACATGGCAGAAGACATGGACTGCTTCCGTTGCTACAATTATCGTAGCAATACGCTACATTATCTGTAGCGCTACGCAAGAGGCCGATATGGCAAAGCAGCCAGCATCAGAACGCCGCGTCCGCGGCTCGCGCACCGGGCGGCCGATCATGGCGCTGCTGGACCTGCTCGGCCGGCGCTGGAGCCTGCGGATATTGTGGGAGTTGCGCGGCGAGCCCCTCACCTCGCGCGCGCTGCGCAGCGCCTGCGACGAAGCCTCGCCGACGGTGCTGCAGGCGCGGCTGACGGAGCTGCGTGCAGCGGGATTCGTCGAGCTTGGCGAAGGCGGAGGTTACGCATTGACGCCGCACGGACGCGAGCTGTGCGAGACATTCATGCCATTGCACCGATTTGCCGAGCGATGGAAAAGGTAGCGCTCTTGTTTACCCTCCCTGGAGGGGGAGGGTCGCTACGCATGCAGTGCCGCGAAATGCGTAGCGGGGCAGGGTGACAGTTCCTCCACGGGGGCAGTGCCCGAGTGGAGAGATCACCCCACCCCGCTCGCGCTGCGCGCGATCGACCCTCCCCCTCCAGGAGAGGTAAGGAAGCTACGCCGCGGCCACAGTAAGATTCGCGCCGTCGACCTGCACTACCTTCACGCGCGTCCCCGCCGGCGTATCGGGCCCAGCCACGCGCCACACCGTGTCGCCGATGCGGACGGTGCCTGCGCCGTCAATGATCGGTTTCTCCAGCGTGAACTCGCGCCCTAACAGCGCCTCGGTGCGCTTGTTGAGGAAGGGGCCGGCGCTGGCGTCCGGCTTCGGCCGAGCCAGGCGGCGCCACACCGGCACGGCGGCGGCAGCGAAGACTGCGAACATCACGAGCTGGATCTGCCAGGACACGGCGACAGTGAACGAGATCAGGCCGACCAGCAGCGCGGCGAGCCCGAGCCAGAACAGGAAGATGCCCGGCGCCAGCACCTCCAGCGCCATCAGGATGAAGCCGAAGATCAGCCAATTCCAGGTGCCGAGCGATACCAACATGTCGGCCATGATACGACCTCTTTGATTATCCCTGCCGCGGCGGCACCGCCGGCGGCGTGCCACCGGTCGGCGGCACCGAGCCGGGACGGCGAGCGAGCGCAGCGGACGCGGCGCTCTCGCCGAACGTCGCCTTGGCGATCTCGCCGATGCCGGCGAGCGAACCCAGCATGCTCATCGCTTCGACCGGAAGCATGATGACCTTCTGGTTTGGCGAATCGGCCAATTGCCCGAACGCCTTGATATACTTGTCGGCGATGAAATAGTTCAGCGCGGCGACATCGCCCTTCGAAATCGCTTCGCTGACCATCTGGGTTGCCTTGGCCTCGGCCTCAGCCGACCGCTCGCGGGCCTCGGCGTCGCGGAACGCAGCTTCCTTGCGGCCTTCGGCCTGGAGGATCTGGCCCTGCTTGGCGCCCTCGGCGCGCAGGATTTCCGACTGGCGCTGGCCTTCGGCGGCGAGAATGTCGGCGCGCTTGACGCGCTCGGCCTTCATCTGCCGGCCCATGGCCTCGACGAGATCGGCCGGCGGCACGATGTCCTTGATCTCGATGCGGTTGACCTTGAGACCCCAGGGCGAGACCGCGGCATCGACGACGCGGAGCAGGCGCTCGTTGATCTCGTCGCGGTGCGAAAGCACCTGATCGAGATCCATAGCCCCCATCACCGAGCGGATGTTGGTCATGGTCAAGACGGTAATGGCCTGGGTGAGGTTGGAAACCTCGTAGCTCGCTTTCGCGGCGTCGAACACCTGATAGAAGGCGACGCCGTCCACCGTCACCGTAGCGTTGTCCTTGGTGATCACCTCCTGCTCGGGAATGTCGATCACCTGCTCCATCATGTTGATCTTGCGCCCGACGCGATCGAAATAGGGCACGATCAGATTGAGCCCGGGGCTCAGCGTCTGCGTGTACTTGCCGAAACGTTCGATAGTCCAATCATAGCCCTGCGGCACCGTCTTCACGCCGGCAACCAGCGTGACGATGACGAGCAACACCAGAACAATCGCGAAAATGTCGAAACCGCTCATATCTCCTCCAAACGGGAAAAGGCCCTTTCCCGCGCTGTCATTGGTCGGTATCGCAACCCTATCGGTTCAGCGGTCGCGACTAACGTCGGTACCGGCGCGATTCTGCACAAGGCGTACGGAAGGGGAATGGCAAGGATTATGTGTTTGCGAGAACGCTCTTGAAAGGATGCCGGCGCGGACCTAGCGCCAAACGTTAGATTTGCCGCCCCATCGTAAACGTCAGATCCAGCCCTGAAGCTCGCGCAGCACCAGGGAGCGGATCACGTCCATGCCGGGTTCGCTGTCGTTGAGGCAGGGGATCGCGGAAAACTGCTCGCCGCCATTATGTTTGAAGATCTCGGCATTCTCCTGCGCGATTTCCTCCAGCGTCTCCAGGCAATCGGCGGCAAAGCCCGGGGTCACCACCGCGATGCGGCGCACGCCGTCTTTCGCCAAACGCTCCATGGTCTTGTCCGTATACGGCTGAAGCCACTCGTCATTGCCGAAGCGCGACTGGAAGGTCAGCAGCAGCGTTGTCTCGTTCATGCCGAGCCGGCGGCGCAGCGCCTCGATCGTGGCGATGCAGTGGTTCTGGTATGGATCACCCTTGTCGACATAGGATTTCGGCATGCCGTGGAAGGATGCCACAATCAGATCCGGCTTGAACGGCAGGCTCGCCAGATGCGTCTGGATCGAGGTCGCGAGCGCCTCGATATAGGCCGCATCCTGGTAGTAAGGCGGCGTCACCCGCAGCGTCGGCTGCGCCCGCAGGCGGGCGAGCACGCGGAACACCTCGTCGCAGACGGTTGCCGAGGTCGAGGCGGAATATTGCGGATAGAGCGGGACGGCGAGGATGCGCTCGCAGCCTTTTGCGATCAGCGCGTCGATGCCCGCCTGGATCGACGGGTTGCCGTAGCGCATCGCCCAGTCCACGACGACATGACTGCGATCCGACAGCGCGATCGCGAGCTTGTCGGCCTGCGAGCGCGTGATGGTCTTTAGCGGCGACTCGTCCCGCTCCTTGTTCCAGATCTTGCGGTAGTCCAGCGCCTTGGTGCGGGGGCGGCTGCGCAGGATGATCCCGTTCAACACGAGCTTCCAGACCAAGCCCTGGTCCTCGATGACGCGGGCATCCGAGAGGAACTCCTTCAGATAGACCCGCACGCCGGGCGCGTCAGCAGTATCGGGCGTTCCAAGGTTGATCAGAAGCACGCCAACGCGGGGCAGAGCGGATTGAGCTGCCGGTTTCGCGCTGTCGATGGGAACGACGCTGGTCATGGCTCCGTGGGTCGCGCGTTGCTCCGAACTTGTCAAGATGAGGCCGATTTGGCTACGGTTGCACCCAAGCGGGAGGGAAGATGACACTCGCGGAATGGTGCGTCCTGGGAGCGCTGCTGCTTTACCTTGCAACGATCGTCTCGATCAAATGGGCCAGGTTTCGCACGTTCGACAATTCCCAGCCGCGCGACCCCGCCTTCTTCGATGACGCCCTCGCGCAGCGCGCGCTCGGCGCGCACCTGAACGGCATCGAGACCTTCCCGTTTTTCGCCTTCGCGGTGCTGCTCGCCGAATTCCGGGATTCGCCGCAGCGGCTGATCGACGAGCTCGCGGCACTGTTCCTGATCGTGCGGATCGCCTATGTGCTGACCTATCTCGGCAACCGCCCGACGCTGCGCTCGATCCTCTGGAGCATCGGCTTTGCGATCAATCTCGGGATCTTCTTCATGCCGGCCTTGAAGCGGTTTCTGCCGGTTTAAGGTGCCGTGCCCCGCACGCGGTGCAGCGCCCTGTGCGCTGCTCCGCAGAGCCGGGGCCCGCGAGCGCGGCTTAAAAACAGGTTGTCCGTTCAGCGGCGATGTAGCCGAACAGCAGGCCGACGCCGAATAGCAATACCAGGCCAGCGGCGCCGAACTCGATGCCGCGCATGACGAGGGCGCCGCCCCCGTCGCGTCTTGCGCTGAGGCGCTGCGCGATGTCCTTGGCGGACACGGCGACGACCGCGATGGACGCGACCGTGATCGCGGTGCCCAGTCCCATCAGGAGGGTCGCGGCGATGCCGGCCCAGAACAGGCCCTGCGCCAGCGCGAACACCAGAACCAGGATCGCCCCCGAGCACGGGCGGATACCGACGGCGAGGATCGCGGCAAAGCCGCGCCGCCAGCCGCCGGGGCCGGCGAGCTCGCTCGGAGCAGGCCCGTGGGAATGACCGCAGTGCTCGTCATGGACGTGGCCATGCCCATGCTCATGGCGAGCGTGGCTGTGACCGTGATGGTGATCATGATCGTGGCCATGATGATCATCCGCATCATGGCCGTGGTCATGGTCATGCGGCACGCCTGCCATCGCTGGCACCGGCTGGGCTACCTGAAGCGCGCGGATGAAGGCGCCGCCTTTCACCCAGACCAGGCGCAGACCGAACAGCGCAATCAGGGCATAGCTCGCGATCTCGATCGCGCCTTCGGCCTTGCACATGGTCTTGGCGGTCGCATTCAGGATCCAGGCGGAGATGCCGACGATCAGGATCGCCACCAGCGACTGCATCAGCGCGGAGGCGAACGACAGCGCGATGCCGCGCCGCGCAGTCTCGCGGTTGGCGACGAGATAAGAGGCAATCACCGCCTTGCCGTGGCCGGGGCCGGCGGCGTGAAAGATGCCATAGGCAAACGAGATAAAGAGCAGCGTCCACACCGCCGAGCCGTCGGACTTCGCGGCGCGGATGGTCGCCGACATCTGGCGATAGAACTCCGACTGTTTTGCCAACAGCCAGCCGATGAGGCCGCTGGCTTCAGGCTCCGCCGCCTGCTGGGCGCGCGGCGCGCCGAACGGATTCTGCGCGAGGAGATCGTGGAGCGCGGCGTCGGCCACGGACACGACCAGCAGAACGGCGGCGCAAGTGAGAAGCCCGAGCGCGAACCCGGAGAGTTGCGACTTCAAGGGCAATCCACCATGATCTTGTTGGCGAACATCATGCCGAAGTTTGAATTCTCGCCATTGAGGAAGGTCTGCTCGTTGAGCTTCTGCGCACTCGCGGTGCCGTCGTTCGGTCGCTCCAGCTTCATCTGGCAGCCGGCGGGCGCGCCGACCAGCTTGACCGGATTGTCCTTGGCCATCTGGAAGTCGATGAAGAAGGAGCGGTCGAATACTTCGAGCACCAGCTGCCTGGGCTTGACGGGGTTCTTCAGCGGTAAGGTGAAGTGCAGGGTCAGCACCGTATCCTTGTAGTCGAGGAAGTAGTCGACCGGCTCCTGGAACCGTTCCTTCTTGCCGTCGGCCTTCGCGAAGGTGAAGTAGGCGTATTCCTTCAGCGACTCGACATTGGTCTGCGCCAGCGGCGTTAGCTCCTCGCGCGTATAGGCGCCCTTGGTCTTGCTCTCGAGCCCCTGCACCGCATAGGCCGAGAACATGTCGTCAAAGGTCCAGGCGTGGCGCACGCCGGTGATGGTGCCGTCGGCCGCGTAGAGCAACTCGCTGGTCGCGGTGATCCAGACATGCGGATGCGCGCGCGCCGGCCCCGCTGCGAGCGACAGGCCGGCGGCGAGCAGCAGACCGAGAAGGATGCGCATGCCCATCACGCCGCCTTCGCGGCGTAGAGCAGGCCGCGCCGGCGCAGCAGCGCGTCCGGCTCCGGCGGGCGGCCGCGGAAGGCCTCGTAGGCGGCTTCCGGATCGACCGATCCGCCCGAGGCGTAGATGTCGTCATGCAGGCGCTTGGCGACCGAAGGATCGAAGATGTCGCCGGCCTCCTCAAACGCGCCGAAAGCGTCGGCGTCCATCACCTCCGACCACATGTAGCTGTAATAGCCGGCGGCATAATGATCGCCGGTGAAGATGTGGCCGAATTGCGTGGGCCGGTGACGCAGCGCGATCTCCTCGGGCATGCCGATCTTCTCCAGCTCGCGTCTCTCGAAGGCGCGCACGTCCTGCGCGGCGGAAGCCGGCTGAGTGTGGAATTCGAGGTCGATCAGCGCCGAGGAGACGAACTCGACCGTGGCAAAACCCTGGTTGAATTTTCGCGCAGCAAGGAAGCGTTGCAGGAGGTCGTCCGGCAGCGGCTCGCCGGTCTGGTAGTGGCGCGCGAACTTTTGCAGCACCTCGGGCCGCTCCTGCCAGTGCTCGTAGAGCTGAGACGGCAGCTCGACGAAATCGGTGAACACGGAGGTGCCCGACAGCGAAGGATAGGTGACGTGGGAGAGCATGCCGTGCAGGCCGTGGCCGAATTCGTGGAACAGGGTGCGGGCGTCGTCGGGCGACAGCAGCGAAGGCTCGCCCCCGGCTCCCTTGGCAAAATTGCAGATATTGAGAACCAGCGGCGCGACCTCGCCGTCGAGCTTCTGCTGATCGCGCAGCGAAGTCATCCAGGCGCCGGAGCGCTTCGAGGGCCGGGCGAAGTAGTCGCCATAGAACAGCGCCTTGTGCTTGCCGTCCTTGCCCTTCACCTCCCAAACCCGGACGTCCGGGTGCCAGACCGGAACGTCGCTGCGCTCCTCGAAGGTGATGCCGAACAGGCGCGTGGCGCAGTCGAAGGCGGCGGCGATCATGTTGTCGAGCGAAAGATACGGCTTGATCGCAGCGTCATCGAAATTGGCACGCTGAAGACGCAGCTTCTCGGCGTAGAAGCGCCAGTCCCAGGGGGCGAGCTTGAAGTTGCCGCCTTCGGCCGTGATCAATGCCTGCATGTCGTCGCGGTCGGCGAGCGCGCGCGCCCTCGCCGGCGTCCAGACCCGCTCCAATAGGCTCCGCACCGCTTCCGGCGTCTTGGCCATGGAGTCTTCGAGTCGATACGCGGCGAAGGTCGGGTAGCCCAACAGCTTGGCGCTCTCTTCGCGCAGCTTCAGGATCTCGACGATGGTTGCGTTGTTGTCGTTGGAATTGCCGTTGTCGCCCCGCGCGATGAAGGCCTTGTAGACCTTCTCGCGCAGGTCGCGCCGCGCCGAGCTCTTCAGGAACGATTCGACCGAGGAGCGTGACAGCGTGACGATGGCCTTGCCTTCCATGCCGCGCTCTTCTGCCGCAGCTTTGGCGCCGGCGACGAAGCTCTCCGGCAGGCCCTCGCGGTCCGCCTCCCCGAGCTCCAGGAACCAGTCCTGCTCGTCGCCGAGCAGGTGATGGCTGAAGCTGGTGCCGAGCTGGGCGAGCCTCTCGTTGATCTCTGCCATCCGCGTCTTGGCCTCGTCGGAGAGGCCGGCGCCGGAGCGGTGGAAGCGGGTGTAGGTGCGCTCCAGGAGGCGCAGCTGCTCGGGCGTGAGACCGAGATTGGCGCGGTTCTCGTGCAGCTGGGCGATGCGGCCAAACAGCACGGCGTTCATCATGATCGGATTCCAGTGCCGCGCCATCCGCAAGGAGACTTCCTTGTCGATCTCCAGGATGGCCGGGTTGGAATGCGCCGAGACGAGGTCGTAGAAAACCGCCGCGACCTTGTTCAAGAGCTTGCCCGAGCGCTCCAGCGCCGTGATGGTGTTGGCGAAGTCGGGGGCGGCCGGATCGTTGGTGATCGCCGCGATCTCGGCGGCATGGTCGGCGAAGGCCTGCTCGAAGGCGGGCAGGAAATGCTCCGGCTTGATCTCGTCGAAAGGCGGGGTCGCGAACGGCGTCACCCAGGCCTTCAGGAGCGGGTTGGTCTCGGCATCCGTAATTTGGCGGAGTTCTGACATCACAAGTCCCGGTTTTTGAGCCGAATTTGTTGTGGCCAGCTATAGCACGCGATGGGGCTTTTTTGGGCCGTTTGCCCTTGCTCCCGACCGCCTTTTCGGGGAGATTGCGGCCCTCGAAGACACGGGGTCCCTGAACTCATGAACGCGCCTGCCTCCTCTTCCCGCCAGATCGCCTGGCCGAGCGTCATCACCGTTATCAGCGCCGCCATCCTGATCGGCGCGGAGGTGTTCGGCGCGGCGTTTGCCGGCGGCTGGGCGCTCGCGATCCTGTTCGGGCTCGGCGACCAGGGCGCGCACATCCTCCAGGCCGTGCTGTTCGCACTCGGCGTGCTGGTGATGACCGCGTTCATCCGCACAGCTCAGCGCATCGAGCCGTTCACGACGCGCCGCTGAAGCTCGCGCGCGACAGACACGCGCGCGCGGCACAGAAAACTTAACACGTGTTCATCTTCCGCGTCGCTCGCGCAGCACTGCGCAAGTAGATGTTAGGCAATTCTGTTCTCAGCCTAAAAAAATTCTTGCGAAGCCGATTCAAAACGCTTATGTGCGGACTTGCCCAATTTCGCACGTGCCTGTGGTCGTGTGTCAGTCGGTAGGTATCCGGACAAGAGGCCGGACAGCCGCCAAGGGGTGAAGAAGCCGAGGGGCTCTTCGGACGTGCAGAAGCCGGAAGACTTGAAAGTCGAAAGACTGAAAAGCCGACGGACTGAAAGCAAACCCGGAGCGCCCAGCATCTCTCTCAAGGGATGCCTTGTCGAAGGTGACTTCACTCTTTGCAACCGTGACTGGCAGCCGGAGGCGAACCGGCGCACCCCGCTCTCAACGGGGGACGCGACTTAAAGCAACGACGGATCGGGCTTTTTTGGTCTCTACCGGCAGTCCAACGCCGGCGCGGGCTACTGAAAAGGCTTGTCCTTCATTGCCAGGTGTGCGGGCGGGAACACTCCCAACCAATCCACGGCAGCACAGTCTGGTTTGAGTTTTTTGGCTTCGTCGCGCCTCCATCGCGCGATTTGGCCAGAGCGCTCTTATCCGACGTCATGTTTTGAACGGGCCCGTCGCTGGGCCGTTTGGGAGAGTGCCATGACCGAACGTATCCAGGAATTCCTGCGCAACCGCCGCAAGGATGGCCTCGACACCGAGCCGTGCCTCGTCGTCGACCTCGAGGTCGTGCGCGACAATTACCAGAGCTTCGCCAGGGCGCTGCCCGACAGCCGCGTGTTCTATGCCGTCAAGGCGAACCCGGCGCCGGAAGTGCTGGCCCTGCTCGCCTCCATGGGCTCCTGCTTCGATACCGCGACCGTCGCCGAGATCGAGATGGCGCTGGCCGCTGGAGCGACGCCCGACCGCATCTCCTTCGGCAACACGATCAAGAAGGAGCGCGATATCGCGCGCGCCTTCGCGCTGGGCATTCGGCTTTTCGCGGTGGACTGCGCCGCCGAGGTCGAGAAGGTCGCCCGTGCCGCCCCCGGCGCGAAGGTGTTCTGCCGCATCCTCTATGACTGCGCCGGCGCCGAATGGCCGCTGTCCCGCAAGTTCGGCTGCGACCCGGAGATGGCGGTCGAGGTGCTCGACGTCGCCAAGCGCCTTGGTTTGGAGCCGTGCGGCATCTCCTTCCATGTCGGCTCGCAGCAGCGCAAGGTGAAGGCGTGGGACCGTGCGCTGGCGATGGCCTCGCAGGTGTTCCGCGACTGCGCCGAGCGCGGCATCAACCTCTCCATGGTCAACATGGGCGGCGGCTTCCCGACCAAGTACCTCAAGGACGTGCCGCCGGTAGTGACCTACGGCCGGTCGATCTTCCGCGCGCTGCGCAAGCACTTCGGCAACCAGATCCCGGAGACCATCATCGAGCCGGGCCGCGGCATGGTGGGCAATGCCGGTATCATCGAATCCGAGGTCGTGCTCATCTCGAAGAAGAGCGACGAGGACGAGGTGCGCTGGGTGTACCTGGACATCGGCAAGTTCGGCGGTCTCGCCGAGACGATGGACGAGTCGATCCGTTACGCCATCCGTACCCGTCACGACGGTGCGGACATGACGCCGTGCGTGCTCGCGGGCCCGACCTGCGACAGCGCCGACGTGCTGTACGAGAAGACCCCGTATCCACTCCCCGTGACGCTCGAGATCGGCGACAAGGTGCTGATCGAAGGCACCGGGGCGTATACGTCGACCTACTCGTCGGTGGCGTTCAACGGCATCCCGCCGCTGAAGACGTACCACATCTGATCCGCCTCTCTCTTGAGGCCTGACGAACCCGGGAGCCGGCTTGCCGGCTCCTCCCTCACAATTTCAATTCTGACGACGTCTTGGACCGATGTGCCTCTCGCATGTCCGTTCAAGCGGGGACTGACGCGCCATGACTGCTCCTCGGAAGCCACAGATCGCCCTCACTTCGAAAGCCGCTCCGTTCGCGATCCGAGCGGAGCGTGCTGCCGACGTCGCGATGCGTGAAGCGTTGCTCGATGCCTGCTTTGGCGAGAACCGCCATGGCCGGACCTGCCAGCGCCTGCGCGACGGACGCGCGCCTGCCACAGGCCTTGCCCTGTCGGCCGTGCGCGAGGGACAGCTCGTGGGAACCGTGCGGCTGTGGCACGTCAGCGCCGGAGGCAGGCCCGCTCTGGTCCTTGGACCGCTGGCGGTCGACTCTGCCTGCCGCGAACTCGGGATCGGCGCCGCGCTGATGCATCAAGCGCTGGCCGCCGCCCGGGCGCGCGGGCATGGTGCCGTGATCCTGCTCGGCGACGCCCCGTACTACGCTCGCTTCGGCTTCTCGCCCGAGAAAACCGGCGCGTTGTCGCTGCCCGGCCCGTTCGAGCGCAACCGGCTGCTGGCGATCGAGTTTGCGGAAGGCGCGCTCGACGGCGCGGAAGGGATGATCGTTCCGACCGGAGCGGCCCTGCCCAAACGGAGGGCGGTTCGCGCTCTCCAGGCGCACGCGGCCTAAGGCATTGCGGTGATCGCAACGACCGAAGCCGCAGCCAGCGGCCATGCCCGGCTGCTGACTTGATGCTGTTCGTTTGGGGTTGCACGGGCCCGAGAAACGCCCTTTAAACCCGCGAAACATCCCTCCCTTCAGTTGAGGTCCGAGAGCATGTCCCGTCGCCTGATTTCCACCGGCTCCCCGTTCGAGAAGGCCGCCGGCTATAGCCGCGCCGTGATCGACGGCGAGTTCGCCTTCGTCGCGGGAACCACGGGCTATGACTACACGACCATGACGATGCCGGCCGACGTCACGAGCCAGTCACGCAACTGCTTCAAGACCATTGAAGCCGCCCTGAAGGAGGGTGGTTTCGAGATGGCCGACATCGTCCGCGCGACCTACTACCTCACAGACATCAAAGACGCTGACGCCCATTTCGCCGTCTGCGGCGAAGTCCTCGGCGACATCCGCCCGGCCGCAACGCTTCTGGTCGTCTCGGCGCTCTACAAGCCTGAGATGAAGGTCGAGATCGAAGTCACCGCCAAGCGCCGCAGCGCCTGATCCACACCCTCACTCTTTGTCTGCCATCACGTTCCGGAGAAACCATCCCATGAGCCCCGCCTCGCAGATCTACGCGAAGATCACCGGTCCCATTGTCATGGTCGGCTTCGGCTCTATCGGCAAAGGCACGTTGCCGCTGATCGAACGGCATCTCGATTACGACAAGTCGCGCGTCACCGTGATCGATCCCAAGGACGAGGGCCGCAAGGCGCATTGCGAGAAGCACAATGTACGCTTCATCCAGAAGGGCGTGACCAAGGACAATTATCGCGAGTTGCTGACCCCGCTACTCACCGAAGGCGGCGGTCAGGGCTTTTGTGTCAATCTTTCAGTCGACACCGGCTCCACCGACATCATGGAGCTCTGCAACGAACTTGGCGCTCTCTACATTGATACCGTCAACGAGCCCTGGCTCGGCTTCTATTTCGACGCTTCGAAGGGCCCGGAAGCGCGCTCCAACTACGCTCTTCGCGAAGTGACGCTGGCCGCCAAGAAGGCGCGCCCGGCGGGCTCCACGACGGCCGTTTCCTGCTGTGGTGCCAATCCTGGCATGGTCTCTTTCTTCGTCAAGCAGGCGCTGCTCAACGTCGCCGCGGATCTGAAGCTCAATGCCCCCAAGCCGAAGACCAAGGCCGAATGGGCGGACCTGATGCGGCAGGCCGGCGTCAAGGGCATTCACATCGCCGAACGCGACACCCAGCGCTCCAGGAACCCGAAAGAGCCTGACGTCTTCGTCAACACCTGGTCGGTGGAAGGTTTCCTGTCGGAAGGCGTGCAGCCCTCAGAACTCGGTTGGGGCACCCATGAGAAATGGATGCCGGAGAATGCGCGGACCCACGAAGCGGGCTGCGGCGCCGCCATTTATCTAATGCAGCCGGGCGCCAACACGCGCGTGCGCACCTGGTGCCCGACCCGCGGCGCGCAGTATGGCTTCCTCGTCACCCACAACGAGTCGATCTCGATCTCCGATTACTTCACGGTGCGCGACGCATCGGGCACGGCGATCTATCGGCCGACCTGTCACTATGCCTATCATCCGGCCGACGATGCCGTGCTCTCGCTGCATGAAATGTTCGGCCGCGCGGCGAAGATGCAGGAAAAGCACCACATCCTCGATGAGAACGAAATCGTCGATGGCATCGACGAGCTCGGCGTGCTGCTGTTCGGCCATGACAACAATGCCTATTGGTACGGATCGCAGCTCTCCATCGAAGAGACCCGCAGGCTTGCGCCCTACCAGAACGCCACCGGCTTGCAAGTGACCTCCGCCGTGCTCGCCGGCATGGTATGGGCGCTGGAGAATCCGAACGAAGGTATCGTCGAAGCCGACGAGATGGATTTCGAACGTCTCTTGGAAATCCAGCTGCCCTATCTCGGCCCGGTGAAGGGCTTCTACACCGATTGGACGCCGCTGACCGATCGTCCGGGACTGTTCCCGGAAGACATCGACACGAGCGATCCCTGGCAGTTCCGGAATATTCTGGTGCGGTGAGGGCTCTGCCGTCATGTCCGGCCTGTCCCGGGCATCGACGCACGTTCTTTCGCGGGACGCCAAGAACGTGGATGGCCGGGACAAGCCCAGCGGTGACGCCGCAACTGGCTGTCGTTATTTCTCCTTGATCGGCGGCGCGATCTTCTCCGCAGGCGCCGCCGGCAGCGCGGGCTTGGTCGCCGCGCCTTGCGTCTGGGATTCGGGCCGTGCGGGCTCGGGAGCCGGCGTGGTCGGGCGATCACCGCCGGGCTTGGACTCCGCAGGCGTCTTGCCCTGATCGTCCGAAGGAGTGCCCTGGAGCGGTGGCGTTGCCTGCGCCATCTGCATCCGGTTCTCGGCGCGAATCTGCGCCAGCGACAGGCCCGACACCACGACGCCCGCGGCGAACAGCGAGCAGGCGATCATCAGGTCGAGTTTCAGTCTGCGCTTCTCATTGCCTGTCATGTCGATCACCGCGTTTGCCCGCGGGACCAACGAAATGGCCGCGCGCGGGTTCCGCGCCTGCCCGGGCGGGAACCGCACCCCTGCGCGCTAAAACGCCGCGCTCAATCCGTGGTGCTGACTTCCCAAGTGGCGTGGCGCACGCCCGGAAGGTGCTGGAGATCCGTCGCGACCGCGTTCAGCTCGTTCGGATCGACCGCGGTCGCTACCAGCTTTGCGACGATCTCCAGGATGTCCTCGCCGATCTCCACCAGGTCGATATCAGCAACGGAATATTTCGCGGCTTCCAACCTCTCGACGAGGCGGTCGCGCATGTCAGGCAGAGCGTCGGCCGCCACCGCTATCTTGAAGTAATAGGTCGCCTCCAGTGCCCGCTCATTCAGCGGAATGCGATTGATAGCATTGACGAGTGGACGCAGCAGTGTGTTTCCGGCGATGACGAACACGGTCAGCGCCGCGGCCTGCGCGACCATGTCGGCCCCGGCGCAGGAGCCGACCGCGGCGGAGGCCCATAGCGTCGCGGCCGTATTGAGCCCGCGCACGTCCATGCCCTGCTTCATAATGACACCGGCGCCGAGGAATCCGATGCCGGAGACGACGTAGGAGATCACCCGCACCGCGCCGGCGGCGCCATCCAGATGCATGGCGAGATCGACAAAGGCGGCGGCGCCGACCGCGACCAGCACATTGGTGCGCAGGCCCGCGGTGCGCTGGCGGTACTGCCGCTCGGCGCCGATCAGCGTCCCCAGCACGAAGGCCGTGAACAGGCTGATCAGCGTGTCTCCAAAATCGGCAATCTGGAATGTCGTCAGAAACCGCATGGTCCCCTATACGGCCGGGACCATGACAGATTAAAGCTCCAGCAGGCCGCCGTCCCCATTTTCATCCGCAAACGCCAGCAGCGTGCCCTTGGCGTTCCAGGCGAGCGCGGCCACGGGTGGCGTGCCGTTGCGGCGGACCAGGATTTCCGCACCGTCCTCCAGCCGCACCATCAGCACGGTGCCGTCGCTGTAGCCGGCGGCAAGGATATCGTTCTTGGGGTGGCAGGCCACCACGGACACGCGGGCCTGGAGCGGCGCGAGCATCGCGGGCTCCTTGCCCATCGGACCGTCCTTGCTGGCAAACGGCCACAGGATGACGGTGTCGGCGCCCGAGGTCGCCAGAGCCTTGCCGCCGGCGCTCCAGGACATCGAGCGGACGCGGCCGGGATAGCCGGTCATGCGCATGTGCCTGTTATCGGCGAGCCGCCAGCCGTGCAGCGCCGCCTCGTGCATCGCGGTGACCAGGAACTTGTTGTCCGGGCTGAAGGTGACGGCGAGATGCGAGCCGGCCCACGGGAGGAATTCGGCTGTGGCAGCCATGTTGGGAAACCACAACGTCGCGCCGTTGTAATGTGCGATCGCAAGCCGCAGGCCTTTTGGCGCGAAGGCAAGCCCGCCGACCGTCGAGGGCACTTCGATCGACTTCTCCTCGTTCTTGCCGCTCTTGACGTTCGCCGTCTTGCCAGCCGACCACGCTAAGGCGCCGTCTGGATGCAGCGCCACCGCATCGATCCAGCGCATTTTGGGGTCGGTGGCGAGCAGCGTCACCTCGCCCTTGGCATCGAGCGACACGACCTTGCCGTCGTCGCCGCCCATGACGAGGCGCTTGCCGTCGGAGGCGGTCGAGAGAATGCCGCCGCTGTGCACGGCGACCGTGCTGATCTCGCCCTTGGCGTCGACCAGCGCGACTTTCTCCTCGCCGCCGACGAAGGCGGCCCGATCGGCCAGGAAATGCGCCGAGGTCACGCCCATGCCGAGCGCGATCGGCTTGACGCGGTCGGTGACGGAGACGATCGAGGCGGAATCAGGAGCCGGCGTAAACTCTTTCATCACGAGACGATGCAGCTCTCAAAACCCTTGCGGATGGCCTCTTCCGGCAGTTCGCGGCCGATGAAGACGAGGCGGCTCTCGCGCGGCTCACCCTCCTTCCACTTCCGCTGGTGGTTGCCCTCCAGCATCATGTGGACGCCTTGGAAGACGTAGCGGTCATCGTCATCGTGGAAGGCGAGGATGCCCTTGGAGCGCAGGATCTTGCCGCCCTCGACCTGCACCAGGTTCTGGAGCCAGGGCATGAACACGTTCGGATCGAGCGGCTTGTCGGTTTTCAATGACAGCGACTGCATGTCCTCGTCGTGATAGTGCTTCAGGCCATGGCCGTGATGATGGTCGTGACCACGGTGGTGATGATCATGGTCGTGATCATGATCATCGGCCTCAAGGAAATCCGGCTCGATGTCGAGGATGCGGTCGAGGTCGAACGCGCCGCGATCGAGCACGTCAGCCAGCGCCACCGAACAGCGCTCGGTGCGATGCAGCTTCGCATAGGGATTGATGGCGCGGATGCGGGCCTCGACCTCCGCGAGCTCGCCCTTGTTGACGAGATCGGTCTTGTTCAGCACGATCACGTCGGCGAACGCGATCTGGTTCTTCGCCTCGGGCGCGTCTTTCAGCCGGTCGGACAACCACTTTGCATCGGCGACCGTCACCACTGCGTCGAGCCGCGCGTTTTTCTGCACGTCCTCGTCGACGAAGAAGGTCTGGGCGACGGGCGCGGGATCGGCAAGGCCCGTGGTCTCGACGATGATGGCGTCGAACTTCCCCTTGCGCTTCATCAAGCCGTCCATGATGCGCACGAGGTCGCCGCGCACGGTGCAGCAGATGCAACCGTTGTTCATCTCGAACACTTCCTCATCGGCGCCGATGATGAGATCGTTGTCGATGCCGATCTCGCCGAATTCGTTGACGATGACAGCGTATTTCTTGCCGTGGTTTTCCGACAGGATGCGATTCAAAAGCGTGGTCTTGCCGGCACCGAGATAGCCGGTCAGGACGGTCACGGGAATTTTTGGGGAGGTCACTTCAGACATAACAACTCCGGATTTCGGGCTTTCGCGCGACGCGAGGCGGGGTGGCCCCCTGCCCTAATGGTCAAGCGCGCTGATCAGGGCCTTTATATTGTGCCTGACCATGTCAATGTAAGTGGGTGCAGGCCCCTTTTCGCCGGTTAAACCGTCGGAAATCAGGGTCCCGCCGACCTTTGCGCCGGTCTCGGCCGCGATCCGCCGGATCAGCCGGTCATCGCTGATATTTTCCAGGAATACTGCCGGGATTTTTTCGGCCTTGATCTGGCCGATGATCGCGGCGATGTCGCGCGCGCTGGGCTCGGTCTCCGTGGAGACGCCCAAGGGGGCGATGAACCGGATACCATATTCGGCGGAAAAATAGCCGAAGGCGTCGTGGGTGGAGATCACCTTGCGCCGCTCCAGTGGGATTCTCGCCACGGCTTCGCGGACCTCACTGTCGAGGGCTTCGAGTGTTTCCAGATAGGCTTTGGCCCGAGCGCGGAAGAACTCCGCGTCATCCGGGGCAGCAGCGGCGAGCGCATTGGCGATATCGGTGACGTAGATCTTGGTATTGGGGATGGACTGCCAAGCGTGGGGATCTGCGGCCGAACCCAATTTCAGGGGCGTGATACCGGCGCTTGCAGTCACGACCGTCGCCTTGCTGCCGGAGGATTGCACGAGCCGCGGCAGCCATCCCTCGAGGCCGAGCCCGTTGACGACGACGAGCTTTGCATCGGCGATCCGCTTCGCATCGCTCGGCGCAGGCGTGTAGACGTGGACGTCGCTGTCGGCGCCGACCAGCGTGGTCAGATTGATCCGGTCACCACCGACATTGCGGACGAAATCGGCCAGGATCGAGAAGCTCGCGACCACGTTGAGCCGCTCGGCGGCGTGCAGCGGCGAGGCGATCAGCAACAGCGCGCAAAGCAGGATGAGCCGCATCGTCACGCTTCCAGATGCCGGCCGGGAAACAATTGCCGGACGATACCGCCGACGCGGCCGAACAGGACGGAGGCCACGTAGAGCACCGTCGCCACGAGAATGATCGCAGGGCCCGACGGCACTCGGGTCTGGAACGACAGCACGAGGCCGGCATAGCCCGAAACCGCGGCAGCAATCACGGCGATGCAGATCATGGCGGTGAGATCGCGCGACCAGAATCGCGCAATGCCGGCCGGCAGGATCATGAGGCCGACCGCAAGCAGCGTGCCGAGCGCCTGAAAGCCGTTGACGAGGTTGATCACGACGAGCGCGAGGAAGGCGAGATGCGCAGGGCCCCCGGCGCGACTCACCGTGCGCAGGAACAAGGGATCGACGCTCTCGATCACCAGCGGGCGGTAGATCACCGCAAGCACCAGGAGCGTCACCGTGGCGTTGAAGGCCACCACTAGCAGCGTCTGGTCGTCCATCGCGAGAATGTTGCCGAACAGTACATGCAACAGGTCGATATTGGTCCCCTTGATCGAGACGATGGTAACGCCGAGCGCCAGCGAGGCCAGGTAGAAGGTGGCCAGCGAAGCGTCCTCCTTCAGCCCGGTCGAGCGCGCGACCACACCGGCGAGGATTGCGACCGCAAAGCCGGCGATCAGGCCGCCGGCGGTCATCGCGAACAGGTTGAGCCCGGAGAGCAGGAAGCCAACGGCGGCGCCCGGCAGGATCGCATGTGCCATGGCATCGCCGACGAGGCTCATCCGCCGCAGCATCAGGAACACGCCGATCGGCGCGCCTGCCAGCGACAGTGCGATCACGGCGGCGAGTGCCCGCCGCATGAACTCGAATTCGGTGAACGGACCGATCAGCGCGTCATAGGCCATTTGCAATCACGCCGCCTGCGACCGCCCGTCGTCGCCGGCGCAGGCCGCCGCGCTGTCGTCGAAAGCCTCGCACATCCGCATCGCAACCATCAGGTTTTCCGGCGTCAGCACCTCGGCCGTCGGTCCCCAGGCCACGGGGCCGCGCGCCAGCACCAGTGTCTCGCTGAAATGGGTACGCACCATCTCCATATCGTGCAGCGCGGCCAGCACGGTGCGGCCCTCGGTGTGCCAATTCTTCACCAGCGCGAGCAGATCGGCCGTGGTCTTGCTGTCGATGGCGTTGAAGGGCTCGTCGAGCACGATCAGACTCGCGTCCTGAAGCAGCACCCGGGCGAACAGCACGCGTTGCATCTGGCCGCCGGAGAGCGTGCCGATCGGACGGTTCTCGAAACCGTTGAGGCCAACGGCGGCAATTGCGCGCAGGATTTTGTCCCGCGCAGCCTTGCCGATGCCGCCGAACAGGCCGGTCCCGCGCCACAGCCCGGTGCCGACGAAATCGAACACCGAGATCGGAAAGCTGCGGTCGATCTCGGCGCTCTGCGGCAGGTAGGCGATGTCCCTGCTGTCGAGGCCGCCGAGGTGGATGCTGCCGTCGAGCGGCTTGAGGATGCCGACGATGCCGCGCAGCAGCGTCGACTTGCCGGCGCCGTTCGGGCCGATCACTGCGACCAGCGCGCCGGATGCGACCTCGCCATTGAGATGGTGCACGGCCGGATGCCGGTCATAGCCGAGCGTGACGTTGTGGAAGTGCAGTGCCGCCATGGTCACCTCATCGCCAGAAAGACCATGCCCCAGAGCACCGCGCAGACAGCGAGCGCGGCCGCGAGGCGGCCGGCCATGGTCATGCGCAGGATCGACCAGGGGGCCGCCTGGGCCGGATGCGGCGAAGCGGGATCATGGACATGGGCATGGGTGTGGTCATGCCCCTGCGAATGCACGTGGTCGTGGGAGTGGTCGTGATGACGGGCGTGAGACACGGCGGGAACCATGCGAGGACGTTATATTATAACATTGCGTCTGTCCACGCCGGGCTCAAGGCTTGCCGATCAGCATGGCGATGGCGGCCGCCACGAACGGGAACGGCACCGATACGGCGCAGCGGAACCAGACGAAACGAGCCGGCATGAATGGGATCTCCCACAGGATCACCCGCTGGAACGCGAACAGGGCCCAGGCGACGACATAGGCAACCACCTGGGGCACCCCGCCGCCCGACTTCAGCGCCACCGTGCCGATGGAGAAGCCGATGACAGGTCCGCCCGGCGTGGCGGCACCGGCGACCACGGCGGACGCGACCCCGAGCCATCCGCTGTCCGGCCCGAGCCACCCGGTGATCACCTGCTGCGGGATGATGGCGGCGATGTAGCCGGAGCCGATCACCCCCAGCGCGATCCGCGGCACGATGTTGATGAAGTCCAGCGAGCCTTCGCGCAGCGAAGCGCTGAACACGGCAGGGCCGCGGCCGAAGGCGATCAGGCCGACGCCGAACACCGAACTCCACAACAAGATGTCGATCAGAAGCGCGGCGCTCACGTCTCGTCATCCTTCGTCATCGGCTTCGGATAGAGCCGGACATAGACGAAGCGGCCGAGCGCGCCGGCGAGCACCGGCAGCGGCAGCGAGATCACGATCCGCCACAGCGTGAAATCGGTGCCCATGATCGGGATTTCCCATGCCACCGCCCGACCGTAGCCGATCAGGGTCCAGCTCACGACCATGGCGATGGTGGCTCCGAAATCGGCGCCGACCGCGAGCAGCGCGCTCGCGACCGGATAGGCGGTGAAGGGACCGCCCGGCAGGATCGCGCCGAAGGCGGTGCCGATCAGAAGCCCCATCAGGCCGGATTTCGGCCCGAGCGAGCGCGAGACCTTTTCGTGCGGCAGGATCTCCGAGATGAACGCACCGAGCAGACAGCCGGCCAGCACGCGCGGCAGGATGCCGCCGAACAGCGAAAGGTCGTGGGTGAGAATGTCGAGAACACCGCCCGTGCCGTCACGCCGCCAGACCAGAGCGGCGCTCACCGCCACCAGGACCGCGATGATGATGGTCGACCAGCCGATCGGCTTGCGCACACGCCCAGGCCGCGGCTCGGAGTCCGCGTCCTCGGCAGACGCCGGGTCTTTCGGGGAAGGTTCTGACAAACGGGCTTGGGTCGGATCGAGGGGATGCCCGTCCTGATTAAGCGCGCCGGCGATGTGATGCAAACGGTGTGATGACACACCCATGCGCGCACCGCGCAAGGCAATTCCGCATAGCAAAAAGGCGGCCGCAGACGACCGCCTTGTCTGTCATTCCGGGACGCACGAAGTGCGAACCCGGAATCTCGAGATTCCGGGTCTGGTGCTGGCGCACCATCCCGGAATGACGAGATGAGACCTCACGCCTTCTCGAACAGGGACTCGACGTATTCCCAGTTCACGAGGTTCTCGACGAACGCCTTGAGATAGTCCGGACGGCGGTTCCGATAGTCGATGTAGTAGGAGTGCTCCCAGACGTCGCAGCCGAGGATCGGGGTGGCGCCGTGCACCAGCGGATTCTCGCCGTTCGGGGTCTTGGAGATCTCAAGCTTGCCGTTCTTGACCTGGAGCCAGCACCAGCCGGAGCCAAACTGGCCGACGCCGGCCGCCTGGAAGTCGGTCTTGAACTTCTCGAAGCCGCCGAGGTCCTCGTTGATCTTCTTCTCGAGCTTGCCCGGCAGCTTGGTGCCGCCGCCATTGGGCTTCATCCAGCTCCAGAAATGAATGTGATTGTAGTGCTGGCCGGCATTGTTGAACACCGCGGGGTTCTTGCCGAACGAGCCCTTGACGATCTCTTCAAGGGATTGGCCTTCCCATTCGGTCCCCTTGAGCGCGTTGTTGCCGTTGGTG
The DNA here is from genome assembly GCF_023073715.1 of Bradyrhizobium sp. 164. Classification (GTDB taxonomy): domain Bacteria; phylum Pseudomonadota; class Alphaproteobacteria; order Rhizobiales; family Xanthobacteraceae; genus Bradyrhizobium. The sequence continues at coordinate 410,028 of NZ_JADPKA010000110.1, forward strand.
ACGTAGGCCTGATGATGCTTGTCGTGATGATATTCCAGCGTCTCCTTCGACATGTACTGGCCGAGGGCGTCATAGGCGTAAGGGAGGGGGGGCAGCGTAAAGGTCATGGCTTCTTGTCCGCAACTGGTGGGAACGAGTTCTAACGGTCACCCCTTATAGAAGGTTCCGTGGCCGTTAAATACCGCCAATTTGCGAAAATGCGTGAGGCGGACGCTTGGCACGATTGCATAAATCGTCGCAGCACGCGGGCATTCGCGCGGCTGGGTGCCCTGGTACAAAATAACATTGCCTTTGAGGCGCTTATCCCAGAACGAATGCATCAACCGACGTTGCGAAAGAGAAAGTCATGAGCATCGAAATCGACATCCTGAACGGCGACGCCTCGTGGCCGATCGCAGAGCCGCTGCACCAGGCGGTCTGGGGCCCGCACATGGTCGCGGATAAGCCCTGGGCTCATGTCAAATGGGCCAATGCCGATCTCCGCGTGCTGATCGAAACGCCCGAGGATGGTCTCGTCTGCCATGTCGGCGTCTACTTCCGAACCGTCACCTGGAACGGGCAGAAGGTCCATGTCGGCGGCATCGGCGGCGTCTGCACCCGCGAGGACCGGCGCGGCCGCGGCTACGCGACCATGGCGATGGACGCGGCGGTGCACACCATGCGCGCCAACGAGGCGGTGCGCTTCGCGCTGCTGTTCTGCGAGCCGCACAATTTCGCGTTCTACGAGGCGCGCAGATGGCAGCCCTTCAAGGGCGAGGTCTATTGCGAACAGCCGGAGGGCCGAATCCGCTTCGACTACATGGCACCCTACGTCTTCGACATCGTCCGCGCGCCGACGCTGGGCACCATCGACCTATGCGGCCTGCCGTGGTGAGCCCTGCGTGAGCAAGGGCTGCGCCGGCCGCCTCACGCCCTATAATATGTCAACCATCATTTAACGTCCCGCCCGGTGAACATGACGATCGACGCCTCTGCAGACGCCGTCCCGCCGATTGCGCCGGTCGCCTCCCCCATCGCCAGCCTGCTGACGGCGCCGATCCTGCCGACATTGCTGCGGCTCACGATTCCCAACATGATCGCGATGGTCGGCAGCACGCTGGTTGCGATCGCCGAGACCTCCTATATCGGCCGGCTCGGCACCATCCCGCTCGCCGCGATCGCGCTGGTGTTTCCGTTCGCAATGCTGACGCAGATGATGAGCGCGGGCGCGATGGGTGGTGGCGTCTCCTCCGCGATCAGCCGCGCGCTCGGGGCGGGAGATCGCGACCGCGCCGCGACGCTCGCGCTGCATGCGGCCATCATAGGCCTCTGCGGCGGGCTGTTCTTCACGGTGATGATGCTCGTGTTCGGCCGCTCGTTCTTTGCGCTGCTCGGCGGCCGCGAGCGCGTGCTCGAGGAGGCCAGCGGCTATTCGCAGGTGCTGTTCTCCGGCGCCGTCGCGATCTGGCTCGTCAACACGCTGGCCTCGGCAATCCGCGGCACCGGCGATATGCGTCTGCCTTCGATGACGCTGATCGGGGCGAGCGTGCTCCAGGTCGCGCTCGGCGGCACCCTCGGCCTCGGCCTGTTCGGCGTGAAGCAGTTCGGCATGCCGGGCGTAGCGAGCGGCCAGCTGATCGCGTTCAGCTGCGCCGCGGTCTTTTTGCTCTGGTATCTCTTGTCCGGCCGCAGCCGATTGCAGCTCGACGTCCGCGCCTTCCATTTCGAGCGGGCGATGTTCCTGGACATTCTCAAGGTGGGCGCGGTGGCTTGCCTGTCGCCCCTCCAGACCGTGCTCACCATTCTGATCTTCACAAAAATCCTCGCGACCTTCGGCACCGAGATGCTGGCCGGCTACGGCATCGGGTCGCGGCTGGAATTCCTGCTGATCCCGATCACCTTCGCCTTCGGCATCGCATCGGTGCCGATGGTCGGCATGGCAATCGGCGCCGGACATTTGAAGCGCGCGCGGCGCGTGGCCTGGACCGCGGCGACCGCCTCCGGGCTCACGGTCGGCCTGATCGGCCTCGTGATCGCGCTCGATCCGTCGCTATGGGTCGCGCTCTTCACACGGGATCCCGGCGTAACCGCCGCTGCCTACAGCTATTTCTACTGGGCAGGTCCGGCTTTCGTGTTCTTCGGCATGGGCGTATCGTTGTATTTCTCCTCACAAGGCGCGGCGCGCGTCGGCGGGCCCGTGCTCGCCTCCACGGCGCGGCTCCTGATCGTCGCGGTCGGCGGCGTCAGCCTCATGATGGTGCAGGCGCCGGCCTGGACCTTGTTCGCTCTGGTCGGCGGCGCCATGGTCGTGTTCGGGCTGTCGACCGCCGCCTCGGTCGCCTTCGTGCGCTGGGGCAAATGAGCGCAGGCGAATAGGCGCACGCAATAAGCGCGGGAATGTGATTCTATCCAGCGTTGCACTATCCTGCCGGCCTGCTATGGGAGGCGCCTTCATTTTCGGGGGCACTCTCCATGTTCAGCAGATTCGCGCTTCCCTTCGTCGTCCTGGCTGCACTGCTTGGCGCAGCGAGCGCCCATGCGCAGAGCGCCGATGGCACTTGGCTCACCCAGGCAGGCGATGCGCGCGTGAAGATCAGCAGATGCGGCGGTGGCATCTGCGGCCACATCGTCTGGCTGCGCGAACCCTATGACACCGCGACCGGCCAGCCCGCGACCGACAGCAAGAATCCCAATCCCGCGCTCGCGAAGCGTCCGATGATCGGCCTGCCATTGTTCAGCGACATGCAGCCGTCAGCTCCGAACAAATGGTCGGGCCAGATCTACAATGCCGACGACGGCAGCACCTATGCGAGCAGCGTCACGGTGACGGGCGCGGATTCGTTGCGGGTCGAAGGCTGCGTCGGCGCACTCTGCGGCGGCGAGACCTGGACGCGCGCGGGACGCTAGCGGTTCACGCCACCATCGCCTTCAACGCCGTGGCAGCCGAGGCATAGCCGCCCCGCGCGCCGTCGATGAAATGGACGTGATCACTGCGCAGCGCCGAGGGCGTGAAGCAGGTCATCATCGCCGCGTCCTGCTGGTAGAGGCCGTAGCGCACGATGCCATCGCGCGCGGCCGCAGCGAGACGATCGCTCAGCGCGCGTTCGAGCTCGGCCGTACAGTCGAGGATCATGCGCAGTCCGTCGTCATATTTCCTGAAGTCCGAGTTCTCGACGACCTGACGCTTGTAGACGTTTGGCACGAAGCCGCCGACCTTGATGTCGAAGCGCATGATCAGATAGGCGAACAACGTGTAGGCCAGGACGGTGGCGCGGCGCACGAGCAGAGGGCCGCGGCGCTTGGTGCGGGCTTCATAATCCAGCCCCTGCGGCGGCCATTTCAGCGGCGGCCCCTGCGCCGGCACTGGACGGCCGGCATCCGGACTGCGCTCGGCGAGATGGATGACGTCCTCGATCACCTTGCGGAAAGCCAGCGGGTCAGCGCCGCGCGCCGGCATCACCAGCACCGAGAGAATCAATCCGCGTGACGCAGGCATTACCTCGAAGCGGCAGGACAGGCCGGAGAGATCGGGCTGCGTACCGTTTGGCGCTTCAGCCACCGCGAACTCGCCGCGCTTCATCGCGGCGTCCGCCCAGGCCAGGCCGCCGCCGGAGAACATCGCATAGGACAGGTTCGCCGACGGACCGAAGCGTGCGACGCGTACGTCAAGGCCCTGCGCACGGATGGCGCTGACCGGCACCAGGGCGACGCGCATCTTCAGATCGAGGTCCTCCCGTACCCAGGTCGCGGTTGCCGCCAGCGCGTCGCGGGCAAGTTCAAGATCGTGAGGCGCGACCGCAAAGCTCGCTCCGTCGCCGCCGAACACGAAAGGGAATTCGCGCCCCTCCAACGCGTTCGTCACCGCCGCGATCACGGCGGCGCCGGCCATGTTCACCGCTTTGTAGCGCTGCGCCGCGATCGCCTTGGTGGAATCGACGATGTCCGCAACGCCGATGCTCCAATTGTTCGGCAGCGGCGAATACAGCACCGGATCCATCAGGCTGGTGAAACCGCGGAAGACCGGAATGCCGCCGTAAAAGGATTCGCCTGATGTCATCGGGGGATGCCGGATGGTTGGGATGGCACGTTGAAAAACAGATACGCGGCAGGACCGATCAGGGTTCGCCGGCCGGTCTCGCCGCGACGTCCCGATCATTGGCCAAATGGAGCTGAACAACAAGCTCGCACCGCGATGCAATGTCGCACTTTGATCGACATCAACGGCGCATCGCAAATGGTGTTTACTCTTGATTTATCGAAAATGATTGCCGCGGAATCATCGAAGCGTCCGCCTTCGGCCACGAGGACGCGACCTCACCCGTACGCCGGCATACGGGCCTCGACGCAATCGCCGGTGAAGATGCCGGAAAGGCCGACCGCCGCCGTCGCCGATTGATTTGCCGAAGACCTTGATGGCACCGGACGTGAGCGGCTAGTGCAGCTTCTCGTCCTGACGCTTGCGCAAGACATCGAGAGAGGCGTCATGACAGCCGATCAGACGCACGAATTGCTGCGGATACATCTCATGGCCGTTGCCACCGAAATTCTGATGCGTCATCGGCGGACAACGGCCGTCATCGGACGTCGCGCGGGATTGCTCCGTCTGGCCCTGATTTGAAGGGGTCATGTCAGGCATGGTCATGACTGCTCCCTGTCGGTTAGGGCAGACGGATTGACGTAACCCAGCCGGTTGCGAGGCATCTTACGACCACATCCGGTGAATTGAAATTGGGCCGGATCAACTCTATGGCGGCGGCGGAGTTCCGCTTATGCCGTATTCCCCGCGTCGATCGTGAACACGGTGCCAGTGACGTTGCGCCCGCCCTCGCCGAGCAGATATTCCACCATGCGCGCGACGTCCTCGGTCTCGGGCAGGCGGCGCAGCGCGCTGCGGCCGGCGATGCGCTTGCGTCCCTCGTCGGAGAGATTGTGCGTCAGCTCGGTCTCGATGAAACCCGGCGCGATCGCGTTCACGGTGATGCCGAGCTTGCCGACCTCGCGCGCCAGCGAGCGGGTGAAGCCGGTGGCAGCGGCCTTGGTGGCGCCATAGACCGAGAGGCCGTTATAGCCGGTGGTGGCGATGATAGATGAGATGTTGATGATGCGGCCGGCGCCATCGGCCATCATCTGCCGCGCCACGTATTTGGTGAGGATAATCGGCGACAGCACGTTGAGCTGCACCAGCGCCGCGATCTCGGAATTGTGCATGGTCGCGAGCAGGCCTTCGGTGCCGAGGCCGGCATTGTTGACGAGGCCGTAGATCGGGCCGAATTCGTCGCGGACGAGCTTTGCGAACGCCGGGATCGCATCGATCACGGCGAGATCGCAGGCGCGGAAATGCAGGCGTCCTTCGGACCCGGCGATCCCGGCCTTGAGCTCCTCGCTCTCGCGCCGTGCGGCCGCAATCACGTTGAAGCCGGCGCCGGCGAGGCGCCTTGCAATCGCAAGGCCGATGCCGCGGCTGCCGCCGGTGACTAGAACGTTATGCATCGGTGCGCGCCAGTTTGCCGGCCGGAGTGACATCGAGCGCCTCGACGAAGCGGATGACCGCCGGCACCTTGTGTGAGGCGAGTTGCGCGCGGCACTGATCCAGAATCTGGTCGCGGATCTCTTTCGTGCGCGCAGGATCGCAGCCGTCGGCGAGAATCACGTCGGCGACAACGATGCCGCCGGTGATCGGACTGCGGCGGGATTTGGCCCGTGACATCCGCACGTCGGGATGGCGGTTGATCACCGCCTCGATCTCCTCGGGGTGAACCTTCAGCCCGCCGATATTGATGATGCCGCCGCGGCGGCCGATGAAATAATAGCGATCGCCGCGCAACTCGACGATGTCGCCGCTGTCGACAAACCCATCCGCGTCGGTGAGCGCGGCAGCGTCGCGGCCAATGTAAGCATGTGCGGTGCGCGTCGAGCGAATGCGCAGCGAGCCGTCGACCACCTTCATCTCGACACCATTGCGGTTGCCGAGATAGTTGGCGGGAAAGCCCTCAAGCCCGTCATTGACAGCAAAGCCGACGCCGGCCTCGGTCGAGGCATAGGCATGACCGACCGAGGCATTGGGAAATGCCGCCTTCAGGCCGTCCAGCACCGCCTGATCGGCGATCTCGCCGGAGAGACGGACGTAGGCCGGCGCGAACTGTGCCGCCGAGCCGCTCATCAGGAGCTTGCGCCAGTGCGAGGGCGTGCCGGAAATATGCGATACGCCGCGCGCGTTCAGCCGCACGACGTGATCGGCCAACGCCTCATGCGGATCCGACAGCACCATGGAGCCGCCGGAGAGGATGGCGCGGAGGAAGATTTGCAGGCCGCCATAGCGGCGGATGTCGTAAAACGTCGCCCATACCGGCGCGGGCCCGCGCGGCGGACCTTCGGCGACGATCGCGCCGGTGAGAGCTTCCAGCGTGTGGCCGACGATCTTTGGCACGCCCGAGGTGCCCGAGGTGAGCATCAGCCATTCCGTGGCACGTTCGGTCTTCGCCGGCGCGGCCGCTTCGAGCGGCAATTGCGCCGTGACGATGAGCGCGACACCGGTGTTGGTCCAGCCATCGTCGTCGTCGGTGACGACAGCATCGATCCCGGCATCCGCGATCAACGTGTCGAGATACGCCGGCTTGAGATCGGGTGGGCATAACAGCATGCGACGGGCAATGCCGTCGAGCTCGATCATGGCAAGGCCGGACCGGAGCTGGTCGGATAGCTTGAGGAGCACGCAGCGGCCGGACAATTCGCGCAGACAGCCACCCAGGACCGTGTGCGACAGGATGTCCGTCAGCGACACAACATGGTGCGCGTCCGAGAGCGTGCGGCCCTTCAGCTCCGCGCCGAGATGGTCGCGAAGCGCAAAGATCTCACGCGGGGACATTTTCGTAGGCCCGCACGAAATCGCCGACGGTCGCGGGGAACGATGCGTCCTCGGAAATGGTGAAGGGGTCGACGCCGGTCTCGTCTTCGAGGCGCGCAACCAAGATCGCGAAGGCGAGCGAGTCGAAGCCCGTCTCGTGCAGGGACAGATCGTCCGAGAGTGCGGGAAGCGTGACGTGCTGCTCCTTGGCGATCTGCTGGATCGCTTCAATGACCTTAGACCTTACCGACATGGCTGGCTCGCTTGTTGTTATCGATTGTTCGCGTTGCGGCGGCTCTTGCTGACCGCCTCCCCATGACCGCCTGTGTACCCGACAGAAGTAAATGGCTTCTTGGACAATTCAGATAAAATTGGACCTATCTGCGCATTTTCGCAGCGTTACAGCCTGATCGTGCCGTCCACGATTTGCGCATGGGCCTCGGCGTCGAGCGCGACATAGGCGCCGGATTTCGGGTCCAGCATGAACAGCGGATCTGCTATCGCGTCCGGATCGAAGCCTTCGCGCGCGAGGTCGCCCTTCTTCTGCTTGAAGGTCTCGGTCGCGTCGATCTCGCAGCAGATACGGATGAAAACGGGGCAGGCATAGGCCGGCAGGCGCTGTCCCAGATGCGCGGGCAGCGCGGCGATGTCAAAGCCCTCGTTCACGACAAGCGCGCTCATGCCGGCGCGACCGTCAGTGCCGGGGATGCTGACACCGTAGGTGGTAGCATCAATCACGCCGGTGAAATCGCGCACGGCATCGTTCACCTCCGACGCCGCGACGTTCTCGCCCTTCCAGCGGAAGGTGTCGCCGATGCGGTCGACGAAGTGGAAGAAGCCCTTGTCGTCGAGCCGCATCAGGTCGCCGGTGCGGAACCAGGCATCGCCCCGGGCAAAGACGTCGCGCAGGATCTTCTTCTCGGTCTCGCCCGCGTCGGTATAGCCCTCGAAACGGCCGCCGCCCTGGTCCGCGGTACCGATGCGGCCGATCGCTTCACCGGCCTCACCGCGGGCGCAGGCGATGCAAAAGCCTTCTTCGTTGCGTAACGGCGCGCCGCTGTCGGAGTCGAGCTTGATGAGGCTCGCGGGAAAGCGGTGCGCGAGCAGCGGTGGAATGCGGCCGATCGCGCCGGGCTGCCCCTCGACGTTGAACAGCGAGAAATTGCCTTCGGTCGCCGCATAGAATTCGAGGATGCGGGGAATGGAAAAGCGCGCCTGAAAGTCTTCCCAGATGTCGCCACGCAGGCCGTTGCCACAGACGAGCCGCAGACGATGCGCGTTCTCATATTCCGACGGCGGCGCCTTGAGCAGATAGCGGCAGAGCTCGCCGATGTACTGGAACAGCGTGCAGTCATGCCGGACGATGTCGGACCAGAAATGCGAAGCCGAAAACTTTTCCGCAATCACCACCGACCCGCCGGCAGCCAGCATGCTGCAGGGCGCGACAATGCCGCCGACCGAGTGGAACAGCGGCAGGCAATCGTAGAGCCGGTCCTGCGGCGTCGCCCCGGTGAGGCCGGCGAACCAAAAGCCCCAGTTGAGGATGCGGCGGTGGCTGATGCTGGCGGCCTTCGGGAGGCCGGTGGTGCCCGAGGTATAGATCAGCAGCGCGCGGTCATCGATGGCGACGTTGCCATATTCGTCCGGCGAGAGCGCTCCATCGTCGAGCGCGGCCAGCGCCACGTCGATCGCGCGTTCGCCGCGGGCATCGCCATGGGTCCAGACTTTTGCTTCGGTCTTCAGATACGGCGCGGCGCTGTCCAGCATCCCCGTCAGCTTATGCGCAACGATGACATGCGACGGCTTTGCGACATCGATGCAATGCGCGAGCGATTGCCCAACGAGTTTGGTGTTGATCAACGCGGCCACGCCGCCGACACGGCTGATGCCGAGCCAGGCCGCGACATAGTCGATGCCGTTCGGCATGATCAGAGCAACGGTGTCGTCCTTGGCAATCCCAGCCGAGCGCGCCCAGCGCGCATAGCGGTTGATCCTCTTCGACAGGCCTTCGTAGTCGAGAGTGGCCTCGTCCATGACCAGCGCTGCGCGATCGGGCTGGCGTCGCGCCCAATCGTCGACGACGTCAGCGAACAGACGGCCCGGCAAAGTCTCGATCCGCGCGGTGAGCTCGATCGCCTTCAGCCAGATTTTCGAAGCCGAGGGCGCGCGCGCGACTTTCGGTTGCTCAATGACACTGGTGGTCATGCCGTTCATTCTCTCAGGCCGTGTGTGCTGATCCAGCAGCTTAGACCTGCGAGCCTGCCCAGATGTTAAGAGACAGGGTAAACCCGGTTAGTACGGGATTAACGCTGGTGACCCTTGGTCAAGCCGGAGGGATCGGCGGCATGCCGATGGCCGAGACGATCGCTGGCGCAGGTGGTGGAGTTGCCGGGGTTCAGGAAGGGGTAGCGGTAAGCCCCAGGCGAGGCGGAGCGGCAATCCGCCCGGCCTTAACCGTTTAGCCTGTAACGCGGGCGCGAGGCCGGGGCGTTGACGGGATAGTACGGATTAAGGTCGCAGGTCGCGGCGCGGCCCGACGCCGTGGCGCGGCACTGCGGTACCGAGATGAACGAACAGTCGTACCACTCCCCGCCCCCGCCGTTCGCGCCGGAATAGACGTGCATGCAGATGGGATAGCGGGGGTCGAAAGTCTGCGCATGCAGCGGCGCGGCCGCCAGCATGGCACCGAAAGTCATGATCAGGCCGAGTGAGTGGCGCATGAAGACAGTCCTCAGAAGTCGCAGCGCTAGTGCACCTTCTTGTGGCGGCGGCGCGGCGGCGGCGGTTCATCGAAGGCGTAATAGGGATTGACGTCGCAGCTGGCCGAGCGGCCCGACGCCGTGGCGCGGCATTGCGGCAGCGAGGTGAACGAGCAGTCGAAATAGTCACCGCCGCCACCGGTGAAGCCGCCGGGCGTATAGACGTGCATGCACACCGGGTATCGCGGATCATAGGTCTGGGCGCTGGCATCTGACGCGCCCAGCACCGTGAAGACCGCGATGAGCATCAAGATTGACAGACGCATGGCGAAACCTCGAATTGGTCAGGCGCCGGCGCGGATGCCAGCCGCCTCATATGGCATAACACCACGCAAGAGGCGACTGTTCCCAGGGACAGATGACGGCAAGGTGAGTGGAGCAAACTAGCCGCCGAGCCCCTGCAGCACGAGGCGGTTGAGCCTCGCCGCAAACGCCGCCGGATCTTCCGGCAATTCGCCATCCAGGATCTGCGCCTGTTCGAGCAGGAGGAGACTGAGATCATCGACCACCTTCGAGCCCGCCTGCGCCTTGGTGATCGCGCCCACCATCGGATGGCGCAGATTGATCTCGAGGATCGGCTTGGTCTTCATGCCGCGATTCTGCTGCGCCAGGATGCGCTCCAGTTCGCGACTCGGACCCCGGCTGTCGGCGACGAGACACGAGGCCGAGCTGGTGAGCCGCGTCGAGGCCTTGACGTCGCTGACGCGCTCCCCGAGGGCGGCCTTGATCACCGCGATAGTGGCGGCTTCATCCGCCTCAGGCTCATCCTTTTTCGCCTCGTCCTTGTCGTCGACGCGCGGGATCAGGTCGAGGTTGAGATCGCCCTGGCTCAGCGATTTCAGCGGCTTGCCCTCGAATTCCGAGGGCATCGAGGTCCAGAAGGCATCGACGGGATCGGACAGCAGCAGCACCTCGATGCCGCGCGCGGTCGCGGCCTCAAGCCGCGGATTGGACTTCAACCGCTCGATGCTGTCGCCGACGAGATAGTAGATCTCGGTCTGGTTCGACTTGAAATCGGCGATCACCTGCTTCAGCGACCGCTTCTCACCCGACGTCGTGGTAAAGCGCGACAGCGCCAGCAGCTTTTCACGACGTTCGAAATCCTCGTAGATGCCTTCCTTCAGCACGGCGCCAAAGGCATCCCAGATCTTGGCGAAATTCTCCGGATCCTTCTCGGCGAGGCTTTCGAGCTCGGACACGACGCGAGTCGCCACGGCTTTGCGAATCTGCGCGAGCTGCGGATTGTTCTGGAGCATCTCGCGGGAGATGTTGAGCGGGAGATCCTCGCTGTCGACGACGCCGCGGATGAAGCGGAGATAGCCCGGCAACAGATCGGCATCATCGGTGATGAAGACGCGGCGGACGTAAAGCTTGACGCGGCCCTTGCGGTTCGGCTCGAACAGGTCGAACGGTTTCGTCGACGGCGCGAACAGCAGCACGGCGTAGGAATAACGGCCTTCGGCGCGGTAATGCAGCGTCACCGCGGGATCATCGAAGGCGGAGGCGATCTGCTGATAGGCCTTCTTGTAGTCGTCTGCGGTCAGCTCGGATTTCGAGCGCTGCCACAGCGCGCTTGCCGAATTGATCTGGCGCGGCTCGCCCTCACCAGGCACGAGCTCGATGGGAAACAGGATGTTGTCGGAATAGGCACCGACGATGCGCTCGATCTCGTAGGTCTCGAGGTATTTTTTCGCGTCTTCCTTCAGGTGCAGGACGATCTCGGTGCCGCGCGCCACGCGTGCCGCGTCCTCGTCACTGGCACGGGCGATCTCGAACCCGGAGCCGCCGGAGGACGTCCAGCTCCAGACGTCACTCTCACCGGCACGGCGGCTGATCACGACGATCTTCTCGGCGACCATGAAGGCGGAATAGAAGCCGACACCGAACTGACCGATCAGGCCAAGGCCGTCCTTGGCTTCCTTCAGCTTCGACACGAACGCCTTGGTGCCGGAGCGGGCGATGGTGCCGAGATGATCGATCAGCTCCTGTCGCTCCATGCCGATGCCATTGTCCGCCACCGTGAGCGTTCCGGCTGTCTTGTTCGGGATGATGCGGATCTTGAGCGCCTCGCCGTCACCCAGCAGCGCCGGATTTGCGATCGCCTCGTAGCGCAGCTTGTCGCAGGCATCGGAGGCATTGGAAATGAGTTCGCGGAGGAAGATATCGGTTTCCGAATAAACGGAGTGCACCATGAGGTGCAGCAGTTCGGAAACTTCGGCCTGGAAAGGCTGCGTATGCACAGCCGTATCTGACGTCGTCATGCGCTTACCCGGTCAAATCAAAGGGAGGAACCCGGATATAGCGCGACGACACGGCGGATCAAGAGGATGTGATGGGGCGCGGCAGAGCCTGCCTTGACTGGACGAATGCCCAGATCAGGTCACGCAGCGGCCGGGCTGGAGCAGCTTGGCGATCTCGGTCAGAGAGCTGACCATCGGCTCGCAGGCGATCGTCGGCTTGCTGCGGGCCTTCTGCAGGGTCTGATTCTGGTTTTGGAGCAGCACCGGCGGCTTCGCATTGCCGGTCTCGATCACCGCCGGCACCCGCAGCAGCACCGACGTATCGGCAAGGTCATTCAGTCGCATCGACACGGTTCGGGTCGGAACCGGTGCCGGTTTGATCTCGCCAAGGCGGTCGGCCTTGCCGGTTCGGTTGACGTTGTGGCTTGGCGCGTAGTTGGTGCTGTGACTGGGAATATCGGCGACCGCCTGCCAACGGTCGGCCAGATCGTGGCCGGAGGCCAATTGCACCGCGCCCAGCGTCGCGGCAATTGCGACGGCGCCTAAAAATGCCTTTTGAGTCTGTGACATGGCTGTCGATCCCTCGCCCCATGGCGATCGCGGGAACAACGCTGACCAAGGATCAGGGGTTCTCGGGCGTCACGATCACTTAACCGTGTGCGAAAAAGTCGCCGGCCGCGCAAAATATTTTGCAAGGCGTGGAACGACTTTCGCGGGCAGGAGTCGTCTCAGCAGCCGGCTATTCCCCCCTGCCCCATAAGCCGGCGACGTAGGGCGCGACTGTGGTGATGCCAGTCGCGCCTTACTTTTGTCTGGGGCTCACTTTTGCTTCGCGTTATTTGGCCATCCCCGCCAGCCAGTCCCGCCCTTCACCATAGAGCTTCTCGACTTCAGGCCCGGTGAGGCCCGGCATGTCGCGCTTGACCTTGTAGCCGATCAGCTCCTGCATGTAGGCGAGGTGGCGATAGCCTTCGGGAAGCGCGGCGAGCGCTTTCTGGTCGAGCTGAAGCGGCGCGGCGGGATCGACCGGATCGATCCGGTCCTTCTCGTAGATCGGCTGGCGGCGGACAATCCCCCATTCGCCCTGCCGCTTCTCCAGGAAATCGTAGAAGCGTCCGGTGCAGACGACGTCGCAGAGCACGTCGTGCACCAGGGCACGCTGCGAGATCGTCATCTTGGTTTGGGCGATGGCCCGGTCGCCCTCGAGGTCGATGCTGGTGCCGCCGAGGAAATGCAGGATGCGCACGCCCTTGGCGAACCCCTCCTGGCTGACGCGCATGAAATCCCGCGCCGGCCCCTGAAACCAGGTGGCGGACATCCAGCCTTCATCATGCCAGACGGTGGCAAAGCGCTCCCAGTCGCCGGCGTCGCGCCACACCGCCCAGTTCTCGACGAGGTCGCGGATGGCGAGGCGATCGAGGAGTTGCTGGTCCATGTGCACGCTTCCGAGGGAAGTCCGATGCACGAGGTATGAGCGGCCAATTCGACGCCCGTCAAGCCGTGGCATGCAAACACTGAGAATCCGGCGTGCCTTTGCAGCACGCCGGATCAATCTTGCGCGGGAGCCTCTATCAGGCCGCCGGCGCCTTTGGCGTGCGGTTGCGCGAATTGCGCTGGAAGAACAGCGCCTGGCTCGCCACCGCAGACACCATCGCCGGCTGGAACGGTTTTGAGATCAGGAACGCGGGCTCGGGGCGCTCGCCTGTGAGGAATCGCTCGGGGTACGCGGTAATGAACACCACCGGCACCTCGAAGGTGCGGAGCAGCTCGTTGACGGCGTCCAGGCCGGACGAACCGTCGGCGAGCTGGATGTCGGCGAGGATCAGGCCGGGCCGCTTGTTCTTGGCCAGCGCCACCGCATCGGCATGGGTGCGCGCGACGCCGACGACGTTGTGGCCGAGATTCTTCACCAGGCTCTCGAGGTCCATGGCAATGAAGGTCTCGTCCTCGATGATCAGCACGTCGGTGGCGATCTCGGCCGCCATCTCGCGTCCAGCAGCGTCCGCAAGCCGCCGCGTCTCGCTCACGTCGGTGCCGAGGATGAAGGCGACTTCCTCTTCCGAAAAGCCCTCGAGCGAGAGCAGCAGGAAGGCCTGCCGTGGCAGGGGTGTGATGTTCGACAGCCGCCGCTCCGGCGGCATCGGCAGTGTCGTCACCTCGGCATCATCGTTGACGGAGACCGAATTCCAGATCTGGGTGAACAGCCGGAACAGGCCGGCGCGCGGCCCATGGCTTTCGTCGAGCACCGACGGATCGCCAAGCATGGCTTCCAACATGGCCGCGACATAGGCGTCACCGGAGGCCTGGCTGCCCGTCAGGGCGCGTGCATACCGGCGCAACAGCGGCAAGTGTTCAGCAACGAGCTGTGAACGGGACATCCCCACTCCATTCATCTTCGGGCCAGCCTTGAGGTCACCCTTAGGTCAGGCGTTACGCGGGGGGCCCGGGTTCCCCTGCTCGGCTGTTTACGCCTCAGCTTCAGAAAAGTTCCGCATTGCGCGGAACTTTTTCTCGCAGCTCGCATTGTGCCTATCCAGGGAACGGCTCCCGGTTGAGAAAATTTCTCGATTTTACAGTCACTTAACTCGGGGAAACGTGGAACAGGTCATGAAAGATCTCAAGTCTCAAGCCAGCAAAAGCACGACCCCCGGCAAGGGAGGGCTCACTCCGGAGATCCAATCCCGGATCGGGCATCAGCTGCGCGCCATGTACGACGATGTGGTGCGGCAGGGGGTTCCGGATCGGTTCGCTGAACTGATCAAGAAGCTTGATGCACAAGGAGCGACTTCCCAAGTGGAAAATGAGGGCGGATCCAACGACAACAGCAATGGGAGGGATTAATGCCTCTCACCGACTCCCTGCGTAACGACATCCTGGCGGCCGTGCCGAGTCTGCGCGCGTTCGCGATCTCGCTCAGCGGCAATGCGGACCGCGCTGACGATTTGGTGCAGGAGACACTGCTTCGCGCGCTCGCCAACATCGATTCGTTCCAGCCTGGCTCCAACCTGCCGGCGTGGTTGTTCACGATCCTGCGCAACCTGTTCCGCTCCGACTATCGCAAGCGGCGGCGGGAGGTCGAGGACGCCGAAGGCAACTACGCCAAGACGCTGAAGACGCAACCGTCACAAAATGCGCATCTCGAGTTCGAGGAGTTTCGTACGGCGCTCGACAAGCTTCCACAGGACCAACGTGAAGCGCTGATCCTGGTCGGCGCCTCCGGCTTCTCCTACGAGGATGCGGCCTCGATCTGCGGCTGTGCCGTCGGCACCATCAAGAGCCGCGTCAACCGCGCCCGCTCGAAGCTCGCCGCGCTGCTCTATGTCGAGGGCGCCGAGGACTTTGGGCCCGACGAGACCGTGCGGGCCGTGATCGGCGGCAGCGGCGGCTGACGGCGGCGTCAACTGGGTGAGACAGACAAAGGCGGCCGCTTCCGCGGCCGCCTTTGTGCGTCGCCGATGGTGCCAAGCTCGCAGCGCCGATCACTCGTCCACGAAGATCACGCTATCGGCCACACTCGCCCGCGAGGTGCGGTAGCTGTTGACCTTGTGCGCGTGGTCGGCATAGCCGAACGAGATGCCGCAGACGATCCGGCGATCGTCGGGCAGGCTGAAGTGGCGGCGGATCAGACCGGAATGGCGTGCCAGCGCCGCCTGCGGAATGGTGCCGAGCCCAAGCGCCTGCGCGGCCAGCATGAAGTTGGAGACATAGGCGCCGCAATCGATCGCGCCATAGATGCCGAGCGGCTCGTTGGTGTGAATGATCGCGACATGCGGCGCGCCGAAGAAATTGTAGTTCTCCAGTGCCTGCCTGGCATAGGCCGCCTTGTCGCCGCGGGCGATGCCGAGCGTGTTGTAGAGCTGAAAGCCGCTTTCGCGCCGGCGTTCGAGATAGACCCCGACATATTCGCGCGGCGGGGTGAAATCGTAATCGTCGCCAAGACCGCCGGAGGCTTCCGTGTAGATCGCCTGGCGAAAGCGCTCCTTGGCCGCGCCGCTGGCGATGACAACCTGCCAGGGCTGGCTGTTGCACCAGGACGCCGTGCGCTGCGCCGTCTTCAGCACGTGTTCGATCGTGGCGCGGTCGACTTCCTTGGGGAGGAAAGCGCGAACGGAGTAGCGCTCGTTGAGCAGCTCTTCAAGCACGCCGATGCGGTCGGTTTGTTTCACTTGTGCGTCCATGGATCAGCTCGCGTTGTCCTCGTAGGGTGGCAAAGGCGCGATAGCGCCCTGCCCACCGGCAAACTTACCCCTGAGCATCTGCATAGGGTGGGCACGCTTCGCTTGGCCCATCCTACGAGATACCGCGAGGCGTGAGATCACCGTCCCTTGGTCGGGATCTTGTTGTACGGCACATCCTTGTCGACGCGGATGTCGCCCGGCAGACCTAGCACCCGCTCGGCGATGATGTTGCGCAAAATCTCGTCGGTGCCGCCGGCGATGCGCATCGAGGGCGAGGACAGCAGCATTTGCTGGAACTGGCCCTGCACCGTCTCCTCGTCGCTGCCTGTCAGAACACCGGCTGCGCCCTGGAGGTCCATGGCGTAGGTCGCGATGTCCTGGAGCATCATGCCCGAGACCAGCTTGCCGATCGAATTCTCCGGGCCCGGTCGCTCGCCCTTCGACAGCGCCGAGATCGCGCGGTAGCTGGTGTATTTCAGCCCGCTCGCCTTCACGGCCCAACTGGCGAGCTTCGAACGCACGGCGGGATCGTCGATCGCAAGCCCGTCCTCCAGCATCAGATTCGAGCAGAACTCGAATATCTCAGGCACGCCGGTTGCGAGCCGCGCACCGATCGACATGCGCTCGTTCATCAGCGTGGTCAGCGATACGCTCCAACCCTCGCCGACAGCGCCGAGGCGCTGGCTGTCGGGGATCACGACGTCGGTGAAATAGACCTCGTTGAACTCCTGCATGCCGTTGGCCTGCTTGATCGGGCGCACCTCGACGCCCGGGCTCTTCATGTCCAGGACGAACATGGTGAGGCCCTTGTGCTTCGGCACATTCGGATCGGTGCGCGTAATCAAGAGGCCGTAGTCGGAATAATGCGCGCCCGAGGTCCAGATCTTCTGGCCATTGACGACCCAGCTATCGCCCTTCTTCTCGGCACGGGTGCGGAGGCCCGCAACGTCGGAGCCGGCCGACGGCTCCGAGAAAAGCTGGCACCAGATCTCCTCGCCAGAGGCGAGCTTCGGCAAGTATCGGCGCTTGGCATCTTCGCTGCCGAAGGCCATCACAGTCGGGCCGCACATACCTTCACCGATCTGGAAAGGTTGCGTCAGCTTGCCGTAGACGCCCTCTTCCTGTTGCCAGATGACGCGTTCGATCGGCGTCGCGCCGCGGCCGCCATATTCCTTCGGCCAGTGCAGGCAGGCCCAGCCACCTTCGGCCTTCTTCTTCTGCCAGGCCTTGCCGACATCGACGATGTCTTGCTTGGCGAGGCGGATTCGGCCGAGCGAAGATTTTGATAACTCGGCATGGAGTTCCTTCGGCGCGTTGGCCTCGACCCATTTGCGCGCGGTCTCGCGGAATGCGGCCTCTTGCGGGGTGTCGTCGAAATTCATCTTCGAACTCTCCTCTCCCTGCCCCGGACGCTGCGCAGCGCAAAGCGGTGCGCTCTCGAGCCGGGGCCCATTGTAGCTCGGGGTCCCGGCGCGGCGGAGCGGCACTTCGTACCGCACCGCCTCCGGGACATGATTAACCTCTTCCCTTTGTCGGGATCTTGTTGAACGGCACGTCCTTGTCGACACGGATGTCGCCCGGCAGGCCCAGCACCCGCTCGGCGATGATGTTGCGCATGATCTCGTCGGTGCCGCCTTCGACGCGCGTACCCGGTGCACGCAGCAGCATCGCCTGGAAGCGGCCCGCGACTTCGGCATCCTCTGGACCGCTGACGACACCAGCCGCACCTTGCAAGTCCAGCGCGTAGGTCGCGACGTCCTGGATCATCGAGCCTGCCACCAGCTTGCCGATGGAATTCTCCGGCCCCGGCCGCTCGCCCTTCGAGAGCGCCGAGATCGCGCGCATGCTGGTGTAGCGCAGGCCGCTCGCCTTCACCGCCCAGTTCGCCAGCTTCGCGCGCACGGCGCGATCATCGATCGCAGGACCGTCGTCGAGCATCAGGCTGGAGCAATATTCGAACAGCTCCGGAAAGCCGGTCGAGACGCCTGCGCCGATCGACATGCGCTCGTTCATCAGCGTGGTCAGCGAGACATTCCAGCCGTCACCGACCTCGCCGAGGCGCTGGTGGTCGGGGATGCGGACATTCGTGAAATAGACCTCGTTGAAATCGGACGCGCCGCTCGCCTGCTTGATCGGCCTGACCTCGACGCCCGGGCTCTTCATGTCCAGGAAGAACATGGTGAGGCCCTTGTGCTTAGGCACGGTCGGATCGGTGCGGGTCAAGAGGATGCCGTAGTCGGAATAATGCGCGCCTGATGTCCAGATCTTCTGGCCGTTGATGACCCATTCATCGCCGTCCTTCTCCGCGCGAGTACGAAGCCCCGCGACGTCCGAGCCGCCGGCCGGCTCGGAGAAGAGCTGGCACCAGACCTTCTCGCCGGAAGCGAGCGGCGGCAGATAGGTGCGCTTATGTTCCTCGCGCGCAAATGCCATCATGGTCGGCCCGCACATGCCGTGGCCGATGATGAACATGTGGGAGAGCTTTCCGAACGGGCCCTCCTCCTGCTGCCAGATCACGCGCTCGATGGGCGATGAGCCGCGGCCGCCGTACTCCTTCGGCCAGTGCAGGCAGGCCCAGCCGGCATCGGCCTTCTTCTTTTGCCAGGCCTTTGCGACCTCGAGAATGTTCGCGTTCCTGAGCTGGGTGCGGCCGAGCGAGGACTTGCGCAGCTCTTCTTCGTATTGCTTGGGCGCGTTCGCATCAATCCATGCGCGGGCGGTGGCGCGGAATGCGGCCTCTTGCGGGGTGTCGTCGAAGTTCATGGCTCTTTCTCTCTGTCATTCCGGGGTGCGCGTAGCGCGAACCCGGAATCTCGATGTTATTCACTCATCTCCAGATTTCGGGTTCGCCGCTTTGCGGCGCCCGGAATGACGACAACGTTACGCCGCGTTCTTCTTCCGCATGCGGTCGATCAACTGGTCTTCCCAATAGGTGAGGCTGCCGAGCCCGAGCGCCATGGCGTTGGCGCGGCGGTAGTACATGTGGCAGTCGAACTCCCAGGTGAAACCCATGCCGCCGTGAACCTGGATGTTGTTCTTGGCGCAGTGCTGGAACGCCTGCGTCGCGCTGATGCGCGCGGCGGCGGCGGCTTCCGGCAATTCGGCTGCGCTGGTCGAGAGCGCCCAGGCACCGTAATAGCTGTTGGAGCGTGCCAGCGTCGCCGAGACATACATGTCGGCGAGCATGTGCTTTACGGCCTGGAACGAGCCGATCTGCCGGCCGAAGGCGATGCGGTCGAGCGCGTAGTCGCGGCCCATTTCCAGGGCGCGGTCGGCGCCGCCTACTTGCTCGAACGCGCACAGCACCGCGGCGCGGTCGAGCACCTGGGTGAGGATGCTCCAACCCTCACCGATGCCCCCCAGCGGCTCGGCCTTACAGTCCTTGAAGGTGATCTCGGCCTGCCCACGGGTCGGATCGAGGTTGGTGAGGCTTTTCACCTCGGCGCCGCCGGCCCTGAGATCGACCAGGAACAGCGAGATGTCATTCTCACGTCCGCTCGATCCTGTGCGCGCGGCGACCACCGCGAAATTGGCGATGGCGCCGTCGGCGACCGGCTTCTTGACTCCGTTGAGCGCGCCATTCGAAGCGGCCAGCTTGACATTCTTCGGCGACGGATTGCCCTTGCCTTCGAACAGCGCCAGCGTGCCGATCGCCTCGCCCGAGGCAATAGCGGGCAACCACTTTTTCTTCTGCGCGTCACTGCCGGCGATCAGCAGCGCTTCGGCGGCGAGGTAAACAGTTGAGGAGAACGGCACCGGCGCGTTCGCGCGTCCCATTTCCTCCGCGATCACGCAGAGCTCGAGATGGCCGGCGCCCGCACCGCCGAACTCTTCCGGGATCGCGACGCCGAGAAACCCCATTTCGGCAAGGCCCTTCCACAACTCCTTGTCATAGGACGCCTTGCCGTCGAGGACGACGCGTACGGCCTTGGGCGAGCACTTTTCGGTGAGGAATTTGCGCGCTTGGTCGCGGAGCTGCTTCTGGTCGTCGGAGAAATCGAAGTTCATGGCGGGCTACCTTTTTATTCGTCGTACTCATTGAAGCCGTCATTCCGGACCTGGCCCTTTGGCCATCCCGGAATGACGAGGTTGAGAGTGTTGCGCATTCATCGCAGCACGATCACATCTTCATCCGGCTCATCCGCATAAAGCCGCTCCACCAGCGCTGCGCGGCGCTCCAAGCCGGCGCGCTGGTTGATGTAGCCCTTATCAGTGAGCTCGTTGCCGTCGATGGAGGGCGGTTCGGCCATCAGCATGGCACGCGCGATGATGCGGCTGCTGGCGCCTTCGCATTCCCGGTTGTGCGTCTCCAGCCCGCGCCTGAAGCAAGCGATCACCTCGGGGTGCCTGACCGCATCCGCAAAGCTCAGATCGGGATTGCCGACGAGTTGGCGACAAGCGTGCAGGTTCGGCCAGGCCAGCAGGCCGATAAACGGGCGATCCTGTCCCGCGACCAGCGCGTCATGCACGACGGGCGTTGCGGCCGCGATCGCATCGGTCCGGAGTGAGCCGACGTGCACGAAGGTGCCCGTAGTGAGCTTGAAATCCTCCACCACGCGCCCGGCAAAGATGATGCCCTGCACCGGATCCTTCTCGTCGACGAAGATGCCGGCATCGCCGATGCAGTAAAAACCCTCCTCGTCAAACATCTTCTTCGTCAGCTCAGGCTGACCGAAATAGCCGGGCGTGACGTTGACGCCACGCAGGCGAAGTTCGTATTTCGAGCCGCACGGCACCATCTTCAATTCGACCCCGGGGAACGGGAGCCCGATCAGGCCGACGCGCTCGGTCTCCCAATACGTGCCGGTCGAGGTCGGCGCGGTCTCGGTCGAGCCCCAGCCGGTGTAGAACACGATGCGCTCACCGGTCGTCTTCACCGCGAGCGCCTGCATGCGATCGTAGAGATCGTCCGGCAGGCGCGCGCCGCCATAGGCCATGATCGACAGGTTCTTGAAGAACGAGCGGCACAGCGCGTCGTCCTTCTCCATCGCCGCCGCCAACGCAGCATAGCCGGCCGGCACGTTGGCGTAATAGGTCGGCGAGATCTCGCGCAAGTTTCGCAGCGTCTCTTCGAACTGGCCCGGCACCGGCCGGCCGTCATCGATATAGAGTGTGCCGCCATCGACGAGGATCGGGTGGAACGCCGCATTGCCACCCATGGTGTGGTTCCAGGGCATCCAGTCCAGCATGGTCGAGATCGGGCCGCTGGGATCCCGGGGCCGCACCTGCATCATCATCGCCGCATTGGCGCACATCATCGCTTGCGTGTTGATGACGGCTTTTGGCATGCCGGTCGAGCCGGAGGTAAACAGCAGCTTGCCGATGGTCTGGGGCGTGATCTGTGCAACCGACGCTTCGACCTCGGCGGTCACCGGCGTTGCGGCGAGTTCGGCAAAGCCGACGCTCTTGATGCCATCGCAGGGGCGCGCGACGTGAACGACGGTAACGCCGGTGAGGTCGAGCGCCTTCAGTGCCTTTTCGAAGATCGGGCCGTCCTGCACCATCACCACGGCCGGCTGGATCAAATCGAACAGATATTTCAGCTTGACGTGATCGTGGCTCATCAGCGAGTAGGCCGGCGACACGGGAGCCGCCGGAACGCGCGCCTGCATCGCGGCCTGCGTCATCAGGGCGTGCTCGATCGAATTGCCGGAGAGGATCGTGACGGGTCGTCCCTCGAGCTTGAGGTTCAGCAGCGCTTGCGTCAGCGCATCCACGGTGCGCTTGGCTTCGCCATAGGACACTTTGCGCCATCCGCGATTCACTCCGCCGCGCTGCGCGAGCCAGATGCGCTCGGGGGCCTGTTTCGCCCATTTCGCCAGCGAAGCTGGAATGTGCTTCTCGTAAGGCTGCAGCGGAATGCGCGACTTCAGCACCACCGTGCCGTCGCCGCGGCGCTCGACGGCGATGTCGCGCGCGAGCCACTCGACCTTGCGAAAGGCGGGCTTCGTCATCACCGCCGCCGCGCTTCCACTCATTTTGCGTCTCCCGGAATTTCTTGTCCTTGGCGGATCTTTGTCTTTAGCGTTTGATATAGACAGGCTTTCGCTTCTCAAGGAAGGCCCTGATGCCTTCCGAAAATTCCTCGGAACGGCTGCACAGGACCTGGTTGCGGTCTTCCATTGCGATCGCAGCTTCCAGCGAACCGGCATCGACGCTCATGTTGAGACATTCCTTGGAGAGACTCAGCCCCACGGGCGAGGCCGTCATCATCGCGTTGACATAAGGCGCGGCTGCATCATCGAGCTTGTCCTCGTCGACGACCTCCGAGACGAGCCCGACCGCGAGCGCGCGCTCGGCGCCGATGAAACGCCCCGTCAGGATCAACTCGGACGCCACCGACACCCCGACGAGCCGCGGCAGGAAATAGCTGGTGCCGATGTCGCAGCCGCCGAGGCCGAGCTTGATGAAAGCGCAATTCATGCGCGCCGATTTCGTGGCGATGCGGATGTCGGAGGCAAGCGCCAGCGCAAAGCCGCCGCCCGCCGCGGCGCCCTGCACAAGCGCTAGGATCGGCTGCGGACAGCGCCGCATCAACATCACGATGTCGGCGATGCGCCGCTGCGAATCCAGCGACTCGGTAACGCCAGGCGGCTCCTGCTGGCCGGCGCGACGAGCCATCGCGGCCTTGAGATCGAGGCCCGCGCAAAAATTCGTGCCGGCGCCGCGCAACACCACGACGCGCGTGTCGCGGTTGCGCTGAAGCCCCTGAAAGTAGACGTTGAGCGCATCGATCAGCGCCGGATCGAGCGCATTGAGGCTTTCAGGACGATTCAGCGTCACCCGGTCAACGCCGTCATCATGCTCGATCAGCAGCGGTCGGGACATGGGGGCCTCGTGCATGCGCGCGGGAGGTGCCTATTATTGTGCCCTCTCCCCTTGTGGGAGAGGGCATGCACGTCGGTAGCCACGAGTTCGCTCGGGTGAGGGGTCTGCGTCCGCGGATAGAGACCCCTCATCCGGCGCTTCGCGCCACCTTCTCCCACAAGGGGAGAAGGGAAGAGAGCCTTACCGCGGCGCCATGCGGATGGCGCCGTCGAGACGGATGGTCTCGCCGTTCAGCATCGGGTTCTCCACGATGTGCACGGCGAGCATGCCGTATTCGTTGGCGTCGCCGAGGCGTGAGGGATGCGGCACCTGGGCGCCCAGGCTCTTGCGGGCCTCCTCGTTGAGACCCATCAAGAGCGGCGTGAAGAACAGGCCGGGCGCGATGGTATTGACGCGGATCTTCTGGCTGGCGAGGTCGCGCGCGGCCGGCAGCGTCAGGCCGACGACGCCGCCCTTCGAGGCCGAATAGGCGATCTGGCCGATCTGGCCTTCGTAAGCGGCGACCGAGGCTGTGTTGACGATGACGCCGCGCTCTTCGCCGATCGGCTCGATCGTGACCAGGCGCTCGGCGAACAGGCGCAGGCAGTTGAAGGTGCCGATCAGGTTGACGTTGATGATGCGGGCGAACTTTTCCAGCGGGTAAACGCCGTCGCGGCCGACGATACGCTGCGAGCCGCCGATGCCGGCGCAGTTCATCAGTACGCGCGCCACGCCATGCGCGGCTTCTGCCTTGGCGATCGCTGCCTTGATCTGCTCTTCGCTGGTGACGTCGGCATGGAGCGCGACGCCCTTCACTTCGGCAGCAACCTTCTCGGCGTTTTCCTTGCTCTGGTCGATCACGCCGATCTTGGCGCCCTTGGCGGCCATGGCCCGGGCGGTCGCGGCACCAAGCCCCGAACCGCCGCCGGTGATGAGAACGGCTACGTCTTTCAACTGCATCGCTTGTACCTTTCCTTGGGCGTTTCTTCTCTGGACTTGAAAGTTCGGCCGGATCACCCGGCCGCGACAGCTTCCTCGGCTTGCGCGAGGATGCCGCCGCAGATCAGCGTTTCCATGTGTTTGATGTATTGCCGGCAGACTTCGTCGGTGACCGGGCCGACCCCGGTCGCGCGCGACATCGCGTGCCGGCCGAAGAACAGATGGTCGCAGGCGCCGATCAGGCTGGTGTAGAACAGCACCGGATCGGTGGCGCGGAATTCGCCGGCTCGCTCGCCCTCGGCGAGCAGGCGGCGGTGAAAGTCGAGCAGCGGCGCCACGAAGAACTTCGAGACCTCGTCGGCGGAGCTCGCATTGGTCTCGTGCAGCAGATAATGGATCAGCCGGTTCATGTACGGGAACCGGTAATAGGCGCGGATGATACCGCCGATGTGCAGTTTCAGCTTCGCGGTCGGTGTGATGGGCTGCGCCAGCAGGTATTCGAGATTGGACAGCTCGGTCGCGGCATCGCGCGCGAGCAGTGCCAGCAGCAGGCCGTCCTTGTTGCCGAAGTGATATTTGACCAACGCGGCGTTGGCGCCCGACTTCTGCGCGATGTCGGAGAGCGAGATCTCGATCGAGGAGCGTTCGATCATCAGCTCGCTTGCGGCCACGAGCAATTTCTCTGCCGTGGAATTCTTCCCGCTGGGGAGCTTGGTCGGTACGCTGGTAGCCACAGAGATCCCTGAACATGCCTCGTGAGGCGCGCAGATAAGCCCAAGCCGCGCCGCATCACAAGAGTTAATTGATCGATTGACTAAACGATCTCGCGCCCCTTAAATCCCTCCCCGACAACCAACCCCAATCAAGAAATTCAGGGAGAAACCGACATGGCCGAGGCTTACATCGTCGCCGCTGCGCGTACCGCGGGCGGGCGCAAGGGGGGCCGCCTCGCCGGCTGGCATCCGGCCGATCTCGCCGCCAAGGTGCTGGACGAGCTGGTCGACCGCACCAAGGTCGATCCCGCCCAGGTCGAGGACGTGATCATGGGCTGCGTGATGCAGGTCGGCGAGCAGTCCAACAACGTCGCGCGCAATGCGGTGATGGCCTCAAAACTGCCGGAGAGCGTGCCGGGCACGTCGATCGACCGCCAGTGCGGCTCCTCGCAGCAGGCGCTGCACTTCGCCGCGCAAGCCGTGATGTCCGGTGCGATGGACGTCGTGATCGCGGCCGGCGTGGAATCGATGACGCGGGTGCCGATGGGCCTGTCGTCACAGCTCCCGGCCAAGAACGGTTTTGGCAATTACAAGAGCCCGGGCATCGAGAAGAAGTATCCCAACATCGTCTTTAGCCAGTTCACCGGCGCGGAGATGATGGCGGAGAAGTACGGCCTCTCCAAGGATGAGCTCGACGAATATTCCTACAACAGCCATCAGCGCGCGATCGCGGCCACCCAGGCCGGCCACTTCAAGAAGGAGATCGTGCCGCTCGAGATCACCCGTGCGGACGGCAGCAAGGACACCCATCACATCGACGAGGGCATCCGCTTCGACGTCAGTCTCGACGGCATCAAGGGCGTCAAGCTGATCGCCGAGAACGGCAAGCTCACCGCGGCCAGCGCCAGCCAGATCTGTGACGGCGCTTCCGGCGTCATGGTGGTGAACGAGCGCGGCCTTAAGCAGCTCGGCGTCAAGCCGCTCGCCCGCATCCATCACATGACCATGACGGGCGGTGATCCCGTCATCATGCTCGACGCCCCGCTGCACGCGACCAAGCGCGCGCTGGAGAAGGCCGGCATGAAAATTGGTGACATTGACCTGTTCGAGGTCAACGAGGCCTTCGCCTCGGTGCCGACCGCGTGGCTGAAGACCACCGGCGCCGACCCGGAGCGTCTCAATGTCAACGGCGGCGCCATCGCGCTCGGCCATCCCCTCGGCGGCTCCGGCACCAAGCTGATGACCACGCTAGTCCACGCCCTGCACCAGCGCGGCAAGCGCTACGGCCTGCAGACCATGTGCGAGGGCGGCGGCATGGCCAACGTGACGATCGTGGAGCGGCTGTAAGCCTTCGCGTGTCCCGGTCGCGCTGCAGCGTGAAGCGCGGCGGCGCAGAGCCGGGGCCCATGCCTCACAGTGGACCCCGGATCAGCAGCGCACCACTGCGCGATGCGCTGCGTCCGGGGAACGCCACACCTAACTGAACAAGCAGAGACATGACTCACCCCTCCATCCACGCCCGCACCACGCCGAACAAGAGCGCCTATCGAATGGCCGGCAGCGGCAAGGCGATCACCTATCGCGAGCTCGACGAGCTCTCGAACCAGGGCGCGCATCTGTTCCGCTCGCTTGGCTTGAAGGCCGGCGACCACATCGCGCTGTTAATGGAGAACCGGCTCGCCTTCATGGAGATCTGCTGGGCCGCACAACGCAGCGGGCTCTATTACACCGCGATCAGCCGCTATTTGAAGCAGGACGAGATCGACTACATCGTGAAGGATTGCGGCGCCAAGGTCGTCATCACCACACCGAAATGCGCCGACCAGATCAATGGCCTGATCAGGGGCGCCGCCGGCGAGCCGATCTTCTACATGATGGACGAGCCCTCACCGGGCTTCCGCTCCTACGACAACGAAGCCGCCGCGCAGCCGACGACGCCAATCGCAGACGAGGTCGCCGGCTACGACATGCTCTACTCGTCCGGCACCACCGGGCGGCCCAAGGGTGTCAAGAAGGCCTTCGAAGGCAAAGCGATCGACGAGCCGAATCCGTTTCTGCGCGTGCTCTGCGCCGACATGTGCGGCATGAACGCCGAAAGCACTTACCTCTCGCCGGCGCCGCTCTATCACGCGGCTCCGTTGCGCTTCAACATGATGGCGATCGTGCTCGGCGGCACCTCCATCATCATGGAGCATTTTGACGCCGAGGAATTTTTGAAGCTGGTCGAAAAATACAAGGTCACGCAGTCGCAGCTGGTGCCGACCATGTTCGTGCGCATGCTGAAGCTGCCGGACGAGGTGCGCACCAAATACGATGTCTCCACACTCAAGGGCGCGATCCACGCCGCCGCGCCCTGCCCTGTCGATGTCAAAGCCAAGATGATCGAATGGTGGGGACCGATCCTGATCGAGTATTACGCCGGCTCGGAAGGCAACGGCGTCACGGTCTGCACTTCGCAGCAATGGCTGGAGCACCGCGGCAGCGTCGGCCGCGCCGTGGTCGGCACGATCAAGATTCTGGACGAGAACGACGAGGAGCAGCCGGTGGGCGAGATTGGCACGGTCTATTTCGCGGACGCGCCGGCCTTCACCTATCACAACGACCCCGAGAAGACGAAGAAGGCCTACAACGCCAAGGGCTGGTCGACGCTCGGCGACGTCGGCTATCTCGACAAGGACGGCTTCCTCTACCTCACCGACCGCAAATCCTACATGATCATCTCCGGCGGCGTGAACATCTATCCGCAGGAGACCGAGGACGTGCTCATCACCCACCCCGAGGTCGCCGACGTCGCCGTGTTCGGCGTGCCGAACGAGGAGATGGGCGAAGAGGTGAAGGCGGTGGTGCAACCGCACGACATGAGCCGTGCCGGCAAAGCACTCGAAGCCGACCTGATCGCCTATTGCAAGCACCGCCTCTCCGCCATCAAGTGCCCGCGCTCGATCGATTTCGAAGCCGAGCTGCCGCGCACGCCGACCGGCAAGCTGGTGAAGCGGCACTTGCGCGACAAATATTGGCCGAAGACGGCCGCGAAGATTTAGGGGCCGCTCACCTCCCCTGGAGGGCAGGGCTATCGCATGTGGCCGAGGAGCTCAAAAAGAAAGGCATCGTTCCACCCGGCGCGCTTGAGCTTGAGGCGCAAGGAGATGGTGGTGTCAGGGTGA
>NZ_JADPKA010000063.1 GCF_023073715.1 Bradyrhizobium sp. 164
CGCTTTCCGAGGCTTCAGCATGTCTTTGCCGACCGAATCTATCGCGGCAAACAGCTCGTCAACGCACTCTCAGACTGCGGGCCCTGGACAATCGAGATCGTCGAGCGACCGCACGGCGCCAAAGGCTTCCAGCTCCTGCCCAGGCGCTGGGTCGTCGAGCGCACCTTTGCATGGTTCGGAAGATGCCGGCGCCTCTCCAAAGACTTCGAACGCTCTGCCGCTACCGAGCTCGCTTGGCTGCTCGCCGCCCATCTAAGGCTCCTAATTCGCCGTCTAGCCAGAACCTTGATAGCGTCCACGCGCTTTTTGAGTCAGGCTCTCAGGATGAGGACGAAGCGCGCGCAAGCAGTTTCAACGGGCACCGGCGCCGATTATCTGGTTCACCTTTGCCTAGGAGGAGGTGCCCTCCTCGGCTCGCACCGATTCAACCAAAGCTCATCTCGCTTTAGCTGTTGAGCTGCGGCGGCTTGAAATCCGGAAAGCGCGTGAGCATTGCGGTCTTGACGAACTTCAAGTGAGCAATGCTGCTTGCCAATTCCTTGAGCCGTCGCTGGCCATTCGAGATGTCGGCCGCGAAGAGATCCTGATGATAATTGTCGAGCGGCTCTCGCTCGAGATATTCATCGGTGCCATTTCCGAAGGTGACGGACGCACGCGCGAGGGCATCATCAACACGCCGGTTGAGGCCGGCCTGCTCCCTCTCCGCCTCCTGCAATGCTGTTTCAATCGCCGCCAGGACGGCACCGATCCGCACGCGGTCGGTCTCCGCATCACGCTCGACAGAGCGCGCCTTAAAACCCTTGGTCTCGCGGCGGGAGCCGAGAAGATTGTGTGCGCGCGCTCTCAGGAACAGCTGAAACATTTGGGCCATCCCACATTCGAGATCAGGCGGCTACCATCGGTCAGACATAGTTAACAAAGCCTAAATCTTGCGCCCGCTCCGCCTGGCTTTGTTCGATCCATGCCCGCCAGGCTCGTTCGTGCCTGGAATAGAGCTCAAGCCAGCGAAACTCGGTCGCGGCGGCGGCTGCTTCGCTCACGCAAATCTCCGACGCGAATTGCACCTTATTGTTCGGTGAAAGATCCAGCGCTTCGAACTCCGCAGTTTCCTGCAGCGAAAGGCCGATCAGGACACGACGCCCTTGGGCGTCGACGAAATACCTACGGGGCGCATTGCGCCTTTGATCAATCATCTCGAATGGCCCTCATCCATGATCCAAGGCCCTGGAAGATCTTTCAGCCGACGATCAAAGCTACGAACAAACGCGACCAAAATGAGGACGCAAGTCGCGCCCAGCAACACAATCAAATACGCCATCTACGCCTACCCTGCGAGCCGCGAAAAATCGAGATGACTAAACTCTCGCCATGAACTGATCCGTCTTAAGTTGCCTTTCCGAAGCGCTCAAGGACCGCGCCACGTTAACCTAACTGCACATGGTTATTCGACGTTGCCACAACATCAACTCCAACCGAAACGTCGCGCCCCTGGTGTTGCCATCACGATGGACGCTCGCTTTGCCTGACTCTCATCGAGGCCGGCGTGTAGGGCGCATAGAGACGATATCGCGCTGATCGCTTGCGCGAGCGCCACGCCCGCACACCATAGCCGCAGCAAAAGCCAGCTGCAAAAATCGACATCAAAACCAGAATTGCAAGCATGTGGAATGTTCCCAGTTTTCGGAACGCTCCTCCCGGTCCATTTCAACGTGATGTCGTGACGACTTCAAGATCATCGGCGCTGAAACTTTTGTCAGACGAACATGAAGTTTGTGCAACGTGGTGCTCGGAGTTTGGTCGTCGCGGGAAAAGCTAGGCCGGGCGGATGACGAAATCTCTCATTGTTCAAGAGCGACATCCTGCTGGCGATGCTAACCCCTGTTCACCTCGGCAAGCAGCCTGAGCCACGCGCACCGGTGATCGAGCGTGTCTGTACTCTGCGTGATGACGTCGCTTCCGACACATTTTTCGCACGCCGCTGCTGGCGATTGCAGACACCGACGAAACATCCGTGGTTATACGGAGCGTCATGCACCAACTTCATCCCGGTAAGGTTGAGCAGTTAGCTTAATCCGCGTTGGTTGTTGCGAAGTCTCGCATTTCGCTTATCCATCTTCGCACCGGGCTCCCCCAAGCCCGGCCCCACCCAAGCAAAGCCGTCGAGCGAACATGGGTCGCTTGGCGGCTTTGTCCTTATGTCGACGAGAGGATCATGTCGGTTATGGCGCGGAAGCCCTGGTCGTTCAAGGAAGACCGCCGGCTCATGGAGCTGGCCAAGTCTTCGGCTTCGCTGGAAGAGGCCGCGAAAGTTCTCCGACGCTCGCCTGATGCGATCAAGCGCATGGCGTTGCGACTCGGTCTTTCGTTGAAGTCGAAGTCGGACAAGAAGTCCTAGCGCGGAAGCGCGGCAGCGCTCACCTTGCGCCTCGCAGCCGACCTCCCGCGCTGCGGTGCACGCGAACGACGTCACCGACGAGCCCAGCAGGTCATCCCATCCTCTACAGCGCCGCAACACGCCTTCGACGCAGCCACAGCTTCATCCCGGCGGGCGGAACCGAACCAACGCTCGGGTGTTGATGCCCGACTTCACAGCGAGGCCTGGCAGTGCTCAACTTGGCCATTTCCGCGATGTTGATTTGGCTGGCGATCAATATCGCCTTCGTGGTGCTTCGGCTCCGGACCCCCCGCCATCCGGCCACGTCCCACACCCACAGGCCCAGCTCACCTTGTCCCGACGTGATTCCTCTGCGCCATCGCCTCAGGCGGTGAGCGGCGATAGACGCCCGAGGGTCCGTTCGGCTCGTTCAACCTAAAGCGCGATGAGATCAGGATGAATCGTCATCGCGCTTAGGTTTTTGTTTGAGCATGATCTTTTCGGAAACCGCTTCGCACTTTTCCGGATCACGCCTTAGTTGTTGGTCTTCTTCTGGGAGCCCATTCCAGGGCTGGTCCCGTAATTGGGCGTCCCCGTTCCTTTGAACGCGCCACCCATGCTGTCCGAACCGGAATTCGTCCCAGTGCCGCTGCGGGTCGCCGAAGTGGGCTGCGTGCCCGATGGCCTGTCTTTGGTTCCCTGTGCCGAGGCCGCAGAGCTCCCGGCAATTAGCGCCAGGAGAAGGATGCTTAACGTCCTGATCATACTGCTCAACTTTCCATGCTCGTTCTAATGCTTGCGCCGCGAGATCATCGGCCAGCCATCACTCCGGTCGGCCCGACCGCGCCGGTCCGCCCGTTAAACCCTATCTTAGCCCCCGCTGGCTAGGATCAATTCTCCAAGCCTTGCCTCATTTCGCCTGACCCGGATGAAACGACTGCGACCGACCCTCCCGTTTGCGGCGCTCGTGCTTGCGAGCACGATGGCGTTCGCCTTGTCCGGGCATTTCGCTGCGGACGCCGTCATTCGCCACCAGCAGGCGCATCAGCTGAACGAGTTGACCGAGGTCGTTCTGCGCCGCTCCGAATTGGCGGTCGATTTTGCCGCGGCCAGCCTGGACGAGCTCCCAAAACGCAATCTCGCCAGCTGCGAGCCCGCGGCGTTGCAAGCCATCCGCCTCCACGTCTACCAGCGCTCGGCGATCAAGGACGTCCGGCTCGTCAAGCCGGATGGCTCGGTGATCTGCTCGGCCTATTCCGAGACGCTCGAGTTCGACAAGGGATGGGCGGATCGCCATGACATGCTGCCCTCGCGCGACAAGGCGCTGTCGCTGTTCCGCGTGGAGCAGTTCGGCGGGGACGCCCTAGGCGTGCTCAGGGACATCAATGACAGCTCCGCCCTTATCGCCATTGTCGGCATCAATGCCAGCCTGTTCGACATCATGCCCGCCGAGCTGCGCGCGCACAGCGAGGTGATCCTCACCTTGAGCAATGGCGAGAAGCTCGGCGAATTCCTGCTCGATGCCGACAGGCCCCTGGTGAGACCAATCAGCTTCGAGAGGCATTCCACGCGCTTGCCGCTTCATGCCACGATCCGGCTCGAGCACGCGGTGCTCTCGAGCTGGAACAGCGAGGCCTATTGGCCGGCGCTCGCAGTCGCCCTTGGCCTTGGCACACTCTTCGGCATCCTGCTGGCACGCAGCCGCCGGATGGAAGGGCCGGTCGCCGATCTCGATCGCGGACTGGCAGCTGGCGAATTCAAGCCGTACTACCAGCCCATCTTCGACCTCAGGGCGGGCCGGATCACAGGCTGCGAGGTTTTGGCGCGCTGGGTGCGCCGAGACGGCTCGGTCGTCCCGCCGATGAACTTCATTCCGCTCGCCGAATCCAGTGGACGCATCCAGGCGATGACCTGGCAGATCCTGAGATCGGCGCTGTCCGACCTGCAGCCAATGCTGAGGGCGGACAAGACCTTCAAGCTGTCCCTGAATGTCGTGCCCAAGCAGCTGCTGAGTGCCGGCTTCGTCGAAACGCTGCGTCGCACGGTCCTGACGGCCAGGGTCTCTGCGCGCCAAATCGTGGTCGAAGTCACCGAGCGCGACGAGCTCGACGATCTTGCGCGCGCCGCGGCGGTTGTCGCCGAGCTGCGAGACCATGGCTTCCGCGTCGCCATCGACGACGTCGGCGTCGGCCATAGCGGACTGTCCCGATTGAAAGGCCTCGGCGCCGACACGATCAAGATCGACAAGTTCTTCGTGGACACGATCACCGTGGACGCGTCGACGACGATGATCGTGGAGATGCTGGTGGCGCTCGCGAGGGACCTCCATATGAGCGTGGTCGCGGAAGGCATTGAGACGGAGGAGCAGCTCCGCGCGCTGGTCGCATCCGGCGTGGAAGAGGGTCAGGGTTATCTCGTGGCGCCTCCGCTTCCGTTCGCCAAGTTTGGTGAGCTCGTCGAGTGCCGGCGCGCGGCGCAATCAGGCACGGCGGTGTCAGAGGACACGGCTTTGGTGGCGTAACGGCGGCGCGAGCTTTAACGATATTTTCTGCTTTCGAGGCAGACCGGCAACCGACCGGCTATGCTGGCGCCATGCGCAGAACCCATCTCATTGCAGCCGCGAGCATCTGCCTTGCCCTCATCGTCTACGCCACGCTGGCGAAGCTGGCAGGAAGACCCGCGCTCTTGGGCCATCACGAGGCGTACTGGGTCGTCGTGATCGAGCGCTTCAGTGCCTATGGGCTGCTCGGCTTCCTTCTTTCCTTCTTGCTGCCAGGACGGCTCGGTCTGGCTTGCTCGCTCGTGATCGCGGTCGCGATGGGGCTGGAGCTGATGCAAGCGTTCATACCCGATCGGGATCCGGGCTTTCTCGACGTGCTCCAGAAGGCGGCAGGAGGCACCGTCGGCGTCATGCTCGCCCAGATGATCCTGGCGTTCTTGCCCAGACCGCCGTCCTGAAGCCACCGGTATCGCAGCAAGATGACCGTTCGGACGTACAACCGGTCCTTACTTCATCATCTGGCCGCGCAATTCACCGCCCGGGTTCGCGGCCGTATGGATGTTTGCGTACCATTTTCCGGCCAGTAGATCTGCCGCCTGCGCGTCGGTGAGCGTGGCACTGCCTTGGATTGGGCTTTGCACTGTCTTGAACGGCAAGACGATGCCGGCGTTCTTGCCGGCTTCGCCTGGGCCATGGAAATGCGCGCCCATTGCGGGTCCCGTAAGCCCGGCATAGGTGACGCTGTAAGTCAGAACTTTCGTTTCAGTGTCGTAGCTTGCCTCGGCCTTGCCTGACCCGGTTGAGCTGTTCGGGGGCACTTCATTGCTTCCCTTGAGCTCGGCTTGCAGCATCACGACTTCCGCGTTTGCCGTGCCGCTCATCGCAATGACGCTTCCTATGAGCGCGAGCGTCCCCAACAGTGCCACCGACGGCCGACACCCGGCTTTGCTCATGCATCCCTCCTGCGGACTTCGCGACCCATCGGCTGTGAACACCGACGACAGCCGGAAATTCCGCCATAGAGCTTATGCTGATTCGGGACGAACGCGGGAATTGGCCCTTCGGCCTGGGCCGGAACACGCGGAGGCTCAGGCCGCTCCACGCCTGTTGTGGAGCTGGGTGGGAGCCAGCAGTTCGGCCATCTGCCGGTGGGTGTTGTGCAGCGCCTCAACGGCGCAATCCAGATCGAAATCCGCCTCACGAACGGCTGCAAAGAACTTGGCCGTCAGCGCCAGATCGAGTTTGACGCGCGTCGTCCCGTCGCGACTCTTGCGGCGATCGAGCGACAAATGGATGGCACGCTCCCTGGCCTCCATTGCGCCGCAGCCGCAAAGCGCACCGAGCTCGTCGTATGTCATCCAGATTTGAGGCATGTTCTTCCACCACACTTGATCGGCCGCGAGACTAGTTCTCGCGTCTAAAGGCAGGGTTGCTGCAGCGCGGCCGCGGTGTGATTTCGAAGCAATAGTGTCAATGCAATGCTAATCATCGCGGCGGGCACCCGCGGAGCTGCGCGGATGATCGTCGATTTGGCTTTCACCTGGGCGGGCCCGCCGTGAACGGATGCCGCGGCCGGGAACGGCTGTCGGGCCCCTTGGGCAGCTTGTCGGCATTGAGCTTCACGACCGCGCTCCTGATATCGGCAGCCGGGGCATCTTCCTGACTGTAGATCAGCGTCGCCTCGAATTTCACGTCAGGCGCTTGCTTCGCCGTTCCGGAGCAGATCGCCATAGCGCCGCTGAAGACGCCGGAGAGATAGACTTCGACCTCGTCACGCCCGAACACGGTCGGCGGCCCGTCGGCATGCCGGCGCGTGGTCAGAACGGCCGTGAAACGCTGGTCGTCATCGAATTGATAGGTGCCGCCATAGGTGAAGAAGCTGTCACTGCCCGAAATCCGGCCCTGGGCCAGATGCACGATACCGGTGCCTTGCGCTTGTGCGGTTCTGAACCACGCCGCGTATTTGCCTTCTTTCAGCATGGGAACATCCGTCGTGATTTTCACCCGTATTTGCAACGAACCTGTGGGGCGCGACAATGGCTGCCGCAGCGAGCATTCCGCCACGGTTAACACCCTGCCAAGTCAATCGATCAAATTCCTGCGGGCCGGGAGGCGAAGCCGGCAGCGACGTCAAAACAGTTCTAAGCCATCGTGCCCATGGCTTGATACCCGGTCGCCGATTTGAACCTGTTCCTGATAAAGTGCACCAATATCAAAGAGTGATTCTGGTCACACTTGCCTGGGCGCCCCGCTGCTAAGCATCGGACCGGACGGGGACCGGTAGAGCATCGTCGAATTGGATGAGAATTCCCATGAAAAGCCTGATCGGCGCCCTTGTCGGCGCGTTCTGTATTGCGGCCCCCGCTCTGGCGGAGACCCCGGCCGCGATTGTCGAGGATGTGCAAGGCAAGGTCGACGGCGTCGAGTTCATGGATTATGTGGCGCCGGGCAAGATCATCAAGCTCGGGCCCAAGTCCAGCGTTACCCTCAGCTATCTCAAATCCTGCTTGCGCGAAACAATCAGCGAAGGCGTCATCCTGGTCGGCACCGAGCAGAGCACCGTACAGCTTGGCGACGTTCAGCGCGCCAAGGTGCCCTGCGATACCAAGGCGGCGCAGCTCTCCGAACGCGAGGCCAACCAGAGTGCCGCGACCACCTTCCGGACCGTGCGGTCCGATGCCAAGAACGCTCCATCCAAATTGCCAACGCTCTACGGCATCGCGCCGCTGGTCCAGGCCAAGAGCGGCAGCACGCTCGTGATCGAGCGCACCGACGGCAAGGAGCCCACGATCAGCGTGCCGCTCAAGAACGACGTCATGATCCGCGGCAAATTCTATGACTTTGCCAAGGCCGGAAAGTCACTGACCCCGGGCGGCAGCTATCTCGCCATTCTCGGCGCCAAGCGTTACGCCTTCCAAGTCGACGCCGGCGCCACGGCATCGCCTACCCCGGTTATCGGCCGCCTGCTGCGGCTCGAATAGACGGACCTAGCGAGGCCGCGATGCGGCGGATCGGCAGGCGGGACATCGTTGCGGCGATCCTGATTGCGCTCCTCGCGGGCGCGATCGTCATGTCTCCGCCGCTTCAGACGCTGCAGGGCCTGTCGCTCGACATCCTCACCGCGCTGCGCGGCAAGCTGGCCGGTGAGCGCCGCGATCCTGCAATGTCGCCAGTCGTTGTAGTCGCGATCGATGCGGAAACCTACGACACGCCGCCCTTCAAGGGATCGCCGACGCAAACCTGGACGCGTGAGATTGGACGGATGCTCGGCAGCATCACCGAGGGCGGCGCCAAGGTCATCGGCTTCGACGTAATCTTTCCGAGCTCGATCGAGCAGTCCGAGATTCTCTTCGGCGACGCGCCGCTCGGCACCCGCATGAAGGGTTTTGATCGGGATTATCTGATCGCCCTGCGGCAAATCTCCGACGGCGGCAAACTGGTGCTCGGCGAAATCCTGAACAACGACCACCCGGAAGTGCCCTATCGCGCACAGCAAGTGGCCGTGCGCAACACCATCCGCGCGCTCAACGTACACACTGATCCCGACGACGTGATCCGGCGCATGCCATTGAGCTTTGCCATCGAGGGCAAGCCTGTCCCCGCGATGGCGGTCGAGCTGGCTGCGCGTGCGCTTGGCGCAAAGCCTGAGATTGCGCCGTCCGGCGCGACCGAGTTGTCCGGCTATGCGATCCCGAGCGCGATGCCGAATACAATCACACTCAACTTTCGCGGGCTGGGACGCGACGTTCCGACCTTCTCCTTCGCCGACCTGCGCGCCTGTGTCGAGAAGGGCGATCGCGATTTCTTTCGCCGCGCCTTCGACGGCAAGGTCGTGCTGCTCGGCACGGTCCTGAATTTCGAGGACCGTAAGCTCACCTCGATGCGCTTGTCTGGCGGATATGACGGCACGCCGGCGGCGCGATGCGCCCTGCCCGCGCCGGAGCGTGGCGCGCAACGCCCCCGCAGCGATGTCGCCGGCGTCTTCGTGCACGCCACCGTCGTTCGCAACTTGATCGAACGCGACGCCGTGACCGAGCTCGGCTTTCCCGCGCGGAGCATCCTCACAATCCTGTTCGCGCTCGTCATCGCTTGCGCCGCCTGCGTGCTTGCACCGAGCGGCGCCCTGATCGCCTGGCTCGGCCTCACCGCCGTTTACGCCGCCATGGCTGTCGGTGCGTTCGTTCGCGCACTGGCACTGCCGCTGACCGAGCCTGCGCTCGCAAGTCTTGCCGCGCTCGCGATGATGATCGGCTACCGCTTCGTGCTGGCTGATCGCGACGAGCGCTTCCTGCGCAAGAGCTTTGCGTTCTATCTCGCGCCTGAAGTGATCGACACCATGGTTGCATCCGGCAAGATGCCGGCGCTCGGCGGCGAGATGCGCAACGTCACCATGTTCTTCTCCGACCTCAGCGGCTTCTCAGCGATCGCGGAGACGATGACACCTGGCGAGCTTGTGACCCTGATGAACGAATATCTGTCCGCCATGACCGACATCATCGAGGGCCATGGCGGCTACGTCGACAAATATATCGGCGATTCCATCGTCGCCATGTTCGGCGCCCCGGCCGACGACGTCGCACATGCGCGCAATGCGGTGCGTGCCGCGCTGAAATGCCACGAGAAGCTCGCAGAGCTCAACGCCAACAATGCCGCCTTTGCGGGCCACGGCCTGTCGCATCGCATCGGCCTCAACAGCGGCGAAGCCGTGGTCGGCAACATCGGCTCGCGCCGCCGCTTCAACTACACCGTGATGAGCGACACCGTGAACGTTGCCTCGCGGCTCGAGGGCGCCAACAAATATTACGGCACCGCGATCATGGCCTCCGAAACCACGATGGCGCAGACCGGTGACACCTTCGCCTGGCGCGAGCTCGATGCGATCAGGGTGTTGGGACGCGGCGAGGCGGTCAGGGTGTTCGAGCCGCTGGCGGAGAGAGGCGCGGCGAGCGCCGAGCAGGCGAAGGTGGCCGCGGTGTATGCGGAGGGGTTGGCCTGCTGGCGGGCCAGGGATTTTGTGAAGGCGGCCGAAGCGTTCGAGAGCGCGGCGAAGATCGATCCGTCGTCGGCGCTATTCGCCAAACGCGCCAGAATGCTAATCGCGAATCCGCCCGCGTCGGATTGGAGACCGGTCAATATGCTGGAGGGGAAGTAGCAGTTGATCGCCTCCCTCCAGGGCAGGGTAAACGCGTGCCACCCTAAACCGGCAGCTCCGGGAGGCGCGGATGGGGAGGAAGTCTGACGACCTCGGCCTTTGTTGGCCGGCACGGCCACTTACCTTCGTATATGGTGTCCTATCCTTTGGATAGAGGCCGTTTACCTCAGTACAATTGAGTACGGAATGCTCGCGCCTTAGCGTGACTGCATTCGGCGCCCTGGCGCTGGTGGCATGAAACCTCCCTGACCTTGGCGCAAGACGGCCACCCCTGTCCGGTCGTCTGCGCCGCTTTTTTCAGCAAGCCATCGCCAGCTTTTTGCGAAACTGGAGATTTGTGCACAATGTCTTCTCTTGAGAAGATCGCACTCTTTATCGATGGCTCCAATCTGTATGCCACCTCCAAAGCGCTCGGCTTCGACATCGATTTCAGGCGGTTGCTCAGCGAATTTCAAAGCCGAGGTGCACTGTTGCGCGCCTTTTACTACACGACCGTCATCGAGGATCAGGAGTTTTCGTCAATCCGCCCGTTGATCGATTGGCTCGATTATAATGGGTACACCGTCATCACCAAGCTCGCCAAGGAGTTCGTCGACGCCACCACCGGCCGCCGCAAGGTGAAGGGCTGCATGGATGTCGAGCTCGCCGTGAGTGCGATGGAGCTCGCCGAACACGTCGATCAGATCGTATTGTTCTCGGGCGATGGGGACTTTCGTTCCCTCGTGGAAGCCCTGCAACGCGGCGGTGTCCGCGTGACGGTCGTCTCCACGCTCTCCACTCAGCCGCCCATGGTCGCCGACGACCTGCGCCGACAGGCGGACGTATTCCTCGATTTGGCAGACCTGAAACCAAAAGTGGGGCGCGATCCCGCCGACCGGCCCCGCGAGCTTCGGCAGCCACCGCAATTCCTCGCGCGCGGATCGATCGATCGGGGCGACCGGGTGGAATGATCCTGGGACGGCCGCCGGCACCGTCGAGCACCCTGCCTTCCAGCGTGATGCGTTCGCCCTTGGTGCTCGGCGTCACCAGGACGTCCAAAAGTTCTTCTTGAAGACGTCGAAGCCGGCCATCGCCCGCACGCGAAGGTTGGCCGGCTGCCGATGTTCATGGCGAGCCAGCTCCAGACTGTCGCGGCGATGGCTGCCGCTTGAGCCGGCCCCACCCCACGAAAACCTGATTCCCGCCAAACCCACTGGTTGCGCACGGGGAGCCACGCTAAAATCGCGCCATGACAGTGACCGACATTGCGAGCCGAACCTACAATCACAGCTGGCGGCTGGATCCCATCATCCGCAGCCTGCTCGATACCGATTTCTACAAGCTGTTGATGTTACAGATGATTCGGGAGGATTACCCGAATCAGCAGGTGACGTTTTCGGTCATCAACCGCTCGCGCCATGTGCGTCTCGCCGAGATCATCGACGTGGGCGAGCTGCGCGCCCAGCTCGACCATGCCCGCACCATCCGCTTCACCAAGAAGGAGCTGATCTGGCTTGCCGGTAACACCTTCTACGGCAAGACCCACATGTTCTCGGCGGACTTCATCCGCTGGCTGGCCGAATTCCGCCTGCCCGAATACGAGCTGCGCAAGGTCGACGGCCAGTACGAGCTGCATTTCCACGGCCCCTGGACCCACACCACGATGTGGGAGATTCCGGCACTCGCGATCCTCAACGAGCTGCGCTCGCGCGCAGCGATGAAGGGCCGCGGCCGCTTCGAGCTCGACGTGCTCTACGCCCGCGCCAAGGCCAAGCTGTGGACCAAGGTGGAGCGGCTGCGCAAGCTGGAGAACCTCCGGTTGTCCGATTTCGGCACCCGCCGCCGTCACGGCTTCCTCTGGCAGCGCTGGTGTGTGGAGGCGGTGAAGGAAGGCCTCGGCTCGTCCTTCATCGGCACCTCCAACGTGCTGCTCGCGATGGACAACGATCTCGAAGCCATCGGCACCAACGCGCATGAGCTGCCGATGGTCGCGGCCGCGCTCGCCAGGGACGACGAGGAATTGCGCTGGGCGCCCTATCGCATCCTCGACCAGTGGCGCCAGACCTATGGCGGCAACCTCCTGATTGCGCTGCCCGACGCCTTTGGCACGAAAGCTTTCCTGCGCGATGCGCCGGAATGGGTCGCCGACTGGACCGGCTTCCGCCCCGATAGCGCGCCACCGATCCAGGCCGGCGAAGAGATCATCGCGTGGTGGAAGAAGATGGGCCGCAATCCCAAGGACAAGCTGCTCGTCTTCTCCGACGCGATGGACGTCGGCTCGATCGAGGAGACCTATCACCACTTCGCTGGCCGTGTGCGGCTCTCGTTCGGCTGGGGCACTAACCTCACCAACGACTTCGTCGGCTGCACGCCGGACGGCTCGTTCAATCTCGATCCGATCTCGCTGGTCTGCAAGGTTTCGTCCGTCGACGGACATCCGGCCGTCAAGCTCTCCGACAATCCGGAGAAAGCGACCGGCCTGCCCTCGGAGATCGAGCGTTACCTGCGCGTGTTCGGCGATGCCGGACGCGTGCGCAAGCCGGTGCTGGTCTAGCAGCGGACCAGGCTTCTTTCGATCCGGTAAACCGCGCACGATGAATATGAGGCTTTGGTTCGCCGATGCCGCGCCAGTTCCGATTGACCAGTATTTGACGCGATCTGCGCGCATCCACTTCACAGCGCCTTCACCCTGGGTGCAGTCGCTCGCGTTTTCAGGTCGAGTTAAGCAACATTCTGCTCTACTTCGCGTTGCAGGCCCAACGCTCCGCTGGGATCGTTGATCGATTTGGGGAACGCAGGGTGTTTCGTAGAACAGCGACGTCGACGAAGGGACACAGTCTCCTTCACGTCATCAAGCTTGTCTCGCCTTTCGTCATGGTCGTCGTGCTCCAGGCGGCAATCGCAGGATTCAGCCTCGAGGTGATGTCCTCGGTCCGCGCCTATGTCGCCGGCGAAGCGTTGTGGTCGCGCTCGCAGAAGAATGCTGTTTACTTCCTCAATCGCTATCTGCATTCGGGCGAGGCCAGCCAGTTCGCGCAATATCGGGCCGCGCTCGCCGTTCCCATTGGCGACCAATTCGCGCGCTGGGCGCTCGAACGCGATCCGGTCGACGTCGAGGTCGCCCGCATCGGCTTTCTGCAGGGCGGCAACCATCCCGATGACGTTCCGGGACTGATCTGGCTGTATCGCTACTTCAACCGTGTCAGTTTCCTCCATGAAGCGATCCGGGAGTGGGCTGCCACCGATCCCATGCTGCTGGAGCTCAGCGTGTTCGGCGAGGTCATCCGGTCCGAGTTGGAGAACGGCCCCATTCAAAACGACGGTCGCCTGCAATTCCTGTCGTCGCGGCTCTCGGAGCTCAATACCCAATTCACGGTGCATGCCAAGCGGTTCTCCACTGTCCTCGGTGAAGGCTCTCGTGCCATCAAGGTGACGCTGACGTGCATCAACATCGTCACCGCCGCGACGCTGATCCTGCTCCTGATCTGGCATACGCGGCGGCTGGTGCTGCAACGACAGGCATTCGAGGAGGCCTTGCACGCCGAGAAAGAGCGCCTGGCCTGGCAGGCGTCGCACGACTGGCTGACCGGCCTGTCCAACCGCCGCGCCTTCGAGGCGAGCCTGCAGAGCGAGTTGGACAATGCCGCCGCGGGTCCGCTGGGACTGATCCTGCTCGACCTCGACCAGTTCAAGAGTGTCAACGATACCTGCGGTCACCTTGCCGGCGATCGCCTGCTCTGCCAGGTCTCGCGCCTCCTGCAACAGGACCGGCATGCCCATGATCTGGTGGCCCGGCTCGGAGGTGACGAATTCGGCCTGATCCTGCCGCGGTGCCCGCCCTCGAATGCCGTCGATATCGCCGAACGGCTGCGCCGATCGTTCGAGCTGTTCAATTTCGCCTGGGACGACCGTTGCTTTGCGGTGACCGCCAGCATCGGCGTCGCCTGCATCACCGACCGCAACACCACGCTCGAGGATGCGATGCGGCGCGCGGATGCCGCCTGCTACCGTGCCAAAGAGAAGGGACGCAACCGGGTTCAGGTCGACGGCGTAAGGCCGGATGTCGTCGTCGCGGCAGCCCGGCCGCGCGAAGCGGCGCGCGCTTGACGCTGCCCGCGCCGTCACCGTCGAGGCAAAATTCCAAGGCCGGCGAGATGGGCGTCGAGAAACTGCTCGATCTGCTGACGCAGCATCTGCGGCGGCACGGCCACCATGCGCTCCTCGAGGCCGAGCGAGATGATTCCATGCACGGCCGAAAACAGCGTACGCGACAAAAGCGCGATCTCCACGTCATTCGCATCCGGCAATAGCCGCACCAGCGGTGGATGCATCAGCGCGAAGGCGTCCATGACCATCTGAAGGATGTCGTCCGGATAAGGGCGATCGTCCTCCATCCGATGCTCGAACAACGAGCGCAGCAAATTGGCGTGCTCAGCAAAGAAGTCGAGATAGGTCGCGGCAAGGCCATAGAGCTGACGGACGGGATCCTTGGCAGGAACTCCGCGGAGCCGCGCTGTGAGCGCCTGAACCGTCTCCCGATTGACGGTCAGGATCACCCCATCGAAGTCGCCGAACTCGTTATAGACGCTGCCGACCGAGCAACCGGCGGCTTCCGCGACATCACGGACCTTCAATGATTTCAGCCCCTTAGCTGAAATGATGCCCCGGGCGATCTCCACGATCTGGAGCCGTCGCCCACTTTTTTTCTGCCCGCGCAGTGATTTTTCTTGAACATTGTTCATTTTCAGGCTACCCATGTGAACATTGTTCAACTTAGCCCGGAGACCTGCAAAATGCAAACTCTCGCTGTTGATATCGCCGCCACCTTCGTCGATGACGCCGCAGCTCTCGTGACCGGCTTTGGCCGCGCCCTGCTGCGGTTCGCCATGACTCCAATCGATCGCGTCGCAAATGCCTGCGACATCGCCGGCGTGCTTACTGAGCGGCGCGCGACCTTCCGGATGTGGCGGGCCAACCGTGCCCGTGGGCGTCTCGAGGGCCGCCGGTTCAGCCTGCTCGGCCGCCTCTCGCCCTTTCGCCACCTCTCCCATCTCACCTGAGACAGGCACAGCCGGCACGTTCCGATCGGCTCGAATGCAAGATCGGGTTGCAACGAAGGACTCACCATCTCCGGACATTGGCGGTCGATCTGGCGGACTTCGGCGATGCGGTTCAGCTTTTCCTCAGAACCGGCGCGATATCCGGCAAGCGCGGCCATCTCGCCCGAACTGCGGTCGCGCTCAGATATTTGCGAACCTAACGAGACCACTTGGAGACCAACAGGATCGGAAGAATCGAGGCGACGAAGCAGGCCGGCAACCGTCGTCGCCCTGCAATCACTCATCCCATACCCTTCCGGTCGTGACGCTTCACCGACAACGTAAATCTCAGGCTGCCTTTCCAAAACAGGACTAGTCATGATCAGGGAATTGATGTCGTCACGCCGCTTCGCGCCGCTGTTCTGGGCGCAATTTTTCTCGGCGCTCAATGACAACGTGCTCAAGAACGCACTCGTCATCATCCTGCTTTACAGTGCCGCGACCGGCCACGGCGATGCCCTGGTGACGATCGCAGGCGCCGTCTTCATCTTCCCCTATTTCATCCTGTCCGGGCTCGGTGGCCAGCTCGCCGACAAATACGTCAAATCCGTCGTCGCAAGGCGGCTCAAATTCGCCGAGATCTTCGCCGCTTGCTTTGCGGCCGCCGGCTTCTTCCTGCACTCAGTGCCGCTGCTGTTCGCAGCGCTCGCGCTGTTCGGCATCATCGCCGCCATGTTCGGCCCGGTGAAATACGCCATGTTGCCGGACCAGCTCGAGCTCGGCGAGCTCGCGACCGGCAACGCACTGGTCGAAGGCGCAACCTTCATGGCCATCCTGCTCGGCACCGTCGCCGGCGGCCAGTTCGTGGCCGGCTCCGCGCATATGGGCTGGGTCGCATCGGCCGTGGTCGTGCTGGCCCTGTTGTCCTGGGCCTTCGCCTCCCGCATTCCGGCGACCACGCCGTCTGCGCCCGATCTGCCCGTCAGCGCCAATCCCTGGACCTCGACGCTCAGCCTGCTGAGGACCTTGCACGCCGACCATCGGCTGTGGGACCGCACCGTGATCGTCTCCTGGTTCTGGCTCGTCGGCGCCATCGTGCTGTCGCTGCTGCCGGCGCTGGTCAAGGACGTCGTGGGCGGCACCGAGGGCGTGGTGACGCTGTGTCTTGCGATCTTCGCGATCGGCATCGCCGTCGGCTCGCTGTTCGCCGCCAGCCTCAGCCACGTTCGCCCGAACCTCGCTCTCGTGCCGATCGGCGCCATCATCATGGGATGTTCTGGCCTCGATCTCGCCTGGGCCATCGGCGTGACCACCAGGGGTCAGGACATCACCGCGGCCGGTTTCGCAACCTCGTTCGCGGGCTTGCGCATGATGATCGACTTCGTCGCCTTTGCATTCGGCGGTGGCTTGTTTGTCGTTCCCTCATTTGCGGCTGTTCAGGCCTGGTCGGCGCCGTCCGAGCGCGCCCGCATCATCGCCGCCGGCAACGTGCTGCAGGCGGCCTTCATGGTGGTCGGCTCGCTGTTCGTCGCGCTGTTGCAGGCGGCCGGCCTCCATGTCGGCTGGATCTTCTTCGGCCTCGGAGTCGCGAGCTTCGGCGCGGTGTGGTTCGTGCTGACCAAGTGGGGCAAGGAGGGCGTGCGC
The DNA here is from genome assembly GCF_023073715.1 of Bradyrhizobium sp. 164. Classification (GTDB taxonomy): domain Bacteria; phylum Pseudomonadota; class Alphaproteobacteria; order Rhizobiales; family Xanthobacteraceae; genus Bradyrhizobium. The sequence goes on from NZ_JADPKA010000063.1 coordinate 16,689, forward strand.
GACTTCGGCGGACTGCTGTTCCGCGCGCTGTTCCGCACCGAAATTCGCGGGCTCGAAAACCTGCCGCCGTCAGGCACGCGCATGCTGATCGCGCCCAACCATGTCAGTCTGATCGACGGTCCGCTGCTGCACGCGGTGCTGCCGATCGACGCCAGTTTCGCGGTGGATACCGGCATCTCGAAGGCCTGGTGGGCCAAGCCGTTCCTGCGCGTGGTCAAGCACTACACCATGGATCCAACCAAGCCACTGGCTGCGCGCGACCTGATCAAGCTCGTCGCCGCCGGTGAGCCGGTCGTGATCTTTCCCGGAAGGACGCATCACCGTCTCGGGCTCGCTGATGAAGGTCTATGACGGCACCGCGATGATCGCTGACAAGGCCGACGCGGTGGTCGTGCCCGTCCGCATCGAGGGCGCGCAGCGCTCGCATCTCAGCTATCTCAATAGCAGCCAGATCAAGCGCTCCTGGTTTCCGCGGGTGACGGTCACCATCCTGCCGCCGGTCAAGCTTCCGGTCGACCCGTCGCTGAAGGGCAAGGCGCGCCGCAACGCCGCCGGCGGCGCGCTTCAGGACGTGATGATCGATGCTCTCGTGAAGAACGCGATGCTCGATCAGACGCTGTTCGAGGCGCTCGGCCACGCCTATCGCGACCGCGACACCGGCAAGGTCATCGTCGAAGACGCGCTCGGCACCAAGCTGACCTATCGCAAGCTGATTCTCGGCGCGCAGGTCTTGAGCCGCAAGCTCGAGGCAGGCACCGCCGCCGGCGAGAATGTCGGCGTGCTGCTGCCGAACTCGGCAGGCGTCGCCGTTGTCTTCATGGCGTTGCAAAGCATCGGCCGGGTGCCTGCGATGCTCAACTTCTCCGCCGGCCCGGTCAATGTGCTCGCCGCCATGAAGGCGGCGCAGGTCAAGACCGTGCTGACGTCGAAAGCCTTCATCGACAAGGGCAAGCTCGACAAACTGATGGCGGCGGTCTCCGCAGAGGCGCGAATCATCTATCTCGAGGATGTCCGCGCCTCGATTGGCGTGGCCGACAAGATCAAGGGCCTGCTCGCAAGCACCGCGCCGCGCGTCACCCGCCAGGCCAACGATCCGGCCGTCGTGCTGTTCACGTCGGGCTCGGAAGGAACGCCCAAGGGCGTGGTGCTGTCCCATCGCAACATCCTCGCCAACGCGGCGCAGGCGCTGGCGCGGGTCGACGCCAACGCCAACGACAAGGTGTTCAACGTGCTGCCGGTGTTCCACTCCTTCGGGTTGACTGGCGGAATGATGATGCCGTTGCTGGCGGGCATTCCGATCTACATGTACCCCTCGCCGCTGCATTACCGGATCGTGCCCGAGCTGATCTACCAGACCGGCGCCACCATCCTGTTCGGCACCGACACGTTCCTCACCGGCTATGCACGCTCGGCGCACGCCTACGACTTCCGCACCCTGCGCCTCGTGATCGCCGGCGCCGAAGCGGTCAAGGACCGGACGCGTCAGGTGTTCATGGAGCGCTACGGCATCCGCATCCTCGAAGGCTATGGCGTCACCGAGACTGCGCCGGTGCTGGCGATGAACACGCCGATGGCCAACCGTCCGGGCACCGTCGGCCGCCTGTCGCCGCTAATGGAAAGCCGGCTGGATCCGGTCCCCGGCATCGAGGACGGCGGTCGCCTCTCGGTGCGCGGACCGAACGTGATGCTCGGATATCTGCGGGCTGAAAATCCCGGCGTGCTCGAGCCGCTGGCAGAAGGCTGGCACGACACCGGCGACATCGTTTCGATCGACGCGGCCGGCTTCATCACCATCAAAGGCCGCGCCAAGCGCTTTGCCAAGATCGCGGGCGAAATGGTCTCGCTGTCGGCGGTCGAGAGCATCGCGACGACGCTGTGGCCGCAGGCCGCATCGGTCGCCGTCTCGATCCCGGACCAGCGCAAAGGCGAGCGCATCGTGCTGCTGACGACGGAGAAGAACGCCGAGCGCAGCGCGATGCAGGCCCAGGCCAAGGCGCTCGGAGCGTCCGAGCTGACCGTTCCCGCGGCGATCATGGTGGTCGACAAGGTGCCGCTGCTCGGCACCGGCAAGACCGACTATGTCACGGCAACAACAATGGCCCGCGAGCAAGCGTCGGCACCGGAGCGCGAGGTGGCGTGACGACCGATCGGGGCAAGCCTCTCAAGCGCTGGCTTCGCTACGCCGCTCCTGTGCGTAACGCACCAGCGCCGCGAAGCGATAGATGCCGTGCACGAACTTGCCATAGGGCATGGTGATGAACAGCGCGAACACCGCGCCGAGATGCAGCGCCAGCAGCGGCCCCATCGCAGAGGTCTCGCGCAGGAGCAGGAGGGCCATGCCCGTAAGACCCGTCAGGAACAGCATGGCGATGAAGCCCACGTCCATGCCGTAGCGGCTCTCGTCGAGCAACGCTGGATCGCGGCGCATCTTGGCGGCGAAGAGCCCGATCGGCCCAATGATCAGGCCGATGCCGCCGAGCGTGCCGAGCACGACAGGCAGGTCCCACCACGGATAAGGCGCCTCCCGGCCGAGCACATAATGATACAGCGTGGCGACGGACGTCGCCGCAAAGCACAGCAGGAAGCCGTAGAAGGTCAGGTGGTGATAGAGCTTGCGCCGATCGGTCGGCTTGTCGTCTTCGTTGTAGCAGCCGACGCCGCCGCCATGGAGGTAACGCAGCTCGCCGGCATCGCGGATCGCTTGAAAAATCGAACCGCCGTCGGCGCGGCCGCCAATCGGCGGACCGATGTCACGCCAGAAGGCGCGCACGCTCAATACGAGCGCGAGGATCGCATAAAGCAAGGCAGCGCTGAACAGCGCGGCCATCGCGTTATGGGGCATCAGCCTGTAGAACGCGCCGGGTCCGGTGTGCACGCCGAACAGCACGCTGCGGTCGTTCCAAATGGCGAAGCCGAGGATGAAGACGGCCATGCTGAGCGCGGCGATGATGCTGATGACCAGCCCGTTGCGGGCAAATGTGCCTGATAGCGCCTGCGGCCAGGCATAGGCTGCGTAGGACTCGGCGCGCACAATTGCCAGCGTCTTCGGAACGTTGACGTTGAATTCGTGCGGCGGCGAGAACTGGCAGTCGACATAGCAGGCGCCGCAGCCATGGCAGAGATTGGCGAGATAATTGAGATCGCCGTCGGAGAAGGCGCGGCGCATCTCCATGGCCGGAAACACCGCGCACAGACCCTCGCAATAGCGGCAGGAATTGCAGACCGTCATCAGACGGTCGGCTTCGTCCAAAATCCTAGTTGCGTGCATGCTTTGCCGCTTCCCGTCCTGCGATCCGCCCGAACACGCTGCCGATGGTCATGCCCATGCCGGCGGCATAACCCTTGCCGAGCACGTTGCCGGCCATGATCTCGCCGGCCGCGAACATGTTGGCCGACGGCCTGCCGTCAGCCATCAGCATCCGCGCCTCCTTGTTCACGCGCGTGCCGAGATAGGTGAAGGTGATGCCGGGCCGCACCGGATAGGCCAGATAAGGCGGCGTCGCGATCCGGCGCGCCCAATGGGTTTTCTGCGGCGTGATGCCTTCGGTGCGGCAGTCATCGAGGATGGTGTGATCGAAGGTGCCGGGCCGCACCGCAGCGTTGAATTCGGTGATCGTCTTCTCCAGCGCGGCCGGATCGAGATCTAACTTGGCGGCGAGCTCGGTCACCGTCTGCCCGGCGATCGGCGGAAACAGCGTGGGCATGAAGCTCGTGACCACTGTCGAGTCGAAGATGATGTAGGCGATTTGGTCGGGCTGCGCCGCGACCAGCCGGCCCCAGATCGCGTAGCGCTTCGGCCAGATGTCCTCGCCTTCATCGTAAAAGCGTTGCGCATGCTTGTTGACGACGATACCGAACACGACGGAGTCATGGCGGGTGATGATGCCGCCGTCGAATTTCGGCGCACGGGCGTCGATCGCGACCGCATGGCACTGTGTGGGATCGCCGACTTCCTGCACACCCTTATCGAGCAGCATCTTCAGGATCCAGCCGCGGTTATAGGGCGTGCCCCGGATCAGGAAATTGTCGGCGGCCTCGCCCCAATATTGCTTCAGCCATTCGATGTTGGCCTCGAACCCGCCGGCCGCCGCCACCAGCGAGGTCGCGCGGATCTCGATCTCGCCGTTGACCGGCCGCTTAAGGCGGGCGGCGAGGAACATGCCATGCTCGATAACTAGGTCGATGACTTCGGCATCGTACTCGACCTCGACGCCGAGCTGCTCGGCGGTGAGATAGAGCGCATTCAGCATCGCTCGCCCGCCGCCGAGGAAGAACGAGTTGGTGCGGCCGAGGCTCAGCGTGCCGCCGAGGGAGGGCTGCCAGCGCACGCCCTGCTCGACGATCCAGTTGAGAATGTCCTTGGACTCCCGGATCATATGACGGGCCAGCACCTCGTCGGTTTGCCCGCCGGTGACGCGCAGCAGGTCCTCCCAGAACTCCTCCTCGGTGTAGGGGCCGGTCAGGATTTCGGTCGCGGCATCATGGGCGCAGCGCATGTTGCGGGTGTGACGGGTGTTGCCGCCGCGATAGAATTTTGGCGCCCCCTCGAGCACCAGCACCGACGCCCCACCCCGGCGCGCGGCGATCGCTGCGCACAGAGCGGCATTGCCGCCGCCGATCACCAGCACATCATATTTGCTGCCCATACCGTCTGCCCGATGGCACGCCAGATTAGAGACAATTGCCGTCAGCGGCCATGTCCAAGCACGACCGCTGTTGCGTACCTTTGTATACAAAGATATACATAGGCGGCGCAAGCGGCGCGTCGTGCATGGGCAGGATGCGCATCGAGGGACAATGGCCAGACGCCCGGCAAGGACAGGCGGAACGATCGCGCGCGGCGGTGGTGTCGCGCTGGGCGAAGCGGTGTTCCGTTCGCTCTGCGAGGCGCTTCAGGCCGGCACCTACCGTGCCGGCGACCGCCTGCGCGAGGAAGAGGTCGCGCAGCGGCTGAAGGTCAGCCGCACCCCGGTTCGCGAAGCCCTGGGACGCCTCGCGGCACGCGGCTTCGTCGAGCCAGCCGGCGGCCGCGGGCTGATCGTGCGCAACCTCGACATTTCTGAGGTGCTCGAGCTCTACGCCATGCGCGAGATCATGGAAGGCGCCGCTGCGCGCCTAGCCACCGAACACGCCTCCACCACGGAGATCGACGCGCTCCGCGATATCGAGCAAGCCTTTGTCGAGACCTCCGCCAGCCACGCTGCCGAACTGGCGCGGCTCAACCGCGCCTTCCACGAGGCGATCTGCCGCGCCGCGCGCAACCGCTATCTCGACAATGCGTCGCGCGAATTGCAGGACTGGATCGCCCTGCTCGGACTGACCACCTTCACCATGACAGGCCGCCCCAAGACAAGCCACGGCGAGCACCAGGCCATCATCGGCGCTATCGCTGCCCGCGACGGCGACAAGGCCGAGCAGCTCGCGCGCGCCCATATCCGCGAGGCGCTGCGCTGCCGGCTCAAGCTGCTGCAGAAGCAATAGGCGCGAGGCGCCTCAGGCAATCACGTCCGCGACGACTGCCGTCAGAACGTCGCGCACATCAGCCGGCCTCACCCGCACCTGCAAGCCGCGCTGGCCGCCGTTGAGATAAACCTGGTCATGCGCGAGCGCGCTCCGCTCGAGCACAGTGCGCACCGCCTTCCGCTGCCCGAACGGACTGATACCACCAACCTTGAAGCCAGTCAGGCGCTCGGCCTCTGGCGGCTTCATCATCTGCGCCGACTTGCCGCCCGCAGCGATGGCGAGCTTCTTCATGGAGACTTCCTGGTTGGACGGGACGATCACGCAGACCGGCTTGCCGTCAACCACCGCCATCAGCGTCTTCAACATGCGCGCCGGGTCTTCACCGAGCGCGGAGGCGGCCTGGAGCCCGATGCTCTCGGCGTCGGGATCGTAGTCGTAAGTGTGGAGGGTGAAGGCAACTCCGGCGGATTCAAGCGCCCGCGTGGCTGGGGTGGCTTTGGACATCAGTCACATTTACCACCGTCATTGCGAGGAGCGAAGCGTTGTGGGGGAGCCGTCAGCACGCCGGCCGAGCACCACTGGGGGCCCGGCGTAGCTTCGCGGAGACGGGACCGGGTGATCCAGTACTCCGAGACGACTGTGATCAAACCGATGGGCCGCGGCGTACTGGATGCCCCGCCTTCGCGGAGCATGACACTGATTTGGGAGCAGCCCGAGCGATCGTATCGCGGCTCTCCCCTACTCCGCAGCGTCCCGCATTTCCACGCGTTCGGCCCTGGCCGCGCAGAACTTGAATTCCGGGATCTTGCCGAAGGGATCGAGCGCCGGGTTGGTCAACAGGTTCGCCGCCGCCTCTGCGTAGCAGAACGGCATGAACACCATGTTCTCCGGCACGTCGCGGTCGGAGCGCACTTTGACCTCGACGGCGCCGCGGCGGGTCTCCAGGCGAATGAAGTCGCCCGGCGCGAGCCTCTTCTTGCGCATGTCCTTCGGCGACATGAACGCGACCGCCTCGGGCTCGATCTGGTCGAGCACCTGCGCGCGGCGCGTCATCGAGCCGGTGTGCCAGTGCTCGAGCACGCGGCCCGTCGACAGCACCATCGGATATTCGGCGTCGGGCAGCTCGTCCGGCGGAATGACCTTGGCCGGCACGATCTTGCCGCGGCCGCTCGCCGTCGGGAAGCCCGTGGTGAAGATGATCTCGTTGCCGGGCTTGTCGGGAGCGTCGGCCGGATAGGTGACTGCGCCTTCGCGCACCAGCCGTTCCCAGGTGATGTTCTTCAGCGACGGCATCAACTCCGCCATTTCGGTGTAGACGTCGCCGGGGCCGGAGTAATTCCACGGCAGCCCCATGCGCTTGCCGATCTCTTGGATGATCCAGAGATCCTGCCGCGCATCGCCGGGCGGCTTGATCACCTGGCGCGCGAGCTGCACGCGGCGGTCGGTGTTGGTGAAGGAGCCGTCCTTCTCGGCGAAGGCCGAGGCCGGCAGGATCACGTCGGCGTGGAACGCGGTCTCGGTAACGAAGAGATCCTGCACCACGAGATGATCGAGCATGGCCAGCGCGTGGCGTGCGTGCTGGAGGTCGGGATCGGACATCGCGGGGTTCTCGCCCTCGATGTACATGCCCGTGATCTCGCCGGCGTGGATGGCGTTCATGATCTCGACCACGGTCAGGCCGCGGACGGGGTCGAGATCCTGTTGCCACAGCTTCTCGAAAGCGCCGCGCATGTCGTCGCGTCCGACCGGCTGGTAATCCGGCAGGAACATCGGGATCAGGCCGGCATCGGAGGCGCCCTGCACGTTGTTCTGGCCGCGCAGCGGATGCAGGCCGGTCCCGGGACGGCCGACCTGCCCGGTGATCAGCGCCAGCGCAATCAGGCAGCGCGCATTGTCGGTGCCATGGACGTGCTGGCTGATACCCATGCCCCAGAAGATGATCGACGATTTTGCGCGCGCATAGGTCCGCGCGACCTCGCGCAAGGTCTGCGCCGGGACGCCGCAGATCGGCTCCATCTTCTCCGGCGTGAACTCCTTGATCTTCTCCTTGAGCTCGTCAAAGCCTTCGGTATAGCCGGCGATGTATTGGTCGTCGGTCAAGCCTTCGGTGATGATCGTGTTGATCATCGCATTCAGCATGGCGACGTCGGAGCCCGGCTTGAACTGCAAATGCTTGGTCGCATGACGCGACAGCGACTGCCGGCGCGGATCCATCACGAACAGTTTTGCACCGTTCTGCTTGACCGCGTTCTTGATGAAGGTCGCCGCGACCGGATGGTTCACGGTGGGATTTGCGCCGATCACGACGATGACCTCGGCATCCATGGCTGCGGAGAACGGCGCCGACACCGCGCCCGAGCTCAGGCCTTCGAACAGCGCTGCCACGGACGAGGCATGACACAGACGGGTGCAGTGATCGACGTTGTTCGAACCGAAGCCGGTACGCACCAGCTTCTGGAACAGATAGGCCTCTTCGTTCGAACCCTTGGCCGAGCCGAAGCCCGCCAGCGCCTTCGCGCCCTTCTCATCGCGGATCTTGACCAGACCCTTGGCCGCGATGTCGAGCGCTTCTTGCCAGCTCGCTTCGCGGAAATGAGTGAAGGGATTGGCCGGGTCGACCTGGTCGTTGGCATCCTTCTTCGCATTCGGCAGCCGCACCAGCGGCTTGGTCAGGCGGTGCGGATGGTGGATGTAGTCGAAGCCGAAGCGGCCCTTGACGCAGAGGCGGTTGTGATTGGCGGGGCCGTCGCGGCCCTCCGCGTAGATCACCTTCTCGTCCTTGACCTCGTAGGTCACTTGGCAGCCGACGCCGCAGAACGGGCAGAGGGAATCCACCTTCCTGTCGGGATAGGTGACGCGCGTTTGCTTGTCGTCGAGCATCACGGCCGGCATCAACGCGCCGGTCGGGCAGGCCTGCACGCATTCACCGCAGGCGACGCAGGTTGATTCCCCCATGGGATCGTCGAAGTCGAACACGATCTTGGCGCCGGCATTGCGGTACGCCATGCCGATGACGTCGTTGACCTGGACCTCGCGGCAGGCACGCACGCACAGGCCGCACTGGATGCAGGCGTCGAGATTGACGCGCATCGCCGGATGGCTCGCGTCGGTCGCCCAGCGCTCGGCAGCGGGGAAGCGGCTCTCGGTGACACCCGTCGTCTCGGCCCAATGCCAGAACTTGGAATCCGGATCGTGCGAGGTCTCACGCGCCGGCTGGTCGGCGACGAGCAGCTCCATCACCATTTTTTGCGCAGCGACGGCGCGCGCGCTTTCGGTCTTCACCTTCATGCCGACCGACGGCGTGCGCTTGCAGGACGCCGCGAGCACGCGCTCGCCCTCGATCTCGACCATGCAGGCACGGCAATTGCCGTCGGGGCGATAGTCGGGAGCCGGCGAATAACAGAGGTGCGGGATCTCGCGGCCCTGGCGCTGGGCCACCTGCCAGATCGTCTCGCCGGGTTTCGCTTCGACCTGCTTGCCGTCGAGCTCGAACGTAATCTTGGTCATTCGGCCGCTTCCTTGAACTCGTCAGGGAAATATTTGATTACCGAGGACAGCGGATTCGATGCCGCCTGTCCGAGCCCGCAGATCGAGGCGTCGCGCATCGCCTGGCTCAATTCTTCCAGCAAGGCCCGGTTCCAGACCGGCTTCTGCATCAGCAGCGCGGCCTTCTGGGTTCCGACGCGGCACGGCGTGCACTGACCGCAGCTCTCGTCCTCGAAGAACTTCATCAGGTTTAGTGCCGCTGCGCGCACGCTGTCCTTGTGCGACAGGATCACGATCGCGGCGGAGCCGATGAAGCAGCCGTATTTCTCCAGCGTGCCGAAATCGAGCGGGATGTCGTCCATCGACGCCGGCAGGATGCCGCCCGACGCGCCGCCCGGGAGGTACGCGTAGAATTGATGGCCGTCGGCCATGCCGCCGCAATATTCATCGATCAGCTCGCGCACGGTGATGCCCGCAGGCGCGAGCTTCATGCCGGGATTCTTGACGCGGCCCGAGACCGAGAAGCTGCGCAGGCCATGCCGCTCATGGCGGCCATTGCCCTTCCACCAGTCGGCTCCCTTCTCGACGATGTCGCGCACCCACCACAACGTCTCGATGTTGTTGATCAGCGTCGGCAGGCCGAACAGGCCGACTTGGAAGGGATAAGGCGGCTTGTGCCTGGGCAGGCCGCGCTTGCCTTCGATGCTCTCCAGCAGTGAGGATTCCTCGCCGCAGATATAGGCACCGGCGCCGCGGCGCATATGCAGCGTCGGACCGCCCGGCGGGAGCTTGGCGATCTCGCGCTCAAGGATCTCGCGTGAGGCCGGATATTCGTCGCGCAGATAGATGTAGACGTCGGAGGCTTGCACCACATGCGCGCCGATCAGCATGCCCTCGATGAAGCGATGCGGATCGGTTTCGAGATAATAGCGGTCCTTGAACGTGCCGGGCTCGCCTTCGTCGCCGTTGATCGCCATCAAGCGCGGGCCGGGTTCGCCCAGCACCGCACGCCATTTGCGCCCCGTCGGGAAGCCGGCGCCACCGAGACCGCGGAGCGAAGCGTCATCGAGCGCCTTCAGCAGGTCGTCCTTCGGTAATTCGCCGGAGCGGAGGCGATTGAGCAGCTTGTAGCCGCCGCCGGCAACATAGGCGTCGTAATCGACATATTTCGGCAGATGCGCGTGAGTGTCGCCGGCCTTCGCGGCCGCCATGACATTGGCGACGGTCGCGTGGTCGACGAAGTTGTGGCCGACCTCAGCGGCAGGCGCCGTATCGCAACGGCCGACGCAGGGCGCGCGTACCACGCGAATGCCGGGACCCGATGCGCTCTGCAAATCTTGCAGCAGCTTCTCGCCGCCGAGCATCGCGCAGGTCAGCGAATCGCAGACGCGGATCGTCAGCGGGGCGATGTCAGGCTCACCTTCTTTCACCACGTCGAAATGCGCGTAAAAGGTCGCGGTCTCGAACACCTCGGCAAAGGCGAGCTTCATCTCGTCGGCGAGCGCGGCGAGATGCGCGGCCGAAATCTGGTGGTACTTGTCCTGGATCAGGTGCAGATGTTCGATCAGCAGGTCGCGCCGCCGCGGCCTGTCGCCGAGCAGCTGCTCGATTTCGTGCGCGGCCGTGGGGTCGACCTGTCGTCCCTTGGAGGTCGCCTTGGCTCGCTTCCGGCCACCGCCGGGATGTTCGAACGAGCGGACCTGTTGCACGTCGTGGCTCATCGCTGCGTCTCGTAGCCCTTCTTGGAACATATCTAATCCTAGGCCCTGGCATACCAGATGCCAAGAGAATTCTCGCGCTCAAATAGGCATTTAAGGGCATGCGGCCAATAAGGCCGCATGCCCTGTACGCCACGAAGAGGTTTGCGCGATCAGAGGATCTTAACCGCGCTCTCGAGCGTCTTGTAGACACCCCACGCCAGCGGAACGCAGACGAAGAGCCAGAACAGTGCTGCCTTGACATCGAGGCCGCCGGTGCCGATTCCGAACGAGCCGGTCTGCACGGTGGCGGCGCCCGCATTCGCCGCCTGCAACTTGGCGACGTCGGCCTCGCTCATGTACCATTTCGGATCGACCGGCTTGACCAGGTAGTTGCAGATGATGCCAGCGATCAGCATCGCACAAAGAATGTACATCGTGGTGTTGTAGAGCTGGTCGCGCGGAACGCCCGCCGCGAGTTGGAACTCGCGAATGTAGTTCACCACGACCGGGCCGATGATGCCTGCGGTGGACCACGCCGTCAGGAGCCGGCCGTGAATGGCGCCGACGAACTGGGTGCCGAACATGTCGGCGAGATAGGCCGGCACGGTCGCGAATCCACCGCCATACATCGACAGGATGATGCCGAAGCCGAGCACGAAGAGCAGCTTCGAGCCCATGGCCGCAAAGGTCGGCGCCAGCGCGTAGAGAACGATGCCGAGAATAAAGAACGTGTAGTAGGTGTTCTTGCGGCCGATCGTGTCCGACAGCGTTGCCCAGAAGAAGCGGCCGCCGATGTTGAACAGCGATAGCAGGCCGGCGAAGCCCGCCGCAATTCCAGCGATGACCGTCTTCTGCTCGACCGAGAGCTGACCAAAGGTAAGCTCCGGATGTCCGATCAGCTTGCCAGCAAAGATTTCCTGGAGCATCGGAGAAGCCATTCCGATCACGCCGATGCCCGCCGACACGTTCAGACACAGCACCCACCAGATCAGCCAGAACTGCGGCGTCTTGTGCGCGTTGTTGAGATGGACGTGATGCTCGGAGATCATCGTCTTCTTCTCGCTCGGCGGCGTCCACCCCTCAGGCTTCCAGCCAGCCGGCGTCACGCGATAAGCGAAAGCGCCAATGGTCATGAAGACGAAATAGACGACGGCCATGACGACGAAGGCCTGCCATACACCGACATCGGTCGAGGTCTTGAAGTAGTTGATCAGGAGGTTGGCAAATGGCGCGCCGATCATCGCGCCGCCACCGAAACCCATGATTGCCATGCCGGTCGCCATGCCGCGGCGGTCGGGAAACCATTTGATTAGCGTCGACACTGGCGAGATGTAACCGAGACCAAGACCTATGCCGCCGATCACGCCGGAGCCCAGCCACATGATCCAGAGCTGATGGGTATAGATGCCGATCGCGCCAAGCAGCAGGCCACCGCACCAGCATAGCGCAGCAACGAAGCCTGCTTTGCGCGGACCGACCCGCTCGAGCCAGCCGCCCCAAACAGCGGCGGCAACGCCGAGCACGACGAAGAACAGGGTGAACATCCATCCCAGACTCGCAACCTTCCAGTCGCAGGTGGTGGTGAAGAGCTCTTGCCACAGCGACATATCCGGACAGGCTTTCGGCGCCGTGATGCCGATGGCTCGGGAAAGCGGCAGCCAGAACACTGAGAAGCCATAGGCCATGCCGATGCAGAGATGAATGCACAGCGCCGCCGGCGGCACCAGCCAGCGGTTGAATCCGGCGGTCGCGATGGTCCGCTCGCGATCAAGAACCCCCGCGCCACGGCCCGAAATGGTCCCGGCGCTCTCAACACTAGCCATGCATTCCTCCCCTGAGGCCGCCCTTCTGAGCAGCCTGCCCTAAGATCCTGATCTCCAGTCCAGCGACGCAGCCAAATGTCCCTGCTGCTCCGCTCAATGATTCGACGCGCGTCAGGATCGTCACGCGCATCCGAAATGCTAACCCCTCGGGCGGGATGCTATGCCCTATACGACATACAGGCATTGTGAGCGCGGCCCGTCGATCAGCGTGTCGCAGACAAGACTCAACCTCCGCGCCTGAACGGAGAAAGCCAATTTGCAGAAGCCATGAACGATGTCGATAGACAAATGGTCGGTATCAGCGCGGTAACGTTCTCAAGAACGCGACGCACCATTAGCGCTCTCTATCGAACGATTTGATTTTTCTATCAAGAACACGATACGCGCGTCGTTGCGCTCTGTGATCTCCACCGTGTCGCCGGTCTCGCGGATCAGGTTCGGAATGTCAATCACCGACAAGGGATCGGTGCAGTGAACCTCGAGCTGATCGCCGGGCTGCAACGGCTTCAGTGCTTTTCGGGTCTTCAGGGCGGGCAACGGACATTTTAACCCGGTGAGGTCGAGCGTCGTTCTGGTCATGGGCGCACCATGGCGGGGCCGATCGATGGCGTCAACGCAAGGACCGCTAGAGCAGATCGGCATAGAACAAGAAGCCTACGTCCTGTCCAGGTTCGACCTGCGTGATGTCTTCGCCAAGCTCAACGAGGCCACTGGTCTCCACCAGTGAGGACAATAGCCCGGCTCCCTCGCGCGGGAACTTGATGACCTCCAGCGTGCCATCCTTTCCGCGCCGCAAGGAGGCGCGAACATATTCGCGCCTGCCTTCCTTCTTCCTGTAGGTGAACGCAGCACGCACAGGGATCGGCAAGTGCGGCTCCGGCAGAGAACCGGCCAGCGCCAGCACCGTCGGCCGCACCACATGCACGAAGGTGACAAAGCTCGCAACGGGATTGCCGGGCAATCCGATCAGCGGCGTGCCGTCGATGACGCCCATCGCCACCGGTCGGCCGGGTTTGATCGCCATCCGCCACAGCACCAGCGAGCCGACGCTCTCAACCGCCGCCTTGACGTGATCCTCCTCGCCGGTCGAGACGCCGCCAGTGGTGAGGATCAGGTCGTGATCGCCTGCAACCTGCTTCAGGCCATGTGCAAGCGAGGTACGCTCGTCCCGCAAGATGCCGAGATCGCTGACCTCGCAGCCGAGCCGGCGCAGCATCGCCATCAGCATGAAGCGGTTGGAATCGAACAGTTGCGAGGCCGCGCGCGGCTCGCCGGGCGAGGCCAGCTCGTCACCGGTCGAGAAAACTGCGACGCGGATGCGCCTGACGACGTCGAGGCTGGTCAGGCCGAATGCTGCCGCAAGAGCGACATGCTGCGGCCGCAAGCGCTGCCCGGCGCGCAGCGCGACGTACCCTTCGGGAATGTCTTCGCCCGCAGGGCGGACATTGGCACCCGGCTTCAATCCCGGCGGCAGCACCACCTTGCCGGACTTATCGACGCGGACATCTTCCTGCATGAAGACGGTTTCGGCGCCCAGTGGCATCGGCGCGCCCGTGAAGATGCGCGCGGTGTGGCCGGGCTTGATCGGTGCCTGTGCAAGGCCGCCGGCCTGGATACGGCCGTCGAGCGGCAACGCTTGCTCGGTGCTTTGCGGAAGATCCGCGTTGCGCACGGCGTAACCATCGACGGCGGAGTTGGTGAAGGGCGGCAGCGGCAAATGCGCTGCGATGTCGTGCGCCAGTACGCGTCCGTCCGCGTCGACGAGCGCAACCGTTTCGAGATCGGCGATCGCATTGACGCGCGTGGTGATCAGGCCAACGGCCTCATCCACCGACATCATCGGGCCGCCGAAGGCAAAGCAATCGTCCGATAGTTGCGCCATGGTGCCTCGTCAGCGCATCGCGGCGCTTTTTGCCACCGCTTCGTCGACCGGCATCGCTGCGCGCAGCAACAAAGCCGCGGCGGCCGGAATATCGTCGAGATGGACAGTCGGCAGGCGGGTGTCAACCGCGACGTCGGCGACAATCCCGGCAATGCCGGGATCGTCTGGAAACAGCAGTGGCTTGCCATTGGCGCCGCGATGCACCTCGATCTTGCGATGTGGCTCGCGCTTAAAACCTTCGACCACGACCAGATCGACCGCGGATAGCTTGCTCAACAGTTCCGGCAGCCGCGGCTCCTTGGCGCCGCGCAGCTCGTGCATCAGGGCCCAACGGTTCGCCGAAGCAACCAGCACCTCGGCCGCGCCGGCCTCGCGATGGCGCCAGGAATCCTTGCCGGGCACGTCGACGTCGAACTGGTGATGCGCATGCTTGATCACGGAAACACGCAGGCCCTGCGCGTTGAAATGCGGGATCAGCCGCGTCAACAGCGTGGTCTTGCCCGCCCCACTCCAGCCTGCAAGCCCGATGACTTTCATAACCGCCCGATCTCCGCCAACGGCTCACGAGCCGATGGAACCTCCGGCCTTTCCCCGCCATGCTTATATCGGCTTGATCCGAATGTCATGCTAACCTCGCAACCATGATGAAGATCGACAAGACCCCGGTGCCCCTGATCGTCCCTGACACGGACGACCCGCGCCTGACCCAGAGCGTGACCGGGACTGACCAGACTGGCGCCAGGGTCGAGATCAAGGTGCCGATGGAGCGGCCACTGACGCTCTACCTGAATTCGCAGGAGATCGTCACCATGATGACGATCGGCGACTATCCGGAATATCTGGCGCTCGGCTACCTGCTGAACCAGAACATGCTGAAATACAATGACGAGGTCACTGAGGTCGAATACGACGACGACCTGCAGGTAGTCGTGGTGCGCACCTCACATCACACCAATTTCGAGGCCAAGCTGAAGAAGCGCACGCAGACCTCGGGCTGCGCGCAGGGCACAGCTTTCGGCGACCTGCTGGAAGCGGTCGAGAGCGTCGCACTGCCGAAGGCAGAGCTGCGCACCTCGTGGCTGTACCAGATGACCCAGACCATCAACACCATGCCCTCGCTCTATCTGGAGGCCGGCGCAATCCATGGCTGCGTGCTGTGCAAGGAGGGCACCCCGCTCTGCTACACCGAGGACGTCGGCCGCCACAATGCGGTCGACAAGATCGCGGGCTGGATGTACCGCCACGGCGTCGATGCCTCCGACAAGATCCTCTACACCACGGGACGCCTCACCTCGGAGATGGTGATCAAGACCGTGCGGATGGGGATTCCGATCCTGGTGTCGCGCTCCGGCTTCACCGCCTGGGGCGTCGATCTCGCAAGACAGGTCGGGCTGACGCTGGTCGGGCGCACGCGCGGAAAACGCTTTATCGCACTCGCGGGCGAGGACCGCATCGTCTACGACCAGAATCTCGCTTACGTCGAGGAGGAATCGGCCAAGCACAAGCGCAAGGGTGAAGGTGGTGACGACTAGGATTCCGGCGACGAGTGTTCCGCCGACTGTTGGCGTGCTGCTCGCCGGCGGTCTCGCCCGGCGCATGGGCGGGGGTGACAAGCCAATGCGCAGCATCGGCGGCTGCACCATCCTGGAGCGTGTGATCGCGCGCCTTGCACCCCAATGCAACGGGATGATCCTCAATGCCAACGGCGATCCCGCGCGCTTCGCCGCGTTCGGCTTGCAGGTGGTCGCCGACGACGTGCCCGGCTTTCCCGGCCCGCTGGCCGGCATCCTCGCGGCGCTCGACTGGACCGCGGCGAACCGGCCGAACATCGAGTGGGTGCTCAGCGCCGCGGGCGACTGCCCGTTCCTGCCGCGCGATCTGGTCACCCGCCTGCATGAGGCGCGCGCGCGCGAGCACGCGCAGCTCGCGGTCGCGGCATCAGGCGATCAGTCGCATCCGGTGATCGGTCTGTGGCGCGTGGACATGCGTGAGGAGCTACGCCACGCGCTCGTGGTCGAGGACCTCCGCAAGATCGACCGCTGGACCGCGCGCTATCCGCTGGCGACGGTGAGATGGCCGACCGAGCCGCTCGACCCGTTCTTCAATGCCAATACTGTCGAGGACATCGCCGAGGCCGAGCGGCTGGCGGCGCTGGATGAGGCGTCCTAGCGCGCTTACGACGTGGCCGCATGCGGGGCCGTTCACGCAGGCCGAAATCCGGCGCGCTCCAGCGCCGCGCGCGCCTCATGCGAGCCGAGCGCATCGAGAAAGGCCTGCACTGCCGGCCGGTCTTTGCGCGCCGTCACCAGCGCGAAATCATAATGCTCCTCCGCGAGCGGAATGAAATCGAGGCCGCCCGCATGGGCGACCGGCGCAATGGTCATGCCCCAGTCGGCGCGGTGCTGGGCGACGGCGGCGGCCACTGCATTATGCGAGCGCGGCTGGTTCCAATAGCCCTCCGGGCGGGCGCCGCCGAGCAGCCGATCGATCAGGATGCGCGTGCCGGCGCCCTGATTGCGGTTGACCATGATGCAGGCGGGATCAGAGATCGCAGCCGCGACCGCCTCCTTCGCACTGAGGTCTTCGAAACGCTTGTCGCCTTTGCGGAAGACGATGCCCTGCATCCGCCGCCAGCCCGGAACGAGCTCAAGCCCTTCGACGAGATAGGGCGAGTTGTAGGTCTCGCTTCTGTCGTCGAACAGATGGATCGGCGCGAGATCGCATTCCCCGCGCCGCGCCGCCGCGAGCCCGCCGAGACTGCCGACGGCGATCGAGCGGACGGAAAGACCGGCATGCGCGAGCTGTGCCGTGACGAGATCGAGGCCGGTGCAATGGCTGCCGACGATGACGAGATCCGGCACGCGCACATGCGGCGTGAACAGGGTTACCTCGGCTTCGGTCCCGGCCGGCATCTGGTCGGCGAGCGCGTGGATGCGCAAAAAGCCGTCGGCCTGCGCGAATGACGTGATCGCACCAGACCCCTTGCCGGAGGGATAGGCGATCAGGCCGCCGCGCCCCTCGACCAGCGAGACCATGACGAATTCGGTGCGGCCGAGCTCCGAGGCGATGCGGACCGGCACGGTCGCGCTGACCTTGGCATCGGAGCGCGGCGGCAGCCCGGCCATCCTGCGCAGCACCGGCACGATCATGTCGTGGAAGGTGAACATCGCCGAGGTCGGAAAGCCCGGCAGGATCACCACCGGCTTGCCGTCGCACACCGCAAGGCACAGCGGCTTGCCGGGCTTGAGCGCCACGCCATGCGCGATGATTCCGGGCTGGCCGAGCCGGCCGATGATGCGATGGGACAGGTCGCCCGCGCCTTTCGACGTGCCGCCCGACAGCACCAGCATGTCGGCATCCGCCAGCGCGCGGCGCATGGCGGCTTCGAGCTTGGCTTCATCGTCGGGAATGGCGCCGAGGAAGACCGCTTGGCCGCCATTCTCGTCGATCGCAGCAGTGACGATCGCACCATTGGTGTCGTAGATCTCGGCGGGCGCGAGCAGCTCTCCTGGCTGCACCAATTCGTCGCCGGTGGAGATGACGGCCACAAGCGGCTTGCGCGCGACATTCACCTCGGCGACGCCGCAAGCGGCCAGCATGCCGATCTCGCGCGAACCGATGATCGTCCCCGCACGCAGCAGCGCTTCGCCGCGCGCGATGTCGGATCCGGCATAGGCGACGAATTGCCCGGGAGACGTGGCGCGACGGACCTCGATCGCGTCCGATCCTGCCGGCTGGGTGTGCTCGACCATGACGACAGCGTCGGCGCCGCGGGGCAGCGGACCGCCGGTGGCGATCGCCGTTGCGGACCCAGCCGCCACTTGCAGCGTCGGGGCCGTGCCGCAGTGGATGGCTTCATCATTGAGCCAGAGACGAACGGGTGCACCTTCCCCTGCCGCAACGACATCGGCGGAGCGGACGGCAAAACCGTCGACATTGGAGCGGTCGAACGGCGGAACGTCGATCGGTGCCGTGACGTCTTCGGCGAGCGCCGCACCGAGTGCATCGGCGAGCCTGCACGGTGCACTCGGAATCGACCGCGGGAACAGCGCCGCCTCGAAACGTCCCAGCGCTTCCTCGCGCGACAGGATCTTGAGGAATTGCTCCTGTTCGAGCGCGCTGCGCTCTTGCGATCGCGGAATCATCGTCATGCCGGAACCCATATCATTCCCGCATCAGATAGGCACCGACCGGCGTGCCCGCCGCAAATCCCTCGTGGCTGGCGGGGACGAGCAGCCATGCATCGGCGCGCACGATGGCCTGGAGCGGCCATTCGCCCACGGCAAGCGGCATCCACGCATGATGTTCCTCGACCAGCAGGGCCATTTCTGCGATGCCCACACCGGATGCAATCTTGCGTGCGAGCGGCAAGGTCAGCTGTCGGCGTGGCCGGCGCGCCGACAAGTGATCGATGAGCGGCAGCACGAGCGCGAGCCAGGCCGCGAGCGCATGATCGGGCGAGCCGGGCAAGGCGACAATCGGAACCTTTTCGAGCCGGCCGACCGCAGCGGTGCGTCCAGGCTGGAGCGCAAGGCCATGGGCAAGCACCTCGCCACGCTGGGCCAGCGCCGCGACAGCTGCATCCCCACGGCCGACGCCACTGCCGCCGACTGTCAGCAGCAGATCGCAGGAGGAAGCGTCGAGCGTCTCGGCAATCGATGCTCCGTCGCGCGCGCCGGCCTCACACGTCTTCACCTCCAGCCCCGACGCGCGCGCGATCCCGGCGATCATCTGCGCCGTTGCCGTTGCGCCGGGCACGTTGACGATGCGCAGCCGCGGCCGCCGCACGCTGAACTTTTCCAGATGCGTGACGCGCGCGATCAGCAGATCGGCCGCGCCGATCGGATAGCCCTCGGCGCCGGCGGGCGTGTGCGCTGCGACGTCGCTTCCCGCCCGCCTGACGCCCTGCCCCGGCACGGCCTCGGCCAACACCTGCGCGAGCGGACCTGACAGCTCGACCGCACCGGCGTCGAGCACGCAGTCGCATCCCTCCGGCATCGCCTCACCGGCATCGACCCATGCAGGAGCCATCGCCAGTGGCAGCGGCGAATACGCGGACGCACCGACGAGATCATTGGCGGAGAGCGCCCAACCGTCTGCGGCGGCAATGTCGCGCGGGGGATAGGCGGCAAGCAGCGGAGCGCCCACCGCGACGCAGCCGCTCGCTTCCGCCAGCGGCAACTCCATCGGCGCGACAGGATCGACGCCTCGCAGCAACGCGGCGAGCGCAGCGTCGAGCGGCGTGAGCGAGGACGGCAGGCGCTGAATCATGCGCCATGATGGACCATGCATCGCCCGGTTTGGCAACCGCCAGTGCTACGGACATTACCCGCCGGACCTGTCCGAATTGGGGAAGAACAGCTGCTGCCCGTCGATCTTGTAGCCGGCGATCGCGGTCTGCCCCTCCGGCGAGGTCAGCCAGTCGATGAAGGTCTGCGCGAGGTCCTTCTTCACGTTCGGAAACTTGTCGGGGTTCACCAGCATCACGCCGTACTGATTGAGCAGTCGCCTGTCGCCTTCGACGACGATACCGAGATCGCCGCGATCCCTGAACGAGATCCAGCTGCCGCGGTCCGACAGCGCATAGGCGTTCGCGGCGCGCGCGGCCTCGAGGGCTGCCTTCATGCCGGGCCCGGCCTCGCGATACCAGGCGCCCTTGGCGCTCGCGATGTCGATGCCGGCGACGATCCAGAGCGCGAGCTCCGCGGCATGGGTGCCCGAGCGGTCACCGCGCGTCATGAACGGCGTCCCCTTGGCTTCGATCGCCTTCAGCGCGGTCGCGATGTCTTTGCCCTTCACGCCCGCGGGATCGCTCTTCGGCCCGATCAGCACATAATCGCTGTACATCACGTCGAGGCGCTTCACGCCAAAACCGTCGGCGACGAATTTCTCCTCCTGCGGTCGCGCATGCATCAGCACGACGTCGACTTCGCCCCTTCGCGCCCCCTCGAGTACTTCATCGGCGCGCCGCACGATCACCGTCACGTCGATGCCGGTCTTCGCGCGGAAGATCGGCAGCAGATAATCGAGCAGGCCGGACTCCTGCGTCGCCGTCGTCGACGCGAGGACGATGCCGCGCTCCTCAGCGGATGACGCCGCAACGCCCGCGGCAAGGCCGCAGAGAAGTGCGAATGCAACGGACAGGCGGCGGACGGCCATGATCGGGTTCCCATTGGCTTGACGGGATCATGATGATGATCGATTGCGCCGCACTCGTGACGCATCGGGGCTCCTTGCGCTCTGCGCCGGCCAGACCGATTGCGGCATCGCCCGCGCGCGGCGGCGGCGCGCTCGACCTCGCGATGCGGCAGCGTAGCTATTTCCGCCCCGCCATGCAGGCCCTGCCCGGCTGCTCGGCGAAGGGCGGCCGCGCCAGCGTGCCAAGGAGCCCACCGGCTACGACCCTTCGCCGGCCCGACGGAGCCGCTTCGCCGCCTGACATTGACGCCCGCCCCCAAATAGTTGCAAAAGAAACCAATTCAGCCGGGCATACCCGGGCAACACCGGCCAACGAGCCGGATCAGGGGAGGAGAACCATGAATCCAATCAGGTTTGGACTGCCGGTCGCGGCCGCCTTCGCCGCGACGTTCTCGGCGGCGGCGCTGCTGCCGGATGCCGCAATGGCGCAGGTGTCCGACGACGTCGTCAAGATCGGCGTGCTCACCGACATGAACGGGCCGGCCTCGGCACCGACCGGCCAGGGCTCGGTGACGGCGGCGCAGATGGCGATCGACGATTTCGGCGGCACCGTGCTCGGCAAGCCGATCAGCGTCGTGATCGGCGACCACCAGCTCAAGGCCGACATCGGCGGCACGATCGCGCGGCGCTGGTACGACGTCGACCAGGTCGATCTGATCGTCGACGTGCCGGTCTCCGCGGTCGGGCTCGCGGTGCAGAACGTCGCCAACGAGAAGAAGCGGCTGTTCATCACCCACTCCACGGGCACCGCGGATTTCCACGGCAAGTTCTGCTCTCCTTATGCGATCCAATGGGTGTTCGACACCCGCGCCCTCGCGGTCGGCACAGCGGATGCGGTGGTCAAGCGCGGCGGCGACAGCTGGTTCTTCATTACCGACGACTACGCCTTCGGCCATTCGCTGGAGCGCGACGCTTCCGCCGTCGTCACCGCCAATGGCGGCAAGGTGCTGGGCTCGGTCCGGCCCCCGCTGGCGACGCCCGACCTCTCCTCCTTCGTGCTGCAGGCGCAGGCCTCCAAGGCCAAGATCATCGGCATTGCCGCCGGCCCCCCCAACAACATGAACGAGATCAAGACCGGCTCGGAGTTCGGCGTGTTCAAGGGCGGCCAGCAGATGGCGGCGCTGCTGGCGCTGATCACCGACATCCACGGCCTCGGCCTGCAGGCTGCGCAGGGCCTGCTCCTGACGACGTCGTTCTATTGGGACATGGACGACAAAACCCGCGAATGGTCGAAGCGGTATTTCGCCAAGATGAACAAGATGCCGTCGATGTGGCAGGCCGGGGTCTATTCCAGCGTGATGCACTATCTCAACGCGATCAAGGAAACCGGCACAGACGATCCGCTCAAGGTCGCCGCAAAAATGCGCGAGAAGCCGATCGAAGATTTCTTCGCCCGCAACGGCCGCTTGCGCGAGGACAATCTGATGGTGCACGACCTCTGGCTGGTGCAGGTGAAGACGCCGGAGGAGAGCAAATATCCCTGGGACTATTACAAGATCCTCACGACCATTTCCGGCGACAAGGCGTTCGGGCCGCCGGACCCGGCGTGTCCGCTGGTGAAGAAGTGACGATCGCCTAAAGCGATCGTCACTTCGCCACGCCGATCTCGCGAAAATACGTCATCACGCCCGGATGGATCAGCTCCGGCTTCGGCGCTGCCGCGACTGTGTTCGCGGCCGTCGTCTCGCAGGCCTGCGCGAGCTTCTTGCAGAACGTCGCCTCGACGCCGTGCAGCGTCTTGGCGAGGCGATAGGCGACATCGTCAGGCAGATCCTCGCGCGTCAGCACAAAACTCCACGAGCCGAGCGAGGCGATCGGCTCCGTCTGCTTCGGATAAGTATTGGCCGGCACGGTGAGCGGCTTGAGGAACGCATGCTTGGCGCGGATGCGCGCGATCTCGTCCAGCTCAGGCGCAATGAAGCGCGCGCCTGATGCGCTTGATGCCACCGCGGCAAAGCCGGGCCAGCCGATGCCGGCGCCCCACAGCGCGGCGACGCGGCCGTCTTCGACCATCGCCGGGCCGTCGCCGGCGCGGTCGAGATAGACCGCCTTGAAATCCTCGTCCTGCTTCAGGCCGAGTCCGTCAAGCACATAGCGCGCCAGGATCGGCAGGCCCGAGCCTTTGGCGCCGAAGGCCACGGGCTGTCCGACCAGATCGTGAATCGTCTTGTAGGGACTGTCCGCCCGCACCACGAACATGCCAGGGTTGGAATAGATCGCGGTGAGAATCTTCAGCGCCACCTTCGCACGGCCAATGCCGGCGAAGGCCTCGTAGGCCGGCTCGCCTGCGACCAGCGCGAGATCAAGCTCGCCCTTCTCCAAAAGCGGAATGTTCTCGCTGCTGCCCTTGGTGTTGCGCGGGACGACGGAAATTTGGGGGTCGGCTGCGTTCATCACCTCGGCGAACGCGTTGCCATAGAGTGGAAAGCCGCCGCCGGGCGTTGCGGTGCCCAAACTGATCGTCGTGATCGAAATGGCCGTGCCTCCGGTCTGGGCAGCAGCGGGGCCAAAGAGCAGCGCCGCACTGACGAGGATGAACGTTGCGAATCTCATGGTCGCTCCCGCGGACCTGCGTCAACACCGACTTGCGACGATGTAGGCAGCAGCCGGATTTTGTGAAAGCATGTCGCCCAAAGACAATAAAGCAATGGGAGGCGTGATGTTGCGAATTTTGCGTAATGGTGTTTTCGGGCTCGTCGTTCTTGCCACGCTTTTCGGCGCCACGCCGCGCGCCTCCGCTGCGTATCCCGACCGCCCCGTGCACTGGCTGATCGGCTTTTCCGCCGGCGGCCCGGTCGACATCGTGGCGCGGATCATGGCGCAGTGGCTGTCGGACCGCCTCGGTCAGCAATTCATCGTCGAGAACCGCACCGGCTCCGGTGGCAACATCGCGGCCGCCGCCGCGATCAATTCGCCGCCGGACGGCTACACGCTGCTGTTCGTCGCACCCAACAATGCGATCTCGACCTCGCTCTACAAGAAGCTGCCGTTCGACTTCCTGCGCGACACCGTGCCGGTCGCCAGCATCATGCAGCTCACCAACATGCTGGTCGTCTCCAATGCGTTTCCGGCGAAGACGGTTCAGGAGTTCATCGACTATTGCAAGGCCAATCCCGGCAAGGTCTCCTTTGCCTCGTCCGGCAACGGCACCTCGGTGCATATGTCGGCGGAGCTGTTCAAGGTGATGACCAAATGCGACATGGTGCACGTGCCCTATCGCGGCTCGGCCATCGCCTTCCCCGACATCATCTCCAACAAGGTGCAGCTGATCTTCGACAACCTGCCGTCCGCGCTGGAGCAGGCCAAGGGCGGCAATGTCCGCGCGCTAGGGGTGACCTCCCCGCAGCGCTGGCCGAGCGTTCCCGACGTGCCCGCGATCGCCGAGACCGTGCCGGGCTTCGAAGCGGTCGGCTTCTACGGCATCTCCGCGCCGAAGGGCACCCCAAGCGAGGTCATCGAGATCCTCAACAAGGCGGTGGGCGAAGCGCTGAAGGACCCGAAGCTGGTGGCACGCCTGGCGGAGACCGGCGGCATCCCCAAGCCGATGACGCCGGCCGAGTTCGGCAAGCTGGTCGCGGACGAGACCGAGAAGTGGCGGAAGGTGGTCGAGTTCGCCGGCGTGTCGGTGGATTAGGGCCCCGCGGCGGGTGCGGTTGCTCGCCGGCAAACGTTCGGGGGACCGGCGGGCCCCTCACCACAAAAGTGCGAAAACAACCCCATGCACAGTAGAAGACGTGAGCAATTTCAGCGGGTTACGGAAACGGAAGGACAGCCGCCGGCACATGATCGCAGAGCCGTTTGACTCGTCGGGCAAAACAATGGCAAAATGCGACTATTCCGAATCCCGCAATCAACCAAAGAGCCGCGCTTGCCACGCGGCGCCCGGCGTTCCGTTTGAGCAGAGCCAGCATTGCACCCCCGCCCCAGGCCCTGTAAACGAACCGCGCACCGTTGCCGGCCGCTTGCAAAAATGGCCGCCTCGCGGCGGGGCCTGTAGCTCAATGGTTAGAGCCGGCCGCTCATAACGGTCTGGTTGCAGGTTCGAGTCCTGCCGGGCCCACCAGTAAATCGATCATCACCACTTGGCAGGCTTTCGTTTTTCCCTTGCTGCAACAGAAACGCCGCGCGCTGCCGCTCATTGATCGCTTCAATGGTTATCAAACTCCCGCTCAACGTTCGATCTAGCGAGCCTCCCCGCGAGGTCGCGTCTTGACCAGCATCAGCCTCTGGCAAGCGAAATAAAGGTGGGGCAGCGGCACGGCCCAGCGAGTGGTTCGGCTCGCGGTCAAGACGGAGACGAGCCCCAAGGCCATCAGCAGCATGCCAAGCCAGGTCCAGCCCTGCCCGCCATCACCCGCCTCGGCGGCGGAAAAAGCGAGCGGCGTCGCCGAAGGCGCCGAGGCGGCAACCACGTCACTGGCGGCGGGCGCGGCTGCCAAACGTGCATCCACGTCGACTTGGCGCGGCGCGATTTCGTCCGGCGTGAGCCGGTCGGCGCGTTTGGAGAAGGGGGCCGGCGACACGCGGGTCGCAATCCCGGTAGCAAGGATGGGACCGGCATCAACCACCTGCACGGGCGCGGACGGGCTCGGCCGAGACGTGTCCACCGCTGCGGAGCGCTGCAGCTCCGCGCGCGCATCTACCATCGCCTTCCGCTTGCGCGCCGCGGTCTTGTTCTCTTCGGCCATGGCAACACGATATCTGGCGGCGCTATACCGCACCGGCATCTTCACCGACTCTGTCCCTTCGGCGACCTGGAACCAGCATCTGCGCCGGCCTTCCACCCGATAGACCCAGCGCTGGCCGTCGGCGGTCGACCTGCCGGGCCGCGATAAGCACTTCACTTCCGCGACTTCCGCGGAAGTGGGCGCAGAGGCTGTCGCGGGACCGGCATTGAAGAATCCGGAAAATGGGTTCGAAGACGCTGATGACGTCGGGAGACCTGCAACAAGTACAAAAGCGGCGAAACAAAATCGCAAATGACCGGACATGGAAACCCCGGTGTTGCGCCCCTGCCCGAACACGAGCTTTGGCCGTGACCTAGGTCGCAATGCGACTTAAATCGGGCATTGCGGTGGATTCGTTTTGGCCACAGACCCTACGACGACCTCTCCACCAGCCCGATCGTCCATTTTCGCCATCCCCTCAAGGTCGCACTTCCAAGCTCGGCCCGCGCAAGCTTGCAAGGCTGTAGCCCACCCGAACGGATGTAGCCGTTGTTACGGGTGCCCGACGAAGCGCCATATCCGAACTGACGACTGGGCATTCGACCTTCCCGGGATGACATTGTGTCCGGAGCGCAGAACCCGTCCGATCGCGCGGAGCGATCGCGATGAGGGAGGCTACGATGGATTTTTCGCGGATGTCGGATGGAATCCGACTGCATCACGCCTCGCATCACCACGATGGCTACGATGGCGAGCGCGGACCGGGCCCTGGGCCGAGTGCTTCGTTAGTAGCTCAGGTCGGCGGTGGCGCTCTGCTCCATGGTCCAGGCCCTCTTGCGGGTCAATTTGCTGGTCCTGGAGCCCACCACGCGAGCGCGAACATCCAGCATCACGAGGCCGACCCGGTTCAATCCAAACATCCCACGTCGGGGGTCGACACGGGCGGCCACGCCGGCAACCACGCTGCGGCGGGCCTGGACGTTTCGTCCACGAAGCCTGCAGCCGGCGCATCACATCCAGGGACGGGCATTGCTTCGGTCGAGAGTGGGGCGAACACGGCGGGAAACGGCGGGGATGGCTACTTTTATGGAGGGATCATTCGCGCGTCCCTGCTGATCTACGAACCGATCAACATCTCGGTGAGTATGGGATACGGCTCGGTCGCCCTGGCCAACCAGCCCAACAATTTGAATGTCGATCAATCCGCTCTTCAGGTGGCCGGCGTCGGCGGCCATGGCGGCAATGACAACATTGTATCGGGAGGGAGCGTCAGTACGTCCTTGAGCGCCGGCGTGATCGCGAGCGGCGACAACAGCGCCGGAAACGGCGGCAGCGGCTATTTCTCGGGTGCGATCGTGGACGCTCCCGTGGTGATCTATCATCCGATCAACATTGCCGTGGCGGGTTCGGGCGGCACCGCGCTTGCAAGTCAATCGAACACGGTCGACATCGATCAATCGGCCGCTCAGCTCGCGGGCGTCGGCGGAAGCGGCGGAAATGCAAACGTGGCCGCCGGCGGCAGCGTCATCACGCTCGACCCCAGTTGGGGATCAAGCAACGGAGGGGGCTTCTTCGACGTTCAAACGGGCGGAAGCCAGGCTGGCAATGGCGGCGATGGCGCGTTCTACGGCGGGCTCGTCCATACTTCCTTCGTACTGTACGACCCGATCAACATCGCAGTCGCGGGCTATGGTTCCAACGTTTACGCGGTTCAGACAAATGACGCCTACGTGGATCAATCCATCATTCAGATCGCCGGCATTGGCGGGTACGGCGGCAACAGCAACGCCGCGGCGGGCGGCCATGCAAGCCTTCTCTCCCACGGCTTGTGGGGCGGCTCCGACACGATCGCGACCGGTTCGAACGGCGCAGGCAATGGCGGCAAGGGCTATTTTGCCGGCAGCCTGATCGATGTCAGCGTCGCGATCTATGCACCCATCAACATCGCAATCGCGGGTCCCCATTCGACGGCCGTAGCCGATCAGGTCAACAACGTGCACATCGACCAGAGTGCGATCCAGATCGCCGGACTTGGCGGGGACGGCGGCCACGGCAATCTCGCGCTGGGTGGCGATCTTTCCGCCCACCTTCTGTCGGATCTTCACCTGCTGGGATAGCGAAATATCGCGCCGCTCGCACAAGCCCGATCGCGAGCCGCGTCGACACTCTGCGCATGCAAGCTCGCCCTGCGGGCTCTCCCGGATGTTTCGAGTTCCGATGTTGCGCGACGAATGTCGTACTTTCGTACGTAGGTCGACCAAACCGGATCGTGTCCGATTTGACATCTATCGCCATCGCGCCTGGGCGGATCAGACTTTGCCGCGCGCGTCCGTCCGATCGGGTGGATGATGCGCGAAAGCCAGCAGAAAGAGGGAGGCTCAAATGTTGCCCAAAGCGATCAGCATCTCGGACTCGATCGAATTCAAATCGATCAGCACCGGTGGTCAAAGTGTCGGAAATGGAGGCGACGGCACCTTCAAGGGAGCCATCATCAGCAAGCCGACGCTCAACTTCGATCCAACCAACAAGGCGGAAGGTGCCGACGTGCACGTGAGCACCGGCGATCACGTCAAGCAGACGGCAGATTGGGATGCCGGCGGGGCCAACGCGAAGGCCTCGTGGTTTTCGAAGGCCCATGGCGGAGACGCCGAGTCGAACGGAAGCCAGAAATCCTACAGCGGTCACGATACCTCCAAGGTATACGCCAATACGGATGCGACCCAGATCAACAAGGTCTGGGTGGATCAGCACCAGGAGGTCGTGGCCGGCATCGGCGGCAATGGCGGAGACGGCAACGCGGCGGTGGGCGGAGAGGTGAGCTTCCATCTCGATACGTTCTGACCATCGGCTCGTCCGACTGGCAGGACCGGTGGCTTCCGCCACCGGTCCTGACGCTCGAGCCAATACCCCGCCGATACCGTTGGCAGATGACGTTAGCCATCGGTCAAGTGCGCCGGACCTCGATTTCAGGCGGTAACGATCATGCTGATGCCGCCCCTTCAGTGGCCTATCCTGCCGCAGATCCGGACGCCACTGCACGCGGCCCTCCGGTCCTGCGCGGGACCGCTCGGTCTCGTATTCGCCTATAGCTGCAGCTACAACCTGCTTCTGTTTGCGCCCTCCATCTATCTTCTTCAGATCTACGACCGGGTGTTGTCGAGCCGGAGCGGCGACACGTTGCTTCTGCTCACGCTTATTGTCGCGATCACAGTGGTCGTGGGCGGCGTGTTCGATGCATTGCGGCGCGCCGTCCTGGGACGCCTTGGCGCCTGGCTCGACGATCGCCTTCGTCCTTGCGTGCTTTCGGCCGGCCTCGAATCGGCGTTTTGCAGCGACTCGACGCAAGCGTCGGGCGCATATCGGGATCTCACCGTGCTGCGCCAGTTCGTCGAGTCCGGCGCATGCACGCTGCTGTTCGACGCGCTCTGGGCGCCCTTGTTCCTCCTTGTCCTCTTTCTGATCCATCCCCTGCTTGGCGTGGTGGGCGCCTGCTGCGTAGCCTTCCTGTTCGCGCTCACGGTTGCCGGAGAGCTGGTCACGGAAGACGTTCTGCAAAGATCCGGCGCCGCACTGTCCAGAAGCTGCGGCCGCCTCCAGACGGCCGCGGGCAACATCCACATGATCCGCGCCATGGGAATGTTCGACAGCGCAGCGCGCATGATTCACCGTGACGCGCAGCACGCGCGCAGGGAGCACGATGTGGCACTCCGGCGAGGCGAGATCGTCATGCTGGCCACCAAGCCGGTTCGCGCGCTGTCGCAGGTCTTGATCATGGGGGCTGCCGCGTGGCTCGTCCTCGATCACGGGAAGAGCCCGGCAATCATATTTGCTTCCACGCTGATGTTCAGCCGGGCGCTCGCGCCGGTCGAAAGTGCGCTCGCTGGCTGGAAATCACTCGTAACGGCCCTGAGCGCCTGTCAGCGGCTCGGCGCACTTCTCGCCGCATTCCCCATCGCGCTGCAGCAGAGCGCGGAGGTTCCTCCGCCGCAGGCGCGAAGCGGCCTCGTCGTCGACAATGTTAGCGTGCGGCTTGCGGGGACCGACCATTTTCTGCTGAACGGCGTCTCGTTCAGCCTCATGCCCGGACAATGTCTTGGCATTATCGGTCCGTCCGGGTCAGGCAAATCCTTGCTCGGCCAGGTGATCGCCGGGCTATCGATGCCAACGGATGGCCGTGTCCTCCTCGACAATACCGGCGTCCCGCTGCTTCGCGAGGGCCGAAACGGCGACCGCCTCGGATATCTCCCCCAGGATATCAACCTGCTCGGCGACACGATCAACGACATCATCGCACGCCTTGAAGATGCCGACCGGCGGGAGGTCGTCGAAGCGGCCAAGCTCGTCGGAATCCATGGGGCGATCATGCGCCTGCCGCAGGGTTACGACACGATGGTTCACAGCGAAACAAACTTCTCGCGCGGATATCGGCAGCGCCTCGGACTTGCCCGCGCCTTTTTCGGCAGTCCACGCCTCATCGTTCTCGACGAACCCAACGCCAGCCTCGACTACGGGGGCGAGCGAATGCTCCTGGATGCCATCGAGCGCATGAAGCTCGCAGGTGTCATCCTTGTCGTCGTCACTCACAGGATGGGTCTCCTCGCAGCCACGGACAAAATTGCCATCATGGAAGACGGTGCGATCGCCGCATTCGGCGACAGCGAGGACATCTTTGAACGGCACCTGAGCCGCCCCCAAGTTACTTCGCAGATTGCGCCATGATCTGGAATTCTCTCATCATCCGGAAGTTTCCCGCCGTCTCGAGACTTCCCATGATCTGGGAGCAGCTCATGCGAGCTCCGGCGCGCCCCGCGCCCGCCCGGCGATTTGGCGTCGTGGTGACCGCAATCGACGATTTCGAGCCGCTGGAATTTCCATGGTGCTCGACGCCCACGCCGACCTCTCCGCGCGGAAGGCTTCGCGGTCTCACAGTCGCGGGCAATCTGCTGGTGCTCTGCTTCATGCTGGGGCTTGGTACATGGGCGAGCCTCGCGCCTCTCGAGAGCGCCGCGATCGCGTCTGGCGTCGTGGAATCGGAGTCGAGCCGCAAGACGATTCAGCATCTGGAAGGCGGTATCGTCAGGAGGATCCTTGTTTCGGATGGCGATATCGTGCGAAGCGGCCAAACGCTGATCGCGCTGGACGACACCCGGGCCGCCTCGGAGATGCAAAGCTTTCAAGGCCAATTGTGGGATGCAGTTGCTCGTGCCGCACGGCTTCAAGCCGAGCAGCAGAGATTTGAAAGGATCGCAATTCCGGACGCGCTGGAACAGGACAGCAAGCAGAACGGGGTGGCCGCCGCTGCGGTGTCGGCGCAGCAGTTCATTTTTCAGGCGCGCCTGCAGGTTCACGAGTCGCAGCTTACGGTCATTCGCGAACGAAGGCGTCAAGTCGAGAAGGAGATCGAAGGTCTCAAGGCTCAGGAGAGCGCCACCGGGCAGCGGGTCGACATCGTCCGGGAGGAACTGGATATGGTCGCGACCCTCGTCAACAAGGGGCTCGAGCGGCGACCGCGGCTTCTGAACCTGCAGCGGGAGCTGGCCGACGTTGAGGGCCGCCGCGGCGAGATCGCCGCGCAGATTTCTCGCGCCGCGCAGGTCATCAGCGAACAGCAGGCCACATTGTTCAAGCTCGAGAGCGAGAGGCAGAACGAGATCGCACAGTCGCTTCGTGAAGCGCAGAACCAGATATTCCATCTCCGCGAGCGATTGCTTGCGGCCAAGGATGAGCTATCGCGAACGGAGATCAAGGCGCCCGAAGACGGCGTGATAACCGATTTGCGGATTCATACGGCCGGCGGCGTCATCGGAGCTGGTGCTCCGCTCATGGACCTGGTACCCCGGCAAGATCGCCTCATCGTGAAGGCGCGCCTGAGGCCCGAGGACATCGACGTGGTTCATCCCGGCCTCAATGCCGAGGTTCACCTCCTACCGTACAATCAGCGTCGCGTGCCTCGCCTGAAGGGAACCGTCGTGCACGTATCCGCGGACCGGCTCCTCGACAAGCGTACCGACCAGCCATACTACGCGACCAAAATCCGGATCGACGACGCGCAGATCGCGGCAAACGACATCCAGATCGTCCCCGGTATGCCGGTTCAAGTGTTCATCACGACAGGGCGCGGTACTGTGGCTCTCTACGCGCTCAGGCCCCTGCTCGACAGCTTCCGTGGTGCATTCAGAGAGGACTAGTTTTCCAGCATTGGAGCTGCGCCGGGATCGTCATCGCGACTCTGCGCGGGCAACCGACCGCGCCAGCGGAGGACAGCTTCCGTGCGATTGTGCGCAGCACATTTCCTCATGATATGCTGGATGTGCATTTTGACTGTGCTTTCCGAGAGGTTCAATTTGGCGGCGATCAGCTTGTTAGGCAGGCCGAGCTCCAATTCCGCCAGAACCTGTTGCTCACGAGGCGTGAGATCGGTCACGCTCCTGTCGATAGCAACTCCGACTCCCTCGTTCATCAGATATGCGGGCGCAAGCCCGCGCGTATCCGACGGCTCCAGATCCCCTATCCTGCTCGTCCCGGCCACGGGCAACGGCCGGTAGACGCCACCAACAAGAACAAGCCGCAGGCCAGCCATGGCGATCTCGATCGATAGCGAGGTGGAAAGAAAGCCGCGCACGCCCCGCTGCATCGCAGCTTGCACGGTCGGCTCGTCATCATGGTTTGACAGGACTGCAACGGCGGCGTTGGGACAACACTCCGCAACGAAGGCGAGATCGTCCTCAACCGAGGGATCGCCGATGGGCCTATCGGCGATACTCAGCACCACCAGACGAACATCGCGGGCTGACGTAGAGTCCAGGCTTTGGACCGTTGCCATGTCAAGGATCTCAAGGTGGTCCAGCTCACGCCTGAGGACGTTCAGCATGCATGTGCGAGGCAACAGGAGCGGCTCGATGATTACCAGAACCGGCAAGTGAAGCGATTCATTGAGCCGTTTTGAGGTGTTCGTTATGTCGTGCATGATTTCCTCGAGATGAAAAGAACTTCCGCGATATTCCCATTCCGTATTGCGTCTTCCCCTGCTGCTGCATTCATTCTGAATGCATCACCACGAGGCGCAGTGCCGCCGTTAGTGCCGTATCCACTGCGGGATCACTTTGCGGCTGGGTGGAAATTCTTTCCGCTCAAATCACTTGGGTGCGTACCGCGCGGTGGCGCAGTCGACGCCTCCCCTAATTGCAGATATTTCGATACGCCGTTGACGCCGCCGACCCTGACTTGCCGTCGGCGACATATGCTTCATCCTCCTTCACGAGGTAAAGAAACGGCCTCTCCGCGGTCTCGCCGCCTGACGCGCTTCTTCCTTTCACACGCCCGCAAATCGTATCCACAGGGCGTCCAAGCGTGTTCTTTCGCATCGTGCGCTTCATATCGGTGAATTCGGCCGATTCTGGGTCCTCCATCTTCGCCGAGATCGTGACCTTCGCCTTGTCCAGGACAGGATCTGAAGTTTCCGCGGAGTGTTCGGATGCCGAGACGCCGATCCTCGTCCGAGGCGACGCCACCTTGGCAAGGTCGGCCGCTCCACGCTTCTTCGGGGAAGATTTGTTGGCGGACCTTGCCGGAGTAGCAGAATTCGATTTGACGGCCGCAGGATCTGGCGCCAAAGCCATCTGCATTGGCAGCGCGGGTCGGGCGACTGCGCCCCCGTTGAAACAGGGGCGTGACGCGCAATCAAGGAAATACCCTCGGGAAGGCGCGAACCAGCCAAAGCCGATCAGGACTCCCGCCAGCACTCCAACAAAAAGCAGTCCCATCCGATTCCCCTCCGCGGGAGGTCGGTTCGCACTCGTAACTAAGGACTAATTGCGCGCTGGTGATCTATCTGTTGCGCAAAAGCGTTAAACGCTCATTAAGCGCGCGCGGTTGTCCGGCACGTGCCCGGATGAGCGGATCAGATCCGTGCCGAACTACCGTAAAGCGCCAATCGTGAAAGCAATTATGGCCGATTTGGTCCGCTCCTGGACCCTTCTGCCGATCGCCGGCTTGTGTGGCTCTCAGGCCAGTTTCGAAGCACCGCACCAGTTTCGCACCAGAAACGGCGTGAACGAAACGGAACGAAGGCCATCGGACTCGAACAAAAACGCAGGAAGGTCAACGAACCTGATCGAAATTCTGCCGCTCATAACGGTCTGGTTGCAGGTTCGAGTCCTGCCGGGCCCACCAGTGGATCAATGGTTAGCAGCTTTCCATTGTCTTTCGGTTGGAGGCGGCACCACAAATTGCCTGTGTAGCTACTCGTTGTTTTGCTTCAACGGCGACCAACTACCGCTCCAGATCCGGGTCCGGCGCCGGCTCTCCTTCTTGAGTGTAGATCCTGCGGCTCTATCGCACGAACCGGGGCAACATCGTTGAGAGCCTGTTCTATCGAATGGCCCACCAGGTCAATGTCGTCCCTTACGTACCGCTGTAAGAGCCGCCGGTGTAGTTCTTCGTCGCCAGGAAATACAAAGTCGGGGACACGATCGCCTCAAAGACGAGTTCGAATTGGCGATCGTTCGACCAAAGGAGAATTGCGCCGCTCATCGCAAAAGCCACCGCCGACCCAAACGGACTCAGCATCTCATCGGTCATGGGATGCTTCTATTCTCGAGTCAAGCTTGCGCTTCCGGTCCGCCACAGCACCTATCGTGCAAGTGGTTTGGTCCCGAGATTCCAACGAGAGATAGGCCCCCTGGTCGCACACAGCGGCTTGGTCCGGATCCAAATCCTGCCCTTTCGGAGAGCCTGTCTTCGTCGTACGATGCCTCCCCCGAAAGCTCGGGTGAACACGAGACGGCGCGAACTTCTCCGGGCGCAACGGCGGCTGTTCGTCTCCCATTGGTACTGAGGCGATCCGCACGGATTGACCGCAAGTCGGCCGGATGCTCCTCCATCGCACGCGCCGTCTCTTGGTCGCCATCAGACTGCGGTGATCATTTCGATCTGAGCGCATCTGCCGTATCGAGCTAGCGATCTTTGATTTTCGGCCAAGAGATCAACAGTCAGTCATGTGAACAATCCAATTGCCTAGTCCGGACGCCGACCATGTCCGATCAACGATCAGCAGCTTCCGACATGGATGCATACCGCGGCCTCAGCTACGTCGGGGGTCTGGTCGTGATCGGAGCGATCTATCTCGCCTCGGCAAAGGGCGGCCTTGCCCTCGCCTCTATCCATCCCAGCGCAACGCCAATTTGGCCGCCGACAGGTGTCGCGCTGGCGGCGGTGCTGTTGTGGGGATATCGAACTTGGCCCGCAATTTTTGCGGCGGCGATGATCGCCAATGCGACGACGGCCGGCTCCGTTGCCACCGCATTTGCGATTGCAACAGGCAACTCGCTCGAAGCGGTTGCCGGCGCGTATCTCATTAAGCGGTGGTCAGGCGGGTGTGAGACGTTTTCAACGCCAGATTCTGTTGCAAAGTTTACCCTGATCTGCGTCGTGATCGCGACACCGATCAGCGCCAGCATTGGACTGAGCAGCCTGGCACTCTTCGGGTACATCGAGCCGAAGAATTTCGCGGACGCGTGGATCACCTGGTGGCTGGGAGACGTGACCGGCGCACTGGTCATTACCCCCGTTATCGTGCTGTGGGCATCAAACCAACATCATGCCTTCAACCGGCACGATTTTTTGGAAACGGCCGGGGTCCTCGCGACAGCGGCGGCTGTTGGCCTCATTGCTTTCAGCCCCCTGATCGAGCAGACGCCCGGCCGAGATCCACTCGGCTTTCTGGCGATCCTGCCCATGCTATGGGCGGCCCTGCGTCGCGGTCCACGCGATACCGCAACGGTTGCCCTCGTGCTTGCGGGCCTTACGATTTGGGCAACGCACACGGGCGGCGGCCCCTTTGCGACGCCAGATCGCAATGCGTCATTCCTGCTGGTGTTGATGTTCTTGATCAGTATAACCGTTCCAAGCTTGCTGCTGAGCGCGGATGTCGAAGTCCGCAAGAACGCGGAAGGAAACCTGCGCCGCGCGCACGTCGAACTCGAGCAGAAGGTCGCAGAGCGCACGCAGGAACTGGAGCTCGCCAACACAGCGAAGTCGCGCTTTCTCGCCATGGCAAGCCATGATTTGCGGCAGCCTTTACATGCTTTGGGCTTGTTCGTCGCCCAGCTGCGCACGCCGCTCAAGCCGGAGGAAAGGACAAGAACGATCGAACGGGTCGACGCAACCCGCAAGGAAATGGATGAAATGTTCAATTCGCTCCTGGACATTTCCAGGCTCGATGCCGGGATGCTTACCCCCAAAATCACCGAGTTCCCGATCGCGCGCCTGTTGCAAAAACTCGAGACGGCGTTTGACCAGGCGACGCAAAAGAAAGGTCTGCGGCTACGCGTCAGGCCAAGTGACGCCTGGGTCCGAAGCGACGCGATGCTGCTCGAACGCATCATGCTGAATCTTGTATCAAATGCGGTGCGCTATACGTCGCAGGGCGGAATCCTGGTCGGATGTCGCCGGCGCGGTGATATGTTGCGTATCGAAGTATGCGATACCGGTCCCGGCATTCCCGAGGACCAAAAGCAGAATATCTTTAGCGAGTTCTTTCAAGTTCCGACCTCAGAACAGAACCGGTCCGGCGGACTCGGCCTCGGCCTCGCGATCGTCGACAAGCTTCGCCTGCTTCTCAACCATCAAATCGACCTGGCTTCGACGGTGGGCCGAGGTTCGCGATTTGCGATCCTAGTTCCGAGAGTCGATCAATGCGTCAGGTCGGCGGCGCCCGCCGACTTACCCTACCCCGGAGCCTTGGCCGCCGACGGCAAGGCAATTCTGGTTATTGCCGATACTCCGATCGTGCAGGAGGGAACGGGCGGATTGCTTAGCAAATGGGGATATTCGGTTCTTGCCGCTGGATCCGACGAAGCTGCACTGGTCCGGCTTGCCGAGCGCGCACAACGCCCCGATCTCATCATCTCGGACTATCATCTCGCAAGCGGGAAGACCGGAATCCGGGCTATTGAACAAATCAATGCAGCGTTTGGCTCGTCAATTCCCGCCATTCTCATCAGCGGCGATACCGCAGCTGAACCTCTGCGGGACGCTAGGGACAGAGGATACATTTTGCTGCACAAGCCCGTCGACCCGATGCGGCTCCGCGCTGTCATGCATGAGCTCCTTAGGAATCATGATGGTGAAAGAGGCACGGGGGCAGTTTCATGATTCGGATTTCGGCGGCCATTCCCAGCCCATTTTTCCGACTTTTATGACGGCCTCGGTGCGCGTCGCCACGCCGAGTGCCTTGAGAACGAACGTGATGTGGTTCTTCACCGTCGGCACTGCCATATTGAGCGTCCTGGCAATGACCTTGTTGCTTTTTCCTTTCATCAGGAGCGCCAGTACGTCGATCTGACGATCGGTCAACCCGAGTCCCTTGAGCGAGTCGCGAGCCAAAGGTTTATCTGCGAACCGCGGACCCGCTGTTTCCTCCAGAATCTTGGAGGGAATGTAAACTCCGCCGGAGAACACCAACTCAATGGCGTTGAGCATCACTTCACGTTCCGTGGTCTTCGGGATGAAACCCAGCGCGCCAAGTTTGAAAGCGCGCCTGACCGTATCCTGATCATCGGAGGACGAGAGAATGACGATAGCAATCGTCGCATAGCGCTGGCGCAGTTCGCAAAGGACAGAGAAGCCGTCGCGGTCAGGCAAATTGATATCGAGCAAAATGAGGCTGATATCGGGATGCTCCTCGACGATGTGCATGGCCTCTCGACTGCTCGATGCTTCCAATATCACGGCTTCTCGCTTCAACTCCTTCAGGACAGCGTGCAACGCCTCGCGAATCAATGTGTGATCGTCAACAATAAGTACCTTCATAAAAATGCTCTCCGTCTTCTGACGCCCGGAGATCAATGAAAAATCATACACCCAGCTTCGAAACCGTCCATCTTCTATCTCTGGTCCAGCGGTTCGCCGCCCGCACTCAAAGTAGGAGCCGCGGGCTGCTGTGTGCTATGGTTGCAATCGGCACACATCGTAAGCAGCGCGAACTACACGAAGCGCGAAGCTCACTGGTCCTTCGTCCATGCGAGCGATGGATTGCTCATCACGTGTCTCACCGGCGTCAAATAGATGCCGCGGCCCGGACGGTACCTTGGTCATAGGACCTAGGCACCTCTCTGTACCGACCTCCGACCGGTTTACACACTGCGCCACTTGAACGATGATGTCGACAGTCAGCTTCTCCACCAGCTTTTTGCTCAGCGCGGCCATTGTCTCAATTGCTGTCGTGGCCCGGTCGGTGTGAAGCAACGCTGGACTGCTGCGCTGTCACGAACCCGCCGCCGCAGGCCGCTTTTTTGTCAGATTCGATTCCTGTCGATCGTTCCTCTTGAAGCGTGCGCGCACGCTGGACGAGGCAAGCCAATGCATGACCGAACCGCCACCCCGAAGCCATCGGCGGCCGCGCTGCCGGAGCTGAAAGCCAACGGCCGCGACCTGCGCATTGACGCCTGCCGCGGCATCGCGCTCTGGTGCATCTTTCTTGATCATGTCCCCCATAACATTGGAAGCTGGCTGACGCTGCGGAACTACGGCTTCAGCGATGCCGCGGAAGTGTTCATGTTCGTTTCGGGCGTCACCTGCGCACTGGCCTACGGCAAGGTATGGAGCTGCGAGGGATGGACCAGCGTGATCCGCCGCACGCTGCGGCGAAGCTGGGACATCTATATCGCATTTCTTCTGCTCACGCTCGCCTGCGCCATCCTAGTCCACATCGCTGGCGTGGAACGCCTTGCTGACGAGAGCAATACGCGCATTCTGCTGGACCAGCCTGGCGCGACGCTCGCGCACGCGGCAATTCTGCAATACCGCCCGGTCAATACCGACGTGTTGCCGATCTTCGTGCTTCTCCACCTCTTGTTCGCGCCGTTGCTGTGGTTGCTGCTCCGACTGCCGAACCTGACGCTGGGCGCCTCGCTGGCGCTTTATGCGCTGGTGCATATGTTCGGCTGGTCCTTGCCGGCGTGGCCGAACGGCCACTGGGCTTTCAATCCACTGGCCTGGCAGCTGCTGGTGGTGCTTGGCGCGTGGGTGATAATCGAGGGCGAAAGAGTGCGCCCCTGGCTAACGTCACGCATGGCGCTTGCGCCTGCCATTCTCTATCTGGTCGTCAGCCTCGTCATCGCATTGAGCTGGAGAATCAAGCCGTTGGAAGCGTTGATCCCGCAGGGGCTGACGAAGTTGGCTTATCCGGTAGACAAATCGAATCTCGATCCGTTGCGTCTATTGCATTTCTTGGCTCTTGCGGTTGTAGCGGTATGGCTCGTGCCACCCAATCGACAAGCATTGACGACTGCGGTGATGCGCGGCGCCATCCTCTGTGGCAAGAACTCGTTGCCAATCTTCTGCCTCGGCGTTCTGCTTACGCTGGTCAGTCTCCTGGCGTTGCTCGACATATCGGAGGGGCTTGCGATGCAGATCACGCTCAGCGTCGGTGGCGTCCTAACGATGATCGTGGCGGCGACGCTGCTGAACTTGATCAAGATCAAACCCAGGTCGCAGCCGATCATTGCACTGCCGATGAGTGTGCGCGCCCCTCAGGACGCGTGGGGCACAGTTGGCGGGCGCACCCTGGAGGCGTTTCGCCGAGGACTGCGCGAGTTCGGATGGGCCCGCGGCCGGAATCGCCTCGGCGATTGCCAGGTCGCGAAGCGGCAATCCGGCCACGGGCCGTGTCTCGCAGGCGAATTGGTACGGCTCAAGGCGGATGCCATCGCGGCGGCGGCGAGACCTGCAGCCATGGCGGCCAAGAATGCAACCGCGACGGTTCCAGTCTGAGCGATCATTCCTCATGTCCGACGGTCGTTAGCCGGGCGCCCCCTCGCGGCGCTCGGCCTTTGCGCGCTCCCGCGCCTGGCCGCTCTTAACGGTCTGGTTGCCGGTTCGGGTCCCGCCGCGCCCATCACCCAAATTATGAGCTTGTCGGTGCTCGCCAAGCCACTGCACCAGAAGCGCACGCTTGGTCGCCCGTTGCCGCATTTCGGTGTGCGCACCAAGTCAGTGCTCTTCCGTGTCCGTCTGACCTGATTTCTATCGCTCAAGCGGCGATTACGGTGACAGTGCACCAAATTTCAATTTATTGGCAGGTTCGAAAACCGGAGGCGAACTGCCTCCCCGCCCAGACGTCCCTTCACCCCTCCACCCGCCACAGCCTCCACCTTTCCGGCACACCCTTCAGCCGGTGCACGCCGTGATCCTTCAAGCTGATCGCAGATTGCGTCTTCATCAGCTCCTTCACCGCGCTCGAGACCAAAACCTCCCCGGCGCGCGCCTTAGCGGCGACGCGGGTGCCGATGTGGAAGGCGAGGCCGACCATCTCGCCGCCGCTGATGGTGTATTCGCCGGCGTGCAAGCCGACCCTGATCTCGAGGCCCAGCGTGCGCACGGCTTTCTGGATCGCGGTCGCGCAATTGACGCCGGCGGCGGGCTTCTTGAACGTCGCCAGCACGCCGTCGCCGGTGGTCACGACTTCCTTGCCGCGCGAGCTCTTCAATTCCTTGCGGACGGCCGCGTAATAATGGCCCATCACCTTGGTCCAACGCGCATCGCCGAGCTTCGCAGCCTTCGCGGTCGAGCCGACGATATCGACGATCAGGATGGTGGCGAGCGCCTGCTTGAGCTCGGCGCCACCGTTCGCGGACCGGCGCCGCAGCGCGATCGGTCCGGTCAGCGGCTCATAGCGATGGCTGCGGCGCCGAGCGATCGCTGCTTTGGCGTAGTCCTGCGCGCGCTGCGCCGTGCCGCAACGGATCGTCTTCTCCTGCGGCGATCGCGACCAGGAGACCTTGCGCCCATCGCCGGCGCCACTGACCTCCACGGCGCCCCATTTCAGAAAGACCGCCGAGCCGACCCGCCGAATGCACCAGGCCTTGGAGGTGTATCCGGATACGTTCGACTGAAGGACTCCGATGCGAAGGAATTTGGGCATGAATGTGCGGCCGATCGAGGACCGTTGAGCGCTTTCGGGACGGAGCCTATTCGTACAATCCTGCATCGGCAATAGAGCTTTGCCATCGTTCGGCGCGGTGGAATCCATGGGGCCGACGTCCACCGACAGGAGCAGGCGAAGCACAGATCGATGTGCTATCCTCATGCCAGGACAGCAAGGGAGAGAGAAAAGATGTCAACAAGCGTCAAGCAAATGCTGGAAGCCGCGAACGCGGCAGTCCCCAAGATCACCTCGGACCAAGCGGCCGAGATGATCAAGAACGGCGACACGCTTGTGGTGGACGTTCGCGATGCCCCGGAAGTTGCCGCCAGCGGCAAGATCGCGGGCGCCGTGAATGTCTCGCGCGGGATGCTGGAGTTTCGCGCCGATCCGGAGTCGCCGTATCACGACAAGGCGTTCGACAAGAGCAAGACCGTCATTCTCTACTGCGCGTCTGGCGGCAGATCGGCCCTGGCCGGGAAGCTGTTGAAGGATATGGGGTACGAGAAGGTCTACAACGTCGGCGGCTTCAAGGACTGGTCGGGGGCTGTCGAGAAGTAGCAATCACCGGCCGGCGCGCCGCGTGAGCGATCGGCCGTACAGACAATCAATGTCCGAATAGACTAACGCTGCCGCCCTGCGGGGCTCGCCGTTCACAGGTTCGGCGGGCTCCGAAATCGACGTCGTCCCGGCGGCAGGCGCTCAGGATGAGGTCTCGGTTGCGGCCAAATCTTGGGACCCGCATGGCAAGGAGCCGGCCCTCAGCGGGCGTCGCCAACCATGCAGGCCGAGCACGTTCCGTGCCTCGCAGCTGTCATATGCGATCGCGCTGTTCCCGGTGGGGAGAGATATTCCGAGGTCCCGGCTCGCATGGTTTCAGCCAATTGGCACTTCCTGCGGCAAGGCGCGTTGCAGTCCTTTCGAGGAGGTGCAGATGACCAAGGCGAAGGCTTTCGACGTGCAAAGCGCAAAGACGGAGACGCAGCCAACGCTCAATCCCGGTGACGAAGCCCCGCGGGGAACGACCGGGACCGGCGAAGATGTTTGTCCGGATTGTCACGGCAAGGGGCGCATTGACGGCGCTTCCTGCGCCACCTGCGGCGGGAGCGGGACCGTCATCCGGGCAGTTGGCGGCGCCTGACTTTGCTCCGTCAAAAGAGCCTTCTCTTCTTCATAGCAACGATCAGCCTTCACGCGTGTTTTCCGGACTCTGGACACAGCGAGGCGCGCCATGAGCAAGGAAGCCGGACTGACCCCTGACGACTTCCCGATCGAAGCCGACAAGGACAAATTGAAGACACACAAGGGCGACCCCGTCGCCTCGGCCGAGTCGGAGCAGATTGCGGACCAAATCGCCGACCGCCTGAACGAGCATGCTCACCAGGAAGAGCAGGATCGCTGGTCGGCCTAGCGGCATTGCTTCGCAGCCGACCGGGAATAGGAACGCCCGGCGTTCCCACGCATTGGCCTGCCGCCGGGGTTCCACAATTCCGGCAAATGGCGGCCTCGGCTCGACCCCCGCCCCCGGACCGCCGGGCCGGGGCTGCCTGGCTTTGCGCAAAGGAGCGGACATGAAAGCACTCGTCATCGCAGGGCTCATTGCGGCGCTCGCGTCTCAATCCATCGCGCTTGCGCAAGGCGGCGCGGGTGCGTCCAGGACCGGGTCGAGCATCGATTCGACCGGCACAGGCGGCACGACCGGAGCAGGCGCCTCGGGCCTCAATACGTCATCGGATAACAACAGCGGCGGCGCGAGCGCGCCGGCCAAGTCGTCAACGACCCGGCCAGGGGACAACGACCCCAGGCAAACCCAGGGCGGTCAGCAGGCCATGCCGAACTCCGGCTCGAACCGCAAATAGGCGCCGCTGGGTCGAATTCAGCCGGCGCCGTGCGCCGCTCACCCCTGATACGCAAACAGCTCGATCGGGTCGCTGAAGCCGCGCACCTCGTGCTGGCCGACATGCTCCAGCGCGAACTCCTTCTCCACCAGTTCGGCGAAGGCGCGCGACAGCAGCACCGTTCGTCCGAGCTGCTTCGTGAGCGCCTCCAAGCGCGAGGCCATGTTGACGGCGGGGCCGATCACGGTGAAATCGAGCCGGCTGGTTGAACCGATATTGCCGTACATGACGTCCCCGACATGGACGCCGATACCGTAATTGAGCGGCGCGCGGCTGGTCGCACTGTTCCGCTCGTTCAAGGCGGCCATGGCCTTGCGGGCTTCGGTCACGACATGGAGCAGGTTGGCGCAAGCGTCGGGCTGGCTGAGCGGGAAGATGGCGAGCAAGCCGTCGCCGATGAATTTGAGGATTTCGCCGCCATACCGTGCGATGGGTTCGGACATCGCGTCGAAATAGTCGTTGAGGAGATCGATGACGTCATCGCGCGGCCAATTGTCCGAGATCTTTGTGAAATCTCTGAGGTCGCAGATCATGATCGCGGCGCGCACCGTCGTGCCGGTACCGCGCCTGGTGGCGCCGGCCAGGATCAACTCGCCGGCATGGTGGCCGACATAGGTCTCGAGGAGCGTGCGCGCCAGGCGGTTCTTGACGCGGATCTCGCTGACCAGCGCCAACACCGGCAGCAGCTTCTTCAGGCCGGCGATATGCGTATCGTCGAACCCCCCGGGACGATCGGTGGCGAAGGTGACGAGGTGGCGCTTGCCGAGCGTGTGGTAGAGCGGCCAGGCCACATAATCGGTCAGGCCTCGCGCCCGCATCTCGTCGTAGAGCGCGTGCTTGCGGCCGAGCGAACGATCCTGCTCCAGCCGCTCGCGCACCTCGGCGGCGCCGTCAAGGATCTCATTGGCGGCGCTGCCGATGTATTCGGAGCGCTCACGAACGTCGTAGTCGACAAGTGCAATCTCCGCCTCGCGCATCCCGTCGGACCACATCATCCGCGCTCCCAGCCATTGCGGGTGATGGATCAGGATGTGAAGCGTCGACCGCTTGAGCGGGATGCCGGCCTGCTGGAGGCGGACGCACATCTGCGCAAAGATGTTATCGACGAAGCGCTCGTCGCGCGTGCCGTTGGTCAGCCAGTCGACGACTTTGTCGGCTTGCGTGGCGGGGGCGTGAATGTCTGGCGCGTCCATATCCTGCCCCTTTGAGCGGCGGTCTGCATCGGGCAGATATCGTGCTGCGGCGCGACGGCGTCAACCTGGCCAGTTGCCCGGTTTGTGCGCAGCCGCCGTTTGGGGAGGCGCCATCTCACCGACGATCCGGATCGACCCCAACACCGCCAGACCCGATGCGAGCGCGAGGCTCGACGGCTCGGTGAGTTCGACCTTCAGCGTGCCGCCATCGGGAATCGCGAAGCCCTCCCCGCCAAGACGGACGCTGCAATCGCCCCGAACCGCGTAAACCAGATGCGTGCCGGCAAACAACGACCGATCGCCGGGCGGCCCGAGCGCTTCGAGCTCGATCTCGACCGCACCACGCCGCGCCATCAGGTTCACGACCTCGACCGGACCGGCCTCAAGCTTCGTCACGATCTCGAGCTCCCCGGCGAACCGCACGGTCGTGAAAGGTTCTCGTTCATCGAATTCCTGCGCAGGCGACTTCAGCACCAGCCCGCGCCCGCCCACAACCATCTGGAGGCGGTCGATGCCGGGCATGTAGGAGAACGGACCGGACGTAACGATTGGCGTACTGGCAAAGCGCCAGAGCAGGCTGTCCCAATCCTTCACCGGTGCATCACCGCGATGGGCATCCACGATGTCGGTGAAAACGCCGCCGCCGTTTTTCCACGGCGAGCGGGTGTAGTGTTCGGGCTTGAGCAGCGTGGTTTTCATATCCGCATCATGCCCGTGCTGGGCAGACTTTGCCAACCGGTTTGGCGGCGCGCGCTTCTGCGTCGTGCTATTTCGCGGTCAACGCTGCAACCGGACGGCATGAGACATCGGGCGCCGCGGCTGAATATTGCCGACAGCGGTCGCGCGCGGCTTCGCCGGTGAACTTGTTGGGACCAGGGCCGAGACGGCCAGGCGTGCTGACCGTTAGCCTGGCGATCGCCCGAAGCTGCCGTCCTGGATCGACGTTCATGGTGTTTCCCCTTCGGTCGGACACGGTTCCTGTCATTGCTCTTCGCTG
The DNA here is from genome assembly GCF_023073715.1 of Bradyrhizobium sp. 164. Taxonomy (GTDB): domain Bacteria; phylum Pseudomonadota; class Alphaproteobacteria; order Rhizobiales; family Xanthobacteraceae; genus Bradyrhizobium. Next base: position 60,919 of record NZ_JADPKA010000063.1, read on the forward strand.
GCTTCCGTCGTTCGTTACCTCTAGCCGGTCCAATCCGACGCGGCCAATGCTCTCCCGCTAATGTCTCAATAGCGCCAACGCATTGGATTTGAACGGCCGCCTGCCCGCTAATCCTGACCCAAGCGCGCCTTCGTGTGCCAGATCCAAGCGGTCTCACGGATTCGTGAGCAGCTTCTTAGTAACGCGGGCTGCGCGCGGAGCGAAGGAGATTATGCGCTTTCGCCTGCCAGGCGATGCCATTTCGAACAGGAGAAACTCCGATGTCTGCCAAGCACGTCGTCACGTCGATCGTTCTCGCCGGCGCGGCGTCAACCGCCCTCGCCACCCTCGCGGCCGCCGGTCCGCTGACCAAGGCGGAGGCCGATGCGGCCGTCGCCGCCAAAAAAGAAAAATGCTTCGGCGTCGCGCTCAAGGGCCAGAACGATTGCGCGGCGGGGCCGGGCACGACCTGCCAGGGCACATCCACCGTCGATTTCCAGGGCAACGCCTGGAAGTTCGTGCAGGGCGGCACCTGCACCAGCATCGAGCTGCCGAACGGCAAGAAGGGTTCGCTCAAGCCGGTCTAATGCACCGCGTCGCGCCCACGACAACAGTGAAGAGCGGAGGAGACCATGACGACGGCAATCGTGCCCGAGGCGTCTGCGGTGCCACTCCGCTACTCCGCTCCCATCGGCGGTGTTGCCGGGACGAGCTTCAAGCCCGAGCACCTCCAGGCCATCCTGAGCACGGGCCGGCAATGCGGCTTCTTCGAGGTGCATGCCGAAAACTATATGGGCGCGGGCGGCCCGCCGCATCGCGCGCTGGAGGCGATCCGCCGCGACCATCCGCTGTCGCTGCACGGCGTCTGCATGTCGATCGGCGGACCCCAGCCGCTCGATAAGGCGCATCTGGCCCGCTTCCGAGGTTTGGTAGCTCGCTACCAACCAGCGCTGGTCTCCGAACACCTTGCCTGGTCAACGCATGAGACCAGCTTCTTCAACGATCTTCTGCCGCTGCCCTACACCGAAGCGACGCTGGCTCGCGTCTGCGACCACATCGACCAGGTGCAGGACGCGATCCGCCGTCCGTTGCTATTGGAAAATCCGTCGACCTATGTCGCCTTTCGCGAATCGTCGATGAGCGAGACCGATTTCATCCGCGCCATTGCCGAACGCACCGGCTGCGGGCTGCTGCTCGACATCAACAACGTCTTCGTATCCGCGACCAATCACGGATTCTCCGCGCTTGAGTACCTCGCGGAATTTCCGCTGGCGCACGTCGGGGAGATCCACCTCGCCGGCCACGCAGAGCAGGCCGATGACGAAGGCGACCTGCTGCTGATCGACAGCCATGACGGCCCGGTCGCAGATGCCGTTTGGAAGCTATTCGAGATCGTCATCCGGCGCCGCGGTGGCGTGCCGACGCTGATCGAATGGGATAGCAAGATTCCGGACTGGCCGGTGCTGCAGGCGGAAGCCGCCGCCGCACAGGCAATCCTCGATCGCTGCAATCAGACTGCGACTGCGGGAGACCGTCATGCCACCTGAGCAGGACCTGTCCTTTGCCGCCGCCTTTACGCCGGGACTGCTGGACCCCACGCGGGCGGCGCCCGCGATCGTGGCGGGTCCGAACGGCAAGGCCGCCGGCAAGCGCTACGCCGTCTACCGCAACAATGTCACGGTGAGCCTGATCGATGCCCTCGCCGCGATCTATCCGGCGGTGCAGCGCATCACCGGTCCTGATTTCTTCCGTGCCATGGCGCGCTTCCACATCCGTAGCAGCCCGCCCACTTCCCCGCTGCTGTTCGAATATGGCCGCGAGTTTGCCGACTTCATCACACGTTATGAGTATGCGCAGACAATGCCCTGGCTTGCGGATGTTGCACGCATCGAGCGGGCGTGGCTCGATGCCTACCATGCGCAGGACGCCGCGCCGTTATCGGCCGCTGCGCTGGCGGCCTTCGCCTCGGAACGGTTGGCCGATCTCGTCTTCATCGCGCATCCGGCGCTGCGCATCGTGCGCTCGTCCTTCTCGGCAGTGACGATCTTTGCCGCCAACCGCGACGACGCACCGGTCGGGCGCATTGACGCGTCGACGCCGGAAGACGCGCTGATCACCCGGCCCGAATTCGACGTTATGGTGCGGCGCCTTCCGCCCGGCGGCGCAGTGTTTGCCGAACGTCTTGCGTCGGGCGAGCCACTTCGCGGGGCCGCCGCGTCGGCGCTGGATGCATGCCCCGATTTCGATCTCGCTTCCAACATCACCGGCCTGATCGAGGCTGGCGCATTCACTTCGCTTGCTCTCGGAGACGCATGATGATCACCGATCAACGCATGACTGCGGGAAGCGCCCTGCCATCACTTGGGTTGCTGCTCGACAAGGCCAACTCTCTGATACGGACGATTGCCGCGCCCTCGCTCGTTCAGCTCGTGCTGCGCGCGGCGCTCGCCGTTCCCTTCTGGCGCTCGGGCATTCTCAAGTGGGACGGCTTCCTCAGGCTCAACGACACCGCGGTGACGCTGTTCAGCGACGAGTTCATGCTGCACCTGCCCGGCGGGCCCTATCACTTTCCTGCGCCGGCGGTAATGGCCTTCCTGTCGGGATGTGGCGAGATCATGTTTCCAATCCTGCTGGTGCTGGGTCTCGGCACACGGTTCGCTGCGCTCGGATTATTGTGCATGACCGTCATCGTCGAGCTCACCGTGCCCGACGGCTGGCCGATTCACCTCACCTGGACGGCCATGGCACTCGCCCTCATGGCTTACGGGCCCGGTTACATCTCGCTCGATCATCTAATCTGTCGCGCGCGATCGTACGCACGATAGGACGCTGGGCGCCTTGCATCCCGCTCAACCCGCTATCGACCGCGGGCGTCTGCGCGGTGCGGCCCGCAGCGGCGGCGCGAAATCGTAGAACGGATGGCCGGCTTGGCCGACATCGCCTGGAGCGCGCCCGATGCGGAAACCGGCCTGGCTCGCATCTTTGCTGGCGCGGTGAGCTAGCGGTCCATGGTAGCTTGATCTCGCGTCTGAACCTTCAGCGAGGCAAGCATGACCGACACCGACAAGGTTTTCGCCGGCTCCGTCCCAAAACTCTACGACGAATATCTCGTCCCGATGATCTTCGCCGCCTATGCCGATGACATCGCAAGACGCGTCGCCGCGCTCTCGCCTTCCGTATTGCTCGAGATCGCGGCCGGTACCGGCGCGGTGACGCGCGCCGTGGCGGCGGCGCTGCCACGCAGCGTCCGCTATGTTGCGACCGATCTCAACGAGCCGATGCTCGCGGTTGCAGCGCAGCGTCAGGCAGACGATGCTCGCATTGTCTGGCGCCAGGCGGATGCGTTGGCTCTTGCGTTCGGCGACGCCGAATTCGACGTGGTCTGCTGCCAGTTCGGCGCCATGTTCTTTCCGGATCGCGTCAAGGGCTATTCCGAAGCAAAGCGCGTTTTGAAGCCGAGCGGCACGTTCCTCTTCAACGTCTGGGACCGCATCGAGGACAACGTGTTCGCCCACGATACAACGATCGCCTTGGCCAAGCTGTTTCCCGATGATCCGCCGCGTTTCATGGCCCGGACACCGCACGGCTATTTCGACCATGCGATCATCAGGGCCGATCTCGAACGGGCAGGTTTTGGCAGCGTCTCGATCGAAACGCGATCCGCAATCAGCCGCGCGCCAACGGCGGAATACGTGGCGATCGCCTACTGCCAGGGCACGCCGCTGCGCGGCGAGATCGAGGCAAGAAGCGGTGGCGACCTTCAAGCTGCGACTGACGCGGTCACTGAGGCGATCCGGATGCGCCATGGCTCCGGACCGGTCGAAGCCAAGATTCAGGCTCTGGTGATCACGGCGCGGCTGTAAGCCTGCGCCGCAGGCGATCTCGGCGTCCCTACCAAAAGCCTCGCTGCACCGGCTGCGTCGATTGGTAATACTGATACTGGCCTCTCCGGCGCGGATTGACCGGTTGCACGTACGGATCGCGCTGAAAGAAGAAGCCGAAGCCGTTGCCGCCATTGTCCCAGCCGTCATCGCTCGCGATCATGGCAGGCGCGGTCGGCTTGCGGGTGATGAAGCCGCCCTGCGGCTGATTGCTCAGCACCGCGACGAACTCGGTGCGATAGTTGGTCTCGCTGCTCAGCGGCTCGTCCGAGATGATGATCGAGGAGCGCGGCAACGCGGTCGGCGCGATACGATCGAGCACGTCCTGCGGGATGGTGATCCGGTCGAGCGCGGCCCTCGCCTCGTCGCCGTTTTCGATCGTGACCACGCTCCAGCGCAGGCCCGTATCGGTCCTCGCCATCGCCGTGAAGATATGCGTGCCGAGCGGCTGGTCTGGATTGCGGATCGTGACGGGGACCTCGATCCTGGTGTCGAATACCTCGCCGCCGCCATCGGGTGCCGGCTTGTGGGTGTTTCGCCGCACGTACAGCTTCTGCGTCGCACGACTGATGTAGACCGAGACCGGCTCGAGCGCGAGCTTTGCATCGGTCGCCGCCTTCACGGCGTCGGCTTTCCTGGCCGCCGCGACCTTGGCGGCCTCCTTGGTGGCGGCGACGGCCTCGCGCTTCGGCTGCGCCGCGGCCTTTGCGGCATCGAGCTGCGTCGCTGCATCCGCAGCCTTGGCGGCGGCCTTCTGCTTCAGCTCCTCGGCCTTGGTCCGGGCCTGATCGGTCTTTGCGTTCGCGAGCATCTTGTCGGCGAAAGCGAGCTCGGCGTCGGCGCGAGCCTTCTGCTGTTCCAGCTTGCGCAGCCCCGCCGGCAGCGAAGCGGCTTCTTTTGCGGCTGCCGATGCGGCCTTCTTGGCCTCGTCGGCGGCCCTGGTGGCCTCCTCCGCCTCGGCGGAGAGCTTGTCGGCACGGCTCGGCGCCGCCGCAATGGCCTCCCGCTTCGGCATGAAAAGCGAAGGGTGGGAGAACTGGGTCGGGACCGTATCGTCCGGCGAGATGATCACGCGCATCCCGATATACGTCTTGTCGAACAGATTCTCGGCAAAGCCGAACGGCATGCGCACGCAGCCATGTGAGGCGGCATAGCCGGGCAGCGGCCCGCCGTGCAGCGCGATGCCATTCCAGGTGATGCGCTGCATGTGCGGCATCCAGGCATCGTCATACATGGTCGAGCGGTGGTCCTTGTCCTTCTCGATGATGGCAAAGACGCCCGCCGGCGTCTCGCGTCCCGTGGTGCCGGTCGACACCGGCGCGCGCAGGATCCAGCCGTCGGAATCGTAGAAGGTGACCTGCTGGCTCTTGATCGACACGATCGCCATGATCGGCTCGCCGGCTACGCGCGGCGCCACCGCCTCGACCGGCTGACGGGCTTGCTTGGCAGCCGTCACCGGCGCCACCGCCGCAAACATGGCCAGCGTCGCAAGCGCAATGATCCCGGCAGGCCCCTGACGCCGCACCGCCCTGGTGGATTGCGCCGTCGTCGATCGGTTTTTCATGCCATCCTCGGTCGAACTGCCAGTCCGCTGGTGTCGGTCAAATGTCAAATTGCGATCTCTGGATTAAGAAATCGCATCCGCCTTACGTTCCGTCTGTGGCGAGATTCGGCACGTTCCCGCGACAAATCTCTCATATACGACGGTTCACATCGGCGGAAGGCGGCCTCCGGCCGAAGCTGGCCCGAAGCCGGCCCTCGATCGCTGCGGCAGAATGTCCGGCTAACATGGTTCAGCTGCACGGGACAATGCCGGGAGCGGTCAGGCTCGCCTTGGTCGCTAAACGCCCAGCGCCTTCCGGTTGAACGTTCGCAGGAGGCGCAGCGACAGCGTTCGCACGTTCGCGACGTTCATCAGCCACGCCGCGGCGGCGTAAGCGAAGCCACCGGCGAGGCTCACGACGATGAGCGACCCGAGACCAGTGCCGCCCGCTTGCGATCGCGCGATCAGGATCGCGGCCGCCATCGCCGCAGCGGAAGCTGCAACAGCGGCGAGGCGATTGAGGTCGAACGGGACCGGGTGGGCGCGATGCATCAAGAGGACAGCCACGAGGAAGCCGATCGCTTCGGTCGCGAAGGTCGCCAGCGCCGCACCGTAAAGGCCATAGCCGGCGACCAGCGCGAACATCAGGACCACACTGACGACCAGCGTGAGGAAGGACTGTGCCGCCAGCATGAAGGGGCGTTCGGCGAGTTGGAAGCTGATCTGGACATAGAACTGATTGGCGATCCCGAATAAGCGGGCGAGCACCAGGGTCGGCAGCAGCGCGGACACGCCCGCGCGGAAGTCGACGCCGACCAGCGTGCCGGCGACCTGGTCCGCCGCCAGCGCAAGCCAGACCGCGACGGGCGCAACGACGACGAGCAGCAGTTCGAGGCTTTCGGTCAGCCGCTCCCGCGTCGTGTCATTGTTTTTCTCCGACAACGACCGGAACACCAGCGGCACCGTCGCCGCGGCAACGCTGGAGGCGATCATGACCATGAACTGGCGCGGCAGGTCCGCAGCGACGCCAAAAATGCCGGCGGCATCCTTGCCGAGCAGATAGGCGACGATGAGCCGGTCGCAGGCCGAGTAGACCGCAACGGAAAGCCCGGCCAGCGTCAACGGAAGACCGTAGCGCGCCAGCTGCATGAACTGGCGGCGCTGGAAGCGTGCGATCTTGGTGCGGTCACCGACCAGATTCAGGATGATGCCGGCGAGCGAGCCGAGGCCGAATGCCGCGAGCAGCCCCAATCCACCCCAGCCGAGCCAGATCCCGGCGAGCCCAAAGCCGACGCTCGACACGCTGCGCACGATCGAGATCGCCGCGAAGCGGTAGGGCCGCAGCTTGGCGCGCTCGAACTCCTGGCCGACATCGACCGCATTGGCCATGATCGCGACGAACATGCTGGCGAGCAGCAGCTCGACGCTGACGTCGCTTCGGAACAGGAAGACCAGCGGAGTGGTCGCGCAGAGAACCGCCGCCGTGAGCGCAAAGGCGACCATCGCGGTGCCGCGAAAATCCACCTCCGCCGACATCGCCTGATAGCGGGATACCGACAGCTTGATCCAGGCGAAAAAGATCGCGCCCAGGATTCCCGCAAGGCTGATGCCGACCACATAGACGCCGTACTCCGCCGGCGTCAGCAGCCGTGTGTAGGCCGTAACCGCGAAGAACCCCACCGCCGCAGGCAGGATGTAGGCGACGAGATAAATGGAGAAATGGCGATTCAGCATGCGGACTTTGGACCGGTAGCGGCCGTGAGGATTAACGAAGCGTTAAAACGCTTGGACTTTGGTGGAGCAATCGGACGGCGCGCTGGCGCCGGCAGGATAGCCGCATAAGTCTGCAAATCGGACCGCGAATGGAGCAATCGCGCGGTTATCGCGCGTTAGCGTTAAATTTGCCCTGTCCTTGAAGGGGCCGGCGCGATCACAGAAAAGAAACAATGATATCGCAACGTCGCCCCGAATCCTCCGATGTGCTGATGTGACTGACATGGACGTTGCCGAACAAGCACGGGCGAAGCCGGCCTCTCGGCCGCATCGCGGCACCGACGCGCCGCTTGCGCCGGCAACCTCCGGCAATGCTGGCGGCGACAGGATGGTCCTCAACCTCTTCTTCGAAGAACGGGACGACCGCTGGTTTCCCGGTGACCGCCATCTCCGGCCGCTGCTGCGGCGCTTGCTGGTTGGCAAGTCCTATATCAGCGGCCAGCGGCGCGTGCTCCTCAATCTGTGCGCGGGCCTCGATCGGCTCGGCATCCGCTACCGCGTCAACGACTATCGCTACATCCAGAAGCACCCCGAGGAACTGGCCTGCATCATCGGCCGGCCGTTCGTGCTCGACTGGTTCAAGTGGAAAAACCCGCTACTGCTCGGCGTCGCCATGTACGACCACCCGATCGATGCGCCGGAGACTCTGAAGGATCTCGACGTGAAGCGCGTGCTGGTGCCATGCGCCTGGTACGCGGACATGTTCCGTCCGCACTGGCCCCATGTCGGCGCCTGGCCCGTCGGCATCGAGACCGATTTGTGGACACCAGCGCCAACCGAGCAGAAGAGCGTCGACGTGCTGCTCTACGACAAGATCCGCTGGGATTATGGGCGCTACGAGGCGGAGCTGATCGAGCCGATCCGCAGGCATCTCGAAGCAAGCGGCCGCACTGTCGAAGTGATCCGCTACGGCCATTACAAGGAACACGACTACAAGGCGGCGCTGGCGCGCTGCCGCAGCATGGTCTTCCTGTGCGAGCACGAGAGCCAGGGCATCGCCTGCCAGCAGGCGCTGTCGAGCGGCGTGCCCGTCTTTGCCTGGGATCGCGGCGGGCCGTGGCAGGATCCGAAGTATTTTCCGCACAAGGTGAGGTACGAGGGCGGCGTGTCCTCGGTCCCTTATTTCGACGCGCGCTGCGGCATGACCTTCACGGATGCGGATGGTTTCACATCCGGCTGGGCCGGCTTCTGGTCGCACGTCGCGGCGGGAGACTTCGCACCGCGCGACTATGTGTTGGACAATCTGACGCTCGAGAAAGGCGCGCTTCACTATTACGAGATCGCCGAAGCGGCGATGCAGCCTCACGCGTGACCAGGCTCGACCGACGCGAATTCTTGCTCGGCGGCGCCGCAACGCTCGCGGCGGCCGCATCGGCGTCCGCAGTGCCGGCGTCGAAACGTGCCCAGCGCCGTCGGGGCTTTGGCGCTGCGGCCACGCTCTGGGACCTGCAAGCTGATCCGCGGCTTGGCGACGCCATCAGCACCTATTGCACGCAGGTGGTGCCGGTGCTCGAGCTGAAATGGCCGATGCTGCGGCCGGATGCGCACACATTTGCTTTCGAGCGTGCCGACGCGATCCTGGATTTTGCGCAGGCGAACGATTTGACGATGCGCGGTCACGCGCTTGCCTGGTATCACGACATTCCCGACTGGACCAAGCAGATCAAGGACGGCAAGGGCGTCGAGCGCGCCTTCGTCGATCACATCGGCACCGTCGTGTCCTACTACAAGAACAAGCTGACGTCGTGGGACGTCGTCAACGAGCCGATCCCGGACAATCCGAAGAAGGTCACCGACCGGCGCGACACGTTCTGGACGCAGCATCTTGGTCACGGCTGGATTCCGCTGGCCTTCCGCACCGCCGCCGCGGCCGATCCCTTCGTCAAGCTCGCGATCAACGAATATGACATCGAATCGGCCAAGGACTCCTTCATCGCCAAGCGCGCGGCCTACCGCAACCTGATCATGGACCTGCTCGACCAGGGCGTTCCGCTTCACGCCGTCGGACTGCAATCGCATCTGCATGCCGAGCTCGAAATCGACACACACGGGCTCGCCGAGTTCGTCACCGAGCTGCGTTCCTGGGGGCTCGAGGTGCTCGTCACCGAGCTCGATGTCGACGATCAGAAGCTGGCGGGGAGCCCGGCGGAGCGCGACGCCATCGTCGCCAAGCGCGTCGACGATCTGCTGACGGCCATCTCAAGCAGCGGACCGGTGCGCTCGATCCTGACCTGGGGCATCTCGGATCGCTACAGCTGGATCAACGGCACCTTCGCCCGCAAGGACAAGCAGCCGAACCGTCCTCTGCCGCTCGACGGCGAGTTCAAGCCGAAGCCGTTCATGGACGTCATCAGCAAGTTCACGAAGGATGCTTGAGCGCGCTATCGTTTGAGCATGATCTTTGCGGAAAACCGCTGCACATTTTGCGCGAACGCCGCCCTTCGGGGTCGGATCATGTTCTAGCGCGTTTTCGGCACCTCGAATGCTGCAACCTCGCCCATAAGGTCGGGCGACAGGCTCGGCGCGCGCTGGTCGCGCGAATTCAACCGGAATACCTCGCGGATGTCGACGATCGAGGTCGACGAATAGGACTGGATGCAGAGCGCGACCTGTTCTGGCGAGGCCGCGCGCATCATCGCTTCGATGGCCGGACGGTCGAGACGCGTGTCGTCCCAGTGCGAGACCGCGATACTGTCTTCCGTGACCTGATGCGCAGCCAGGTGCGCGGGCGAGCTCGCGACGAAATGACCATAGAGCAGGTATTCGGAAAACTTCTTCTTGCGGCACAGCGCCAGGACCCAGTTCAGCCCTGTCGCAGCCTTGATGGCGCCGGTCATCGCCTGCGCGGTGTCCTTGTCCCAGACCAGCGCGTTGCCGACATAATCGTCTGCCGGAAACGAGCGCTTCTCGATACCCAGAAGCTGATCGACGGTACGGAGCCACAGGCCATGCAACGGGTGGTCGGCGCCGATCGCCTTTGGAGTAACGAAGAGCGGCGTCTTTTCGCCGCCGGCGTACTGGCCAACGTCGAACTCGCGGAAGAAGAGATTGTCCGAATCCAGGATGCAGACGCGCTGCTCCGGCGCGTTGAGAACGCCGGCGATCTTCAGGATCTGCTGGATGTGCCAGCCGTGCACCGGTGACGAGAGCAGCGAGAGCCAGACGCGCCGGCTGCTGATGAACTGGAGGGCCGGCGGGAGCGCGAGGAGCCATTTCGGCAAGTAACGCGAGGCCGGGACGATGACGCGCTTGTCGGAGGCAAACCGCTCGAACAGCGGCACGTCCTCATCGTTAACGAGAACATAATGCCGCGTGTATCCCGAGAGCCAGGTGTCGATGCTCTCGCTGAGCAGCGAAAAGCGCTCGATATCCTTGGCGTAGCTGGCGGTCAGCAGGGCAACGGAATGCATGGGCGCGCTCAAATGGGCCATCGGGCCGCAGTCATAGCCGCACTGGGAGACGCTGGAAACTCACAAACGGAATCAAGGTAAAATGAAACGAAGCATTCGCCATCCGCCTGGAACCCCGTTCAATGCCCCCGAAAGCGCAGCGGGTGCCAGTGCGGAAGCGCGCCCTGGCCCACCCCAACATTGCGATAGGCGCGAAGGTAACCCGCAGCGCGCTCGGCAAGCCGCTCCAATAGCGCGCACGCTCTGCGGCAAGATCGCTCAAGTCAGGGGGCGACCTGTTCACGAACGGGCGCGTCCGCACCGAGCTCGTTGATCAGCTGCATCGCCTGCTTCAGGTCCGGCGTGTAGATGCCCTCGCTGAACCTGCCGACGATGGGCACGAGCAGGAGACTTGCGTGCTCGCGCCTGCCGGCCTCGTGCCACAGCCGCGCCAGGCTGACGGCGGTGCGAAGCTCCCAGGACAATGCGCCCTGCTTACGCGCGGTTTCCAGCGACAGGCCGAACATATCCTCGGCCTCCCGCACCGATGCCGGGTCGCCGTCCGACAGCGTGATCTCGCCTTGCAGGCGATAGACTTCGGCGAGATAGGAGTGATCGCCGGTCCGTCTTGCGGTCGCGAGCGCGCCGTCCAGTGCCCGCAAGGCGGCGTCGCGCATCCCGACCTTGGCATAGGACTCCGCGAGCAGGCAGCGAAACCAACAGCCGGCGAGCCAGGAATCCATCGCCTCATACTCGTCGAGGCCGACGCGCATCTGGCTCAGGCCTTCGTCGGCTTCGCCGAGCTGAGCCAGCGCCCAGCCGCGCAGGATCGCCGCCTGCTGCTTCCAGTGCAGGAAATTGTGCTCGGTGGCGATGATCATCGCGCGATTGGCGTGGTCACGCGTGCCCTCGACATCGCGCAAATGCTGGCGGAGATAGGCGCCGAACACGAGAGCGAAGGCGAGCGTGAAGGGATGGCGGATCTTCTCGGCGTTCGCGATCGCCTGCTCGCTGTGCTGGCGCGCCGCGTCCGGACGGCCGAGGAACCACAGGAGATACCCGAGATAGGACAGCGAGACGACGCCGGGATCGATGCCGTGGCGCTCCATCAGACCGGAATGCAGATCGGGGCTGTAGAGGCTGATGCAGCGATGCAGATGATGCTGCGCGGCGGCAAAGCGGCCGCGATAGAGCATGGTCATCGCGATCGAGCGGTGCGCCTCGATCAGATAACCGGTCTGCTGCGCCGGCTGCGCCCGCTGGTGCAGCCGCTCGCGCTTGGCGAATCTCAACAGCTCGACGCTGAGATCGTGCGCGCGCGTGAGATCGGCGCGGATGAAATGGCACACCCAGAGCCCGCGCGTAGCGGCGAAGGCCTTTTCGTCGTCGCCGAGCTGCTGGCCGAGCTCGAGCGCGCGGATGTAGTTCTGCTCGACCTCCTGCACGGCATAGCCTTTGGCGGCGATCAGGGCGGTGCCGAGTGCGATCCGCAGCTCGAGCTCCATCTCGTCGGCGCCCTGCACGCGCGCATTGGCCTGCACGACGCTCAAGCCGCGGCGCAGATGACCGATCGCTTCCAGATTGGCGCCGCTCTTGGCCGCCTGCTTGCCGGCCTTGAGCCAAAAGCTGGCGGCACCTTCGCTCTGGCCGGATTCGGTCAGGTGATAAGCGAGCAGCTCCGGTTCGCGCTCGGTCTTCTCCGGATACATCTCGGCGAGCACCTGGGCGATCCGGGAGTGCAGCTTGCGGCGCTCGCTGTGCAAGAGGCTCGCATGCGCGGCGTTCTGGATCATCACGTGCTTGAAGGAGTAGAGCGCGTCCGGCGGATGGCCGCGGCGCATGATCAGGCCCGCCTGCTCCAGGTGATTGAGCGCGGCTTCGATCTGCTCGGCTGGCGTGTTGGCGACTGCGTGCAGCGTCTCATAGGAAAACTCGCGCCCGATCGTGGCGCCGATCTGGGCGACCCGCTTGAACGGTCCCATGCGGTCCAGTCGCGCCATCAGCGAGTCCGTCAGGGTCGCCGGGATCGCGAGCTGCCGCCACGGGCCCGACAGCACGTAGCGCCCGTGCCGCTCGGTCAGGAGGTTGGATTCCAGAACCGTCTTGGTCAGCTCTTCCAGGAACAGCGGCACGCCGTCGGTCTTGACGATGATCTCCTCGACGACCTCCTTGGGCAGCTCCCTGCCGGCAACGCGCTCGACCAGCGTCGTGCGCAGCGGCCGGCTCAGGCGGTTCAGCACCAGGGTCGTGATGTGCGAATGCGCGTTCCAACTCGGCTGGAATTCGGATCGCGCGGTGATGATGACCAGGATCGGCCGGTTCTGCACCCGGTCGACCAGCAGGTCGATCACCTCGCGTGAGGTCGGGTCGATCCAATGCAAATCCTCGAACGCGATCACCAACGGCATCTCGCGCGCAAGGCCCAGGAAGTGATTGACCAGCGCCGTGACGGTGGCATCCTTCTGCTGCTGCGGCGAAAGGTCGAGCCGCGGATAGCGGTCGCCGGTGGGTATCGACAGCAGCGCGGCAAACAGCGGCGCGACCTGCTCGATGTCGCCATGCGCCGTGGCGATCGCGGTCTCCAGGCTCGCCAGCGACAGCGCGGACGCATCCTCCCGATCGAGGCCGAGGGAGAATTTGAGCTGCTCGACGAACGGATGGAACGCCGTGGAGGTGTAGTAAGGCGAGCACTGGAGCGAGACCTGTCCATGGCGATCGCCGGATATCCGCTCGAAGATTTCCTGGATGATGCGCGACTTGCCGATACCGGGCTCGCCGAACTTGACGACGACCTGGCCGTCGCCGTCATTGGCCTGCTGCCAGCGTCCCATGAGCAGCGCGATCTCCTCCTCGCGGTTGACGAGCGGCGTCAGCCGCGTGCCCATGGCGGCGGCGAAGCGGGTCTCCATCCGCGAGGCGCGCACCACGTGCCAGGCCTGCGCTTTCTCGGAGATGCCCTTCAAGTCATGGACGCCGAGATTGCGGTAGTCGAACTTCCCCTTCAGCAGCGCTTGGGTCGATGCGGAGATCACGACTCCGTTGGGCGGCGCCAGGCCTTGCAGCCGCGCGGCGAGATTGACGGTTTCTCCGACCGCAGAATCGCGCTCTTCGGTGCCCTGCCCGACGAGATCGCCGACCACGACGAGGCCGGTCGCGATCCCGATGCGGACGGCGGGCGAGTGGCTGAGCGCACCGCGCGGCTCGATCGCGTGCGCGCTCGACAGCACCCGCACGATCTCGAGCCCGGCGCGCACCGCGCGCTCGGCATCGTCCTCATGAGCGGTCGGATAGCCGAAATAGATCAGGATACCGTCGCCGACGAAACGGGCGGCAAAGCCCTCGTAATGCTTGACCACGCGGACGCAGGTTTCGCGGAAGCTCGCAATCATGTCGCGCACGTCTTCCGGATCGAACTGAACCGATAGCGAGGTGGAATCCACCATGTCGCAGAACATGGTGGTGAGCTGACGCCGTTCCGCGCCGACCTCCGAGCGCGTTTGCGGCGGCGCCACTGCCGCCGACGGCTCCGCCGTTTCGGCCAGGAACAGCGCCGACATGGCTCGCTGAAGCCGCTTGCGATCACCGAGCGGCAATCCGAGCTCGACCAGATCGGATTCGGTCAGGTCCGCCACGACGTCGAGATCGAGACGGTGCTGCGCAAAGAGATCGGTGTAGTGGCCGAGACCGATGCCCTCGAGCCAGCGCTTCAGCCCGCCCTCCGTTCCCGTGCCCGGCTCGTTCTCCAGCATGGTGATTTCTGCCCGACCTATCGTTACGTCGAAGGGGCTTTGGGGTCCCCTCAATCACAGATTTGGGGCCCGACTTCACCTCAGACTGGACGCGTTCCCTAATCCTTGGGAAGAATAGCTCAATCAGATCAGAAGGGAATGGCGTTGTCGGATGTTATCCCGATCTGACCGCGGACGAACTGCAGCGCTATTGAAGCTGCGGCGCTCTCTCGTCGGCAGCTATGAGGAGCTCGGCGCAAGATCGAAGGATTGTACGGCGACGGGATTGACCACGATCATGCTCGACATGGTCGCGGACGAAGCCGAGATGCAGCACGTCTGCTAGGTGCTCGCGGCGAGCGAGATGCTTTCAAGCTCACCGCGCCTCTTCGAATCCTGCCAGCACTGAGGTGAGGTTCGCGCCCAAAATATCCGAGAGATAGCCACCCTCCTGCACGAACACGGTCGGCAGGCCCATCTTCGCGATGGCCTGGCCGATGCGGCGGAAGCCTGGTGTGGTGACGGCCAATCCCTTCAGCGGGTCGTGTTCGGAGGCATCGAGACCAAGCGCGACGACGAGCGCGCTCGGCGCAAACGATTCGATCGCCTTGCGCGCAACGTCCAGCGCCTGCATGTAGCCGTCATCGCCGGTGCCGATGGCGAGGGGAATGTTGAGGTTGGTGCCGAGACCCGGACCCTCGCCGTGCTCATGGGCATAGCCCCACACGAACGGATAATACGCAACCGGATCGGCATGGATCGAGATCGTGTAGACGTCAGGCCGCGCGTAGAAGATGCCCTGCGTGCCGTTGCCATGATGGACGTCGACGTCGAGGATGACGACACGCTCGTGCTTCTGCCGCAGATGCGCCGCCGCGATCGCACTGTTGTTGAGGAAGCAGAAACCGCCCGCCATGTCGCGATAGGCGTGATGGCCCGGTGGGCGGCAGAGCGCATAGGTCGCATCCTCGCCGTCCATCACCATCTGCGCCGCGGTGACCGCGACGTCGGTCGCGGCACAGGCGGCCGCCCACGTGCCCGGCCCGATTGGCGCCGCCGTGTCGGCGGTGTGCCAGCCGAGCTTGCCGACGATATGGGTGGGATAAGTCGCCGCGTGGCGCACCGGATGGATATTGCCGATCATCTCCGGGCCGGAATCGCCGAGCGCCGTCCAGGCCTCCCAGGCTTCGCTCAGGAACGACAGATATTCCGGACTGTGGATGCGCGCGCGGGGCCCTTGCCCGAATTTCGTCGGCTCGACCAGCTGATGCTTGCCGTCCCTCAATCCCTTGAGCAGGCGATCGACGCGCTCGGGCTGCTCGGTGGTGCGCTTGACGAGCCCGCGAACCAGGAAGAATTGCGGATCATGGCTGCGGTGCAGCTCAGTATGGACGGCTTTCACTCGAACACTCCGTGGGGCGCATGCTCTTTGATGTGCCGCAGAGTCTTGGTCCCCGCGGCGGCCAGATGCAAGCCTCCAGGCCGGGACGACGCTATGCTTCTTGTAATCGGCAATGAACATGGTGCCGTTCCGAAGCGGATGGCATTACCGACGCTGCCTTCGGAAGGACCCATGTCGCCCCTCGACTTTCGTCGGAGGTTGTTCCATGCCGCCCAAGCGCGGTCCAGCTGATCATCACCCGCCTGTGATTAAACCTGTAACGACCTTGCAGGCGACCAATCTCCGTAAATTCCCTTACCGGGTTCGACCCGAATGTTTCGCGAATGCCTCGGGTGGTATCAATTTGCCATCCCAATCGCTCCCTACAGGAGGCGTAGATGGTCCAGGTCTACTTTCACTGCTCCAATACCGAGGGCACCCTGATCGATCGCTACGGCGCCGCCGTCTCCAATCTCACCGAGGCCCGCGACCGCGCCGCCCAGATCATGCGATCGATGATTCTGACGCCGAGCAACGAGGACTGGCGCGACTGGGTGATCCACGTCAGCGATGACGACGGCGAGGAGATTTTCGATCTTCCCTTCACCGCCATGCTCGGCAAGCCGCATTGAGGTGATGCCGATGTTGCTCCCTTCACTGAGCCTCCTTCGCCAGCCCCTGAACTTCGTCGCCATGAAATGGCAGACCCTGATCCGGGTCGCCGGCGACCCGTACCGCCCCGAGCTTCACTACATGCGCGGGCCGGGCCCGAAATGGCGTGCCAAGTATCAGGCCAGCCGGTTGAACCGCTCGCTCTGAGCGGTCGCCGCGTCGTCCTTATTCGCTGTGTCTTTCATGGCCGGGCTCGTCCCGGCCATCGACGTTCTTGGGCCGCTTGCGGGAGACCTGGATGCCCGGGCCAAGCCCGGGCATGAGGGCTTGGTAGGCGGTCGCCACCCCGCACCATCCCGCGTCTGCCTCACACCAGCCATGTCGCTCCTCGCTTTGGATGTTCTCGTTGGCGGCAGTGTGCCATTGTCCGCGCGCCTAGCCAGCCAAGACAACCGAAGACAAAGACGACATCATGCCTCACCAGTTCAGCCGCGCCCAGCACATCCGCAAACCCGCAGTCAGAGCCAAGGGCGGCATCGTCGCCGCGCAATCGCGGCGGGCGGCCGAGGTCGGCGCAGAGGTGCTAGCGGCAGGCGGCGACTGTGTCGACGCCGTCGTCGCTACCACCTTCGCGCTGAACGTGCTGGAGCCCTGGATGAGCGGCATGGGCGGCGGCGGCGCGATGGTGCTCTACCGCGCCAAGGACAATCGCTACGAAGTGATCGACTACGGCATGTGCGCACCGCAGAGCCTGCGCGTCGCCGACTATCCGATTACGGGCGAAGGCGCGGCCTCCGACCTGTTCCCCTGGCCGCGGGTAGAGGACGATCGCAACATTCACGGGCCTGGCTCGATCGCGGTGCCCGGCGTCGTCGCCGGCATGGAGGAAGCGCATCGCCGCCACGCCAGGATGCCGTGGAAGGATCTGGTCGCGCCCGCTGCGACGATCGCCGGCGAAGGTCTGCTGGTCGACTGGTGGACGACGCTCATGATCGCGAGCTCCGCCGCTGAGCTCCGGCGCTATCCCGCCAGCGCGGACATCTTCCTGAGGGACGGCCTGCCGCCGAATGCGCCCTGGGGCATCAAGGCCGAGACGCGGCTGCCGCAGGACAAGCTGAAGGCGACGCTGGCCCATCTCGCAGCCGCTGGCCCCCGCGATTTTTACGAGGGTGACCTCGCAAGAAGCATTGCATCCGACATCAAGGCCGACGGCGGCTCGCTATCGACGGAGGATCTCGCCGCGTTCCGCAGCCACCTGCGCGAGCCGCTGGCGATCCCCTATCGCGGCGGCAAGGTGTTTGCGACGCCGGAGCTCACTGCCGGACCGACGATGGCGCATGCGCTACGCCTGTTGCAGCAGAATCTGAAGCCGGGCGGCACACCGGACGCGGCCGCCTACGCCGAATATGCGCTGGCGCTGCAATCGGCCTATCGCCAGCGGCTGGGCGACATGGGCGATGCCGATGGCAAGCGCTCGCTCGGCGCGGAATACCTGGCGCCGGCCTGCACCACCCACTTCTCCGTGGTCGACCGCCACGGCAACATGGCCGCGGTGACGCAGACGCTGCTGTCCACCTTCGGCTCGAAATATGTCACGCCGCACACCGGCATCCCCATGAACAACGGCATCATGTGGTTCGATCCGACACCTGGCACCACCAACTCGCTCGCACCTGGCAAGCGTTGTCTCACCAACTACACGCCCGTCATCGCCGAGACCCCGGATGGCAAGCGCCTCGCGGTCGGCGCCTCCGGCGGCCGCCGCATCCTGCCGGCGGTGATGCAACTCGTCTCCTTTGCGATGGATTTTGGTATGGACCTCGATGCCGCCATCCACCAGCCGCGCATCGACGCCAGCGAAGGCCCGGTCGTTATCGGTGATGCCCGCCTGCCGGCGGACGCGCGCAAGACGCTGGCGGCGCGATTCGACTATCAGGAGACCCAGGTGCAGGCGCTACCGATGAAGTTCGCCTGCCCGAGCGTGGTGATGCGCGAGGGCGAGACCAATTCGGGCGCGGTCGAGATTTTCCAACCGTGGGCCGAAGCGGTGGTGGAAGGCTGAGCGCACGGATGCAATGTGCTAACGCGGATCGAACTGGTGCGCGATTGCGCATCTGCGCGAGCGTCACGACTTCTCCACATTGGCAGGGAACTTACCTGCCCACCGTTCGTTCATTGAACGGACAAATGCGCTCGCCCCAGTGGAGGACATGATGAAGAAACTTGCGCTCGCCGCGTCGCTGATCGTTGCAGCCGGCCTCACATTTGCCGGCCCTGCCCTGGCCAAGGGCGGTCATGGACATGGTCATGGACACGGGCACGGTCATGGCCATGGTCACGCGATGGGCCATCATCACCATGGCACGCCGCCGGGATGGTACCACGGGCGCAAGGTCGGCTGGCGCGGCATGGGCTGCCCGCCCGGCCTGTGGAAACAGGGCCGCTGCTGAACATCGGATCGAGCAAGGCGCTGCCTCGGCGGCGCCTTCTCCAAATCCCTAACCGATCTATATGCCTAACCGATCTCTCATGCGGCCCGCGATGACGGCGCTCGTCACGCCGAGCGGCCAGAACGCGTGCATCGGGATCGGCTTGATGCCCGTGATGGGCATGTCGATCTCCACCTTTGGCCCGCCGATCAGCCTGCGCGCGAGCTGTGCGCCCATCGCGGTGGAGAGCGCAACGCCGCGGCCGTTGCAGCCGAGCGAGATCAGGATGTTCTCCGCGGGCTCATGCACATGCGGATAATGATCGCCGGTGATCGCGAGCCGGCTGTTCCAGCCATGCGTCCAGGCGACGCCCTTGAGCTGCGGCCATAGCCGCTCGGCGTAGCGCATGAGGTAGGCGACGTCGTTCGGCGACTTTATCCAACGCATCGGGCCGCGGCCGCCCATCAACAGGCGGTTCTGCTGATCGATGCGGTAATAGACCGTGATATAGCCGCTCTCGTAGAGCACGGGACGTGTCGGCATGATCGAGCGCGCGACAGCGTCCGAGAGCGGCGCAGTAGCGGCGATCGAGGAAAACACCGGCACGATGGTGCGTCGAAGTGCCGGCCAGAGATCGTCGGTGAAGCCGTTGGTGGCGAGCAGGACTTTTTCGGCATGCACGATCGCGCGCGGCGTCGCGATGCGCCAGCGCGTGCCGTCGCGGCGCAGCGACAGCGCCGGCGTCTCACCAAAAACCCTCGCGCCGGCCGAGATCGCCGCGCGCGCGAGGCCGCGAGCATAGCTGAGAGGATGCAGATCGCCGCCACGCGTGTCCAGCATCGCCCCGATATAGCGATCGGTGCCGGTCATCACGCGCAACTGCTCGCGATTCAGGAATGACACCGGCATGCCGCGGCGGATGCATTGCTGCGCGGTGTTCTCGATCGCGGCGGCGCTGGCCTCGTTATAGGCGGCGCGCAGCGTGCCGTTCTGCCGCGCCTCGCAGGGAATCTGGTAACGGCGGATCAATTCGTGGGTGAAGTTCGTGGTGCCGTAGGAGAAGTCGATCATGCGGCGGCCGAGATCTGCGCCGAAATCGGCCTCGATCTGATCGGGATCGTGCTTCAATCCGGGATTGGTGTGGCCGCCATTGTTGCCGGACGCGCCCCAGCCGGGCTCCTGCGCCTCCAGCACCAATGCCTCGACACCCTGCTCGGCCAGATGCAACGCCGTGGACAGGCCGGTATAGCCGCCGCCGACGATCGCGACGGAGGCGGTGTTGTCGACATCGAGCGGCGGCGTGGCGACGGGCGCGATGGCGGTGTCGGCATAGACAGAGGGCGGCAGAGGCAGGCGCGCGTTCATGGCGAACACCGATCAGAGCGGATGCAGCACACGGCGCAAAAAATCCTGCGTGCGCGGATGCTGGGGTTGGTTGAGCAGCGCCTTGGCCGGCCCCTGCTCGACGATGACGCCGCCGTCGATGAACAGCACGCGGTCGGCGACGTCGCGGGCAAAGCCCATCTCGTGGGTGACGACGACCATGGTCATGCCGTCGTCGGCGAGCTTGCGCATCACGCCGAGGACGTCGCCGACCAGTTCAGGGTCGAGGGCCGAGGTCGGCTCGTCGAACAGGATCGCCTTGGGCTGCATCGCCAGCGCCCGCGCGATCGCGACGCGCTGCTGCTGGCCGCCCGAGAGTTGCGGCGGATGCGCATCGGCCTTCTCGGCGAGCCCGACCTGGGCGAGCAGCGCGCGGCCGCGTTCCAACGCTTGCGCACGCGGCTCCTTCTTCACATACAGCGGCCCCTCGATCACGTTCTCCAGCGCCGTGCGGTGTGGAAACAGGTTGAAGCGCTGAAACACCATCGAGACCCGGGTACGGATGTTCACGATCGACGGCGCGTCGCGGTCGACCTTCAATCCCTCGACGCTGATCTCGCCGCGGTCGTAGCTTTCGAGGCCGTTGATACAGCGCAAAATGGTCGACTTGCCGGAGCCTGATGGCCCGATGATGCAGACCACCTCGCCCTTCTGAACGGAGGCCGTGATGCCCTTGAGCACCTCGACTTTGCCAAAGCTCTTGTGGACGTCATTCAGTTCGATCATCGCTTGCCGGCCCGCTTCTCGAAGTGACGGACCAGCAGGATCAAGGGAATGCTCATGGTGAGATACATCAGCGCAACAAGGGTGAACACGCTGGTGTTCTTGAACGTCGACGAGGCGATCAGCTTGCCTTGCAGGGCAAGCTCGGCGACGGTGATGGTGGAGGCCTGCGAGGAATCCTTCAGCATCATGATCATGACGTTGCCGTAGGGAGGCAGCACGATGCGGACCGCCTGCGGCAGCACAACGCGGCGCATCGTCAGCCACCAGCCCATGCCGATCGACTGCGCCGCTTCGATCTGCCCCTTGTCAATCGCCTCGATGCCGGCGCGGAAATTCTCGGCCTGATAGGCCGAATAGGCGATGCCGAGCCCGAGGATTGCGGCCTGCAAGGCCGACAACGTGACGCCGAGATCCGGCATCACGAAGTAAAGATAGAACAACAGCACGATGATCGGGATGCCGCGGATCACATTGATCAGGCTGGCGCTGAGCATCGACAGCACCTTGATACCCGAGACCCGCATCATCGCCCAGACGAGGCCGAGCACCGTCGAGAGCAGCAGGGAGCCGACCGTGACGATGATCGTCAGCGCGACGCCGTTCAACAGGATCGGGAAGAACTCGACGGCGTCGCGCCAGAAGCCTTTCATCGGCCAGCCTTCATCGATCAACCTTGCGCCTTCAGACCCCATTTATCCAGGATCTTGGCAATGGTTCCGTTGGCCTTGAGCTTCGCGAGCGAGGCGTTGATCTTGCCGAGCAGCGCGGTCTCGCCCTTGCGCACGCCAATGCCGACCGAGCCGACCGTGACGGGCTTGTAGCCGTCGACCAGGCGCACCTCGGGGAAGCCGCCCTGTTTCAGATTGTAGGCGAGGATCGGATAGTCGGCATAGCCGGCCTTGAGGCGGCCCGTGTTCACGTCGCGCAGGATGTCGGGAATGGTGTCGTAGGCTTTGACCTCGGCGAACAGGCCGGACTTCTTCAGCGCGTCAACGAAGGCGGTGCCGACCTGGGCGCCCACGGTCTCACCCTTCAGATCTTCCTGAGACGCATAGGCCTTGGTGTCGCTCTTCGGCACGACGAGGCCCTCGCCGTAAGTGTAGATCGGGTCGGAGAAGTCGACGACCTCCTTGCGCGGGGGCGTGATGAACATCGCAGCGGCGATAATGTCGATCTTGCTCGAGGTCAGCGACGGAATCAGCGCCGAGAACTGCATCGGCTCGATCTGCACGTTGAAACCGGCATCCTTGCCGATCTCGGTGACGAGATCGACCATGATGCCTTGAATGGTATTGGTCTTGGTGTCGAGGAAGGTGAAGGGAATGCCTGTCGGCGTCGAGCCGACTTTCAGCACCTGCTGGGCCGAGGCCGGAGCTGCGGCTGCAATTGCCAATGCCGCGATCGCGGCCAGACCAAAACGCTTCATCGCATCCCCCTTTGGGCCTAGCCGATGGCGGCGCTCGCGAATGTCGCCATCACACGTTGCAGGAGACGTTGCGGGCTACGCCGTTTCGGCCTATTTTCACCGATATGAAAATTTGGTCACACTTTCGCGGCTCGCGCAAGCGGTTTTCATGCACATGAAGGAAGCGGTCTGACGTGAGCGGTGGCAAAAGAATGCGCAAACCGGCCGCGAGGGCGGCGAAGAAGCTAACGGCCAAAGCCAGCACCAAGGCTGCCATGAAACCGGCCGAGCCCGCGATGGACGTCGCGGTTGGCCGCCGCATCAGGGATCTCCGGCACGTCAGGCAGTTTTCGTTGGAAACGGTCGCGGCGCGCACCTCACTTTCGATCGGCTTCCTCAGCCAGATCGAGCGCGGCATGTCGTCACCCTCGCTGCGCGTGCTGGCGACGCTCGCAGACGTGTTCGGCGTCGGCATCGCCGCACTGTTCGGCGCGAGCCCGAGCGCCGACGGCGGATCGGACCAGGTGGTGACGCGCGGGCTTCAGCGGCCCGAGCTGAAGCTCTGGCGCAGCGGCGTCTCAAAGCAATTGCTGAGTCCGGCGAGTGCCGACAACAAGCTCAATCTGTTCCTGGTGCATCTGGAGCCCGGCGGCTCGACGGGCGACGAACTCTACACCCATGATGGCGAGGAGGCCGGGCTCGTGCTCGAAGGTGAGATGATGCTGACGGTAGACAGCGAGACGTGGTCGCTGAAGACCGGCGACAGCTTTCGCTTCGCGAGCCGCCGGCCGCACCGGTTTTCCAATCCTGCGCAGGATGCCAAGGCCGTGGTGCTGTGGGTGAATTGCGTGACGGGGGCGGGGTAAGCCCCGTGTTTCGCCTCTCTCGCCGCACTCGGCGTTGAGAGAAATGAGCCGCGCCGCCTCCACATCGTCATTGCGAGGAGCCCTTGCGACGAAGCAATCCAGAGTGTCGCCACGGAAAGATACTGGATTGCTTCGCTGCGCTCGCAATGACGAGCGGATGGAGCTTCACCCAAACCGATGCGCGTACCGGTCCACCGTCAGCGCGCTGACGTCGATGTCCGGCTTCCGGCCCGACAGCATGTCGGCGAGCACGCGCCCCGAGCCGCAGGCCATGGTCCAGCCGAGCGTGCCGTGGCCGGTGTTGAGGTGGAGGTTGGCGTATTGCGTTGGGCCGATCACGGGCGGGCCGTCCGGCGTCATCGGGCGCAGGCCGCTCCAGAAGGTCGCCTTGGCGAGATCGCCGCCGCGTGGAAACAGGTCGGTCAGCGAATGATCGAGCGTGGCGCGGCGTGCATCGTAGAGCTTGCTCGAATAGCCGGAGATTTCCGCGGTGCCGCCGACGCGGATGCGATTGCCGAGGCGGGTGATCGCGACCTTGTAGCTCTCGTCCATCACGGTGGATTCCGGCGCGCCGGAGGCGTCCTTGATCGGCACCGTGATCGAATAGCCCTTCACCGGATAGACCGGGAGCGAAATGCCGAGCGGAGCCAGGAGCCGCGACGACCAGCTTCCGAGCGCGAGGACGTAAGCGTCTGCCTGCAACAGGCCGGCACTGGTCGCGACACTGCTGACCCGCGCGCCGTCGGTGACGATGCGATCGATGCTCGTGTTGAACATGAAGCGAACGCCGAGCGCCTCGGCATGCTTGGCCAGCGCCTGCGTGAACATGTGGCAGTCGCCGGTCTCATCCTGGGGCAAGCGAAGCCCGCCGACGAACTTCTCCTTCACGCCGCCGAGCGCCGGCTCGACCGCGATGCAGCCCTCGCGGCTCAGCAACTCGAAAGGCACGCCGTACTGCTTGAGCACGGCGATGTCCTCAGCCGTGCCATCGAGCTGCGCCTGATAGCGGAACAGCTGCAGCGTTCCCTGCGAGCGTTCGTCATACTGAATACCGATGTCGCGGCGCAGATCGCGCAAGGAATCGCGGCTGTATTCCGCGATCGGGATCATCCGGCTCTTGTTGACCGCATAGCGCGCGCTGGTGCAGTTGCGCAGCAGCTTGAGCAGCCAGACCCACATGACAGGATCAAGCTTCGGCCGGATCACCAGCGGGCCGTGCTTCATCAACAACCACTTGACGGCCTTCACCGGCACGCCTGGGCCGGCCCAGGGCGAGGAATAGCCGGGCGACACCTCGCCGGCATTGGCGAAAGAGGTCTCCAGCGCCGGCTCCGGCTGGCGGTCGACGACCGTCACCTCATGACCAGCACGCGCAAGATAATAGGCAGAGGTGACACCGATGACACCGCTGCCGAGGATCAAGACTTTCACGCTTCGTCAAACTCCCGCGGCATCACGCGCGCCGCTGCAAGAAGAAACTCCGTGAACCGCGGGAGCAATTATCAGGCCACCTTCTTGATGGCATCGCCGAGGATCGAGACCATCTGGTCGATGTGGCTCTTCTCGACGATGAGCGGCGGCGACATCGCGAAGCTGTCGCCGCTCATGCGCAGGTAAAGCCCGGTGTTGAAGCAGTCGACCATCACGTCATAGCCGCGCGCGCCGATGACGCCGTCGCGCGGCGCGAGCTCGACCGCGCCCATCAGGCCGCAATTGCGGATGTCGACGACGTTCGGCAGCCCCTTCAGCGAATGCAGCGCATCGCGCCAATATTCGGCGATCGACGCGCCGCGCGTGAGCAGGCCTTCATCCTTGTAGATGTCGAGCGTCGCGATGCCGGCGGCGCAGGCGGTCGGATGCGCGGAATAAGTGTAGCCGTGGAACAGCTCCATCTGGTTCTCGGGGCCGACCATCAGGCCGTCATGTACCTTGCGGCTCGCGAACACCGCGCCGCAGGGAATGGTGCCGTTGGTGATGCCCTTGGCCGTCGTCATCAGGTCCGGCGTGACGCCGAAGAAGTTGGCGGCAAACGGCGTGCCCAGCCGGCCGAAGCCGGTGATGACCTCGTCGAAGATCAGGAGAATGCCGTGCTTGTCGCAAATCTCGCGCAGGCGCTGGAGATAGCCCTTCGGCGGCGGCAGCACCGCAGTCGAACCCGGCACCGGCTCGACGATGACGGCGGCGATCGTCTCGCCACCGTGCAGGCCGACAAGGCGCTCGAGATCGTCGGCAAGCTCGGCGCCGTGCTCAGGCTGATCCTTGGCGAAGGCGTTGCGGGTGAGATCGTGGGTGTGACGGATATGGTCGACGCCCGGCAGCAGGGTGGCGAAGGCGCGGCGATTGGCGACCATGCCGCCAACCGAGGTGCCGCCGAAGCCGACGCCGTGATAGCCGCGCTCGCGGCCGATCAGGCGGGTGCGGCTCGCCTGACCGTTGGCGCGGTGATAGGCCAGCGCGATCTTCAGCGCGGTGTCGACCGACTCGGAGCCGGAGTTGGTGAAGAAGACCCGATCGAGGCCCTTCGGCGCGATCTCGGCGAGACGCTCGGCGAAATCGAACGCCAGCGGATGGCCCATCTGGAACGACGGCGCGAAGTCCAGCGTCATGAGCTGGCGCTCGACCGCAGCCGCAATCTGCTTGCGGCCATGGCCAGCATTGACGCACCACAGGCCGGCGGAGCCATCGATCACCTTGCGGCCATCGACGGTGGTGTAGTGCATGCCCTCGGCCGAGGAGAACAGGCGGGGCGCCTTCTTGAACTGACGGTTGGCCGTGAACGGCATCCAGAACGAGTCGGTCTTGATAGTGTTCGGAATCTGATGAAGGGTCACGGCCGCGCTCCTTTGCTGACCTGCCAGCAGAGCCACGGCTTGCAAAGCGCAACAAGTCCTTTTCTGATCAGCTGCAAGCCATTGATTTAATTGGAGCTGCCGGTCCATATTTGCGCGATCCGCAACACTTGCAACACGGACCAAGGCAAGGACCAAGGCATGAGCGTCGACATCGGTGGACGGCTGCGATTCATCCGGGCGCGCAACAAGCTGTCGCAGCGTGAGCTGGCAAAACGTGCCGGCGTCACCAATTCGACGATCTCGCTGATCGAATCCAACCAGATGAACCCCTCGGTCGGCGCGCTCAAGCGCATCCTTGACGGCATCCCGATGGGGCTCGCCGAGTTCTTCGCGCTGGAGCCGGAGTCGAGGCGCAAGATCTTCTACCGCGCGGAGGAACTGACCGAGGTCGGCAAGAAGCCGATCTCCTACCGGCAAGTCGGCGACAATCTGTTCGGCCGCAGCCTCCAGATCCTGAAGGAGCGCTACGAGCCCGGCAGCGACACCGGGCGCGTCCACCTCGTCCATGACGGCGAGGAAGGCGGCATCGTGATCTCCGGAAAGCTCGAAGTCACCGTGGAGGACGAGCGGCGCATCCTCAACCCGGGCGATGCCTATTATTTCGAGAGCCGCCGCCCGCATCGCTTCCGCTGCGTCGGCGGCAAGCCGTGCGAAGTGATCTCGGCCTGCACGCCACCGACGTTCTGATACGGGCGGTTCGCCCCCTCTCCCGTTTGCGGGAGAGGGTTGGTGAGAGGGTGTCTCCGCCGAAAGATTCTCTCTGCGGAGAAAGCCCTCACCCGGCGCTTCGCGCCGACCTCTCCCGCAAGCGGGAGAGGTCAAGAAGAAGCCTCAACGCTGCGTCAGCAACTCCTCGATCCGGATCGGGAAGCGGCGGACACGCACGCCGGTCGCATGCCAGACCGCGTTGGCGACCGCGCCGGCGCTGCCGGTGATGCCGATCTCGCCGACACCCTTGATGCCCAGCGCATTGACGTGGGGGTCATGCTCCTCGACCGTGATCACGTCGAGCGGCGGCACGTCGGCATTCACGGGGATGTGGTACTCGCCGAGATTGGCGTTCATGATGCGGCCGGTACGGCGGTCGGTGATGGCCTCCTCGTGCAGCGCGAAGGACAGACCCCAGATCATGCCGCCGAACAGCTGGCTCTGCACCATCCGCGGATTGACGATGCGTCCCGCCGCGAAGGCGCCAACCATGCGGGTGACCCGGACCTGACCCAGCTCGGGATCGACCTTCACCTCAGCGAACACCGCGCCGTGGGCATGCATGGCGAATTCCTCCAGCGCCGCAGGGTTCGGCGCGCCGGTGCCGCGCGCCTCGACCTCGGAGATGCCAGCGCGGGCCAGGATCTCGGCATAGCTCTCGCCACGGCTTTCGTCGTCGCGTCGAAACAGCTTTCCGTCGCGCGCAACTACGCCGGCATTGCCGGCGCCGAACAGCGGCGAGCGCTCGTCATTGGTGGCGAGATCGGCGAGCTTTGCAATCACGGCCGCCCCGGCGCTATGGATCGCCGCACCCGCGGTCGCCGTGTGCGCCGAGCCACCAGCGATGCCCGCGTCGGGCAGGTCCGAGCTACCGGCCTTGAATTCCACGCGGTCGATGTCGAGCCCGAGTTCGTCGGCCGCGATCTGGGCCAGCGCGGTCCAGGCGCCCTGCCCCATGTCATGCGCGCCGATCTCCATGGCGCCGGAGCCATCACGGCGGATCACCGCGCGCGCTTCGGCCTGGAACATCAGCGCCGGGAAGGTCGCGGTGCCCATGCCCCAGCCGACCAGCAGGCCGGCACCGTCGCGCATCTGCCGTGGCGGCAGCGGACGCTTCGCCCAGCCAAACCGCGCCGCGCCCTGCTCGTAGCAGGCGCGCAGCGCCTTGGACGAGAACGGTTTTCCGGTGATCGGCTCGACCTCGGCATAGTTCCTCAGGCGGAAAGCGAGCGGATCCATGCTGCAGGCCCAGGCCATCTCGTCGATCGCACTTTCGAGCGCGATCGATCCCGTCGCCTCGCCAGGCGCGCGCATGAACAACGGCGTGCCGGTGTTGACGCGGACCGCGTCATGTGTGGTGCGGATTGCAGGCGCCGCATAGAGCGTGTGCGAGGCATCGGCCGCGGGCTCGTAAAAATCATCGAACGTGCTCGATACGGTTCTGGCGTGATGATCGAGCGCGGTCAGGCGCCCCTCGCCGTTCGCGCCGATGCGCAGCCGCTGGCGCGTCGGCGCACGGTGACCGACCGGGCCATACATTTGCTCACGGCGCAGCACGAGCTTGACCGGCCTGCCGACCAGCTTCGCCGCCATCAAGCCGAGGATCTGCGGACCGGTCAAGAATCCCTTCGACCCGAAGCCGCCACCGAGAAAGGGGCTGCGGATGTGAATCTTCTCGGGCGCGAGGCCGAACAGCTCGGCGACGCGCGCGCGGGCCATCACCATGGCCTGGCTCGGCGTGTCAATGGAGAGTGTATCGCCGTCCCAATGCGCCACGATCGCGTGCGGCTCCATCGCGTTGTGATATTGCGGCCTCGTCTCGTAAACCGCGTCGATCTGCTTCTCGGCAGAGGCAAGGCCCGCCTCGACATCGCCGTGGTGATGCGCCGCGGGGTTGCCGACGCCGACCACCGGCGGCACGAAGCTTTCGCCGGCGTCGAGGCCGACAAGCGGGGGCAGCGTCTCGTATCGCGGCGCCAGCAGCGCCGCGCCTTCCGTTGCGGCCTCCAGCGTCTCCGCGATCACGACGGCGATCGGCTGGTTGGCGTAGCGGACCTCATTGCTCTGCAACACCTCCATCCGAAACACGAACGGGTTGGTCTTGATGTCCGGGTCGATCGCGAGCGCTGGCTTGTGGTCGGGGGTCATGACGTCCACGACGCCGGGATGGCGCTTGGCGGCGGCGACGTCGAGCGAGATCACGTGACCCCGCGCGATACTGGCCACGGCCATCACCGCAAACAGCATACCGGGCGGATGATTGTCGGCGGCATAGGTCGCTCGCCCCGTGACCTTGAGGACGCCGTCACGGCGCGTCAGCGGTTGGCCGATATTCGAGCCGTGGCGCAGATGGGCGGGCGCACTCGTGAGATTGAGCTCAGGCATGGACGGCTCCGGAAGTCGAAGCAAAGGGAGAGGCCGGCAGCGCCGGCAGGCGCGCGGGCGTGCCCGCCGCGGCCAGGGTCAACGCGCGCACGAGAATACGGCGCGCGAGCTCGATCTTGTAAGCATTGTCACCGGACGGCTTTGCATCAGCGAGCGCGCGCCAGGCGGCGTCCCGGAAGGCGTCGGCCGTGGGCGCGACACTCCTGAGAACGTCCTCCGCGGCGCGGGCACGCCAGGGCTTTGCCGCGACGCCGCCAAGCGCAAGCCGCGCCTCGGCGATCTTGCCGTTCTCGATCCGCAACGCGGCCGCAGCCGATACCACGGCAAAGGCATAAGACGTACGCTCACGAACCTTGAGATAGCGCGCATGCGCGGCAAAGCTGCGCGCCGCAGGCGGCAGGCGCAGCGCAATGATGAGGTCGTCGGGTTCGAGCGCCGTATCGCGCTCCGGGGTGTTGCCGGGCAGGCGGTGCAGTTCGTCGAGCGCGATCTCGCGCCGGCCGGTCCTGCCCTCGATCTCGACAACGGCGTCGAGTGCGACCAGCGGGACGCAGAAATCGGACGGATGCGTGGCAATGCAGCTCTCGCTCCAGCCGAGCACGGCGTGACTGCGGTTCTCGCCGTCGCGGGCGTTGCAGCCGCGGCCGGCCTCGCGCTTGTTGCAACGGCTCGCCGTGTCATAGAAATACGTGCAGCGCGTCCGTTGCAAGAGATTGCCGCCGACCGTGGCTGCGTTGCGCAACTGCGCGGATGCACCGGAGAGGAGCGCTTCGGCGACCGCGGGATACGATCTCGCGAATTCGGAATCATGCGCGAGATCGGCGTTGCTGACGAGCGCGCCGACGCGCAACGACCCGTCGGCGAGACGTTCGATCCGATCGAGTCCATCAAGATGCGTGACGTCGACGAGACGATTCGGACGGCTGACGCCGCCCTTCATCAGATCGAGCAGATTGGTGCCGGCGGCGAGATAGACGGCGCCCGGCTGGGCCGCGGCGGCAATGGCCTCGGCAACCGTGCCGGGCCTGACATAATCGAACGGCTTCATGCGGAGCGCCTCTGATTGGATTCGTCCATGCGTGCTTGTGCGTCAAGCACGGCATCGACGATGCCGGCATAGGCGCCGCAGCGGCACAGATTGCCGCTCATGCATTCGCGGATGCGCTCGGGATCGTTGCCGGCCTGCGCTTCACTCATCATGCCGATGGCGCTCATGATCTGGCCGGGCGTGCAGAAGCCGCACTGGAAGCCGTCGTGGGCGATGAAGGCGGCCTGCACGGGATGAAGCTGGTCGCCGCGCGCAACGCCTTCAATGGTGAGAATGTCGGCGCCATCATGACTGATGGCGAGCGCGAGGCAGGAATTGATGCGCTTGCCGTCGACGAGAATGGTGCAGGCGCCGCACTGGCCGCGGTCGCATCCCTTCTTGGTTCCGGTCAGATGGAGGCGCTCACGCAGAAGATCGAGCAGCGTGACGCGCGGGTCGTCGAGGTCGAAGTCGCGCCGCACACCGTTCACGGTGAGGCTGATGGAGTGGTTCATACAAGGCTCCGATCAGATTTGGTCATGAGTCATCGCGCAGCGTGCCACCGCCGTGGCCGCGGCCGATACACATCGGCCAGGCGGGAGCCGGGCCAACACTCGAGGGAAGATACGGAGGCACCCTCCGCTTAACAAGGGCCGTCGCGAAAATATTGGAATTCGTCAAAGCCCGTGCGCAAACAAGGCGATGCAGCTAGCCAGGGTTCAATCTAACCAATTCGTGATCTACACTGCCGGCATGGACGACCAGACCGACCAGACCCGGAAGCCCCGCGCCGATGCCGTGCGCAATCGCGAGCGCGTGCTCGAAGCCGCGAAAGCCGTGTTCAGCGCGGGCGGCCCGGAGGCGAGCCTCGAAGCTGTGGCAAAGCGTGCCGGCGTCGGCATCGGCACGCTCTACCGGCATTTCCCGACACGCGAGGATTTGTTCGAGGCGGTCTACCGCCGCGAGGTCGAGCAGCTCAGCGAGCTCGCCGAGCATCTGCGAAGCGCCAACGATCCGGTCGACGCGCTGCGACGGTGGCTGCGCTCAGCCGTCGAATTCGTTGCCACGAAGAAAGGCATGTCGGCCGCGCTAGCGCTGACCTATCAGAGCTCGTCGGAGCTCGCCGCCTTCTCGATGGAGCGGCTGACCAAGGCGATCGGCTCATTGCTCGACCGCGCCGTCGCAGCCGGTCAGATGCGCGGCGATGTCAGCCCGGAGGACCTGCTCAGGGCCCTGATCGGCATGTGCTACATGCACGACCAGCCCGGCTGGCAGTCCTCGGTGCTGCGCATGCTCGATGTGTTCGTGGACGGGCTGCGGGTGCAGCCCCGCACCAAGGCCAGGACGCGCGCCGCCGCCAAACCCGCGAAGCCGGGCGCAAAGCGCAAGCGATAGCCGACAGCGGCTACAAGATCACCGGAGGCTCGCTGCTGAAAGCTGGACAGGAGGCCTAAGTCGCAAAGCCCGGGCCAGCCTTTGTCGCGTTCATCCGCGAGCGGATCAGCAGCAACACGACGATGCCGATGTTCAGCGCGTTCCACGCCACGCCGTTCGCAAACGCCGCGGCATACGAGCCGGTGGCATCGAAGATGACGCCGGACACCCAGCCGCCGAAGGACATGCCAAACACGGACGCAAAGATCACGATGCCGACGCGCGTCGCGGCTTCGCTCGCCGGCATCGCCTCGCGCACGATGATGGCATAGCTCGGCACGATACCACCCTGGAACAGGCCGAACATCGCGGAGATGAGATAAAGCGAGGTGAGGCTGTCGAAAAACAAATAGAACACCAGCGCAAAGCCTTGCGCCAGCGATCCCACCAGCAGCGTGCGGATACCGCCGATCTTGTCGGCGAGATAGCCCGAGCCGATCCGGCTGACGATGCCGCAGCCCATCATCAGCGACAGCATCTCGGCGCCGCGCGCGACGCCATAGCCGAGATCGCCGCAATAGGCGACGATATGCACCTGCGGCATCGCCATGGCGACGCAGCAGGAGATGCTGGCAATCGAGAGCAGCACCGTCAGTGTGTTGGTCGACAGCTTCAGATCGACTTGGGGCGGCGGTGCATTGGCGTGATCGCGGATATGATCGTCGCCCATCTGCGCGCGGAGGACGAGGACGAGAAGTGCCATCGTGCTCGCGCAGACGATGCCGATGCCGATATGGGTATAGCGCCAGCCGGCGGTCTGTGTGCCCCAGCTCACGATCGGCGGCCACATCGTGCCGGCGACATAATTGCCACTGGCGACGATGGTCACGGCTAGCCCCCGATAGCGCTCGAACCAATGCGAGGCTTCCGCCATCAGCGGCGCGAAGGTCGCGGAGGTGCCAAGGCCGATCAGGAAATACGCCGCCACGAACTGCCAGAGCTGAGTTGATAAGCCCGCGAGCACATTGGCGACGCCGAGGAAGGCGATGCTGATTGCCATCGCGGGCACGATGCCGAACCGGTCGGTGATCTTGCCGGCGATCACGCCGCCCAGCCCGAAACCGAACATCATGAGCGTGAAGGCCAGCGACACCGCGCCGCGTGTGGCACCGAATTCCGCCTGCACCACGGGAATCACGACCACGACCGCCCACATGCCGACGGCGCCGATCGAGCCCATCACAAGCGCAATCGCGAGCCGCACCCAGGCCTGACGGGAATCAGGCGTGAAGGAGGCCGGTCTCTGTCCTGGGTGATTTGGCGCAAGCACGGTCGGGACCATGTTCGCTGGACGCTTTATGGTCAAGCATCGTGGCGCGATATTGGGCATGCGCGGTGCACTGCGGTAAGAAGGAGCTTGGCGAAGGCGCGTTTTGTCATTAATTTGCAATCAGCGTGTGCAACACCGCCGCGCGGGGAACTTAACGACGCAATATGTTGCTGCGATTGACACGATCGATGCGGATCAAGCTGGGGCGCTTCGTTGCCTTGGCCTATCTGTTCTGCGTGGTCGCGCCGGCAGCAGGCCTCGCCTGGAGCAATGGCCCGGCGCCCTGCCTGGATGAGGCCGTGCTGGCTGACCTCGTGCCGGCGCATCATCAGATGGCGGCCAGCCACGCCCATGACGGCACCTCGCATCACCACGCCGGATCACATACGCATCACCAGACCGCCGAACAGGACGCGCCAGCCTCGCATCATCATGGCGGCAAGGGAACAGTCGGCCCCTGCTGCGCGATGATGTGCGTGAGCGCGCTGCCGGCCGATCTGCCCAGCGTGGCCAAGCCGCTTCTGCCTGTCTCCGCCTGTGCACCCGAGATCGTGGCGATCCTGCACAGCGCAGCGCCGCCCCTGCACTACCGTCCTCC
Source organism: Bradyrhizobium sp. 164 (assembly GCF_023073715.1). GTDB lineage: Bacteria > Pseudomonadota > Alphaproteobacteria > Rhizobiales > Xanthobacteraceae > Bradyrhizobium. The sequence continues at coordinate 94,288 of NZ_JADPKA010000063.1, forward strand.
CATCGCCTGATCTGACGCGACGGCATCAGGTCGAGCGCATCCGCGCGCGCGCCTGTGGTCTTACGACAGATCAGGGATGAATCATGCTTACGCTTTCCGGGGCGAAGTCCGCGGCAGCACTCGCTGCGCGTGGACGACACTTTCGACACGATTGGCCGCTGCTGGCCTTGGCGCTGGTCTTGGCCGCATTGGCGTTGTCCGGCTGCATGCCGGCAACGATACCCGTCGCCAGTGCGGACCCTGCCGATCCCGCGGCCAAGGTCGCGTCTGTCGGCTATCGGTCGACGATTGCGCCCTACACGAGCCTGCGGCCTGCGGCGCCGGCCCCATGGCGCGGCCGCAACGACGCGGTCACACCGCAGCCAAAACAAGAACAGTAGGAGCGCGCCATGATACATCATCTCGCGCGCCCCCTGCTCGCTCTCGCCGCGCTCGGCCTTTGCGCGGCCGGTCTTGCCGGCTGTGCTGCGTTCTCGCCCGACAGCGGCATGACGACAGTCTCGGAGCTGACGAATCAGAGCATCAACAAGGACGTCGCCTTCGTGCGAACAACCGAGGGCGCCGGCGCGGTTGACGGGCGCGTGCGCCAATTGCTGTCGCGGACATTGACCGCAGATGCTGCCGTGCAGATTGCGCTGCTCAACAACAAGGGATTGCAAGCGGCCTATAACGAGCTGGCGCTCGCCGAGACCGATCTGGTCGAGCAGAGCCTGCCGCCCAATCCCGTGTTTTCGATCTCGCGGATCTCAGGCAATGGCGCCAGCGAGATCGAGCGCCAGGTAGTCGGCGATATCCTTGCGCTCGCCACCCTGCCGTTCCGCTCCGACATCGCGCGCGACCGCTTTCGCCAGGCCCAGTTGCGCGCCGCACTGGCAACGCTGCGGCTCGCCGCCGACGTCCGCAGCGCTTATTGGCGCGCCGTTGCCGGCAACGAGATGGTGGTGCTGCTGACCGACGCGAAAGCGACGGCGGAATCGACCGCACAGCTCGCGGTCAAGCTCGGTGAGACCGGCTCACTCAACAAGCTCGACCAAGCACGCGAGCAGGTGTTTTACGCCGAGACCACCGCCGACCTCGCCACTGCACGGCAAACGACGGCAAGCGCCCGCGAAAGGCTCGCGCGCCTGATGGGGCTGTGGGACGGCGGCCTCGACTTCCGCCTGCCCAACCAATTACCGCCGCTGCCGCGACGCCCGCACGCGTTGCCCACGATCGAAGCCGACGCGGTCGCACATCGCATCGACTTACAGATCGCGCGGCTGGAGCTGACAGCGCTGGCGAAGTCGCTGAACCTCACCGAGGCGACGCGCTTCGTCACCCTGCTCGATCTCGCCGGCATCTCCCGCCGCACCCGGGATCCGGAAGGCCCCCCGTTTCGCGAGCGCGGCTTCGACGTGCAGTTCCAGATTCCGCTCTTCGACGGCGCCGAGGTGCGCGTGCGGCAGGCGGCGGAGATCTACAACTTCGCCTTCAACCGCCTCACCGAGCGCGCCGTCAATGTGCGTTCGGAAGCACGCGACGCTTATCGCATCTATCGTTCCAGCTACGACATCGCCAGCCACTACCAGCGCGAGATCGTCCCTTTGCGAAAAATCATCACCGAGGAGATGCAGCTGCGCTTCTCCAGTATGCAGGTCGACATATTTGCGCTGCTCACCGAGGCACGGCAGCGCCTCGCGTCGCTGCGCGGCGCCATCGACGCCAAGCAACGATTCTTCCTCGCGCAGTCCGGCTTGCAGACCGCCGTCAATGGCGGCGGCTCCCCTGCAGCCGGCAGCGACAATCCAACCACCATCGCCGCGGCAGCGCCTGCCGATGGCGGCCACTGAGATGGAGGCCAGCATGTTTTCCCGCCGAGGATTTTTGGGCACTGCCGCGCTCGTCAGCGCCTCCGCGATTCAGGGCCGCGTCCAGGCCGCTTCGATTCCGGAGGCTGCGCATATGGACAAGGTGGTGATGCAGCCGCCGCTGCATCCGATCAGCGGCCCGGACTATCGTCCCGTGGTCACGCTGAACGGCTGGTCGCTGCCGTTCCGCATGAACGGCGATTGGAAGGAATTCCATCTCGTCGCCGAGCCCGTGGTGCGCGAATTCGCCGAAGGCATGAAGGTGAATTTGTGGGGCTATAACGGCCAGTCGCCGGGCCCGACCATCGAGGCCGTCGAGGGCGACAAGCTCCGCATCTTCGTCACCAACAAGCTGCCCGAATACACCACGGTGCACTGGCACGGCATGATCATTCCCAGCGGCATGGATGGTGTCGGCGGGCTGAACCAGCCGCATATCCAGCCGGGAAAAACCTTCGTCTATGAGTTCGAGATGAAGAAGAGCGGAACCTTCATGTATCACCCGCATTCCGACGAAATGGTGCAGATGGCGATGGGCATGATGGGCATGGTCGTCGTGCATCCGCGCGATTCGAGCTTCCGGCCCGTGGACCGCGATTTCGTCTTCGTGATGAGCACCTATCGCGTCGATCCCGGCACCTACCTGCCGCAGGTCAACGAGATGACCGACTTCAACATGTGGACCTGGAACGCGCGGGTGTTTCCCGGCATTGATCCGCTGCCGGTCAGGCTCGGCGACAAGGTGCGCGTGCGCATCGGCAATCTCAGCATGACCAATCATCCGATCCATCTGCACGGCCACAGCTTTGCCGTGACCTGCACCGACGGCGGCTGGATTCCCGAGAGCGCGCAATATCCGGAGACGACGACGGACGTACCGGTCGGCGCGGTGCGCGTGTTCGACGTGCTCGCGGACAATCCCGGCGATTGGGCGTTCCATTGCCACAAGTCGCACCACACCATGAATGCGATGGGCCATGACGTGCGCAACCTGATCGGCGTATCGCGCAAGGATCTCGCCAAGGCCGTCGGCAAGCTCGCGCCCGACAGCATGGCGATGGGCTCGACCGGCATGGCGATGGGCAACATGGAGATGCCCGCGCCCGACAACACGCTGCCGATGATGACCGGTACCGGCCAGTTCGGGCCGATTGAGATGGGCGGAATGTTCACGGTGATGAAGATTCGCGAGGAGCTCGCACGCGACGACTATCGCGATCCCGGCCCCTACCAATTCCCGAAAGGTACCGTCGCCTATGAGGTCACGCCGCCGGCCGCAGAGCCGGCACGACAAAAATCAGGCAGTCCGCCAATGAAGCACAAGATGTGAGCGTTCGATGAATCACCAACTGGAGACGACGATGAAGAAAACGATCAGGCTCGCCCTGGCGCTGACCGCGCTCTCGGCCGCGCCGGCTCTTGCCCACGACAAGCACGGGCACGGGGCCTTTTCGGCCGGCGAGCCCGGCAATCCCAACAAGCCCGCGCGCACCATCGAGATTCTGATGAACGAGATGGACTACACACCCGCCAGGATCGAGGTCAAACGGGGCGAGCAGATTCGCTTCGTCCTGCGCAACGTCGGCAAGGAGGACCATGAATTCCTGCTCGCGACCACCAAGGAGAATCTCGCCCATGCGGTGGAGATGAAGAAGCATCCGCACATGCAGCACGACGATCCGAACGGGGTGCGTCTCGCCCCGAACAAGACGGCCGAGATCCTCTGGAAGTTCAGCAAGGCCGGCACGTTCGAATTTTCCTGTCTGATTCCCGACCACCGCGACTACGGCATGGTCGGCCACGTCACCGTGAAGTAACGAAAAGGGAGACTGCCATGAACCGCATCATCCGTATCACTGCTGCGCTGGCGCTGACGTTAGGCGGTGCCACTGGAGCCCTGGCGGCCGGCGCTTCGATCAGCGGCGAGGTCAAGAAGATCGACGAGGGCGCCGGCAAGATCACGCTCAAGCACGGCCCCGCGAAAAGCCTCGGCATGGAGGAACCCATGACCATGGTCTACCGCGTCAAAGATCCCGCGATGCTGAAGCAGGTGAAGGTCGGCGACAAGGTGACCTTCGAGGCCGAGGAGGCCGCCTCGGGTTACTCGGTGACCAAGATGGAGAAGTGGAAGTAGGGGCGGCTTTCTCTCTGCGTCATTCCGGGAGCGGCTCGAAGAGCCGAACCCGGAATCCCGAGAATTCCGGGTTCGATGCTCCGCATCGCCCCGCAAATGACTCCCAAAAACCCCTCGCCTCGCTCTTCCGCACCCTCCGTTAACACTTTGCTAACCATACACCGGGCAAAAATTGCCGGGTGAAGTCGAGTGTCGTCAGCCGCGTAGAACGGGAGCCCCCGTGGACGCCAGTGCGGTGCCTCACTTTCGGAACGGCGGCCCCTCGGCCGCTGCGCAGACGTTTGGGGCGCGCGGACGGCAGTCGCGCGGGGAGGCAGCTACCATGGTCGATGTCACCGCGGGACAAGGCGTAGGCGGGGCAAGGCCCGGGATCCCCTCCGTCTCCGAAATCGTCAACGTCCTCAAGCGCGGCGATATCGCGCTGGCGCTCGGCATCCTCACCATCCTGGTGGTGCTGATCCTCCCCCTGCCCGCGATCGTGCTGGACCTGTTCCTGGCGATCTCGATCACGCTCTCGATCCTGATCCTGATGACGTCGCTGTTCATCCAGGCGCCGCTGGAATTCTCCGCCTTCCCGACCATCCTGCTGATCTCGACCATGCTGCGCCTGTCGCTCAACATGGCCTCGACCCGGCTGATCCTGTCGCACGGGCACGAGGGCACGGCTGCCGCCGGTCACGTCATCGAGGCCTTCGGCAGCTTCGTGATGGGCGGCAATTTCGTCATCGGCATCATCGTCTTCGCCATCCTGATCATCGTCAACTTCGTCGTCATCACCAAGGGTTCGGGCCGCATCGCGGAGGTCGCCGCCCGCTTCCACCTCGACGCCATGCCCGGCAAGCAGATGGCGATCGACGCCGACCTCTCCGCCGGCCTGATCGACGAGAAGGTCGCCAAGGAGCGACGCAAGGAACTGGAGGATGAGAGCGGCTTCTTCGGTGCCATGGACGGCGCCTCCAAGTTCGTGCGCGGCGATGCCATCGCCGGCCTGCTGATCGTCTTCATCAACGTGGTCGGCGGCATGATCATCGGCGTGGCGCAGCAGGGCATGTCATTCGCCGACGCCGGCCGCAGCTACACGCTCCTGACCGTTGGTGACGGCCTCGTCACCCAGGTGCCGGCGCTGATCGTCTCGACCGCGGCCGGCCTGCTTGTCTCCAAGGCCGGCGTCTCCGGCGCCGCCGACAAGGCGTTGATGAAGCAGTTCTCCGGCTATCCGCAGGCGCTGGCCATGTCCTCGGCGGTGATGCTGGTGCTAGCCGCGCTGCCGGGCATTCCGACCCTCCCCTTCCTCGCGCTCGGCGCCGGCGCCGGCGCGCTCGCCTGGCAGGCGCGCACCAACAAGAGGATCAGCATCAAGGCCGAGGAAGCCGCCAAGGCCGCGCCTGCTCCGGGCACGCCGGGTGCGCCGGGCGCGGCTGCGGCCGAAGAGCCGATCTCGGCTGCGCTCAAGATCGACGACCTCAAGATCGAGCTCGGCTATGCCCTGCTGCCGCTGGTCAACGGCCCCGATGGCACCGACCGCCTCACCGAGCAGATTAAGGCGCTGCGCCGCTCGCTCGCGGTCGAGATGGGTTTCGTGATGCCGGCGGTGCGCATCCTCGACAACGTCCAGCTCGAGGCCAACACTTACATCATCAAGATCAAGGAGGTCGACGCCGGCACCGGCAAGATCTGGCCGAACCAGTTCATGGTCATGGACCCCGGCGGCAGCCAGGTGCAGGTGCCCGGCATTCACACCACCGAGCCGACCTTCGGCCTGCCTGCGACCTGGGTGGACGCCAGCTTCAAGGAAGAGGCCTCGCTGAAGGGCTATACCGTGGTCGACGCCGCAACCGTGCTCTCGACCCACCTCACCGAGCTGCTCAAGGCCAACATGTCGGACCTGCTCTCTTATGGCGAGGTGCAGAAGCTGCTCAAGGAGCTGCCGAAGGAGCAGAGCGAGCTGGTCAAGGACATCGTGCCGGGACAGGTCACGGTCTCTGGCATCCAGCGCGTGCTGCAACTCCTGCTGGCCGAGCGCATCTCGATCCGCGATCTCTCGACCATCCTCGAAGGCATCGCCGACTCGCTCGCCTTCTCACGCAATCCCGCGACCATGGTCGAGCATGTCCGCGCCCGGCTGGCGCGGCAGATCTGCGCGCAGAACACCTCCTACAACGGCTATTTGCCGCTGATCGCGCTGTCGGCACGCTGGGAACAGGCATTTGCCGAGTCGATCATCGGCCAGGGCGAAGAGCGCAGCCTTGCGATGCAGCCCTCGAAACTGTCGGAGTTCATGACCGCCGTGCGCGAGGCGTTCGAGCGCGCCGCCCGCGAAGGCGAGGCGCCGGTGCTGGTCACCTCTGCCGCAATTCGTCCCTTCGTCCGCTCCCTGGTGGAACGGTTCCGGGCACAGACGACCGTGCTGTCGCAGGCCGAAATCCACCCTAGAGCGAGGTTGAAAACAGTCGGAAGCATCTGATTTGGCTCAAGAAGCCGCGTGTTTTTTGGCCACATGCAAATGGTTTTTGAGTTCTTGGCTGCTTGTGGCCCAAAAGCCGAAAAGGCGCCTCACAGGTAATTACATCGTTGAAATAATTATATAATCGCATGACGAACGATCGCTTTTGATCGCGACCTTTCACGTCCTGTCACGCTCTTGTGATGGCCTCTTGGGAACGAATCCTCCCAATACTAGGTTGTTGGGCACCGGAAGCATGAACCTGCCTGAATGGGCTGGCGACTACTTCGGGTAGATGGCGGCAGGAGGCTTCCATGAACCACTCGATCTACAGCGCAGACCGCGCGACCCATCTGAAGATTGTGGTCGTGGCCCTCGTCGCAGGGATCGTGGTGGCCGGCCTCGGCATCACGGCACGCACGGGTTCGGATGAAGGCCTGACCCAGAGCGCCCGCGTCATCAAGGCCGGCCAGCCGGTCGTGATTACCAGTTCGAACGCGTCCCTCGTTCGCTAAGGAGACCTGACGAGTTTTGTGAATTCACGCGGCTCTTTACCAGCCCCCCAAAGTCGCCACGTGGATATGTAGACGACCCCAACCCCAAGTCGACTACAGAAAGCGCCCGCCCCCCACGGGCGCTTTCTCATGTCTGAGGTATGTTGCGGAAAATGAATTCGGCGCGGATGTAGCCAGCGATACCACGACGGTCACAATTGCGATTCCCCGCAAAGGCGGACAATCCAGTGCGCCGCGGACGGCTCGTTTTCCATTCCTTTTGGAATACTGGATCACCCCTTCGCGGACGATGACAGTGCGCTTGCGGCTACCGCGCCCGGTACGTCGGCGGCGGCGTCTGCACCGTCGGCGCCGCGGCAGCGAAGAGCTCGTCCCTGCTGCCCGTGAGCGGCGGATAGATGCGCCTGCGGTTGATCGTCTCCTTGGTCACTTTCGCGGCCGCGCCGGTGGCGCGCACCTCACGATTCCAGCCTTCCGTGTAGAGCGCGCCCCAGGTGCCGAGATCGAGCACGGTCACGTACCAGTCGATCCGCAACGGCAGCATCGGCAGACCGGCGAGATCAGCCACCACGTTGTGACCGGCGAAGCGGCCCATGGGGCGCGCGAACTGGCAGGACATCACGGTCGGATGCAGCCCGTCGATCACGCTCGAGGCAACGTCGCCGGCCGCGAACACACCGCCGACATCCGCAACCCGCATGAAAGGATCGACCAGGATGCGCCCGAGGCGATCGCGCGCGTCCGGAAAGCTCGCCGCCAAGGGGCTTGCACGGAGCCCGGCACACCAGATCACCGTCTGCGCCGAAATGAACTCGCCCGAACTCAGGCGCATGCCGGCAGCCTCGACCGAGACGACGCGCACACCAAGCCGCATCTCGACATCGAGCGAGGCCAAGGCCGTCTCGATCACGGGACGCGCCTGCGCGCCGATGGTGGCGCCGACCGCTGGATTGGGATCGACGAGGACGATGCGGCGGCTGCCGCTGATGCCCGCACGCGTCAGCCTCGCGGGCATCTCGGCCGCGACCTCGATGCCGGTGAAGCCGGCGCCGACCACTACCACCGTCGAACGCCCCGGCGCCGGCACGCTGCGTCCAAGCGAGACGAGATGATCCTCGAGGCGGAGCGCCGCGGCATAGGTATCGACGTCGAAAGGGTGCTCGGCAAGGCCTGGAATGTCGGGACGCATCACCTCGCTGCCGAGCGCCAGCACGAGGCGGTCATAGTCCAACCTCTCCTCACCGCCGCTCGTGACCAGCGAGATTTCACGTCGTGTCGGATCGATGGCTTCAACTTCGCCGATGCCGTGGCTGACGCCGATCGGATCGAGCAGTTGCGGCAGCGGTAGCGCGACCTCGCCGAGGTCGGCCTCGTAATTGCGGACGCGGATGTTGTGATAGGGATTGCGGTCGACGAGACGGATATCGATGTCGCTGTTCGCGCCGATCTCGTCGCGCTTGCGCGCAGCGCCGATGGCCGCCCACAGGCCTGCAAACCCGGCGCCGAGCACGACGATACGCGCCATGTCCGCCTACTGCGCTTTCCCAACGGCCGATACGAGCGACCGACATGCGGATCGAGCGATCCGCCGCAGCCAGATATAGCGCATTCGGCCGCCTTGACCAACTGCGGCAGCATTGACGCGCCGGACAAGATTAGACCGGCCGGATCACGCCTCGCGCAGTTCCGACGGCGTCGCGCCGAAGCGCTTGCGGAAGGCGCGATTGAAATAGGACAGATCGGAAAAGCCTGAGGAATGCGCGATGTCGCTGATCTTGCGCGTCCTGGCGCGGGGATCGCAGAGCAGTTTGCGCGCCTGGAGCAGGCGCTGCTCCAGCACGAATTCGGTGAAGGTCGTGCCGGCCTGCTCGAACAGGCGCTGCGCCTGGCGCGGGCTGAGGCCCGAGCGCGTCGCGATCTCGGACAGGCAGAGATCGTTGCGGCCGAGCGCCGCCATCACGTCGGCGCGCATGAGATCGAGACGGGCCGCCGCATGCCCGCGTCCGCGCGCAAGGCTGGCATGCTCGGCGTCGGTCCCGAGCAGAAGACCGACGAGATCAATCATGTGCTGCGCGGTCAGACGCTGCCCGACCGCATCGAGATGCGGCGCCTGATTGGCGGCGAGCGCATGGTAGCGGAAGATGGTCTCGGCGACCGCGCCGTCGGAGAGCACCTGCGACAGCTTCTCCTCTGCGCGCGGATTGATGTCGAGCAGCGCGCGGCGCGGCATGCGGATGGTAGTGAAGCGCTCCTCGTCGGTGTGGCCGACAGTGCCGGTGATGCTCATGTCGGCGAGCACCATCTGCGCCGGCGCGAGTTCGACGGTGTGACCGTTCTGCCCGACGCGGACGCGGCCCGCATGTCCGGCAATCAGGACGACATCGTCGCGGCCGTCGGCAAGGTGGCTCTGCGTGCGTGAATATTGTGCGGAAGCGCCTTCGGGAATGGCGAGCGCGATGTTGTCGACGACGCTGACCTGGAGCCGGCAGTCGATGCTGTCGCCCCGGCTCGGCGCGATATCGAGGCCGCAGGACCCGAAGACCCGCTCGCGCCAGTGCTCGAACTCCGGACTGTGCGGCAGCCCCGCATATTGGTGAATGAAGATGCCGGGAGCCTTCACTGCATCCATCTGATTTTCTCACCCTCTCCGGCATCGCGCTCAGCGGCGCCGCCTTCAAATTCTGGGCATTTGACGCCGCCAAGTGCAGCCAGGTTCAAATCGGGCGCGGGAATCGGCGGGACTTGTCGGATTACGACGACAGGATGGACCGTGGCGACAGTTTCTGCTGGTAGCTCGGAGCAGAGCGGAATGCCGGACAGTGGTCGTCCGGATTGCGCTCCATCCGGGCCACGACGCTCTTCGCCAGGACGATGAAATGTTGGGCTACTTCGCCGGCTGCGCCGGCGGCACGGTTTCGATCAGCTTGCCGGAAAACACCGGCGCCGAGGTCGGCTGGCCATTGGGCGAACCGCCGGCCTGCTCGACCGTGACGGCGTAAGTCGCGCCGTTGACGACGTCGAAATCGTAGGAAGCCAGCAGCGGACGCGCGGTGAAATCGCTAGCACCGATCACGCCGAGCGAACGCGGGCGCGGCAGCTTGTCGGAGATCAGCCAGAGCTCGAAGCTCTTGCCGGGCTCCGGGGTCGCGCCGACCTTGCGGACCGTGAAATTCCGCGTCGCGCCGTCGATGGTGAGAATGAAGGCGGGGCCGCCGCCCTGGCCCTGCAGCAGCGCGACATATTGCGCGGAGGGGGCGAGCGGCGCGGCCGGTGTCTTCACTTCCACAGTCTGGATGCGCGGCGCGGGACGCAAGGCACCCGGCAACGCATCAGGGAGGAATATCTGAAGCGACAGCGCCACGAGCAGCGCGGCCGCAAGCGCGCCGACGGCGGATGCGATGTTGCGCCAGCGCTTCACGCGCCCCTCGATACGGATCACATTGCCGTCCTCGACGGCCGGCGCCTGCGGCGCGCGGCCGACGTTGAGATCCGGAGCATGGACCTGCGGCATGAACTGCGGCGCGATGTCCGGAATAGCGTCGGGCTCGGCACGCGATGTCTGCGGCTGCTCCGCTTCGGGATGCTGCGGCTCCGGGGACTGCACGCCGGCCGTCGACGATTCCGAAGAGGCAATGTCCAGCGAAGGCAATTCCGGTATGGGTGGCGGTGCAGCCTCGACATGCGGCTCCTGCGCAAGGGTCGTGCGCGCGATCTCGGACCTGATGTTCTCCCACACGATCGGGCGCGGCTCGACCAAGCCGACCATCTGGTTGAGCGCGCCGAGCCGGAAGGCCCAGGCCTGCACGATATCGGCGAACGCCTTGTCCACCGCCATCATGGTCTCGACCTGCACGCGCTCGTCGGCGTCGAGCGTACCGAGCGCATATTCCGCGGCGAGCGCGATATGGTCCTCCGTGTAGGCCATCACTGTCCTTCATCTCTCCCCATTGGGGAGAGGTGGACAGTCGTTGCCGCGCTGGTACCTGCCACTCTCATCATCCACTAAAGCCCGAGGCACTCCCGGATATCCAGCATGCTGCGCCGCAGCCACGTCTTCACCGTGTTGACAGGCGCAACGAATTTCTCCGCCAATTGCTCACGGCTCCAACCGTTGTAATAGGCGAGAAGCACGAGCCGCTGGCGGTCCGGCTCGAGCCGGCCGATACATTCCAGGAGCCGTTTCAACTCCTCGGTCATCTCCCTCCGCGCCAGCGGATCAGGACTATCGGCCGCCACCTCCATCGCCTGAGGCTCTTCCTCGATGGAGACTTCCGACTTCTTGCGCACAACGTCGATCGCGCGGTTGCGGGCGATCGACGCCATCCACGTGATCGGCGAGGACATGGCCGGATTGAACTGGCCGGCGCTGTTCCAGATCTTGACGTAGGTCTCCTGAATGACCTCCTCTGCGAGATCCTGCCGGCGCAAGATACGGAGCACGACGCCGTAAAGTTTCGCGCGCGTGGCGACGTAGAGCCGCTCGAATGCGGCCTGATCGCCCTTCGCCACCGCCTCAATCAGCCCGACCAGCTCTGCTGGCGTCAGCATTCAGCCCCCCACCGCCCGTCGCTTTCCGCGCAAGCCCAGGCACGTCGCTACCATAGCGCGCGACAAACCTGACCACCAAGAGGCGCCGCGCCTCCACTGTGGACAGCAAATATGAAAACCCGGACCTTGCGGTCCGGGTTTGGCAGATTTCTCGGCGGTCGGGCTGCTGGCGCCGTTAGGCGACGGCGCCGATGCGGGCGCGCATCAGGCCGATGCTGTCGAGGTCGGCCTGCTCGCGGGCGTTCTCTTCGGCGCGCTCGCGGGCCTGGTCACGCTCGTCGAGGAGCTCGACCTTCTTCAACTCCTCGAAGGCTTCGGCCAATGCGGCCTTGGCTTCGTCGAGTTGGCCCTTGAGCTCGTCGGCCGAGCGGGTCAGGTTCTCGCGGCGCTGGATCGCAGCCTTGGCATAGGTCGGGTAGGCGAAGTGCGAGGGATCGTTGATCCCGGCGCGCTCCTGCTCGGTTTGGATCTCGCGCTCGAGATCAACCGACATCCGCTGGAAGTCGGCGATCATGGTGTCGATCTGGGTGACCCGGCGGCGCTTCTCGTCGACCTGAAATTTCTTCAGGCGAATGAGGGTATCACGTGACTTCATCGACTCGTACTCCCCAGAAGTCCCCTCGCTGCACGTGGGACGGCACCGGTCTCCCCACAGGCCCGATTGCGGCCAAGACCGGCTCTGCTACTCTGTGGGATCGGATGATGACCTGACAAAGTTAGCGTTCCGTTTCCAAATCACCCAGGATTTGCGCCAACTGGCGATAGCCGTCCGCGAGTGATGCATTTTCGTCCTTGCGCTGGCGGAGGAAGGCCTCGAGCGGCTCGTGCAGGCGGATCGCTTCGTCGACCTCGGGGCTGGAGCCGGCCCGGTAGGCGCCAAGCCGGATCAATTCCTCCATGTCGGCATAGGTCGCCATCACCTGTCGTGCCCGCTGGATGGTTGGCCAGAATTGCGGATCGGCCGATTTCGGCATGGTGCGGGAGACGGATTTGAGGATGTTGATGGCGGGGTAGCGACCGCGCTCGGCGATCGAGCGCTGCATCACGATATGGCCGTCGAGGATACCGCGGACGGCGTCCGCAATTGGCTCATTATGATCGTCGCCGTCGACCAGCACCGTGAAGATCGCGGTGATGGCGCCCTCTCCCAGTCCGGGTCCGGCGCGCTCCAGGAGTTTGGGCAATTCGGTGAACACGGTCGGCGTGTAGCCCTTGGCAGTCGGCGGCTCGCCGGCGGATAGACCAATCTCGCGCTGGGCCATGGCAAAGCGCGTCACCGAGTCCATCAGGCAGAGCACGTCCTTGTCCTCGTCGCGAAAATACTCAGCGACCGCGAGCGTCAGATACGCCGCCTGGCGGCGCATAAGCGCCGGCTCGTCCGAGGTCGCCACCACCACGACGGAGCGCGCAAGGCCCTCCTCGCCGAGATCGTCCTGCAAGAATTCCTGCACCTCGCGGCCGCGTTCGCCGATCAGCCCGATGACGCTGACCGCCGCATCGACGTTGCGCGCCAGCATCGACAGCAGCACCGACTTGCCGACTCCGGAGCCCGCGAAGATTCCCATGCGCTGGCCCCGGCAGCAGGTGAGAAAGGTGTTCATCGCGCGCACGCCGAGGTCGAGCGGGGCGCCGACGCGCTTGCGCGAATGCGCGGGCGGCGGCGTATTGCGGAACGGCATCGGCGAGGAACCTTGCGGCAGGGGCCCCTTGCCGTCGATCGGCTCGCCCAGCGCATTGACGACGCGGCCGAGCCAGGCCGCTGACGGCCGCACTTGATTGGCGGCATTGGCGATGACCGCCTTGCAGCCGCGGCGCACGCCGTCGAGGCCGGCGAACGGCATCACCACGGCATTGTTGCCGGAGAAGCCGATCACCTCGCAGGGGATCGAGCGGTTGGCACCGGTCTCGATCACCAGCCGCGCACCCACCGACATTGCGTGAATGGGACCAGCCACCTCGACCATGAGGCCGCGCACGCCGACTACACGGCCGTAGATGTTGACGCCGTCGATGTCGCCGATCTGTTCGGCCAAAGCCTTCATAGGTGGGCCTTCATGAGGTGCGCGCCTTCGTCGTCCGGGGCTTCAAGGTGAAAACCTTAAGTTTCGCCATATTTCTGAACGGCGCTTAACTTCGTGTTTACCCGCATCATTAATCATTGCGTCACTGTCTTTGAGACTGAGCGTGACTTCCCTTCAGAAGAAGGCTGAGTCGCGGGAGTCGGTTAGGCCCGTCTCTTAAAGTGGAGCTTGAACGGAATCGGGTGACGAAAGCTGCTTCGCACGCAAGACCTTAGGGCGATTCGACAAAAATTGCACCGGGGGGACTTGCGTTCCAGAATCAGAGTTTGTTAACCATCTGTTGTCAGGATCCGAATCAGTTGTTCAAAGGCGTTTTGTTGAGTGCCGCGAATGCGGCCGACCTGACGCCCAGGAGCGGCGACTATGGGGAACTGGCATGCGCGTTTTGCTGATTGAAGATGACAGCGCCGTCGCGCAGTCGATCGAGCTGATGTTGAAGTCGGAGAGCTTCAACGTCTACACGACCGATTTGGGGGAAGAAGGCGTCGATCTCGGTAAACTATACGATTACGACATTATTCTCCTCGACCTCAATCTGCCCGACATGTCCGGCTACGACGTGCTCAAGCAGCTCCGGGTCTCCAAGATCAAGACACCCATTCTGATCCTCTCCGGCCTCGCCGGCATTGAGGACAAGGTCAAGGGTCTCGGCGTCGGCGCCGACGACTACATGACCAAGCCCTTCCACAAGGACGAGCTGGTGGCCCGCATCCACGCGATCGTGCGCCGCTCCAAGGGCCATGCCCAGTCGGTCATCCAGACCGGCGACCTCGTCGTCAACCTCGACACCAAGACGGTGGAAGTCGGCGGCCAACGCGTGCATCTGACCGGCAAGGAATATCAGATGCTGGAGCTCCTCAGCTTGCGCAAGGGCACGACCCTCACCAAGGAAATGTTCCTCAACCATCTCTATGGCGGCATGGACGAGCCGGAGCTGAAGATCATCGACGTCTTCATCTGCAAGCTCCGCAAGAAGCTCGCCAACGCCTCCGAGGGACGCAACTTCATCGAGACCGTGTGGGGCCGCGGCTACGTGCTGCGCGAGCCGCACGAGGCCGACGAGCGCATCCCGGCCTGATCCTGGTTTACGTCGCGAACCCTCGGGCTCGCTCCTCCCAGCCTGAACCCCGCCGCAAATGGCGGGGTTTTGTTTTTTGGGGACGCCAAGGCGCCTCATCGTCCTCCCGACATTGAACCGCTATCCTTTCTCCGCCGACGAATGGTCGCTGCACGATGGGGGAACGATGATCCTGCAATCACTCGCCGGCCTGCCCGCCTTCCTGGTCTATTTCTGCACTGGGCTGATCGCCATCGTGGCCTATCTGTTCGTCTACACGCGCATCACTGCGCATAACGAATTCCAGCTCATCCGCGACAACGAGCCGGCCGCGGCGATTGCGCTCGGCCTCAGCCTGCTCGGCTTCGTGGCACCGCTGGTCAGCGCCATCGCCCATTCGGCCAATGTGCTCGATTGCCTGATCTGGGCGACGATCGCACTGGTCGTGCAGGTCATCGTGTTCTTCCTCGTGAAGGTCCCGGTGCCGAACCTGTCGGCGCGGATCTCTGCCGGCGAGCTTGCCCCGGCGATCTGGCTTGGCCTGTCCTCGCTCGCCGCGGGCCTGCTGAACGCCGCCTGCATGATCTACTGACATGGCCGACAAACCCTCCAAAAAGGAGTTCGGCAAGCGCCGGCAAGTGGCCGAGCTACCGCCTCGGAGGCCGCCGGTGAAGCGCTCCGGCCATGTTGCACTGCTGGTGATGGGCACGATCGCGGTCGGCACCACCGCCTACACGATGATGCCGCAGACCTGCGAGCCGCCTCCGCCCGGAACGGAAGCGCCAGCTCAGGCGAGCACCCCGTGCAGCAGCCGAAGCAGTTCCTCGAGCGGTGGCAGCAGCTCGCGTTGGTCGTCGCGATCGAGCTTCTTCAGCAGCGATTCCTCGAGCCATTCCTCGTCGGGAACGTCGTCCGAGTCGGGCTCCGGCAGCGTGAGCCGCGGCGGCTTCGGCTCGTTTGGCCATGGCTTTTCAAGCGGCGGCTGATCCATGCAACGCATCGTCTGTCTCGAGCGCAACGACTGGCGAGAAACCGCAGCGCAATGCGGTTTCGTCTTCCACACCATCGACGGCGAACGCTATTGGGACGAGCGCGCTTATTACAGCTTCACCCTCGACGAGATCGAGCGCGACATCGAGACGCCGACCGGCGAGATCGAGGCGATGTGTCTGGAGCTTGCCGGCCGCGTCATCGGCGACGAGCGCTACCTGCGCAGCCTGAAGATTCCGCGAGCATTTTGGACCTTGATTGCCGAGAGCTGGGAGCGCGACGACCGCAGCCTCTATGGCCGGCTCGATCTCAAGTTCGACGGCGAAGGTCCGGCAAAGCTGCTCGAATACAATGCGGATACGCCGACTTCGATCTTCGAAGCCGCGGTATTTCAATGGACATGGCTCGAGCAGGCGATCGAACGGCGCATCATTCCGTCGCGTGCCGACCAGTTCAACTCCATCCACGAGCGGCTGATCGCCGCGTGGAAGGAGATCGCCGCCGGCCGCCACGTCCATCTCACCGGCATTACCGGCAATGAGGAAGACGCCGGCACGCTGGCTTATCTCGAAGACACCGCGCGCCAGGCGGGGCTCTCGACCAGGCTGCTCGACATCGAGGCGGTCGGCTGGCGCGATGATGGTGGCGGCTTCGTCGATCTCGACGATTGCGATATCGGGCTGGCCTTCAAGCTCTATCCCTGGGAGTGGATGTTCCACGACGCCTTCGGCGCCAAGCTCAAGGACGCACCGACGCGCTGGATCGAACCGCCGTGGAAGGCCGTGCTCTCCAACAAGGGAATCCTGCCGCTGCTGTGGGAGATGTTTCCGAACCATCCCAATTTGCTGCCGGCCTTCTTCGAGGATGATCCTCGCGCTGCTGAACTCGGAACGTCCTATGTGCGCAAGCCGCTGCTGTCGCGTGAAGGCGCCAATGTCACGCTTGTATCTGGCGGCATGCCGCTCGACGCGCAGGCGGGCCCTTACGGCGCCGAAGGTTTCGTGCGGCAGGCGCTATCACCGCTGCCGAACTTTTCAGGCTTCTATCCTGTGATTGGAAGCTGGCTGGTGAACCACGAGCCGTGTGGCCTCTCGATCCGCGAAGACGAGAGCCCGATCACGGGCAACCGCTCGCGGTTTCTGCCACATGCGATATTGTGAGGCGTATGACAGATGAGATCACCGCGCCGCAGCCACCTTCAACGACGGCGGCATCAAACCGCCCATAGGGCGGCCGGAGCGCAAGGGGTTGAGCTGGTAGAGACCGCGGCGATCGGCGATGGGGCGGAACGCATCGGAGATGCCGATGACGGATTCGGCGGCGCCAAGCAGCAGCGTGCCGTCGGCCGCCATGCCCTTCGCCATCCGCTCGAAGATCACCGCCTTGGTGTCCTGGTCGAAATAGATCAGCACGTTACGGCAGAAGATCACGTCGAACGTGCCGAGATGGGAGAAGTCCTGCAACAGATTGAGCTGGCGGAACTGCACCATCGATCGAATGTCGGGATTGAGCTGCCAGACGTCCCCGACTTGCGTGAAGTGTTTCACGAGGAGCTGAATCGGCAGGCCGCGCTGCACCTCGAACTGGCTGTAGATGCCGGCTTTGGATTTCTCCAGCACCTCCTGCGACAGATCGGTGGCGACGATCTCGATACGCCAGCCGGCGAGCGCAGCACCCATCTCCTTCAGGCACATCGCGATCGAATAGGGCTCCTGCCCCGTCGACGATGCCGCTGACCAGATCCGGAGTGACCTGCGCGCCGCGCGCGCCTGGACCAGACCTGGAATGATCGTCTCGCGCAAATGGTCGAACGGGATCTTGTCGCGGAAGAAGAAGGTCTCGTTGGTGGTCATGGCTTCGACCACGTCGGTCGCGAGCCGGCCGTCACCATTCCTGATCTTCAACACGAGATCGGGAATGCCCGATAGGCTCGCCTTGCGGGCCAGCGGCAGCAGCCGGCTCTCGACCAGATATTGCTTGTCGGCCGACAGGTCGAGACCGGAGCGCTCCTTCAGGAACTTGCGCAAATATTCGTAGTCAACCGGCGTCACGAGCGGTCCCCCGCGAACAGACGATTGACCTTGGCGCCGATCTGGTTGAGCGGCAGGATCGCCGCGCAGATGCCGGCATTGGCGGCCGCGCCCGGCATGCCCCAGACGACGCTGGAAGCCTCATCCTGCGCGATGACACTGCCGCCGGCAGCGACGATGTCCTTGCCGCCGCGCATGCCGTCGGAGCCCATACCCGTCAGGATCACGGAGAGGATGCCGCCGTGCCAGATGTCGATGGCGGAGGTGAAGAGCGGGTCGACCGCAGGCTTGCAGAAATTGACGGCGGGGCCGTCGTCGAGCGCGATCACAGTGTCGGTGCCGCTGCGCACGACGCGCATGTGCTTGCCGCCGGGCGCCAGGTAAATCCGTCCCCGCTTCACCGGCTCGCCGTCGATCGCCTCGGCCGCCGGCTTGCGGCTCGAACGCGCCAGATGCTCGGCAAGAATGGTGGTGAAGGTCGGCGGCATGTGCTGGGTGATCAGCACCGGGACGCGATCGATCACCGGGCCGAGTTCGGTGACGAGCGCCATCAGCGCCTGCGGACCGCCGGTTGAGGAGCCGATCAGCAGCACCTTTGGCGCCTGGGTCGAGAACGGGCGCGTGGCCGGCGCTGCCGCCGACGGCGCGGCCGAAGCCGGCGCGGCGGACCGCGCGACGGCCGGTGCACGTACAACCGGCGCGGGGCTCGCGGGCGCCAGCGGCGGACTCGCAACCGTGGACCTCCTGCGCAGGCGCGCGCCGAGGTGGCGGATCTTCTGGACCAAATCGTGGTGGAAGATGTCCGCGGCCGACGCCTCGCGCGTCGATTCCGGCTTCGGAATGTAGTCGGCCGCGCCGAGCGACAACGCCTTGAAGCTGATCTCCGCGTTACGGCGGGTCAGCGTCGAGGCCATGATGATGACCAGATCGCGCTTCTTCGCCAGCAGTTGCGGCAGCGCCGAGAGGCCGTCGAGCTCGGGCATTTCGATGTCGAGCACGGCGACATCGGGGTTGATGCGTTCGATCTGGTTGACCGCCTCGAGCCCGGTGCGCAGCGAGGCCGCAACCTCCATGTCGTGCTCGGCACCGACCCAGCGCGAGATCAGACCGCGAATAACGACGGAATCGTCGACGATCATCACCCGCAACGGCCCCGCCTCGCGCGACGAGCCCGTGGTCGAATTACCTGCGAACGCAACACTCATTACTCACCAACTCAGACTGAAACGGTTCAGTTGAAAACAAGCGCCGAAGGATCCGTTCAGCCTCCGGGCGATCGCTCAGATAAGGCCGACTTCCTGGAATTTCGCCGTCACGATGTCCTTGTCGAAGGGCTTCATGATGTACTCGTTGGCACCGGCGTGCAGCGCGCGCGCGATGTGCGCGACGTCGTTCTCGGTGGTGCAGAACACCACCTTGGGCTGGTCGCCTCCGGGCATGCGCCTGAGATGGCCGAGGAACTCGTAGCCGTCCATGACGGGCATGTTCCAATCGAGCAGCACCGCATCGGGCAAGCCGCGCTTGCAGGCTTCCAGCGCCTTCTCACCGTCTTCGGCTTCGAGGATCTGGAAGTCGAGGCCCTCCAGGATCCGGCGCGCAACCTTGCGGATGAC
Organism: Bradyrhizobium sp. 164; assembly: GCF_023073715.1. Classification (GTDB taxonomy): domain Bacteria; phylum Pseudomonadota; class Alphaproteobacteria; order Rhizobiales; family Xanthobacteraceae; genus Bradyrhizobium. The sequence continues at coordinate 113,546 of NZ_JADPKA010000063.1, forward strand.
GCTGGAATCATCAACGACGAGACAAGTTCGCATGTGAACCTCTGCTTCCTTCCCCTTTGCCGGGGCGCTTTCAGTTGCAGGCCCGATGACGGCGATGCCGCCGTATCAGGCTGCCATCATCTCGGGCGCGAGCTCGAGGACGCGATCGACGTCGAGGACGACCATGAGCTGGCCGTCGAGGCGGTGGACGCCGCCGGCGAGCTTGGCCATGCGGGGGTCGAGGTTGA
>NZ_JADPKA010000041.1 GCF_023073715.1 Bradyrhizobium sp. 164
TGCGGATTCCGACGAAGTCGCCCGGGTGTACCGATATGAAGTCGCCCGGGGGATTCCGAGACGATGTCGCCCACCTTTCCGATTTGATCTCGCCCGGGGCGAGGCGTTCTGGCTTCCTAGGTTCTCTGGCATTGGGCGAGCCGCACGGTCAACTGGAATCGCGGCTTGGACCCTTTGTGTTTCTGTTGCGGTTGCTGTGGGCATGTGGGCAACGCCTTGGCGTTGTCCAAGCGCAGCGGCATGTCCAGAGCGTTACGGGCTCAGGTCTTTCGGGCGAATTGCCGGGTTCGGCGCAGGCTCTCGCCAGTAAGGTCGAGCCGATGGGCATTGTGGACGAGGCGGTCGAGCACGGCGTCGGCATAGGTGGGATCTCCAATGAGCAGATGCCACTGGTCTACGGGGAGCTGGCTGGTGACGATCGTGGAACGATGACCCTAGCGATCTTCGAGGATTTCCAGGAGGTCGTGACGGGCACCGGCGTCGAGCGGCTCAAGCCCCCAGTCATCTAGGATCAGCAGATCGACACGGCCGAGCCCGCGCAATAGGCGCGGATGGCGACCGTCGCCGCGCGCGAGAGCGAGGTCATCGAACAGCCGCGGAACACGTTGATAGAGCACGGAGCGATTGTCGCGACAGGCCTTGTGGCCGAGCGCCGAGGCGAGCCAGCTCTTGCCGACGCCGGCCGGGCCGCAGATCAGGAGATTGACGTGGTCGTCGATCCAGTGGCCCTCGACAAGCTTGGCAAACAGCGGGCGGTCGAGACCGCGCGGGGTGCGGT
>NZ_JADPKA010000077.1 GCF_023073715.1 Bradyrhizobium sp. 164
ACAGTTGCTCCCCGGGGAGCGATGCACTATTGCCCCCGTCGCCTTGCCGATGGCTGATGCCGCGGTCCGGTTGGGCCGCTCACATCACCGCAAGACTTGACGCACAGACCCCGGGCGTCAGGACCACACGCTTTTGCCGTCCGCGGACGTCCCTCCCACCCATTCGGAAGCTCGCGCGTGCTCGCCCCCGAACTCGAAAGGAAACGCTGTGACCGCGCCGTGTCGATCCCGCGGATCGCGATGGCTCACAGGCTTAGCCCGCCCTGCCACCTCGTCACGCGCCGGCGCTGCCGCGTCCATCGCATCCCGGCCGACGTATCGTGACGATCGCGAAACGCCCCTTTGACGGGCCGGGATGTTTTGCGATTTACCCGAAAATACGAATTCGGTCAATCAGAATTTTTCCGCTCTGCCCCTTGACTTACATGTGGCGTGATTTGCCCGCCCGGCAAAGCGAGTAATTATGCGAAGGCGTTGGAGCGCGTCCGCCTTGGCAGATGGAAGAAGGATGAACGCATCGTCACAACCGCCTTCGCATCGGCCGGAAGGCTGCCGGCCGCCGGTCGTCGACCAGCAAGGAATCCCGGCATAGCGATGGCAAGGACGCTGGCGTTGGGAAAGCAACCATCATGACGTACCTTCCTTGTATTGGCCTAGACGAACATCAGCGTGACAGAGGAAAAAACGCCAAGTCCCAGCAGGCGGATCTTTGGGGCTTAGGCGCAAAGCGATCTGAATCGGAGAAAACGCTTCGGCCGCGCGTCCCGCCGTAACAAGTACGATCCCCTTGGATGCATACGCGACGGGCGAATTAGGATCTATTTCCAAAGCTGCGTCGTATTCAGGTAAAGCTTCCTCAGGATTCCCGTAGTTCAGAATGTTTCCCTTGGCTACGTGCGCATTTGCGATCGCTGGGCGTTTTGCAAGAGCTTGATCTATTAGCTTGATCGCCCTCTTCTTGTCCTCGACTACCGATGATGACCATCCGTAGATCACGCCATCCGCTATGCACAACGTCTTGCCGATCATTGCATCTATGTTGTCCGGATCGAGGCGCAGTGCGCTGTCGAACAAGTCGTTTGCCTCTGCATTCGTCAACTTGGTCCGTGGGCCATAGCGCTTCGCCCAGCCGCGCATGCTGAAATCCACAGCGTCTGGATTGGTTGGTCTGTCCATTTGGCTGCGCCGGCTTTCGGCTTGGATGAGTTCGACGTTGAGAGAGCGGGCGAGCCGAGCCGTGACCTGCTCCTGTAGGGCCGTAAGATTTGACCGATCGCCGTCAAAGCGGTCCGACCAGACGTCGCGACCAGTCGACAGGTCGGAAAGTGATACGTTCATACGGACCCGATCTCCGGGCCGCTGCACCGCGCCCTGTACCGCCCATCGGATACCAAGGTCCTTGCCGAGCGTCTTCAAATCGACCTGCTTATTCTTATAGGTGAAAGCCGTCCCGCGACCGATCACGAACGTCAAACTTCCAGCAACCAACGACTGCCGCAATCACGATACGGCCGATGAACGAGGGCAACGTCCCGGAGTTCCTTCGGCTAATGCGAGGGATCGTCAGCTTTGAGCGCGGTGAGAACTTCAGCCTCACCGAAGCGGAGCTGCTTCGCCGTGGCTTCGGCGAGCGCCCTGAGTTTGGCGCTTACGTCGCGGATACGGGGCTAGGGTGGCTTGCTGGAAAGGCGGTCCACTACGAAATCCCGTTCATGCATACTCTGCGACCGCTTTTGATGCTGAAGTGGCTCTATGTTGAACCCGAGTGCCGAGGCGGCCGCGTCGGTCAAAGGCTCATGCGCCAAATGGCGCTACATGCGCGTACAACAGGGCACAAGTGCTTCTGCTGGTTCGTGCTGAACGACAATGGTTGGCGCAATCATTCTACCACGGTCTCGGTGCGACGGAGAACCTCGAGTGGCGGCGGTGGATCATGCCGTCCAACGCCTTGAACCAACTCGCGGACAGCGCAGATTGACCATCTGCTAGCAAGCCTAGAACACTGCCATCGCTACCGATCAGCGGCGATGCGGTCGAGACTCCCTTAATGGCCAGAGGACGCGGATGACGGATGCGCACACGTTGACGAAGTCGGCTTTGGGCAAAAAGCAAGAGATGGGCGTCGGTGGGAAAGCTCTAGCTTCCGTACGTTGGCCACGCATACATGAGCCAAATGCCGGGCAAAAGATCGATCGAACAACTGCGTTGGAGTTGCCTTGTCATTGCCGACAAGCGCACGGAAGAACACGAGAAACAGCAGGATCGCATAGACCGCCAGGTTCAGGAGAGAGAGAGTAATTCATCAAATGCTGGGCACCGAGCGCGAGTGCAGCCGGTCCGATCAGCTGAAAGAATGCGGTGAAAACGCCAAGGACTAGGCCAGCAAGCAGGCCGCCCAGCGTGGAAAGTACATGCACGGCCCCGTTTCCCTTCTTTTGCCTTCTCAGCTAGTCTAAAATCACTAAGTTCAGTGCATTGCTACTTCATTTCGCTCTCGAATGCCCATGTCTGCAGTGGACATGAGCCATCGCCCAGCACTGGGTACTTTGAGGCCCGCTTTCGCGACGTGAGATGACCGCTTTGGGTCAACCTCTGCCGTGGCAGCCCGGCAATCGTCTGTTGCCTTCCGACACCCGACATTCACCTCTCGTTGTTGAACGGCAGCCTCGGGCCAGTAGCGGCCCTCGCAGTATTTCAGCAATTACTGAAATATCCTTGACATTAACCAATCATTTCCATATTCGTTGAAATATGAAAAAGAAGGATGTTGTAGCAGCCCTAGCTGCTCTCGCTCAAGATAACCGGCTTGATGTATTCCGGTTGTTGGTGCAGGCCGGGCCAGAGGGAATGTCGGCCGGTGCGGTGTCAACGGCTCTCGACCTCGCGCCAAATACGCTGACCTTCCATTTGGATCGGCTAAGGATGGCGGGGCTTGTCACCGTGCGCCGCGATGGCCGCTCGATGATCTACGCTGCACAATTCGAGACCATGAATGAACTGCTCGGCTATCTCACCGAAAACTGCTGTGGCGGCACCATCGAATGCACGCCCGCCGTCGCCTGTAAGCCTGCGCGCAAGCGCGCGAAGGTCCCAGCCTAGAAGGAGTGATCCCATGAAACGCCTGCATGTTCACGTCGCCGTTGATGATCTCAGCCAATCGATCGGCTTCTATTCGGCGCTGTTCGCCGCCCAACCCGCTGTCGTCAAATCCGATTATGCAAAGTGGATGCTCGACGATCCGCGCGTAAACTTCGCGATCTCTGCACGAGGCCGGGAAGCTGGCCTTGATCATCTTGGCATTCAAGTCGAGGACGCCGAGGAATTGCAGGAGGTCTATACCCGCCTGCGCACCGCAGGCGGCAATGTAATTGAGCAAGGCCAGACGGCATGCTGCTATGCCAAATCTGAGAAGTCATGGATCGATGACCCGGCTGGCATTGCTTGGGAAACGTTTCTGACGACCGGCGAAAGCATCAACTACGGAGATGGCTCGGGCGAGAAAGAAGCCCGCATCGCGCACGAGAAGCAGAGCGGCGCGCGCTGTGCGCCCCAGCCAACGGCTAAAGCGTCGGCGTGCTGCTAATCATGGATGTCATTATCTACCACAACCTGGATTGCGGAACCTCGCGCAACACGCTTGGCATGATCCGCAATGCGGGGATCGAGCCGCACGTGATCGAGTACCTGAAAACACCTCCGGCACGTGCGCTGCTCAAACAACTGATCGAGCGCATGGGTGTGCCCGTGCGGTCGGTACTTCGCGAGAAAGGCACGCCGTTCAATGATCTCGGTTTAAACAAGCCGAACCTTACTGATGATCAGTTGCTTGATGCGATGATGGCGCATCCGATCTTGATAAATCGTCCAATCGTGGTTACGCCGAAGGCGGTGCGCCTATGCAGGCCTTCGGAAGCCGTCCTTGACCTTCTCCCGGCCCAACGCGGCGGTCAACGATCTTCGGCAACCTGATGCCGACGCTTGCACAGCGCGCCTTCGCCGAATGGTTAGGCACGGCGTTCCTGTTAGCGGCCGTGGTCGGCTCGGGCATTATGGCTCAAAACCTCGCGGGCGGGAACGTCGCGCTCGCGCTTCTCTGCAACACTATACCGACCGGCGCAATCCTCGTTGTATTGATCCTAATCTTCGGACCGATCTCAGGCGCACATTTCAATCCCGCTGTCTCAATTGCTTTCGGCCTGCGTAGGGAACTGTCGTGGCCTGACGCAGCGCTTTACATCGCCATGCAAGTCATCGGCGGAATGGCGGGCGTCTGGGCCGCGCATCTGATGTTTGACCTGCCGGTATGGCAATTCTCGACGACTGTGCGCTCGGGAGGCGGGCAATGGTTTGCGGAGGCGGTCGCGACCTTCGGACTTCTTCTTACGATTTTCGGTTGTGTTGCGCGAGCGTCGTCGGCGATACCCTACGCTGTCGGTCTCTACATCACCTCGGCTTACTGGTTCACGGCCTCGACTTCATTTGCCAATCCTGCCGTTACTATTGCGCGGGCTACGTCTAACACGTTCGCGGGAATTGCTCCCGCAGGTGTGGTCGCCTTCATCGCGGCGCAGTTAGCCGGGATGGCTACGGCGGTGATTGCCGGAAAATGGCTCTGGGATGAAGGTAGCGACAATAATCGCGAGCCACGATGAGGCGCGAGGTCCGGTTTGGGTCAAAGGCTGCCTTGGCCCGCTCGGATCGCCTTGTTCGGGTCACCTTTAGTAAGCGGACCTCGCGGCGCGCTCAGCTGAGGTCGGCACGGGGCAACTTGCGGACTTCGTCATTCCAATTTCGGTGCCGATAGCTATTCCACGGCCTTGCACAGTCCTTTTTCTTGCCAGCCGTGATCGTGTGCCCGATTGACCCAAGGTTCCCGCGTATCGTGCAGGACGAGCGCCAATGCACGCCGTTCGACAGTGCCCGTGGCGGTCGGCTTGTGCGGGACGTTCGCGCGCACAATGACTGGCTGCCTCCCGGTCGGCCGATTTGCCTGCCCTCTGGCGTCTCCATGCATCCTTCGCCTTGTACGACGTGAATCAGCTCTGGTCCGGCGTGACGGTGAACCGTTGTGGTTGCACCGGGCAGCATGATCGCCTCAGGGCCAGTAGCGGCCATCATCGTTAACCGAAAGGATGCCCGAAGTTTACGCGGCGTGCCGCAGTCCCGCACGACAATGCGCGAACGGCGCGCGAAATGAATTCGTCCGCCGCCGATGATCGTTAATTAGACGCGACTATTTCAGTCCCTTTACAAACGCGAGGATTGTATCTGTAAGAGTCGTGTCTTCCGTATTCACTGAGTAAATTTCCGACATGTGGCTATGGCCTTTCAGCACCGCAAACGTTTGGCAGTGATTGTTAGCGCACATCGCAGCCTTCAGAGTTTCTGCTTGGTCGATGTAGTACGGAACATCAATTTCTCCGCGCACGACTAACAATGGCAGCTTTGATTGGGCCAAGCCATTTAGCGAGGATCGCTCCCGCCACAATTCGGTATCCGCGCCGAAATAAGATTTCTGCCCCGCCACTTCGATTTGGGGGCGAAGGTCATATGTGCCGGACACAAGTATTGCACCGACGACCACGGGCACGGCTGCGCGCGCTAGGTAACTGCCGACGTGCGATGCCCCGGCAGAGTGCCCCATCAGAAAAATGCGGTTTGGATCGCCCCCGTAGTCCCGGATTTTCTCCTTTGTCCATGCCACTGCCGACGCGACATCGTCCGCCGCCGCGGGCCAGGGATAGTCGGGCGCGAGCCGGTAGGTCATGTTGACTCCGACCATCCCATTCTTCGTCGCCCACAACATGACATTGTCATAGTAGGGGCTTGAGCCGGCGCGCTTGTCGCCCCTCTCATATCCGCCGCCGTGAACGAAGATGAGAACGGGACGAGCCTCGGCGGTCGTTGCCCGAAACACGTCCAGCAGATTTCGCTCGTGTTGGCCGTACTTGATGTTTCGATCGACTGTTACGTTTTCATACGGCTCTTTCGCTTGCAGCGGCGCGTACAACTTTCCCGTTTCGGGAGCATTTATCACAGCGCCCATTGCCTTAACCGCCTCAGCTTTATCCGGAGGCATTGGACCCGCCGAGGCTGACTGAAGGCTGAGCAACGTGGTTGCAATGGCAATAGACCGACGCATTTCCGACACCTCAAAATGGATTGCAGGATAATCTTCTTGGAAGGCAGGACCCTCAGCGCAAAATCCAGACGGCACTCGACCTATGGTGAGTACCCTACAAGACAAATGTATCCCGCGATTTTGGTAACGAAAGCGACCTTCGAAACGGGTGTTTTGTCAGCACCGGGACGTGGCGATAGATAGCTGACTTCTGAAAAAACTCCCTCTTGGGCGCGAGCCAGTTCTTCCCCATACGGCTTGCCCGAGGCGTCTTTACTATCCTTCTGAACAAGGCCGAGGCGCGCACGGTTGGGATTGGCCACCATCTTGCCGTCCGAGCCCGCGCAGGTCGGATACAAGTCCCGGTCGCTGAAGCTCGGGTCGCTCTTATTGATTTTTTCGATTGTTGCAGCCGGGTCGGCCTTAATGCCGGAGACGACCCTTTCAAGCATGGCGCGCGCCTCACTTGCGGTGCCGTACTGTTGACCAATGGCTGCTTGGATGAACAGGACTGAGGCGACGCCAGAAAGAATGATCCTAATCATCGTTCGCCCCCGACTAAGATAATGAATTCAATCCCTTTCCCTTCGCAGCTTCGAATCGGCCTGTCGAGATGCAAATTTGTGCTTGCGCTGCGCGTTTGATGGCGACTGGTAAAGTCCGCTGTGGGGCCATTAGGAAGTGCATCGCCTGAATTTACCGGTCAGGGTGTTCGCTTGCCAGCGAGCGGCTTGGCTATCTCCAGCGCGCAGTCTATGAATAGCCGCCGCGCTGGATTGGGAGTTCGGCCCTTCAGCGTGATGATTCCGATCGGCCACATCTGCGCAGGCATTTCGACAGGCAAGATTTTCATCGACAGCCGCTTGGCGCTGAAATGCAGCATCGATGCCGGAAGAAAGCTCAGGAAGCGCTCCGATGACAGCAATGCCGACTGCATCAGAATCGAGTACACGGTCACGCTGGGCCGCGGCACCTCGAGTGCGGACGCGTGAAATGCATTAGCAATCCAGCCGCCCGGAAAACTTTCGCGCGGTGGCAGGCACCAGCGCTCGTTGACCAACTCGGCGAGGCGGATCTTGCGCCGCCGCACCCACGGATTGTTCAAGCCTGCAACGACGACGCCGCTTTCGTGCAACAGCTCCCGCACATCGGTGTCAGCAGCCGGCGCCGGGCTCGGCAGCCGTCCGATCATCAGATCGATATCGTGGTTGCGCAGATGCCGGTCCTGAAGCTCCGGCGGTTCGCCCTCGATGATATGAAGCGCGAGCCTCGGATATTGGCGGGATAGCCGATCGATGATGGCAGGCAGCAGGCCAGCCATCACAGGTTCCGTACTGCCGATGCGCAATTCGCCGGTTGTCGGATCAGCCAGCGCTTGCAGCTCGTCCACGCCACTTCGCAAATCGTTGCTCAGGGCGATGCTACGTTTGAGCAACGCCTCGCCATAGAGCGTGGGCGCCACCCCGAGACGGCTTCGCTCGAGGAGCGGAAGGCCAAGCGTTTGCTCGAGGCTCGCGATCATCTTGGAAATGACGGGCTGCGAAATGGCAAGGTGCTCGGCCGCCTTCGCCATGCTCCCGTGCTCGACGACAGCGATGAAGACATTCAGCTGCCGCAGCTTGATACGCTGACTAATCTGGGATGCGTCGAACATGCGACCCTTTCCGAAACGGAATAGAAGGATCGGAAAATAGAACTTTCCATATATAGGTATCAGGAACAAGCTGCAAATCGATAGTGACTTCTCACTTGCGAGCTTTGGAGCAGCACCATGTCGGAGATACCGTACTTCCGCCTGCCCCGTCGCACGTTCCTGCTGGGGGCCCTTGCAGCATCGTTGTCGGCCCGTCAGGTCGCCGCGCAAACCTATCCATCCAACCTCATTCGAATTGTCGTCCCGACGAGTGCCGGCACGCCGCCCGACATCATCAGTCGCCTGGTGGCCGATGGACTTGCGGCCAACGAAGGTTGGCGGCTCGTCGTGGAAGATCGGCCGGGCGCTTTGCAAACCATCGCAATGAATGACGTAAGCGGCCGTCCGGCGGACGGCTACACGCTGCTCACCATGAGCTTGCCAATGATGGTTACTCCGACCCTGCTTCCGAAGGCAGAGACACGACCCGACGCGGATTTCGATCCGGTCGTCAAGATATCGACGTCCTACACGGTGCTCGTCACCACGCCATCGTTGCCCGTCAATTCCCTGCCCGAACTGGTCGCGCTGCTCAAGAGCAAGCCCGGAAAACTCAACTTCGCGTCCGCTGGCTTCGGCACACCTTCGCACCTGATTGGCGAGATGTTCGCATTGCAGGCCGGCGTGCACGCCACCCACGTACCCTATCAGCAGTTTTCGCAGGCTATCGCCGATCTGATCGGCGGCAACGTTGAATACATGTTCGTGACCACGCTTCCGGTCATCGACCTCATCGAGACCGGCAAGCTGCGCGCCCTCGCCGTCGCCGCGCCTGCGCGGATCGCCGCCCTCAAGAGCGTTCCCTCGGTGGCCGAAGCAGGCTTTCCAGATCTCGTGACGGCCGATTGGATCGGCTTTGCCGCCAGGCGAGGCACGCCCGCGGAGATCACCTTGCAGCTCAACAAAGCGATCAACAAGGTTCTTGCTGAGCCTAAAATCCGCGCTTCGCTCGACAAGATAGGAGCCGTGCCCGTCGGCGGCACCGCCGCAGAATTTGGCGATGGAATCCGGTCCGATGTTGCCCATTGGGCCAAGATCGTCAAGGACGCGGACATCAAGCTACCCTAATGAGCGATGCCGGACCCAAAGGCCGGACGGGCCGCCGCGATGAAGCAGCATTTGCGATCACGCCGCCGCAGATCGTCGGCCCGTTCTATCCAATTCGGGAACGTCCCGACCTGGCAACCAATCTGGCGCGCCCAATGGGCAGCGCCGCCGAGGCGCAGGGCCAGCTCATCTATGTCAGGGGGCGCGTGCTCACTCCTTCTGGAGAGCCGGTGTCGCATGCACTCATCGAAATCTGGCAAGCAAACGCTGCAGGGAAATATCGTCATCCGAGCGATATGAACCCAGCGCCGGTCGACCCCAATTTCAAGGGTTTCGCGCGCCTGACCGCAGACGCGTCCGGCTGCTACAGTTTTCGTACGATAAAACCGGGCCGCTATCCGACGGCAGAAGGCGAAATCAGGCCGCCGCACATTCACCTCACCGTCGACGGCCAGTTCGATCGCCTGGTAACCCAGCTCTATTTCGCTGGCGAAGCCGAAAACCTGACCGACCGCTGGCTCAACGCGGCTCCGCACCCCGACCGACTGATCGTCAACTTGCAAGAGCCGCCATCCCACCTCGAGAAGCACGCGATGGTCGCGGATTTCGACATAGTCTTGGCCAGCGGATGATGGCGGTGTAGGAGGGCTTCCAAGTCAGGCTTCGGGTCAACATCTGCCGTGGGAGTACCGCCCTACTCCAGTGATGGGGGTCGCGACCTCTGGGCGCAACGGGACTGCGACAGTCTCATACAGCTCTCGCATTCTGCGCCACACTGGCAGGTCCGCTCTGGGGTCACATGCTGAAGCGAAGAGACTTCACGGCCCTAATCCGCTCTCCAGCTGAAAGCAGACGGTCGTTGGATGGTCGGGCGAGGCAGCTAAGGGCCATCAGCGGCCATTCATTCCTGACCAATCCGCCGATAGACTTATCGACATTCGGCATTGGATGCACCCCTCGCGGCCAGCGCGTGCTGGACCTGGTTTGCCGCATAATCGACCATCTCGCGGTGAGCCATCGCCGCACCATGCCGCTTGGCCTCCGCGAAGGCGGCCTCGCCCATCACATCGCGAACGCGGGCGAGAGTGTCGGGCAACTCCTGGAAGAAGCTGGTGGACGGGATCATTTGGGAAAGGGCTCCGCTAAGCGTGGCCGCGACCGTCGGGTGGCCGAGCCGCTCAAACAGCAAAATAAGGGTGGCGGTCGTGAGGGTCGCAAGACCTATCTCTGTTGACTGGCCCCAGATCTCGAGCATTCGCGGCAGGGTTCGCAACGTCTTGACCGGATCGCCGCTCCGCACCTGCAACTCCGCGACGGCGGGGATGATGACGATCTCCCAGTAGCGATTACCGGATGTCCTTGCATGAGCAAGGGCCATCTCCAACGCATCCAGGGCACACCTTGGGTTGGCCTCGCTAAAGGCTCTTCCCTTGGAAAACAGCGCCGCGATGAGCGAACTTGGCGTTCGCGCGGCCGCAACCTTGTCAACGATGTCGTCGGCGATCGCCATCGCCTCGTCATGCGCGCCGGCCATCGCCAGGTAAAAAGGAAGCGTCGCCAGGCATTGCCGCTCGCGTCGGTCCGCCGGGTGCTCGGCGCCGGCACGCGCAAACTTGACAGCGCTTTCGGCATTGCCCTGTCGGGACGCAATCATGGCCAGAACAGAGAACGCCCAGACTGGCGGGTCGAAGTTGGCATTGCCTATCAGCGCTGTCGCTTCCTCGGCGTAGAGCGTCGCCTCTTGAACACGTCCCAGGTTCCAGGCCCTTTTTGCTGCATAAGTCAGCAGGGCGCCGAGCCGGCGATGGCCGGCGCGTCGTGCCGCATCGACGATCTCCGTCGGCCAATTGAGCGGTTCGCTGCGCACGCGGAGGACCGCCATGCTCGGGACCCTGGATGCGATCCGGGCCGCAACATCGATATCATCTTGGCTGCTCGCCCACCGAAACGCCGCGCGCAAATTGTCCACTTCCTGATCGAGCCAGACATAAGCCATCAATTGCTGCGGGCTTCGCCAAATCCTATGGTGCGTCTCAGCATCCTCCGCGAAAAATTGCGCATGGCGGCCCCGAAAGACCTCTGTTTCACCCAGCATCGCGAGCCGCTCCTCGGCAAACTGTCTGATGGTTTCGAGCTGGCTGTAGCGAACTGCATTCCCGACCCGTTTGGCGCTGAGCAGCGATTTTCGTACCAGTGAGTCCAGGAGATAGAGAACATCGGCGGCCGCGATGTCGCCGCCGCTACAGATGCGCTCGGCAGCCTCCAGCCCGAAACCTCCGGAAAATACCGATGCGCGCGAAAGCACGGCCTTCTCGGATGGCGACAACAGGTCATACGACCATTCGACGGCGTGGCGCAGCGTCTGATGTCGCTTCAAGACGTGTCGCGACCCGCTGGTGAGCAGACGGAAGCGTTCATGCAGGCGATCGCGGATCTGAGTGGGACTCATTGCCCGCGTTCGGGCTGCTGCGAGCTCGATGGCCAGCGGAATGCCATCAAGGCGGCGGCATATTTCACAGATCGTGTCGGCGTCACCATTGAGTTCGAAGTGTGGCTCCACGAATCGCGCGCGCTCCACGAACAGCTCCACCGCTGGCGCATCGATTCCGTCGCCGCACTCGAGGGGAAGCACCGGGTAGGTCCGCTCGCCGTGGACCATCAGCGTCTCCCGGCTGGTCGCCAGCAGGCTGACATGCGGGCATGTTGACAGGATCTCCCGTGCAAGGCCGGCTATCGCATCGATCAAGTGCTCGCAGTTGTCGAGAATGAGAAGCAGGCTCCGTCCGGCAAGCGCATTGGCGACGCTTTGCTCGATCGTCTTGCCGGGTTGTTGTGTGATGCCGAAGACGTCGGCGACGGCGTGACCGGTCGCATTGGGATCATCGAAAGCGGCAAGCTCCACCAGCCACGTGCCATCCGGATAGTTGTCACGCATCGTCGCCGCAAGCTGGAGGGCGAGCCGTGTCTTGCCGATCCCGCCGGGGCCGGTCAGCGTGACCAGCCGCGCGCTGGAAAGTATCCGGCCGGCTCTGGCGACATCTCTGTCGCGGCCCAGAAAGCTTGTTGCCTGGACGGGGAGATTACCCGGCGCGGCATTCGCATGCACCGATGGCGGAATGCTTCTGCTCAGGCCTTCCGTGTCGGGCACTTGATCGATCCAGCCGACCGCACCCTGTGGCACCGAACTACATATCGCTGAGGCTTTGGGCTGCGTACGGTTCCACTCTCGCAAGAGATGGCGCTGCAATGTCTTGGTCTGCGCGTCGGGCTCAATTCCCAATTCCCTGGAGAGCAGTTCGGCGCAGGTTCGATACTGGCGGAGCGCCGCGCCCTGTCTGCCCTGCCGGGCATACAGCCCCATCAGGGTGCGATGAACACGCTCTTGCAGGGGATCTGCGGCAAGCAGGCGGGTCGCAATGTGAATGCCACGTTCGATCACTCCTGCGGACAGGTGATGATCGAGCAGCTTCGCCATGCCTTCCAAGGCGAGTTCACGGAATCGCTGACGTTCCGCCGCTGCCCAGCTTTCAAATTCTGGTGCCGACACCTGAAAGCCGTCGAGGAATTCGCCACGATAGAGTCCGATGGCCCGCTCCAGGTTTGCCACGCCCGGCTCCGCGATAAGCTCCTCGAACACCCTTGCATCGATTTCGAGGGCGGCCGGCTCAAGGCGGATGGTGTCCTCCTGAGCGACCAATGCGGTAGGACAGATGTGCGACAAAGCCTTGCGCAAAAGGCTCAGCGCCTGTCGCAGACTGTCGCGGGCCTGCGCCTCATCGTGGTCGCCCCACAACAGCGCCGCAAGCTTTGGTCGCGCCTGCGGGTCGTCCGGGTGCAGTGCCAGATAGGCCAGCAGGGCTGTCGTCTTCTTGGTGGCCAACGGGATGGGCTCTCCGGTGTCCGTTTGGAGCCGGAAACTGCCAAGAAGTGCGAGGTTTGCCTTCGCCATATCCGCCGGCCCTGTACTCAGGGTGCAAAAAGACCCGGTCCGACGATTTTGCGAATTTATCACGCGCGCGCCGACAGGTCCATTGCGGCGGGTCGGTAGTCTACTCGCGAGGTCAGGGCCACCATTACCGATGGAGATTACGATGTGGAATCGCTTGTCGCTTGCCGCCGCCGCAGCCCTCGTGATGGGAACAGTCGGAGCCAATGCTGCAGAACTACCGACGTATGAAGTCCTGGGCTTTTCGATTACGCCGCACCAGTTCGTGATATTGGGACCGGCCAACGCGCAACAGGAAACGCCTGCGGCTGGCATATCCGCGCCGGTCCTGATGCCGCGCCAAGGGGCACGCGATGAGCGGACCGCCAGCAGCGGAGGACGCGCGATTACAGCGCTGGCCCTCTCTCCCGTTGTTGCGATCGACCCCACGCGGTAGATCGCGCTGTCGCGTGGTGGCTGATCTCCAGCAGCCACCGCGCGGCAGTCGCACTTCGTGATATCGCTGCGCTCCTTGCCGGCGAGCGAACGGAATGGGCGGACTATTTCCGAGATTTCAAGCCCGATGCCTTGAGGTCGTCCGAGGCAGGCATTTCATACCGGCGGTTCCACCGTCCGTCGAAGCAGCTGATCGCAACCTGTACACCCAGGAGCGTAGTAAGAGACCCGCTCCGCCCAAACCATCACTGCCGCGTGAACGAGACCGATTTGCGCGGCCACGAAGCCATCCCGAAACAAACTCGGCCTAGCGTCCTCACTGACCTGCAAAAGGAGCGACGGCCATGATCGGCGCAACTTGGAATCGCAAAGGACGCAAGCTCGTCATCGCAAATTCCCTGGCCGCTGCGGCTGCTTTATTGGTCGTGGCCGCTGCTCCCCGGCCTGTCTCGAGTGCCGCCCTCGGCAGTGAATGGCAATGTAGCAGGTCGGCGTTTGTTCTAACGACGTGCCGTCCAGCGTCTGAAGATGATGTGACGCGAAAGCCGCTGGCTGAAGCAAAGCCGCTGGCGGAAGCGCCGAGCTTAAGCGAACAGACCGGCGCCGGCTGGGGTGAACTTCACGTAGGTGTCACTCTCGTGCAACTCGAGCCAGCCTCGCTCGATCGCGAACTTGAGGCCGGCACGATACTCCGCTGCCGTGGCCTTATCGCCGAAATAGGAACAGGACGTTGAACTTCTCGATGTAATTCCGGCCACATGGACCGGCCCCGTTGTGGACCCGCGCCGAGACTTTCTCGGTCTCGTGCGCAGATAGCAATGCGAGTCATTAATCTCATACCCGCTTGAGTTACGTTCCGAGCCCGCGCAGGCTCGATTTCAATTGCGGAGTTGACCGCGCTGCAACGGAGCGAGGTCCGCCCTGGGTCAAACTGCGAAACTCAGGATGAGAAAATCTGGTCCGCTCTGCCGCAAAAGCCGGACCTCCATGACACGAGCCGTGACTTCGCCCAATAACGGACACGTACGCCTACGGGCGGCCTACTTGCCCTCGTTCCATATGTCGGTGGCGAGCTTCCAGTCATTTCCGACCTTTTCCCAAACAACGACGTACTTCCCAGTCACTTCCTGCGGTGTCGGCCCTTTGGTCTTCAGAGCAAACGTGCCGATCTCGCGTGCCGCCGAAGGGCCGAGCGACTTCACGTCAACAGTTGTGAGCTTCGGGTCGCCGACTTGATCCGCCATGCCTTTCCACATTACTTCGATGGCTGCTCGGCCCTGCACCAACGAGGAGCCGGGCGGCATCGCGATCGCATCAGCGGTATAGAGCGAGCCGATACCAGAGAAATCGCCCTTGTTGAAGAATTCAATAAATTTGGTGTTGATCGCTTCAATCTCGGGCTTCTGAGCCAAAGCCGGAGCCGCCAGCGAGACCACGAATACCATCACCAGTACGATGTTGCGCATGATCGTCTCCAACTCAATGTACGATTCGATTGCAGCGCGGGTGTTGCCCACAGCGGAGGCGTCGAATGCCACATCCCAGACCGGGTTTGACAAAACAGCAACTCCGGGGAATTACCGTAAGAAATATTGACGAACTGAGTGCGACGTGGCGCCCTAGCCAACTCGCTCGGTCCTGAGAGCGACGAGAGTGATTGCTCCTTGCCGTGGCGGCCCGCGCGGACGAGATGACGCGCCGTATCGCCAGCGTCGATGCGGAGCGAACAGCTTCCCATCTTGGTTCACGTCCGAGTTGCGTCATCAACCGACGAGGCCCGCAAGCTGGGCCACTTCCGCTCTGCCGCCGGAGGCCGTCGTTGACAGGTCCATGCCTAAGCCGGCACGACCACCTTGCCGATCGGCCACAGCGCGATGCCTGCGAGCTTCAAATGCGCCCAGGCGAAGGGGATGCCGATGATGGTCACGGCGAGAACCAGGGCGGTGAGGAGATGGCCGAGGGCCAGCCACCAGCCGGCGAGCACGAACCAGATGATATTGCCGATCACCCCGAGCGGGCCGGTGCCGATATCGCTCATCCCGGTGACCTCGTCGCGCCGCACCGCCTTCGAGCCGAATGGCAGCAGCGTGTAGACGGCGATGTTGAAGGCCGCCCGCGCCCAGGGCAGGCCGATGATAGTGATGGCCATGATGACCGCGGCGATCAGCCAGCCGAACGCCATCCAGGCGCCGCCGATGAGGATCTAGAGCAGGTTGAGCAGGATGGAAACGGGAGCCATGGGATGATCCGAAGGTGGATGACGCCATCTATATAGGTTCGAAATCTGTCTCTGCGAAGACGGCTCGATACCCACAAAACGAAGCCCGGCTGCGCGAGGCGACATCCGGGACCTTGGCTCTCACTGTCCCGGGTATCGCCTTGCGCACCCGGCTAGATCTTGCGTCCGGCCTGCTCCCAATAGGGATCGCGCAGGCGGCGCTTGAAGATTTTTCCGGAATCTTCGCGCGGCAGCCCGCTGCGGATCTCGATGTGCTTCGGCACCTTGTAGTCGGCGAGCGAAGCCTTCAATCGCGCCCGGACCTCGGCGGCCTCGAGCGTGATGCCGGCCTGCGGCTCGACCACCGCCATCAGCGCCTCCCCGAACTCGGCATCGGGGATGCCGAACACGGCGCAATCATGCACGCCAGGCACTGCGTGCAGCACGGATTCGATCTCGGCCGGATAGATGTTGACGCCGCCTGAGATCACCATGTCGCGCTTACGGTCGCAGATGAAGACGTAACCGTCCTCGTCGATGTAGCCGACATCGCCGGAGGTGATGAAGCCATCGCGGTCGATCTCGGCGCGCTTCTCCGGCTTGTTGTGGTAGGTGAAATCGGCCATCCCGGCCATGCAGGAATAGATCTCGCCGACTTCGCCCACCGGAAGCACGCGGCCGTCATCCCCGATGAAGCGCAGTTCCGCGCCGGGCGAGATCCTGCCGACCGTGCCGGGCTTCTTCAGCGCATCCTCCGAGGTTGCGAAGGTGACCGCGCTGGACTCAGTCGAGCCGTAGAATTCGTAGATCACCGGTCCCCACCATTCGATCATGGCGCGCTTGACGTCGGCCGGACATGGCGCGGCGGCATGGATGACGTGGCGCAGCGAGGAGACGTCATATTTCCTGCGCACCTCTTCCGGCAGCTTCATCAGGCGGATGAACATGGTCGGCACCATGAAGATGGTGTCGATCCTGTATCGTTCGATGAGTTCGAGAAATTCTTCGGCCTCGAAGCGCGGCATCAGCACCAGTGCGCCCCCGAGCTTGCCGGCGCGGATGCCGAAGGAGTTGGGCGCGGAATGATAGAGCGGGCCCGGCAACAGCGCGCGGGCGCCGGGCTTGAGGCCGTAGATCATCGCGCGCATGCGCTCGCCGGCAGCCTGCTGCTCCGGCGTCGGCGCATTGCGGCGGACGCCCTTGGGATGGCCTGTCGTCCCCGAGGTGTAGATCATGCTCATCGGCTGCGGCACGACCGGGCCGTCATAGGGTTGTTGCTGGGCGAGCCAAGACTCAAAATCGATCGCGAACTCCGGAATCTTCAGATGATCCGGATCGATCTTGTAATTGGACAGGATTTCCGGCGGCGTCGGCACGCTGAGCACGGTGACGCCGTTCGATATGGCACCGCGCAAGGCATGCAGCATGTCGGCATGTCCGATCAGCACGGAGGTGCCGGTATCCTCCAGGATGTAATTGATCTCCTCCGGCTTGAAGTGCCAGTTGATGGGCACGCCATAGGCGCCGAGCCGCATCGCAGCATAGGCGGCCTCCAGGAAGGCGATGTCGTTGCGCATCAGCATGCAGACGCAATCACCTGGCTTGACGCCGAGCTCGGCAAGGCCACTCGCGATGCGGTCGGCACGGTCAGCGACCTCGGCGTGAGAGCGGCGACGGTTGCCGGAGACGATGCCCAGGAATTGAGACGTTTCGCTCATTTGTTCTTCTTCTTGTTCAAAGTCGCCCTCATGGTGAGGAGGCGCAAAGCGCCGTCTCGAACCATGAGAGCCCGTGGCCCATCCCTCGAGACGCCGCTGCGCGGCTCGTCGGGATGAGGTCTGTGTTAATCCGCAAACTTCGGCGCGCGCTTCTCCAGATTGGCCCGCACCGCCTCGGTCTGGTTCGCGCTGCCGATCAGCTTCTGCTGCTCGACGGATTCGGCGAGCAGCGCGGGGCCCGGATCGACCGAGAGATTGTTGAGCAGGCGTTTTGCCGCACGGATCGCGTCGGGACTCTTGCCAGCGATCTCGCGCGCGGCTTCCAGGGCCGCTGCGCGCGGATCGTCGCAGATGCGGGTGGCGAGGCCGTAAGTCATCGCCTCCTGCGCGGAGAAGATGCGGCCGGTGTAGGTGAGATCGCGCAGGATGTCGTCGCGCACCAGGCTTGCCAGGATCGGCGTGCCCGCCATGTCGGGCACGAGGCCCCATTTGATCTCCATGATCGACATCCGCGTATCGGGTGCGAGGAAGCGCATGTCGGCGCCGAGCGAGAGCTGGAAGCCGCCGCCGAAAGCAACGCCGTGGACGGCCGCAATCACAGGCACCGGAAGCTGACGCCAGCCCCACACCGCGGCCTGCGGAAAGTTCGCCTGCCCATGCGTGCGCTTGGTGAGGTCACGATTTTCGCCACCCGGAATTCCGTTGCCACCCTTCTCCTTCATGGCGGCAAAACGCCCCATGTCGAGGCCGGCGCAGAAAGCGCGGCCCTCGCCGGACAGCACGACGACGCGCACGCCCTTTTCCTTCGAAAGCCGCTCGGTCGCAGCGACAAGGGCCTCGAACATGGCCTGATCCAGCGCATTCATCTTGTCGGCGCGCATCAGGCGCACGTCGGCGACGCCGTCCGAGATCAAAATCGAGACGCGCTCTTCCATGGATGAATTCTCCCCTGTTCTTGTTCAGTGCCGCTTTACAGGACGCTGGCGGCCGGATTTAGTCAATCGACCAATTAACTGACAATCCCTACGGGGGAAACACCCATGTTCAAGGAAAATCTTCTGGCCGGACGCCGCATTCTCGTGACCGGCGGCGGCACCGGGCTCGGCAAGTCGATGGCGGCGCGCTTCCTCCAGCTCGGCGCCGAGGTGCACATCTGCGGCCGGCGTAAGATCGTGTGCGACGAGACCGCGACCGAATTGATGGATCTCTATGGCGGCCGCGTCACCAGCCATGGTGTCGACATCCGCAACGCTCTCGCGGTGGAGGAGATGATCGAGACCATCTTTCGCGACGGTCCCCTCACCGATCTCATCAACAATGCTGCCGGCAATTTCATCTCGCGCAGCGAGGAGCTCTCGCCGCGCGGCTTCGATGCCGTCGCCAGCATCGTCATGCACGGCACGTTCTACGTCACGCAGGCGGTCGGCAAGCGCTGGATCGCCTTGAAGCAGCCCGGCAACGTCGTCTCGATCACCGTGACCTGGGTGCGCAACGGCTCGCCTTACGTGGTGCCATCGGCGATGAGCAAGTCGGCGATCCACGCCATGACGATGTCGCTCGCCACCGAATGGGGCCGCTACGGCATCCGCCTCAACACCATCGCGCCGGGCGAAATCCCGACCGAAGGCATGAGCAAGCGGATCAAGCCCGGCGACGAGGCCGGCGCGCGCACCAAGGCGATGAACCCGATGGGCCGAGTCGGCACCATGGAGGAACTGCAGAACCTCGCGGTGTTCCTGATCTCCGGCGGCTGCGACTGGATCAACGGCGAGACCATCGCCATGGACGGCGCGCAGGCGCTCGCCATGGGCGGCAATTTCTACCAGCTCCGGGACTGGAGCGACGACGACTGGAAAGCCGCGCGCGAGAGCATCATGGCGCAGAACGAGAAGGACCGGGCCAAACGGGGATGATCTCCCCCGTGCCCCGGACGCAGCGCAGCGCGCCGCCTTCGGCCTGGTGCGCTGCTGAGCGCCGGGGCCCATCTCGCCGGATGCTGGGTCCCGGCTGAGCAGCGCATCACTTCGTGATGCGTCGCGTTCGGGGACACGAAACCGCGGCTGATTTGTCCCGTCTTGTCTTCACCCGCGGATGACGCCACACTCTGCGGCATAAGAACAAGACGACGGCAGAAACATGCCCACACAGCCTCTGGCCAATCTCGCCGACATGGTGCGCGAGCGCGCGAAAAGCCGCGGCAGCGCCATTGCCTACGAGTTCGAGGGCCGACTCACCAGCTTCGCCGAATTCGACGTCAACACCAACAAGGTCGCCCACGCGTTGATCGCAATGGGCGTGAAGAAAGGCGACCGCATCGCCTATCTCGGCAAGAACAGCGACATCTATTTCGAGCTGTTGATGGGCGCCATGAAGGCCGGTGTGGTGATGGCGCCAGTGAATTGGCGGCTCGCGGGACCCGAGGTCGCCTTCATCGTCGAGGACTGCAAGGCGCCGGTGCTGTTCGTCGGGCCGGAGTTCATCGCGCTCGTTCGCCAAATCAAGGACCAGTTGCCGGGCCTGCGTACAATCATCACCACCGAAGGCGGCGCGCCGGAATGGCAGGATTTTGCGGCTTGGCGGGACACGCAGAGCGGTGACGATCCGAGGGTCCCGATCGACACCAAGGATATCGCGATCCAGCTCTATACGTCGGGTACGACCGGCAAGCCGAAGGGCGCAATGCTCTCGCACGCGAACTTCCTCAATCTGGTACAGACCGGTAATGCCGAGGACAAGCCGGAGTGGAACCGGTGGTCGACCGATGATGTCTCGCTGGTGGCGATGCCGATCTTCCACATCGGCGGCTCGGGCTGGGGCGTGATGGGGCTCTATCACGGCGCCCGCGGCGTGATCGCGCGCGAGTTCGATCCGACCAAGGTTCTGGACTTCTTCGAGCAGTCCGGGATCACGAAGCTGTTCATGGTGCCGGCGGCAATGCAGTTCGTGGTGCGGCAGCCGCGCGCGAAGACGGTCGATTTCTCGCGGCTGAAATACATGCTGTATGGCGCCTCGCCAATTCCGGCGGCGCTGCTGAAGGAGTGCATCGAGGTCTTCAAATGCGGTTTCGTGCAAATGTACGGCATGACCGAGACCACCGGCACCATCGTCGCGCTGCCGCCGGAAGACCACATCGAGGGACTGGAGCGGATGCGCTCGGCCGGCAAGGCACTGCCGGGCGTCGAGATCGCGATCCTGGACGTCGACGGCAAGCCGCTGCCGCCGCGCCAGGTCGGCGAGATCGCGACGCGCTCGGGCTCCAACATGGCCGGGTATTGGAACCTGCCCGAGGCGACCGCCGCTGCGCTTCGTTCCGACGGCTGGCTGCGCACCGGCGATGCCGGCTACATGGACGAGGACGGGTATCTCTATATCCACGATCGCATCAAGGACATGATCATCTCGGGCGGCGAGAACATCTACCCGGCCGAGGTCGAGAGTGCGTTGTGCGATCATCCTGATGTCGCGGAGGCCGCCGTGATCGGCGTGCCTGACGACAAATGGGGCGAGGCGGTGAAGGCCATGGTGGTCATGAAGCCTGGCAAGCAGGCCACAGCCACCGACATCATCAACTTCACCCGCGAGCGCATCGCTGGCTACAAGACGCCCAAGACCGTGGAGTTTCTGCCGGCGCTGCCGAGGAATCCGAGCGGCAAGATTTTGCGGCGCCAATTGCGTGAGCCGTATTGGGCCGGGAAAGAGCGACGGGTGAATTGACCGCGTAGTGCCGTAGGATGGGCAAAGGCGCAAAGCGCCGCGCCCTCCATTCTTCGACGATTGCGGGAGAGGTGGTGGGCACGCTTCGCTTTGCCCACCCTACGGTGCTAGCGCTAATGCTTCCCCGGCCCCATATAGCCGAACAAGAACCCGGCCACCTTCCGCATCTGGATCTCCTCACTGCCCTCGGTGATGCGATAGCGCCGGTGGTGGCGGTAGATGTGCTCGAACGGCTTGTGGCGTGAGTAGCCCATGCCGCCATGGACCTGCATGGCGCGGTCGGCGGATTCGCAGCAGAGGCGGTTTGCCCAGTAATTGCACATGGAGACGCGATCAGAGAGCGTGCGCTCAATCTGCTCTTCGGTGAGCTGGTCCATCTCCCAGGCAGTCTTGCGGATCAGAAGACGCAGCATCTCGGCCTGCGTGGCGAGCTCGACCAGCGGGAACTGGATCGCCTGATTCTCGGCGAGCGCCTTGCCGAACGGCTTGCGCTCGCGGGCATATTTCACGCTCTCGTTGATGCAGTAAACCGCGGCGCCGAGCGAGCTCGCGGCCTGGCGGATGCGGTTCTGGTGCACGAAGCACTGCGCCAGCGACAGGCCGCGGCCCACCTCGCCGAACAGCGCATCCTCGGGCACGAACACGTCCGTGAAGCTGACGCGGGGATGGTCGGTCGGCATGTTGAAGGTCCACATGTACTCCTCGACCTTGACGCCGTCGCTCTTCGCCGGCACCAGGAAACAGGTGATGCCGCGCGCATCGCCGTGATTGCCGCTCGTGCGCGCAAACAGCGCGCAATGCGTGGCAACATGCATGCCTGTCGTCCACATCTTGTCGCCGTTGATGATCCAGCCCTTGACGTTGTCGCGGGTCGCCGGCACCGCGCGCGTCTCCATATGGGTGGCGTCCGAGCCGTGATGCGGCTCGGTTAGGCCAAAGGTGATGCGGTACTTGCCTTTGATCGAGCCGTCGATCATCGCCTTCTGATCGTCGCGGCCGTAGCGGTCGAGCATGGTGACAACGGGGAAATTGCCGACGATGGAATGCTCGTTCTGGAGATCGTTGTGCAGGCCGAGTCCCTTGGCGGCAAAATGCTCGCGGATCACGGCCATCCAGAGATTGGAGCCGTCCTTGCCGCCAAATTGCTTCGGCACCGGAAAACGCAGATGACCCGCGGCGTCCGCCAGGTCCTTGGCCTTGCGCAGCAGCGCCTCCCATTCGTGGCGCGGCAGGCCGCCATTCTCGAAATCGGTGCGCGCCCATTCGCGGCGGTGATCGAAGAAGCGGATGTTGTCATCGGCCTCCTCCAGCGGCTTGATCTCGCGCTCGATGAAACGGTCGAGCTCTCCGAGATAGGCGACGAGATCGTCAGGCAATGAGAAATCCAAGGGTCTCTCCCTCAATGATTTTTCGTTTTGCGTTAAGGCGCTAAGCGCATTCTTGCTTCGCACGATTAAGCGGAGAAGAGCGCATCCAAGTCAAGCAAGCCGAGACGTGTGAGGCACGCAAGGCGCGCTTGCGCATTTCGGTGGTGCTCAAGCGCACCCGCGCGCTAGTATGACGACAATATTCCTTCACGAGAAAATGCGGGAGCGATCATGGAGCTGAAATTTTCCAAGGTGGAACGCAAGGGCCCGATCACGATCGTCACACTGTCGCGGCCCGAGGTCTATAACGCGCTGCACACGGACGCGCATTTCGAGCTCAACAAGGTCTTCGACGATTTCTCGGCCGATCCCGAGCAATGGATCGCGATCGTCACCGGCAGCGGTGACAAGGCGTTCTGCGCCGGCAACGATCTGAAGTGGCAGGCCGCGGGCGGCAAACGCGGCTGGGACAAGGGTGGGTTTGCGGGCCTGACCTCGCGGTTCGACTGCGACAAGCCGATCATCGCCGCCGTGAACGGCGTCGCGATGGGCGGCGGCTTCGAGATCGCGCTGGCCTGCGACCTCATCATTGCCTCGGAGAATGCCACCTTCGCGCTGCCCGAGCCGCGCGTTGGCCTGGCCGCGCTCGCCGGTGGCCTGCACCGCCTGCCACGGCAGATCGGCCTCAAACGCGCCATGGGCATGATCCTTACCGCGCGGCATGTCAGTGCCAAGGAAGGCCTCGAGCTCGGCTTCGTCAACGAGGTGGTGCCGCGAGGCGAGGCGCTCGACGCCGCGCTGCGCTGGGCGGAGATGATCACCAAGAACTCGCCGATGTCCATACGGGCCTCGAAGCAGGCAATCCAGAAAGGGCTTGGCGTCTCGCTGGAACAGGCGATCGAGCAGCAGCGGGAGTATCCGGCGGTGAAGGCGATGGTGGCGTCGCAGGATTACATCGAGGGCCCGAAGGCGTTTGCGGAGAAGCGACCACCGAAATGGGTGGGGAAGTAAACGAGTCTTTCCCCCCGTCATTGCGAGGAGCTCTTGCGACGAAGCAATCCAGACCGCCTCCGTGGAAAGACTCTGGATTGCTTCGCTGCGCTCGCAATGACGGGGAGAGAGCTACCCGCCTCGCGACAGCTCTCGCTTGTATGACGCGTAATTCGGCTGATCGACTGCGAGCTTGTCCATCGTGGTCTGCCAGAGGTGCTCGGCAAGGCCCGGCGTTGCGAGATCGATCTCGCCTTTGGCAATGCGCATCGCGAGCGTGCGGTTGAGCTCGATCAATGAACCGTCCATGCCCAGCAGCGCGCGCAGCCGCTCCACCTCCGCCGCATCGCTGCCCTCCTCCCGCGTCAGCTGCCGCGTCACGAGATCGAGGATGTTGATGGCGACGCGCAGCTTGAAAGCCTGGTGGCCGGAGATCAGCGGCGTGATCTCGTTGCGCAAGAAATCGGCGACTGACTTTGTCAGCTCGATCGGCGTGGGTTCGTCCTGCATGCATCAGCTCCCGCGCGGCGCCAGCAGCCGCAACAGATCGATCTCGGTCTCGGAGGCGCGGCGTCCGATCATGGCGCGCTCCATGGAATGGTCAGGCCCCTCGCGAAACCGCTGCATCATGCCGCCGCACATGATGCCCCAGCGCAGCGTGCCCATTACTTCCCAGAATTTCACGCGCGGCGGATCGACCTTGCGGCCCGCGGCCTCATAGCCCGCAAACAGCTCCTCGCGCGAGCCGAAGCCGCCAACCGGCTTGTCGATCTCGCCGAAACGCCACGAGTTGACGCAGACCCAACCGAGATCCTCCATGGGATCGCCGAGATGGGCGAGCTCCCAGTCCAGCACGGCACGGATACCGTCGGCGCCGATGATAAGATTGCCGTTGCGGAAATCGCCATGTACCAACGTCTCCTCCGCCGAGGGACCGGGATCGTGGTCGCGCAGCCAGCGCAGCGCCAGCTCGAACACGGGCTTGGGCCAGTTCAGGCTGCGATAGTCGCGCTCGAACTCATCGACCTCCTTCGCCGCGGTCATGCGGCGCAGCTCCGGCAGCTTGTGCAGCGGCAGCTTGTGCAAACCGGCGAGCACGTCGCCGATCTGCCGCGCCAGCAGCGGCCGTGCGGCTGCGAACTCCTCATCGCGAAGGATCTTGCGGGCGATAGTCTCGCCCTCGATCCGCTGCATGATGAAGCCCGTGCCGAGATCGTCCTCCGGCGTGAGCACATGCATCACGCGCGGCGACGGCACGCCAGCCTCATAGGCGAGCTGCATCAGCTGCGCTTCAGCGGCGAGGCCTGCCGCGCGCGTTGGCGCGGCGCCATAGCCCTTCGGCGAGCGGCGCAGGATTGCGCCTATCAGCCCATCGGGATGCACGATATCGAAGCGCCACGTTTCCTGACTGGCGCCGCCAGAGAGCTTGGCCGCGCCGGCGACGCCGGTCGCACCGGGACACCAGCGCGCGACGCTGCGGGAAAGCTCCGCCTCGATCATTTGCCTTTGAACTGCGCGGGGCGCTTCTCCAGGAACGCGCCGACGCCTTCGCGGAAGTCATCGGTGTCGCCCGCTCGAAGCTGGCACTGGAATTCGAGGTTAAGCTGATCCTCGAAAGAATTTTCCGGGCTGTCCCAGTAGAGTTTGCGGATCAGCGACAGCGCCACCGTCGGGCCGCTGGCGAGCTCGCGTGCGAGCTTCATCGCCTCCTCCATCAGCACGCCGTCATCATAGACGCGGTTGACGAGGCCCCATTCCAATGCCTTCTCGGCCGGCAGCCGCTCGCCCATCAGCGACAATTCGATCGAGCGCGCCCGACCGATCAGGCGCGGCAAGAGCCAGGTGGAGCCGCAATCCGGCACAAGACCGATGCGGCGGAAGGCTTGCAGGAAATAGGACGAGCGCGCGCACAGGATCATGTCACCGAGCAGCGCGAAGCTCATGCCGGCGCCGGCGGCGGGACCGTTGACCGCGGTCACGATCGGGCAATGCAGGTTGCGGATGCGGCGCAGGAACGGATGAAAGCCGGTCTCCAGCGTCAGGCCGGCCTTGGTCTTCTTCGGCTGGTTGTTGCGGCCCTGGAGATTTGCCCCGGTGCAGAACGCCCGCCCAGCGCCGGTCAAAACGACGCAGCGCACCTCATCCTTCTTCTCCTCGATCGCATCCAGAGCTTCGGCAAGGCCGCCCAGCATGTCCAAGGAGACTGCGTTCATCACCTCCTGATGGTCGAGCTTGAGGATCGCGACCGAACCATCGAGATCGAGCGTGACGTGTTTGAACTGCATGGTTTCCTCGTCAGCTTGCCGCCTGCGTCAGTTTCGCAGACCGGAATTTGTTTTTCCGGGCGCATATTTGATTTTTGGCGCGGTCTTGTCCATGGTGATCAGAGCATAGCAAGCAATCTTGCGCGCAGCGGCTGATCCGCCGCAGGCCAAAACAGGAAACGCGCCATGAACCTTTTCGACCTTTCCGGCCGCGTCGCCGTGATCACCGGCGGCAATGGCGGCATCGGGCTCGGCATTGCGCAGGCGCTCGCCGGCCAGGGCTGCAACGTCTCGATCTGGGGCCGCAATGCTGACAAGAACAAGGCTGCTGCCGCGAGCCTGGCCGGCCTTGCCGGCAAAGTTGACACCCGCGTCTGCGACGTCACCGATCCGGCCTCGGTCGATGCTGCGATGAAGGCGACGCTCGACGCGTTCGGTCGGGTTGACGGCTGCTTTGCCAACGCAGGCATCGGTGGCGGCGGGCGGCGCTCGTTCATCGAGCGCACCGAACAGGAATGGCGCACGATGTTTTCGACCAATCTCGACGGCGTATTCCACGCGTTCCAGGCCGCGGCAAAGCACATGACCGAGCGTGCCAATGCCGGCGACCCCTTCGGCCGGCTGGTTGCGACCTCGAGCCTCGCCTCGATCTTCGGCACCGCGCGCAACGAGCATTATGCGGCGACCAAGGCCGCCATCAACGCGCTGGTGCGTGCGCTCGGCGTCGAGCTCGCGCGTTACGGGGTCACCGCGAACGCGATCCTGCCGGGCTGGATCAAGAGCGACATGACCGCGGGGCTCATGGCCAACGACAAGTTCGTCGCCAACGTGATGCCGCGCATTCCGGTGCGGCGCTTCGGTGAGGCATCCGATTTCGGCGGCATTGCAGTGTATCTGATGAGCAAGGCGTCGTCGTATCACACCGCCGATACATTCGTGATCGACGGCGGCTATACGGCGTTTTGATCTCGTTAACCCGGATGGAGCGCAGCGTAATCCGGGACAGCCAAAAGCAAACAGACCCGGATTTCGCTGCGCTCCATCCGGGCTCCAAACTCGGAGGGAATGGGCAAATGTTCTCGCACGTGATGATCGGCACCAACGATCTCGACAAGGCCAAGGCGTTCTACGACAAGCTGCTCGGCACGCTCGAGGTGCGGCCGGCCAGGGTCGACGGCCATCGCATCTTCTACATCACCAAGACCGGTGTGTTCTCGGTGTCGAAGCCGATCAACGGCGAACCGGCGACCTGCGCGAATGGCGGCACGATCGGCTTTGCCTGCAATTCGCCGGAGCAGGTCGAGGCTTGGCACGCGGCCGGAGTCGCGGCCGGTGCGACCTCGATTGAGGATCCGCCCGGTGTCCGCCAGGGCCCAGGCGGCAAGCTCTATCTCGCTTATTTGCGCGACCTCGACGGCAACAAGATCTGCGCGATGCATCGGATGCCGAACTAGGTCTGGGCCATGCCCCGGCTTGCCGTCTCCGCTGAAGCTTCGCCGGCCGAGAGCGCTTGTAGGCCCGGCGTAGCCTATTAGCGGAGCCGGGACCGGGGCATCCGGTACGCCGCGGCTTTTCGGTTCAATCACCGTCGTCTCTGGAATACTGGATCGCCCGATTGAATCGGGCGATGACAGCGGAGGTTGTCGCGAGCGCAGCGAAACCTCATCACCATTCAAACAACATTTCAAACGCCTTGGCGATATTCCATCGCGTGGCATGGCTCTGCGTGAAAAATGCGCGCTCGCACTTTGGCGGCGCTGCGACTATTCTTGCGCTCAGCGGAATCCTAGCGCTCCGGGAGGAACAATGACAAAGCACACCTACATTCCCCGCACCACCAACTACACCCTCAATCCCGGCGACGAGCTCAACGACTTGCGCATGTCGGACCAGGTCCGCCCGCTCTACGACCACGTCAAGAAGTTCATCCGCGACACCGTCGAGCCGATGTCGATCGAGTTTGCCAAGGCCGGCGAGAACAAGGAGGATCGCTGGAGCTTTACGCCGAAGCAGCTCGAGGTGCTCGAGAAGGCCAAGAACAAGGCCAAGCAGGAAGGCCTCTGGAACTTCTTCCTGCCCGATGACGAGACCGGCCAGGGCCTGAAGAATCTCGACTACGCCTATATCGCCTCCGAGCTCGGCAAGAGCCCGCTGGCATCCGAAACCATGAATTGCTCGGCGCCCGACACCGGCAACATGGAAGTTCTGGAGCGCGTCGGCACCAAGGAGCAGAAGGAGAAATGGCTGAAGCCGCTGCTCAACGGCGAGATCCGCTCGGCTTACGTCATGACCGAGCCGAACGTCGCCTCCTCCGACGCAAAGAACATCTCGACCACGGCCAAACTCGTCGGCGACGAATGGGTCATCAACGGCGAGAAGTACTACATCTCAGGCTTAGGGGACCCCCGCTGCAAGATCCTCATCGTGATGGTGAAGACCAATCCGGATGCGGCACCGAGCAAGCAGCAGTCGCAGATCCTCGTGCCGCGCGATACGCCCGGCGTCGAGGTGCTCGGGCCGATGTACGTGTTCGGCCAGGACCACGCTCCGCGCGGCCACATGCATATGCGCTTCAATAATGTCCGGGTGCCCAAGGAGAACATCCTGCTCGGCGAGGGCCGCGGCTTCGAGATCTCGCAGCTCCGCCTTGGCCCCGGCCGCATCCATCACTGCATGCGCACCATCGGCAAGGCCGAGAAGGCGCTCGACCTCATGGTGCAGCGCGGCCTCACCCGCGAAGCCTTCGGCAAGAAGATCGCCCATCTC
Organism: Bradyrhizobium sp. 164; assembly: GCF_023073715.1. GTDB lineage: Bacteria > Pseudomonadota > Alphaproteobacteria > Rhizobiales > Xanthobacteraceae > Bradyrhizobium. The sequence continues at coordinate 28,280 of NZ_JADPKA010000077.1, forward strand.
GGCGGCAACATGCAAATCATCGCGCAGGCCCGCTGCGAGATCGAGGCGATGCGGCTGATGGTGCTGAAGGCCGCGAAGGCGATGGACGTGCTCGGCAACAAGGAGGCCCGCGTCTGGGTCTCCATGGTCAAGGCCATGGTGCCGGAGCGCGCCTGCAAGATCATCGACCAGGCTATCCAGATGCACGGCGCCACCGGCATCTCGCACTGGACGCCGCTGGCCGAGATGTATCAGGACGTGCGTCACCTCCGCTTTGCGGACGGTCCGGACGAGGTGCACTGGATGGTGGTGGGACGCCACGAGCTGAGCATGGCGTGATCCGCACTCTCTGTTCCCTCCCTCGCTTGCGGCAGGGTAGTCGCATTTGGGAGAGCCCTTCTTTGTGGCCATCCTTCGAGACGCCCGCCGTTGGCGGGCCCTCAGGATGAAGGACCGAGTGCGCGGCAGCAGCTTCAACGGGCAAGTGCCGCTTAGCCTCATCCTGAGGAGACCGCGAAGCGGTCGTCTCGAAGGACGAGGCGCGCGCTCGGACGCCGCCAAAAGTCATATGCGATCGCGCCTGCCGCTCGCGATGAGAGGAGTCGACGCTGCACCTTCTCGCGGAGACTCCCCCTCACCCGGATCGCAAGAGCGATCCGACCTCTCCCCGCAGGCGGGGAGAGGTGAAGAAGCGCTACATCGCCGGCGAGAGCTTGTCCTGCGTCTTGGTCTCGAAATCGCTCGCGTCGTGGCGCTCGTGGAGCTGGCTGGCGGGATCGCCGGAGACACGATTGACCATGCGGCCGCGCTTCACGGCCGGGCGCTTGGCGATCTGATCGGTCCAGCGCTGCACGTTCTTGTAGTCCTGCACCGAGAGGAATTCGCCGGCGCCATAGACCAAGCCCTTGGCGAGGGCGCCGTACCAGGGCCACACCGCCATATCGGCGATGGTGTACTCGCTGCCCGCGAGATATTCGTTGTCGGCGAGCCGCCGGTCGAGCACATCGAGCTGGCGCTTGGTCTCCATCGCGAAGCGATCGATGGCGTATTCGATCTTGGTCGGCGCGTAGGCGTAGAAATGGCCGAAGCCGCCGCCGAGATAGGGCGCGCTGCCCATCTGCCAGAACAGCCAGGACATCGCCTCAGTGCGGGTCTTGACGTCCTTCGGCAGGAAGGCGCCGAACTTCTCGGCGAGGTAGAACAGGATCGAGCCGGACTCGAACACCCGGATCGGCTCGGGCCCGGAGCGGTCCATCAGCGCCGGGATCTTGGAGTTCGGATTGATGTCGACAAAACCGCTGCCGAACTGGTCACCGTTGCCGATCCTGATCAACCAGGCGTCGTATTCGGCGCCCTTATGGCCGAGCGCCAGCAACTCTTCCAGCATCACCGTCACCTTCACCCCGTTCGGCGTCGCCAACGAATAGAGCTGGAGCGGATGGCGGCCGACCGGTAGCTCCTTGTCGTGGGTGGGGCCGGCGATCGGGCGGTTGATGTTGGCGAACTGCCCGCCATTTTCCTTGTTCCAGGTCCAGACTTTGGGCGGCACGTAGGCAGGGGTATCGGTCATGCGAGAGGCTCCGGCGGAAAGATGCGCCTGCATTAATTAGCCCGCAAATGGCAGATGACAAGGGCTGCTCGATCTGCGCCCGGCGCGGGCCTCAGGCTGGCGTCATGCGACCTCGCCTGGCTGCCGCCTGCGCCGGCGCTTCGGACTCCATCCCGAAGCCCTCCATGCACCAGGAGTTAGCCTGCGAGTGGAGCATCGCGCGGCGTGTCCACGCAAGATGCGCCGTCGAATCCGGCATGGCATCGCCAGCGACGATCCGCTAGCGTCGCTTTGCTTCGCCGCGACAGCAACGAGAACGCGAAGACCGCCGGGAGAGAGCCATGAAATCGCCAATTTGCGACATGCTGGGGATCGAGTTCCCGCTGCTCGCCTTCAGCCATTGCCGCGACGTCATTGCGGCCGTCAGCCGCGCCGGCGGCTTTGGCGTGTTAGGTGCCACCGTGCACACGCCTGATACGCTCGAACGCGAGCTGAGATGGATCGACGATCACGTCGATGGCAAGCCCTACGGCATCGACGTGCTGATCCCCGAAAACATCTCCACCGCGGGCGAGAAGAACGTCACCTGGAAGAGCCTGGAAACGCGCGTGCCGCAAGAGCACCGCAACTACGCGCGCGATCTCCTGAAGAAGTACGACATTGAACTGACGACCACTGAGGTCGCCGCCGACCAGCCGCAGCCGTTCGACGCCAAGACGGCGCTGGAGCTGCTCGAAGTTTCGTTCCGCCATCCGATCCGGCTCATCGCCAATGCACTCGGCGTGCCGCCGAAGGCCATGATCGAGATGGGCAAGACCCACGGCGTGCCCGTTGCTGCGCTTGTCGGCGCCAAGGAGCACGCGCTGCGCCAGGTCGCAGCCGGCGTCGACATTCTCGTGGTGCAGGGCACGGAAGCCGGCGGCCATTGCGGCGAGGTCTCGACCATGGTGCTGGTGCCGGAGGTGATTAAGGCGATCAAGCCGATCCGCGAAGTGCCGGTGCTGGCCGCCGGCGGCATCATGACGGGCCGGCAGATGGCGGCCTGCATGGCGATGGGCGCGGCCGGCGCCTGGACCGGATCGGTGTGGCTTGCGACCGTCGAGGCCGAGACCACGGAGATTTTTCGCGAGAAGATGATCGCGGCGTCCTCACGCGACGCGGTGCGCTCGAAGGGCCGTACCGGCAAGCCGGCGCGACAGCTCCGCTCGGTCTGGACCGATGCCTGGGACCGCGCGCCGGAGAGCCCGGGCGCGCTGCCGATGCCGCTCCAGAGCATCATCAGTCGCGACGCCTTCAACTCCATCGACCGCGCGGCGGCGAGCGGCAATGCCAAGGCGCGTGATCTCGTCAGCTATTTCGTCGGCCAGGGCGTCGGGCTGATCGACAGCGTGAAGTCGGCCGGCGCCGTGGTGCAGGAGTTCAAGCAAGAGTTTGCGGAGGCCGTCGAGCACATGAATGCGCTGGTGGCGGAATGATGGACCCTCATGCTGAGGAGGCGCGCAAGCGCCGTCTCGAACCATGAGCGCCCGTGGCCTATCCTTCGAGACGCCTGCTTCGCAGGCTCCTCAGGATGAGGTCGGAGATCTCAGAGAGTGAAGAAGCAAGAACAATGACGACTGTTTCCCCAGACCGCATCCCCGTCATCGTCGGCGTCGGCGAGATTGTCGACCGTCCCAGGGAGATCACTGATGGCCTCGAGCCGCTCGATCTGCTCGAACAGGCGCTGCGGCGCGCGGAAGCAGACGCCGGCGCAAAGCTGCTGGGCGAGGTGCAGTCGCTTGACGTCGTGAACTTTCTGAGCTGGCGCTATCGCGATCCGGAAGCGCTGCTGGCACAGCGGCTCGGCATCTCGCCTTCGCATTGTTACTACGGCCCGGTCGGCGGCGAGAGCCCGATCCGCTATATCCACGAGGCTGCGAAGCGCATCGCGCGGGGCGAATGCACCGTGGCGGCCATCTGCGGCGCCGAGGCGCAATCGACCGCGACCAAGGCTGAGCGCGCCGGGACAAAGCTGCCATGGACACCATTCGCGCACGACGTCGAGGAGCCCAAGCGCGGGGCAGCGTTCCAGAAACCGCTGGCAGTGAGACTCGGCGTGTTCCGCCCCGTCACCGTCTATCCGTTCTATGAGGCGGCTTCGTCCGCTCATTGGGGCCAGACGCCGCGCGAGGCGATGGCGGAATCCGGGACACTATGGTCGCGCTACTCCGAAGCCGCGGCGCAAAATCCCAATGCCTGGCTGAAGCGGCGCTATGCGCCTGACGAAATCACGACGCCGACCGCGGACAACCGCCTGATCGCATGGCCTTACAATAAGCTCATGGTCGCCAATCCCAGCGTCAACATGGGCGGCGCGCTGCTGCTGACGAGCGTTGCCAAGGCGCGTACGGCGGGCATTGCCGAGGGCAAGCTGGTCTATCCGCTCGGCGGCGCCTCGGCGGAGGAGCCGCGCGACTATCTCCTGCGCGACCAGTTCTACGAGAGCCATCCGCAGAACGCGGTTCTGAAGGCCGTGATGGATCTCGCAGGCGGCGACGGCAAGAGGTTCGACGCCATCGAGCTCTACAGCTGCTTCCCGTGCGTCCCGAAGATGGCGCGGCGCACGCTTGGCCTGGATGCCGACGTGCAGCCGACCGTGACCGGCGGCCTCACCTTCTTCGGCGCCCCGCTCAATACCTACATGACGCACGCGGCCTGCGCGATGGTGCGGCGCGTGCGCGACGGCGCCAAGCTCGGTCTGCTCTACGGCCAGGGCGGCTTTGTCACCAAGCACCACGCGCTGGTGGTGTCGAAAACGCCACCGCGCGAGGCGCTGGTGCAGGAGACGAGCGTGCAGGCGGAAGCCGACCGCAACAAGCGGGCCGTGCCGGAATTCGTCGCGGAGGCAACTGGCAAGGGCAAGGTCGAGAGCTTTACCGTGCTCTACGGCCGCGGCGGCGAGATCGAGCATGGCGTGGTGATGTTGCGGACGGCAGACGCTCGCCGCACGCTAGCGCGGATTCCAGCGAGCGACACGGCGACGCTGACACATCTGCTCAACATGGATCGCACGCCGGTGGGATCAGTCGGCGAGGTCACGATGGCGGCCGACGGCGTGCCGGAGTGGCGGGTGACGTAGCTCTCGTGTCCCGGACGCGGTGCGGCATGCAAGGCCGCTCCGCAGAGCCGGGATCCGGCAAGAAACACGGTGCTTTGAGGCGAGACGAGGCCGGCTCAGCAGCGCATCACTTCATGCTGCGCTGCGTCCGGGGCACGAGGCGCCCTAGCTCTTCGGTGCCTGCTTCTCCGACGCAGTCGCCGGCTTGGCCTTGGCGCCAACCACGCGCACCGCATCCCCATCCGACAGTCCGTCCGGCGGTGCCGTGATGACGCGGTCGTCCGCTGTAATGCCCGAAGCAAGTTCGATCTCGCGGCCGAGGTCGCGCGCGATGGTCACGGTCTTGAACTGTACCTTGTCGTCCGGGCTGACCGTCGCAACGCGCAGGCCATTGCTGTTGAAGATCAACGCACTGGCGGGGATGCTGAGCGGCGCGGAGTCGCGCTGCAAGTTGAGCTTCACGCTGGCATAACCGCCGGGCATCAGCTCGCCGCTGGAATTGTCGAGCCCGAGCTGCATCCGCGTGGTGCCCGAGGCGACGTCGACGGACTGGGAGGAGGCTTCCACGGTCGCCTGGAACGACCGATTCGGATATTCCGGGAGCGTGATGGTGGCCTTGGCGCCGATCTTGACCGCCGGCACATAGTTCTGGGGCACGTTGACGTAAACACGCAGCTTGGTGATGTCAGAAACCACGAACATAGCCGGACCCGCCCCGCCGCCGGCATTGATCAGCGCGCCGACGTCGGTGTCGCGGGCGGTGACGACGCCGTCGAACGGCGCGGTGATCTTCTTGTAGCCGGCCAGCGCTTCGAGCCGCTCCACGTTGGCCTGGCCCGAATGCACGGCAGCGTTCTTGTTGGAGAGATCGGCAGTGCGCTCGTCGATCTCCTGTGCCGAGACGAAGTTCGAGGCGACCAGCGTCTTGCGGCGGTTCAGCGTCGCTTCGGACAGCCTGGCGCTGGCCTGCTGGCTAGCGAGGTCGGCGCGGGCCTGCAAGAGCTGCTGATCGAGGTCTGGCGCCTCGATCTCGGCAATCACCTGCCCTGCCTTGACGCGGGCGCCGATATCGGCGCTCCAGCTCTTCAGGTAACCCGACACGCGCGCGAAGATCGGCGCGCGGTAATAGGCCTCCAGCCGGCCCGGCAGATCGATGGTGGCGTTGAGGGCCTTGGCGTTGGGCTGGGTCACCGCAACGCTCGGAATGGCCTGATCATCGGTCCATTCCTTCAGCTTGGAGCCCTGCTCCTCGCGGGCACGGATGCCCGTGCCCACGACGAGGCCTGCCGCAATCAGCGCCACCACGCCGAAGATGCCCAATTTCCGGTGCGACACCGGGGAGCGGGTCTCAGTGGGCGACATGCGCAGTCTCCAATGGGGCGGCGGCTTTGGCGCCTTGTTTCTTGTGTACCATGCTGAACACCACGGGAACAAACATCAGCGTGGCGAAGGTTGCAAAGATCAGGCCGCCGATCACGGCGCGGCCGAGCGGCGCATTCTGCTCACCGCCCTCGCCGAGGCCCAAGGCCATGGGTGCCATGCCGATGATCATGGCGAGCGCGGTCATCAGGACGGGGCGGAATCGGACGAAACCGGCTTCCAGCGCAGCGGCGACGGGATCGCCGAGCTCCTCGTAGCGTTCACGCGCGAAGGAGATCACGAGCACGCTGTTGGCGGTGGCAACGCCCATGCACATGATGGCACCGGTGAGCGCCGGCACCGACAGCGTGGTCTCCGTCATGAACAGCATCCAGACGATGCCCGCGAGCGCGGCCGGCAACGCCGTGATGATGACGAAGGGATCGGACCAGGACTGGAAGTTCACGACGATCAGGAAATAGATCAGCACGACGGCGCCAAGCAGGCCGAACAGGAGACCAGTAAAGGCGCTGTTCATGGTCTGCACCTGACCGAGCAGCACCACGGACGAGCCCTTCGGCACCTCCTTTGCGGTGTCCGCGATCAGCTGACGGATGTCGGCGGCGACCGCCCCGAGATCGCGGCCCGACGTGGTCGCGAAGATCTGCACCATCGACTGAATGTCGTACTGCGAGACCACCGCGCTCGAGGTCGAGCGCTTGATGTCGGCGATGCCGCCGAGGATCGGCGATTGCGCATTGCCGGTCGCGGTGATCGGCAGCGTCTGAAGCGCGCTGAGCGAGTCGATCTGGTATTGCGGCGTCTGCATCACGATCGAGTACGACACGCCGTTGTCGGGGTTGAGGTAGTAGGTCGGCGCGACCTGCGAGGAGCCGGCGAGATTGACGACGAGGCTGTTGGTGACGTCACGTTCCGTCAGACCGACATATTGCGCGCGGGTGCGATCAACATCGATATTGAATGTCGGATTGTTTGGCGATTGCTGGATGCGCGCATCGGCAACGCCGGGAATCTTGCGGACCTTGGCCAGCAGATTATTGGCGTAAACGAAATTGGCGCTGACATTGGCGCCGCGAATCTGGAGGTCGATCGGCGCCGGCGCGCCAAAGTTCAGGATCTGGCTGACGATGTCGGCGGGCAGGAACGCGAAGCTGACGCCGGGGAACAATCGCGGCAGCTGCTCACGCAGCACGCGTACATGCTCTTCGGTCGGCTTATGGCCTTCTTTCAGCTTGATCTGGATGTCGCCGTCCTGCGGGCCGATCACGCCGGTGTTGTTGTAGGTCATGTTGATGCCGGAGATCGGCATGCCGATGTTGTCGGTCATGGTCTCGATCTCGCCCGGGATCAACTTGCGGACCGCCTTCTGCACGTCGGCGAGCTGGTTGGCGGTCTCCTCGACGCGGGTGCCGACCTGGATGCGGACATGCATCAGGATGTTGCCGGCATCGACCGCGGGGAAGAAGTTGCGCCCGAGGAACGGCACCAGGGCAAAGGACGCGCCGACCACGCAGAGGAAGCCGATCACGAACACCGCACGCTGCACCAACGCGAGGCCGAGCAAACCACGATAGAAGCTGCGAATGCGCTCGAACCGCGCCTCGAAGCCGCGCTGGAACCAGACGAAGGGATTGCGCGACTTCGGCGGCCCGCCCTCGTGATGGACATGCGCATGCAGCAGGTAGTTCGCCATGGTCGGCACCAGCGTGCGCGACAGGATGAACGACCAGATCATCGCGAACATCACGGCTTCGGCCATCGGCACGAACAGGAAGCGCGCGACGCCGGTGAGGAAGAACATCGGCACGAACACGATGCAGATGCAGAGCAGCGACACAAAGGCCGGCGTCACGATCTGGTTGGCACCATCGAGGATCGACTGTTCGACCGGCTTGCCCTGCTCCAGATGGTAATTGATGTTCTCGATCGTGACCGTCGCGTCGTCGACGAGAATGCCGACGGCGAGCGCAAGGCCGCCGAGTGTCATGATGTTCAGCGTCTCGCCGATCGCCGACAGCATGATGATGGCACCCAGCACCGACAGCGGGATGGAGACCGCGATGATGATGGTCGAGCGCCAGCTGCCGAGGAACAACAGGATCATGACGCTGGTGAGCAGCGCCGCGATCACACCTTCGAAGGCAACGCCCTGGATCGCGCCGCGGACGAACACCGATTGATCACCGATGAAGCCGATCTTCAGTGCGTCGGGCAGCTGGTCCTTGACCTCGATGACCTTCTGCTTGATGCCGGCGATGATATCGAGTGTCGAGGTCGCGCCCGCCTTCAGCACCATCATCAGCACCGAGCGGTTGCCGTCGACATGGACGATGTTGGTCTGCGGCGGATTGCCATCGCGCACGCTCGCGACGTCGCGGACGTAGACCATCGCGCCGTTGACGGTCCTGATCGGCAGATTGCCGAGCTCGTCGATCCGGAGCGGCGAGTTGTTGAGCTGGATGTTGTATTCGAACTGGCCGATCTTCTGGGTGCCGACCGGCGTGATGAGGTTCTGGGCGGCGAGCGCGTTGGCAACGTCCTGGCCCGAGAGGCCGCGGGCCTGGAGCGCGGTCGGATCGAGGTCGATCTGAACCTGGCGCTGCTTGCCGCCGAACGGGTACGGGATCGCCCCCCCGGGCACAGTGACCAGCGGCGTGCGAAGCTGATTGATGCCGATATCGGCGAGGTTCTGCTCGGTGAGGCCTTCACCCGACAGCGCCACCTGGATGATCGGAACGGTGGAGGCGGAGTAGTTCAGGATCAAGGGCGGCGTCGCGCCAGGCGGCATCTGCTTGAGCAGCGTCTGCGAGATGGCGGTGACTTGCGCGTTCGCGGTACGGATATCGACGTTGGGCTGGAAGAAGATCTTGATGATGCCGAAACCGTTATAGGAATTGGCAGTGATGTGCTCGATATCGTTGACCGTCGTCGTCAGCGCGCGCTGGAACGGCGTCGTAATGCGGCCGGACATCTGGTCGGGCGGCAGGCCGGTGTACTGCCAGACCACGCCGATCACGGGAATGCGAATGTCCGGGAAGATATCAGTCGGTGTCCGCAGCGCCGCCAGCGGCCCAATGATCAGCAGCAGCAGCGCGAGCACGACGAAAGTATAGGGCCGGCTCAGGGCAATACGGACCAGAGCAATCATGCGCCAGGCAATTCCAGGTCAAGCAAGAATGTGGAAATCCGCCCCCGGGGCGACCCCCATCTCCCTTTACCCGAGCGCCGCCGGAAACGCTAACCTCCGGCGGCCTTCGCGCATTCACTTCCCTGCTACCGCACTGCGAAATCTACATCGCAGCCATGCGGCCGCGTGCCTCAGGCGGCGCGCACGTCGGACAGGAACTTGCCGACTTCATTCTTCAGCCGGTTCGAATCGTTCGACAGCATCTGCGCCGCCGAGAGCACCTGCGAGGAGGCCGTGCCGGTCTCGGTCGCGCCGCGCTGCACGTCGGTGATGTTGGCGGAGACCTGCTGGGTGCCCTGCGCCGCCTGCTGCACGTTGCGCGCGATCTCCTGGGTTGCCGCGCCCTGCTCTTCCACGGCCGCCGCGATCGCCGACGAGATCTCCGACAGGCGCTCGATGGTCGAGGAGATCTCCTTGATGGCGCCGACTGAATCGTTCGTCGCCGCCTGGATGCCGGATATCTGCTGGCCGATCTCGCCGGTCGCCTTCGCTGTCTGCTCGGCCAGCGCCTTCACCTCGGAGGCGACCACCGCAAAGCCGCGGCCGGCTTCACCGGCGCGCGCGGCCTCGATAGTGGCGTTCAGCGCCAAGAGATTGGTCTGGCCGGCGATGGTGTTGATGAGCTCGACGACGTCGCCGATGCGGGACGCCGCTTTGGACAGTTCGCTGACGCGCTCGGTGGTCGCGCGCGCCTGGCCGACGGCGTCGCCCGCCATCCGCGCCGATTCCTGCACCTGACGGCTGATCTCACCGACTGACGAGGCCATCTCCTCGGTCGCCGAGGCCACCGACTGCACGTTGGTCGAGGCTTCCTCCGAAGCTCCGGCAACTGTGGTCGCCAGCCGCTGCGAGCGGTCGGCCGTCGAGGTCAGCGTCGAGGCGGAGGCTTCGAGCTGGGTCGAGGCCGACGAGACGGTCTGGACGATCTCGCCGATCATCGTTTCGAATTCGCGGGTGATGCTGTCGACGCGGCGGCCGCGCTCGATCTTGGCTTCGGCGTCGGCCGCGGCAGCTTCGTCCGCCGCCCTCTTGGCGATCAGCGCCTCCTTGAAGACCTGGAGCACATCGGCCATGGCGCCGATCTCGGTCTTCTCGCCGCGATGCGGGACTTCGGCACTGAGGTCACCCTTGCCCAGCGCCTGCATGGGATCGGTGATGGAGCTGATGCCCCGGGAGACGTCACGAACAAGATAAAAACTGACGCCGATACCAATGACGACCGCCGCACCGAGAATGAGTGAGACCAGCATGAAGGCATGATCATAGCTGTCGTCAGCGTCTCGCGCGGCCTGATCCGCGCCCTTGGTGTTGAGCTCGATGTCCCGCCTCAAAATCTCGTCCGCCTGCAGCCCGATCTTGTTGACCGTCTTGCTGTTCAACTCGTGCGCTTCGTGCGGAATCTTGCCGGCCTCCTTGCGCGACAGGGCCATCACCTCCTGTGTGCCCTTCTTGTAGTCTTCCCACAGCTTGGACCACTCGCTGTAGAGCGCCCGTTCCTCAAGCGACGTGATCATGGCTTCATACGACTGCCGAAGCTTGGTATTCGCCTCGATCACGGTCCCAAGCGTTTTTTCCGCCGCCAGCTTCTCTTCCAACGTTTCGGACAGCATGTGCTCGCGGATCACGTTGCGATAGGTGATCACGCCGGCGCGCAGTTCGGCCAGCACGCGCACGCTGGGCATCCAGTTCGTGGTGATGTCGACGGTGTTGGCATTCATCGACCGCATCTTCATGACGGCGAGCAGACCCATGCCGGTCATTGCGACCAGCAGGAATGCCACGACACTGATGATCTTGGCGCGGATGGAAATAGTGGCGAACATGAACTGGGTCTCTTTGTGCTGGCCGGTGCGCGTCCGGGAACTACGAATCAAACAAAAGGAGCAGCACCGACATCCGACACCAGAGCACCTGCGCAGATGTTAACTACGACTCCGTACGAGTACGGAAAGCCGAAAGAAATGAACAGGCAGCTAACAATGCTCTGCGCTCAGCGCATGAGCTTAAGCGCGTCCGTGAAAAACTCCGGGCCACCGAAATTTCCGGACTTTAGCGCAAGCAGCATCTCGCCTGTCTCTGCACCGACCGCGCGCAACACCGGGACACCCGCCGCGATTTCCACTCCTACGAGAAATCCGGGAATCCTCAACCGGTCGACCACGGAGCCTGACGTCTCGCCACCCGCGACGATCAAGCGCCGAACGCCCGCCTGCACCAGGCCTTCGGCAATGTCGGCCATGGCCTGCTCGATGGCATGCCCGGCCGCATCGCGGCCGTGACGCGCCTGAACGGCGGCAACGGCTTCCGGTGTCGCGCTCGAGGCGATCAGGACAGGGCCATCCGCCAGCCGCGGTCTCGCCCAGGCCAGCGCCCGCTGCGCTTCGCCGCCCCCCGCGACGATCTGCTCGGGATCAAGATGTAACACCGGCATGACACGCTCGGCATTGGCGATCTGCTGAAGCGTTGCCTGGGAGCAGCTTCCGGCAAGGCAGGCCGCCGGCCCGCCAACCGCGGCGCCCGTCCCGCCTGCCGCCGTCGACTTGACCTTGCCTGTCGACACCAGCGCACGAGCGAGGCCAAGGCCGATGCCGGAGGCGCCGACCGAGAGCCGATGTTCGGCGGCGACGAGGCCGATCGTCTCGAGGTCGCGGTCGAACACGGCGTCGATGATCGCGGCACCGATGCCCTTGTCCGCGAGTTCGGCCAGGCGCGCCCGCACGGCGTCTGCACCGCGCGAGACTGTGGCGAGATCGACGAGGCCGATTTGCGTCTTGCTCTGGCGCGCCAAGACGCGCACCAGGTTGGAATCGTGCATCGGGTTGAGCGGATGGTCCTTCAGCGGGCTCTCGTTCAGCGGCACGGCGCCGACGAAGAGGTTGCCCTGGTAGACGGTGCGTCCTGTTTCCGGAAAGGCCGGCGTCACCAGCACGGCGGTTTCGCCGCATTCGGCGCGCAAGGCGTCCATCACCGGCCCGATATTGCCGGCATCGGTGGAATCGAAGGTCGAACAGATCTTGAACAGCACGTGGCCCGCGCCGCGGCCGCGCAACCATGTCTCCGCCGCGCGTGAGCGCGACACGGCAACGCTGGCGTCGATCGAACGGCTCTTCAGTGACACCACGACGGCGTCGACCTCGGGCAGCGCGAGATCGTTCGCGGGCACACCGATCGTCTGCACGGTACGCAGGCCCGCTCGCGTCAGCGTATTGGCGAGGTCGGAGGCGCCGGTGTAGTCGTCGGCGATGCAGCCCAACGCAAGTATCACGGCTTCACTCCCGCGTAAGGCTCGAACCAGGCGAGCCCATCCGTTGTCTTGCCGCGCGGATTGTATTCGCAGCCGACGAAGCCGGCATAGCCGAGCCGGTCGAGCTCAGTGAACAGGAACGGATAGTTCAGCTCCTCGCCGTCAGGCTCGTTGCGCGAGGGGATGCTGGCGATCTGGATGTGGCCGATGATCGGCATCATCTCGCGCAGCCGCATGGTGACGTCGCCGTGGATGATCTGGCAGTGATAGATGTCGAACTGGAGTTTTAGGTTCGGCAGCCTCAACTCCTGGATCAGGTCGCGGGCGAAGCCGAAATCGTTGAGGAAGTAGCCGGGCACGTTGCGTGCATTGATCGGTTCGATCACGATATCGATGCCGTGCGGCGCGAAGAACTCCGCGGCCCACGTCACCGATTTGTAGAAGGCCTCGATCGCGACGCGCTCGCCCCGATTGGCGATGCCGGCCATCAGGTGCAGGCGCTTGACGCCAGTCGCCTGGGCGTACGGCAATGCCCTCCCCAGGCTCGCCTTCAGATCGGAGAACCGCGCCGGTAACGCGGCAAAACCCTTGTCGCCGGCATTCCAGTCGCCCGGCGGCAGGTTGAACAGCGCCTGGGTCAGACCGTTGCGCTTGAGCCGCTCGCCGACCGCCTCGGCCGGATGCTCATAGGGAAAGAGAAACTCGACTGCGGTGAAGCCCGCTTGCGCGGCGGCATCGAAGCGGTCGAGGAACGGCACCTCGGTGAACATCATCGAGAGATTGGCGGCAAAACGGGGCATCGGAATCCTCTCAGCTCTACTTGTCGCCGGGCAGCTTGACGCCGGTGACCTGCGCATACATCCGCGCCACCGAAGCGTCGTCGTCACGGCCCATGCCCGCGGCTGACGTCATCAGAAACATCTGGAGCGCGGCGGCGGAGACCGGCACCGGGAATCTGGCGCTGCGCGCCATGTCCTGGATGATGCCGAGGTCTTTGACGAAGATCTCGACCGCGCTGCGCGGCGTGTAGTCGCCATCGAGCACGTGCGGCATCCGGTTCTCGAACATCCAGGAATTGCCGGCGGAGGCTGTGATCACCTCATAGACTTTGCGAATGTCGAGGCCCTGCTTGGCCGCGAACGCCATCGCTTCGCTGGCGGCGGCAATGTGCACGCCAGCGAGGAGCTGGTTGATCATCTTGAACGCGGCGCCCTGCCCTGCGGCGTCACCGAGCTCATAGACCTTTGCGGCCATGGCATCGAGAGCTGGACGCGCCTTGGCAAAAGCGGTGGAGCTACCGGACGCGAGGATGGTCAGCTCGCCTTGCGCGGCGCGCTGCGCCCCACCGGAGATCGGCGCATCCAGATAATGCCGGCCGGTCGCCTCAAACTGCTTGGCAAGACGCCGCGCGACATCCGGGTCCATGGTGGCCGAGGATATGAAGACGCTGCCCTTCGGCATGGTCTCGGCGGCGCCATCCTTGCCGAACAGGATGGCTTCGGTCTGGGCAGCGTTGACCACGACGCTGACGACGATGTCGGCGTCCTTGGCAGCGTCAGCCGGCGTCTTGGCGCCCGCGCCGCCGTCCTCCACGAAACGCGCGACGGCATCGTCGGAGACGTCGCACCCGGTGACGGCATGGCCGGCGCGTTTCAGCGAGGTCGCCATGCCAAAGCCCATCGAGCCGAGCCCGATCACGACGATGCGCTGATTTTGTGACGTGGAGGCGGACATGCAACTGACCCTTGCGAACGTTTCCCGGACCGCCGCCCTTTGCGGCGGCTCGGCGAACCGATAACACGGCTTGGCCGCGCTGCCAAAGCGTGAGACAAGCAGGCATGACGGCCATGAGCAACGAGACACGGCTGCGCGAGGATATCTGCCGCTTCGGGCGGTCGCTGTTCGAGCGCGGGCTGACGCCGGGCTCCTCCGGCAATATCAGCGTCAGGCTGGACGGCGGCGGTTGGCTGGTGACGCCGACCAACGCCTCGCTTGGCTTCCTCGATCCGGCGCGGCTGTCGCGGCTCGACGATCAGGGCCGGCTGGTTTCGGGCGATGCGCCGACCAAGGAAGTTCCGCTGCACACTGCGCTCTACGACACGCGCGGGAGCGCGCGCGCGATCGTGCACCTGCACTCGACCCATTCGGTTGCGCTCTCGATGCTGCCCGACATCGACCCGCGCGCCGCGCTGCCGCCGATGACGGCCTATTATCTAATGAAATGCGGCGCCACCGCGCTCGTGCCGTATTATCGCCCTGGCGATCGTGCGGTCGCGGATGCGATCAAAGGGCTGGCGGGGAAATATTCATCGGTGCTGCTCGCCAATCACGGCCCGGTCGTCGCCGGCGACACGCTGGAAGCGGCCGTGTTTGCGACCGAGGAGCTGGAGGAGACGGCGAAGCTGTATCTGTTGCTGCGCGGGATGAACCCACGATACCTCTCGCCGGATCAGGTGACGGATCTGGTGAAGGTGTTTGGAGTGACGCTGCCGGAGCATAGGGATGGGCATTAGTGTCGTGCGGTCATCGGCGCCCTAACGCCGCCTCACCCAGCGCTGTCATTCCCCGCGAAGACGGGGAATCTAGTACGCCGCGGCTTGTCCGTATTTCACTGACGCCTCTGGAATACTGGATCGCCCGCCTTCGCGGGCGATGACACCGAGTGTGCGGAGCGTGAATGCCGCACACGCCACAGTTACAGCCCCAGATACGCCTTGCGGACGGCCGGATTGCCTTTGATCTCCGCGGCCGCACCCTGCATCAGCACGCGGCCGGTTTGCAGGATGTAGGCGCGATCGGCGATCTCGAGGCACTCGGCCATGCGCTGCTCGACGATCAGCACGGTCATGCCGGCATCGCGGATGCGCTTCACGGCCTGAAAGATCTCGTCGACCAGCTTCGGCATGATACCCTGCGAAGGCTCGTCCAGCATCAACAGCCGCGGACGCGTCATCAGAGCGCGGCCGATCGCGAGCATCTGCTGTTCGCCACCGGAGAGCGTCTCGGCGCGCTGCTCCAGGCGTTCGGCCAGACGCGGGAAAAGCTGGAAGACGAGATCGAGCGGCTCCTCACGGTTCGCCTCGCCGCGATAGAGATAGCTGCCGAGGCGCAGATTGTCGCGCACCGACAGACGGGGGAACAAGCGGCGGTTCTCGGGCACATAGGCAATGCCGGTGGCCGTGATGTGATGCTGCGCCATGCCATCGAGACGCTTGCCGTCGAATGTCACCGTGCCCGAACGCGGCCGCTCGGCGCCGGCAATGGACTTGAGCAGCGTCGACTTGCCCGCGCCATTGGCACCGGCAACGCAGACGATCTCGCCCTTCTGAACCTCGATCGAGACCGCGGAGATCGCGACCAGGCCCTGGTAGGCGGTCGTGACTTCACGCACCGACAGCATGACGATCTCCCAGATATGCGCTGATCACCTTGGGATCGCGGACGACCTCAGCAGGCTTGCCTTCGACCAGCACCTTGCCGAGGTCGAGCACGATGGCGCGATCGACCAAAGGCATCACGATCTCCATGACGTGCTCGACCATCAGCACGGTGATGCCGGCATCGCGCACCTTGCGCACCAAGGCGACGCCAGTCTGCGCCTCGGTCGGCGTGAGGCCGGTGAGGACTTCGTCGAGCAGCAGCAGCTTTGGCTCGGTTGCCAGCGCACGCGCGACTTCGAGGCGGCGCTTCTCGGCCGGCACGAGGTCGCTTGCGAGCACATCGGCGCGCGCGGCAAGGCCGGTGAATTCGAGCACCTCATGCGCCTTGCGGCGCGCCTCACGCATCACGGTGTTGCGAACCAAGGCGCCGACGATGACGTTGTCGATGACCGTCATGGTCTCAAAGCTCTTGACCACCTGGAAGGTGCGCCCGATGCCGCGCTGGCAGCGCTCGGCCGCCGGCATGCGGGTAACATCCTCGCCGTCGAACCAGATCGAGCCTTGCGTCGGCGGCAGCACCCCCGCGATGAGATTGAACAGCGTCGACTTGCCGGCGCCGTTCGGGCCGATCAGGCCGACGATCTCGCCGCGGCCGACCGAGATCGAGACATCGCTGTTGGCGACGAGCCCGCCAAAACGCTGCCAGACGCCACGGGTTTCGAGGAGCGCGGTCATCGTGTGGCCCCCTTCGCCTTGGTACGTGAGAGCAGGCTCACCAGACCCTGCGGCAACGCCAGCGAGATCAGCACGATCAGGGTGCCGTAGACGATGAGGTCGACGCCGCGCCCGGAACCGCCGATATAGGAGCGCGTCAGCTCCGTCATCGGGATCAGGATGGCGGCCCCCAACACCGGCCCCCAGAGGGTACCGATGCCACCGAGCACGGCCGGCAGTGCCATCAGCAGCGAGAACTGGAAGCCCATCACGCTCTCAGGATCGATATAGGCAAGGAACTGCGCATAGAATGCGCCGCCGATGGCGACGAGGAAGGCGGAGACGGCTGCCGCGCCCATCTTGGAGTTGAACACGACGACGCCGAGGCTTTCGGCCGCCTCCGGGTTGTCCTTCACCGCGCGCCACCAAAAGCCCCATTTGGAGTCCTCCAGCCACCAGGTGACGAACCAGGCGAGGCAGCACAATGCCAGCGCGAAATAAAAGTATGGCAGTTTGGTGCGCAGAAACTGGAATTTCAGCCAGCTGTCGCCGCGGATCGGAATGGTGATCCCCATCGCCGCTCCCGCCCACTCCCAGTTCTGGAACAGCAACAGGCCGATCTCGGCAATGACGATGGTCGCGATCACGAAGTAATGGCCGCGCAGGCGAAAGAAGGGATAGCCGAGCCCCATCGCGATCAGGGCGGCAATCACGCCGCCGCCGAGCATGCCGAACCAGGGCAGCACGCCGAACTTGGTGAACAAGAGTTCGGTGGTGTAGGCGCCGATGCCGAAATAGAGCGCGTGTCCCAGCGAGATCTGTCCGCAATAGCCGGAGAGGATGTTCCAACTCTGCGACAGCGCCGCATACATCAAGGTCAGGATGAGGATGTTCTGAACGTAGACGTCCTTGACGAGCAACGGCGCCAGCGCTGCGAGCCCGGCCAATACTGCGGCAATGATGAGGTCGCGGCGGCGCCGCGCGGCAAATTTATTGTCCATCACATCGACCCGAACAGGCCACGCGGCCGGATGAAGACGACGAGCAGGTAGACGGCGTAGATGCCGACCGACTTCAGCGAGGGCGGCAGCACCAAGGCGGTGACGGCCTCCACGAGGCCGACAATGATCCCGCCGGCAAAGGCCCCAAACACGCTGCCGAAGCCGCCCAGCGCCACCGTAACATAGGCGATCAGCGCGAAGGACGCGCCGACATCGGGGTAGATGTAGAAGAACACCGCCATGATGGCGCCGGCAAGACCGACCAGCGCGGCGCCAAGGCCCCAGCCCAGCGCAAACACGCGGTTCTTGTCGATGCCGACGAGAGCCACCGCGCCGGGATCCTCACGCGTCGCTTCCAGCGCGCGGCCGAAATCGGTCCGATTGATGAAGAAATAGAGTCCGGCGAAAGCGAGAATCGAGACCAGCGCGCCGATCAGCTGCGGCTCCGGCAGGAAGATGCCGGCGACCGAGATGGTCTTGCCGCCGAGCCAAGACTGCGGAATGCTGCGATAATCCGGCGTGAAGAAGAACTGCGCCAGGCCGCGCATCACGATGGCAAGGCCGAAGGTGGAGAAGATCTGCACCATGCCGGCATTGGCTTTGGCCCGCATGGCGAAGCGGACAATCAATAGATAGACCACCGCTCCGAACACGAACAGCGCCGCGGCGACCAGCGGCGCCGACAAAAGGGGATCGATGGCGAAGAACGCGAACAGGAAGAAGCTCACATACATCGCGATCATCAGGAACTCGCCATGAGCGAAGTTCACGACGTCCATCAGGCCGAAGATCAGCGCGAGGCCGACCGCGATCAGTCCATAGAGCAGGCCCATGAGCAGGCCGCTCGCGAGACTTTGGATAATGGCTTGGGCTGTCACCTCTGATCCCCCGTTCGAAACGTCATCGTTTGCTCCGTCATTGCGAGCGAAGCGAAGCAATCCAGAATCTCACCGCCGAGGCAGTCTGGATTGCTTCGTCGCTACGCTCCTCGCAATGACGAGGCATTCACGACGACCTCGATCTTCTGTCCTGCTTCAGCAGCGTCTTACTTCATCGGCCAGATCGCCTCGGCGATCGCGGCCTGCGGCGGGAAGATGGTGACGAACTTGCCGCCAACATATTGCAGCAGCACCGGGTCGGCGTCGTTGTTCTGGCCCATCTCGTCGAACTTGACCCGCTTCCAGGGCATGATGGTCTGCTCGCCCGGGATGTCGGTCGCCGCCAGCGCATCGCGAATCTTCTCGCCGTCGGTCGACTTGGCGCGGCTGATGGCATCGGCGAGGATGATCAGGCCCATGAACTGGCGCGAGGTGAGGTCGTTGAAGTCCTTGCCCGACTTCGCCTTGAACATCTCGTTGATCTTGCCGACCATCGGGCGCTTCTGCGCGAGGTCGAGCGAGAAGGTGCCGCGCGAGATCACGCCTTCGACTTTGTCGCCGACGGCATCATAAAGCGCCTTCTCGGAGAAGCCGGCATCCTGCGCCACGATCGCGTTCGGCTTGTAACCGAGCTCGGCCATGGTCTTGACCAAGAGGATGCCGTCGGTGGTGTAGCTCGACGGCATCAGCACGTCGGCATTGGCGGTCTTGAGCTGCTGCACCTCGGCCGAGAGCGAGGGCGAGTTGGCACGGTACTTGATGTCGGTGACGATTTTGTAGCCGCGCTCGCCGGCGATCTTGGCCTGGGCGTTGCCGGAGTCGGTGCCGAAGATGGTGTCCTCGTGGAACAGCGAAAGCGTCTCGATCTTGGTGCCCTTCTTCTTCATGGCATCGAAGAAGTCGAACATCGCGGCCGAGTACATCTCGTCATGCGGCGCGGCACGGAAGTAATATTTCAAGCCGCGGCGATGCAGGCTCGGCGAGGAATTGTCGGCGGAGACGAACGGGATCTGGTAGCGCTCGCAGATCTGGCTGACAGTGACGGCGACCGCGCTCTGATAGGTGCCGATGATGGCGGCGACCTTTTCCTGCGTGATCAGGCGCTCGGCCTCGGCACGCCCCTTCTGCGGATCGGCCTGGTGGTCGGCGAACACGAGGCGGACCTTGGCGCCGCCGAGGCCCGGCAGGCCTTCACCTTTCGCCAGCGGCAGGTCGAAATCGGTGTCCTTGTTGATGACTTCGAGCGCGGTTTCATAGGCCTTCTGCGCATCGACGCCCTGCTGCGCGCTGCCGCCGGAGAACGGATAGATCACGCCGATCACGACTTCCGAGGTCTGTGCGCGCGCTGCCAGCGGCACCAGCGCGGCCGTAGCGGTAGCTCCTAACAACACGTCGCGGCGAGAGATCGTCATGGCAAAGTTCCCTGTACTGAATTTCGACTGATCGAATGAAGTGATTGATGGATGCGGTAAAGCCTGAACAAGCAGCATACGCTGCCCATTAAATCACGGCCATGGTCCTGTTCTTGAGATCCGTCACCAGCATCAGGCCGGGCGAATGCGTGATCGCGAACGGCAGTTTGGCGGCATTGATCACCGATTGCGGCGTCACGCCGCAAGCCCAGAACACCGGGATCTCGTCATCGGCGACCGGAACGGGATCACCGTAGTCAGGCTTGGCAATGTCCTTGATGCCGATCAGATGCGGATGGCCGAGATGCACCGGCGCACCGTGCACGGCGGGATATCGCGAGGTGATCTGCACCGCGCGGATCACGTCCGCCGGCTTGAACGGACGCATCGACACCACCATCGGGCCGGCAAAGGGGCCAGCCTCGCCGCAAGCGATGTTGGTGCGGTACATCGGCACGCGCACGTTCTGTTCGATGTGACGGATCGGCATTCCCTCCTCGAGCAGCGCCTCTTCGAACGAGAAGGAGCAGCCAAGCACGAAGGTCACGAGATCGTCGCGCCAGTAGCTCTTCACGTCGGTCGGCTCGTCGACGATCTCGCCGTCACGCCAGACGCGGTAGCGCGGCACGTCGGTGCGGATGTCGAGATCGACGCCGAGCGAGGGGATGTGCGGGCTGCCGACGTCGGACATGCCGATGATCGGGCACGGCTTCGGATTGAGCTGGCAGAAGCGGTGAAAGGCGCTGGCACATTCCGCCGGGAGGATTGCCAGATTGCCCTGGACGAAGCCGGGCGCAACGCCGGCGGTGGAGGCGACCTGCCCTTCGCGATAGGCAAGCCGCGCCTTGCGGCTCGGGAGCGTGTCGGGCGTTTCAGTTTGCTGCGCTGCCACCAAAACAGTCATGGGATCGACCTGCCTATAAACTCGACAAAGACAAGCCAACACCAAGCATGCTATAAAGTCTAATCGTCGTTTCTAATCAAACTCGATAAATTTTCTTTATCGAATGGGAAGATCCTTCCAATGCTGGACTTCAGATCGATCGAGACATTTCTCTGGGTTGTGAAGCTCGGCAGCTTTCGGGGCGCCGCGCAACGGCTCAACACGACCCAGCCGGCGATCTCCCAGCGCATCGCCCAGCTCGAGCGCGAGATGGGCGTAAAGCTCCTCAACCGCGATCATCGCGTGGCCTCGCCGACCCCGAGCGGCCGGCAGATGATGGTCTATGCGGAGAAGCTGATCGGGCTGCGCGCCGCGATGATGGCGGAGATCGGCGACCGTTCGGCGATGCGCGGCGTGATGCGACTCGGCGTCGCCGAGACCATCGTGCACACTTGGCTGCCCCGCCTGGTGAAGAGCATGAACGAGGTCTATCCGAACCTGTCGCTGGAGATCGAGGTCGACATCACGCCGAACCTCACCGCGCGTCTGCTCGCACAGGAGATTGAGCTGGCGTTCGTCGTGGGACCGCTGTCCGCTTCCGGCGTGCACAACCGCGTGCTCGCCGATTATCCGATCGGTTTCCTCGCCAGCCCCTCGCTCGGCCTCGGCAAGGGGCCGGTGACGCCGGCGGAGCTCGCGCGATTTCCGATCATTACCTTCCCGCGCAAGACCAAGCCTTACGAGGTCGTGCGCGAGGTGTTCGACCGGCCCGAGCTGCCGCCAATCCGACTGCATGCCTCCGCCTCGCTGGCCACGGTCATCCACATGGCGGTCGAAGGGCTCGGCATCGCCGTGATCCCCGACGCCATCGTCGAGAACGAACTCGCCGACGGGAGGCTGCAACTGCTCGACACCGATCTCGCGATCGCGCCGCTGACCTTCACCGCGAGCTGGCTCGCCTCGCCCGACGTCGTGGCTATCGAGCGCGTCGCGGAGCTGGCGCGGCAGATTGCGCAGAGCAGCCTCGCGGTTGACGCGCCCGCGCTGGCGCGTCATTGAAAAAGGCGCCGGACAATTGAGAGACTGACCGCATGAGCCGAGCCGCCACCAACCTGCAGATCGATCCCGTCCGCCTCTGGGGCTCCATCCACGAGACCGCGCAGTTCGGCGCGACGGCCAAGGGTGGCGTGCGGCGGCTGACGCTCAGCTCCGAGGACAAGCAGGTCCGCGATTGGTTCCGCAAGGCCTGCGAAGACGCGGGCCTGGAGGTGCATGTCGATGCGCTCGGCTCGATGTTCGGCCTGCGCAAGGGGCGCGACATGACAAAGCCGCCCGTCGGCATCGGCTCGCATCTCGACACCCAGCCGACCGGCGGCAAGTATGACGGCATTTTGGGTACGCTCGGCGCACTGGAAGTGATCCGCACGCTGAACGATGCCGGCATTGAGACGGAAGCGCCGATCTGCATCGTCAACTGGACCAACGAGGAAGGCTCGCGCTTCGCACCGGCGATGATGGCGTCTGGCGCCTATGTCGGCGATTTCACCACCGATGACATTTTGTCGCGCAAGGACGCTGAAGGCATGACCGTCAGGCAGGCGCTCGACGGCATCGGTTATCGCGGCGACAAGCCGGTCGGTTTCCAGAAGCTCCGCTGCTTCGTCGAATTGCACATCGAGCAGGGCCCGATCCTGGAGGCCGAAGGCAAGACCATCGGCGTGGTCGATTCCGGCCAGGGCGTGCTGTGGTACGACGGCAAGATTTCCGGCTTCGAGAGCCATGCAGGCTCGACACCGATGCCGCTGCGGCGCGACGCGCTGGCGACACTGTCGGAGATCGTGCTGGCGATGGAGGCGATTGCGAAGAAACATGGTCCGAACGCGGTCGGCACCATCGGCGAGGCCGTGATCGCAAATCCCTCGCGCAACGTCATTCCCGGCGAGATCGCCTTCACCATGGATTGCCGCAGCGCGGATGGCGCCATTATGGACGCGCTCGATCGCGATTTGCGCGCCGCGATTGCCGAGATCGCTGCGCGCCGCAAGGTCGAGGTCAAGGTCGACCTGGTCTGGCGCAAGCCGCCGACGCATTTCGATCCCAAGCTGATTGCGACGGTCGAGAACGCGGCGAAGATGCTCGGCTATTCCTCTCGCCGCATCACCTCCGGGGCTGGCCACGACGCCTGCAACCTCAACACCGTCATGCCGGCGGCTATGGTGTTCGTGCCCTGCAAGGACGGCATCAGCCACAACGAATTGGAGGATGCCACGCAAGCGGACTGTGCCGCGGGGACCAACGTGCTCATGCACACCGTGCTGGCGATCGCCGGCGTCGCGTCCTGACCGGAGAGAACCATGCGCGGAGTTTTCGTCGACGCCAATGAAACGCTGGCGGTGATCATGGAGCGGCTGGAGAAGCCCGGCGATCCCAAAGTGCGGATCCACAGGAATCCTGATATCAAGCCGGAGCAATATCCGGAGATTCTCGACGGCGCCGAAATCGCGATCATTGATCACACTTCGCTTCCGACCGACGTCGCAAAGAAGTGCACCGGCCTCAAGCACGTCGTGTTCCTGGGCACCGGCGCGCGCAGCTACATGAACCCGGAGGAACTGGCCGAGCTCGGCATCTCCGTGCATCTGATCAAGGGCTACGGCGACACGGCGGTGGCGGAATCCGCGATCGCGCTGATGTGGGCCTCGGCCCGCGTCATCGCGATGATGGATCGCGAGATGCGCGGCGGCAATTGGCTGCGCGAGGACGGTATGCAGCTCACCGGCAAGACGCTCGGGCTGATCGGCTTCGGCGGCATCGCCGCGGAAGTGGCGCGCATTGCGTCCGGCAGCGGCATGAAGGTGATCGCCTGGAACCGCTCGCCGAAGAGCCATCCTGGCGTAGAATTCACCGATCTCGATACCGTGCTGGCAAGGAGCGACGTCGTGTCGCTGCATCTGCTGCTCAGTGACGAGACGCGCGGCATGATCACGCGCGAGAAGATCTTTGCGATGAAACGCGGTGTCATCCTCATCAACACCGCTCGCGCCGCGATCGTGGACGAAGCCGCCATGATCGATGCCCTGAAATCGGGCCACATCCGGCATGCCGGCCTCGACGTCTTCAACATCGAGCCGCTGCCCGGCGGCCATCCGCTGACAAAATTGCCGAATGTGACGCTGTCGGCGCATTCCGCCTTCCGCACGCCGGAGGCGAGCGAGAACCTGATTGGCGCGGCGTGGGAGCACTGCCGCCGGATCGTGAAGGGATAACAGCAACAACAATGGCCGATTACCGCACCATCAAGGCAGAGAAGCTCACCAGCGTCATCCATGCCATCGCCAAGGCGGGCGGATCCACCGATCGCGAAGCCGAATTGGTCTCCACCAACCTCGTCGAGGCGAACCTGAAAGGCCACGACTCGCACGGCGTCGGCATGATTCCGCGCTATGCCGAGGCGGTCGCCGAGGGCGGCCTCGCGGTCAACCAGCACGTCAAGATCGTGATGGACACTGGCCCCCTGCTCACCCTCGACGGCCTCACCGGCTATGGCCAGGTGATGGGCCAGGAGGCGATGGAGCTGGGCGCCGAGCGCGCCAAGCGCAACGGCGTGTGCGTCGTCGGCCTCTCCAACTCGCACCATATCGGGCGCATCGGCCATTGGGCCGAGCAGTGCATTGAGCACGGGCTGGTGTCGATCCACTTCGTCAACGTGATCTCGCGTCCGATAGTGGCACCCTGGGGTGGCAGCGATGCGCGCCACGGCACCAATCCGTTCTGCGTCGGCATCCCGCGCGCAGGCCACGAGCCGATCGTGCTCGACTTCGCCACCAGCAAGATTGCGCAGGGCAAGACCCGCGTCGCCTACAACAAGGGGGTCGCGCTCGATCCCGGCACCATCATCGATAACGAAGGCAGGCCAACCACGAACCCGCGCTACACCGTGATCGCGCCGCACGGCGCCATCCTGCCGTTCGGCGAGCATAAGGGTTCTGGGTTGGCGTTGGTGTGCGAAATTCTCGGCGGCGCACTTTCGGGCGGGCAGGTCGTCAAAGGCCCGGCCGACAGCAAGCGCCGCGTCCTCAACGGCATGCTCTCGATCATCATCGATCCGAACAAGCTCGGCACCGGCGAGAACCTCGCGCGCGAAGTCGAGAGCTTCGTCGCCTGGCACACCGGCTCGCCCCCCGCCCCGGGTGTCGACAAGGTGAAGATCGCCGGCGAGCCCGAGCGCGAGACCAAGAAGAAGCGGCTGGCCGAGGGCATTCCTGTGGATCCGAATACCTGGCAGGAGATTCTGGACGCCGGAAAGCGGTTCGGGCTCGATCAGGCGACGATTGAGAAGATTGCGGGCTAAGCAGAGCGAGGCACGCTTGTCTTCCCTTCTCCCCTTGTGGGAGAAGGTGGCGCGAAGCGCCGGATGAGGGGTTCTCGCAGCGAGCAAAAACCCACAATGAGAGGTCTGCTTCTGCGGAGATAGACTCCTCCTCACCCGTCTTCGATGCTTCGCATCGAAGCCACCCTCTCCCACGAGGGGAGAGGGTAAAACAGCGAACTAGTCTACCATCTCCGCCACCGCCTTGCCGCAGGCGGTGGTGTCGGCATTGCCGCCGAGATCCTTCGTCCGCAGCGTGCGTTCGGCGAGCGTGCGCTCGATCGCGTCGACGATCGACTTGCCGGCTTCCTTCTCGCCGAGATGCTCGAGCATCATCGCGCCCGACCAAATCATGCCGATCGGGTTGGCGATGCCCTGCCCCGCGATATCGGGAGCCGAGCCGTGCACCGGCTCGAACACCGATGGGAAATTGCGCTCGGGATTGATGTTACCAGACGGCGCGATGCCGATGGTGCCGGTGCAGGCCGGGCCGAGATCGGAGAGGATGTCACCGAACAGATTGGAGCCGACCACGACGTCGAACCAGTCCGGATGCAGCACGAAGTTCGCGGTGAGAATATCGATGTGGTACTTGTCCCATTTCACGCCCGGGAACTTCTTGGCCATCGCCTCCACGCGTTCGTCCCAATAGGGCATGGTGATGGAGATGCCGTTCGACTTCGTCGCCGAGGTCAGGTGCTTCTTCGGCCGCGACTGCGCGAGCTCGAAGGCGAACTTCAGGATGCGGTCAACGCCGGTGCGAGTCATCACCGTCTGCTGCGTCACGAACTCGCGCTCGGTGTCCGGGAACATGCGGCCACCGACGGAGGAATATTCACCTTCCGTGTTCTCGCGCACCACCCAGAAATCGATGTCGCCGGGCTTGCGATTCGCCAGCGGCGACGGCACGCCGGGCATCAGCCGCACGGGACGCAGGTTCACATACTGGTCGAACTCGCGGCGGAATTTGATCAGCGAGCCCCACAGCGAGACGTGGTCCGGAATCTTGGCCGGCCAGCCGACCGCGCCGAAATAGATCGCATCGTGCTTACCGATCTTCTCCTTCCAGTCATCCGGCATCATCTGGCCGTGCTTCTCGTAATAATCCCAGGACGAGAAGTCGAAATGGTCGAATTGCAGGGACACGCCGTGCTTCTTCGCCGCCGCTTCCAGAACGCGCAGGCCCTCAGGCATCACTTCCTTGCCGATGCCGTCGCCGGGAATGACTGCGATCCGGTATTGTTTCTTGCTCATCGAGAACGTCCTTGGTTGGTTTCGGCAGCCGCCTTTTGATTGCACTGCAATGGACCAAACGCGGCGGCAGTGCAACGCTGCACTGCAATGTTGACCGTGGCGCGACCGAGCGCCTACTGATCTGATCCTGTTCCCATCCTGCGAGTACCCCTCATGGATCTGCATCTGCGCGGTAAGCGCGTCCTGATCACGGGCGCATCCAAGGGCATCGGCGCGGCCGCCGCCGAGGCGTTTGCCGAGGAAGGCGCGCATCTGCTGCTTGCCGCCCGCAGCGGCGAGCAGCTCAAGGCGCTGGCCGAGCGGTTGCGTTCCGCGCACCAGATCGACGCCGCGACGAGTGTCGTCGATCTGCGCAAAGCCGAGGACATTGCGCGGCTCGCCAAGGAGGCCGCCGGCATCGACATCCTCGTCAACAATGCCGGCGACATCCCCGGCGGGTCCATCGACAAGATCGACGAGGCGACCTGGCGGCACGCCTGGGAATTGAAGGTGTTCGGGTACATCAACCTCACCCGGCAGATCTACGCGCAGATGAAAGCCAAGGGTGGCGGCGTGATCGTCAACGACATCGGCGCGGCCGGCGAGAAGTTTGATGGCAATTACATCTGCGGCAGCGCCGGCAATGCTGCGCTGATGGCGTTCACCCGTGCCCTCGGTGGAAAAAGTCTCGCCGACAACATCCGTGTGGTTGGCATCAATCCCGGCCCTGTCGGCACCGACCGCCACGTCACCCTGCTCAAGACGCGGGCAAAGCACCAATTTGGCGACGAGAGCCGCTACAGCGAATTCCAGAAGAGTCTGCCGCTCGGGCGCCCTGCGCATGCGCGCGAGATCGGCGACCTCATGGCGTTCCTGGCGTCGGCTCGCTCGGGCTATACGTCGGGCGTGATCTATACCGTCGATGGCGGCATCAGCGCCGGGTGGGGGTAGGTCTATCCCTCCTCATTGCGAGCGCAGCGAAGCAATCCAGAATGCCTCTACGCAAAAGGTCTGGATTGCTTGGTCGCTTCGCTCCTCGCAACGAGGGAGCCTAGAAGAAGCACAGGAGTAAACTAATTGTCTCAAGAGCTGATTCGCGAAACCGCGTGCACCGTCGTCGACAAATTGCGGTCCGGCGACATCTCCCCGCTCGAGCTGCTGGATGTGCTGGAGAAGCGCATCAGTGAAGTCGACAGCAAGGTCAACGCGCTGCCGACGCTGTGCTTCGATCGCGCCCGGGATCACGCCAAGGCGCTGATGCAGAAGCCGGCCGGCGCACGCGGGCTGCTCGCGGGCCTGCCGGTGCCGATCAAGGATCTGACCGACGTTGCGGGCGTGCTGAACACCCAGGGCTCGCCGATCTTCAAGGACAACATCCCGGCGAAATCCGACCTCATGGTCGAGAACCTCGAGGCCAACGGCGCGGTCGTCTACGCCAAATCCAACACACCGGAATTCGGCGCCGGCGCCAACACCTTCAACGAGGTATTCGGCGCGACCCTCAATCCCTGGGATACTTCGAAATCTGCGGCCGGGTCCTCCGGCGGCGCAGCAGTTGCGCTCGCCACCGGCATGGCCTGGCTCGCGCAGGGCTCAGACATGGGCGGCAGCCTGCGCAGCCCGGCGAGCTTCTGCGGCATCGTCGGCATGCGGCCGAGCATCGGCCGTGTCGCGCATACGCCGAAGGCAGGCATCGACCGCAATCTGGGCGTGCAGGGTCCGATGGCGCGCAACGTCGAGGATCTCGCGCTGCTGCTGGATGCCATGAGCGGCGACTATGCCGCCGATCCGCTGTCGCTGCCGGCGCCTTTGACTTCGTTTCTCTCGGCGGCGCAGTCCGGCAAGAAGCCGAAGCGCATCGCCTATTCGCCCGATCTCGGCATCACGCCGGTCGATCCCGAGGTCAAGGCGACCACGCGCAAGGCAGCTGAACGTTTCGCCGAGGCCGGCGTCATCGTCGAGGAGGCGCATCCGGACTGGCGCGAGGCGCATGAATGCTTCCACGTGCTGCGCGCTTTCGATTTCGCGATCAGCAAGGCGCAACTTCTCCGGACCAAGCGTGACCTGCTCAAGCCCGAGGTGATCTGGAACATCGAGGAAGGCCTCAAGCTCACCGTCGAGCAGCTTGAGCGCGCCGAGGCCCAGCGCGTCGGCATGACCGCGCGCGCCGTCGAGTTCTTCAAGACCTACGACCTCCTGCTGGTGCCGACGACGATCGTGCCGCCCTTCCCCGTCGAGCATCGCTATGTCGCCGAATGCGCCGGCAAGACGTTCGAGAACTATGTCGAATGGCTCGGCATCGTCTACGCTATCACGCTCGCCTGCTGCCCGTCGCTGTCGCTGCCCTGCGGCTTTACCGCGTCCGGCCTGCCTGTCGGCGTGCAGGTGGTCGGCGCACCGCGCGCAGATGCGCAGGTGATTGCAGGCGCGAAGGTGCTGGAGGATATATTGGGCCTGCGCGGCACGACCCCGATCGATCCGAAGGTGAAGAATTAATCTCGCTCTGGTGCCCGGACGCAGCGCAGCGCTCTTTCAGCGATGCGCTGCATCGCCGCGGCCCGAGCGTCACCGCGCGCCTGATGCCTCCAGACTCCGGCTGTAGCGCGACATCGCAAAGCAAAAGACAAAATAGATTGCGGCGACGAAGATATAGACCTCGACGGAAAACTGCTGCCAAGCGGGATCGATGATCGCGGTCTTCGCCGTCGTCAGCAGGTCGAAGATGCCGATGATCAGCACGAGACTGGTATCCTTGAAGAAGGCGATGAAGGTGTTGACCAGTGGCGGGATGACGTGGCGGATCGCCTGCGGCAAGATGATCAGCCGGTGCTTGCGCCAGTAGGACAGTCCCAGCGCGTCGGCAGCCTCATACTGCCCGCGCGGTACGGCCTGGAGACCACCGCGGATGACTTCGGCAAGGTAGGCGCCCGCGAACAGTATGATCGCGATCTGTGCGCGCAACAGCTTGTCGATGTTGAACCCACTCGGCATGAACAGCGGAAACATCACGCTCGCCATGAACAAGAGGCTCACCAGCGGCACGCCGCGGATCAGCTCGACATAGAGCACGCTGAGCGAGCGGATTGCCGGAAGCTTCGAACGACGGCCGAGCGCGACGAG
Source organism: Bradyrhizobium sp. 164 (assembly GCF_023073715.1). Taxonomy (GTDB): domain Bacteria; phylum Pseudomonadota; class Alphaproteobacteria; order Rhizobiales; family Xanthobacteraceae; genus Bradyrhizobium. The sequence continues at coordinate 57,706 of NZ_JADPKA010000077.1, forward strand.
GATGCCGAGCGGAAAGCCGAACGCGAGTCCAAACGTCGCCAGGATCAGCGTGACCGGCAATCCGCCCCAGCGGTCCTGCGAGACGAACGAGAGCCCGAGCACCCCGCCCCACATCAGCACGCTGATCAGCGCGAGTGCACCGATCCAGATGAAAACGAGTTCGCGCCGCCACAGTGCGCGGCGGGTCGAGAGATAGAACAGCGGAATGAACAGCACGACCGACAACGCCGGTCGCCACTGTTCGTCGAATGGATAGGTGCCGAACAGGATGAAGCGGTACTTTTCGGGGATGACAGCCCAGCAGGCGCCGATGCCGCGCACCGCGCGGCAAGCGCTGGAATCATTCGCCGGCGTAAGCCAGACAGCGCTGGCGATGCCCCATTGCACGAAGCTGATCACGCCCTTCGCGAGCACCGCCAGCAGCACGATCGTGAGGATGCCGTTCGGAATCGACGAGAACAAGTTGCTGCGCAGCCAGCGCAGCATCGGATTACCAACTTGCGGGCGGCGAGCGGCACGCGGCACGTCCGGCATATCGCTGATCGCCGTCATCCTCAGCGCTCTACCAGCGCGATGCGCGCATTATACCAGTTCATGAAAAAGCTGATCCCGAGACTGATGGTCAAGAACACCGCCATGATCAGCGCGATCGCCTCGATCGCCTGCCCGGTCTGGTTCAGCGTGGTGTTGGCGATCGAGACCACGTCCTGGTAGCCGATCGCGACAGCGAGCGATGAGTTCTTTGTCAAATTGAGATACTGACTCGTCATCGGCGGAACGATCACGCGCAATGCCTGTGGCAGGATGATCTGCCGCAGCATGAAGCTGCGGCGCAGGCCAAGCGCGTTGGCGGCGTCCCACTGTCCCCGCGGCACCGACTGGATGCCGCTGCGCACGATCTCGGCGACGAAGGCCGAGGTGTAGGTGACGAGTGCGAGCAACAGCGCGAAATATTCCGGCGCCAGCGTCAGCCCGCCAACAAAGTTGAAGCCGCGCAGCTCGGGCCATTCGATGCTCCAGGATGCACCGAGCAGCACGGACGCCAGCGCCGGCAACGCAATCACCAGCGCAACCGCAAAGGGCCACGCCGACCGCGGCTTGCCATCGCGCATCTGCTGCGCGACCAGCGATCGCCGGACGATATAGAACACCGCGCAACCCAGCACGGCGGTGCCGAGGACCGCGAGCTGCGCCGGCCCGAACGGGATCGCCGGCAGGATCAGGCCGCGATTGGACAGGAACACACCCTCGACTGGTCGCCACGCGGCGCGTGCGGCCGGCAGCGCCTGCATCAACACGTACCAGAACAGGAGCTGAAGCAGCAGCGGGATATCGCGGAGCGTCTCGACATAGACCGCAGCGAGCCGTGACAGCAGCCAGTTCGCCGACAATCGCGAAATGCCGATCAGCGTGCCCAAAATCGTCGCGAGCACGATTCCGATCACGGCAACGCGCAAGGTGTTGGTGACGCCGACGATGAACGCCCAGAGATAAGTGTCTCTCGGATTATAGGCGAGCAGACTGTCGGCGATCGGCATCCCGGCCTCGCGACCGAGGAAGGCGAAGCCAGTCGTGATGCGCCGAGCCGAGAGGTTCGTGACGGTGTTGGACCAAAGGAAAGCGACGACCGCTACCGCGATGCCGACGACCAGCACCTGCCAGAACAGGCCCTTCAGCTCGCGGCGCCCAAAGGCGCCGATGAAACGACGGCGTGGCGGCGGTCTCGGCACGTCTGATGTCACGGCACAAAAACCTTCTCAAAAAGGCAGCGATTTCCGGCAGCGCACGTCAACTGTTGCACCAAACTTCAATCCATGCAACAAATGTTTCATGGTCGAGCCCGCGAAATCCTCGCCGTTGAGCGAGCTGCGTATTGCATTGCCATCGCTCCCGATGCGCTTGCAGGAAGTCGGACGCTTCGTCGCCGCCAACGATTACGACGCCACCACCCGTTCCATGCGCGATCTCGCGGCGGAAGCCGGCGCCGATCCTGCTGCGTTCACGCGACTTGCGAAGGCGATCGGCTATTCCGGCTGGGAGGAATTGCGCGCGGCGCTGACCGAGGCGCGGCGGCCATCGCAGACCGCGCCCTTCTCCGGCCGCGCAAAGGGCCGTCGGCACGGGCCGAACGCCGATGTCGCGCTCGTCATCGACAAGCTCCAGGCGGAGGCCGCGGGTCTTCGACGGATCCCGGCGCAGCCGATCGCGGAAGCTGCCCGCGCGCTGCACGACGCCAAGCGGATTTGGATCGCCGGCTATCGAAGCTGCCGCAGCGTCGCGGAATTGCTGAACTACGAGCTGCGACTGTTTCGACCCGAACAGGTCCAACTCGTCGGCGCTTCCGGGCCCGACGACCTCGATCTCGGCGCGTTCCGGCCCGGGGAAGCGGTCATCGTCGTCGGCTTCCTGCCCTACACGCATGCAAGCGTCCGCGTCGCACAGGCGGTCTATCGTACCGGCGCGACACTGGTCGCCATCGCGGATAGTCTCTCGGCACCGATGGCAGAGGGCGCCGACCACGTGCTGCTGTTCGAGGCGGCCTCCTCCCCCGGCTTCTTTCCGAGCCTCACTGGCGCGATTGCGATCGCGCAGTCGCTCGCGGCGGTCACGTTCTCGCTCGGCGGGGTTGCCGCGAAGAAGCGTCTGGAAAGTACCGAGGCGCGACTCGCTGCGGCCTCCACTTACGTCCCAGAGAAAGGTTGACCCATGGCCGCCCGCACCAGCCGTGTGTTGCATCGCTCATTGCGCGAAACGCCGCCCAAGGCGATCGGCGGCGAAGGCGTCTATCTCTTCGCCGAGGATGGCCGGCGCATCATCGATGCCTCCGGCGGCGCGGCGGTCTCCTGCCTCGGGCACCAGCACCCGCGCGTGATCGCGGCGATGGCGAAGCAGGCCGCGACGCTTGCCTATGCTCATACGGCGTTCTTCTCCTCCGAGCCGGCCGAGGCGCTGGCCGACGCGCTGGTTGGGCACGAGCCCGGCGGTCTCGCCTACGCTTATTTCGTCAGCGGCGGATCGGAAGCGATCGAGGCCAGCATCAAGCTCGCGCGGCAATATTTCATCGAGCGCGGCGAGCCGCAGCGGCAGCACTTCATCGCGCGGCGGCAGAGTTATCACGGCAACACGCTCGGCGCGCTGGCCGCCGGCGGCAATGCCTGGCGACGCGCGCCCTACGCGCCGCTGCTCTCGGCTGCGTTCAGCCACGTCATGCCGGCCTTCGCCTATCACGAGAAGCGCGAGGGCGAGGCGGACGCGCAGTTCGTCGCGCGCCTTGCCGCCGAGCTCGAGGCCGAGTTTCAGCGGCTGGGGCCCGACACGGTCGCGGCGTTTCTCGCCGAGCCCGTGGTCGGCGCCACCGCCGGCGCCGTGACCGCGCCGGACGGCTACTTCAAGGCCATGCGCGAGATCTGCGACCGGCACGGCGCGCTGCTGATCCTCGACGAGGTCATGTGCGGCATGGGCCGCACCGGCACCACGCACGCTTGGGAGCAGGAAGGTGTCGCGCCCGATATCCAGGCGATCGCCAAGGGGCTCGGCGGTGGCTACCAGCCGATCGGCGCGATGCTCGCGAGCGGCAAGATCATCGACACGATCCGCGCCGGCTCAGGCGCGTTCCAGCACGGTCACACTTATCTGGCGCATCCCCTCGCCTGCGCGGCGGCGCTCGCGGTGCAAAACGTGATCCGCGAGGACGGCCTGCTCGATCGGGTCAGGGAGCGCGGACGACAACTCGAGCAGCGGCTGACCGAACGCTTCGGCAATCACCGCCATGTCGGCGACATCAGGGGCCGCGGCCTGTTCTGGGCCATCGAGCTCGTCGCCGATCGCGCCAGCCGCACCTCGTTCGATCCGGCGCTCAAGCTGCACCAGAAAATCAAGGCGGAGGCGCTCGCCAACGGGCTCGGCTGCTATCCCGGCGGCGGCACCGTGGACGGCGCGCGCGGCGACCACGTGCTGCTGGCGCCGCCCTATATCGCTTCCGCAGATGAGATCGACCTGATCGTCGACAGGCTTGGCACGGCCGTCGACAACGTATTGCGTAATGTCAATCACTGAGGGGAGAGTAGCATGATTAGGAAAGTGGTTATCGCAGCGGGCGTGCTCGCAGCATCGACTGTTGTCGCTTCGGCCGCGACGCTCGACACGGTGAAGAGCCGCGGCACGTTGGTGTGCGGCGTCAGCGCCGGTTTTGCCGGCTTCTCCGCGCCGGATTCGCAAGGCAACTACAAGGGTCTCGACGTCGACTATTGCCGCGCCCTTGCGGCCGGCGTGCTCGGTGATCCCAACAAGGTGCGTTACGTCTCGCTGACTGCGCAGAATCGCTTCACCGCGCTGCAATCGGGCGAGATCGACGTACTCTACCGCAACTCGACCCAGACCTACTTGCGCGGCGTCACGCTGGGCCTGCGGCAGGGTCCGATCAACTTCTACGACGGCCAGGGCTTCGTCGTGAAGAAGGACCTCGGCGTGAAGGAGCTCAAGGACCTCAAGGGCGCCACCGTCTGCGTGGCTCAAGGCACCACGCATGAGGTCACGCTGGGCGATTACGGCCGCGCCAACGGCATCGACTGGAAGCCGCTGGTGTTCGACCGCATCGACACCATGTACCAGACCTTTTTCGGCGGCCGTTGCGATGCCATGACCCAGGACGCCTCCGCGCTCGCAGGTGCAGTGACCACCGCGGCGCCGAACCCGGCCGACTATGTCGTGCTGCCGCAGACCATCAGCAAGGAGCCGCTCGGCCCCTTCACCCGCAACGGCGACGAGGTCTGGAGCGACATCATCACCTGGCTGCATTACGGCCTGATCGAGGCAGAAGAGCTCGGCGTCACGCAAGCCAATGTCGAGGAAATGGCGAAATCGCAGACGCCTGCAATCCAGCGGCTCCTTGGTGCCTCCGGCGACCTCGGCTCGCGGCTTGGGCTCGACAACAAATGGCTGGTCACGGCGATCAAGACCACCGGCAATTATGGCGAGATCTACGAGCGCAATGTCGGCAAGGCCAGCCCGCTCAAGCTCGATCGTGGCCTCAATGGGCTCTGGAGTAAAGGCGGCTTGATGTACGCCATTCCGTTCAAGTAAGGAGTTCACCTCTCCCCGCTTGGTCGGATTACGCAGCAATCCGGCTGAGGAAGGACTCTCCACCCTCCGACTGTCGCCATATGCGCTGATAGAGCCCCTCACCCCAGCCCTCTCCCCCTAAAGAACGGGGAGAGGGAGAAGCAGCGAAGATATGCGGATCGCCCTCATCCACGCCCTTAAGCATTCCATCGCCCCGATCGAGACGGCGTTCGCGAAGGCTTGGCCCGAGGTACGGCTGATGAACCTGCTCGACGACAGCCTGTCGGCCGATCTGGCGCGCGACGGCGTGCTCAGCGATACCATGACCGAGCGCTTCCTGGCACTGGGCGACTACGCGGCGGCAACGGGGGCGAATGGGATTTTGTTCACCTGTTCGGCCTTCGGTCCCTGCATCGAAGCGGTCGCGCGCGCGCATGCACCGATGCCGGTGCTGAGGCCGAACGAGGCCATGATCGAACGTGCCGTGACCTTGGGTCAGCGCATCGGCCTGCTCTCGACTTTCCCGCCGACCCTGGCCTCGATGCCCGAGGAATTTCCGGCCGCCGTCGAGGTCGTACCGAAACTCGCCGAAGGGGCGCTGGCGGCACTCGACCGCGGCGATCGCGCCACGCACGATCGGCTGATTGCAGACGCATCGCGCGACTTGCGCGATTGCGACGTCATTGCGCTCGCGCAGTTCAGCATCGCCGCGACGGCGCCGCTGGTCGCCGAGGCCACCGGCCGCCCTGTCGTAACTACACCGGAGAGCGCGGTCGACAAGCTGATGAGGCTGCTGAAAGCGGGAGCCTAAGCGCCGTTCTTTTTTCGCCGGGCATCCTTGATCGCGACGGCCAGGGCGGCCTTGGTTTCGCTCACGAAGTCCTCGACCAATTCCTCACGCGTGGCATGCGCCGCCTCGCCGGTGAACAAGCCCTGCTCAGCAAGCATCACGACGCCGTGCAGTGCCGCCCAGATCTTGAGCGCTTGCCGCTCGCGCAAGTAACCGACCGCCGGAGCCTCCAAGGCCTCGATCACGAGCGCAAAGGTTTCGCGCGTCGCCTCGTGCAGCTCGCTGCCCTTGGCGGCGCATGACACAGTGCGCGAGGCGAACATCAGGCGGTAGACACCGTTGCGACGGAGGCCGAAGTCGAGCGTGGCCAGCGCGAGCCGCGACAGCTTCGATTGCTTCGACGGGCTTGCCATCGCCTCGCGCAAAATTGCACTGAGCTGCCGGAACGCCTCCGCCGTCACCGCCGCGAGCAAGGCCTCGCGGTCGGCAAAATGCCGGTACGGCGCCGGCTGCGAGACGCCGAGCTGCTTGGCCAGCGCCTTGATGCTGATCGCCTCGGCGCCGCCGCGTTCCGCTTCGCGCAGAGCGGCCTTGATCAAGGCATCGCGAAGATCGCCATGGTGGTAGGTCTTCTCGGGCTTGCGGATGGGTTGTGAGCGCATATCGAGCAAAGCCTATAAGTTTGCGCTTGACAGGGGAAGCCTGCCGCGAATGTAATAGGATATAACTTAAGAAGAGCTCAGATGAGGAAACGCGCCGCCTTCGGGCCTCGCGCGCAAACGACCGAGGAAGCCGCGATGACAGAGCGACTGAAGGTTCACGTCGATCCCGACAAGTGCCAGGGCCACGCCCGCTGCAAGGCGCTCGCGCCGGAGCTATTCGAGCTCGACGAATTCGGCAACGCCCATGAAACCGGCGACGGCACGGTCCCGGCGGGTCAGGAAGACAAAGCCTGGCTTGCCAAATCCAACTGCCCGGAAATCGCAATCGACGTGATCGAGGAGTAGCGCGCTCTCCGCCCGCTCGCCTGTCTTCAGCGACCACGAACCCGAGGGATTAGAGATGTCCGACGCCAGCCTGCCTGCCGCCCATCCACCCGTCACCGACTGGTTTCATGATTTCGACCACACCGATCCGCAATGGACGGAAGATCCCTTCCCGATCTGGGACCAGTTGCGCGCCGCGAGTCCGGTGGTGCACACAAAACGCTTCCTCGGCTGCTATCTGCCGACGACCTATGAGGCGGTGCGCGAGATCGCCAACGACACCACGCATTTCTCCTCGCGCCGGATCATCGTCCGCGACGTGCGGCCGGAGATCACCAGCAAGAACGCCGCCCCGCCGATCACCTCCGACCCGCCCGTGCACAAGCCGGCCAAGCAATTGCTGCTGCCGCCGTTCACGCCGGATGCGATGAAGAAGCTCGAACCGCGGGTCCGCGCTATCTGCAACGAACTGATCGACGACTTCATCGCCGAAAAGAGCGTGGACGCTGCGGCGCGCTACACGAAGCACATTCCGGTGCGCGCGATCGCGCATATGCTCGGCATTCCCGAGAGCGACAGCGACCTCTTCATCAACTGGATCCACATGATCCTCGAGCTCGGCATCAAGGACGAGACCAAGCTGCTCCAGGCCGTCGAGGAGATGAGCGCCTATTTCAGCGGACACATCGAGGCGCGCAAGACGAAGCCGACCGATGACCTGATCTCCTATCTGATGAATGCCAGGGACAAGGACGGCAATCCGCTCGAGGACTCCCACGTGGTGGGCTCGCTGCGCCTGCTGCTGATCGCCGGCATCGACACCACTTGGAGCGCGATTGGCTCCTCGCTGTGGCATCTTGCGAAAACGCCGGCCGATCGCGAGCGGCTGATCGCCGAGCCCGGGCTGATCCCGATCGCGGTGGAAGAGCTGCTGCGCGCCTATTCGCCGGTGACAATGGCGCGCGAGGTGGTCCAGGACACCACAATTTCGGGCTGCCCGGTCAAGGCGGGCAACATGGTGCTCTTGTCCTTCCCGGCGGCGAACCGCGACCCCAAGATGTTTCCGGACGCTGACAAAGTCGTGATCGACCGCCGCGAAAACCGCCACGCCGCCTTCGGGCTTGGCATCCATCGCTGCGTCGGTTCCAACCTTGCGCGCATGGAAATGCAGGTTGCGCTGGAGGAATGGCTGAGACGCATTCCAGACTTCGCGCTCGACCCGGCAGGCACCGTGACCTGGTCGCAGGGCACGGTGAGAGGCCCCCGCCAGTTGCCATTTCTGCTCGGAAAGGCGATGTAGGCCTCTCCAACAGAGTACGGGAGGCCGGACGTGACAGAGCAAGCAACCAAACCGGCCTCTGGGCATTTTGACGTCGCCGACGCTGAACGGCGGATCAAGGCGATCTTCATCGGCTCGATCGGCAATCTCGTCGAATGGTACGATTTCTACGCCTATACGGCGTTCGCGCTCTACTTCGCTCCCGCGTTCTTCCCTGGTAACGACCCCGTCGTGCAGCAATTGAACGTCGCCGTTGTATTCGCGGCGACCTTCCTGATGCGGCCCCTGGGCGGCTGGTTCTTCGGCTATCTCGCCGACCATTTCGGCCGCCGCATCTCCCTGACCCTGTCTGTCGTCTTCATGTGCTTCGGCTCGCTGATCATCGCGCTGACGCCGACCTATGCCACGATCGGCTTCGCCGCACCGGTGATCCTGGCGCTCGCCCGTGTGATCGAGGGCCTGAGCCTCGGGGGCGAATATGGCGCGAGCGCCACTTACCTCAGCGAAGTCGCCGACCCCAAGCACCGCGGCTTCTATTCCAGCTTCCAGTACGTGACGCTGATCGGTGGTCAGCTCACCGCGATCATCGTGCTGCTGCTTCTGCAGAAGGTCTTCCTCACGCCGGAGGAGCTGAAGGACTGGGGTTGGCGTATCCCCTTCGCGATCGGCGCGGCTCTCGCGATCTTCGCCGCGGTGATGCGGCGCGGCCTGCACGAGACCGAAGCGTTCGAGGAAGCCAAGAAGGTGGTGAAGCCGACCGGCTCGATCACCAATCTGCTGCGCTATCCGCGCGAACTGCTATTGGTCGTCGGCCTCACCGCCGGCGGCACTGCGGCGTTTTACACCTTCACCACCTACAAGCAAACCTTCGTCAAGCTTTCGGTCGGGCTGACCGAGGACCAGACCACTTTCGTGATCTTCGGCACGTTGATTTTCGCGACCATCCTCCAGCCCATCTACGGCGCCATCTCAGACAGGATCGGGCGCAAGCCGCTCTTGATCTTCTTCGGTGCCGCGGGCACGCTCGCGACCGTGCCGCTGCTGATGACGCTGAAGGAGACAAAGTCACCCTTCGTCGCGTTCATCCTGATCTGCGCCGCCTGGCTGTTCGTCGCCGGCTACACCTCGATCAATGCGGTGGTGAAGGCCGAGTTGTTCCCGACCAATGTCCGCGCGCTCGGCGTCGGCCTGCCCTACGCCATCACGGTCTCGATCTTCGGCGGCACCGCGCCGGCGATCGCGCTCTACTTCAAGAGCATCGGGCACGAGGAGTGGTTCTATTTCTATCTTGCCGGCATCATCTGCTTGTCGCTGATCATCTACTCCACCATGCGCGACACCAAGCACGCCTCTGCAATGCATCGGCACGAGTAGGCCATGACCGACGAGACGCCATCCGACAGCAAGCTGACGCGCACCAAGGAGAAATGGGCGCGCGAGGGCCGCTTCCTCACCGGCAAGATCACGCGGCCTGAAGACCAAAGGCTACCGCCCGGCCAGCATCTCACCAAGGATTGGCCTGTGCTCGATCTCGGGGTCGTGCCGCCGGTATCGCGCGAGCGCTGGCGGCTCGACGTCTATGGCGCGATCGAAAATCCCGTGTTCTGGACCTTCGACGAGTTTATCGCGCAGAAGCAGGCGCGGTTCACCTCCGACATCCATTGCGTGACGACCTGGTCGCGCTATGACAATGAGTGGGAAGGACTCGCGACGCGTGAGCTGCTCGCGGCCTGCCAGCCGCGCGAGGATGCGCGCTTCGTCGTGCTGCATTCCTATGATGGTTACACAACCAATCTCGCGCTGGAAGACTTTGCCGCCGAGGATGCGCTGCTCGCCCATAGCTGGTCCGGCCAGCCGCTATCGGCCGAGCACGGCGGCCCGGTGCGGCTGGTCGTGCCGCATCTGTATTTCTGGAAGAGCGCCAAATGGCTCCAGGCCATCGAATTTTTGAACAAGGACGCGCCGGGCTTCTGGGAAGTCCGCGGCTATCATAACCGCGGCGATCCGTGGACCGAGCAGCGCTATTCAGGCGATTAGGTTGAACAAAGGACGGGGAAGTCCAATGCCGACGGAGCGCTTTCAATTCAGGGGTGAAGGCGGCCATCAGCTTTCGGCCGCGCTGGAACTGCCCGACGGCGAGCCCACGGCTTTCGCGCTGTTCGCGCATTGCTTCACCTGCGGCAAGGATACGCTGGCGGCCAAGCGCATCGCGGTCGCGCTCGCGGCCAAGGGCATTGCTGTGCTGCGCTTCGACTTCACCGGGCTCGGCTCCAGCGAGGGCGATTTCGCCAATTCCACGTTCTCCTCCAATGTCGCCGATCTCGTGCGCGCCGCCGATCACCTGCGCGCGACGCGCAGAGCGCCGTCCGTCTTGATCGGGCACAGCCTCGGCGGTGCCGCGATCCTCGCGGCAGCAGGACAGATCCCCGAAGCCACTGCGGTTGTGACCATCGCGGCGCCGTCCGATCCCGCCCACGTCACCGGTCTCTTCAAGGACCACATCGACAACATCCGCGCGCAAGGCGAAGTCGACGTTTCGCTGGCCGGCCGTACATTCCGGATCAAGCGTGAATTCCTCGACGATATCGTCGAGCATGAGCTGATGAAGGACGTCACCGGTCTGCACAAAGCCCTGCTTGTGATGCACTCCCCGGTCGACGATACCGTCGGCATCGACAATGCGACCAAGATCTTCGTCGCGGCCAAGCACCCCAAGAGCTTCATCTCCCTCGACCACGCCGATCATCTTCTGGCGAAGCCCGGCGATGCCCTCTACGCGGCCGACGTGATCGCGGCCTGGGCCAGCCGCTATGTCGACACCGCAAAGTCCGCGAAGGCGATGGATCTCCCGGAGACGCCGCGCCAGGTCGTGGTCCAGGAGACCCGCAAGAGCAAGTTCCACCAGATCATCGCCGTCGGTCCGCACCGCCTGACAGCGGATGAGCCGGTGGCCGCCGGCGGCGAGGATGCCGGCCCCGGCCCTTACGATTTCCTGCTCGCCGGCCTCGGCGCCTGCACCTCCATGACCATGCGTCTTTATGCCGAGCGCAAGTCACTGCCGCTCGACCGTGTCACGGTCACACTGAAGCACTCCAAGATCTATGCCAAGGACTGTGCGGAGTGCGAAACGCGCGAGGGGATGCTCGATCAGATCGAGCGCGGCATTGCAATGGAGGGCGCGCTCGATGCCGAGCAGCGCAAGAGGTTGATGGAGATCGCCGACAAGTGCCCGGTGCACCGGACGCTGACCTCGGAGATCCGCATCGTGACGAAAGCCGTGGAGTAGCTCAAGGGGCCGGTGAGCCGGCCCCGGCTGCCGTCTTGAGAGGCTGAACGCGCAGTGCACCGCGCAGTCCCGCCGCCGTGCCGAGCAGGATGCCGGCAACAGCGACGAACGAGCCCAGCGCCAGTGTGGACATTCCGGTGAGCCCCTGCCCGATCGAGCAACCGAACGCCATCACGCCGCCGATTCCCATCAGCGCGGCGCCGCCGGCTGAACGCAGCATGTGGCGGGGCGAGGAATAGCCTTCGACATGAAAACGACCCGTCGCGAGCGCCGTGACCAGGCTACCGGCGAAGACGCCGGCGACGGTCGCGATTCCGAAATTGAGTGTCAGGCCGGTCGAGAGCATGGCGTATTGCAGGCTATCGGCGATCGGCGCGATGAAGGTGAGCGAAGTCACCGGCACCGGATTGAAATCGTCGGCGCCGAGAGAGCCGGTGGCGAACCAGCCACTGGCAACGAGAAGTCCAACGATGACGCCGGCCGCGATCTGGCCCGGCGAGCGCCGGAACGCCGGCTGCGCGAAGGCAAACAGGATCAGCGCGACGACGACAGCGGCAGCAGCGAGCGCGCGCGAAACCGGTTCAGCGGCACCAAGCGCGGCCAGCAGCGACGGCAGCGAATTCGCGTTGACGGTAGCTTGCGACGCCTGAACCAGCGCAATGCGGGCCGGCGCAATCAGGCCCTTGAGCGTCATCTGCGCGGCAATCGCAAGCACGATCACGACGACGAAGGAGCGCAGATTGCCGCGGCCGAGCAGCACCAGCGCGCGCGAGCCACAGCCATTTGACAGCACCATGCCGTAGCCAAACAGCAAGCCGCCGAGGAACAGCGACGGCGCAGAGAAGGTTTGTTGCAGATAGATCGACTTGCCGAGATCGACCGTGCCGCTGCCCGCCAGCAACTGGCTGGCGGCGATCGCAACCGCAATCGCCAGCGCATAAGTGCGCACCAGCCGCCCGTCGCCCCCCGCCAGAAAACCGCGCATGCTGCTCATCAGACAGAAGCCGCTGAGCAGACCGACAGCGCCATAGATCAGGCCGATGACGAGACCGGCGAGGATGACGAGTTGTGCAGGTTCCATCGGTAGTTCTCAGGTCTCTCGCCATTCGCCGTCATTGCGAGCGCAGCGAAGCAATCCAGACTGCCGCCCTTGAAAGACCCTGGATTGCTTCGCTACGCTCGCAATGACGCGTTTTCATGGCCGCAGGATTACCCTGTCGCGAGACGAACCCGCAACCGCGACATAAGCGTCCTTGGCGCGCTCCAGCGGGTAGACGGCATTCGCCTTGATCGGGAACGGCTTTAGGTGGCCACTCGCAAAGCCCGCGCCGAGATCGCGCAGCACCGCGCCGGTCGCCGACGACGACAGGCCAAGCGTGTCGATGCCCACATATGTATGCTGCCCCCGGTAGAATTCGAGAATGTTGAATTGCACGATGCGGTCGATCGCGGCGATCAGGATCTGGCGGCCGCGCAAGGCAAGCGACTTGTGCGCCGCCTGGAAATAGGGATCGCCGACCGTGTTGAAGACGACGTCTGTGCCTTTGCCGCCGGTCAAATCGCGCACGCGCGTGGCGACATCGCTCATGGAGGCATCGATCACCTCGACCAGCGCGTTGGTGTGGCCTTCATAGGCTTCTGCCTTGCGCACCACGCCGATCACGCGTGCGCCCTGCCAGGTCGCGATCTGCACAGCAGCCTGGCCGACCTTGCCATTGACGCCGAACACCAACACGGTCTCGCCGCTCTTCGGCACGCCGGCGCGGCGAAAGCCTTCCATGGCCGTGACGAAGGGCACGCCGATGCCGGCGGCTTCCTCCCAGGACAACGTCTTCGGCTTCTCCACCACGGCATCGGCTTCGACGACGAGATGGGTTGCGTGGGTGCCGTCGCGGCGGATGCCGAGATCGCCGGACGAGCCGAACACCTCACGGCCGATCGTGCCGGCCGGCCCATCGATCACCACACCAGCGTAGTCACGGCCGGGCGTCCGCGGGAAGACGGCATAAGGCATCAGGCCCGTTGCGGCCTTCACATCCGAGGGATTGACTGCGGCAGCCTTCACCTCGATCAGGAGATCGTTCAGACCACGCGTGAGCGTCTGAGGCTCGACCACCGGCGCAAGCGCCGCGGCGTTCTCGGCCTTGGCATTGAGGCGGACGCAGCGCGCTTCAACGGTTTTGGCATCGGCTGGCGACATCGAAAGACCCGTGATTTCTTGCGGGGCTTGTCGCCTTTGGAGACGATCAAGTCAATCCTTCGGCCGCTTGTCGTAGAGCCGCTTGGCCTTGCCGAGCGAGCGCTCCAGCGTGGCCGGTGCGACCACCTGAACCTTGGAGCTGATCCCGATCGTATTCTTGATTTGGGTCGATACCCTGTCGGCGTGATCGACAAGCCCGCGACCGTCCCAGCTTTCGGGACGCGCTTCGGCGATGATGGTGAGCTCGTCCATGCGGCCTTCGCGGGTGAGTTCCAGGATGAAGTGGCCGCCGCACCAGTCGGTGGCGAGCAGCACCTCCTCGATCTGGGTCGGGAACAGATTGACCCCGCGCAGGATGATCATGTCATCCGAGCGCCCCGTCACTTTCTCCATGCGCCGCATGCCCGGCCGCGCCGTACCCGGCAATAGCCGCGTCAGGTCGCGGGTGCGATAGCGGATCACCGGGAACGCTTCCTTGGTGAGGGAGGTGAAGACCAGCTCGCCCTTCTCGCCGTCGGGCAGCACCGCGCCGGTCTTGGGGTCGATCACCTCGGGATAGAAATGGTCCTCCCAGATATGGAGCCCATCCTTCGTCTCGATGCATTCCTGCGCGACTCCGGGACCGATCACCTCGGAGAGACCATAGATGTCGGTCGCATCCATGTCGAAGGCGTCCTCGATCTCGCCGCGCATGGCGTTGGTCCAAGGCTCGGCGCCGAAGATGCCGATCTTGAGCGAGCACTGGCGCGGATCGAGCTTCTGCCGCTTGAACTCGTCGAGGATCGCCAGCATGTAGCTCGGCGTCACCGTGATGATGTCGGGCCGGAAATCGTTGATGAGCTGCACCTGCCGTTCAGTCATGCCGCCGGAGATCGGCACCACGGTGCAGCCGAGCTTCTCGGCGCCGTAGTGGACGCCGAGTCCGCCGGTGAAAAGACCATAACCATAGCCATTGTGGATGATCATGCCAGTCCGGCCACCGGCGGCGCGGATCGAGCGCGCCATCACGTCCGACCAGGTGTCTATGTCGCGTTGGGTATAGCCGACTACGATCGGCTTGCCCGTGGTGCCTGAGGAGGCATGCACCCGCACCAGCTTTTCGCGCGGCACGGCGAACATGTTAAAAGGATAATTGTCGCGGAGATCGGTCTTCACGGTGAAGGGGAATTTTGCGAGATCCGCAAGCTCGCGAAAGTCGGACGGATGCACGCCGGCCTTGTCGAAGGCGTTGCGGTAATGCGCGACGTTGTCATAGGCGTGCTTCAGCGACCAGGCCAGCCGCTGCTTCTGCAGTGCCATGATCTCGTCACGCGAGGCGCGCTCCTGCGCGTCCATCTCCGCGCTATAAGTGTTGCCACCTTCCTTGAGCCTCGTCAGAGCCATCCTCGTTTCCCCTCATCTTCGTTGTTCTTTTCTTTGCTTTCTTATTGATCCTGCGCCGGCAGCCACGCGCCGGGAATGACACGCGAATGCCCGCGGAACTCCGCGATGACGGTGTCGCCGACAGTGACACGCACGTCGTAGATGCCGGAGCGGCCGCCACGGGTGATCTCTCTAGCCTTCGCAACCAGGCAATCGCCGAGCTTGCCCGGCCTGATGAAAGTGATCTGGCCCTGCGCCGCGACGACGCGCTCATTGTGCGAGTTGCAGGCAAATGCGAAGGCAGAATCGGCGAGCGTGAAGATGAAACCGCCATGGGCGATGCGCTGGCCGTTGACCATGTCCGGCCGCACCACCATCGTCACCGTCGCGAAGCCCGGGCCGATGTCGACGATCTCCATGCCGAGCCCCTTGGAGGCATCGTCCTCCGCCCACATCGCGTCAGCACAGGCGCGGGCGATATCCTCGGACGACAGGGCAGCTTTGATGTTCACGCGCTTCTCCCGGGCAAGTGTTTATCCATCATGCTCTGCTGCTCGGCCAAAACTGTCAAACATGGTCGTAATCGACCACGACGCGCTCCGACGACGGCTTCGCCTGACAGGTCAGGATAAAGCCGGCCTTCAGCTCCCAGGGTTCCAGCGAGTAGTTGATGTCCATCGGCGCCTCGCCCTCGACCAGCTTGGCGCGGCAGGTCGAGCACATGCCGCCCTTGCAGGCGAAGGGCAGATCGACGCCGGCGCGGAGCGCGGCATCGAGGATCACCTCGTCCTCGGCAACAGGCACATCGCGGCGTTTGCCGTCGATGATGAGGGACGCGACCGCCTTCGGTGGCGCGTCGGGGGCAACGGCCTTCTTCGGCCGCGGCTTGCCGCCGAATTCGGAGACGAAGCGCTCCACATGGATACGCTCTTCCGCGACCCCAAGATCGCGGCAGGTCGCCTCGATGTCCTCGCTCATGCCTGATGGACCGCAGATGAAGACATGGTCGACGCTTTCCGCCGGCACCAGCGAACGCAAGAGCACCCTCACCTTGTCGCCGTCGAGCCGGCCATGCAGGATCGCGATGTCCTGTTCCTCACCGGAGATGACGTGGAAGATCGAAAGACGGTCGATGAAGCGATCCTTCAGCTCCTCCAGCGCTTCCAGAAACATGATGTTGTCGGTAGAGCGGTTGCCGTAGAACAGGAAGAAGCGGCTCTGCGGTTCACGCGCGAGTATGCCCTTCACGATCGAGAGGATGGGCGTGATGCCGGAGCCCGCGGCAAAGCCGACATGGATGCGCCCGCTCTCCGCCGATGGGACCAGGCCGAAGCGTCCGGTCGGTGTCATCACGTCGAGTTCGTCGCCGCATTTCAGCTCGTCCGCCGCCCAGCTCGAAAACGCGCCGCCGTCGATCTTCTTCACGGCAATGCGGATCTCGCCGTCGTGGGGGCCGGAACAGATGGAATAGGAACGGCGCACCTCTTCGCCATCGAGCGTCGTGCGGAGCGTCAGGTACTGGCCGGGCGTGAAGGCGTAATCGCTAGCGAGTTCGCCGGGAATGGCGAAGGTCAGCGAGATGGCGTCCGAGGCCTCGCGACGGACGTCGTTGACGGCCAGGCGATGGAAGCGCGGTGCGGCTGCTGACATTACGTGCCCCCTCGTTCGGTCTCTCCGACGTCATTGCAAGCGAAGCGAAGCAATCCAGAGTCTCTCCGCGGAAGCAGTCTGGATTGCTTCGTCGCAAGAGCTCCTCGCAATGACGATGGGGTTGGCATTCGTTCAGCTCAATGACACTTGAAATAGTCGAAGGGTTCGCGGCAGGCCTTGCAGCGCCAGAGCGCCTTGCAGGAGGTCGAGCCGAATTCGGACAAGAGTTCGGTCTTATCAGAACCGCATTGCGGACACGCGACGGTCTGTCCGCCGAATAGCGCGCGGCGCGAGCTTGAGGCCTGCGGCGGCGCGATGCCGTAGGCGCGCAGCTTGGCGCGCCCCTCCCCGCTCATCCAATCCGTGGTCCAGGCCGGCGACAGCACCGTACGCACGTTCGGACGACGGAAGCCGGCGCGTTCCAGCGCGAGCTCGACTTCGAGTGCGATCATGTTCATGGCAGGGCAGCCCGAATAGGTCGGCGTGATCGCGACCTCGACGCGATCGCCGTCCAGAACGACGTCACGGAGCACGCCGAGATCGCCGATAGTCAGCACCGGAATCTCGGGATCGACCACGCTCGCCGCAGCATCCCAGGCGCGCCGGCGCAGGTCAGTGTCGCGATCCAGCGCCGTCACCATGTCAGCCCCGGAAAAGTGCGCTGCATCGATTGCAGCTCGGACAGGAGATGGCCGAGATGCTCGCTGTGCCGGCCAGAACGGCCACCCTGCTGCATCCAGCCGTTCTGCGGCAGCTCAAGTGTCGCCTCGCTGACGATATCCGACAACGTCGTCAACCAGCGACCGCGCAAGCTCGCCGGATCAACCGCAATGTCGGCATCGATCAGGGCGCGTTCGCCCTCGTCGACGGCAAACATCTCACCGGTGAAGGCCCAGAGATGATCGATCGCGGCCTGCGCGCGGGCGTGGCTTTCGTCCGTGCCGTCACCGAGCCGGATGATCCACTCCGAGGCATGGCGCAGATGATAGGCGCTCTCTTTCTCCGACTTGGCTGCAATGGCGGCAAGCGTCGTATCGCGCGAGGTCATCATCGCGCGCCAATAGAAATCGGCGAAGGCGGAATAGAAGAACTGCCGAACCAGCGTCTGAGCGAAGTCTCCGTTCGGCTGCTCGACCAGCAGCAGATTGCGGTACTGCCTGACGTCGCGCAGATAAGCGAACTTGTCCTCGTCGTTGTCCTCGCCCTCGATCCTGGCAGCATAGCCATAGAGCTCCCGCGCCTGCCCGATAAGATCGAGCGCGATGTTGGACAGCGCCATGTCCTCTTCCAGCATCGGCGCATGCCCGCACCATTCCGACAACCGGTGGCCGAGAATTAGCGCATCGTCGGCCCGGCGCAGCGCGTAGAGCACCAGCGGCGTTTCAGAGACCTGAATATTGGCGACCGGCATCACATATGTCCCACTTCTTCGGGCACCTCATAAAAGGTCGGGTGCCGATAGATCTTCGACTCCGCCGGCTCGAACATCATGCCCTTGTCGGCGGGATCGCTCGCGGTGATCGCAGTGGACGGCACGACCCAGATCGACAGGCCCTCGCCGCGGCGGGTGTAGATGTCGCGAGCGGCCTGCAGCGCCATCGTCGCGTCGCTCGCATGCAGCGAGCCGACATGCTTGTGCGCGAGCCCGTTGCGGCTGCGAATGAACACTTCCCACAGCGGCGTGTTCGGCGTGGCCATCGTGATCTCCTATTCCGCGGCTTGTGCGATCTGACGCTGCGCGCGCTTGGCGGCATAGCTAGCCGCCGCCTCGCGCACCCAGGCGCCCTCCTCGTGCGCCTTGCGGCGCGCGGCGAGCCGATCGCGATTGCAGGGGCCGTTGCCGGCGAGCACCTGCTTGAATTCGGTCCAGTCGATCTCGCTGTAGCGCCAGTGCCCGTCGGCATCCTGGGTCATGGCGGGATCGGGAATGGTGAGGCCGAGATATTGCGCCTGAGGCACGGTGGCATCGACGAATTTCTGGCGCAGCTCGTCATTGGAGAAGCGCTTGATCTTCCACTTCGTCGAGGTGTCGCTGTGCTGGCTCGCGGCATCGGGCGGGCCGAACATCATCAGCACCGGCCACCACCAGCGGTTCAACGCATCCCGCGCCATCGCCTTCTGCTCCTCCGAGCCGCGGCACAGCGTCAACATGATCTCGTAGCCTTGGCGCTGGTGAAAGGACTCCTCCTTGCAGACGCGGATCATCGCGCGCGCATAGGGGCCATAGGAGCAGCGGCACAGCGGGATCTGGTTCATGATCGCGGCGCCGTCGACCAGCCAGCCGATGGTGCCGATGTCGGCCCAGGTCAGCGTCGGATAATTGAAGATCGAGGAATATTTGGCCTTGCCGGCGAGCATGGCATCGACCAGCTCTTCGCGCGAGGTCCCTAACGTCTCGGCGGCGGCATAGAGATAGAGCCCGTGGCCGCATTCGTCCTGCACCTTGGCGAGCAGCGCGGCCTTGCGGCGCAGCGTCGGGGCGCGCGTGATCCAATTGCCCTCCGGCAGCATGCCGACGATCTCGGAATGGGCGTGTTGGGAGATCTGGCGGGTGAGCGTCTTGCGATAGGCCGCCGGCATCCAGTCGTTCGGCTCGATGCGCTCCTCGGCATCAATGCGGGCCTGGAATTGTGCAGCCCTGGCTGCGTCCTCAAGACCGCGATCGTCGGTCTCGGCCGTGTTCAGCGCCTGGGTGTACATGCGCATCCTCCCGATTTGTTGGGAGGAAATGTATAACAAAATTTAGTTCATGCAAGATATTTCTGTAACATATATCAGACCCCGAACCTCCGTTCCAGAAGCTTCCGCGCCGCCGGCAAGGGTCCCCTCTCGTTGGTTCCATGCCTGTCGAGCCACTGTTCCGACGGAGCCAGCAGTGCGCGATAAATCTCGCCACAAAGCGCACGCGCTGCCCTGCCCGGCCAATCCGCCGGCAGCAGGCTTTCGGGCAACAGCGGGTCGCGCAGCACGACGCGGCGGTAATAGTGGATCAGGAGGATGCGCGCGGTGAAGGCGTCGGTCTCGGACAAATCCGTGCCGCGCGCGATCGCGGCACGGAGCGGCTCGAACGTCTTCATGAATTTCACATAGGCGTCCGCGGTACGGTCCAGCGGCCAGCTCGCGCTGAGCAGGCGACGGCCGCTGTCATCCTCCGCCGAGACTTCAAGACGGATCGCGCCAACCGCCTCGTCGGGCACCGGTACGCCCGATGGCGCAACCCATACGCCCGGCAGCGGAGTGCCGAAACCGGCATTGCGGAGTGCCTCGCGCGAGGCGTCGCGGTCCTCGCCATTGCCGATCAGCAGCAGCTCGAAACGCCCGGTCCAGTCGGACGGCGGCGGATCGTAGATGTGGCGCGTCGCGGCCTCGAAGGTCTGGCGTCCCTTTTCGGCCAGCCGATAGAAGCTGTTGCGGCCAACCTTTTCGCGCGTCAGCCAGCCATCGGCTGCAAGGCGCGACATCGCGGTACGCACCACGCCGCTGTCGATGTCGAGGCTTTCGAAGAATTCCAACAGCGTACCGAGCCACACCACACCGCCGCGCGGTACGATGGCATCACCGAATACGGTGATGACGATGGAGCCCGTGCGCGACGGCTCGCGCTTGAGCTGGTCGATGATGCGGGACAACGGATGTGCCATGCGGAAGGCATAGCGCGTTTGGAGCGGGCGCGACAATGGAGGGAACCACGCCGTTGCTCCTCTCCCGTTTCGTTCTTACGGCCAGAGGCGAAGCATCACCGATGCGGATCGGGATAGGCCAGGCTGCGCCAGCCGCTGCGGTCGAACGGCTGCCACTGGCCTTCCGTCTGTGCGAGGCGATCGGCGACCGCGTAGACCACGGCGGGATGGTGTCCCATGCCGCAATGGCTGCTTTCGACCTCGATGCTCTCGGTCTGCGCTCCCGATTTCTCCATGCAGCCCTGCCAGGCGCAGACACCATCGGTGCGGCTGAAGATGGCGGTGGTCGGCACCGGCGGCGGGACGGCGAGCTCGCCGCCGAAGTGCGGATCGACCTCGTCGGCCTTGCGCCCGCTCGCCCATTCATAGACGCGCCAGGCGTTGGTCGAACGCGGATTGCCGGCAAAGGGGCTGCCGAGCGTGATCACCTGGCGCACGCGCTCCGGCATCATCTTGGCGAGCTGGCGTGCATAGAGGCCGCCGAGGCTCCAGCCGATCAGGCTGATCTTGCGGCCATGCGCGTCGCTGAGTTCCTGGACCAGATCGACCATCGCTTGCTGGACGCCGGGACGCAGGCCGTAGTTGCGACCCTGGCCCCAGCCGCTCACCGCATAGCCCTTGCTGATCAGAAACGCGCGCAGCGCGCGCGTGGAGGAATCGGAGGCGACGAGGCCTGGCAGCACCAGCACCGGATGCCCATCGCCGTGCGGCGCGAGGCTCAAGAGCGGCAGCGCGCCAAGGAAGGCGCCGAACTCGTGGATCGCGCGCCCCTCCAGCAACATCAGAGAGCGGGACGGCGGACGCAGCGTCTGGGCAGTTGCGGTCATCAATGTTCCCCTGGGAAGAATTCCTGAAAAGCCCGGCCGCGTTGCCGGAAAATGGGCATGGATTCCAACACGCCGGCCTCTTGAACGTTCCGCAGCGCAACATGAATCAGCTAGGGGGGCCGGTTCCCGACATTCAAGCGGGAGAGGCGCAAGGCGACAATAGGCTCAGGCGTTAATGCTAACGGCCGTGACGCAAAAGTCACAACAATCGGACCAGGAATTCGACGGAGTAGAGCACAAGTCCGGCGAGACCGCCGATCAGCGAGCCGTTGAAGCGGATGTATTGCAAGTCGCGCCCGATATTGATTTCGATCAGAGAAATCAACTGCGTCATATTCCACGCCTTGACTTGGTCGGAGATGAAAGTCGAGACGCCGCCCTTCTGATCGGCGACGAAGCTGCGCAGCACGGTCACCAGGCCCTTGTTGATCTCGCCGCGCAACTCGGCATCGCCCGCGAGCGCTTCGCCTGCGGCAACGAACATGCCGGCGAGATGATGCTGGAGCACCTGCGTCTCGCCGCTGGCGCTGCGCTCGATGAAGGAGCGCGTGTTGGCCCAAACGGTGCGGGCGAGTTGGGCAAGCTCGGGGCGCGCCAGCAGATCGCGCTTCAGCCCGGCGATACGGTCGATATAGGCCTGGTCGGTGCCGAGCCTCTCGACGAAGGTCAGCACCATGCGGTCGAATTCACCGCGAAACGGATGCTTGGGATCGCTGCGCACTTCATTGAAGAAGGCGGTGGCGGATGCGACGATCTTGTTCACCAGAAACTTGTCGGCGCGGTAGAGCCTGAGCAGGGTCGGCAATTCCGCGCGCACCTTCTCGCGGATCATCGCCATCGTCTCCTTCTGATTTAGCGTCTCGTGCATCACGCGCAGGAGATCGTCGAACAGAATCTGGTGCCGTCCCTCAGCTATGAAGCCGCGCAGCGTGCCGGCCGCGAGCGGCGCAAGGTCGATCGCCTGGAGCTGCGATGACATGCGGCGGATGATGAACGTCATCAGGCCCGAGCTTTCCGTCGCTGAGAACGCCTCCGGCAGCAGACGCAGCGCAAAGCGCGCAAGATCGTCGCTGCGCTTGCGATCACGCAGCCAGTCGGCAACGAAGGAGCCGAAATCGATTTCCTTCAGCTTGGCCTCGACGGGTCCCGCCTCGAGGAAATGCACCTGGATGAACTCGCCGAGCTTGTCGGCGATGCGGGCCTGGTTGCTCTGGATGATCGCGGTATGCGGGATCGGCAGGCCGAGCGGCCGCTTGAACAGCGCAACCACGGCATACCAATCGGCGAGCCCGCCGATGGTCGCGGCTTCCGCGAAGGCCGCGACGAAGCCGAACACGGGATGCACGTTCAGCAGGATCTTCGCGACGATGAAGAGCGCAAGCGTCGCGGCCAGAACCAACGTCGCGAGCGCTTTCACGCGGCGCAGCTCGGCCGCACGTTTGGCGTCACCAGGGGTGTCGAAGGAGAAGGTGGCGGGTGGAGTCATCACTGCATCACAGTACTCGTCATTGCGAGCCAAGCGAAGCAATCCAGTCTGCTTCCGTGGAAAGACTCTGGATTTGGTTCGCTGAGCCGGTCATGGGGCCGCGCTTTGCGCGGGCCCGGTGGCTCGCAGTGACGGTGGCGCAAAAAAACAAAGGCCCGCCGAAGCGGGCCTCAAAATCAGTTTCTCGTCTCAAGGCGCCGTATCACGCGGTCTTGTTGTAGACCTTGGCGAAATTGTCCTAAGCGGACTTCGCACCGTTGGCGGCGAGCTTGCCGAAATAGTCGGCAGTCGCCTTGGCTCGCGAGACGAACACTTCACCGCGGGCGCGGAGCAGGCTCGACTGGATCTCGACGGCCTCGCTGATCGACTTGGCGGACGCGAGCTTGTCGATGCCCGAGAAGAACGCCTCGGCGTCCTCATAGATCGCCTGCTGAATGTTGCGGCTGATCTTGCCGGCCTCGGCGACGGATTCTGTCACCGCGTTCTCGACGGCGGCGGTCACCCGCTCGGAGCCGGCGAAAGCTTCGGCAGCACGGTCTTTGGCGGTGTTGGCAGTCTTCTTGACGAACTCGCGGGCGGCCTCAGGAACTTCCAGATTCTGGATGTTCTTGAAAGCGTCCTTGAAGCCCTCGAAGGCGGTGTTGGTTTCGGTGGTCATGGGGTTCTCTCCATCCTCATTGCTCTGAGCTATGGCTCACCCCGTCCGCATGGCCCGGGGCACGACATATATGGCATGGACTATTGTGCGATGCAATAACCTTATTGCACTGCGGTATCACGGAATCGTGAACAGCCTCCCAAAAGGGCACCGCGAGCTCTTGTCAGCGGCCGTCCCGAACGAATTAGGTCCGTTTCGGCCCGATCTTCGTCTTAATGCTGGACCGCGCCTGGCAATCCATAGGCCTCCATCTGGGCCTGAACCTGCGCGATATTGTGCCCGAGCACGACGATGTCGTGGGTCTTGCCATCGACGTCCCGGACATGATCGCGCAGCAGAGCCTCGGCCTTGAAGCCGAGGCTTTCGAACAAGGCAATCGCCGCCTGTTGGTCGACCGTCATCTGCACCGAGAGCTTTTCCAGGCCAGCTCCGAGCGCAAGTGCAAAGGTCTCCTGCGAGAGCGCCTTCCCGACACCCTGCCCGCGTACGTCGGACGAGACCACCATGCGGATCTCACCGACATGAGGCGACCAGGAATGCGGATCGCGCACCAGCGTGCCGCAGCCGACGACCTTGCCGTCCCTCACCGCGAGCAGGCTCGTGATCGCGCCGCGCTCGATCTCCTTGACCCAGGCGGAGAGCACCTTCGGCTGGCTGATATTGCGCGGCAGGAACAACAGATCATGGGACGGAAGACCTTGGCCGAAGGCCAGCACCGCGGCTTCGTCTCTAGGCGACATCAGGCGGATTTCGATATCACCGGCATCGGTCTTGAGGTGACGCGGATAGGAACGCTGCTCATTCATGTCGATCTCTTTCCCAGCCAGGAGTCCAGTTTCGGCCACAGCCGCTTCACCGCATTGGCACCGGCCACGAGGGAGACGTGGCCGCCCTTCAACATCACTTCTTCCTTGTCCTCGGAGCCGATCTTTGCGATCAGGTGCTTTGCCGCGTCATAAGGCACGATGTGGTCATGCTCGGCGACCGCATGCAGGATCGGCACCTTGATGTTCTCCAGCTTCGCCGCGCGCCCGCCGACCGACATGCTGTCATTGAACAGCTTGTTGTCCCACATCAGATCCTTGGTGATGGTGCGGAAATATTCACCCGCCAGCGGCAGCGTGTCGGTCGCCCAACGGTCGAACATGCGGTAAGACTTGACGAACTCGTCGTTCCAGATGTTCTCCCAAAGTTGGATCTGGCTCACCGTGCGCGAGGCCGGGCGCAACATCTCGAACGAGGACAGGATCATCTCCGGCGGCACGTTGCCGACGCTATCGACAAGATGGTCGACGTCGAAATAGCGGCGATCGGAGAAGTTCGACAACAGCTTCATCTCGCGGAAGTCGATCGGCGTAGTGAAGCAGATCAGATTCTTCATCGGCCCGTCCTTGTGGATCGAGCCGTAGAGCAGCGACAGCACGCCGCCGAAGCAATAGCCGATGACGGAAACGTCCTGCTCGCCGGAATCGGCTTGCACACGGCGGACGCAATCCGGAATGAAGTCGAGGACATAGTCCTCCATCCGCAGGCTCTTCTCCTCCGGCCGCGGCGCGCTCCAATCGAGCATGTAGACGTCGTAGCCGCGCCTCAAGAGGAACTCGATGAAGCTCTGGCCAGGGACGAGGTCGAGAATGTAGCCACGGTTGGTGGTGGCCATCACGATCAGCACCGGCACGCGGTAGATCTCGTCCGACATTGGCCGGTAGTGATAGAGGCTCATCGTGCCGCGCGAATGCAGCACGTCCTTCGGTGTCGATCCGAGCGTGGGGCCGGAGGTCGAGAAATATTCGACGCCCTTAATGCTGCGCTGGATTGCGCGCTGCACCTCGGTCTGGATGCGCTCCGGGATAGATGCGAAATCAAGTCCCGTCGCCGCGTTCATGTCCGCTCTCCGTTTTCAGAGGGCGGGCGCTTCGTCCGCGGCGGCCGTGGGGCGCCGGCGCCGCCTTGCGAGATTCCGGAATTTGCCGCCATCTGGCTCAGCATCGACCTCATCTCGCCGATCTGGGCTTCGATGGACTGGAGCCGTTCCGCAAGGCCCATGACCTGCTGCCGGCTCGCCAGGTTCATTGCGACGAGATACTTCTCCATGAGTTCACCGAGCTGCTTCTGAGCACCTGCAGCAACTCCTCCCGCGCGGTTCATCGCCTGTGAGAATTCGGGCGACGACATGGCTTCGTTGGCGAAGGAGTTGAACCCCTTCTCCATCTCGCCCATCATCTTCTGCCACATGGCGACAGGGTCGTTGAGCTTGTCGGTCATCGGCGTCCTCCTGATCTCGAGAGCTTCGATGCCCTTCTTTTGGGCCATACCACACCGTTGCGAGGGGCCGGTCAACCGGCGAGCGGTCCGGTGCCGCCCACACGGCTTCTTTGCCGCGGGAAACCGTGCAATACAGCATTGGTCAGCAGCAAGGGATAGCGACCGTGAACGTCCATCAGCCGCCCCAGACCGTCCGCGCCAACGGGATCGACATCTGCTACGAAATCTTCGGCAACGACAATGCCGAGCCGCTGCTGCTGATCATGGGGCTCGGGGCGCAGATGATCCATTGGGATGATGCATTCTGCGAGCAGCTTGCCGCGCGCGGCTTTCGCGTGATCCGCTTCGACAACCGCGACATAGGCAAGTCGAGCCATCTGACCGGCGGCAAGCGGCTGACGCCGCTCGAGCTGCTGAAGCTACGCTTCCTCAGGATTCCGGTTGCCGCAACCTACAAGCTGATCGACATGGCGAAGGACACGGTCGGGCTGATGGATGCGCTCGGCATCAAGTCGGCGCATCTGGTCGGGGCCTCCATGGGCGGCATGATCGCCCAGGAGGTGACGCTATCATTCCCCGAGCGCGTACGCTCGCTGACCTCGATCATGTCGACGACGGGCAATCCGCGCGTGCCGCCGCCGACACGCGAGGCCGCCGCAATGCTGATGGCGCCGCCGCCACGCAGCAAGGAGGAATTTATGGTCCGCTTCGGCCAGACATGGAAGATCTTGCGCGGCGGGTCTTTTCCGGAAGAGGAAGCGCTCGACCCTGAACGCGCCGAGCGCGTGTTCGCACGCGGACTCAATCCGGCCGGCGTCGGCCGGCAGCTCCGCGCCGCGCTCGCCTCGGGCAGCCGCAAGGAACGGCTGCATGGGGTGAAGACGCCGACGCTCGTCATTCACGGCACCGTCGATCCCCTGGTCCATCCCAAAGGCGGCAAGGACACGGCAGCGTCAATTCTCGGCGCCAAGCTGTTGATGATCGAAGGCATGGGCCACGCGCTGCCGATGCGCTTCTGGCCCGAGATCATCGGCGCCATCGACGACCACGCGCATGGCGCGGCGGCGCAAGCCGCCTAGCCCTTCCTCGCGATCCAGATCACGTGGCGCGCG
Organism: Bradyrhizobium sp. 164; assembly: GCF_023073715.1. GTDB lineage: Bacteria > Pseudomonadota > Alphaproteobacteria > Rhizobiales > Xanthobacteraceae > Bradyrhizobium. The sequence goes on from NZ_JADPKA010000077.1 coordinate 84,348, forward strand.
CCGCCGCCTCTGCCGGTGGCGCGGACGTTGATTTCGTTGACGTCGAAGCCGGCGCTCGCAATGCGCTTGGTGAAGGCCGGGTTGGGCCCTGACGACCAGACAGCGAGCACGCCGCCTGGCCGCAGCGCCGTCTTAGCCGCCATCAAACCGTCCGCATTGTAGAGCGCGTCGTTATCCTTTCGTGTCAGCCCTTCCGGCCCGTTGTCGACGTCGAGGAGAATGGCGTCGAAGGCGGAGCGCTGCGCCCGAATGATTTCGCCAACGTCGGTCTCCCGGATGCTCACCCTGGGATCGTCGAGGCTGTCGCCGAAGACCGACGCCATCGGGCCGCGTGCCCAGGCCACCACCGCAGGCACAAGTTCGGAGACCACGATCCTCGCCTTGCCTCCGAGCACGGCAAGCGCCGCGCGCAGCGTAAAACCCATGCCGAGGCCGCCGATGAGGACGACGGGCTTTGCGACGTTCTCGATCTGCTTTGCCGCCAGCGTTGCAAGCGCGGCCTCCGAGCCCGACAAGCGGCTGTTCATCAGCTCGTTGCTGCCGAGCTTGATGGAGAACTCCTTGCCGCGCCGCATCAGGCGGAGCTCACCGTCGGAACCGGGGATTTGCGCGGTGTCGATCTTTTCCCAGGGAATCATGCCTGACGTTTAGCACGATCGCGCCCGTGGTCACCCACCCGCCCAAACGTCCAGCACATAGCGGTTGCTCGCGCCCATCTCCTCGATCCAGCGTGCACTGGCCGCGGCATCGCTACCGCTCTTTTCGCGGTGCATCGCGACAAGGGCTGCCTTCACATCGGGCTCCATCTTGCTGCCGTCGCCGCAGACATAGATGATGGCGCCTTGCTCGATCAGCGACCAGACCTTGTCCTTCCGCGCGGCCAGGAGATGCTGCACATAGGTCTTCGGGCCATCGGCACGCGAGAACGCGGTGAAAAGCTCGGTGATGCCGCTTGCCGCCAGCGCCTTCAGCTCGTCTGCGTAGAGAAAATCCTGATCGGGATGGCGGCAGCCGAAGAATAGCATCGCCGGACCAAGAGCAGTCCCCTTCGCCCTGCGCGCAGCGCGCTCCTGAAGGAACCCGCGGAACGGGGCAAGTCCCGTGCCCGGTCCGATCATGATGATCGGCACGGATGACTCGTCGGGGAGGCGGAAGCCGGCCTTGGTCTCACGCACGATGGCGTAGATCGTATCACCCGCTCGCCGGTTCGCCAGGTAATTGGAGCAGATGCCCTTGTAGGTGCCGCGCCCGGAAGCGGCCGGTCCTTCGACCACCCCGACGGTGATGCTGCACCGCGCCCGGTCGACCGACGGGGAGGACGAGATCGAGTAATAGCGCGGCGCGAGCAGCGAGAGCATTTCGAGATAGACGTGGAACGGCAATTCGCAGGCCGGATATTCGAGCAGCAGGTCGAACACCGATTTGCGTCTGGCCAAGATCTCGGTGCGGTAGAGCTCGAGTGGCTCAGCCTCCTCCCCGACAAACGCCAGCAGCTTTGGTTTCGTCACCGGGCAGCGCGTGTGCTCCGCCATGATCTGGATCTGCTTCCGTGTCGCGACCTGCTGCAGCTCGACGAACTCACTGAGCAGACGGCCGACCGACACGGCCTCGCCGACGGGCAATTGCGCCCGGCGGCCTTCGGCGACCTGAAGCCGGATCTGATCGGCTGGCAGGAAGCCGAAGCGGCGGGCGACCGAATCTACCAGTGTCGGGTCGTTGCGCGGGACCACGCTCAAATGATCGCCGACCCGATAGGTGATGTTGGACGGCAGTTGCACCTCGATATGGCGCGTCGAACGCTCCGACGGATTGGGCCCGCTTCTGTTCTGAAGCTCGTCATTGACCAGAACCTTCATCGCGACAGCACCGCCCTGGGCCACGATAGTGTTGACGTCGGTCACCGCCACCGGCTCGATTGCATAGAGCGGATCGTCCTCCGCGGTGCGGGTGAAATTCCAGTCGATGCCGAATTCCTTGGTCGCGACCTGGGCAGCCGCCGGAAACCATTTCTGGAATTGGCCGTCAAGATCGCTGCGCGCATCGCCCTCGCCGCGCGGATAGACGGCGCGCGCGCCATGTGCCGACAATTGCTCGTCGATGAAGCGCGGCACCGACTGATACGTCGCTGCCCAGTCGCTGTTGCCGCAGCCGAACACGGCGTAGCGCACATTGGCAAAGGCGTCCTTCGGCAAATCGCTGCCGAGCCATTTGACGAACTGCGTCGCATTGTCAGGCGGTGCGCCGTTGTAGGAGGCGCAGATTATCAGTACGCCACCTTCCTGCGGCAGCTTGCCGACGTAATCGTCGAGCGGGCCGAGACGCACGGCAAAGCCGTTGATCTCAGCGAGGTCGGCCATGCGCGTCGCGAGTTCCTCGGCGGTGCCGAGATTGGAGCCGTAGAGCACCAGCATCGGCGTGTTGTGGCCGGGCCGGGCGGCCGGCTGACGCCGTCCTTTGGGTGCCGAAGCCACTGCCACGACTGGTCCGCCAAAGGCACCGCGCTCGCGATCGGCGCGCGGGCGAACCTTGATCTTGAAACCCTCCGGCTTGATCGTCAGCGTTTCCTTCAGGTGCATCTGATAGCGCTGGTGATCGATCAGCTTGAAGCGCTGGAGGATCATCCCGAGCGCAAGCGCAGCCTCGTGCATGGCAAAGCCCCGGCCGATGCAAGCCCGTTGGCCGTTGCCGAACGGCTTCCAGGCATTGATCGGCCGTTTGGCTTCCGCCTCGCGGCTGAAATTCTCGGGATCGAAGGTATCAGGGTTCGGTCCCCAGACTGAGGGATCGCGATGCAGCGCCGTCACCAGGATGGTGGTGAACGTGCCCTTCCTGAGCTTGTACTTGCCGCCGCCGATGGTCTCATCGTTGAGCGGCGAGATACCATAGGCTGGCGCCGGCGGCCACAGCCGCAGCGCCTCCTTCAGGATCTGCGTGATGTAGGTGAGCTGCGTCACCTGCTGATAGGTCGGCTTCGCATTGACGTCGGGACCGAAGACGCGGTCGACCTCGTCATAGGCCTTCTTGAGGATGTCCGGATGCTTGAGCAGTGCATAGAGCGTGTAGGACAACAGGCCGCTGGTGGTCTCGTGGCCCGCGATCAGGAAGGTGTTGATCTGGTAGCGAATGTTGACGTCATCGAGCTGCTCGCCGGTCGCGCGGTCGATGCCGGTCATCATCGCGGCCAGCATGTCCTTCTTGTCGTCGATCTCGTCCGCACTCTTGCGTCGTTCTGCAATGATCTCGTCGACCATCTTGTTCATGAAGGCGACGTCTTCGGCCAAGGTCTTGCGCCTCTTCTGCATCCAAAGCTGCTCGAAGGGCAGGCCACGCGTCATCATGATGGTTTCGAGCGAGCGCACCAGCGACTCGACGTACGGGTGGTAATCGCGGCGGTAGAACGAGTTGAAGCGGTAGTCGAAGCCGCACAGGCCGATTGTGTCCAGCGTCAATGCGGTCATGTCGTGGACGACATCGATCTCGTCGTCGGCGTTGAGCCGCTCCCACTTCTGGACGAGCTGCTCGGCGATGTCGACCATGCTCGGGTGATACGACTGCATGGCCCGGTTGCCGAACGGCTGGAGCAGGATGTTGTGCGCCTTGCTCCAGTTCGGCTCCTTGGTATCGGCCGTGAACAAGCCGTCGCCACCGACCGCACGCACACGCCGCAGCGCACCGCGCACCGTCTTGTCGAAGCGCTTTTCGTCAGAGAGCTCGTCGACGAGGTCGTGGCCGGAGACGACCACGATCGGCGAGCCCATCATGTCGAGCCAGAAGATCGGACCCAGCTCTTTTGCGAGCCGCGTCAGGTGCTGCACGGGGGCGGCCGAGTCCAGCGACAGCATGTTGCCGACCACCGGCTTGGTCGGCGGATGCGGGATCGGGTCCAGTCGGTTCTTGGATGACATCAGAAGTGCTTCCCCCTGCCTCAGGCGTCGATCTCGTCATTGCGAGGAGCGAAGCGACGAAGCAATCCAGACTGCCTCCGCGGGCACATTCCTGGATTGCTTCGCTGCGCTCGCAATAACGGCCTAGCCGAACCGCCTTCTACGCCATTCGATCAGCTTGGCACTGACCTCTTCCGGCTTCTCCTGCTGCGTCCAATGGCCGCTGTCCTTAACGAGATACTTCTCGAGATCGGGAATCAGCTTGTCCATGCCATCAGCGGAGGATGGCGGCAACACCGCGTCGTTCTCGGCCATGATCATCAGCGACGGCACGCGGACCGTATGATCGAGCCCTTCGGAGCGCGCCCAGTTGCGCGACATGTTGCGGTACCAGTTGATGCCGCCGGTAAAACCCGTTTTGGTGAAGGCATCGACGAAGACTTTCTTCTCTTCCGGCGACAGGATCGGCGTACGCGGATCGTGCCTCGCATCATAGCCGGCAATCATCTGCGGAAATGCCAGATTGAGCCGCGGCGAAGCGCCGACACCGGCAACCACCTCCTCCGGCGGGGTGTCGGCCGGGCGCGGCACCGGCTTACGCATGAACGCATCGAAAGTCTGTTCGACACGGCTGCCGAAAATCCTGTCCGGCTCGCGCGCCGGATCCTGGAATTGAACGATGTACATCTTGTCGCCGAAGCGTGCGCGCAACAGCTCGATCGGATCGGCCCAGGCGCGATTGGTGTGGGGCGTGTTGATGCCGACTACCCCGGCGACCCGGTCGATGTGCCGCAACGGCATCTGCCAGACGATGAAGCCGCCCCAATCGTGACCGACGAAGATCGCCTTATCGATCTGCAGATGATCAAGCAGTCCGACGAGATCGCCGGTCAGGTGCTCAATGTCGTAGGCCTCGACCGGCTCGGGCCGGTCGGTCGCACCGTAGCCGCGCTGGTCGGGCGCGATCACGCGGATGCCGGCCTCGCTCAGTGCCTTGATCTGGTGGCGCCAGGAAAAGGCGAGCTCGGGCCAGCCGTGGCACAGCACGACCGGCGGCTTGTCGTCTGCCGGGCCAGCCTCGTAATAGCCCATGCGGATTCCGTTCGTCGTCGCGAACTTGAGCGGCGGCATTTCAATCATCGCGAACTCCTTATTCCGCAGCGCGCTTGATGTCGGCCGCGGGCGGCGCATAGGCCGCCTCCAGTGCGGCGAACTCTTCCGGCAGCATGTCGCACATCACCTGCACATGCGGAATGATGTTGGCGCCGACGATGAAGCCGAAATCGAGCTGGTCCCGATAGCTCTGCACGGTGATGTTGAGCGCCTGCCCATGCGTCGAGATCGAGACCGGAAAAATGTGCAGAAGCTCGGCCCCTGCAGCATAGAGCGTCTGCCGCGGTCCCGGGACGTTGGACACCGTGATATTGGCGGCCGGCGGCAGCACGTCGGACAGGTTGGAGCGGCCGTAGAGCAGCGCCAGGATCTGCACCATGATCGGGGCACCCAGCATCGAGATGTTGGAGACCTGCGGCATCAGCGCCCGCAGTGGATGCGACATCTCTTTGGACTTGGCCGATTGCGCGATGATGGCTTCCAGCCGCGCCTTTGGATTGTCGATGTTGGTTGCGATCGAGCAGATCATGCCGAACACCTGGTTATTGGCCTCGGTGTTGCCCTCCTCGCGCAGCGAGATCGGCACCGCCGCAGTCAGCGATTTCGCCGGCAGCGTGCCATATTGCTGAAGATAACGGCGGACCACGCCGGAGGCGAGCGCCAGCACGACGTCATTGAGCTTGCCGCCGGCCTGCTTGGCCAGCGCCTTGGCCCGCGACAACGAGATCGATACGCCGGCGAAGCTCCGCTCCGACGAGATGGTCTTGTTGAGCATGGTCGGCGGCGACACCATGCTGGCGAGGCTCTCGCGCGATTTCGGATCTGCGACCTTACCGAGCACGTCGGAGACGCTCTTGAGCACCGTCGGGATGTTGCCGGCAAACCGCACCGCGCTCTCGATCTGGTACATCGCATTGTCGAACAGGATCGAGCCGATGTCGCTCTTGCCGGTACGCGGCAATTGCAGGTTCTTCGCGGCCGCCGACGCGTCGAGCGGCTGGCTGAAAAGCTGTTGATAGGAATCGAGCAGGTTGGCCGCGATATCGCGCGGCTCCTGTCCGGGCTTGGATCCAGCCGTCGGCGGATCGACCTTCCGCGGGATCGGCGAGATGTCATAGATCATGTTGGTGAAGGCTGCACCGGCGCCCCCGTCGATGGCGGCATGATGCATCTTGGAATAAAGGCCGACCTCGTTGTCCTTCATGCCCTCGAACACGTAGAACTCCCAGAGCGGACGGGCCCGGTTCAGGAGCTTGGCATGCATCCAGCCGACGATGCGTTCGAGCGTGGCGCGGTCGCGCGGCTGCGGCAGGCTGGCCCGGAAAATGTGACGATCGATGTCGAACTGATCGTCCTCGACCCAGGAGGGATGATCGATGTCCAGCGGCGCCTTCTCCAGCCGCGCCTTCAGGATCGGCGCGATGTGCAGGCGCGAGACGATCATGGCCTTGAAGTCTTCGAAGAAGTCGCCCTTGTAGTCGTCGGGCAGGCGAAAGATTGCCATGCTTCCGACATGCATCGGCATTTCCGGCGTTTCCAGATAGAGAAACGACGCGTCCAGCGACGACAGCTTCTTCCCGTCAGCCATAATTCCCTCCCGCAAGACTAGACGGGCGCCTTTGGTCGGCGCTTCTCGTCAGGCCGATACTGCCTGTTCCGCCGGGGCATATGCAATGGCAAACGGCCCGGCCCGGTCAAATGGCCGGAATTCCCCCTCCGATTGCGCCAGGCGGTCCGCCACGGCCCATAGCGCCGCGGGATTGACCCCGAGCCCGATATGGCTCGCCAGGTGCACCTCGATGTTCTCGGCACGGGCAGAGGGACGGAGCAGACAGGTCCGCCAGTTCACGATGCCGTCGGCACGCGAATAGATCGAGCTCGTGGGCACCGGCAGATCGCCGGCGAGCGCCTCGCGCTGTTCGGCAAAATCCTCGACCCGCTCGCCGGACAGCGCCTCGTACAGCCGCGTGACGTTGGTCGCCCGTACGTCGTTGGCAAAAGGGCTGCCGAGCGTGACGACATAGCGGACCATCTCCGGCGCCTGAAGTGCGAGATCGCGGGCATAGACGCCGCCGAGGCTCCATCCGATCAGGCTGACCTTGCGACGCGACGCGGCGTGGATCTCGGCCAAGCGCATGCGCAGCGAATCCCGCATCCGCCCGAGCCCGCCGAGATTGCGGCCCATCCGCCAGGCATGTGCCTCATAACCGAGCTCGCTGAGATAGCGTCGCATCGGTGCCATCGAGAGATCGCTGGCGAGGAAGCCCGGCAGCGCCAGCACCGGATGGCCGTCGCCCCTGGGCGCGCGCATCAGCAGCGGTGACAGCAGCAGGCTCGCATTGAATTCGAGCAGACCCCGAGCCTCGGCAAGTAGCAGCCCGATACCCGGCGGACGAAGCCGGCCGGAATCCCGCGTCCCGTCCGGCCCTGATGACACTATTTCTTCTTGTCGCTGCTGCGCGTGCCGCCGAGGCCTGCCATCGCGACGAACATGTCCTGAAACCGTTCGGCGAGCTTGGGATCGTATGTAAACCAACTCTGCACCAACGATTCAGGCGAGACCTTGTCGATGTTGCTCAGGACCTGCTGCTGCAGCTTGTCCATCACCGCCGTCTGCATCGGCGACACGTCGGGCAGTCCAAAGAATTGGCGGGCCTCGAGGGGAGTGCAGTCGATTTCGATATTAACCTTCATGTCCCCTCCGGATGAGATTCGAGCGGCCTGCCGGCAGTATCGCCGCGAGTTGTGGTGCGACGCAAGCGCCTGATGCCGGCGCGACATGTCCCGACCCGCAACGGCCGAATATGGTCAACCAAGTCCAAAGTCGTAAGCCGCCCAAGCCAGGCGGCACGATCAGCATTGCTGCACAGCGGTGCAACTTGGCGCGTTCCTTGCTGGAATGGCGCTTGCACGGGTCGAGAACTCTGGGCAACATGGATTGATCGGCCGGCCGAACAAATCAAAAATCACCGGCACGGCAGTGTGGAGAGGGTCAAGAATGTCAGTAGGTCGAAGTCTGTTTGTGGCGACGCTCGCCGGTATGGCTGCGTTCTCGGTCTCGCCGGCGTCGAGCCAGACACTACGCTATGCCAACCAGGGCGACCTGAAGTCGCTCGATCCCTATACCCTCAACGAGAGCACCACCCACGCCCATCTCGGCCACGTCTATCAGGGCCTCACCGCGCGCGACAAGGATCTCAAGATCATTCCGGCGCTGGCGGAAAGCTGGGAGACGCCGGAGCCGACCCGCTGGCGCTTCCACCTGCGCAAGGGCGTGAAATTCCATAACGGCGATCCGTTCACCGCCGACGACGTGCTGTTCTCCGCCGATCGCGTCCGCAAGAAGGGGTCCAATATGCAGACCCGCCTTGCACCCGACGTCAAGGTCGTCAAGGTTGACGACTACACCGTCGATTTCGTCCTGCCCTCGCCCAATCCCATCCTGCATTCGTCGTGGGATGTCTGGTATATCATGGACAAGAAATGGGCCGAGGAGAACAACGTCGTCGATCCGACGCCGGTGGCGGCAACCACGCCGAGCTACGCCTCGCTCCACGAGAACGGCACCGGCCCCTTCATCATCGAAAGCCATCAGCCCGGCGTGAAGACGGTGTTCAAGGCCAACCCCAATTACTGGGGCAAGATGGATGGTAACCTGAAGGAGATCACCTTCACTCCGATCGCCTCCGACGCCACCCGCGTTGCCGCGCTGCTCTCGGGCGAAGTCGACGTCATCGAGCCGGTGCCGATCCAGGACATCTCCCGCGTCGATTCCAGCCCGAATGCCCAGGTGCTGAAAGGGCCGGAACTGCGCACCCTCTTCATCGGCTTCGATCAGACCCGCGACGAGTTGCTCTACTCCAACATCAAGGGCAAGAATCCGTTCAAGGACGTCCGCGTCCGCGAAGCCTTCTACAAGGCTATCGACATCGAGCTGATCAAGACGCGCGTGATGCGCGGGCTGTCGACGCCGTCAGCTCTGATGATTGCGCCGGAACTGTTCGCGCTGTCCAAGGAGTTCACGCGGCCGAAATTCGACCCCGATGGCGCCAAGAAGCTCCTGACCGAGGCCGGTTACCCCGATGGCTTCGAGGTCACCATGGATTGCCCGAACGATCGTTACGTAAACGATGCGGCGATCTGCCAGGCCGTCGTCGGCATGCTCGCCCGTATCGGCATCAAGATCAATCTCCTGGCGCAGCCGAAGGCGCAATACTTCGCCAAGGTGCTCAAGCAAGGCGGCTACCAGACCTCGTTCTATCTCTTGGGCTGGACGCCGAGCACGATGGATTCCCACAACGTGCTCTACGACATCATGGGCTGCCGGGACGATGCGAAATCCTCGCGCGGCGAAGCCAATCTCGGCGGCTATTGCAACAAGGAGTTCGACGCCATCACCGACAAGGTGCTGGTTGAAACCGACACCGCCAAGCGCAACCAGCTGATCAAGCAAGCCTACGAAATCGCCAACAAGGACTGGGCGTACATCCCGCTGCACCAGCAGGCGCTGGCCTGGGGCGTATCGAAAAAGGTCAACCTGCCGCAGCGCGCCGACAATCTCGTCATGTTCCACTGGGCGACCAAGAAGGAATAGCCTCCGTTGAACACAAGGTCCCGGCAGCATCAGGCCTCCGGGACCTTTCCTTTTCCGGCTGACAAAGGCGTCGGCCAGACACACACTCAAGGACAGTGGAAGGCATGCTCGCTTTCACTCTTCGCCGCGCCGTTCAGGCCATCGGCGTCATGTTCGCCGTCGGCATCATCGCCTTCTCGATGTTCCGTTTCGCCGGCGACCCCGTCAACCAGATCGTCTCGATCGACACGTCGGCGGCCGAACGCGAAGCCGTGCGCAAGTCGCTCGGCCTCGATGATCCCGTGCCGGTGCAGTTCGTGCGCTATTTCGCCGATGCCGCGCAATTCAAGTTCGGCGTGTCCTATCAGTTCCGCCAGCCGGTCTCGACGCTGTTGATGGAGCGCATGCCCGCGACGCTGGAGCTTGCGATCTGCGCGACCGTCTTTGCAATGGTGCTCGGCATCCTGATGGGCGTCTATTCGGCGCTCAAGCGCGACACCGTGCTCGCCAAGTTATTCCAGGCGGTTTCGCTGATCGGCATCTCGCTGCCGACTTTCCTGATCGGTATTCTTCTGATCTATCTGTTCGCGGTGACATTGGGCTGGCTGCCCTCCTTCGGCCGCGGCGAGGTGGTGAAGCTCGGCTGGTGGACTACGGGCCTGCTCACGCTTTCGGGCCTGAAGGCGCTGATCATGCCCGCGATCACGCTCGGCCTGTTCCAGATGACCCTGATCATGCGGCTGGTGCGCGCGGAGATGCTGGAGGTGCTGCGAACCGACTATATCCGCTTCGCCCGCGCGCGCGGGTTGACCACCCGCGCCATCCATTTCGGCCACGCGCTGAAGAACACGCTCATCCCCGTGATCACGGTGGCGGGATTGCAGTTTGGCTCGGTTATTGCATTTTCGATCATCACCGAAACCGTGTTCCAATGGCCGGGCATGGGACTTCTGTTCGTGCAGGCCGTGCAAAACGTCGATATCCCGATCATGGCCGCCTACCTGCTGATGGTCTCGCTGATCTTCGTCACCATCAATCTGGTGGTCGATATCCTCTACACCGTGGTCGATCCGCGTCTACGCGCGACCGTCGGCCGCGCCACGTAAGGCAGCCTGTATGTCCGACGCAGTCGTCTCCAATTCCAATGGGCAGAGCACGCAGCCAGCGCAAACGGCCCGCGGCTGGCTCAGCCGCACGCTCGACAGCGATATCTTCTATTCGTTTCGGCGCTCCAAGCTCACCATGGTAGCGGCGGCCATCACGGTCTTGTTCTTCCTGCTTGCGATCTTTGCATCCGCGCTCGCGGTGCAGAACCCGTTCGATCCGGCACAACTGCAATTGATGAATTCGCGTATTTCACCGCTGTGGACCGCCGACGGCCAGAGCCCGTTCCTGCTCGGCACTGACGAGCAGGGCCGCGACGTGTTCTCCGCCATTCTCTACGGCATGCGCATCTCGCTCGCCGTGGGTGTGGCCGGCGTGATCTTCGCCGGTGCGCTCGGTATCGCGCTCGGCCTGATCGCCGGCTATTTCGGCGGTGCAGTCGATGGCGTGATCATGCGCATCGCCGACGTGCAGCTCACCTTCCCCGCCATCCTGATCGCGCTGCTGGTCAATGGCGTCGCCAAATCGATCCTTGGCAACCGGCTGGATGCCACCAGCATGCTGGTCGTGCTGGTGATCTCGATCGGCCTCAGTTTCTGGGTGGGTTACGCCCGGACCGTGCGCGGTTCCGTGATGGTCGAGAAGAACAAGGACTACGTCGCCGCCGCGCAGCTGATCGGTCTGCCCGCACCGAAGATCATGCTGCGGCATGTGCTGCCGAACACGATGGGCCCGATCCTGGTGATCGCCACGATCAATCTCGCTCTTGCGATCATCACCGAGGCGACGCTGTCCTTCCTCGGCGTCGGGCTGCCCGACACCATGCCCTCGCTCGGCACGCTGATCCGGATCGGCAACAACTACCTGTTCGCCGGCGAATGGTGGATCGTCGCCTTCCCGGGGCTTGCGCTGGCAGCGCTGATCCTCTCGATCAACCTGCTCGGCGACTGGCTGCGCGACGCGCTCAACCCGAAGCTCAGATGAGTACGCCTCGCTCATGACCGTACCTGTTCTCTCCGTGCGTAATCTTCATGTGGAGTTCGCCTCCCGCCGCGGCACGCTGCGCGCCATCGACGGCATCTCCTTCGACATTGCCAAGGGCGAGGTGCTCGGCGTCGTCGGCGAATCCGGCGCCGGCAAATCCGTCACCGGCCTCTCGGTAATCGGTCTGATCGATCCACCCGGCCGCATCGCCGGCGGCGAGATTCATCTCGCGGGCCTGCGCATCGACAATCTGCCGCCGGAAGAGATGCGCCGCATCCGGGGCAAGCGCATCGGCATGATCTTCCAGGATCCCCTCACCTCGCTTAATCCGCTCTACCGGGTCGGCGACCAGATCGTGGAGACGATCCGAACCCATCTCAATCTCTCCGAACAAGCGGCGCGGCGCCGCGCCGTCGAACTCTTGGCCGAAGTCGGCATCCCAGCGCCGGAAAAACGCATCGACGGCTATCCCCATGAATTCTCCGGCGGCATGCGCCAGCGCGTGGTGATTGCGCTGGCGATCTGCGCCGAACCGGAGCTGATCATCGCGGACGAGCCGACGACCGCGCTCGACGTCTCCGTGCAGGCGCAGATCATTTCGCTGATCAAGCGGCTCGGGCGCGACCACGGCACGGCCGTGATGCTGGTGACCCACGACATGGGCGTGATCGCAGAGACATCGGACCGCGTCGCGGTGATGTATGCCGGCCGCATCGCCGAGATCGGTCCCGTGCAGGACGTCGTGAAGAACCCGCTACACCCGTACGCCAAGGGGCTGATGGGCGCGATCCCGACGCTGGCCGGAGACGACAAGCGCCTCGTGCAGATTCCCGGGTCGATGCCGCGCCTGTCGGCGATCCCGCCGGGCTGCTCGTTCAACCCGCGCTGCGCGTTCGCCTTTGACCGCTGCCGCGTGGAGCGGCCGGAGCCGCTCCCACGTGGCGCGCAGTCGGTCGCCTGCCACCTCTATGACAATGTGCCGGCGGAGAGCGCGGTATGAGCGCACCGTTCGTCCAGGCTAGAAATCTGCGCCGGGTGTTCGACGTGTCGAAGCCATGGCTCAACCGCGTGCTCGAAGGCGGGCATCTCGAATATCTCAAGGCGGTCGACCACGTCACCTTCGAGATCAGGAAGGGCGAGACGTTTGCTCTGGTCGGTGAATCCGGTTCCGGCAAGACCACGGTGGCGCGGATGGTCGTCGGCCTGCTGCCGCCGAGCTCCGGCGACGTGCTGATCGACGGCGTGTCGATGACCGATCCGCGACAGGCTCCCGCACGCCGCAAGCTGCGCCGCCGCATCCAGATGATCTTCCAGGATCCGTATGCGAGCCTGAACCCCCGCTTCCGGGTCGACGCCATCATCTCCGAGCCGATCCGCGCCTTCGACCTGATCCAGGGTGAGCGTGACATCCAGTCGCGCGTCGGCGAGCTGCTCAGCCTCGTCGGCCTGCACCCCGACGACCGACTGAAATTTCCGCATGAATTCTCTGGCGGCCAACGCCAGCGCATCGCGATCGCGCGCGCGCTCGCATCGGACGCCGAGTTCATCGTCTGCGACGAGCCGACCTCGGCCCTGGACGTCTCAGTGCAGGCGCAGATCCTGAACCTGATGCGCGACCTCCAGGACAAATTCGGCCTGACCTACATGTTCATCAGCCACAACCTCGCCGTGGTCCGCCACATGGCGAGCCGGGTCGGCGTGATGTATCTCGGCCGCATCGTCGAGATCGCGGAAGGACGCGAGCTGTTCGCCCGTCCGCGCATGCCCTACACCAAGATGCTGCTCGGTGCCGTGCCTGATCTCGCCATGAGCGGCCGCCAGCGCATTCCAGTCAAGGGCGAGATCCCGAACCCGATCAATCCGCCCCCCGGATGCGCCTTCAATCCGCGCTGCCCGCTGGCGTTCGATCGCTGCCGCAAGGAGACCCCCGAACTGATCGACGGCGTCGCCTGCCACGCGGTCAACACCGCGCCGATCCCGGCGTGACGCGCGCGTGCCATGCAACCTGCGCATTTGGCGGCGGGGTGGCCCTGTGATCAATTGCGCGCGCCGCAAATGAGGTAGCCTATGGCCAGCAACATCAATCCCGATCCGTTCACGACGAGACCGGAAATCGAAGGCACCTTCGGGGTCGTCGCCAGCACGCACTGGATCGCGACCGCCGTCGGCATGGCCATTCTGGAGAAGGGCGGCAACGCCTTCGATGCCGGCGTCGCCACAGCCTTCACGCTCCAGGTCGTCGAGCCGCATCTCAACGGCCCCGGCGGCGATGTGCCCATCATCGTCCATGACGTGAAGCGCGGGCGCACCGAGGTGATCTGCGGCCAGGGCCCCGCACCGGCGCGCGCCACCATCGCGCACTACAGGAGCGAGGGACTCGACATGGTGCCCGGCACCGGCCTGCTCGCCGCTTGCGTCCCCGGCACCTTCGAATCCTGGATGATGCTGCTGCGCGACTATGGCACGATGCGTGTGCGCGACGTGCTGGAGCCCGCGATCTCCTATGCGCGTGACGGCTATCCGCTGGTCGAGCGCGCCTGCGCCACAATCCAGACCGTCGAGCAGTTGTTCCGCAAGCATTGGCCGACCTCGGCTGCCGTCTACCTGCCGAACGGTGAAGTGCCAAAGCCCGGTACGCTGTTCACCAACAAGACACTGGCTGCGACCTACTCCCGCATTCTCAGCGAAGCCGAAAGCGGCGGCGGCGGCCGCGACGCCGAGATCGAGCGCGCGCGCAAGGCTTGGTCGCAAGGCTTTGTCGCAGAAGCAATCGACAAATTCTGTCGGACGCAAGAGGTGATGGACGTCAGCGGCTCGCCGCATCGCGGCGTCCTCTCAGCGGACGACATGGCGCGGTGGCAGCCGACGATCGAGGCGCCGCTCACCTACGATTACGGTCGCTACACCGTCTGCAAGGCCGGCGTCTGGAGCCAGGGGCCGGTGACGCTTCAGCAGCTCGCTCTGTTGAAAGGCTTTGCGCTCGATGGGCTCGATCCGACCGGGCCGGAGTTCATCCATTTCCAGATCGAATGCGCCAAGCTGGCATTCGCCGACCGCGAAAAATTCTACGGCGACCCCAAATTCACCGAGATCCCGATCACGACGCTGCTGTCGGATGCTTATAATGACGAGCGCCGCAAGCTCGTCACCGACAAGGCCTCGCTCGACTTCGTGCCCGGCACGGTCGAGGGTTTTGGTGGCGTGGTCAGGCTGCGCCGTGCCGAGGGCCAGCGCGAGGCGGTCGGCGCGCTCGGCGCCGGCGAGCCGACGGTGGGCCGCTTCGGCGAAGTGCGCGGCGACACCGTGCATTTCGACATCATCGATGAGGCCGGCAACATGGTGTCCTCGACGCCATCGGGCGGCTGGCTGCAATCCTCGCCGATCATTCCCGAGCTCGGCTTCTGCCTCGGCAGCCGTGCGCAGATGTTCTGGCTGGAGGAGAACCATCCCGCCGCGCTTGCGCCGGGCAAGCGGCCGCGCACCACGCTGTCGCCGACCATGGCGCTGCGCGACGGCGAGCCCTATCTCGCCTGGGGCTCGCCGGGCGGCGATCAGCAGGACCAGTGGATCACACAGTTCTTCCTGCGCCACGTCCATTGCAACCTCAACCTCCAGGAGGCGATCGACGCGCCGGCTTGGCACTCCGAGCATTTTCCGATCTCGTTCTGGCCGCGCACTGCGCGCCCGGGCGTGCTCGTGGTCGAGAACCGCGTGCCAAAGGCCACGATCGAGAACCTTCGCGAGCGCGGGCATATCGTCGAGGTCGGTCCCGACTGGTCCGAAGGCCGTCTTACCGCGGCCTCGCGCGTCGGCCCCCGTCGACGCGCTGCCGCCAATCCGCGCGGGATGCAGGGCTATGCCGCGGGACGCTGAAGGCAGCACATGACCTGGTCGATCATCGCGCGAGATGCTGCCACCGGCCAGTTCGGCATTGTCGTCGCGACCCGCTTCTTCGCGGTCGGCGCGCGTGTTCCGTACATTGCCGCCGGCCTCGGCGCCATCGCGACGCAGGCCTTCGTCAATCCCTATTACGGCATCGACGGTGTCAAGCTGCTGCGCGAAGGCCTCAATGCACACGACGTGCTCGCCGCCCTGCTCGCGACCGATGACGGCCGCGAAAGCCGGCAGATCCACATCATGGACGCTAGCGGCGACATCGCCGCGCACACCGGGCGCGATTGCGTCGAATGGTGCGGGCACATCGCAGGCAGCGGCTTCTCGATCGCCGGCAACATGCTGACGGGAGCCGACGTGCTCGACGAGACGGCCAAGACCTACATTGCCAACGACAGCCTGCCCTTTCCGCGCCGCCTGCTCGCGGCCATGCGTGCGGGCGAAGCCGCCGGCGGCGACAAGCGCGGCAAGCAGTCGGCCGCGCTGTTGATCCACGGCGAGGAGGAATGGCCGGCGCTCGACATTCGGGCCGACGATCATCCCGATCCGCTGGGGGAGCTCGAACGGCTCGAGCGTGTCAGCCAGGAGCTCTGGGTGCACTTCCGCGCCTCCATGCCGACGCGGCAGAATCCGGCCGGCAACACCGATCGCAGCGTGATCGACGCCAGCATCACCGCAGCCCGCGCAAGACAGTCATGAGCGCCACCCCACTCATCGAGATCAAGGATCTGCGCATCCGCTTCCACGGCGACGACGGCCGTATCACGCATGCGGTCGACAGCGTCGATCTCAGCGTCGCCAATGGCGCGACGCTCGGCCTCGTCGGCGAATCCGGCTGCGGCAAGAGCGTGACTTCGTTGGCGATCATGGGCCTGCTGCCGAAGAGAAGCGCGGAGATATCCGGAGCGATCCGCTTCGAGGGGCTCGACCTCTTGAAGACGCCGGACCAGACGCTACGCGACCTGCGCGGCAACCGTCTGGCGATGATCTTTCAGGAGCCGATGACCTCACTTAACCCGAGCCTGACCATCGGCGAGCAGATCATCGAGACGATCCAGCGCCATCGCGGCGGTTCGCGGCGCAATGCGCGGGAGCGGGCGATCGAGCTCCTGCGCCGCGTCCACATCCCCTCACCGGAGCGACGGATCGACGAATTCCCGCACAAGCTCTCCGGCGGCATGCGCCAGCGCGTGATGATCGCAATGGCGCTCGCCTGCGATCCGCGCCTGCTGATCGCGGACGAGCCGACCACGGCGCTCGACGTCACCTTGCAGGCCCAGATTCTGGAGCTGATGCGCGAGTTGAAGGCGGCGAGCGGTGCCGCCATCATCCTGATCACGCATGATCTCGGCGTCGTCGCCGAAGTCTGCGACGAGGTCGCGGTGATGTATGCCGGTGAGATCGTCGAACGCGCGCCTGTCGACGAATTGTTCTCGGCGCCGCAGCATCCCTACACGGTCGGCCTGCTTGGCTCGATCCCGCGGCTCGATCATCGCCCCGAGCAGCTCGCCACGATCGAAGGCATGGTGCCGAACATGGCACGGCTGCCCGCCGGTTGCCGCTTCGCCGCGCGCTGCCCGTTCGTGCTGGACGCCTGCACCAGGGCGCCGCCGCCACTGCTGCAAGTCAGCCCCGGCCACCTCTCGCGCTGCATCCGTGCGCCGCTCGAACGTTTGGTGTCGTGATGGCACTGCTCGAGGTCCAAGACCTGGTCAAGCATTTCGTCGCCGAACGCTCGCTGTTCGGCCGCGCGCGGGCGCATGTCAAGGCCGTCGATGGCGTCAGCTTCTCGCTCGAGGCCGGCAAGACGCTGGCCCTGGTCGGTGAGTCCGGTTGCGGCAAATCCACCGTCAGCCGCTTGGTGCTGCGGCTGATCGAGCCGGACGCGGGTACGGTTCGTTTTGACGGCCGCGATCTTCTCTCCCTCGACGCCAATGCGCTCCGCGCCTTCCGCCGCGAAGCCCAGATCATCTTCCAGGACCCCTACGCCTCGCTCAATCCGCGCATGACCGTCGGCCAGATCCTGACCGAGCCGCTGGCGCTGCACGATCTGGTGCCGCCGACGCAGCGGCGCGGGCGGGTCGCCGAACTGCTGCGGCTGGTCGGGCTGGAGCCGCGGCTGGAGCGCCGTTATCCGCATGAATTCTCCGGGGGTCAGCGCCAGCGCATTGCCATCGCCCGTGCGCTCGCAGTCGAGCCGAAGCTGATCGTCTGCGACGAGCCGGTCTCGGCGCTGGATGTCTCGATCCGCTCGCAGATCCTCAACCTGCTGCGCGAGCTCCAGGACCGGCTCGGCCTCGCCTATATTTTCGTGTCGCATGACCTCGCGGTGGTCAAGCATATCGCCGACCACGTGGCGGTGATGAATCTTGGCCAGATCGTCGAGACGGCGGAGGCGGACGCGCTGTTCGCAGCGCCCCGCCATCCCTATAGCCGGGCGCTGTTGTCCGCGATCCCCCTGCCCCAGCCGAAAGCGAAACGAACGACCGTCCTATTGACGGGCGAGATCCCGAGCGCACTCAATCCGCCGGCGGGCTGCCGCTTCCATACCCGCTGCCCCTTCGTTGTCGAGCGCTGTCGCATTGAAGCGCCGGAGCTCCTGGCAGACAGCGCGGGCCACGCCGCCGCCTGTCACCGTACGGCAGAGCTACCGTCTACCGACGCCATCCTGCCGGCAGCCGGCGGGTTTTCGCCAGCACTTGCGAAATTGGTCGCGGCTTTCAGCCGAAAGACGGAAGGCGCAGCGGTTTCCGGGGTTGGTATACAAGGCACCGCACCCACCACGACGTAGCCGAAGCAATGGGGACTGCCCGATGAACATGTTTCGCCTGGCCATAACGGCCACCGCCTTCCTGCTGTCGGTCGTAACAGCGCAAGCCCAGACCACGCTGCGCATCGGCCTCGCCGAGGACCCCGACATCCTCGATCCGACCATGGCGCGCACCTATGTCGGCCGGATCGTGTTCTCCGCATTCTGCGACAAGCTGTTCGACATCGACGAGAAGCTCAACATCGTGCCGCAGCTCGCGCTATCGAGCCAAACGGACGACGACGGCAAGGCGCTCGTCATCAAGCTCCGCCCCGGTGTGAAATTCCACGACGGCGAGCCGTTCGATGCCGAGGCCGCCAAGTTCTCGTTGGAACGCCACCTCACCTTTCCCGGCTCGTTCCGCAAGCCGGAGCTGGCCTCGGTCGATCACGTCGAGGTCGTCGATCCCCTCACGATCAAGCTGGTACTGAAGTCGCCGTTCTCGCCATTGCTCGCGCAGCTCACCGATCGCGCGGGCATGATGATGTCGCCGAAGGCGGCGAAGGAAGCCGGCGATAAGTTCGGCCTGCGTCCGGTCTGCGCCGGCCCCTATAAGTTCGTCGAACGCGTGCAGCAGGACCGCATCGTATTCGAGAGGTTCGCGGACTACTGGAACAAGGACAACGTCTTCATCGATCGTATCGTGTTCCAGCCGATCGTCGATGCCACGGTGCGGCTCGCGAACCTGAAATCCGGTGGACTGGACCTGATCGAGCGCGTGCTCGCCACCGACCTCAAGGAGGTCCGCGCGGATTCGCGGCTGAAGGTCGCGACCGCCATCGAGCTCGGGTATCAGGGCATCACGCTCAACATCGGCAAGGACAAGGCCAAGGGGCCACTCAGCCAATCGGCCAAGGTGCGCCAGGCGCTCGACCTTGCCATCGACCGCGAGGCGATCAACCAGGTCGTGTTCAACGGCGAGTTTCAGGTTGGCAATCAATGGGTCAATCCCGATCATCCCTATTATCAGAAATCCCTGCCGGTCCGTCCCCGCAACGTCGAGAAGGCCAAGGCGCTGCTGAAGGAAGCCGGCGTGACACCGCCGGTCAGCGTCGATTTCCTGGTATCGAAGGGCGCGGAGACCGAAACGCCGGCGCAGGTGATCCAGTCCATGGCGGCCGAAGCCGGGTTCGACATGAAGCTCCGCGTCACCGAATTCGCAACCGGGCTGAAGCAGGCTGAGGCCGGCGATTACCAAGCCTTCATGCTGGCCTGGAGCGGGCGCGTCGATCCCGACGGCAACACCTTCGTCTTCCTGCACAGCGGCGCGCCGCAGAATTACGGCGCTTGGAACAATGCGCAGGCCGACAAGGCGCTGGAGGATGCGCGATCGGTGACCGATCCCACCAAGCGCAAAGCCAGTTACGAAGCCCTGGCGAGGCTGGTCCAGGACGAAGAGCCCCTCCTGTACCTCTACCACCGCCGCATCATCATCGCGCATGCGACGAAGCTCGAAGGCTACAGGCAGATGCCTGACGGGCTCGTGCGCGTTATCGGCCTCAAGCTGAAGTGACAATGAAGGGATGCTGAAGTTCCTCGCGCGCCGCCTTGTGCAGATCGTGCCGACACTGTTCTTCGTCTCGGTGCTGATCTTCTCGCTCCAGCAATTGTTGCCGGGAGATCCTGCGCTGGTGATGGCGGGCGAAGAGCGCGATCCTGCCGTGATCGAACAGATCCGGCATCAGTACCGGCTCGATCAGCCCATCCCTGTGCAGTACGCCTATTGGATCAAGGGCGTACTCGCCGGCGATTTCGGCGAATCGCTGCGCAACAAGATGCCGGTGCGCGAGCTGATCGCGCAGAAGCTGCCGGTGACCTTACAGCTCGGCTCGATGGCAATCCTGATCGCTTTCCTGATCGGCATCCCCGCCGGCATTGTCGCGGCGGTGAAGAAGGGCACCGTCTGGGACTATGGCGCCAATTTCTTCGCGCTATGGGGCATCTCCACGCCGAACTTCTGGCTCGGCATCATGCTGATCTTCCTGTTCTCGATCGAGCTCGGCTGGTTGCCGGCCTCGGGCTATGTGCCGCTCACCGAAAACTGGCGCGCGAGCCTGGCTGCCACCATCATGCCCGCCTTCGTGCTCGGCAATGCAATTGCCGCGATCCTGATGCGGCACACCCGCAGCGCTATGCTCCAGGTGATGGAGAGCGACTATGTCCGCACTGCGCGCGCCAAGGGACTGTTGGAACGCTCGGTCATCCTCAAGCACGCGATGCGTAACGCACTGACACCTATCATCACGCTCGGTGCGCTCGAGCTCGGCACGCTGCTGTCAGGCGCCGTGCTGACCGAACAGATCTTCTCCATCCCCGGCTTCGGCAAGCTGATTGTGGATGCGGTGTTCAATCGCGATTATGCGGTCGTGCAGGGCGTGGTGCTGGTGACAGCCACCGTCTACATCACGCTGAATCTCATTGCGGACGTCGCCTATATTCTCGTCAATCCGCGGCTGCGGGGCTAGTGCCATGAGCGACACGACGCTCGCCAGTCCCCTCACGCAAGCTCACGAGCTGGACAGCCCGGCACGCCGCGCGCGGCGGCGCCTGTTCAAGCGCAAGGCCGCTGTGTTTGGCCTCATCGTGATCATCGCGTTCATCCTTCTTGCGGTGCTTGCGCCGGTCCTCGTTCCCTTCGATCCCATCGCGACGAGCTGGAGCCTGGTGCGCAAGCCGCCGACCGCCGCGCACTGGTTCGGCACCGACGAACTCGGCCGCGACATCCTGAGCCGCGTCGTCTACGGCGCGCGAGCCTCGCTGCTCGCGGGCCTGATCTCGGTTGCGATCGCGCTCGGCATCGGCGTCCCGTTGGGCCTCCTCGCAGGCTATCGCGGCGGCTTCACCGACGCACTGATCAGCCGGATCACGGACGCAATGCTCGCCTGCCCGTTCCTGATCCTGGCAATTGCGCTCGCGGCATTCCTCGGCCCCAGCCTCGGCAACGCCATGATCGCCATCGGCATTTCGGCCACCCCGATCTTCATCCGCCTGACCCGCGGCCAGGTGCTGAGCGTCAAGGCCGAGGATTATGTCGAGGCCGCGCGCGCACTCGGCAATCCGCCATGGCGGATCGCATTCTCGCACATCCTGCCGAACATCCTTCCGGCGCTGCTGGTTCAGGCGACGCTGTCGATCGCCGCCGCCATCATCGCCGAAGCGGCGCTGTCGTTCCTTGGCCTGGGCCAGCAACCGCCGGCACCGTCCTGGGGCAGCATGCTCAATGCCGCACAGCGCTTCCTGACCCAGGCGCCCTGGATGGCGATCTGGCCGGGGCTCGCGATCTTCCTCGTGGTGTTGTCGCTGAACCTGCTTGGCGACGGCCTGCGCGACGCGCTCGACCCGCGCCAGCGCTAGCTGTCCCTCATGGTGAGGAGCGCGTTCTTACGCGCGTCTCGAACCATGAAGGCCCGACTGTCCCTGTAGCCATCCTTCGAGACGCGGCCTAGCGGCCGCTCCTCAGGATGAGGATCTTAAATGACGATCTCCCGCATCACGCGGCGGCAGTCCATCTCATATTCCAGATCGACCACGGGTGGTCGGGCAAAATGCCAGGTGAGGCCGGAGCGCAACGCGCCGCGGCGCACCAACTCGTCGACCAGCGCGTGATGGAAGTCATGCACCGAATAGGCCTGCACGCCGGTGGTGTCCTTCCAGCCGAAGCCGAAGGCCGCCATCCGGTTCTCCATCTGCGCGGTCGTCGTGAAGCGTACCTTCTCCCGCAGCCCTTCCGGGCTGAGGTCGCGGTAACGTACCGTGCGCTCGACATAGGTGCCGCTGCCCTCGCGAGCCTCGGCTCCGCCGGCGATCACGAAGCTCGGCGATTTCGACGGGGTCGGGCGCGTGAAGGAGAACGCGTAGAACGACGGCTCCGACGGCGGATCGATCTCGGGACAGACATTGCTGCGTGCCACGGGATTGTTGGTGCCGTCGAAGATCCCCCATTCCGACAGCGTCTTCACATAGTGCAGGTTGAACGCGCGAAAACCTTCCTCGCTGAAGGCCGCCGGCGAGCGCAATTCGCAGGCACAGAACGCCGTGAGCGGCCGCCCTGCCTCCTGGATGAGCTTTGCCGCCAGCGCAAATCCTTCCGCAAGCGGCACCAGGCGATCGGACCGGACGCGCTCGATCTCGTAGCCGTCATCTGCGGCGGCACCCGCCGAATACTGGAACACGGACGGAATGAAACGATAATTGCCGGCAGAGAACTCACGAATCATGACGGACTCCTATTCCAGTTGCATGCGAATGCCCTTGGCGCCGTTGAGCAGGCGCTTCAGGTGAAAGCCGGCCAGGGGATCGTCGGCGTTCATGCCGACCAGCGCCGCGAATGCCGGCATGGCGGCGACGTCGCCGGCCTCCATCTTGGCAAAAGCCTGGGAATATAGCGCCGTTTCCGACGCTTCGAATTTGGCCTCCGACAGCGGTTCGAACGCGCGCAGCGGCTCGCTGCGTCCGCGCAGCATCAGCTCGCCTATTGGGCGGCCTTGAAAGTTATCGGCCGACGTGGCGACGCTGATGCTGACACACATGCGCGTTCCCAGATGCTTGTTGGCAGCCTCCAGCCGCGCCGCAATATTGATGGTGTCGCCGTAGGCGGTGTAGTCGAAGAAGCGATTGCCGCCGAAATTACCGACCAGCGCCGGGCCTGCATGCACGCCGATCCGAGTGGTCCCGAAATTCACGCCTCTGCCCCTCCAACGCGCCGAGAAGGCCTCCGCCCAGGCGTCGAGATCATGTGCGCAAGTGACTGCACGCGTCGCATAATCCGGCTGGTCCCCCGGCGCGTTGAAGAGCACCTGGATCGCATCGCCGATGATTTTCGTGACCGTCCCCTCATGTGCGAAGACGATCTCGGTCATGCCGCCGACATATTCATTGAGGAGCTCGCCGAGCATCTGGGGCGGTGCGCTCTCCACCAGCGAGGTGAAGCCGGTGATGTCGGTAAAGATGGTCGCGACGTCGCGCCACTGCACCTCCATGCCGTCGCCGGCGACATCCGCCGCCAGGCGCCTTGCGATCTCCGGCGAGAAGAAGCGCGACAGCGAGGCATGGGCGCGCTCGGCTTCCATCTGGCGCCGCCGCACCTCGCGCAGCATCTCGACGTGGCGAATGGTTTTATCGATCGTGGCTTCCAGATCGGCGAAATCGATCGGCTTGGTCAGGAAGTCGAACGCGCCGCGGTTCATGGCGGTACGGATGTTGCTCATGTCACCATAGGCGGAGACGATGATGGTCGACTTCTTGTCCTCGGCCTCCTGAAGCTTCGTGAGCAGCGACAGTCCGTCCATCCGCGGCATGTTGATGTCGGAGACCACCATATCGACATGCGGATTCCGCTCAAGCGATTGCAGCGCCTCAAGGCCGTCGCGCGCGAACATGATGTCGATGAGCCCGTCCCGGATCTGCCTGCGGAATTTTTGCAGAATCAGCGCCTCGAGATCCGGTTCATCATCGACGAAGAGGATGGTCGCAGTCATGCGGCTTGCTCGAGCCTCGTGTCGATCTCCTGCCGCAACAGCGCAAAGTCGATCGGCTTGGTGAGGAGCCCGACGGCGCCGCGCTCGATCGCCTTGCGGCGCGTTTCGGCATCGCCATAGGCCGTGATCATGATGACGGGAACATCCGGATGCGCGGCACGCACCTTCGGCAGCATGTCGAGCCCGCTCATGCCGGGCATGTTGATGTCCGAGAGAATCAAAATCAGCGAGGGATCGCGAACTTCGGCCGCGCGCCTCAGCGCATCTGGCGCAGAGGACGCAAACTCCATCTGGAAGCGTCCCGCGCGCAGCTCCCGCCGGAACTGCTGCCGGAACAGCGCCTCGACGTCGGGCTCGTCATCGACGACCAGGATATAAACGTTCAAGTCTTGTCTCCAGTAGTTCCACTTGCCGCCATCATGCGCGGCAGCGTGATGATGAATTCGGTGAATACACCGGGCTCGGTGTTCACGTCGATCGTGCCGCCGTGCTGTTTCACGACGATGTCATGGCTCATGGAAAGGCCGAGCCCGGTGCCCTCGCCGGCCGGCTTGGTGGTGAAGAATGGATTGAACATCTTCTCCTTCACCTCGGGCGGGATCCCGGTGCCGTTGTCGCGGATCCGGATCTCGACTCTCTCGCCGAGGTTCTTCGTTGCCGCGCGCAAGATCGGCTCGAAGGCGTCAACGGCGCTCTCCTTGCGCTTGGCAGTTGCGTAGAAGCCGTTGGAGATCAGGTTGAGAAAGACGCGCGTGATCTCCTGCGGATAGATATCGACCATACTGGCGGCGGGATCGAGTTCGCGCTGGAGCGTGACGTTGAAGGCCGGTCTTTCGGCGCGCGCGCCGTGGTAGGCCAAATTTAGGCTCTCCTCCAGGACTGCATTGATATCGACGACGCGATGCTCGCCGGAGCCCTCGCGCGAATGCAGCAGCATGTTCCTGACGATGGAATCGGCGCGTTTGCCGTGCTGCACCACTTTCTCGAGATTGCTCCTGAGCATGCCGGTCAGCTCATCGACCTCCTCCTTCATCTTGCCGTCGAGCGCGGCCGACTGCAGGGTCTCCTTGAGCTCGTCGAGCAGCTCGGTCGACACCGCTGAGAAGTTGTTGACGAAGTTGAGCGGATTCTTGATCTCATGGGCGATGCCCGCCGTGAGCTGGCCGAGGGACGCGAGCTTCTCGGTCTGGATCAGGCGATCCTGGGCGGCGCGCAGGTCGTCGAGCGACTGCGACAACTCTCTGGTCCGTTCCTGGACCTCCTCGAACAACCGGACATTCTCGATCGCGATAAGGGCCTGGTCTGCGAAGGTCGTGGCGAGTCCGATCTGCTTCGCGCTAAACGGCCGCACCTCGTGTCGCGTCAGAACGAACACGCCGATCGGTGTGCCCTCTCGAAGCAAGGGCACACCCAGCATCGTACGTACGTTGGCGCGCCTTCGGGCGGACGAAGGCGCGTATTCCGGGTCGGCCTGCACATCCGGGACATGAACCGTCTTGCCATCGAGCAGCGTGCGGCCGACCACACTTCCCCGTTCAGGTACAGACGCGAAAGTCCGAAGCTTGTTTTCCTGCTCCGCGCCGAGCCCGCAGCTTGCCGCCAAATAGAAAACGCCATCATTGGGCCGGAAAATCGTTCCCTCGTCCGCGTCACACAGGCGGGCTGCCGAGCCAACAAGCGTGTTCAGCACGGCTTGCAGGTCGAACGCCGAACGGCTGATGACTTTCAGCACGTCGGCGGTCGCAGTCTGCTGCTGCAGGGACTCGCTCAATTCCGCTGTGCGCCGTTCGACCTTGTTTTCGAGGTCGGCGTAGGATTCCTGCAAGCGCGCGCCCATCTCGTTGAATTGGTCGGCGAGACCTTCGAACTCGTCGCCGGTTTTGATCGAGATGCGCTGGGAGAAGTCGCCGCCGCCGATCCGCTCGGCGCCGCTGCGCAGCGCCTGGATCGGACCGACCATGCGGCGCGCGAGAAAGATCCCCGCAAGCACCGCGAAAATCGAAGCCGCCAGCAGCACGATCGCAAGCCGCTGTAACGAGGCGTAGAGCGAAGCGTAGGCCTCCTCGACCGGCAATTCCACGAACATTGTCCAGCCGAGCGGCGCGATCGGGGCGGAGGCCGTCAGAACCTTCTGCCCCTGAATGTTCGTCGCCTCCTGCAATGCGTCCGGCATGACGCCGCCCCCGGCTTGAGCGCCGCGCACCTGCGCGAGACCAGACATGTCGGTGTTGCGCAGCACAAGACTGATGTCGGGATGCGCGATCAGGCGCCCTCCCGGTCCGACCACGTAGGCAACTCCGCGCTCACCGACCTTGATCTGGGACACAACGTCCCAGATCAGCTTGAGGTTGACCTCGGCGATGCTGACGCCGGCATCCTTGCGCGCACCGGCCAGCGCCAGCGTCATGTACGGCTCGGACTCCCTGCGGAAATAGATGGGTCCGTAATAGACCTTGTGTGCGACTGCTTCGGTGAACTTTGGGTCGCTCGATAGGTCGATGCCGCTGTCGATCGCATCCATCGCCAGCCGCGAGACCCGCAACCGCTCCTTGCCGGTCGAATCCACCTGGGCAAACTCGGTGATCCCAGGCACCTGACGCAGCAGCCGCAGCGCGTCGAACCGGCGCTGCTCGATCGAGCCCGCCGACCAGGGCAGTTGCGTGGTCCAGCCGAGCTGGCTCTCGATCTCCTTGACAAACTGCCCGATCTTGGCCGCGGCCGCCTCGGCCTGCTCATGCTGGACCCGGATCAGCGAGGCCTTGTGTTCGCGATAATAGAAGAAGACCTCGAACAGGCCGTTGGCGAGGAGCGCGACGGTGACCACGGCCACGAACAGCGCGACATATTTGGTGAACAACCGGCTCCTGATCCCCTGCCCCATCCCCGCGCCGGCAGGGACACCATCCGCTGCCGCGGTCGGCAACGTCCTGGCTTGCGGGGTGTCGGGAACAACGGAAAGGCTCATCCCTTGGAAACTACCAAGAAGAGCGGACCTTGTCTCTCGCAAGCACCCGGGAGCGGCCGCCCGATGGCCGGTGCGGCGCCTCACTACGCGCCGGGGCACAAAAAACACAATAAAAGGGCGGCAACGGAAACCGCTGCCGCCCTCTGGTTCGCGCGCCTACAGCCTCAGGTCGGCCGCAAGGCCTTGTTGGAGCCGAGGTCGAGCTCGTTGACTTGCTTGTTCCGCTCCGAATCGGCCGCCGCGCGATGGTCGGTCGCCAGCACCACGTAGACCGCCGGCAGCACGAACAGCGTGAACAGCGTGCCAATCGACATGCCGGCCACGACGACCAGACCGATCGAGAAGCGGCTGGCCGCACCGGCGCCGGTCGCAGTCAGGAGCGGGATCAGACCCGTCACCATCGCGGCCGTGGTCATCAGGATCGGGCGCAGGCGAATGCGCGCCGACATCTCGATGGCCGAGCGGCGGT
>NZ_JADPKA010000081.1 GCF_023073715.1 Bradyrhizobium sp. 164
GCGACAGCCTTCAGATTGAGCGGCCGCAAATGCGCCACGCCATGGGTGAAGAAGCCGTCCTGCTGGCGCACGATCTCGGTTGCAACTTTCAGGATGGTGCGGGCGCGCTGGTCGAGTGCGCGCACGAGCCAGGTCGCGTTCTGGAGCGCATCGGTGAAGTAGGATTTGTCGCCGTCCTTGCCGATCTTCTTCGACAGCTCGGAATAGTAGGTCTGGTTGACCAGCACGCGCGGCAGGGTGTCGCTGTTGAGCTCGACATGCCAGCCACCGTCGGGACCGGGGCGGACATAGACATCGGGCACCATGGTCTGGAGCCGCGCCGAGCCGAACTTCATGCCGGGCTTGGGATTGAGGCGGCGGATCTCGCCGATCATGTCGGCGATGTCCTCGTCGTCGACGCCGCAGACCTTGCGCAAGGACGCGATGTCGCGCTTGGCGAGAAGATCGAGATGCTCGACCAGGGCCTGCATCGCCGGATCATAGCGGTCGAGCTCGCGGAGCTGGATCGCCAGGCATTCGCTCAAGTTGCGCGCGCAGACGCCGGGTGGATCGAATTTTTGCAGCACGGCAAGAACGTCCTCGACGTCCTGTTGCGATGCGCCGAGACGCTCGGCGGCCTGGCCGAGATCCGGCGGCAGATAGCCGGCCTCGTCGACGAGGTCGATCAGGTACTGGCCGATCATGCGCTGCGCCGGCGCGGTGAAGGCAACCGAGAGCTGCTCGGCAAGATGGTCCGACAGGGTCCTCTCTGCCGCGACGAAGGCTTC
>NZ_JADPKA010000016.1 GCF_023073715.1 Bradyrhizobium sp. 164
CGACCGCCGCTCGGCCATCGAGATGTCGGCGCGCATTCGCCTGCGCCCGATCCTGATGACCACGGCCGCGATGGTGACGGGTCTGATCCCGCTCCTGACCGCGACCGGCGCGGGCGCGGCCAGCCGCTTCTCGATCGGCCTCGTGGTCGTCGCGGGCATGTCGATCGGCACGCTGTTCACGCTGTTCGTGCTGCCGGCGGTCTATGTGGTGCTGGCGACCGACCATCGCGCGGCGGCCGATTCAGAGCGGAACAAGCAGGTCAACGAGCTCGATCTTGGCTCCAAGGCCTTGCGGCCGACCTGAGGCGGGTTCAATCGAAGCCGAAAAGCGGCAATGGCAATCGCTGTTGCCGCTTTTTTGTTATGCCGTGCTAGTCTCCCGCCGGGTGTCGTTGTGCCCCGGCACGGACATCATGATGAGGCGCCGCGAATTCCTGGGCGGGCTCGGTTCTGTCACGCTGCGGCGGCCGTTTGCGGCAGCAGCGCAGGCGGGCAAGGTCTATCGGCTCGCGACAGTGACGCTGAACGCCCCGGCCACCGAAACCAGCCCGGCGGGCCAAATCCTGATCAAGGTGTTGGGCCAGCGCGGTTTCGTCCTCGGTCAAAACCTGACCTTCGAGCCGCGCGGGGCGATGAGCGATGTCGCAAAGCTTCCCGGGCTGGTTGCCGAACTGAAGACGCACCACGCTGATGCCATCGATCGGCTAGCTGACCGCAATGGCTGCCAAAGCGGCGGGCATTCCCACCGTGACGGCCAGCGGTCGCTTCCGTCCTTGAACGGGGAAGCGTGGTTGGGCGTACATTGCTCGATGGCAAGACGGTCCACGTCCCGGATGTGCAGGCCGACCCCGAATTTGCGCCCTCGTCCGCGCGAAGGCGTTCTAACCCACGTACGATGCTTGGGGTGCCTCTGCTCCGAGAGGGGCTTACCGATTGGGGTGTTCGTCCTGCCGATCAGGAAGTCGGCAGTGAGATACCGATAGCGAAACCGCCTGGAATAATTTGGCCAGCACGGTGCCGCGCTTGAGCGCCGAATAGACGCCCATCAGGATGCCGAAAACCATTGCAAATACGGTCGCCCAGATCGCAAGTTCCAGTGTTGCAGGCATACGCTCCATAAATAGCGTCGAGACCGGCTGGCGGAACTGATAGGAGACGCCGAACTTGAACTGCGCGGCATTGCCGAAATAGCGCATGGACTGCACTGGAACGGGGTCATCGAGACCGAGCGATTTGCGCACGGCTTCGCGTTCGGCCGCCGACGTATCGATCGAGACGATCTGGTTGACGGGGTCGCCGGCGAAGCGGAACGTCGAGAACGCGATGATGCCGACGGCGAACATGACGCCGATGGCCTGAACGGCGCGGCGAAGAGTGAAAGCGAGCATTCCTTCCACCTTCCTGGGTGTGTGTCTGGCTGACGTCTTTGTCAGCCGGAAAAGGAAAGGTCCCGGAAGCCTGACGCTGCCGGGACCCTGGGTTCAACTGGCGCTATTCCTGCTTGGTCGCCCAGTGGAACATGACGAGGTTGTCCGCGTGCTGCGGCAGGTTGACCTTTTTCGATACGCCCCAGGCCAGCGCCTGCTGGTGCAGGGGGATGTAGGCTCAGTCCTTGATGCTGATCTCATACGCCTGCTTGATCAGTTGATTGCGTTTGGCGGTGTCGGTTTCGACCAGCACCTTGTGATGGCGTCGAACTCCTTGCAATGCACCAAGATTGGCCTCGCCACGCGAGGATTTCGCATCGTCACGGCACCCCATGTGTCATTCAGCACATTGTGGGAATCCATCGTGCTCGGCGTCCAGCCCAGCATGAAGAACGAGGTCTGGTAGCCACCTTGCTTCAGCACCTTGGCGAAGTACTGCGCCTTGGGCTGTGCCAGCAGATTGATTTTGACGCCGATGCGGGCAAGCATGCCGACCACGGCCTGGCAGATCGCGGCATCGTTGACATAGCGATCGTTCGGACAATCCATGGTGACCTCGAAGCCGTCGGGGTAGCCGGCCTCGGTCAGGAGCTTCTTGGCGCCGTCCAGATCGAATTTCGGCGGCGTAAAATCCTTGGACCGTGCGAACAGCTCCGGCGCGATCATCAACGCGGACGGCGTCGAAGGGATTCCTGCCCTTGATGTTGGAGTAGAGCAGTTCGTCGCGGGTCTGATCGAAGCCGATGAAGATGGTGCGCAGCTCCGGGGCCTTCAGCACCTGGGCATTTGGGCTGGAATCGACGCGGGAGATGTCCTGGATCGGCACCGGGTCGATGGCGTCGACCTCGCCCGAGAGCAACGCGGCGACACGGGTCGCGTCGGAGGCCATCGGGGTGAAGATGATCTCCTTCAGGTTACCTTCCATCTTGCCCCAGTAATTGGGGTTGGCCTTGAACACCTTCTTCACGCCGGGCTGATGTTCGATGATGAACGGACCGGTACCATTCTCGTGTAGCGAGGCGTAGCTCGGCGAGGTCGCGGACACCGGCGTCGGCTCGACGGCCTTGTTCTCCTCCGCCCATTATTTGTTGTCCAGAATGTACCAGACATCCCATGCCGAATTCAGGATGGGATTGGGCGAGGGTAGGATGAAATCGACAGTGTACGCCGCATCGAGGTGGCGCGGACACCGCACACTTCCCGGCCGTGAAGGAGCTTGCGAGCTTCGACTTCGAGGCGCAGCCGTCGATCGATCCAAAGCAGATCCGTGACCTGGCCGCGTCACGATAGATCACCGACGGCGAGAACGTACTGCTGCTCGGGCCGCGCGGCGTCGGTAAGACGCACCTGTCCATTGCACTCGGGCGAGAGGCAATCCTGGTCGGGTATACGGTGCAGGTCACCACGGTGACGACGCTGGTCGCTGGCCTCGCCAAGGCGCACTGCGAGCGACGCCTGGACGAGAAACTGCTCGCGTTGTCGAAGCCAAAGCTGCTGATCGTCGTCGAACTCGGTTACCTGCCGCTGGAGCCCGAGGCGGCGCATCTGTTCTTCCAGCTAGTTAGGTTAGCCGCCGCTACGAAACCGGCGCCATGCTGATCACGTCGAACCGCAGCGTTGCCGAATGGGGCACCCTGTTCGTCGATCCCGTGGTCGCCACCGCCATCCTCGACCGGCTCTTGCACCACAGCCACGTGCCGAACATCCGCGGCGACAGCTACCGGCTCCGCGCCAAGCGAAAGAGCGCCCGCTGACGGCCCTCCGGTCGGCTCCGCCTCCCTCCGCCCGTCACCGGCGGAGCCAACCTTCAATCGACATCATGAACGCGAGGGTGGGGGCAGTTCTGCATGACGCAAAGGGGGCAGTTCCGAATGGCGTTTGACAGGCGCGCCGCATCGACACAGTCCCAACGAGCGCTGAATTCACCGATCCGGCCCGTCATATTCCGCCCAACAATCGGTCGTCTCGTACACCCTCACGCTCGAGAGTTGCACAAGGCGCGGTTTCGCGTGCTGCCAGATCCAGATGGCGATATTTTCCACCGTCTGATTTTCCCAGTCCCGGGACTTCATTCAGGCAATGGTGATCGAGTCTTTAGAAAGAAGGCCGAACGCTTCTTCCATGTTGAAGAAATCCATTACGAACCCGGTGCGCGGATCGACGGGCCCGTTCAGCACGATCTCGACGCGATA
Organism: Bradyrhizobium sp. 164; assembly: GCF_023073715.1. Classification (GTDB taxonomy): domain Bacteria; phylum Pseudomonadota; class Alphaproteobacteria; order Rhizobiales; family Xanthobacteraceae; genus Bradyrhizobium. The sequence continues at coordinate 3,620 of NZ_JADPKA010000016.1, forward strand.
GGAATGACCGTGCGTCCGATGACACGATGTGTCTGCGGGACGTTTGGAAATCGGTGCGCTGCCTCGAACTTAAATACCTGAGATATCTTCATCTGATGCCGGGACGTGGGATTGCACGCTGATTCGACATTTCCGATGAGCGAGGCATTACGCGACGGCTTGCCGCATGGGGTCGACGGCGTCAGGGCCGTCTCGTGGGCCGAAGCAGAAATCGTCCGAGCTCCCTCTCATCGAACCGCCGGCATAGCTTCCGGCTGCGGCTACACGAATTTTGAGTTCGTGTCCGCGGGTGATGGCCAGCGCGGCGCGATTTGCTGACGCAAATCCAATTACCACGCCGGCCGGGACCAGCAGCCTGCCGTGGATCGTCGCCGAACCACAACTGTGGTTCTGGGCACGTTCCTTCCGTGTGCCATGCAGACGATGGAGCGTCTACTACAAGATCCGGTAGATGCCAAAGCCAACTTGTCGCCCTAGGGTCCGGCCGCGTTCCCCGCCGATCATCATCGAGGAAAAGAAATGAACGAAACCATGAGAAGTCAACAAAGGGCAGAACGGCACACTATGACTGGCAGAACCTGGGTGGCTACCCACGAACACCTCAATCAGGATCCTCGTTGTTCTGACTCAAGAGCCGCAGAAGGCTACGATTGGCGAGAGGCATATGCCTAGGGGAAAATCGACCAACGCAAAAATCAGCTTGTGAAACGTCAAATGGATCCACGCGATCACGGCGATCGATGGGCGCAGATAAACTTATGTACCACTGTGCAAGAGCAGCTCCGGCGAGGGTTGCGCTGAGTACGCGATCAGCGAATTTGGAAAAGCTCGCGACACGTTCATCCATGAATGAGCCGGATACAGAATTCGCGCTCGAGAGCGAGCGAAATTTGATGCCACAGAAGAAACAGCACATCGATCTATCGGACCCGAATCTCTCAAGCCTTATCCTGCGGCTCGCCATTCCATCTGTTGTTGGGTTATCGATCCATGCGTTACAGCAGGTCGTCAATGCGATCTTTGTTGGCGCACTTGGCGCGCAGGCGATCGCAGCTGTGAGCATGACCTTGCCGATCATGGTCCTGCTCGCGGCAGCCGGACAGGGGATCGGTGTTGGAACGGCGTCCTTCATATCTCGTCATCTGGGCGCTCGTGAGTACCTAGAGGCGAGTCGAGGCGCAAGTACAGCTCTCGCGCTCACCGCTCCGACTGGTATCATAGTTACCGTCGCTCTGCTTCCAAGTCTGCCAGCGATATTCGCAACCTTCGGAGCGACTCCAAGCATCATGCCCGTGGCGCTCGACTACGCGGGAACGCTTTTGTTCGGGAACACCCTGATGCTTCTAAACATCGTCAGCGGATTCATTGTCAGAGCCGAAGGCGATACGCGATTCAGCATGTGGGCAATGCTTACCGGGTTTCTACTGAACGCTGTGCTTGACCCCGTCTTCATATTCTTGTTTGACCTTGGTGTGCGTGGCGCAGCCCTCGCCACGCTGGTATCGCAGATCGCTGCTATCGGACTCTATATCGCGTATTTTACGAAGCTTGGCGGGACAGTTCTCGTCAGGATATCTCATATGTCATTGCGAGCAGATCGCATCAGACAGCTCGTGTCGGTGGGCGCGCCAGCGACAATGACGAGTATCTTATCGGCACTTGCGGTTATGCTCTTGTACGGAGCTGCTGCACCGTTCGGCGATGATTCCATCGCCGCAGTTGGAATAGCTGTGCGAATCTTGATGGTCGGCGCACTGCCTATCACCGGGTTCTGCATAGGCGCTCAAGCTGTCCTGGGTTTCGCTTGGGGCGCACGCGACTATGTTCGTATTCTGAAGGCTGCGAAGTTCATGCTCTTCGTGACGGTCGCATTCTCCATCGCGTATTCTGCGGCCGTTGTGGTTTTTGCAAGGCCTTTGGTGACCCTATTTAGCGATAACGAGAATGTCGCGGAAATAGCCGTCTCGTCCTGCATCGTGTTTCATCTCTTCTTTGGACTGTTTGGGGTTCAGAGTTTCGTGACGGCAATGCTCCAGGCGTTTGGGAGAGCACGCCTCAGTGCAACTGTGGCCCTGGCGAGGCAGGGCTATCTCTTCATACCGGCCGTACTGTTATTCCCGGTGGTTGCGGGTTTCGATGGACTGTTAGCTAGTCAAGCAATCGCTGAGCTGGGCGCCGGAATGATCGCTCTGTTCGTCATGTTCCACCAGTTCGGTGAGCTCAGACGAGCGCTCCAGCACCGTGGTTCAAAAGCGATCGGGATAGCGGGTTGGCCTTAGAACGGATGTCATCGAGCCCAGAGCATTGGGCGCAAGCCTCCTGACAAGCTCGCGGCAAGATGCGCTGCCAGTGGGCACGGATTTTGCGGGCTCGCGGGCGTGCGATCGGCACGGTCCTTTCCATCGGTGCTCCTCGCACTCGCGGATCGCACCGGCTCGCCTAGCGGACGGATCGGGCAGTTCGGCGAGCGATAGCCGATGTGCTCCCGCTCGCCAGGCGGGGTGCCTTTTTGCGAGCTCGGTTGGCGGGACGGCAAGGGTTCTACGCGCGAAAGGCTCGGCTTTAGCAGAGTGGGTGGTTTCTGCGCTTATGCAGGTTTGTCTCTTAACCCGGGTCTTTGGAGCTGACTTGAATGCCGCCGCTATGGGTCGACACTTCGCAGGATGCTCTTGAATTTTCGCCTGCCACGATTCGCTGTTGGGCCGTCGTGGCCGCCTCGGTCAATCTCGCTTTCATCGCATTGGTCATATTTTTGGCGTGACCGCGAGACGCAATCTTGCTGATTGGATTAGTTGTCTCGCCCACATCTGAAACGCGCAACACGCACTAGGGAGCTCGGTGCTCTGAAGCACAAGCAGTCCGATGTTTCATATCCAGCCTCATGAGCTATCGTGACTATCTACACTGGGCCAGTGTTTGAGATGGCCGTAAGGCAATTCGAACTGATCGCGAATTATCTGGGGATACCAGACGAGGTCAGACCCGCCTGCCGATGCCCGAAGCGATCTGTCACGGTGTCGTGCCCAATTCACCGTGATGACGGCACAACGGCGGTTTTTGAAGGCTCTCGGGTGCAGCACCTTACACTTGGCCCTACTAAAGGGGCACCAGATTCGGGCCAACCGTCGACCTTGGCGAAGTTGCAGCGCTTGCGATCTGGATGAGCTGGAAGTGTGCCCTGGTCGGATTGCCATATGGCGGCGCCAAGGGCGGAATTAACGTCGACCCTTCTAGCTTGTCGAACCGTGAGCTTCAGACTCTGTCGCGCCGGTATATGCGTATATGCTGGAAATGATCCCGTTTCCCGAAGACCATCGCACTGCGATTGGTAATGATGACGGGACCAACGCAAACCTCGTGCCGAAGAGAGTTCGAGGCTCTGCAGGCACTCCGTAAGGTGTGTAGCGTCAAGTTGCTGACATTTGCTCGAGACTGACAGTCTGCGCTGCTATCGTCCGACAGGACGTTGCGCTTCGAACAGTTGTCCCATCGCCCCTCAATACGCGGAACGCGCGTTAATGTAGGGCATTCAACTCCGCATCGTTCAGCGCGGTGATCGAGGAAGCGCTGCTCGGCGCCATCTGTCCCGGGGCGATCGCCGCTACAATCGCGGCCGCCAAGATCAGGTGCGTGATGCTCTCCGCCGACGTCATCCAGCCGTGCGCCAACTGGTGCTGATCGCCAGCGACGATCTCATTGCTGGCCTCCTCAATCGCAATGGCCTCAACACCGGCAACGGCAATCGCGTACCCGCGAGCGCGCCACATCAATGCGCTCAAACAACCACATCCCGGTGTTTAAGCCCGCCGATGGCGGAGTAGTGTGGTCGCCGCCGGGCCGTGTCCCCGTTGGTCTGCTTCACCGGCAGATCGACATTGTACTCGTGGGGGGCCAGCAAAGCGCCTGTCGCGCGCCGCCCAGTTCCTCGACCTTGTCGAACACATCTTGATCGCTTCCTGGACACGCCGATCCGGGTCTTTCACATAGCGGTCGCCGGCCTTCATGAAGCCGACGGGCGCTGCCACAACCAACTCGCCCGCGGCGCGCCTTCTATTAGCGTGCCGAGAGCGAGGGCTGGCGCAACAGATCCGGTTCGTACTCGTTGAGGCTGCCCTTGAGCCCGAGCAGCAGGCGGTCGTTTCCATGCGTCGATGCGTAGATGGTCTCGGTATCAACCACGCGGCACATCTCGATGAGTTGCTGCCAATCCCGACTGAAGATCCTCATCGAGCGCGTGCAGGATTGCGAGCGAAGCGCGAGACCTCGAGGGCGCAAACCGCACCAACTTACCAAGGAAAACTGCGCTCAGGAGAGGCCCTTGCGGCACCCGCTGAGCTGTGCGTCATAAACGGAACGCTGCCATTGTAGCTCAGCGCTCGCTTGCAGGCAGCAGACCGATCAGCGCTTTAGCCTCGGACTTCAGAACTACAATCGCAGCCTTCCGAGCATCTGCATCAAAGCGCGTCCGAATGGCGGAGACCGAGAGGGCGCCGCGCAATTGGCCATGAACGTCGATCACAGGCACAGCTGCGGCCGCGACCTCAGGATCCCGCTCGCCGATCGAGACGTAGGAGCCACGATCTCTGACCTTCTTTCCATCGGCTGATGCAGAATCGCGGTAGGCGGTAAGAACACGGCCGGCAGCGCCGCGGTCAATCGGCAATCGCTGACCCTCTTCGAGGTGATGCCGGACCGAACGCGGAGAATTGACGCGATAAAGGCAGATGCGCTCGTCGCCGTCCGCGATGTAGAAGGATGCGGTCTCTCCGGTTGCCTCGACCAGACGATGGAGCGAGGGTCTGATCAGGTCACCGAGGTCGAGCCCGCGCTGATAGAGCGCCCCAAGGCGCCATAGCTCCGGTCCGGGTCGAAATAGCCGGTCCGTACCCCGCACCAGGAAGCCATCCGCCTCCAGAGATGCGGCAAGGCGAAGGACTGTGCTCTTGTACAGGTCAGTCGCATCCGCAATCTCCGTCAGCGTCATCGCGGCGCGCTCCGGGTCGAACGCCTTAAGGATTGCCAGTGCCCGCGCGACCGCATCAACCCCTGTTCTTACCATCGATACCTCTGGTTCTGCTGTGCAGAACCAATAGTCAGAATGACGCCAGGAGTCCACCCAGTTAGCGCGAGGGCCATTCTGCACATCAGAATACGATTGACTCCTCGTGAGAACGCGAGCTACTCGGTTCCAGGTGCCAGAACAAGTTCTATGGAGCGAAACAATGGGGCGGCCGGGACTTGCCGTGGACTTGCACGAAGTCATGATTCGCTTTGGCGACTTCACGGCCGTCAAAAGCATGAACCTCCAGGTGGCCGAGACTGAATTCGTTGCAGTGGTGGGGCCGACCGGCTGCGGAAAATCCACCATTCTCAACACTGTCACCGGACTGCTGAAGCCCGCCGCCGGCGACGTTCGCATTTTCGGCAAGTCTCTTACGGGCCTGAACGGTCAGTCCGGCTACATGCTTCAACAGGAAGGGCTGCTGCCCTGGAAGACCGCCCAGGACAATGTCGGCCTCGGGCTCGTCTTTCAGGGCAGCTCGATCCCGAAAGCGCGCGAGCAGGCACGGCCCTGGCTCGCCAAGGTCGGATTGAAGGGATTCGAGAAGCGCTATCCGCATCAATTGTCCGGCGGCCAGCGCAAGCGCGTTGCGATGGCACAAACGCTGATCATGGAGCCCAAAATCGTTCTCATGGACGAGCCGTTCTCCGCGCTGGACGTTCACACACGCCGACTCATGCACCGCATCCTGCTCGACCTCTGGCAGGCGGACCGGCGCTCGCTCATCTTCATCACCCATGATCTCGATGAGGCGATCACGCTAGCGGACCGCGTCGTTGTGATGTCTGCCGGTCCCGCCAGCCGCATGGTTGCCGACGTCAGGATCACGCTGCCTCGTCCGCGCGATGTTTCTGCGCTGCAGACCACCGACGAATTCGTCGCGCTCTATCGTGAAATCTGGTCGCTGCTCGGCGCCGAAGTGGAGAAAAGCTATGTCACGCAGGGGTAGGGTCGCTCTCACGCAGTTCGCCATCCTCCTTGGCCTGATCCTGATCTGGGAATTGGGCGTGTGGGCCGGACTGATCGATCCCTTCTTCTTTCCGGCACCGTCGACACTTGTCGTAAGGATCGGGGAGTGGATGTCGATGGCGGACTTTTGGACCGATATTGGCATAACATTGCTGGAGACGGTCCTGTCGTTCCTGGCTGGCATCGGGATCGGCACAGCACTTGGTATCTGGCTGGGCTTAAGCCCGTTTGCTGCCGAAGTCGTTCAGCCCTTTATCAAGATGTTCAATGCAATCCCGCGGATCTTGCTTGGACCCATTTTCGTCATCTGGTTCGGATTGGGCCTCACCTCCAAGGTTGCGCTCGGCGTCACGCTGGTTCTATTCGTCGCATTCTTCAACACCTTCCAGGGCGTCCGCGAGGTCAATCCGGTCGTGCTGGCGAATGCCCGCCTGCTACGTGCATCGAAGTCCTCCCTGCTACGGCACGTCTACCTGCCGTCCGCCACGACGTGGATTTTGTCGAGCCTGCGGGTGTCAGTCGGCATGGCCGTGATGGGAGCCGTGGTCGCCGAATATCTCGGCTCGTCCGCAGGATTGGGGCACTTAATTGCGCAGGCCGAAGGCGTCCTCGATGCGACCGGAGTGTTCGCAGGAATTGTCGTTCTCGCCGCCTTCGTCGTTGTCCTCGATGCCATCGTCGACTGCGCGGAAAAGCGGCTCCTGGTCTGGCGGCCGGCGCCTGCGCACGAAAGCTGATCGTACGCTCTCCCATCAATCATGGAGGTTCGCATGCACGTTTCCATAAGACTGACGCCGGTCGTGGCGCTGGCCGCATTCTCGGTCATTTTGGCGCATGCCACCGAGCCCGAGAAAACAAAATTGAAGATCGCCGTGGGGTCACAGATCCTCAACTATATGCCTGTCGAAGTTGGAGTGAAGCTTGGCTCCTTTAAGGAGGAAGGCCTTGACGTTACCGTCGAGAACTTCCAGGCCGGTGGCTCAAAGGCTCTGCAGGCCCTGATCGGCGGCTCCGTCGACGGGACTATCGGCTTTTACGATCACACCATTCAGATGCAGGCGCAGGGTAAACAAATTTCCTGCGTGTTCCTGCTGAACGACATTCCCGGCGTCCTGCTCGGTGTCCGCAACGACCTCGCCGACAAGGTCAGAACCGCCGCCGACCTGAAGGGTCTCAGGCTCGGGATCACGGCGCCGGGGTCATCGACGGAGACTATGGCGCGTTACTACATCAAGAGATCAGGGTTGGGTCCACGCGATGTCAACATCATTGCCGTCGGCAGCGGCGCACCGGGCATGGTGGCGCTTGAGGCCATGAACGTCGATGCCTTGGTCTATTTCGATCCCATCGCGACGCTTCTCGCGCGCAAGAAGAGCGCGACAGCGCTGTTCGATGCGCGCACGATCGAAGGCTCAAAGCAGGCCTTCGGCGGATCCTATCCGACCGCGTGTCTCTACCTTCAGCAGTCCTTCATCGATAAAAATCCAGAAACGGTCCAGCGCCTGGTCAACGCCTTGCTCAAAACTCACCGCTGGATCAACGCAACCCCGACGGAGCAGCTCGTCGATACGATTCCTCCTGGTTACAAGACTGACAATCGCGAGGTGAATATCGAAATCATGAACGCATCGAAAGCGCTGTTCTCGCCGACCGGGCAGATGGACATTGAGGCGGCCAAGGTCCCGCTGGCTGTCCTGAGCGACTCTGATCCAAAAATCGCTGCCGCAAAGATCGACTTGAACAAAACCTTCACCAATCGCTTCGCGGAACGCGCCGCTCAACAACTGAAATAGCTGCTCGCAGACCAAGCCCTCACCATCGGATCACCTAAGGAAGGCTTCTTCAGATGTCTCTGCCGCTCACCGGCATCCGCGTCCTGGACCTGTCGAACGTGTTGGCCGGTCCGTTCTGCGGTTATCATCTCGCGCGTCTTGGCGCGGAGGTCATCAAAGTCGAAAATCCGAACGGCGGCGACCTCGCGCGGCGCCTCGGCGCCGATCCGCAAAGGGCAGAGCGCCTGCAGGGCCTCTCTTTTGTCGCGGTGAACGCCGGCAAGCAATCCGTGGCGCTGGACTTGAAGTCGGAATCGGGCCGCGAGGTATTCTTGCGGCTCGTCAAGGAAGCAGATGTGGTGCTCGAAAACTTCCGGCCGAAGGTGATGGAACGGCTTAGCCTAGGCTTTGATGTGCTCAGCAGGCAGAACCCGCGTCTGGTGTACTGCGCGATCTCCGGCTTTGGGCAGAGCGGGCCGTGGTCCGCCCGTCCTGCCTATGACCAGATCGTTCAGGGTCTGTCTGGTGCCATGAGCGTCACTGGCGATATGGCCTCGGCTCCCCTGCGCACGGGCTTTCCGATCTCCGACACGATTGCGGGACTGACTGCTGCCTTTGCCATCGCCGCGGCTCTGGTCGACCAGCGGTATAGCGGCCGCGGTCGGTTCATTGACGTGTCCCTGCTCGAAGCCACCGTCGCAGCGATGGGATGGGTCGTCTCCAACCACCTGAACGCTGGTGTCGAGCCGCAACCCATCGGCAACGAGAACTTCACCGCGGCTCCCTCCGGCACGTTCCGCACCGCAACAGGCCCGCTGAACATTTCCGCCAACGAGCAGAAGCAGTACCAAGCCCTATGCGACCTGATTGGCCGACCGGACCTGAAGACGGATCCACGCTTTGCTGGGCGCGAGATGCGCAAGGTCAATCGCGCAGCGCTGAACACGGAGTTGAACAAGGCGTTGGGTTGCAAGCCCGCTGACGAATGGGAGGCCCAAATGAATCTGGCTGGAGTCCCCGCAGGCTGCGTGCTGACGGTCTCGCAAGTTTTGCAGCAGCCACAGCTCCTCGAGCGCGGATTCGTCGAGACTTTGGCCCCAGAACAAGACGGTGCGCAGCCGTTACGAATCACGCGGCCGGGCTTCCGGCTGGATGAGGAGTTTTCGGTGCCTTCACCACCTGCGACGCTCGGAGCAGACACCGAGCGATGGTTGCAGCGGCTCGGCTATTCGTATGCGGAGGTCGAGCAACTGGTCTCAAGCCGGGCCGTCGGGACACCAAAGCAAGGAGGGGCTGATTTCCGGCCCGTCCGCGTGGCCGCGGACGGACCAATATCATGATATTCGACGGCTTGCGGCGGTTGGCAATCGGCAGGTTGAAGGGGCGGAACCGGAAATGAGCGAAGAAGAATTGCGACAGCAAGCGGCCCGTTGGTGGCGAACCTCCATCTGCGACATCGCGCCCGGTCGCATCGCCTATCGGGGTTATCCAATCGAAGATTTGATCGGCCGGATTTCCTTTCCCGCCATGATCTGGCTGATGTTGCGCGGCGATCTGCCGACGCCAGCGCAGGAGCGGCTGCTGCAAGCTGCGCTGGTCGCGTCCGTTGACCACGGTCCGCACGCGCCCTCCATCGCAATTGCGCAAATGGCGGTGAGCTGCGGGCTGCCCCTGAACGGTGCGATGGCCTCGGCGATCAATACACTCGATGACGTGCACGGCGGAGCAGGGGAGCAGGCGGTCGAACTCTACGAAGATGTGCTGCGGAGGCGCGATGGCCTAGAGATCGGCGAGGCCGCGGCCGCCGCAATCGACCATTTCACCGCAAGGCGCGGCAAATATCTGCCCGGCTTCGGCCACCGGTTTCATACGGTCGACCCGCGCGCGGCACCGCTATTGGCGCTGGTGGAAGACGCAGGTGCTGAGGGCAGTGTCAGCGGCGACTATGCCAAGGCCGCCCGCGCGATCGAGCGCGTAATGCAGCAGCGCAAGGGCAAACTCATCCCAGTGAACATTGATGGCGCGACCGCGGTCATTTATGGCGAGCTCGGCTTCGCGCCTCCGCTGGCGCGCGGCGTCTTCTGCCTGTCGCGCGCGGTCGGAATCCTGGCCCACGCCTGGGAACAGACCAGGCGCAAGGATCGTAACAAGGGGCCGATGCCCAAGCAGTTTGGCTACAAATATGAGGGACAGCCGCGCCGCACGCTGGGGGGCGCGTCATGATGTATCTCGACAAGCCGCCTCAGCTGGTTGAAACCCGCGTGTTCTCGTCGATGCCGGCGGAATTTCGTCGCCCTGGTGTTTCCTCGAAATGGGCGGATGCCAACCGCGGGGGCCATCCGGTGGATTGTTTCATCGAGGGGCCGTCGTTCGACAAGGCCGGGAATCTCTACGTCGTCGATATCCCGCGGCCGCATTTTTCCGGATTTCGCCCGGCGGCATCTGGTCTCTGATAATCGAATATGACGGCTGGCCGAATGGTCTGAAGATCGCACCTGATGGCCGGGAGCTGGTGGCCGATTAAATGAACGGCCCCATGGAGCTCGATCCGCAGCGGGATACTATCAGCCCGCTTCTGGGGCACCGCAATTCCGAGCCCTTCAGAGGCTGCAACGACCTGCATATCGCGACCAGCGGCGACATCTATTTCACCGATCAGGGGCAAACTGGATTGCGCGATCCGACCGGCCGGGTGTTCCGACTGTGTTCTGACGGCCGGCTCGATTGCCTGATTTCGAACGGGTCAAGCCCGAACGGGCTGGTGCTCAGTCCCGACGAGGCCGTGTTGCTCGTTGCAATGACGCGCGACAACAGCATCTGGCGCGTGCCGCTGATGCGTGACGGTGGGGTTGGGAAGGTGGGACGGTTCAGCCTGTTCTTCGGGAACAGCGATCCTGACGGGCTGACGATGGATCAAAAAGGGCGGCTCTTTGTCGCGCACGCCTCCCTCGGCCACGTCTTCGTCATGGCGCCGAACGGCGAAACGATCGCCCGCATCAAGTCCTGCGCTGGCGCGACCTGCACGAACCTCCTATTGGAGGCGGCAAACGGCACATTGCTCATTACGGAATCCTCTACCGGATCAGTGTTGATGGCTGATCTCGCTCACTTTCCTTGAACGTTCGCCAGCAGGAGTGACAAGGTGGTACCGAATCCTTTTACGCGACGGTCCACCGAATGAAGATGCAGGAAGGAGCCGGTAGATGATTGGCTTGCCAGTTGCCGAGGCATTGTACTTGGCGACGAATGGACCGCATTTGTGTGCGGTGATCCGAAACCGGCGTCAGTAAGTCGCATTGTGTGGGAAGCACGAAAGAACGACTCGGCCATCGTTTGTAAGGCTGGGGTCGGGCTTCGCCCCCCAACGGGTCGCCGCCGACCTGGCTCCGCGCCTTTTAGCCGGGCAGGTTTCGGCTCGCGGGTCCACGAGCCTTGAGAAGACCATGGTATCGCTTCGCACCATGAAGAACGATTTGATCGCTGATACCCGCCAAGAAGGTCGAAGAGGTAATCCGCTCGCAGTAGGAGTAAGCACCGCATCAGCGTCGAGGTTCTCGATCATCCTCGGCCGCGACGCACTGTCATAGCCTCTTGCGCGCGCGCAATCCTCCAACCCGATATCCCCTCTCCTCGTAGAAACGACGTACCCGTTGTAAAGCTGGATAGCCATCCGGGGGCAACGCAACCTCAATCATCTGCCAGCCTCGGCGCTTCGCCTTCGAATGTACCGCCTCGAGCAGATGCCGACCGTGGTCAGAGCTTCGGAAGTCGCGAGAAATCCATAGCTCCTGAAGCACACCGTACGCTCCGGCTGCTCTCACGGCCTGTACGGCCGAGGTGGCAGCGACCCCTACAATCTGCCGGGTGGCTTGTTCCTCGACGACAAACATGAAGCCTCTTCGGAATCCTGAATCAGGCGCAAAGCAGCCTGCTTCGCGCCTTCAAGGCTGAACTCTGGTCCGGGGCCACCTAATTCAGAAAGTAGCTTTCCGACGGCTTCTGCGATCGCGTTCTCATCTCCTGGCACGCCTTTGCGCAAAGCCGTGCCCCGTGGGGCAGGCCTTGCGCTTCAGCGCCAACACGAACACCCGTTAGTTAGATGAGGATATCCATGCTTCAGAAGGATACAGAAAACGCAACTGAGAGCAACTATCAAGCTCGATAGGGAATAGGACGTCCGCACTCGCTATCAGCAACAGAGGTGAGGTAAGTGCAAGCTGTTGCCATTCTCAGAATCGACTGCGGCTTGACCCGCTGCGAACTCATGATGGACTTCCTTCGATTGGAAAGGAAATCCACGAGACGGCAGATTCGCGCGTGGGCAGGCCGGCCATGAAGATCAAACATTTCGTAAGAGTGATTTCCGATCATCACTCACGAGCGACTCGATTCAGTAGATCTTGCGGCATGGTAATTGCCGTGCCATAGGGCGCATCAGCTCCGCGCGTCCGAAGGTGAGATTCCCCACACTCGTGTGCGTCACTCGTACAAGGTTGCGCGAGGCGGGAGAGGTATCATACGCGTGCGCCCGACAAAATCGTCTGAACAACATCGCGAAAGATTTTGCACGCTAATGCACTATCTTAAGCTTACCTCGAAGAATCGAAAGATAATGGCAAGCACAGCTTGTTTACCTTCCCTCCTCGTTTAAGGGACCGTCACGGAACGGGAGTGGTTGCAATGGAGCATGGGCAGGCCGAACTAGTCGGAGGAAAACCTGTAATCTTCGGACAGCGTAAGGTGCGGCCGCGAGCGTGCGTGGCCGTCGGCAAGCGGCATCTGCGCGCCTTTCTTCGGGATGTGCTGGAGGATATGGGGTTTGTTATCAGCGAATGCGGGACTGCTGACGAGCTGTCGCACGTACTCGGCACGGACTTCCCTGATCTGATCCTGCTCGGCATTGGCTCGGATCGCATCGAGCCTGGACGATTGCTCGAGATACTCGTACGCGAAGGATTTGCAGGCGGAGTGCTGGCGTTCGGCGCCCGCGAGTCGATCATCATGACGGCAGTGCAGCAGGTCGGGGGCGAATATGGACTTGATATGCTGCCGCCGCTGAGGACGCCGTTTGCAGCCGAGACGCTGCGCGATCGGGTCGCCATGCTCTTGCCCAGAGAGCCGGCGCCCCGTCCCGCGGTCCATGTCGGGGAAGCCTTACACGCTGGCTGGCTTGAGCTCTGGTATGAGCCGAAGTTTGACGCGTGTACCCTCAGCCGCCGCGGCGCCGAGGCGCTTGTGCGAATGCGGCACCCGACCTGGGGCGTTGTTCCACCGGCCTATTTCATCGCGGAGGCTCACGATCCGCATTTCAGGGAGTTGTCGCAGTTCGTGATCGACCGCGCGATCAAAGATTGGCAGTATCTTCTGGAGCAGCAAACTTCGATCGATCTCTCCATCAATCTCCCGGCAGCATTCCTGATTGACCCGCAAGCGGTACGCGATCTCTGTCAGCGCATGCCCTCGCACCCCGCTTTCGGCGGCTTGACGATTGAAATCGATAGCGAGGAAGCGATCCAGAACCTAGATCTCCTGATCGAGGTCGCACGTGAGGTTCGCTTTCACAACATTGGCCTTGCAATCGACAATGTCGGCGCCAATTGGCCGCAGCTGATGGGGATGGAAAAATTCCCGTTCATGAAATTAAAAGTGGACCGGCAGTACGTCGCCGGTTGCGGAAATGGACCCCTGAAGCGAACGGTGTGCCGCCATATCGTCGATCTAGCCAAAGAGTACAGCGTGCGCACCGTCGCCGCAGGTGTGGAGAGCCACGCCGACCTGATCGCTGTGACCGAACTCGGATTCGACCTTGCGCAGGGCCATCTGTTCGGAAAGGCCATGCCGCTGAAGCAATTTGCACAGTCATCTTTCAGCCCTGTTCCACTTCGTCCAAAATAGTTGCATGAGGAGTGGCTGAGCAGAGCCAGGCAAAGCGTACCAGCGCTCGCCCGCGCCGCCATGCCTACTCGGCACCAGGCATGCGGCTGACTGCAATTAAATCGGTCACTTTGCAAAGCCAGTAACGCTTCTCCCGGCGGAACTTCATTTCCCTCCGAAGCGAGCCCGAAAGTTATTGTAGCACAAACCCTTTTTATCAGGCGTCCAGCGAGTCAATCCGCGGAGTTAACGTTGCAGCCGTGAGCGAGGCTTGCACAAAACCTCCAGTCAGGGCGTGTGACCGGAGGTTTGCCGAGATCCGGTGTAGACGTGCGTCGGCTCGCGGCTTTTAGTCGCGCCGCCGGTTTCGGAATCGTCGAGCGTCGCTTGGCCCCGCGCTGCCATGCAAGACAAACGACGGAAGCGCCCAGCGGTCGAGTCGCGACTGACTCTCGGAGTAGGGCCTGAGGGCTCGCATAGCTTGAAATTGAAGTGGCCCGTTGCTGTCGCAGATGCAACATGGTCTCAGACCCGGGACAGCACCCCTGGGCAAATTGACCATCATTGAGCGCGTCTGTCCTTGGCACGGCATTTGAAAGGGATCGCCAATGGCATCGCTCGCCTAAGGAGTCGCAAGGCATGGCTTACAAGATCGTCGCTTCGCAATGCACCGTTTGTGGGGCATGTGAGTTCGAGTGTCCCAACGCGGCGATCAGCCTCAAGCGCGACATTTACGTTATCGATGCCAAAAAGTGTACGGAGTGCGAGGGCCATTCCGACACGCCGCAATGCGCGGTGGTCTGTCCGGTGCCTGACACCTGTGTCCAGTCTAAGACAGCATAGGCAGCCCGCGTCCAGAAGGCTTCACCGCTCGATTTTGCGAACGAAGTAATAGATGTCGCGCTTGAGAAGGCCGCCGACCGCGTGGGGCGCATCGAGGTCGATCAACATCGTTATGAGTTTAAGGCGCTCATCGACTCCGAGAAACCATCGAAGGGCTCTGTCAGAGAACACCGTCAAATTTGTCTCGAATAAGGACAAAGCCGCCTCGATGCTCCAGTCGCCGTGTTGGGGCTTATCGTCGCTGGCTGAGGAGACGAGGCGAGGTGGACGGGCGTCGACATCCCAAGATCGACTTGCAGGATATCTAAAGCTACGTCACGGCCGAAGCCGAAGAGACGGTCTCCACGCGCGACGAGATCGGTCCGGAGATCTTGAAGACATACGAGAAGCTCGGCATCCGCGCACCATGCACGAGTGCATGGAGCCTAGGGTCATAGCAGATCCCCGCCGCCCGCGCTCTCGCCGCTTACTCCAGTTTCGCAAGTCAGCGTGCATCCTGAGGTCCGGAACTGTTCCCGCGATGTCGCGCATGCCAACGTCCAGGCTGCACTACTCGCCAGCGGCGACGGAAACAACGAAGGCGCGCCAAAGTCGCTCAGCACGTAAGTGCTTGGCGCACCGAGGAGATCATCTTGACCAACGCCACGGAGGCGATCGAGCTCGCGGCTCGTCGCGGGGTCCGCCGAACACAGGCAGTCCGACCTGATCATCCGTGCGATCCTGGAGCAATCCCGGCCTTGGCAATTCCTAAGGAGCCTCATGGCGCTGTGTTCAAGCGGATGTCGGCCGAGCATGATCGCAACTTCCTCACGGGCGAGTTCGAGAAGCTGCTGACGGAAAAGAGCAGGCTTGTCGCGATCACGCAGATGTCGAAGCGCCCAGCGCATTCGTTCTGCTCGCGTTAGCTCACGACTACGCCAAGAGGGCGTTGAGCGGACGCATTCATAAGCGGAGGCTTCACAGATCCACGCGTTTTTACCAGGCCGGGAGTAAGACCGTTGTGCCCTACCTGGTACAGCTGGCAATCGCTTGGGCAATATCGCGGCAACACTTAGTAGGTTGACGGATCGATCCTCGTGCGTCTAATGCCAGCCGTCGTGGTCTTCGGATTTCGTTTGATCCGGAGCTAAGAGGGAAGCCGGTGCAATGCCGGCGCTGCCCCCGCAACTGTAAGCGGCGAGCCGATGTCCAACGAAGTCACTGAAGCCATGCGGCTTTGGGAAGGCCGGACAGCAGCGACGACCCGCGAGCCAGGAGACCTGCCTCGACATTATATCGTCCACGGGCGGGGTGTCCCGGTGTGCGCCAAGCAGCTGTCGCTCACGCGATATTCGCTGCACGCGTCCGCCATGGCCTTTGCCCCAATTATGGGGTCTGATCTATGTCTATTCTTTCGCTTCCCGTTGCCACATTGGGGACGTCACGCATCGGCCCACGACGCGAACTCAAGTTCACGCTCGAGAGCTACTGGGCGGGAAACTCCAGCGAAGCCGAGCTCCTCGAGGCGGGGAGTGGACTTCGTGCCGCTAATTGGGCACGGCAGAAATCCTGCGGTGTGACGGTCATTCCTTCCAATGACTTCTCGCTCTACGACCAGGTGCTCGATACCAGCGTAATGGTCGGAGCCATTCCCGACGTCTACGGCTGGACCGAAGGTCCTGTGTCGCTCAAGACCTACTTCGCCATGGCACGTGGCGCTCAGGACGGTGATCACACTCAGCATGGGCCTGGCGTAGCAGCACAGGAAATGACGAAGTGGTTCGATACCAACTACCACTACATGGTGCCGGAATTTCACCAGGATCAGATCTTTAAGTATTCCTCTCGAAAGCCGATCGAGGAATATGAGGAGGCAAAAAGCCTCGGCTACCAAACGCGCCCCGTCTTAGTTGGCCCAGTCACTTTCCTGAAGCTCGGCAAAAGCGCAAATCCCGCATTCAATCCGCTGTCGCTGCTTGATAGGCTCCTCCCAGTCTATGTCGATGTTCTCCGCGAACTAGCCTCGCGCGGTGCGGAATGGGTTCAGCTCGACGAGCCATGCCTGGTGATGGACGTCGACGAAGCGTCGCGGGCGGCCGTCCGCCGGGCCTATGCTCATTTCGCAAAGCTTGTGCCGGCCCTTAAAATCATGTTGGCCACATATTTCGGGGCTATCGGCGACAATCTTGAAACAGCCCTTGCCTTGCCCGTTGCCGGGCTTCATGTCGATCTGGTTCGGGCACCCGACCAATTGGACGCAATTGTCGCCACAGCCCGCAGAGATCTCGTGGTCTCGCTAGGCGTCGTTGATGGTCGCAACGTCTGGCGCTCCAATCTTGCGGCGCTGCTCGACCAACTTGCCCCTTTGGTCAAAAAGCTGGGTAGGGACCGTGTTCAGATTGCTCCTTCCTGCTCGCTGCTTCATGTTCCGATCGACATTGAGCTAGAGACCGATCTCGATCCCAATCTGAAGACGTGGCTGGCGTTCTCAGTTCAGAAGATCAAGGAACTTTCGATATTGGGCAAAGCGCTGGCCGGCCATGCTGCCGAGGTGGCCGATGAACTTGCGCTTTCCGAGGACGCAGCCGTGACCCGCGAAACATCGCCCGAGATCCACAATGCGAATGTCGCCGGACGAATGGCCGCGATCGACGATAGCATGCGTCGCCGTCGCAGTGCGTTCACCGAGCGTGCCGACGTCCAGCGGGCCGCGTTCGCATTACCGATGTTTCCAACGACGACCATCGGATCCTTCCCGCAAACGGTCGACGTCCGGAATGCGCGTGCGGCTCATGCGCGGGGAGCGCTGAATGACGCGCAGTACGAGCAGCTTCTGAAAGCGGAGACAGCCCGTACCGTGCAGTGGCAGGAAGATATCGGCCTGGACGTGCTCGTACACGGTGAGTTCGAGCGCAATGACATGGTTCAATACTTTGCCGAGCAGCTGTTGGGATTCGCTTTCACCAAGCACGGCTGGGTTCAGTCTTATGGGTCGCGGTACGTTCGTCCGCCTATCCTGTTCGGAGATGTCTCCCGGCCGAAGCCGATGACCGTTGAATGGTGGCGCTACGCGCAGTCTCTGACCAAGAAACCCGTCAAGGCTATGCTGACCGGACCGGTGACGATCCTGAACTGGTCGTTTGTCCGCGACGACATCTCGCGGAGCGAGACATGCCGTCAGATCGCTCTTGCGATCCGAGATGAGGTGATCGATCTTGAGGCGGTTGGAGCGACTATGATCCAGATCGACGAGGCTGCGTTGCGGGAGGGATTGCCGCTACGCAAATCGCAGTGGAGGAACTATCTCGATTGGGCAGTGGACAGCTTCCGCGTTTGCTCGTCCGCTGTCGCCGACGGAACTCAGATCCATACCCACATGTGCTATTCCGAGTTCAACGAAATCATCGATGCGATCGCAGCAATGGATGCTGACGTCATTTCAATCGAGACGTCGCGTTCTAAGATGGAATTGCTCGAGGCCTTCAAGAGCTACAAATATCCCAATGAGATCGGGCCCGGCGTCTATGACATTCATTCACCGCGCATTCCCGCAGCGGCGGAAATCAAACAGCTGATTGTGTTGGCGCGGCAGCGAGTTTCCGATCGGCAGCTCTGGATCAATCCCGACTGCGGACTGAAAACTCGAAGCTGGGAGGAGGTGCGTCCCGCGCTCGTCAATATGGTGGCCGCCGCACGCGAGTTGCGGGCTGAGCCATGATGGTGCGGAGCGTTTCGCAAACGCGTTTGTGAACAAGATGCACGCGCTTTGGGGGCTTACGATGTCCTTGCGAGCTCCCAAAGTTCCCAGCGCCTCGGAATGCCGGCGGGCGTCGGCGGAGGCGGTCGCATACAGCCGGCGACAAGCTCGATTCTCGACCCGACGGCCGACAGCATGCCGGCGACGTCCGATCAGGTCACATATTGCGACGTCATTAACGCTCCACGCGAAGCACAGCCCTACTTTTTCATTTATCCATCGCGTGGATGCGTCCCATCACAACAATCTATTTTACCGTCCTTACGGAACGTCATACGAAATTCGCCTCCTGGCACGCGCTCCGGGAAAGGTAATCGAGCGTTGTTGATGTTTGGGGGCGTGCCAAATGCTGCTGCGCGACGGCAAACTGCCGCTTGTGTTTCAGGGCACGGCAGCCAAACGCGCTTGCGCGAAGGATCCCAGCTCGATCAAGGCACTGACGTCCCAACCGGACAGCGGGCGAGTGGTGGACAAGTCGTGAAGTTTCCGACAGGAGCGGAAGGCAAGCGGCTCCAGATTTCGCGCGGAGTGATATCCGTTTCTCCTTTTTTGACGGCGAATGCCCTCGCCGAAATCGATCGCCGGTAAGTCCTCCCTACCGACGAAAGCTGGTGCGATGCATAAAGCAGCGTCGTTCCTGCGTGACTTTCGCCCGGCCTCCGGAGGAGGCCGGGCTTTTTTTGGTGCGCCAGGCATGGCGCGGACCGCGTGACTGGCGCGATTCGACCGGAGTAGTGTCCGGTCCTAACTTGGAGGTCAGAGTCCTTTCCTGGGCATCATCAACTTCTTGATGTGCAGCAATTCAAAGAAGTCATGCTCTTTCAGAGTGTTGCGCTGGCCCCGACTGTGTAACAATGGGGTGTAACATTGCTGTTCAGGGTTGTTCGGCGATGCGCCGGACGGGTCTCGCTTTCCTGCGGGCATTTAGCTGGCTATTCCGCTCGGTGATGATTTCGTTTTTGTGACGCCTAGCGAGAGCGCAGGCCGTTCGATTTCCCCTCCGCACCCCAGACAGAGCCCCCCGAAGCGAAGTCGCGCGTGGAGTCGCCGTGGCCAATCTAGAGGGTGTTTGGCAGGCCGTCCGCGATGACGCTCCCATGCATCCGACCCACCGCCAGGCGACAGCCTTAGCAGGCGAACTCTAGCGTCTGGGCGGACAGCGAGAGCCCCGCCCGGAGTGTCGCCATGGTTCACGCGCCCGGTGTCGGCTGGACGCCGGACACTGAGATTCACGAGGAGCAGGAAGCTCACTGGACGGCCGTAACGAAGATGTGGGAGAGGGTCGGCCAAACAATTAGAGAAGCTGCTCGGGCCCATCGTGGACCGCCTCTTGCTGACCAAGGGCATCCGCGGCGTGGACAGCGAATCGCGCGCTCTGTTGCTCACCGCCTTTTGATGGCGCTGAGCGACGCGTTCGCAAGCCGGCACCGCAACGCTGGCGGAGACTATTCGTCCGACCCCAAGGCCGGCCTTTGGCGCCCGTGGAAGCGACCACGGACACGTGCCAAGCGCTTGATGCAACGTGGGCTCGATCCGGGGTGGGCATGGCAGTCGGCCTTCAACGGTCCCGGCCCATGGTGGAATGCCGGCGCCAGCCACATGAACGATGCTTATCGCACCGCCTTCTTCGTGCACCTCGGTCTGCGGTTCCTCATTGGACTGCACCGCCATGTCAATCGTGCTTGACGAACCGCCGTATACGGGTCCGTACGTACGGTGGTGTGGGAGGGGGAGGCCGCGAGGCTTGCTCCTACCCGATCGCTTGGTTATGAGTGACAGCACGGGATCATTCATTTTAACGTCATTGCGGGACGCCGGGTTCTGCGCCGCATCTGTTCTCATTCGGCAAGACATGATGCCGGTGCTGTTAATCCTACCTGTCTATTGAAGGCTTTGGCGTCGTGTTCGTACGGGTGGGTAGTATTGGATACTCGATCTTAGGTAGCCGCCCGGTAAGCGAATTCAGAAACGCCACAATGTCGTTTTCTTCCCCGTCGCTAAGCTTGGCGCCGAGCTGGATTTCACTCATCAGGGCAACAGCCTGCTTTAGGCTCCAAACCTGGCCCGAATGGAAGTAAGGGGCTCGCAAAGCAACGTTCCGCAACGGCGCCGCGCGGAAGACATATTCGTCGCCGACCGCCTTGGTGACCGCGAATCGGCCCTTATCGGCTTTCGGAAGCAGGGTTGCGTCCGGCTTCTTCATCACGCCGAACTGGAAGTAGGCCTGTCCACCGACATTGATTCCATTGTGGCAAGAGGAGCATCCCTTCTCCATAAACAGCGCCAACCCTGACTTCTGCTGATCATCGAGAGCATGTGTATTGCCCTCCAAATACTGATCGAACGGGGCCGCAGGTGTGATGAGGGTGGCTTCAAAAGCCTCGATTGCCTTCGCAAAGTTTTCAAAGCTGACCGGGCTCGCCTCGTTCGGGAAAGCATTTTTGAACAAGACGACATAGCTGGCCATTGAGTTCAAAGTGTCGAGCACATGATCCGGAGTCGCATTCATTTCGGCACTCGCCTGCACAGGGCCAGTTGCTTGCGCCTTGAGGTCCGCGGCGCGTCCGTCCCAGAATTGCGCCGCATTGAACACCGCGTTGTAGACGGTTGGGGCCCGACGTAGGCCGACCTTCCAGCCGTGACCGACTGAGGTCGGACCGGCATCGACTCCGCCGCTGGCGAGATTGTGGCACGTATTGCAGCTAATGATCTCGCTTGCCGATAGCCGCGGATCGAAGAACAGAATCTTGCCAAGCTCGACCTTTTCATGCGTGACTGGATTGTCCTTTACCGCAGGAATGACTGAGGGGATCGGATGGAAGATCTGCCTGGCAGTTCTCATCAGATCATCGTCCGCGCTAGCTCCTGACGGCATCAGCAGCCCAATCGCCAAAACAGATGCTTCAGCGACAAGCCGAAGCTCCCGGATCGATTTGTTCATACACCCGCCTCATCAGTTCTGATTGAATCAAGGAAACAGTCGAAAGCGATGCCACACTCTGTTCCCTCAACGGGCCGGCGCAGCATGCACCGGATCCTGTGAAGCGAGGCTGCATCGAATGTTCGATTTCGAGGTGCTCGCTGCCGGCGCTCGCCCAAGAGGCTTTAAGCCGTTATTTGATTCGCGAGTTCGCTTTGAGCTTAGATCACGACCTTGGTAGATCAGACTAGCGCCTCAACCTTCGAAATGACGACCGATCTGACAACAACAAGCGTGCCGAAAAAGGATAATCTGTCCGGTGGCCGCATCGGTTCTCCATTGAGCGATTGGGTGGCCAATACGCTCCAGCGAAGTTGATCTATCCGTGTTGCACCGCTGGTCGCGCTCAGCGCTCACGGTGCCGCTGGACAATAGCAACCCCCATGCCAGTTGCATCTGACATGCAAGCTGCTGATTTAGCTACCAAACGAATCCGGGCTACCGAACAACGTCGGATGTCTTGTTTTGATGAATACATACAGTGTCACAGATGCGACAAGCGCCAGTCCCGGCTAGACATCATCGCACAGAAAGCTTTGTGATGAGATCCAATCGCCAGGCTTGCCGGCCACACGTGCGACGGCGGTACAAAGATCTACGCTGGCCTACGGCGAGACACTGAGCCGAGGCGCCCGGCGGTGCGCATCGCTCACGATTTCGCCTCGCCCTGCCAACTGAAGGCTCTCCGACCTCATATCCGGGCCGGCTCTTTGCGCGCCGCCGCCGAAATCCCGCTCGTTTGTAACAGACGAGCCCCGAAGCCTGACATGGCTTGTCTGGGTTCGCTGGCATGGCAGTTGCGGCGTCAAAACTGTTACCCAGAGTATGACGGTACGACCGTCCGATTTACTCGGATACTCTCATTCGACACCAGCTTAAGTCCCGGCCTGACACCTGATCGGGCCGCCTGTGGGTTGGGATAAAAACCATTTCGACCCACTCACGGCCGAGTGGCAGCTCTTGAAATCCTGCGCGCTGATCGCAAAAATCGCAGAACTTCTGCAGAAGCAATTGTCACTTCGTGCTCTTGCGTTAAAAAGACTTCGGTACAAGAGGACATGTTGGTAGGAGATCTTTACATCATGTCCGCAGATGGCACGTCGTGAGATCTCATCGGCATCTTACCGAGGGAACGACGTGATTGACCAGTTGTCCATGGCTGGTTCAAGTTAGAAATGGTGTCCGTGATGGCTTCAATTGACGATCGATTGAATGAGATCCGAAACGTGCGGAATGACATTTGGCGCTGTCGAAGAAAGCTTAAAAGCGAGCTAAGTGATCTCGAGCGTAAGGTTCTCGAAGATCGCCTGCTTGAGCGGCAATCTGCCTTTGAACGGCTCCTAGCGACCACGTTTCCTTTTGCATTGACACTGTCAAGCAAAATTCGGGACCTGCCGCGGGTCATTGGCGCGCAAAATGGCGTCGGCTCATAGAACGCATGCGCGTCAGAAACGTAGGCTCCGTCGCCGCGGACCGCCGCGCTCATCATGGCCGCCGCTGAACTGAAATGCGCCGGTCCTCGGCCTTGGTTCACCGATGTGCTGGCCCGCGGCGCACCGTGAGCGTCGATAATGAAACCGTTCCGGCCGCCCATCCAGGACCACGGCTGGGGGACACCGATTGCGCCGTTGTCTGCGAAACCGCGCTCACCATGAGTAGCTTTCATCCGACAGAGCGATCGAAGAAGCTTGAATCGGCCGTAGCGTCAGATTGTACAGAGCACGCGAACGATACTCCAGACTAGGTGTGGCCGAATGAGAAGACCCGTTATCGCTTTTGTATTATGTTCCGCTCTCGAGTTGCTCGGGCTAAGCACGGGCGCGGTTGCGGACACAAGGCGGTACGCGTGCACGATCACTGCCGCCGATAGGGAGCCGGCCGGAGTTCGGAACGAGCGGGTCATTCTCACGGTTCAATATGGCTGTCGGATCGCGGATGGTCTCTCGAGGGACGCGGGGATTACAGCAGTGTCGGTCAGCGAGTGGGCTGCTGATAAAGGAACGTACCTAGCGTCCCTGGAATTGCACCGCGCGCTGGAGGGAGTTGCAATTGGGCAACTCTCCGACGCGACCGGCTTCTCTAGCATGGAAGGCGAGCAAGGCATTGCGGTCGCAACTTCCGGCACGACAGTATTCAAGTTCGCATCTGGCTCATTGGCAGCCCTTTCAGGGAAGACCCTTAAATTCACCACCAAACTTACTGGCCTACGTAGCTTCGAATTGGAGTTCACGGATTGGCCAGAATCTCTTTTTTGGAAGTGACTCGTGTCTCACGCTGATTTCCGCGAGCGCTCGGGCGGACGAGCCATTGTCGACTCTTAACTCCACACGATGAATGCCGCTCCGGCCTGTGTGCCGTCCTCAAAGACGAGCACACCGCAACAAAGGTTGAGCCCAAACTCCGAAGGCACTTAAAGGCGCTAGACTACTTCCCAGCGCACATTAGGTCGACGCAGTCTGAATTCAGAGTCGGCCGGTCGGCGGAAAACTGCAAGTGAGCTGCTGCCGGTTTGATGGACACCCGGTTAAGCTAATCCCAGCTTGCGCTCGAACTCAACCGGGCTGAGATAGCCGATGGTCGAATGCCTGCGGGTCGTGTTGTAAAATCGTTCGATGTAGTCGAACACATCGGCGCGTGCCTCATCTCTGGTTCGGTAGACCTTGTTGGCCGTACGCTCGGTCTTGAGCGAGGAGAAGAAGCTCTCCATCGTCGCGTTGTCCCAGACGTTGCCGGAGCGGCTCATGCTGCAAACGATGCCGTGGTCGGCCATCAGGCGCTGGAACTGTTCGCTGGTGTACTGGCTACCCTGGTCGGAGTGATGCAAACAGCGCATCCGGCTTGCCGCGCCGCCAGACGGCCATCAACAATGCGTCGGTCACGAGCTGCGCCGTCATGGCGGCACTCATCGACCAGCCCACCACGCGGCGTGAGAACAGGTCGATCACCGCTGCCACATAGAGCCAGCCTTCGGCCGTCCAGAGATAGGTGAAGTCGGCGATCCATTTCTGGTTCGGACGCTCGGCAGCGAACTGCCGGTCCAGAAGGTTGGCCGTCTCGAGCTGTCGATCGCCGCTGTCCTTCGGCAAGCGCCGACGTCGCGGCCGTGCCCTCAAGCCTTGCAGGCGCATCAGCCGCTCAATCCGGTGCAGGCCACAGTCCGCCCCATCGGTGAGCAGATCACGCCACACCCGGCGCGCACCATAGTTGCGGTCGCTGGCGGCGAAGCTGGCCTTGACCCTGCCGCCGAGCTCCTCGTCGCTGCGGGATCTGGCGCTGGGAGAGCGGTTCAGCCAGGCATGGAAGCCCGACCGCGACACTCGGTAGTGTCTCAGTTTGAATTTTCGACCGCTTCGCGCTTCTTGTAGGGACCTCGAACAGCCGGTACCGGGTTGGCGGCGTCGATCAGCGCAATCACGTCCGTCATCTTCATAACCCGGTCGATCAGGCCCGATGCCATCGCCGGCGTTGCGCCAAGCGTCTTGTGAACGCGGCAGAAGTTGTAGAAGACGAAATAGAGCGCCAGCGCGTGGCAGTGGTTCTCGAACTTCTTGCTGAACGCATTGGTGAGGCGGGTAAAGCGGCGCATTGATATGCGCATGGTGAGGTTCTGGCGCTCGGCAAAAGACGTGTTGACCAGCTCCGGATCGGGGTTGCCCATGATGGGGTTCTTGATCGCGCCGATGCACTTGGGCGGGCTGTAGCGGCCGGGGCCAGCGTAATCGGTCGCGAAAATCTTGTTCAGCATCGCGTAGTCGGCGTCGAGGCCCGCCTCAAGGACGGCTTTCAAATAGGCCTTGTGGCCGTCGGTGGTGAGCTGGACGCGATTGGCGAGGCGGGCCTTAAGGTCGTGCATGAAAGCCGTGCCAGTATGCGCGCCACGGTCCCCGACATGCCAGGACACGATCAGCTTTGAGTCGGCATCAATTGCCGTCCAAGTCCAGACGTCGCCAGCTGCATCCGGGGCAGCCTTGGCGAACTTGACGTTCTTCTGCTTGGCGTAGCTGAACGACCAAATCTCGTCACACTGGGCGGCCTTGGAAGGCACGTTGCGCACGGTCGCGTCATGGAAGGCGGCGCAACCCATCCCGGCATCCACCAGCAGCTTAGAAACCGTATTGATCGATACCCCGGTGACCCGAGAGATCGACCGCATGGTCGATCCCTCGCAGAGCATCTGGAGGATTTGAACGCGGGTTTGGAGAGGCAGCTTGTTCATGGCTTCATAATGAGCCTTATGCTTGCAGCCAAGCTAGAAGTTCAGTTTGCGTTTTTGCGCAAGTTCGCTATATTGCAATAATCATGCTTGATTCCCAGAATTTTCGCTCGCCCGGTCAGTTTCTTCACGCGCTATTGGAGCAGAGGGGCTGGTCCCAGCGCACGCTCGCTGTCGTGCTGGACATTGGAGAAACAACGGTAAACAAAATAGTCAGTAACAAGCAGGCTATTGATGCCGACTTGGCCCTGGTTTTGGAGGAGGTGTTTCAGATTCCTGCGGAGCGCTTTCTTGCTCTTCAAAAGGACCTTGATCTCGCGCAGGCCCGCATTGTCGCGAATCCCGATCCGGGGCGGGCAACCAGAGCGTTGCTGTACGGTGATCTCCCCGTAGCCGAAATGATCAAGCGCGGGTGGATTGCCGCAGAAAACGTAAGAGACAAGAAAAACGTTGAAGCCGGGCTGATCCGGTTCTTTGGCGTGAACCGTTTAGACGACATTGAAATATTGCCCCATGCAGCCAAGAAAACCGAGGTCAACACTCCGCTGACACCCGCGCAGTTGGCTTGGCTTTACAGAGTTAAGCAGATCGCCAGCGACATGCTGGTTGCCCGCTATTCGCCGCAAGCCCTTACTGCTGCGCTTGGAAAGCTCCGGCAGTCGATGCTTGCCGCAGAAGACGTCGCCAGAGTTCCGCGCATCCTGATGGAATGCGGTGTTCGCTTTGTTATCGTTGAATCCTTAACTTCTGCGAAAATCGATGGCGTTTGCTTTTGGCTCAACGAACGCGCGCCAGTGATAGCCATGTCGCTCCGGTATGACCGGATAGACAACTTTTGGTTCGTCCTTCGACATGAAATCGAGCATGTCCTTCAGATGCATGGGACCATGCTGGATGTTGAGCTTGAAGGAGACCGCGCCGGCACCGGTGAAGGTGTGGCAGAAGAAGAGCGCGTCGCTAATTGCGCAGCGCAAGAGTTTTGCGTTCCATCCAAGATGATGAAGGATTTCGTAGATCGTAAGGCGCCGTTCTTTGCAGAGCGCGATCTGATCGCATTTGCTCGCATCCTAAAGGTTCATCCCGGAATTGTAGCTGGGCAATTACAACGGAAGACGGGCCGATATGATCGCTTTCGAGATCATCTCGCAAAGGTCCGCACGCTTATCTTACCCAACGCAATCAAAGACGGATGGGGCGACGTAGCTCCAGTCGGCTTCTAACAGGGAATTACAATGAGCAAGAGACAAGAGCGGCAGCGTTTCCTCCGGCACTATAAAGACGTCACCGGAGAGCAAGAGATTGACATGCACAAAGTGGCTGCCTTCGCTAAGAGCCACGGATGGACCATGCCAAAGCCTCCGTCTGACGTCGAAATGCTGGCGAAGCTGTTCGCTGACGATGCTCAGGCAGAGCGGAAATACGATAAGGCGACGGGTAAACCGTACCGCGCCTATCAAGCCATTCCCGTTAAGAGTGGCCAGCTTAATCTGTTCGTTTACGTCGATACAGACGAAGCAACCCGTTCTCAGATGATGAAGTCAACCAATCATCGCCGCGAGCAGATCGTCACAGACGCATACACTTTGACGTTAGATTTGGATCATTGGCACAGCGTCAATCCTAACGAGGAGCCGATCCAACTGCCTCTCGACCTCACGTTTGACGTTGAACTTCGTAAGGCAGCGGACGATGAAGGCTCCACAGATACGGGCTAGCCCTTCTTCCATCGGGCGTCTGCTGCCGCTCTGGCAATCTCGGCCCGCTGCTCGGGAGTAAGAGCAGCGGCGCGCGCCTTGCCGCCTCGCCTCCCCAGTGCAGCAGCAGCCTTCGATTCTGGCGCGCTGCCTTCTTCAATCTCGCCGGTTGCGATCTTGCCGACCATGATCGCAGCTCCGATCACATCGCCGGGCCGCTTTTCGCCTTTAGGACCTCTTGGCATGGGCTCCACAACTTGTAGACTGCTTGCCGCTAAGCATAACGCGTATTGCGGTCCCCAAAAAGCGAAACCCCGCGAGGGCCTTTTGAGGGGCTGTCGCGGGGATCTATCTGGTCCGGTTTCGCCTAGCTAGGCGAGCACCGGCGCGCAACGGGACCTTACTTTGACGGACGCTTCTGCGCCTCGATGGGCAACTTATTTGGAAGCGGCTGGGTTCCAGGAATATAGCGAATTCCCTCTATCTCTGGAATGCGACTATTGGTCAGAGCCTGCATTACCCGCTGTAAGCGCTTGAAATTGCACTCAGAAATGTAATTCACGCAGCTATGACAGCCAGGCTCGGCGGAACTTGGTGGTCCGATCCAGCTGCCCGGCGAATTCTCGGGCTAGAGCGGTGTCAGGACATAGATAAGGCCGCTCAACGCCTACGCCGCAAATATGGGGGCGAGCCTCACATGGACCAGATCGTTGCTTCTCTGATGCTTGGATTTTGGGCCGCTATGCTCAAGAGGGAATACAACGAGCCGATTTGGGACCACGAAGTCGGAAATGCCTTTCCCCATCTGAACGGTTCGATTCGCGACGTAAGCGCCGCAGTAAACGCGGTCCAAGATTTGAGAAACCGCATCTTCCATCATGAACCGCTGATTGGACGGTCTCTCTCGGAAGATTATGGGCGCATCACAAAGGTGATCGGCTGGATTTGCCCCGAGACACGAAAGTGGGTTCGCCATCATTCGTCATTTCCAACCGTGCTTCGCCAGCGACCTCGCTAAAATTCAAACTGAGACACTACCCCTAGCGCATCGCATAGCCATGCCACACCGGCCAGATCGTTCGGTGCTTCGCGACGAAGGCGAACTTCATGTCGCTTCCTTCGCGAAGTAGGCTGCGGCCATTTTTAGGATATCCCGCTCGGCCTTTAGCTTGGCGACCTCACGGCGCAGCCGCTCGATCTCTTGCTGCTCGGGCTTCATTTGCCCGTGGCCGGGAAAGGCCTGCACCGGATTGGAGCCGAGCTCTTTCACCCATTTGCGCAGTACGTTCTCATGAACATCCAGGTCGCGCCATGCGCCACCGACACCCCGCGCTCCCTAACCAGCTTGACCGCCTCGATCTTTAACTCGCGACTGAACTTCCGTCTCTCATCGCCCACCTCCGGCTTCATGAAACATCTAATCCTGGTGTCCATCAAACCGGCAGCAGCTCAAAGCCGCGCGCGGCGAAGGGCACCAGGTGTTCGTGCTCACCGTGACATACGCCGGCGGCCGCACGCAGCAGTTCAGCGTACGTCACGAACGGGTCGCCGAGGTTCGTCGCTGGCTCGACAAATATCAGAAGCTGAAGCAGGCGATCGAGGGCATCTGCCAACTCAATCATGAGCTGCTACGTCCAGAGCCGCATCGAAGGCGCGCGGGGCGGCGAGATGATTGAGATGCGGCGGGCGCAACTCAGCTTTGGCGATGGGCTGATCGCCTAGCAAGTGAGTGATCTTCGCGAAGAGTGGATGCAGCACGCCGATCAGATGCTGGCGAACGAGCAGATCGTGGCCGCGGTGCACGAAGCACTAGCGAAGCGGTGCCCGAAGAGCCGCAGTCGTGGTCGGCTCGGCACGATCGCAACCACCAGGTCAAGCTGAGGCGCGTGCCGCGGCTGATGGCGACTGACGCCGGGTTCTACTCTGCCAGGAACGAGGCCGCTGCGAGAGCAATGGGGTCAAGGGGTATGCATTCCCAATCGATCGAGCAAAAGCCCTGAGCGCAAGCGCGAACAGAAGAAGCGCTGGTTCCGCGATGGCCAAAAATGGCGCACGCGATGTGAGGGACGCATCAGCGTGGTTAAGCGGCGAAACGGTCTCAATCGATGCTGATAGAAGGATGACGCCGGAATGCAGCGCTGGGTCGCCCTCGTCGTGATCTCAACCTCGTCAACATCGGCCGGACGATGAGCAGGCGAGCCGCTCCGTAGACCTCGCCCCCATCATTGCTCGCTTCAGACCCCCGCCGTCCACCCGGCCGGGTTTGTTTGGTCCATGCCTTGGCCAAAGGCTGGAAAACATCAATTTCGCGCCGGGAAGTAGACAAAAGTGGGCTATCCACGGGCACTATTTGCCGAACGGAGAATATGCGAAGCTTCATCGACCGACGATGAACCCTCAACGCGAAATTGAGGGTAGCCCGCACTGATCGAGCCGCTCTAGCGGTGTCCGTCTTTGGTGGGAGGAGGGCCTCGCGCTCATCAGCAGACCGCCCTCGTTGTCGCTGCACTCGGTGCCGGCTTCGGCTCATCGTGTCACGCTTCCGCAAGCGGCGATAGAAAAAGTCGACGCGCGCCCAATCAAAGTGCGAATTGCGTCGTGGCGTGTCTGACCGAGATGCTGAAGCGAGCTGCAACTGGACTGCCGAATGACAAGAACGGGGCCATTGTAGAACGCCGACCCCTTTACCCCGAACGACGAAGGGCCACGAGCTTGCGCCTTTAAGGCTATCGCGGGTTGAGAATCGATCAGCCCCACATGCTCTCCACGAGATCGGTGTCGCCACATTAGAGCGCGTCTCCACGAGATCAATTGGAATGACGAGCGAAGCGAAAGATCGCGCGTAAGTAAAAGAAAGCGTTCTGCTGACAACTGAGTTCTCTTACTCTTCCGGAAGAGATGGTGCAGCTCAATCACCACTTTCTTAGGATCGATCGCAAACACCATGCGCGCATCTACGTGCGCTGAAGTCCATCTCGAACCGATGGTGTTTGCGATCGCTCGATGGGTGCGCCAAGCAAAGCTGCCGCACCGGAGTGACGTCGGCGCGCGGGGAAGAATTTAGCCATCTCGCTGGCGGAGAGCGCAAGTGATTGTTTTGTTTCAGACAGGGCTTTAGCGGGTAAGCCTGTCGGTGCCACGCAGGGTCAGTTTTATAACAATCCGCATCCTAGCAGCTATCTAGCTCTACAGACGTGGGTTTTTGTATTCAACCACCGCTGGCACACTCGTTGCAGACCCTCGCGCAACAGGCGGCTGTTAGCCCCTTGCATCGACATGCAGAGGGGCAGGCCGCCCCCTGATGGCACGCGAGCGAGTAAAGAAGACGATATGACCAATCGCTGGAGGGCAGGCATGACATCACCGAGACGCGTCTTGGTCAGCGATTCCGTCGACAAATCAACAGCGTCACGCATGGTGCTCGCAAGCGCTTAGCCGAGATGAGCCGCAACATCCTGATCGGCCGCTGGATCCGGAAGCCCGCGAAGTTGCGTTCGGTAGGACCGGCCATGGAGATTTGCACGCTTTACACCTCAACGCCGGATCGGAAATCCGTCGATCTACCGGAAAAGCGTCGCTTCTTCATTTGAGACGACAATGGAAAGGAAATTCGTATGAGCCGAGCAACTACCGAAAGCGTCGCAGAGATCAAGGCGCGCAACAAGCAGCTAATTGATGAGGTGTTGAAGGTCTACCCAGAGAAGACCGCCAAAAGGCGCGCCAAGCATCTGAGTGTTCACGAGGCGGGAAAGTCGGATTGTGGCGTCAAATCCAATATCAAGTCCATTCCGGGCGTAATGACCATCCGCGGCTGCGCCTACGCGGGCTCCAAGGGCGTGGTCTGGGGGCCGATCAAGGACATGATCCACATTAGTCACGGTCCGGTCGGCTGTGGTCAGTACTCATGGGGCTCGCGGCGCAACTACTACGTCGGCACGACCGGCATCGACACGTTCGTGACACTGCAGTTCACTTCCGATTTCCAGGAAAAGGATATCGTGTTCGGCGGAGATAAAAAGGTCACAAAACTCGTCGACGAGCTGCAGGAGCTGTTTCCTCTCAACAGGGGCATTACCATTCAGTCCGAATGTCCAATTGGTTTGATCGGTGACGATATCGAGGCAGTCTCCAGAGAAAAGTCAAAGCAATATGGCGGCAAAACCATCGTGCCTGTGCGGTGCGAGGGTTTTCGTGGAGTGTCACAATCGCTCGGCCATCACATCGCGAACGACGCCGTTCGAGATTGGATCTTCGACAAGAGCGCCCCAGAAGCCAGCTCTAAATTTGAGCCGACCCCATATGACGTCGCCATCATCGGTGACTACAACATCGGCGGCGACGCCTGGTCGTCACGGATCCTGCTCGAAGAAATGGGCCTGCGCGTCATCGCCCAGTGGTCCGGGGATGGATCTCTCGCTGAATTGGAGGCGACGCCGAAAGCGAAGCTCAACATATTGCATTGCTATCGCTCGATGAACTACATCTCACGGCACATGGAGGAAAAATTTGGGATTCCCTGGTGCGAGTACAACTTCTTCGGGCCTTCCAAAATCGCGGAGTCGCTGCGCAAAATTGCAAGCTTCTTCGATGATAAGATCAAGGAGGGCGCCGAGCGCGTCATCGCGAAATATCAGCCGCTGGTCGATGCGGTGACCGCGAAATACCGGCCGCGGCTCGATGGCAAGACCGTAATGCTGTTCGTAGGCGGCCTACGTCCTCGCCACGTCATCGGCGCGTATGAGGACCTCGGCATGGATGTTGTCGGCACAGGCTATGAGTTCGGTCACAACGACGACTATCAGCGCACCGCCCAGCACTACGTCAAGGACGGCACGCTGATCTACGACGATGTCACCGGCTACGAATTCGAGCGCTTCGTAGAAAAGATCCGGCCCGATCTCGTCGGCTCCGGTATCAAGGAAAAATACGTCTTCCAAAAAATGGGCGTGCCGTTCCGCCAAATGCATTCCTGGGACTACTCGGGTCCTTACCACGGTTATGACGGCTTCGCGATCTTCGCCCGAGACATGGATATGGCAATCAACTCCCCGATCTGGGGGAAGACCAGCGCACCTTGGAAGGACGCTCCGCGGCCGAGCCTCATGGCGGCGGAATAGGAAAGCCGACGCTCGGGCCCTTTCTTCCGCAGAGGAGGGAAGGGCAGGAGAACGAACACAAGAACCTGAAGAGTGCCATGATGACACAGAACGCCGAACACATCCTCGACCACTCTGAGCTTTTCCGGGGAGACGAATACCAGCAGATGCTGGCCAATAAGAAGGCGCTATTTGAGAATCCGCACGATCCCGCCGAAGTCGACCGTATCAGAGAATGGTCCAAGACGCCCGAATACCGCGAGAAGAACTTCGCCCGCGAGGCGCTAACTGTTAATCCGGCGAAGGCCTGCCAGCCGCTAGGTGCGGTGTTCGCCGCGCTCGGGTTCGAGCGCACACTGCCGTTCGTCCACGGCTCCCAGGGTTGCGTCGCGTATTATCGCAGCCATTTGTCGCGGCACTTCAAGGAGCCGACCTCGTGCGTCTCCTCGTCCATGACGGAAGACGCGGCTGTGTTCGGGGGGCTCAACAACCTGACCGACGGGCTTGCCAACAGCTACAACATGTACAAGCCGAAGATGATCGCGGTCGCCACGACCTGCATGGCGGAAGTCATTGGCGACGACCTCAACGCCTTCATCAAAACATCAAAGGAAAAAGGTTCAGTCCCCGCGGACTACGACGTACCATTCGCTCACACTCCTGCATTCGTCGGTAGCCACATTACGGGCTACGACAACACGCTCAAGGGCATCCTCGAGCATTTCTGGGATGGCAAAGCCGGCACGGCGCCTAAACTCCAGCGCAAAGCGAACAACTGGATCAACTTCATCGGTGGCTTCGATGGCTACACTGTCGGAAACATCCGTGAGATCAAGCGCATCTTCGAGCTGATGGGGATCGGCTATACGATCCTCGCGGATAACAGCGATGTGTTCGATACCCCCACCGACGGCGAGTTCCGCATGTATGATGGCGGCACCACACTAAAGGATGCCGCGAACGCAGTCCATGCGAAGGCAACCATTTCCATGCAGCAATATTGTACGGAGAAGACGTTGCCCTTCATCAAGGGGCACGACCAGGAGGTCGTCGCCTTCAATCACCCGCTGGGTGTCAGCGCCACGGACGATTTCCTGATGACGCTGTCGCGTATCACCAACAAGGCAATTCCCAATGCGCTGGAGCGGGAGCGCGGGCGTCTGGTAGACGCAATGGCTGATTCTAGCGCGCATGTTCACGGCAAGAAGTTCGCGATCTACGGCGATCCCGACCTCTGCTATGGCCTGGCCGCATTCTTGCTGGAGCTTGGCGCTGAGCCGACGCACGTGCTCTCGACCAACGGAAGTAAGGCCTGGGAGCAGAAGATGCAGGCGCTGTTCGCGAGCTCGCCGTTCGGTAAAAACTGCCGCGCCTTCCCGGGCAAGGATCTCTGGCACATGCGTTCGCTCCTGTTCACAGAACCAGTCGATTTCCTGATCGGTAACACCTATGGCAAGTATCTCGAGCGTGACACTGGAACGCCGCTAATCCGCATCGGGTTTCCCATCTTCGATCGCCATCATCACCATCGTTATCCAGTGTGGGGCTATCAGGGTAGCATGAATGTGCTGGTCAAGATTCTCGACAAGATCTTTGATGAGATCGATCGAAAAACCAGCTCAGTTGGCAAGACAGACTACAGCTTCGACATCATACGTTGAGGCGAGCGCCCCGCCTCATTGTCCGCAGGAACAGCGGCGCTGTGGCGGGGATCCCGGGTTATCCGCCGGACCATCCTCTTGGTCTGTGCGAATGTCTTGACATCCCCGAAAGAGACGCCATGACTTCGCTTCCCACGACCATACAGGACGTCTTTAACGAACCGGGCTGCGCCAGGAACGCGAGCAAGTCGAACGTCGAGCGCAAGAATGGATGCACCAAGCAGCTGAAGCCGGGCGGCGTCGCCGGTGGGTGTGCCTTCGATGGCGCCAAAGTCGCACTGCAGCCCTTCACCGATGTTGCCCATCTTGTGCATGGTCCAATCGCCTGTGAGGGCAATTCCTGGGACAATCGCGGTTCCGCCTCCTCCGGCTCCGATCTGTGGCGCAGAAGCTTCACCACAGATATGAGCGAGACCGACATCGTGTTCGGCGGCGAGAAGCGGTTGTACAGGGCAGTCAAGGAGATCACAGAGAAATACGACCCGCAGGCCATCTTCGTCTACCAGACATGCGTGCCCGCAATGATCGGTGACGACATCGATATGGTCTGCAAGGCGGCCTCCGCCAAATTTGGCAAACCGGTCATTCCCATCAATGCACCGGGATTTGTGGGGTCGAAGAACCTTGGCAACAAGCTCGCGGGCGAAGCACTGCTGGAGCACGTCATCGGTACCGGAGAGCCCGATTACACCACTGCGTATGACATCAACATCATCGGCGAATACAACCTGTCCGGCGAACTCTGGCAGATCAAGCCGCTGCTCGATGAGCTCGGAATCCGGGTCCTGTCGTGCATCTCGGGGGACGGCAAGTATCGCGAGGTCGCTTATTCGCACCGAGCCAAAGCCGCGATGATGGTCTGCTCAAAGGCAATGATAAACGTCGCACGCAAGATGAGGCAGCGCTACGGCATCCCGTTTTTTGAAGGCTCGTTCTACGGTATTGAGGATTCCAGCGATTCACTGCGCCAGATCGCGCGCATGCTGATCGAACGCGGCGCGCCGGCTGAGCTGATGGAGCGCACGCAAGCCCTGATCGCACGCGAAGAGACCAAAGCCTGGGCTGCGATTGAACGTTTCAAACCACGCTTTGCCGCCAAGAGGGTTGTTCTCATCACCGGTGGCGTGAAATCCTGGTCGATGGTGGCCGCTTTGCAAGAGGCCGGGCTCGAGATCGTCGGCACGTCCGTGAAGAAATCGACCAAGAAGGACAAGGAACGTATCAAGGAATTAATGGGCCAGGACGCCCACATGATCGAGGACATGTCGCCTCGCGAGATCTACAAGATGCTGAAGGACGCAAAAGCCGACATCATGCTCTCCGGCGGCAAGTCGCAATTCGTCGCACTAAAGGCGGCGATGCCGTGGCTCGATATCAACCAGGAGCGCTGCCACGCCTACATGGGGTATATCGGGATTGTCAATCTCATGGAGGAGATCGAGAAAGCGCTCTACAATCCGATATGGGATCAGCTCCGCCAACCCGCGCCATGGGATGAGTTCGACCGGAAGCGTCAGGCAAGGACAGTTGCGCAGATGTATGCGCAAGCCGCTGATCCAGTTCGGGACGCGAGCAAGAACGGCGTCAATACGATAAGTTCCTCCAATGAAGGTGAGGCCGGCGGTGGTGAGAGCGCGATTGAGGCGCATGGCCCGAATCTCGCCAAGCCCGCCAGGACGTGGCCGTGCACCAATTCCACCGCACGGTGCGTTGCTTGTAAGGACATTTGTTCCGATCTGCAGCCCCCGGCACTGCAGGCGGCGGAGTAGGGGAACGACATGGCGATCGTCACGACCTCGAAGAAAGCCTGTTCGGTCAATCCGCTCAAAATGAGCCAGCCGATCGGCGGCTCATTTGCCTTCCTGGGCCTGCGCGGCGCGATGCCGCTTTTGCACGGCCCGCAAGGTTGCACCTCCTTCGGGCTGACGCTGTTCGTGCGCCATTTCAATGAAGCCGTGCCGATGCAGACGACCGCCATGAGCGAGGTTGCCACCGTGCTCGGTGGCCACGAGAATCTCGAACAGGCGATCCTCAACATCTACAATCGGGTCGAGCCCGAGATCATTGGCATCAATTCGACTGGCGTCACCGAGACCAACGGCGATGACGTCGAAGCCTTCATCCGGTTGATCCGACAGAAGCATCCGAAGCTCGAAAAGCTCCCCCTTGTCTACGTCTCGACCCCGGATTTCAAGGATGCCTTTCAGGATGGCTGGGGCAAGACAGTGGCGCGGATGATCGAGGTGCTTGTGGCTCCGGTCGACACAGCGAGACCGCGCGATATCTCCCGCGTCAACGTACTACCTGGTTGTCACCTCACGCCCGGCGATCTCGACGAGCTTCGCACGATTTTTGAGGATTTTGGGCTCAAGCCCTCGTTCCTGCCGGACGTTGCCGGTTCGCTGGACGGTCACATCCCCGACGAATTCACGCCTACCACGATCGGGGGCATTGGAGTGGACGAGATTGCGACCATGGGGCAGGTGGCCTGGACGATCGCGATCGGCGCACAAATGCGCCGTGCGGCCGAGGCCATGCAGGTGCGGACAGGCACGCCGTTCCGCCTGTTCGAGCGGCTCTGTGGCCTTGTCCCAAATGACGAATTCATCGCCTTCCTGAGCCAGATCAGCGGCCGGTCGGTGCCCTGGAAATATCGCCGGCAGCGTGGACAGCTGGCAGACGCCATGCTGGATGCACATTTCCATATCGGCGGCCGCAAGCTCGCGATCGGCGCCGAGCCGGACTTGTTATTCGATCTCTCCAGCTTGCTCCACGAAATGGGCGCACAGGTAAGTGCTGCGGTGACGACGACGAACTCACCGGTGCTCCAGCGGGTCAGGACCGAGGACGTCCTGATCGGCGATCTGGAGGATCTTGAAGAGCTTGCCAGGTCGCGTGACTGCGACCTCTTGATGTCGCATTCACATGGCCGCCAGGCCGCTTCGCGACTCAATGTCCCGTTCTTCCGGGTCGGCTTTCCGATGTTCGATCGCGTTGGCGCTGCGCACCTCACGATCGCTGGCTATCGCGGCACGCGCGATCTGATCTTTGACATCGCCAATCTGATCATCACCGACCGCGAAGCCAACCATGGGCCGACGTCCGACACCTGGCGATCAACCTGCGGCGGGCCGCAGGCCAATCCGCCCCAGTTGCATTGAGCAGGTAGAGAAAACAACCCGGATGAAAGTTGCATTCGCCACTCAGGACTTGAAGCACGTCGATGCCCACTTCGGCTGGGCCAAGAACATCGCGATCTACGAGGTCGACCCGGACGGGCATCGGTTTATTGAGGCGATCCAGTTCGACGGGGACCTCACCGAAGACGGCAATGAGGATAAGCTCGCGCCGAAGATCGAGGCGATCAGGGAGTGCGCAATCCTCTATGTTGCGGCGATTGGCGGCTCGGGTGCTGCGCGAGTCGTCGCCAGGAACATCCATCCCATGAAGGTGCTGCAGCCAGAGCCCATCCACGATCTTTGCGTCAAACTCGAAACCGTGCTGAAGGGGTCGCCGCCGCCCTGGCTGCGGAAGCTGCTCACCAAAAGCCGTGAACGTACGCTGGATTTCGAAGCCTGAAGGAACAAAGATGGCCGATCCGTCTGAAGTCACTCCAGCCGCCGCCGCGGCGGAGGGGCCATTTCTGAAAGAGCTCATCAAGATCTGGCGCGCCCAGGACACCCACTGCGCCTGGGAGGGCAAAACGGATCTCGAGCTGCTCGAACCCTACGTTCTCGACAAGCGCAAGCGCCGTGCGCTGCCGATCGTCGGCAATCCCGACCCGGACACGACATGGCGGCTGGAGCTGTTCTTCGACGCCGTTGCGCTCTCGATCGAGAAGGCGACCGGTGTGATGATCTCGCCAATGCTGAAGATGCATCACGAAGGGTTCGGTCGGATCGTGCTGATCGGCGGCCGGCTCGTTGTCGTGAGCAAGCACCTGCGCGACGTGCATCGCTTTGGTTTCGACCATCTCTCTGATCTCGCCAATCAAGGCGACAAATTCGTCAACAGTGGCGTTCAGATGATCCGTAAGTTCCCGGAAGTGGCGAGTTGTTGAGGCAAGTGTGAGCGACATCGAAATTCTGAAAGCGGAAATAAAGAAGCTGTCGGCCAAGGCGGCTCAGGCCAAGATGGACCTCCACGACCTCTCCGAGGAGCTGCCGGTCAACTGTCGTCGATCCTGAGCGTGGCCCAGAAGGCCCACGCTGCCTTCAGCGAGCTCGAAAGCAAACGCCAATATCTCCAGGCGCTGGACAAAACATAACGGACGGTTAGCCATGTCATTCAGGACCCGCGACGGTCGCAATTGGAGGCCGGACTACCTGGTTGCTATCGATCCCAAGAAGTGCATCGGCTGCGGCCGCTGCTACAAGATCTGCGGCCGTGAGGTCATGACGCTGAAGGGGCTAAGTGAGGGTGGCGAGATCATCGATCTCGACGAGGACGACGATGAGCTCGAAAAGAAGGTCATGGTGCTGAAGGACGAAGGCGCTTGCATCGGCTGCAGCGCCTGCGCCCGGGTGTGCCCAACAAACTGTCAGACCCACACACCACCTGGTTGACTTAGCTTTCTCCGACGAGATCGACGAGCCAGTTGTCAGATAGTAGCTGGTAGGGAACGCCCAGATCCTACCTGTTCTGGCGTGAAGCCGGCAGTTTCCGAATCGGCCGCGACCTCGCATGGGCCCCGGCGGCGAAGGCCGGCAGGATCGTGAAAACGACAACGCCGACACCGTCGTTGAAGAGTGCCTCGCCCTGCATCTCGACCTTTCAGGTGCCTTTACATTTTGAGCGTACCCATGACCGCCACCGCATCGGTCAGGCTGATGAGCGCGCCAAACACCAGCGCCCAGGACAGCGGCAGCGACTGACCAAGGAGACCAGCGGCCTGCCAGAATAGAAAGCCACTACGGCGCGGCTTACCAATGTTGCGAGATCGACGTGGAGCGCTCCCGCGAAGAGCTAGAATTCTAGCATCCCGTTCATGACGACCGACGTGAAGTCGATCTGGAGCACTGTCTTTGTTAGCGCTTCGAACAGATGCTGTTCTGGCAACGAACGCAGAGATCCCGCGTTTACCTGACGCTTCTAGCTCGATCGCAAGGCTCGCGAATAGTGATGACGAAACAGTGGATCAGCATACCGTAAACCCTGTGCAAAAAAAGCGCGCTTCGTGCCCCAACCATTTATTGGGAACGGCGTGCGTGGATCTCATCATGGCTTGGCTGCAACAGCGGCGAGAGGCCGGATATACTAAGCAACTGGAATCGTCATTCAGGAGAACTGATAAAGAAGGTGTCGCCGGTCTGACGTCTGATGACTATCCGACACTGTTCTGTCGCCTTTGTTGGTCCGCGACACCGGCCTATTTCGCCGAGCTCTTGTCTGGCCGCAGGCTAAACGCTGAAAAGCAATCACAATCTTTTCTTCTGCTGGTCGGCCAAATTGGCACGAGTTTTGAAACCCTTCGTTGCGAGCTGGGAGCCGCCGACCGACCTTCATTTCGTGGATGACATCGCGATCGATGGAGCGAAGAAAGAAAAGCAAAATGGCAAATCCGCATCAGATAGCATTCTATGGGAAGGGGGCCTCGGCGAAATCGCCCCCTAACAAACAGGCTCGCCGCCCGCACTACTGCATCGTCGTGGCGCTGGCCAGGCTTGAACTCAAGGTGGTGTTCGGTTCGATCTTCCAGCGCTTTCCCGCGCTGCGCCTGGCCGTGGCGCCCGAAGGAGCGAAGTTGCGCAAGGAGATCATCACTGGCGGGTTCGAGGGGTTCCCGGTGCTCTGGTGATGCTCGGACGCCGCCGGGAATCGCGATGTTCTCCGCAATTTGCCGGCGCGCCTGGCGCGCGCCGATCAGATCAGCCAGCCAACAGGTAACCAAGATGGACGTGCAAGAAACCACGGCAGCATGCCGGGACGCCTTCGCCGAACTGGCGTCGCCAGCGCGCATCCACGACCCGTATCCGTTTATGCACTGGTTGCGCGAGCACGATCCCGTGCATCGCGCGGCGTCGGGCCTCTTTCTGTTGAGCCGCCACGCCGACATCTACTGGGCGCTCACGGCCACGGGCGATGCGTTTCGGGCACCGGCGCCGGGCGAACTGGCGCGCCACTTCCCGCGTGCGGCGACCAGCCTATCACTCAATCTGCTGGCGTCTACACTAGCGATGAAGGACCAGCCGACGCATACGCGTCTGCGCCGGCTGATCTCGCCCGATTTCACCATGCGCCAGATCGACAACCTGCGGCCGAGCATCGCGCGCATCGTCGCAGCGCGCCTGGATGGCATGGCGCCCGCGCTGGAGCGCGGGGAGGCGGTGGACCTGCATCGGGAATTCGCGCTGGCCTTGCCCATGCTGGTCTTGGCCGAACTGTTCGGCATGCCCCAGGACGACATGTTCGGGCTCGCCGCCGTCATCGACCCCATTCTGAAAGGCCTGGGCCCGCACGCCAGCGACCCCCAGCTCGCCACGGCGGACGCGGCCAGCGCCAGGGTGCAGGCCTACTTCGGCGACCTCATACAGCGCAAGCGCACCGATCCACGCCACGACATCGTGTCGATGCTGGTCGGCGCACACGACGACGATGCCGACACGCTGTCGGATGCGGAGTTGATCAGCATGCTTTGGGGCATGCTGCTGGGCGGCTTCGCAACCACTGCTGCGACCATCGACCATGCGGTCCTGGCGATGCTGGCGTATCCCGAACAGCGGCACTGGCTTCAGGGAGACGCCGTGGGGGTGAAGGCATTCGTCGAAGAAGTCCTGCGCCGCGACTCGCCCGTCATGTTCAGCGCCACTCTGCGTATCGCCCAGCGCGACATCGAATTGGGCGGCGTGGTGATCCCGAAGAACGCGGACGTGCGCGTGCTGATCGCGGCCGGCAATCGCGACCCGGACGCCTTCGCCGATCCCGACCGCTTTGATCCCGCGCGGTTCTACGGCACCAGTCCTGGCATGTCGACCGACGGGAAGATCATGCTGAGCTTCGGCCACGGCATCCGCTTTTGCCTCGGTGCGCAACTGGCCAGGGTGCAGTTGGCCGAGAGCCTGCCGCGGATCCAGGCGCGCTTCCCCACGCTGGCATTGGCCGAGCCGCCGACGCGGGAGACCTCCGAGTTCCTTAGGACGTTCCGCGCGCTGCCGGTGCGGCTGCATGCGCAGGGGGGCTGAGATGCGCATCTTGGTCGACCAGGATATGTGCGCAACCAGCGGGCAGTGCGTGCTGACGCTGCCGGGCACCTTTCGCCAACGCGAACCCGACGGCGTGGCCGAAGTGTGCGTGGCGACGGTCCCGCAGGCGCTGCACGCCGCCATGCGACTCGCGGCCAGCCAGTGCCCGGTCGCCGCCATTCGGGTCATCGAAAGCGACGATGGTGATGACGAGTGCGCCAGCGTCGACCCTGCGCCTTCTCCTGCGGAGGCCGAGCGACATGCCGCGAAAGACCAACGCAATCCAGGAGGACACGGTGGCACGGTTTGAAGGCAAGGTGGCCGTAGTGACCGGCGCCGGCGCCGGCATTGGCAAGGCATGCGCCCTCGCCATCGCACGCGAGAGCACCAGAGTGGTGGTGGCCGACATTGATGGCTCGGCGGCGATCGCCTGCACCGCGCAGATCGCGGCCGAAGCGGGCCACGCGCTGGCCCTGGCCATGGACATCGCCGATGCGCAGGCGGTTTCAGCGCTGCTCGAGACGGCGGAGCGGCACTTCGCTGGGGTCGACCTGCTGGTGGAGTGACATGCATCTGACCCCGCGCCACCGTGCGATCCTCGACCTGGACCTGGCGGCCTGGGATCAGACCATGGCGACCAATCTGCGCGGCATGCTGCTCTGCTGCCGGCAGGCCATATCGCCCGCGGCGGTGGCGCGATCGTCAACATGTCGTCGTGCCAGGGGCTCAGCGGTGACACCGCGCAGACGTCCTACGCCGCGTCGAAGGCGGCGATGAAAATGCTGTCGGCCTCGCTCGCTACCCAGTACGGTCATGCGCAGATCCGCTGCAACGCGATTGCGCCGGGTCTCGTCATGACGGAGCGTCTCCTCGCCAAGCTGCACGAGTGCATGCAACGGCATCTGCGCCGGCACCAGCTCCTGCCGCGCGTCGGCTGGCCCGAGGGACGTGGCCGCGCTGATGGCATTCCTGCTCTACGACGATGCTGCGTTCATCACCGGCCAGGTCGTGTGCATCGACGGCGGCATGCTGGCGCATGTGCCGACGTACGCCGACGATGGCAACAGCCGCGCCGCGCGGCCTGCCGGCACACCGCCGAAGCGGCCGCGGCGCCGCGCTGCTGATGGACATGCTGCTCAACCCGCTGGACCGTCGGCACCGGCTGCGGCACGACATCCCGGTCGTGCCCGGCGCGTTCCCCCTGGTCGGGCATCTTCCCGCCATCGTCTGCGACCTGCCGCGCCTGCTGCGGCGCGCGGAACGGACGCTGGGCAGCCACTTCTGGCTGGATTTCGGCCCTGCCGGACACCTGATGACCTGCGTGGATCCGGATGCGTTCGCACTGCTCCGGCACAAGGACGTGTCCTCGGCGCTGATCGAAGAGATCGCGCCCGAATTGCTTGGCGGAACGTTGGTTACCCAGGACGGCGGCGCGCACCGGCAGGCGCGCGATGCGATCAAGGCGGCGTTCCTGCCCAAGGGGCTGACCCAGGCCGGCATCGGCGACCTGTTCGTGCCCGTCATCCGGGCACGGGTGCAGGCGTGGCGCGATCGCGGCGACGTAACCATCCTGCGCGAAACCGGCGACCTGATGCTCAAGCTCATCTTCAGCCTCATGGGAATCCCCGCGCAGGACCTGCCGGGATGGCATCGCAAGTACCGGCAAGTGGTGCAGTTGATCGTCGCGCCGCCGGTCGACCTGCCCGGACTGCCCTTGCGGCGCGGCCGCGCCGCCCGCGACTGGATCGACGCGCAGTTGCGCCAGTTCGTCCGCGACGTGCGCGCGCATCCCGCGCGCACGGGGTTGATCAACGAGATGGTGAGCGCTTTCGATCGCAGCGAAGATGCGCTCTCCGATGACGTCCTGGTCGCCAATATCCGCTTGCTGCTGCTTGCGGGTCACGACACCACTGCCTCAACGATGGCCTGGATGGTGATCGAGCTGGCGCGGCAGCCTGTGCTGTGGGACGCCCTGGTCGAGGAGGCGCAACGCGTGGGCGCGGTGCCGACCCGGCACGCGGACCTGGCGCAGTGTCCGGTCGCCGAGGCGCTGTTCCGCGAGACGCTGCGCGTGCATCCGACGGCCACGCTGCTGCCGCGTCGCGCGCTGCAGGAATTGCAACTCGGCCAACGGCGCATTCCCGCGGGCACCCATCTGTGCATCCCGCTGCTCCATTTCTCGACCTCGGCGCTGCTGCACGAGGCGCCTGATCAGTTCCGCCTGGCGCGGTGGCTGCAACGCACGGAGCCGATCCAGCCGGTGGACATGCTGCAGTTCGGTACCGGCCCACACGTCTGCATCGGCTACCACTTGGTATGGCTGGAACTGGTGCAGTTCTGCATCGCCTTGGCGCTGACCATGCACAAGGCCGGGGTGCGGCCGCGGTTGCTGAGCGGCGTCGAAAAAGGCCGGCGCTATTACCCGACCGCACATCCGTCCATGACAATCCGCATCGAATTCTCATGAGCTGGCATCGCATCCCCGTGTGGCGAGGCAGCGGCGCCGGCGACGCGCGGCATTGCTGCACTCGGCGCGTGCGCTCGGTGCGACGCCGGCAACACCGCGGCGGCTCGGCGCTCGCCGTGGCCGTGTCAGGTACAAGGACATGAACAACATGCAGACCGGTTCTACGCTACAGGACGACCGAACTGGCGTTTCCGCGCTCGGCGGATTGGGCGCGCAGGTGCGCGGCGCGTCCGGCAGGCTGCTGCCGGAGATCTGGATGCAGGACGGCGCAAAGCGGGTCGAACAGACGCTGGCGCGTCTTCTCTGCGCCGAAGACAATGGTGAGACCGAGCTGATGGCGGCGATGCGCTACGCCACCTTGAATGGCGGCAAGCGCACCCGCGCCTTGCTCTGTCTGGCTGCCGGCGCACTGGCTGACACGCCGGCGCACATGCTCGAGAACGTCGGCGCCGCCCTCGAGATGATGCATGCCTGTACCCTGGTCCACGACGACCTGCCCGCGATGGACGACGACGTGCTTCGCCGCGGCCTCCCGACCGTGCACGTCAAGTTCGGCGAAGCCACTGCGATCCTGGTCGGCGATGCGCTGCAGGCGCACGCCTTCCTGACCCTGGCGAGCCTGGATGCGCCGGGCGACAACCGTATCGCGCTCGTGCGCGAACTGGCGCAGGCGGTGTCCGCCGAGGGTGCCGCAGGCGGGCAGGCCATGGATCTGTCGCTGGTCGGAAAGCACGTCGAGCTGGACAGGATCGTGGCGATGCACCGGATGAAGAGCGGAGCGCTAGTGCGCGCGTCCGTTCGCATGGGCGCGCTATGCGCCATCGCGGAGGATGCCGCGCACGCTGCGCTGTACTGTGCGCTCGATCGCTACACCGCCTGTTTCGGCCTGGCGTTGCAGGTGGTCGACGACATTCTCGACGCGACAGCTGATACCGCGACGCTGGGCAAGACCCCCGGCAAGGACGCGGCGGCGCAGAAGCCGACCTGCGCGTCGATCATGGGGCTGCAGGCAGCGCGCCAGTTCGCGCTGGATTTGTTGCGCGACGCCGGGGAGGCCATCGCCCCGCTGGGCCCTCGTGCGGAACGGTTGGCGCAGATGCTGCAGCGGGCCAACGCGTATCTGTTCAAGCACGCGCCATGCGCATGAGCGCGCCCGTCCGCATGGAGTCGCCCCTGTGCCGCTGCGATCGCCCGGCGGCAGCGGTGCATGCTGCATTGTGTCCGAATCCGCGGCGCCGATCGCAGCCGTTGCCCAGCACGGCCGCGGCGCGCTGCGCGCAAGCCTATGCGGCGGACCGGCGCCAGCAT
Source organism: Bradyrhizobium sp. 164 (assembly GCF_023073715.1). Lineage (GTDB taxonomy): Bacteria > Pseudomonadota > Alphaproteobacteria > Rhizobiales > Xanthobacteraceae > Bradyrhizobium. Next base: position 48,476 of record NZ_JADPKA010000016.1, read on the forward strand.
CGGCGCGTCGCCGCGCCGGAGCAGGGCGACCGTCCGGCGCTGCCCATGCGCCGGGCCGCGACGGGCCTGCGGCGACGTGCGCGGCGTCTGCCCGAACCGTCTGCAGAAGGAACATCCCGAGTGAACGCGCTGTCTGAACAGATCCTTTCCGAATTGCGCCACCTGCTGAGCGAGATGAGCGACGGCGGCAGCGTCGGCCCGTCCGTCTATGACACGGCGCGAGCTCTACAGTTCCGCGGCAACGTCACCGGTCGGCAGGACGCATACGCGTGGCTCATCGCGCAGCAACAGGCCGATGGAGGATGGGGAAGCGCGGACTTCCCGCTGTTCCGTCATGCGCCCACTTGGGCGGCGTTGCTGGCATTGCAGCGTGCCGATCCTCTTCCCGGCGCTGCCGACGCAGTCCAGGCTGCAACCCGGTTCCTCGAGCGCGAGCCCGATCCCTACGCGCAGACGGTGCCGGAAGACGCGCCGATCGGCGCGGAGCTGATCCTGCCGCAGTTGTGCGGCGAGGCCGCATCCTTGCTGGGCGGCGTGGCGTTTCCGCGCCACCCGGCGCTGTTGCCGTTGCGGCAAGCGTGCCTGGTCAAACTGGGGGCGATGACGACGTTGCCGAGCGGCCATCCGTTGCTGCACTCCTGGGAAGCCTGGGGGACGTCGCCGACCACCGCATGCCCGGATGACGACGGCAGCATCGGCATCAGTCCGGCGGCCACCGCCGCGTGTCGTGCGCACGCCGTGACACAGGGGAGCACGCCGCAGGTCGCGCGCGCCGACGCGTATCTGCAGGCGGCATCGCGGGCGACGCGCAGCGGCATCGAAGGTGTCGTTCCCAACGTCTGGCCGATCAATGTGTTCGAGCCATGCTGGTCGCTCTACACCCTGCATCTGGCGGGGCTGTTCGCGCATCCCGCGCTCGCCGAGGCGGTGCGTGTGATCGTCGCGCAGCTCGACGCCCGCCTGGGCATGCGCGGTCTGGGCCCGGCCTTGCACTTCGCGGCCGATGCGGACGACACCGCCGTTGCGTTGTGCGTCCTCCGCCTTGCAGGCCGCGACCCGGCGGTCGATCCGTTGCGCCATTTCGAAATCGGCGAGCTGTTCGTCACCTTCCCCGGCGAGCGCAATGCCTCGGTGTCGACCAACATCCATGCCCTGCATGCGTTGCGACTGTTGGGAAAGCCCGCCGCCGGCACCAGCGCCTACGTCGAGGCCAATCGCAACACGCACGGTCTATGGGACAACGAAAAATGGCACGTTTCGTGGCTGTATCCCACCGCGCATGCGATCGCTGCGCTGGCGCAAGGCAAGCCCCAGTGGCGCGACGAGCGCGCGCTGGCGGCGCTGCTGCAGGCGCAGCGCGACGACGGCGGCTGGGGCGCCGGTCGCGCGTCCACATTCGAGGAAACCGCCTATGCGCTGTTCGCGTTGTACGTGATGGACGGGAGCGAAGAGCCGACAGGGCGCCGGCGCATCGCGCAGGCGGTGGCGCGTGCACTGGAGTGGATGCTCGCCCGCCATGCGGCGCATGCATCGCCGCAGACGTCGCTGTGGATCGGCAAGGAACTGTATTGCCCCACCCGGGTCGTGCGCGTGGCCGAACTCGCCGGGTTGTGGCTGGCGCTTCGTTGGGGGCGGCGCGTCCCGGCCGAGGGAGCAGGAGCGGCGCCATGATTCAGACCGAACGCGCGCTGCAGCAGGTGCTGGAGTGGGGGCGTTCCCTGACCGGGTTCGCCGACGAGCATGCCGTGGAAGCGGTCAGGGGCGGCCAGTACATCCTGCAGCGCATCCACCCGAGCCTGCGCGACACCAGCGCCCGCACCGGCCGCGATCCGCAGGACGAAACGCTGATCGTGGCGTTCTATCGCGAACTGGCGCTGCTGTTCTGGCTCGACGATTGCAACGACCTTGGCCTGATCGCGCCGGAGCAGCTCGCTGCGGTGGAGCAGGCGCTGGGGCAGGGCGTGCCGTGCGCGCTCCCCGGATTCGAGGGCTGCGCTGTGCTGCGTGCTTCGCTGGCCGCGCTCGCCTACGATCGTCGCGACTATGCTCAGCTTCTCGACGATACCCGGTGCTACTGCGCGGCGCTGCGCGCCGGACACGCGCAGGCGGCAGGGTCGGAACGCTGGTCCTACGCCGAGTACCTGCACAACGGCATCGATTCGATCGCCTACACGAACGTGTTCTGTTGCCTGTCGTTGCTGTGGGGGCTGAACATGGCGACCTTACGCGCGCGTCCGGCGTTTCGCCAGGTCCTGCGGCTCATCTCCGCGATAGGGCGCCTGCAGAACGATCTGCATGGACGCGACAAGGACAGGTCGGCCGGCGAGGCCGATAACGCGGCGATCCTGCTGCTGCAGCGCTATCCGGCTATGCCTGTGGTGGAGTTCCTCAACGACGAGCTAGCCGGCCATACGCGCATGCTGCACCGGGTGATGGCTTCAGAACGCTTTCCCGCGCCGTGGGGACCGTTGATCGAGGCCATGGCGGCCATCCGCGGGCAGTACTACCAGACCTCGACCAGCCGCTACCGCAGCGACGCTGCGGGGGAGGCCAGCGTGCGCCGGCCTGAACGCGCGGGAGGCGGCGGCGTGCGCGCGCTGCCGTCGGTCCGATCCGACGCAACGCTGTCGCCCGATGCGACGGATGGAGCGAGCATGAGCGACACCGCCCTGAGCCGGCGCAAGGACGACCATCTGGACATCGTGCTGGATCGGCGAACGGCGCCGGCCACGATCGCCGCCGGCTGGGAGTACATCCGTTTCGAACACTGCGCATTGCCCGAGTTGGACCTGACGCAGATCGACCTGCGCGCCTCGCTGCTGGGCAAGACCATGCGCGCGCCGCTGCTGATCAGCTCTATGACCGGCGGCACGTCACGCGCCGAGGCCATCAACCGGCATCTGAGCGAGGCAGCGCAAGTCTTGGGGATCGCCATGTGCGTCGGTTCGCAGCGCGTGAGCCTGCAATCCCGCAACTCCCAGGGGCTGACACGCGCGCTGCGCCGCCTGGCCCCAGACATTCCCTTGCTGGCCAATATCGGCGCTGCGCAACTGCGCGAGACCGACGGCCTGGACCTGGCGCGCCGGGCGGTGGATGCGCTGGAGGCCGATGGACTCATCGTCCATCTCAATCCGCTGCAGGAAGCGGTACAGCCGGAGGGCGACCGCGACTGGCGCGGCGTCCTAGCGCAGATCGCTCGCGCCGCGCGCAGCGTGGGCGTGCCGATCGTGGCTAAGGAAGTGGGCTCGGGCCTGTCCGCCTCGGTGGCCTGTGCGCTCGTCGAGGCGGGCGTGGCGGTGATCGATGTTGCCGGCGCCGGCGGCACCAGTTGGGCCGCGGTGGAGGGCGAGCGCGCCCGCGATGCCGCCGACCGTGCAGTGGCGATGGCGTTCGCCGATTGGGGGATTCCGACCCCGGCCAGCGTGCAGGCGGTACGTCGGGCGCTGCCAACGGTGAAGCTGATCGCGTCGGGCGGAATCCGCGACGGCGTCGACGTAGCCAAGGCCATTCGCCTGGGCGCGGACATCGCCGGGCAGGCGGCCGGCGTGCTGCGCGCGGCTACGGTATCCACCGAGGCGGTTGTCGCGCATTTCGAGATCGTCATCCGCCAGTTGGCCGTCGCCTGCTTCTGCACCGGCTCGGCTGATCTCGCGGCGTTGCGTCAGGCGCGCTTGTTGCCCTCGGCGCATCTGCCCGCCGGTTGATGCCGGCGTCACCCGCACGTGGCGGCGGGCGCCTAGTCTTACTGAGTCAGAAAGTCGCGGATGCGGGTGGATTCGCGCTGGCGCGGATTTGTTAGGGTGTTGCTTCGTGATCAGGGAAGCGCCCGGCGATGCCCGACTGGACAGCTCAGAGTGAAGCCGCATTTGACGCTTATGTCGATGCTTTGATCGGGGTGATCGGCCAAGCCGAACGAGCTGAGCCCCTGAAGGGGTCGGAACAAGGTGGGCCGGGAGACCGGCAAGGAGTAGATGGTGCAAGTCCATTGCAATGAAGGAGTAGCGATCCACATTGACGCCCAGTCATGCGCGGTCGGTCGTGAGGAGACCGGTAACTTCTCTGGGGTCAAACACGGGTTGTTAGGCTCGAGCAGTCCATCAGCATCGTTTTGAGACAAAGCGATGGCGGTGGAATGGACGCTTACGATCGAGGGCCGGAACGAATTTGGTGAAACATGCCGGAAGGAGGTCCGCATAGACAAGAGCTGGGAGAGCCTATTCGACGGCGACATCGGCTTGTCGATCGGCGATAGCAAGAAGATCATGGCAGCGCTGCAGAACGCGGTCGTGAATCATGAGGCGGAGACGTATGCCCTTCTTCGCCGGGTTTGCCCGGAGTGCCATACGTTCCGACCGCGTCAAGGACTACACGACACGCCCGATCCGAACCGTCTGCGGCACCGTTGAGGTTCGCAATCCCCGGATGCTGTGCCGGGAATGCCGTCCAGGGATGGTCGGTGCTTTCCGCCGCCGAAGGAAATTTGTCCCGATCGAGCGACACCGGAGCTGATGGAACTGACGGCGCGGCTAGGAAGCATGCTGCCCTACCGGCAGGCGCCGAAGGTGCCAGACTCAATTGAGCCAATATGCGACGAGAGCGGCGAGATGAACAGTGGCCAAGAAATTCCCGGCCAGCTTGTCGTATCGGGTGGCGATGCGGCGGAAGTCTTTAGCCTGCAAAAACAGCGCTCGATGACTTTCGGCCTTTGTAGGCGCGTTTGTTGAAGCGATGGATGACAACGCGGTTGGATTTGTTAGGGATGACGGGCTTGGCGCCGCGACGAACAATTTCGCCCCGAAGGTCGACGCCGTCATACCCTTTGTCAGCGAGGAGCGCGCTCGTGGGCCGCCCGAGCGCCAGAACATCGGCCGCGATATCGGCATTCTGGCCTCGGGTCAGATGCCGGACGACCGGCCGGCAGAGCGGATCGCTCAGCGCATGGATTTTTGTCGTGCGGCCTCCGCGCGCGCGGCCGATTGCTTGATTGTGCTCCCCCCTTTTCCGCCGGAGGCACACCGGTGAGCTTTAATCGAGGTCGAGTCGAGCGACAGCACGACGCCGTCTTCGCCGGGCTTGGCCAGCGCTTCGAAGATTGCGCACCATCGCCCGCGGTTGGCCCCGCGGTTGAAGCGATTGTAGACGGCCGTGTAAGGGCCGTATTCAGGCGGGCAGTCGCCCCATCGCGCACCCGACTGCAGCGTGTGAATGATCCCGGGTCGTCGTCCCGATCCGGCCCCGTCAGTCCCGTCGGCAGATGAGGCTCGATACGTCCCCATTGCCGATCATTCAGCCAAAACAAACCCGCGCGCATTCTCTCGCCCCCGAATCAAAAACTCGCAGGAGAGGGAATCACCTGGCGCTATTTAGGTACAGGTCCTGGGACAGCTTCGGTTGCGGCATTCTGCATAGCTTCGCTTCGTTCTCACAACATTGAGGACGGCGGCCAAGTCTGCTCAGCTATCGCTTGGCTTGGCTCGATCGACCGGCACCCCGCCGTCGCATTTTGAGGCTCTGCGGAACTGCATGTACGAGGCAAACCGCTCGACGCTGGCTCGCTGGGTTCTCTCGAGCGATGCAACCTGCGCGTTACCCAATCCCCGGGTCGGTTTCCATCGTCCATGGGCGCAGCTCGTCGACAACTGTCGGCTGGCGAGCATCGACGCGCGACATCTCTGCGCCACGCAGGCTGGCAAAGGCCTGGCGCACAGCGCGAAAGCCGATCCATACATCGTCGATCCGCCCTCTGAAATGTGACCGCGATCATGAACCGATGAGCACTGGAATGTCCGGATCCCCATGGATGCAGTCAGCCGGACCGTCGCGGCCAGCCGCTCCTCGGTGCAATTGACGACAGTGCTCTTGACCAACACACGCTTAGCAGAGTGGCGGTGTGTTCTCTCCCGAAAGGTAGGCCGATAAGTCCATCACCAGGGTTTGTCAGAGCCAGTCCCGGCGAAGCGGGTGCAGTGACTCTCTCTGCGGCATACTCGTCGAGCTGGTGAGAGAGAGGGTCTGAGGCGATGCCTCAGACGGGACGGTTTTCGCTTCTGTTCTTCACCGGCTCCATTTTGGCCAGGCCGTCCTCGTATGAAATTTCCGTGTATGATCCACCGATGTCCTTGGCCGCGTCGAGCAAGTAGTCGAGCCTACCGGCCGTACCGAGCTTCTTGATGTCATTCTTGTCGACGCCGGCGAGGTCCATCATCTCCTTCCATACAGTTGATTCGTCGCAAGGCAGAATGCGGAAGGTGATGTCGCCTATCTTAGTGCGGTACTTCGCGAGCAGATCAATGTTGTTGCAGAACATGAAATAGCTGCCTTTGGGGCTCAGCCTGCCATCCAGAACCTTTGCGGCCTGAGGTAGATAGGCGAAGGAATGCAGATATCCGGCAAGGACTGGGATGGTCGGTTCGCCTTCCTGCGCGATTGCAAGAACTTGTTCGATGGAATAGTCCGGCGGTCGTTTTTCGTCGGCGAGCTGGGCTTGGAACTTCAGCGCGATGTCGCCCCGAAATCCAAATCGCCCCGACTTCGTTGTCTCGGTCTTAAGCACCGCATTCAGCAACCGCCCCTCCTTGTCCAACTGGCCAAGAGCGGTGTTGTCGATCGACGTCATGGAAGGCTCCTCATCAATCTGTCGTGTACATTCATCGCCGAACGCGGCGTGTCCGCTAACCCTATGCAAGTTGTTTGCCGTGCGCCTATGTCTGCAGCGACGCACAGCGTAAGCGGCGGCTTGGCGCAATGTGCATGAATACGTGCCGGCACCATCACGAGGTCTCGGCCGGATGAGGTCGGGACGCCGGAAAACCGCCTGTCGCAAAGCCGACAGGTCGCAAATCGTATGGTCGCCGCCTGCAAAACCAATTGATTTCAGCTGCATCTCGACTGGCATGGGATTTGCGAATTGTGCCTCGCGACAGAAACTGAGAGCGAGCCAGAAATGATCAACCTAACGGATAGCGCCATCAACGCACTGAAGGCCGCAATCTCCTCGACAGCCCAGCCGGCAAGCGGTTTGCGGGTCATGGTCGAAGGCGGCGGTTGCCAAGGGTTCACATACAAAATGGGTCTTGCTCATGAGCCGGTCTCCGATGAGCCCGTGTTCGAGCAAGACGGGATCAAAGTCTTCGTCGACAAGGCGAGCCGGGCGCATCTCAACGGCACCACGATCGACTTCGTGGTGTCGCTCGAAGGATCAGGGTTCCGCTTCGATAACCCAAATGCCAAATCGAGCTGCTCCTGCGGCAAATCGTTCAGCTGAGCCGCCTTCGGACCATTCGCAATGGAAGGAGCATCGAACATGGGCCTGAAGGCTGAACGAACGAAGCAATCTTCGACTGCAGAGCCTTCCGATCGCCAGCGGATTGTCCGCGCCGTGCTCGATGAGAGTCGGCCAAGGCTCAGGCGTGATCGTGGGGATTGTGAGCTCGTCGAAATCGAAGGCAACAAGATCATGGTCAGGCTCACCGGCGCCTGCATGTTATGCAAGCTTGCGGGAACGACGCTCGCGGCCATTCAAGCGCGCCTGATCGTGCGGCTCGGCGAGTTCGTCCGCCTGATCCCGCTCCCCGGAGCTGCCAAAGTGGGGCCTTAAGTGCAGAGCGGACAGTCCGTGCGGCCGATCTACCTGGATAACAACGCGACGACCCGTGCCCATCCTTTGGTGGTCGCGGCAATGCTGCCGTTCTTCTCTGGGCAATTCGGCAATGCGTCGTCCGCGCATGTATTCGGCATTGAGGTTGCGCCCGCATTGAAGCAAGCGCGCCAGAAGCTGCAGGCCCTCGTTGGCGCGGCATTCGATCACGAGATCGTCTTCACGTCGGGCGGGACTGAATCCGACAACACAGCGATCCTGTCCGCGCTCGCCGTGCAGGAGGGGCGCGACGAGATCGTCACAACGGCCGTTGAGCATCCAGCCGTGCTGTCCCTTGCCGAGGAGCTGGGCCGACGAGGAATCAAGACCCATGTCATTCCGGTCGATGCAAGCGGCCGATTGAACATCGAGGCTTATCGCAACGCATTGTCGAGGCGCACGTCAATCGCCTCGGTCATGTGGGCCAATAATGAGACCGGTACGATCTTTCCGGTGAAATCCCTCGCCAGGATGGCGCGCTCAGTCGGCGCGCTCTTTCACACCGACGCGGTCCAGGCGGTCGGGCGGATTCCGATTGACCTGAAGACTACGGACATCGACATGCTGTCGCTCTCCGGCCATAAGCTCCATGGTCCGAAGGGGATCGGCGCGCTGTATGTGCGCAAGGACATCAAGTTCCGACCGCTGATCTTCGGCGGCGCACAGGAGCGGCATCGCCGAGCTGGCACCCAAAACGTTCCGGGCATTATTGGGCTCGGCAAGGCGGCGGAACTCGCTGCGGCACACCTCGTACAAGAGCAGATGCAGATAGGCGTCCTTCGCGACCGGCTGGAGCAAGGCATTCTCGCTCTCGGCTGTTGCATCGTGCTTGGTCATATCAAGAACCGCTTGCCAAATACGTCTAACATTGCATTCGAGCATCTCGAAGCAGAGGCCATCGTCGACCACCTGAACCGCAACGGAATTGCCGTCTCACTCGGTTCAGCCTGCGCGTCCGGCTCGATGGAGCCGTCCCATGTCCTGCGCGCGATGAGAGTACCACCGGCCTTTTTGCGCGGTGCGGTTCGCTTCTCGCTGTCGCGCGAGACGGCGGCGGATGAGATCGATCGTGTCCTGCAAGTCCTGGCGGACATCAATGCCAAACAGAGAGCCTTGTGGCGTGCGTGTCAGGAGCGCGCGGGCGAGAGATCACAACCTGCGGAGCTCCTATGAAGGTCATGATTCGCCGTTCGCCCGAGACGGGGCTTTCGATTTATGTGCCCAAGAAGGATCTTGAGGAGTCGATTGTCGAATGTGAGCACGAGACGCTGTGGGGTGGTTGGATTCGAATCGCGAATGGCTGGGTGCTCGACCTACCCGCGATGGCGAGTGACACCATCCTTCCAATCACTATCAACGCCAAGAAGCGCGGCGGCGAGGCAACCGAATGATGAATGCTAAGACTCCACAGAACCTCGCCAAACCGGCGGATGCGGAAGCTATTCTTGGCGAAGCGGTTTGGCCCCTGCGAGGAAGTCCACATCATTCTCTGGCTTTGGCTTGGCGTGACCGAAGGTTCCAGCCGAGCGTGCCGATGACTCCGGAAGCGCTCGAAGCATTCTTGGGAACCAAGAAGGCGCCGACGCGCGGTGCCACACGCAATATCTCGGCCTAGGCCAGCACTGAGGCGTTGGGCCAACGAGATGGCGTTGGTGGGAAGGCCCTCGCGAGGGCCCATTGTGCTGACATCGCCAGCCCGGTCGTTGCATTCCGCACATCTTAACAGCGTCAGGCCAATTGCTGCAACTCCGCAAGATTCATTTTCGAGAGGATTGAATCTCGGGCCAGCTCGTAGCTTGCAAATCTTGATGCAACGTTCGCGATGCAAATCCTTGAATCAGTCGAACTACGCGTCAAGACTAAGGTTGTAAATGAAGCATGGTCAGACAAGGAGCGTCGATGGCGCGCGAACTGGAAGGCCAACGCCCTCCGCTCCTGACGATGATCCCTATCTATGGTTGGAACAGATCGAAGGCGCGCGGGCGCTGAACTTCGTCGAGCGGCAGAATAGCAGAACCCTGGAGGTGTTTGGCGGACCCGCAGCCGAACGAGACGGAGATGCGCTGACAGCGATTTACGACCGACCTGACAATATCCCCTATGTCAGCCGGCGCGGCGGGTATCTCTACAATCTGTGGAGGGACGCCACTAATCCACGCGGCCTCTGGCGGCGAACCACTCTGAAAGAGTATCGCACGCTGAAGCCGTCATGGGACATTCTGCTCGACCTCGATCAACTTGCCGTCAGCGAAGGCAAAGACTGGCTTCTGAATGCCACGGCCGCACCGCCTGGAAATCACTCGCGATGGATCTTGAGTCTATCGCGCGGCGGAAGCGATGCCGTCACTTTGCGTGAATTCGATTCAGACACGAAGCTCTTCATCCACGATGGCTTTATCTTGCCGGAAGCCAAAGGCAGCGGCGTATGGCTCGATTCCGATACGCTGGTGTTGTTAAGCTCCCATGGCGATGGCATGGCCGCGACCACCGGCTATGCGCGCACGGTGAGGCTGTGGCGGCGTGGTATGCATGTTGACAAAGCGGCAGTGATCTTTGAGGCCAAGGCCGCTCATGTGTCCGTCGGTTGCAGTGTTGACGACACTGTCGTGCCGCCCAGGATCTGGTTCCTCGATGCGACAGACGTCTCCAATTGCGTGGTCTGGCTGGGCGATGAAACGGGCGCCAAGACGAGGCTCGACTTGCCAAGTAACATCTGGATGCGGTCGCATCGCAACTGGCTTGCCCTGAAGCCGCGCGAATCCTGGTCTGTGGCAGGGCAGACCTATGCCGCGGATACGGTGCTCGTCATCCCGCTGCCGGCATTCCTGGCGGGCAGCCGCCAGTTCGAGATTCTCTTCGAGCCGGGGCCGCGCCGTGCGCTGCAGAGCTTCTTTTGGAGTGCGGGCAAAGTTGTGCTTTGTATTCTCGACGAACTCCGGCCAGTCTTCGAGATCTGCACGCCATCCGATCATGGCTGGATCCGCGAGCAATTGGGCGGGCTTCCTGATCTTGGCGTGGTCGACATCTGGTCTCTCGATCGCAATCCGTCCGAGAGCAATGGCGACTTGCTGGCTCACGTCGAGGATCCGCTCACCCCGCCGTCCCTCATCCTGATGGAGCGGGGCGTTGGCAGTCCCGCCGTGCTGAAGCAGGCGCCGAAGACGTTTGCCGCGGAGCACTGCGTGGTCACGCGGCACGAGGCCATCTCGCTCGACGGTGAGCGAATTCCCTACCTACAGACCGGCCCGGTCAGACAGACCGGCAACGCGCCGGTCCATCTGAGCGGATATGGCGGGTTTGGGATCTCCGTGAAACCGTATTACAATTCCGCGCTCGGTAAGCTTTGGCTTCACTGCGGCGGCACCACGGTTCAGGCAAATTTGCGCGGCGGCGGTGAGTTCGGCACGCGCTGGCACGACGCCGGCCGGCTGGCCGGCAAGAGATTGTCGCATGACGATTTCGCAGCCGTCGCCGCCGATCTCGTTAAGCGCGGCGTGACACAGGCCAAGCGGATCGGGGCCGAGAGTGGATCGAACGGCGGCATCCTCATTACCAACATGCTCACGCGATATCCCGGGCTCTTTGGCGCACTGTTCTGCACCGTCCCGCTGATCGACATGCGCCGCTACACCAAACTGCTCGCCGGGGCGAACTGGCTCGCCGAATATGGCGATCCCGACAACGCTGAGGAGTGGGAGTGGCTGAAGACCTATTCTGCCTATCATGCCGCAAGACCCGGGCAGTCCTATCCACCGATCCTGATGGCCACCAGGCGGCGGGACGATCGCGTCCATCCCGGACATGCGCGCAAAATGGCAGCGAAGCTGCAGGCGATGGGCTATGAGGCTTATTTCTACGAGCATGCCGCCGGCGGCCACGGCTATGGCAAGGACAACAGGGAGCACGCCAGCTTGTTGGTGCTGGGCCTGCGTTTCCTGAAGAGCAGGATCGGCTGGCTGGATACCGAGACGTCAGCGACGTAGTGTAGTTGTTGGACGGCGGTTCGTGCGATGTCGACCGAGGCGGCTGCAGCCTTACGAATCTGATCGGCGTCCAAACCCGCACGACCTTTTCGAGATGCCAACCAACGTTTGGACGCACGGTCCAATTCATGGCCGTCGGCACCCTGGCCACTCGGCGTTTTCTCTTCACCCCGACAATGCCTTCCGGAGTGTCAGGGCAGGGGCCCGCGTGATCTTCACGACATAGGTCGGCAACAGGGGGGCTGCTTCTTGTCTGCATCTACGTAGGATCGCCGGTTCAAGTTGTCCTTCAAAGCGTCCGGAAACGTCTTTTGCGGATTGTGCTTTGCATACGCGTCACATTTCGGCGACAAGATCAACTTTCAACGACACCAGCCGCCATGCTCTTGGCCCAAGGGCATAGATGAAGCAGCGTACCCGCCGTCATCATAGCGCGGCCAGCGGTCTTGTGATCGCAATCTCTGTCAGCTTTCCAACATGAGTTGATAAAACGGACATTCGAGCAGGCGTTATCTAACTGCTTGAAGCGAACCAAAAAATTCGTTTGTTGGCAGGTATGGCACGCCAGTTGCTCTTGGCTTTTCAGAAACGATTCTGGGGATGCTTGCCTGGAAGGATTCGACTTGCGAAGAGAATTGGAAAAATGAGTACTTCAGCGCAACACCAGGTATCCTGCGGCGGCGGCGAGATCAGCGAGACCATGCAAGTCATGGCTAAGCACAAGAGCTGCGGTACGGTCGGTGGAAGCGGCAAGGCGAGCTGCGGATCTCAGGCCGGCATCGGCAATGTGCCAAATGAGGTCTGGGAAAAGGTGAAGAACCATCCCTGCTACAGCGAGGAGGCGCACCACCATTATGCCCGCATGCATGTCGCGGTCGCGCCCGCCTGCAATATTCAGTGCAATTACTGCAATCGTAAATACGATTGCGCCAACGAATCGCGCCCCGGCATTGTCAGCGAGAAGTTGACGCCGGAGCAGGCCGCCAAGAAGGTGCTGGCGGTCGCTTCCGCGATCCCTCAGATGAGCGTGGTCGGCGTTGCTGGCCCTGGCGACCCCCTGGCGAATCCGGACAAGACATTCAAGACGTTCGAGCTCGTCAATAAACTCGCGCCAGATCTCAAGCTGTGCCTCTCGACGAACGGCCTGGCGCTAGCTGATCATGTCGACACGATCGCAAGACTCAAGGTGGATCACGTGACGATCACGATCAACATGATCGATCCCGATATTGGCGCAAAGATCTATCCCTGGATCTTTTACCGCCACAAGCGCTACACAGGCATTGAAGCTGCAAGCATCCTCAGCAATCGGCAGCTCCAGGGCCTGGAGATGCTCACCGCGCGCGGCATCCTTTGCAAAGTCAACTCGGTGATGATTCCCGGGATTAACGATCAGCATCTGGTTGAGGTTAACAAGGCCGTGAAGTCGCGCGGCGCCTTCCTGCATAACGTGATGCCGCTGATATCGTCGCCCGAGCACGGCACCGTGTTCGGTCTCAGCGGGCAACGCGGCCCGACCGCACAGGAAGTGACAGCATTGCAGGATAGCTGCGAAAGAGAGATGAACATGATGCGTCACTGTCGCCAGTGCCGCGCCGACGCCGTCGGACTACTCGGGGAGGACCGCGGCGCGGAGTTCACCATGGAAAAGATCATGGCCATGGACATCAAATATGATGAGCAGGCCCGAAAGGAGGATCAGGCCAAAGTCGAGAAGGCGCGCATTGCAAAGCTTGCGGCCAAGCAGGAGCAGGTTGCGGGGCTCGCCAGCGCGTCCAGCGAAATCAAGGTGCTGGTGGCGGTTGCAACCAAGGGCTCGGGATTGATCAACCAGCACTTCGGTCATGCCAAGGAGTTCCAGATCTACGAGCTCTCGACTTCAGGCGCAAAATTCGTTGGTCATCGTCCTATTCATCCCTATTGCCAGGGCGGCGATGGCGAGGACAGCAAGCTCGAAATCGCCATCGGCGCCATCAACGATTGTCATGCCGTGTTCGTGTCAAAGATCGGCGGCTGCCCGAAGGCCGAATTGATCAAGGCCGGAATCGAACCGGTCGATCAGTATGCCTACGAGTTCATTGATGGCTCGGCGATCGCCTGGTTCAAACTCTATCTCGATAAAGTCAATGAGGGGAAGATCAAGCACATTGAGCGGGTCGATCCGGCGGCCCGCCGCAATGCGCTGATTTCCGCCGCCTGAGAGGATGGGTTCAGACAATGCCGTTCAAGATCATCGCCTCGCAATGCACGGGCTGTTCGGCGTGCGAAACGCAGTGCCCGAACTTCGCTATTTCCGAGCGAGCCGGCGTTTTCCTGATCGATCCTGAGAAATGCACCGAGTGCGCCGCCTACTTTGATGAGCCGCAATGCGTGGCGGTTTGCCCGGTTGACAATACATGCGTGCTCGACACGGCACTGCCGCGTCACCAGGAGCCTGCTTGAGGGCTACGATGGATGTCACTACGACACTAAAGGTTCAGAAACTCGGGCGGATGATGCTCCGCCTTGACGAGGCGCCGGTCGCGGCTTTCGCCTTCTCTGACCAGGTGGACGGCTGGCCCTGGTCGCAAACGTTTTCGCAAGTTGCCAAGTCATATTCTAGCGACGAGCACGTCGGCGGGAGCGCGTCGAGCTATTCCTGTCGGCCCCAAGGCCTCCGTCTTGAGCGTGGAGGATCGATTTCGCCGATGGGCCCACGAAGAGCGGACGCGTCTTCCGCGACATCAATCCAGGCACCTGCAGCCATTGTTGATCAGGCGACATTCATGCCCGAGGCCTTCTTCAGTTGGTCATCCGAAAGAGGGCGTCCTCGCCGAGTCCTGTCTTGGTCGCACGGTGTCGACTCAGCCGAGCATCATCCCAGGGCGACAGGGCTATCCTATCACCTCGATGAAAGTGCAGAAAGTACACCTGCGCCACGCCAAGGCGTTCGCACCGGATCACGTGATGCGGAAACGAATTTCTTGCCACTCGTGCGGTGGGCGCCACCAAGCCGGAATTCGGCTGCTATGAGAGTACCTCGTGTGGGTCTTCCTGTTCTCGCTCGACGCATATTGCCGACTTGCAGATGCGTCTCGGGCAACTGGGGAAGGACGGCAGCTGTCGGGAGACTGCTGGGGCTTTGCCCCGCGGACAGGGCTGGCGCCAAGGTGTTGTTGGGCACGCTCGAGCGTATGGGCGGGACCGTGAGTGATGACGTCCACAATGCCATCGGTTGCCGGGGTAATCAGGTCGACTCTGTCGGCTGTGCGCATCCCGCGCTGAAGCACGCGCCTCGCCGCCGGCTCAAGCACGCCTCCCTCGATGGCAGACGCGCGTGCCGCGTCGATGGCTTCTTCAACATCAACCATGGGCCCACGACAGTCTCGAGCATCTGGAGTTTAGGTTGCGGGCGTTGATGTTGCTGCACCGGGACCCCGACAGGCTCATGCAATCCGTGATCGCAAGCGCCGCCGTGCGGGAATGGAGGGGGTTGATCGAGCATCATGATAGGGTGGTCCGTAAGGCCGGGCGCCTGCAAGGCGCGGTACAATTGAACTATGGAACAGGGACGGCAGCATGAGCAACATCGCCCGTGACAGTGACATCGTCGAGCTGACGGACGCCCCCTTCTTTGATTATGGTGACAACGTGCGGGCCAACCGCACCATCCGTAACGACGGCACCTATGTGGGCAAGGACATCGGTGAGGTTCTGGTCAAGAAAGGCGAGCTTGGCTATGTCATCTCGATCGGCACGTTCCTGCAACAATTTTATATCTATGGAGTCGAATTCCTCGGCTCCGGCAACCGCGTCGGCATGAAATGCAAGGAGCTCGATCTAGTCACGCCAAGCCACGAAGGCGAGGAGCCGTTCTTGCCAGGAGCGGCACCCCGATGATCGAACCAAGATCGCCAAAATACCGGTCAGGCCAACGTGTCAAGGCGGCAATCGATCTGCTCAACGACGGTTCCTTTCCCGGCGCGTCGGCGGAAGAGTGTCTGGTCAGCGTCGGGTACATTGGTGAGATCGTCCAGGTCGGTCGCCATACGGAAGCGAACCTACCCATTTATATGGTCGACTTCGGCAAGCACTTGGTGGTTGGCTGCCTCGAGGCAGAAATCTCTGCAGTCTAGGATATCGCGCAATGAACGCCGCAATCATCAGACGACATCATTCCGGATTGCCTGCGCATCCCAACGAGCTCGACCGGTGGCGGATCGTGCGCGCGCTGACGAAGCGCGAGCACTACCGATATGTCTCGCCAAAGGTGACAGCGGTTGCTGGCGGCTATCTGGTCGAGAGCCCGTGCTGCTCAGGCAATATCAATGCGGAGGGCGACCTCGTCGACGTCGCGCTGCTGCACCACGATAGGACTGGGGCGGCATGGCAGCTGCTCCGCAAAGATCACCGCAAGGGCGTCTGGGAGTGGCATTCGACCCATCAACGGCTTGGCTTGGCGACAGCGGTTCTGAACGCCGACCCTGAACGTTTGTTCTGGCAATAAGGATTGTGGAGATGGTGCTCGAAGGCGACTTGACAGAGATCGAGCAGACGCTCGCCGCTATTGATACAGCCTCTGAGCCCTGCCTGACGCTCCGGCAGAAAGTTCCACATCTTGCCTTCTTGCGAGGCGTCCGACATGACGCAGAGTCCGTTCCGCCGGCTTGGAAAGTTCGACCTGCATCTGCTCGACAGTGGAGATCACTGTGTACAGATCACGAATGATCCACACCGCGCCGCCGGCATTGTGCTGGCCAAGCGCTCTGGCAAGTCATGATCAAGCAATCGCCTTCCGGTGCCAAGCTCACACACGACGGCTAGGCCCGCGGGTTGCTTGCCATGCCGTAGTGCCCGGCCCGGGAAATATCACGATCAGGTCGCTCGCTCGTTCATCGGGTCCATGTGACGGGGGCAGGCGATGGTCTCGCAGAAGTGTTCGCTGAGGGCGGAATTGCCTGGGTATCTCAACGTGGCTTATTACACCGAGGATACTGCGGTCAAATGGGGATGAGCGAACCGTGCTCGATCAGCTGACGAGGAGTAACGGTCAGGCATTGCAAGATTTGGCTTTGTGAGTACTCGCCCTTAAGTCCGCAGGACTTGAGAAAATAGGAGAAGACGTTTGCTCTTCGCGCGGTAACGCCGTGCACTCGCCGTGAAGGCCCGTTGATGCGCGCGCAAAGTGAGGCAGTGCGACTGTCCCGGCCGATCCGCGCTACTCCATCAATAGTATTGGCGCCTGGAAATATCATACTACGAAATTGGTGAGTGAAGTCGGCGCATTCAAGCAAGAAGCGCTTTTCGAGTTGTTTTTCGAAGACGCATCGAGCGTCCCTTCTCTATGGCTTGCTTCCATGTTGAAGGGGCTGACGTGCACGTCGAAAATCGGGTTTGTCACGCGGATAAAGATCCAGAGGACAGAGGACAAATTCGCGTGTAGTTCCAGTTCTTATCTCGAAGAGAAAAATCCGCTTGAATAGTTGTCGATGACCATTGATATGGTAATGGGAAGCAGTTGCGTCTTCGCCAAAAGCAAGACGCTGCAGGCAAATGTGCAAAGCGAAATCGGAGAACACGTGGCAAAAAGCACCAAGCGCAAAGAGTATAGTAAGGATGACGTCAAGCTGCTCAAAGCGCACTCAAAGGCCCGCACCCCTGTAGCTAGGGTTTCAAAGCTTATGAAGCGATCCGAGGGCTCTCTAAGACAGAAAGCACGTACCTTGGGGATTGGCTTGGGTCACCAGCGCTGAGATACGCGTGAATGTTCGGAAATTGACCGGCGTGATGATCGAGACGGCCAGGCGGCTTACGACCGCCGGGCCACCTGATCTTTTTCAGGTCCCTGCGCCCGAGGAGCAGCTCGCGCGATGAACGAGCTGACCGGTTTGCTGAGCGGCTTACATCGTGAATATAGATTTACTGAGCTGGGAAAACACGGTCCGCGAGCGTGCCGGCGGATCATCATCTCGGCCGGTAGACGTCATTCGGCGCTGAGCCATCTCCCTCTGCCTCCATACTTCTCGAGGCGCGGCGACTGGAACCTAGTTGCCCCCAAGAGGGAGCTTGGCACCATTTTTCCGAGTCCGGGGCCGACATCGTCGGCCTACAGCATTAGCGGCCGGCGGCTGACGCAGATCGCTCTGATGATGCTGCCGGCCGGCAAGCCGCAGAAAGAAGGGAATAGCCGCGATCCGGCCTACGGCGACAACATAGGTAGTCCGGCAGGAGATGTGCAGACAGCAGGCGCAGAAGCGTACAAGCATTTTGTATGTTCATGCGGAGCCGCGCCGGCATCCTCTTGTATGCGGGATTTGTTGTGAGGTGAGCAAAGCAGTGGTGAACATTGTTCATCGTTATCATCGAGACCGTCGATTTCGCCGCCGCGAGTGCCGCGCGCGGACAGCGCGGCGGCCGCGGCAGACTCCATGTCGGCAATGAGAATTGAATTGCGGGCCGCACTCGCTAGCAGCTGGCCGCATTTGCGGTAAGATCGTCTCATCTGGTATCCGACCAACGATTGAATCTGACGTCCTTCGAATGCGGGAGCTGCTCCTTGCTGCACTTTCGATATGTTGCCTCAGGCAATTTTAAGCGTGTCGCCGCCGATTTCGCGGTTGCAAGGGCAGAGCTCATCAGTCTGTGTCGCATCCAGAACGCGTAACGTGTCAGTCGGGCTGCGGCCGACATTGAGGCTTGTCGCATAGACATGCTGGATCGTGTTCTCAGGATCGACGATGAAGGTGTAGCGATGCGCGATGCCATCACGCGATCGCACTCCAAGGCCATCGACCAGTGCGCCCTTGGTGTCGGCAAACTGCCAGATCGATAGACGGTGCAGATCCTTGTGCTCACGCCGCCAGGCGAGCTTGCAGAACTCGTTATCGGTCGAGCCACCAAGCACGACTGCATCGCGATCGGCGAAATGCTTGGACAGGCGAGCAAACTCAGCGATTTCGGTTGGGCAGACGAATGTGAAATCCTTCGGGTAAAAAAAGATGACTTTCCATTTTCCGGGGAAACTCCTCTCAGTCAGCGTCTCGAAGGCGCTCTGCCCGTTCTCCTCTTGCAGGTGAAAGCCGGGCTTCACGCCTGTGATGTCGAACGGCGGCAACTTACTTCCAATTCCAGGCATATTGTCCTCACAACATCGCGTTACACGGAAACAGCGTTCCGCGACTGGCAAAGCAAGCGATATGCCACCCATCTGCCGGCAAGTACCCATCATGCCGGTCGTGGAACATTCGCCTTTGATGCTGGCGTGTCCTCGAACCCCATCTGCACCGGATGGTCCTCAATTGACTTGGCCCGGCATTCCCCGTTCCGCGCTCTTTCGCCCGGCACTCGTAGTGGAATCCACGCGCCGGCTTTGTCGGGTTTGTCTCAGAGCTCTTGCCGCTGTCGGGTCCGCCACAGCAT
Source organism: Bradyrhizobium sp. 164 (assembly GCF_023073715.1). Lineage (GTDB taxonomy): Bacteria > Pseudomonadota > Alphaproteobacteria > Rhizobiales > Xanthobacteraceae > Bradyrhizobium. The sequence continues at coordinate 67,493 of NZ_JADPKA010000016.1, forward strand.
CCAGTCTCGGACGCTGCGCTATTAGTCGAGCCTAGTCAGATGCTTAACGCGCGTGCGAACGAATGGCACGCCAGTTGCTAACTGGATGCAGCAACAACGAGTGAGGGCTGAGGGCACGCCGACGCCGATGGCGAGCGATGGCCTCCTTCCCGAAACCCGTGTGCCCACGTTTCTGAGAGAGAGAAACAGCCTCGCGCGTTCCGCGCGAAAAATTGGCAATCGGTTGATGGAGAGCAACATGTCTTCGCTGAGACAAATCGCGTTTTATGGCAAGGGTGGCATCGGTAAATCGACAACGTCGCAAAATACGCTGGCGGCTCTTGCTGAGCTGGGTCAAAGGATTCTCATCGTTGGCTGTGATCCCAAAGCGGACTCGACTCGCCTCATCCTGCACGCCAAAGCGCAGGACACCATTCTGAGTCTGGCGGCGAATGCCGGCAGCGTTGAGGACCTCGAAATCGAGGACGTCATCAAGCTCGGCTACAAGGACATTCGATGCGTCGAGTCCGGCGGTCCAGAGCCGGGGGTGGGGTGCGCCGGAAGAGGCGTGATCACTTCGATCAACTTTCTGGAGGAGAATGGCGCCTATGAGGACATCGACTATGTCTCTTACGACGTGCTCGGCGACGTTGTCTGCGGTGGCTTCGCGATGCCTATCCGCGAGAACAAGGCACAGGAAATCTACATCGTGATGTCCGGCGAGATGATGGCGATGTATGCCGCCAACAACATCTCCAAGGGTATTCTGAAGTATGCGAATTCCGGCGGCGTGCGCCTCGGCGGCCTGATCTGCAACGAGCGGCAGACGGACAAGGAGCTGGAGCTGGCAGATGCTCTTGCCAAGAAGCTCGGCAGCCGGCTGATCTACTTCGTGCCACGAGACAATGTCGTGCAGCACGCGGAGCTGCGCCGCATGACTGTGCTGGAATACGCGCCAGAGTCCAAGCAGGCGGATCACTATCGCAATCTCGCGACCAAGATCCACAACAATGCGGGACAAGGCGCCATCCCGACGCCAATCAGCATGGACGAGCTCGAGGATATGCTCATGGAGCACGGCATCATCAAGCCTGTCGACGAGAGCCTGGTCGGCAAGACCGCCGCCGAGCTCGCCGCTGTTTCGGCATAGTTGATGTTGTCGGCCTTCTCGACCGGGGAAGGCCGACATCGTCCACTCAGAAGCTGGGGGACCTTCATGATTGGCACACAAAGCAAATTGGCCGATACGATGTCATCTCCTGTATCAGCAGCTCACATCGCCGAGCAGCGCGACGCAAGTGAGCTCTACGGGCTTCTGACCGGGCGCCATCCAACAGAAGTCGACATCAGCGACGATGACGATTTCGATCGCCATGTGCTCGCTTGCGTTCTCGCCGCATCCGCTATGGATGGCGGCCAACTTCCCGAACGGGCTGGCTTGACTAACCAGGAGCTCGATGCGCTCTTGGTGCAATACTTCCCATCCACCCCAGTCAGGAGTTGTACCTGGCGCGAACAGTCCGCGTTACCGGCTCCTGACGAGACGATTATGGTGCGCGACCTCCTGCTTGCGCAACGTTCCACTCATGGCGAGGTCGGCGGTTGGCTCGCGACGATGATCGCGCGGCGCGCCATGGAGCCTAATCACCTGTGGGAAGATCTCGGTCTGCGGGAGCGGGACGAATTGTCCCGCCTCCTGATGCGCCATTTCGGGCCGCTGGCGGCTCGCAACACCAAGAACATGCGCTGGAAGCGCTTCTTCTATCGCACGCTATGCGAAGATGACGGTCTGGTGGTGTGTACCACGCCGGTCTGCACGGAATGCAATGATTTTGATCTTTGCTTCGGCGAGGAGAGCGGGGAGAGCCGGATGGCCGGACGCCGGCGGGATCATCTGCGTCGTCTCGATGACTCAGTCCAAGCCATCCCAAGTTCGCAAGACTGAGCTCATAATGGATGCCCCCTCCAGGCGCGAGTCCGGGTGTATCGGACGAGCTTTCGGCTAGCTGTCACATGACGAGACGGGTTTTAAAAGACACAAACAACTTCGCGCAGGCGGCCTAAGCAGGACGCGGCGGCGCCTGATGATCGCGGCTTGATAACTGGCGGAGGCGACCGTCACATTTACCGCCGAGATGTTCTATGTTGACGCGATGATCGACGCCAACATCCGCCTCTTGATCGCGCCCCGCTGAACTTATTTACGAACACCGACTTGTGGTTGGACCGAACCCGATGGCTCAAAAATCTTCTTAAGCGCCGGAATGCACGCGTCTTCCCCGAAGTGCTGTAGCTTGAGGTGAGGCCCGAACCGTTGGCCGGCTAGCAAGCTTCCAAGCTCGGCGCCTGCCTTCAGCTCGGTCGCAAGCGCACCGAACCTGGCGCTCCGCCGTTTCCACCCTGTCGGATTTGCGACACACCCGACTAATCTGAAATTCGGCGTCATTCACAGGTTCTTGGGAATTCGAGCGGGTTGGCACAGCAGTTGCTGAACAGCTTCCGGAATAAACATACGGAGCCGCTGATGGCGTTCGCCGCCGCAATTACCGGGCCCGACAAAGATCGGTCGAGGTCCATAGTCCTTAACGACACCACCTTGCGCGACGGCGAACAGACACCCGGCGTGGCCTTCACGACACCGGAAAAGGTCTCGATCGCGCGTGCGCTGGCCGCGGCCGGAGTCACGCAGATCAAGGCCGGAACGCCGGCGATGGGTCAGGAAGAGATTACCGCGATCCGAGCGGTCGCCGAAGCGGGCCTTGCGGCCACGATCATCGGCTGGTGCCGATGAAACCCGCGGACGTCGATGCGGCGATCGAGGCCGGTGTTTCGATGGTCAGCCTATCGATTCCATCGTCCGACGTGCAGATTGCGGCGAAACTCGGTGGCGGCCGCTTGGCCGCGCTGGAGCGGGTGATGCGCGTCGTGGCCTATGCTCGCAACAAGGGACTGTATGTCGCGGTGGAGGGCGAAGACTCCTCGCGTGCCGATGTCAACTTCATGATCGACCTGATCGCAATCGCCAAGGCGGCCGGCGCGCGGCGCTTTCGTGTCGCAGATACGCTGAGCGTGCTCGATCCCGACGCGTCCTTCGCGCTCGTGGCCGCACTGCGCGCCAGCACCGATCTCGAGCTCGAATTCGACGGCCATGACGATCTTGGGCTAGCGACGGCTAATACGCTGGCGCCGATCAAGGCCGGTGGGACGCACGCCTCTGTGACGGTCATTGGACTGGGCGAGCGAGCCGGCAATGCGCCGCTGGAGGAAGTTGCCGTCGCAGATAGGCAGCTCTACGGCCGTGATACCGGCGTGCTGGTATCTGAACTGGACAAGCTCGCGGCCGCCGTTGCAGCCGCAGCGTGCCGCACCATTGCGCTCAACAAGGCGATTGTCGACGAGCATGTCGTTACCCATAAACCCGGCATCCACGTGGGCTCTCAAAAAGACCGGCCCACCTACCAAGCGCTCGACCCGGAGTTACTCGGCCGCTCCCACCGCATTGTGATCGGCAAGCATTCAGGCCTTGCCGCTATCACTTCGCTCTTGTCCGAGTTGCAGGTTTCGGTCACCGCCGAGCAAACCGAAACCATTCTCGCGCGCGTCAGCAAGCATGCCATCGAGCACAAAGGCCCAGTTTCCCAGAAAACGGTGGTGGCGATCTGGCGCGACATTCACGAGAGATCGCTCGTCAACCGAGGGCGATCGGGTGGTCAGCAATGCGCATCGCGCGATCAGGTTGGAACATTCGAGCCAGGACGGTTTCTCGGCGCGGATCTAATGGAGGTTGAAAATGACGACGGACGGGATCCTTTCGCAATTGAACAAGGCCTCGGCGGCAGAGGAGTTTTTTGCACTGCTCGGCGTCGAGTACAATGCGAAAATCATCGACGTGGCGCGGCTTCATATCCTTCGTCGCATGGGTCAATATCTCGCCGGCGAGGAGTTTACCGGTGCATCAGATCCTGACATCGCCTCGCGTTGCAAGGCCACGCTTGAGCGCGCCTATGCCGACTTCGTCACGTCCTCCCCGATCGAACAGCGCGTGTTCAAGGTCCTGAAGGATGCGGCCGCACCACAACCGAACAAGCATCCAGCATTGGTGCAGCTCGGTTCTTTGGAGTGAATTGAGTTTATATCTCGTGCTCTGGAGCGTGAAGGTTCAGAGAACCTGCCAACGACCCAAGTTGCAGTTACGGGCCTCGCGGATCCGCAGCTTGGACTCGGCTCCTTAAGGTAATCACGGCTCAGCCCGGATATTTCCGTCGTTTCAAGCTGGTCTCATGGTGCAGCTATCTCCTGCAATGGTACGCCGGCAGCGGGGAGCGCATATTTAGCGAGGAAAGCGCAGCAAGGTTCGGATGACTGTCTTCTGTCGCATTCCGGACACGGGTCAGCACGGTTTCGAATGTTCCGATCCTCGTGAGAGGCTGCCAATCCGATTTCCTTCAGTAAGATTCTGTATTGGCGGTCAATTTTCACCGTCTGCGCAATTGGTACGACAATTGCTGACATATGCTCAGCTAGTCTGGAGAAGCGAATGCACATCTTGGTCCGCATCGAGTTTGTTTTGGACGCCGCGCAGTTTCGCGCGCGCTGCCTGCCGGCATCATGATGCGTCACGACGCCAAAGCGATGGTTGCATATTCCGGCCTGGCTGAGCTGAAAGCTGCGCTTGATCCGCGCCAAAGATTCGTCGACGAAATCACTCCCGTTGGCCGATCTATGGCCGAGACTTCCCGGCGGGACACCTTGCTCTCCAGCGCCGGCCGCGCGGCGCCGTTGACGGGCGGCTTCACCGCCGGCCCTTGTGCCCTCGCCAAGAGTTGCGGGCGTGTCGCTGCAATCGGCAAGATTGCGAGGGCATTCAGAGTAATGGATCGCGTTTTCACCGGCAAGCTCGCGGCCGACAATGGCGCCAGCCGAGCCTCACGTAGGTCCTCGATCTGTTCCAGCTCGGTTGCATCTCCAAGATGAGGGGGAGCAATCGATCGGCTCGCGTGACCGCGCGGTTGCGCGCCTCACTAGTTGCCAAATGGTGGCCCCAGAATGCCGAACCCGGAAAGAACCCGAAGCGCGTGCTTCCGGGCTCGTCGACAAAAGTCCAGCAATGGGTGTCTCGGCCCCGCGCTGCTGCCAGGCGGTGTTGACAAAATGAGAGCGTGCACGCGGCCGAACGTTAACTGAAGCAATCTTCACCCGCGAAGTCAAAGCTGGAGGCGGAGCACGCTTCGCTGGCGAGCCGCTACTGAACACGGATGGGAGTACAGATGATGAGCACCGCACCCAAAAGCGCAGCTCCGGCCGCGGGTGGTGGTCGCGCGGCGACCAAGAGGGAGCTGCCCGAACGATTCAAAGCGTATAAGCACGTCTGGGTCTTCATCGAGCAGGAACGCGGGATAGTACACCCCGTCTCCTGGGAGCTGATGGGTGCCGGCCGACGGCTTGCCGACAAGCTCAACGTTGACCTCGCCGCGGTTGTCATCGGCCCAGTCGGGGAGACAACGCAGCAGGCGGTCGCCGAATCCTTCTGCTACGGCGCCGACCTCGCCTATATCGTCGCGGATGATCTCTTGGCCGATTATCGCAATGAATCCTACACCAAGGCCCTGTCAGAGCTGGTCAATACGTACAAGCCGGAAATCCTACTCCTAGGGGCAACTACACTCGGCCGCGATCTCGCCGGTTCAGTGGCCACCACACTGCTCACCGGCCTAACTGCCGACTGCACCGAACTCGATGTCGATGCCGACGGCTCGCTTGCAGCGACCCGGCCGACGTTTGGCGGCTCACTATTGTGCACGATCTACACACTGAACTACCGTCCACAGATGGCAACCGTCCGTCCGCGCGTGATGCCGATGCCCGAGCGCGTGACCGGCGCGGTCTGGCGCGTCATCTCGCATCCGCTCGGGCTTGTAGAAGAAGATATCGTCACAAAGGTGCTGTCGTTCCTGCCAGACCGCGATTCTAAAAAGTCCAACCTCGCATATGCCGACGTGGTCGTCGCTGGAGGGCTCGGTCTGGGGTCGCCTGAGAACTTCCAACTGGTACAGCAGCTCGCGGACGTGCTTTGCGCCGAATATGGCTGCTCGCGGCCGCTGGTCCAGAAGGGCTGGGTCACCTCGGACCGACAAATCGGCCAGACCGGGAAAACCATTCGGCCAAAGCTCTATATCGCGGCCGGTATTTCCGGCGCGATCCAGCATCGCGTTGGCGTGGAGGGGGGCGACCTCATCGTTGCCATCAACACCGACAAGAACGCCCCGATCTTCGACTTCGCCCACATCGGCATCGTCACCGACGCCATTCGACTGTTGCCCGCATTGACCTCTGCATTCCGCGCGCAGCTGTCGCCGCACTCGCACGACCGCATCGCTGGATAGGGGAGCTTGTATGATCGAGGAAAGATTCGACGCGATCGTCGTCGGTGCTGGCATGGGCGGGAATGCGGCAGCGCTGATCATGGCCGAACGGGGCCTAAAAGTGCTGCAGCTGGAGCGCGGCGAGTATTCGGGGTCGAAGAACGTGCAAGGCGCCATCCTCTATGCCGATATGCTGGAGAAGCTGATCCCGAATTTCCGAGAAGATGCACCGCTTGAGCGGCATCTCGTCGAGCAACGCTTCTGGATCGTGGACGAGCGTTCGCACACCGGGATTCACTATCGCTCCGATGACTTCAACGAGGAAAAGCCGAACCGCTACACCATCATCCGCGCCCAGTTCGATAAATGGTTCTCGCAGAAGGTCCGCGAGGCCGGCGCCACGGTGCTGTGCGAGACCACGGTGACCGAGCTCCTCCAGGATTCCGATGGGAGGGTCGTCGGGGTGCGCACAGATCGAGATGGGGGTAAAATCCATGCAGATGTCGTCGTGCTGGCCGAGGGGGTGAACGGAGTGCTGGGAACGGGTGCGGGCTTAAGAACGCGGCCGAAACCGGACAAGGTCGCACTCGCGGTCAAGGAGATGCATTTCCTATCGCGCGAGACAATCGATGCTCGCTTCAATCTAAAAGGCGACGAGGGGCTCGTCATCGAAGCCGCCGGAAGCATCTCCCGCGGCATGACCGGTATGGGCTTCATCTATTCCAACAAGGAATGCATATCGCTCGGTATCGGCTGTCTTGTTGCCGACTTCCAGCGTACCGGCGAGACGCCTTACGGCCTGCTCGAGGGGTTCAAGCGTCACCCGTCCGTCGCGCCGTTGATCGAGGGTTCGGAAGTAAAGGAATATTCCGCGCATTTGATCCCCGAAGGTGGATACAAGGCGATCCCGCAGCTTTGTGGTGAGGGCTGGGTCGTTGTCGGAGACGCCGCCCAGCTCAACAACGCCATCCATCGCGAGGGGTCCAATCTGGCGATGACGTCGGGCCGTATCGCCGCGGAAGCGATCTGCCTTATCAAATCGCGAAATGATCCGATGACGGCCAAAAATCTTTCGCTTTACAAAAAGCTGCTGAATGATTCGTTCGTGATCAAGGACCTGAAGAAGTACAAGGATATGCCGGCACTGATGCATACCCACTCGCAGAACTTCTTTCTCACATATCCGCAGCTCTTCTCCAAGGCGATGCAGGATTACGTGCGCGTCGACGGCACACCAAAGCTTGAGAAAGAGAAGCTGATGCTGAGCTCGTTCATCAAGGCGCGGTCGTGGAGTGGACTGTTCAGCGATGCCCTGCGCATTGCCCGGGCCTGGCGGTGATCACAAACCAAAGACAACGACGAACGACGGAGCCAGAAACAATGCCGAGCGAGCCATCCCGACGTGTCGAGGACAAACTATTCTACAACCGCTATCTCGTTGATTCCGGCCGTGCCCATATCAAGGTGCGGCCGCACACCACACCATCCTCGCGGCTCTTATCGATGCTGAAGGCCTGCCCTGCACGGTGCTACGAGCTCAGCGATAAAGGTCATGTTGAGGTGACAGTCGACGGATGTATCGAGTGCGGTACCTGCCGGGTGATCTGCGAAGAAAGTGGCGATATCGAGTGGAGCTACCCACGTGGCGGTTACGGTGTGCTATTCAAATTTGGTTAAAGCTTCGGGGCAGGGCTGATTGGCAGGCTGCGGCGTTCTCGCCATACAACGAAATCACGCGCGAAGTTGAGATTTCACCTGATTCAATCGAGTCCCAATGTTTGCATCTACCGGGGGGGCCTTGCCATCGCTATAATATGCCCCGGAGATAGGCAAAGCGAGCGGATCCGAAACAGGGCGCAGCGCATTGGCGGATTAGGTCGTCCATGTCGGATCTGTCGACGGATCCTGCTTCTCTTCCCCAATATCTGGCCGGTTCGTCCTCCTTGGAGTTCGCGGCGATCCGCCTGCCGCCACTGCCTCGCGACGCTGCCTATCACCTACAAACGGAACGCTCGAAGCAGGACTTCGCTTCGCGCCGCCGGCCCGACGAACGTGCCACGAGCGCCTTGTAGACAGACAGGCACGAGCGGATCACAGAATTAGCGCTTTGTGACTCCTTCGCGCGACCGGCGGTTGCGCGTTCGTCAGGCGGGCTGCGCGCATGCAGCACACAAGTTTGCACTTTCATTCGCCTGTATCGCTGGGATATATGATCGGCCGGAGAGCATGACGATGGTTCGATTACAAAAGAGCAGGGCAGCCGCTAACGCGCGGCGAGCAGAGGCACGCTGTGAGAGTTCGGTCGGCGACGTTCGGGCCTGCATGGCCGAACTGAGAAGCTTGCCGCGCGAGAACCTCGCGGATGCGGTGTTCATGCTCTCGATGAATGCAAGACGGCAGGGCGAGCTGATAAGACATGCGATCGAGAAGCGCGCCGAGGTCGACTTGGACTTTGATCCGCCGCCGAATGCTGATTTGGCGACCTATCTCGCGAATGATGTGGTCTCGACCCTACGCCACCACCTTGCTGACCTTCCGACCCTGCTGGACCTGTTGGTTGAGCGAGCGCCTGACATCTGCTTCACCGTCGATCGGGAGGAGGCCGTTTCGCTGCTGGCCGCAATCATTCGCGAACAGCGGCTCGAAGGAGTCCTTGAGGGCCTCAGGCTCGCCGGGCTCCTGAACGAGCCAGCGAAGGATCGCCATGCCGGGATCGGTTCAGAAGCGGATTTGAGAGGAGCTGCCGAGGGCGCGTGAGTGTCCAGGCGCTTTGAGGGACAGTCCTGCAGATGAAATGTCCAGAGCGGATGGGGACGTCAGAAAATCTCGGCGCCTGCTTGCGAGCTCAAAACCGCGTCGAAATTCGCGGCGTAGTTCCTTTGTCATCCGTTTAGTATTTATCGCTGACGCGGAGCCGCTATGCACGCCCGGTCGCAGCCCCGGCCGCGTCAAGCTCGGCGACCTTCGCGTTCGCGAGGGCAGATCCGCAGTTCTGAGCTTTCATGTCCAGTTGCAGCGCGCGTTTTCGCGCTGGCGGATCATGCAACCGTTCGCTAACAGCCACGCAAGGGAAATCACGGCAGGACACGTCGACCGAGCCGCGGCGATGTGGCAAAGCGGCGAAAGGCAGTCGCTCAACTCAGTGAGGCGTCCTGGTGAAATCGACCGACCTTGTTTCGGTAGTCGCTGGCTGCGCCTGGGCGGCGGAGGCCTGGCAAGTATTCCGCGACCAAGTCGAGAACAGCAGAGAAGCTGAGTGGCGGCCCGCTGCAAATTGGGCAAAACGGCCTTCTTGGGTGACGCTGGATCGTCGACATGAACGCTCCGCCGCGCGTCTGCCATACACCCCCTATCCTTGCTCGATCCTCGGGAAACGAACTCGCCTCGGCTATTTGCTGTGTTCGCGAGCGCCCCGGGATTTCGCCGAACCTCGCGTCCACGAGCACGGAAGACATAGCCGAAATCCGCAGCTGAGTGCGGCCGAACGGCGCGTCCCACGTCAACGCTTGGTCAGGTCGGTCAGTAGGCCCGCTCAAACCCCACGAAGGCGCCTTCACGCGCTACGGCCAGCCGCACTCAGTGAGCTGCTGTAATAATCTGAAAGCATCCGATCGCAACTTCCATCACGATCAGCACGACTATAACGCATTCAAGACGCAGCGAGCGCCGTGTGTCGATGATGTCCGTCAGTGCGTTAGCCGTTCCGGATATGGCCGACAGCTAGCGCTTAAGCATCTCAAGACGCTCCTTCAGTTCGTATTCGTCTTACAGACGCGAATAGAGCCGCTCGAGTTCCGGCTTCTCCCAGAGTGCGTCGGGCTTTTCGGCAATGGCGACGCGGCCCGCGACGTGCTGCTGGACCAGGAGCGCATTGCCGATCAGTTAGAGAATGCCCTTGCGGCCCGCGGCGTCCGGCCGCGCTCGGCTAGTTCGCGTGCAAAGGGTACGACCACGTCGAACACCGCGGCGACACGGCACTTATCTCGCTCCAGCGCCGTGCTCTTGGCTAGCTATCGGCGATCGGCAGCCGATCGTCGCTAAATTCTCTGAGACAAAATCCGCCCGCCCGGCAGGATGACCTCGGCGCTCTGGTCGTTGCAGAGCTGCGCCTGCGCGCTCTCCTCCTCATAGCAGCTGAGTTCACCGATGGCCCGCGATATCAGGGTTTCGATCAGAGCGGTTCCTTCCGAGGGCGACAATCCGATGAGCACTACAACGCCATAGCGGAAGATCACGACAAGGCCCGCATGAATGCGGAAAGCGATCGGCGTCGAGGACACTAGCGTTCCGATTTCGAGAGCCGACGGGCTGATGCGATCGCCCAGCATGACTGCGCGAATGCTCAGCATCGAGGCAGCCGCCGTCTGATCGGAGACGGCAGGCTTACCGGACGTAAGTTGATCCATGTTCACTTTAGCATCCGGTTTGACTGCGACACGATAGCGTCTCCCGGGACCTTCAAACACGTCCAGAACTTCGTCGCAGATGGTGCAGCGGAATTTGCCGGGCGCGTCGCTGAGAGATGATGCTGCGATCCAGAAAATTCCGACTCCAAGTTTGGATGGGTGCGTCGCCATTTCCATGTTCGTGCATGCTTGGCCGCAAGGTCAATCGAACGACCCAGCAAGCTCTTGGAGGATTTCGACGACCCGGGCCGCCAAACATTTGGCTGCGCCATAGGCGTCGTCCTCGAAACAAGGTCGAGCAAGATTGATGCCGAACCGGTGTCTTCGCGCCAACGGCGTCAGGAGTTTCCGCTTCAATGGGCGAGCGAAAATGATTGTCTGAAACGGCACAGGTTGACCAAAGACTGGCCGCGATGTGTGTCCAATTTCCTCCAGAGCATGTCGGCTACAGAACACGACGAATCCTGCGCGCCGCCGGATGCTTCAAGGCAATCAGAGCCTTAACCGCCGCAGCGGCGCTGGCATAGCTGTTGCTATGAAATGTCGCAATGACCGAGCGAAGGCGGAGTGCACACCCGGTCCGATCTGGCGAAAACAGGACGTTACAAATGGACCGAGGGTGGCGAAGGTGAAGTGCCATTTCCAACCGTCAGAGACAACGCTCCCGGCAAATTCTTGAGCGAAGGCCCGAGTACAACGGCAGAAAGGACTCAAGACCGTGCATATCGAACCCGGAATAGTAACAGACGCCAAGCTCGTGTTGAGGTACGCGACAGGCATTGCGACGGGCTGCGTCATCGCCAAGCTTGTGGTCGAGACCATACGCGAGCGGGGCGCAATGTCATTTGCTGTGCAAGCCATCGCCGCGACGGGTCTTGTGTTCGCGTTTTTCGAAATCCTGCCGCACTTTGCGGTTGGGGTCTCCGAAGTGCAATTCGTCCTGCGCTCGACGCTGTCACTGTTGTTCGGCGCGGCGCCGGCTGCCCTTGGTCTTGCGCTCGGCCTTTTGCTGCAAGGCGTGCTCTTTGTTCCGACCGACCTGCCGCAATATGGTATGAATGCCACGACGCGTCTAGTGCCGCTGTTTGAGATCCGGGCGCTCGCCAAGCGGCTCATTCCATCCAAGGCTGCCTATCGCGATCTGCAGTACAGTAATGCGATTGCGCTCTCGACTGCGTATCAATCTGCTATCGTTGTCTCGGTCGCGTTTTGGGCGCTTTATGGCGCGGGCTTCGGTGCCGCCAACCTCGGTGACGTCCCATCGTTCGCGGTTTCCTATGCAGTTGTGGCCTTGGTCGAGCCGCTGGCTGATCTGGTTGTGCTGGCGCTCGCGAAACCAATTGGGCGGCGTGAGTGCGAGGGCATCTGTCGCCCACCGCTCTTAAAAGGCATGTTGCTGTTGATAGCAACGATGGCCGTCATGTCGCCCGTTTTGCTCAAGCGATGCGTACGCTTTCCCCGATAGCAGCCGGCTGCCGCGATCCCGGGCGACGCGCGCTCGCTGCTATCCGTGGCAGCGAGGGGGCTGAGCTTATGCTCATTCCGCACAAGGCGACCAGGAAATCATATCTCGACGACTTGCGGCCGGCCGTCCGCGTCGGTCCGGTCGCTAGTGAGCGGACGCGCACTACCGAGTTCGACCGGCTGGTGCGTGATGCGGCCAAAGCGAACTACCGCAACGACCTGGAGGAATGGCGGGATGCGGTCAGCGCAGCAGCCTGGTCGCAGAACATCCGGGGCGAGGTTGGACGCGAGGGGAGTCTTGCACTGCTGATACACGGGGATTCATCCGTCGAACGAGCTTACCCATGCAACATTAGCAGCCTCCTCAGCACAGCCGCGATGGCACGCCGTTCGGCGGCTTCCCATGCTCTGCAGCACTCGGCCGGAATGTTCGTAGTTCGACAAAGAAGATCGCCATGTATGGATTGATCGTGGTGTTGACCATGCTCGCACTGTGCAGCATCGTGTTTGCCGGCGAATTGGCGGGGCCGGCAAAGGTCATCAGCACCGACACCCTTGAAATTCACGGGACACGCGTTCGGCTCTGGGGCATCGACGCGCCGGACAAAACTCAAATGTGCCGAGATATCAACGTCAATCAATATCGATGTGGCCTCAGGGCCGCGAGCGATCTTGAAAGCTTCGTTGCAGAGCGCGAAGTCAGTTGTCTGTCAGTCCTGGAGGATGAGTGTGGACGGACGATGGCGATCTGTTCAGCTGATGGCATCGATCTCGCAGAATGGTTGGTGCGTAACGGTCTCGTGCTCGATTGGGCGCGATACTCCAGGGGACGATACCACGCTGCGCAACGCGCGGCCGATCGTGCCGGACGGGGCTTGTGGGCGGGCAGCTTTGCCGTACCTTGGCTATATCGAGCGTGCATTCGGTTAGGTGGTCGACCAGCCAGCTGTTCTGACGACGCGAATGCACACCCTTGACTCGTATTCCCCACACCAGAATATATGCCAGAGTCGGTTCCGCACAGAGTGGCAGTCACGGGCGAGCTGGCCTCGACCGGCAGTGAAGCTTACCACTGCCGCCCAACCATGCTCAAAGAAGTAGGATGGTCTCAATCGTAAGCGCGAAAGTCGCAAGACAGAAATCGCAAGCGCCGCAGGAACGCCATCGTTCTCGGCGTAATTCTTCGGAACCATGGACTCGCGGTCATGCCAAGGCGGCGCCTTTTCGAGTTCGAGAGAGAGCCGCATTTACTCGGAAGAATGGTGGGCTCTCCGGAGCCTAAACAAGACAAAGGCGTGGCACGGAACAACAATCAGAGTCCGCTGGGTACAGGTTGAGCGGAAGAAAGAAGGCTACTGGCGTTCAAGGCACCACTGGGCGAGGTAGGCAACACGAATGAGGCTTGGGATGCAGCCTACCTCCACGCCATTCGCCTCAAACTTTTAGGTTTTGACATGCCCAGAGCGCGCAGCTGTGCCCAAAGGTCGCCAGATTGCTGTCCCGCCAAAACTCATACACTCGCGCTCAAATCTGATGGACCAAGCAGGTGCGACGCTTGCTCAACGCCGCCTCCCAGGGGCCATCGAAACGACGGTAGTCGAATTGCGCCCTTTGCCGCGGGAACGCCGCATAGGTACCTTTCCGGACTTCGCTGCTGTTGGCGATATCGGCCGCGATTGCCTTTTCAAGCCACGGCTGCTCCGACATAGGCCAGCATTTGGCCGGGCGGGTAAGAAGCCTAACACCGCATGAGCGGTTTCGGTGACAAAGACGTGTGGACCTGCCTTGCACGCGCCGATCACAACAATGCCACAGAAGACAATGCAGCTGTTCGTTCGGTTGGAAACAGCATGGCTCTCTGACAACTGGCTGGAGATCCGCTGAATGAGCAACACCGCATGCGACGAGCGCAACTGCTGCGGCAGCCCGAACAAAAACGTCAGATCGCATATCACCTCCCGAACACGAAGTGCGCGCCTTCCAGAACGAAGCGTGAGCCACTGAACTCGCAGCGTCGCTCCCATGCCCTCGTTGTGTGCAGACTCTCTGCCGACGGGCACGATGCAAGCTCCCGGCGTGTTTCAATCGCGATGTCGTCCACGCGACAATAGCGGTCGTTGTTTAAACAAGCCGCGGGTCTGAGGTCGAACACGAATCGAATGCCGTGCGCCGGTGATTTCATGAACGCTCCTGCGAAAGAGATTGGGTGATGGAGCTTCTTTGGAACCACACAATGAAGTCGCACCGGTGATTCGAGGAGCGGAGCTGAGCTCACTCAGAGATCGCAAGCTCACCTGACTGCGATCAGCTGGGTTCATTGCCGTTCTATTCGCACGGCGATCTCGGCAGCGAATTCTTCGTGCCGTTCTGGGTGGTGCTATTGTGCCAGACCGATGCCGGTGGGACCCTGATGGGCGGCTGGCGTATCGTGCGCTAGGGCTTTCGCGTCACGACCAGGTCGCGGCCAGATGGTCTCGGCCCACAGGCCTTGCATCAGCATCTTGTGCTTGGCCACTTTCCTCGCCATTATCGGCGCCGCGCCCCTCAGCGGTGCGCTGGAACGTGGCCAGCTCGATCGTCTATGCCTGCAGAATGACGTGCCGGCCTCGGCGATCCTTGCGGCGCTGACCTGGTGGGGTCAATGCTTTCGATGTTTTCGTCAGGACACGAGCTTCAGCCCGACAATGCCGGCGACGATCAGCCCGATGCTGGCAAGGCGAAACGCGGCGGCCGGTTCTCCGAACAGGATGATCCCGAGCGCTGCGGTGCCGACCGCACCGATGCCGGTCCAAACCGCATAAGCAGTTCCAATGGGCAGCGTCTTTAGCGCAAGGCCGAGCAGGATCACGCTGCCGGCCATGGCCGCGAGCGTGAGCACGGACGGAACGGGCTTGGTAAAGCCCTCAGTGTATTTGAGGCCGATTGCCCAGGCGACCTCCAGCAGGCCGGCGACCAACAAAATGCTCCAGGCCATGGCGGCCCTCCGTTCATGGCAGGGTCGTCCCGCGGCTGATGTGGTGATGAGCTGGAAGGCCACCCTTGCCAGGGCTCGCGATTCGCTTCGAGGGGTCAACTTCTCTCAAAAATCAGCATTCCGACGTTATTGGTTCGGCGAATTCACACGATCGACAAAGTAGAAAGCCGTCCGTTCCGTTCATGCGATCGGCAATCTTGCAAAAAGCTGCCCCTTCGAAGAGATCCTTGTACCTGTCGCGGAGAAGGTTGCCCAGAACGTGTCGTCGCTCAAAATCCATGCAGCAGAAAGTAACGTCGCCGTTTGGGAGAAGAACATTACGATATTGCCGTTCGTCAGGGCATGTCAGTGCTCCAACGATTGGCTGCCGCGCTCCAACCATCTTCTCGCTGTTGCCAGCCCTGCTGCCCGGCGGACGCGAGCGAACCAGCGCTTCGTCAGGAATTATGCCGACAAGTTCGGGATGCACCTCGCCCATGACTATGAAGAGCAACGATGAAATGTCGGCATCGACAAGTTGGCGCATCAAATCGACATAGTTGCGCCTAACGAGACCACTATCCATGTGCGTGCCGTCATCAAAAACATGCACCAGGAAAACGCGGAACTGCAGCGCACGCAAGCGTCTTAGATCCCGCCCGTTCATCCCTACCAGGGTTGTGAAAATTCGGATTCCATGGCCACAAGCATAGGCATGCTCAACCATTTCGGTGCAAGCCGGATTGAGCCAAGGCTCCGAATACCCGGAAAAGCTGATGTCGACAGCTGCTGGTACGCGCGCCAGACATCGCTTGAAATCTTGGAGAGAAAGATGCTTCACGTCGGATATCGCTCTTTGCCGTTCGGCAAACTTGTCCTGCGGGCAATAAGAACATCCGACGACACAGCCCGTTGTCGTAGTTATCTCCAAGACCCTGCCGCCACTGATTGCGGATCGCAGCTCCTGTAGAGTCATCGATTCTATATTGTCCACTTTCGCGCTCCGCGTTTGGAACAAAGAGACCTTGGGGGACCGTCGATTTGCATCTCATGCCGGTTCGCCCATGCATCATTCTCGATTCGTCGTCCATCAGCGCGAAACGGCACGGTCGCAAGCGCGATCGCGACAGATGAAGAAAGCGGCACGGCTCTCTCTCCTTAGCGCCCCAGTCCAGCAGCATTGGACGGCTGTCGAGTGCACATGCGTCGATGGGGTTGGTCTAACGTCTCGCTTATTCCAACAAGCATCAGTCATGCCATTGACGGTACTGTCCATAACTCGATACGTCCGCGATAAATGTCGTCCCAAATGCCGCAACCGAGGCGCAACTCTACGCAATCGATAGCGTACAATATGACGCTACGTGCGATTCAAGCTCTCTCGAGAATGAGTTGAATGGCAGCTTTCTTATGAAAAGTGACGGTGTAGCCGCCGCCCCGAGCGCCACGTCATCATGATCAACGTGGCCGGCATCGACCCGCGAAGTTCCGATTGCGAGTGCCATTGGTCCCGTCGAGAATGCAAAGTCTTCGCCTTGATCCAGCAAATCGCGAATTTCAACAGTTGAAAACGCTACTCACCATAGGAGTGAGCGGGCGCGATTTGCGCGAATCGGGACACGGATTAGCCTATCTGCCGACGAGGTGCCGATACGGCCGGGAAGTCCTCTCTTCAGCAAGCTAACACAGATTGTGAGCTCCGCATGTCGCGAGCCACCCGTCGAGTTTTGCGATCGAGAGCTTTCACCAGCCGGGAACCACTCATCCTTTCATCATCGACGCCTGCCTGGTATGTGTTTGGCCTCAGGCCGCGGTAATATCATGATCGCGATGACAATCTCGTCATCGAGCCTGACCCACAGGCTATTCACAAATTCCAGGAAAAGCAGAGTCCCTTGGGCTTCTCTTTCCCGCCTGCTGCGTGGCGCGTCTCCGCGGCATTGTTCAGCAATAGCGGCCCCGAACCTAAATCGCGGGAGGAGGGGCATTCGCAATGGTGCTCGGATGCTCCTCGCCGGGGGCACTCGGGAAAGGGGCTCGCCTTCGGCGATCGCTATCACTGCCCCGTTCCCGGGTGCCGCTGTTAACCGGTCGCGTCGCTGCACTCGGACCCGCGTGCCCCTTCGGGTCGCTATGCTCACGCTCTCCGGGTGCCATTTTCCGCTGAGGCGATGCGCCGTTGGCGCACGCCTGATCAGGCTTGAGGTGCGAGGGATCGACTTTGAGCTGAAAGGCACTTTTCAGCGCTTCCGCCGGCGCCATTTAGCGACCTTAGCGTCTCATCCCAAATTTGAATGGCATCGGTCAGATAGGCACTGCGCGTGACCGTCAGACCGCCTCTAACGCCTCCGACAGAACCATATCCGGGACGCTGCAGAAGAGCATCGTTTTCGCAGTCTGCTGAAAGACAAGTTCGCCACCAATCCCGTGATCGATTTCCAGGTGGAGACGCTCGGATTATGAATGTCAGGGTAGGTCCTTCGAGATTTTTCGGTTGCTCAAGAACGTGGGGCCACAAAAGGCGGTCCCTTCAGTGCGACGAGGTGGCGCACGTTGTCATCCTCGGCGGCTACCCCCATTTCGCCGGATCCGGCAACGCTGGTCCGCTCTTGAACCCACTTTTCGGAAGTCTGTTTCCGGAGGGCAGCTTAAGCCAGTGTAAGTTTTGGTAACTCGCCGAAAGGCGCCGTTCGTACGCTATCCGTCGCCGGCCTATACATCCAGACGCGCCGAGACAGTTTGCCGCTTTCAATGCGAAGCCCGCTGTGAGCCGCGCCAACTTCTCCGAGATGAAGGCGCGTGCTCCAGCCTCGACGTCCCGAGCGTTTGGCTCGCGCTCCTATTCAAGGATGTCTTGCTGGATCGTTTTCCGAGCCAGGGTTGGCACGATCTTCTCGATGGTCTGCATTCGGCATCGAGGCCGGGGTGACTTCTGCGGTGATCGTATTGCTTGCCGAATTGACCGCAAGCAGATCCCGCAAGCGCTCCATTCGAGCGATCTGGAATGGGTGGGGAGGCTTGGTCATTTGGGCAGCTACCTCCGATCAGAGGACATCGACAATCGAGCAAATGATGAGCGTGGCCACAAGGAGCATCCGCTGCCTTGACTGATAATTGTAGCATGACCCCAGCCCGCTCCATAGATGCGTGCCATTTCGCGGTGAGCGTTCTTGACAAAGGCGCGCTCGATGCAACGTACGACAATGAGTGAAGCGACTAACGCGAAGCCGCAAGCTAGAAGTGATTGATAAAGCCCCATATAAAGCTGCTGCCGGCGACCGTGCCGAAGATGAGCGCCGCGCCGGCATAGCGAAAAAGTACAATCACGATGTCCCCCTCAGGCCTGAATTGTCTGAAGGACTCTACACTACTTTGGCAGAATCTGTTTGCGCCACGGTTTTTCAAGGAGTTGTTTTCGGCAGTACGGGCACTGCTGAGACGGCGGTCGAAGGATGAGATCGACGATGGCGTGGCGTACGGCGGGCATGGTTGGTTGAGGCGGAGGCCCGTTGATTCTTTTTTTCCGCCCCGCGTGTGCGAGGCGGCGGTGTTGCAGGAAGGCGTATGCAATCATAGTCATCAGGGCGTGACGATGAAGACCTTGCCACGATCGCCCTTCGAAGTGATCGAGTCCAAGCTCCTCTTTCAACTGCTGATGCGCCTGCTCGCAAATCCATCGTGCCTTGATGGTCGCGGCCAGTGTGCGCAGATCGGCCGCCGCGGGCAGATTGGCCAGATAGTATTTCTTCTCCCCTGAGGCGCGTTGCTCGCCAATGAGCCAAGCTTCGTTGCCTGGGAGATGCTGCTGACCCTTATCCCATATCCGCTGCGGAGGTCCGTCGGCGGTGCGGACACGGACAGCAGCAAATCGGGCTTTCAGTCGACCTTTCGTCCCGCTGCGCGCCAACTCACGGTCTTCCACTTGGCGCTCGCCAGCATGTGTTCTGCCGCGATCGATAAAATATCTGGCACGTGGTGCTTTCGTGGTCGACCTCGAACTTTGGTCACCGGCCAGATGAGCTGCACATCAACAGGCTATACTTTGAGATGTCGAGGGATGCCGACGGCCCAGGCCAATCCGCGTGCCGTCAGTCCTTGTCGAAACGGCGCGCTATGCCCGTATCCTGCATCCGCCAGCACGCACCCAAAGCGCACGTTGGCCGCGATCGCGCGGTCAATCTCGGCCAAAGCAATTTCCGGCTTGGACCGTGGGGTTCGGTGTTCGACCGGCACGCGGGCGCGCTTCAAACGAGACACATTGCTTGTCCAGCTCTCGGGCAGAAAGAGACGCAGCGCGACCATTACCGGCACTTCGCCGCGCGCAAGTGTCAGTGACACCAGCGTTTGGCAATTTGCCGTTTTGCCAAGAGCCGACGCATATTGAGCCGCGACACCGACTGAGCGATCACCCTTCTTCGGCATTGCCGTGTCGTCAATAACGAGCACGGCATCCTGGCCGCCGACAAGCCGGTCGGCCTGATTGAGCAGTTCCGATTCCAGCGGTGTCGCGTCCCAGACACCATCGGCGATGAAATGGTGCAGTTGATCGTAGTTGCCCGATCAACGCGCTCCGCCATCGGTTGAACGCTCTTGCGATCGCGGGGACCGATTAGCCCCGCAACGTACAGCGGACACATCCGCTGTCGGGTCTTATGACCCAGCCGATCCAGGAACGGCTTCAGCCAGCGTTCGAGTTCGTCTTCCCATTCTGCCATGGTCAGCCCTCCAAGAGCCGACCACCCATGAATCATTGAAAAATCGATTCGGGAATCCTAATAAAAGGCTCAAATCCAACAATCTGCCAAAGTAGTGTCTAGCTCTGCAGCCATAGCGATCAGCGGCGTTTATGGCAGTCAATCGCAGCTTTTCTTCTTAGGGCCGGGATACGAAGCTCTTCTTTGGATCGGCTCCCCGAAGCGCCGCCGCCCGATGACCACGGGATGTTAACCAACGCACTACCGGCAATCTCATCTGCCCATTGCGGACATAACGATCAATGGCGGATTTGCCGGCGGTTTGCTAGCCACCGAGACCATCTATAGGTCGTGCAATATTTCCCTCGGCTTTGAACTGGCCACACAAATCCTCGGAAGCTACAGACCGCCCCATCCTGAATTGTTCGAGTTAACAGGAGTGGAGTTATCGCGCCTGCATTTCAACGCGTACTCAGCCGCCGCGGCGAAGGCATTCCTGGATTTCGTTCGCGCTAGCGACGCGAACGGGGCGTTCACATGTCAAAATCCATCCGAGCGCGGCTCACGCCTTCTTTCCTGTGGCTCAGTGCCTCATGCGCTGGAAGAAATCGTTTATTGTTCAAAACGGCAGGAATTCTGCATCAGTGTCCTATAAGGACCTTGTAGTGCGTGGAGCGTCGAACGAGAACGAGTTGCTCGTCACGTGCAGCAGACCCCAGCCCCGTAAAAAATCTGCAATCCGCATACCTTCTCCTTTTCAGCCAAGCGAAGCGTACCGCACTTGGAAGGAGCGCGGCGGGGGATAACGTGAGTGGTTGGCTTGAAGGGAAGATGCAACCACTGGTAAATGATAGTGATGCTAATGCTGATGCTCAACCGCCTTCGGTAAGCGCATGATGAGATCGTTTATCGTTGCCGCATATACGCTGGTGCTGGCTGGCTCTCTCTCGGCCATCCCGTCTAAGGCCCAGCAATCGCCTGCTCCGACCAAAGGCCCTGCTCCTGGAGCTCAAGGTTCTACGCCGGCGCCGGGCGGGGAGGCCATCGCCGCCAGTGATCCACAGAAGCAGTGCGTGCAGCCCGGCGAGTTTGCCGTGCAGTTGCGATCTGGCCGAAATCCGGTAGGTGCCCCCATCGTGATTGCCACGAACTTTCTGCCGACGAACCAACGCGTCGACGTTGGTGTGCGCGCGCCATTCATAGATGGTGTGCGATACTTCGCCGGCATTGACTACGGCGATGAGACTTACCTCTTCAAACGTCAGGACGCCGTAACTCATCGCGCGACAGAGTCCGATCTGCTGGTGCAGAAACACCTCCTCGAGCCGGATCAGACGATCGTCACGCTGAACATGAGTGACGATCTGGCTTGGTTTTGGAGCAGAGTTAATCTGTATCTCTACACGTGCAACAATCCGGTCGGACAATCGCCTTGGCGTGTCTCATCAGTGAGTGTCCGCCTTAGTCCGTATTGGCTTAGCATATTCGCCGGTGGCGGCTGAGGTCCTGGTCTTATATCTTTGGACCGCGTTTGGCGGCGCATTCACCTAGTTGCGGTCTGAGGGGGCTAATATGAGTAACGATGGAAGTGTTGCAGTCTGGTGCGTCCATCGGACCAGGCAAGGAGGAGCCACGGCTGAGGTTCACTGCAATTATTGGCGCGTGGCTGGTGATGTCGATTTTAGAGGAAGGAACGGTCGAGTTCGAGACTTTTTGGAGTTGGGTGTCTGGCTATGCGAGCCTACTCAGGTAGGGAAGGTAAACATCTTCCTTCCATTCTTTTTGCCGGTAACAGCTATTGAGGATTGTGCGCCGTACTTCGCACGGGTTGAAATTGCGCAGGGGATCTTCAATGAGCCTCTAACCTGCAATTCGCGAAGAGGCCCACAGTGCGTGGAATTGCTCAAGGAGGGAGCTCCTTTTTGCCGCGTCCATATTTTTGTGACGGAAGATGGAGCGCTAGATGAGAGGCAACTTGCGGTCTCGGAGAATTCCGGAGGCACTTTGCTCACCATCACAAGGCAGGCCATCGATGAGGTGTGTACGAACCTAACGCCAGGATCGCCCGTGTATTTTCGGCTCCGGATGTATATCGACAATAAGGAGCCGTTTGTTCGAACAATTACTCCGCGTGATCGTCTGTTTCAAAGTGGGTTCGATGAGGTCGAATACGTCGACTTGAGGCTCAACGAGGCGCGTACGTTGCCGAATCGAGTAGAGAATCTTATGCTTGCTGACGCCACCGATAGGCCGCCGGTGACCATTACCAGGGTCGCATTTTTGACTGCCGTTCCTGTGCTTGCCGACGTGACGCTCAGTAGCCGGCTTCTTCATAAAAGCCGCCTGTTGGAGCACAATTTTTGGAATGATTATGTCCCAAGTGGAATTCCGGATGGTATGATGGTTTACCACTGGCGGGAGATAGACCCGGTCGGGATCAAAGATTTCTCGGCGTTTGTGAAGATGCAGACGCGGCGCACAGGACGCCAAATTTTGAAGAATTACTTGGCGATTGCCTTTGCGTTTGGCGTCTTGGGTAACCTTACAGCGTCGGCGATTGAGCCTTCGCTGACAGCTATCCTTAAGAGCGGGCTCTCATCGCTGACTTCTTCGTTTGGAAAATGACAATGACGAGTGCAACTGTCCTTCTGAACGGCAGCTCCATGGAAGCGCCCCTGACTAGGCAGGAAAGCGAGGCGTTGGCCTTCCTGATCCCACTTTCGTACGATTATCCGGGGATTGAGAGTTGGTTTCGTACAAAGGTCGTTCCCGGCCTTCGAAACGAAAGCCGAATATTGCTTCGTGTCGAGAGACACGGGCAGTTGGTTGGATTGGCTATCGGAAAACGAGAGCCCGAAGAGAACAAGATCTGCACTGTTCGGATTGCGCCTAGCCATTATGGGCGCGGTATTGGCGTTCGCTTGTTCGATGCAGTGCTTCGCTGGCTGGATGACGACAAGCCACATCTGACGGTCAGTGAGAATCGGTTACCGGCATTTGAACGCATTTTTGATTTCTATGGATTCAACCTGACATCGGTCCAGCAAGGGCTATACGTGCCGAATACCTCAGAAATTGTGTACAACGAGCATGTCACTCCGCAGCGCTACTTAGGTGCGCTAATCGATCCGTCTTCGGGCTACGATGCGCTCGATAAGCGCTTCTAGATCGCCGCCGTGCGACGTCGTTCCAATCTCTAGAGGTACGCCCAGTTCGTTTGCGTAACTTTCGCAAACCGTACGGGCGACTTCCATCTGAATTTTGAGTTCTTCGGCCGTCCGAGAGGGCCGAAAGCGACGGTCGTTTTTTCGTCTTTCTATTATCAGTTCTGGCGGGGCCTCTAGAAGAACTAGGCCCTTGGGTTCCATGAAGCGAACGACATCAACGGGAATTTTGATCAGCTCATGATCGTTGTCGATGACGCTATGTGCGTCAATCAATATGTCTGATGTTTCGCGGCCCAACCGATAGCGTTTGAGTGCCTCTCCGATAAGATGCTGATTTTGCAGTATGTTGCCTGCAACATCTGTTCGGAGAAGCGCGCTGTCAATGTTTTTCGCGGCCTGCAATAACTTTCCGGCGCTCGTGTGCAAAACCGACGGATGTCGCGAGACGTAGGAAGCGCAAGCGGTCGACTTACCTACCCCAGAGATACCAAAAACAAGCACAACCCCGATTTTACCACTCAGCTGGTTCAAAGAAGGGACGCTCCTCGATGGCCGACATACATGAATGACTGAGGTGGGGTGAAGTTTTCTACGAGTTGAGTAGGGTTTATGTGCTCTGCAAAAGGCCTGACAGCGCCAATCTTGAGGGCATAGGCCTGTGTGCGCCCGCAGAAATAGCCATCATAGTATTCCTTTGAAATACCCGAGCCTGACCTAGTTTTGAGCCACAGCTGCTCCGGATGGCCCTCCAAGATCTCCGCAATGTCAAATTCGCCTACCAGCCGGCCGACAGGGCGCGTGCAGTAAATGAGCACCGTCTTGATGTCCCGCCGCGAGAATATCTTTCGCCTAAATTCAAACGTTTTCGCGCCAGAGAGGATGTTCTCAACGTGAGTAGGCTTAATCGATAACAATACGCGCATTTACGTCTCCCATCTCCACAATTGCGCGAAATTGCGTCGGTGTAAGTTCACGAAGATCCCATCGAGGATGTTCTGTGACATGCGCCTCTTCCATTAACCGGCCACGAGTGATGCGCCTATTAAAAGCGACATTGTATGTCATGCGCGCAACATACAAGCGGTCGCTTTCCTCGTACTGCTCTCGCAGTTCGTCCTCAGTGAAAACGCTGTGGGGAGCCGTGTAGTCCAAAAATGCCTCGATATTCGCGAAGTCTCTCTTACGACGAACTTCTTCTATGATGCAAATGGATGATGCAACAGAACGGTAGTATGCTGGCCCTTTATGATCCGTTGTCCGATAGATCACTACCGCATCGCCCGGAGACATGCGGGTCAGCGGTATCTTGCCGATATAAACCTTATGGATAGTGTTCGTGTGGGAGACGTCCCGAACGATGTCGCGAGGCTCGTTATTCAGGATTGAGTCTGGCAAGAGCTGCGTGTGGAATTCGGGGTATACCGCGAGCAGCCAAGCCTTCTTTCCAGCAGTGTGCACGAATGGATAATCACTGATCATGCCGCCCGAGAATTGATCGAGGCGTCTAGCGTATACCAGTTCCTCGCCGCTATCTGTTGTCTTCGTCCCAACCTTCTTAAAACCATAGCGTTCAAACAAACGGATAAGGTCTTCGTGCACATCGAAGATGGTCACGTAGATGCCGTCCATATTCTCGTCGATGGCGGTATCGAAGATTTTTTTGAGCACCCGCTCGCCCAATTTAGTACCCCGTCCCTCTATCTTCAGGGTGCCTACTTTCAGCCATTTGAGCTTCGGTAAGGGCGGGGTGACGTCAGACACTGCGCCCTCTTCGGATTTGAGGTAAATCATGCCGCTCAGGACGGAAGCGTCGTCCTCAACTACATAAACGTCCGCGTCCGCTTTTTTGGCAAACCAATCCGCGAAATCGACGTAGCCTCTCTTAAGACTGTCAAAGAATGGGTCGCTTAGACGGAGTTCTCGGAATTTCGTTAGTCGAAGCTGTCTGGTTACCACGTTGCCTCCCCATGCCAAGTGATCACAACTTTTAGACTGATTTGCGCCGCCCTTACAATCTCCTGTACATCAGGTAGGGCTTTCTTGCGCCGGGGATTCGGGGGGTGAGGTTCGTGCGACAGGAAGCAAAGATGTACCTTCATCCCAAGGATTAATGGTGCCCGACGAAAGGCATTAGCGCGGCTGGAGGCGACTGAGCGCACCACCGCGCTGGGAATTCACAGCGGAGGAGGCGAATGCGTTAATTCGTTCCGTTTGCCGGTCACATTCGAAGGGAAGCGTTATTTGCGCGGACGTTCTCGCTCGCGCACGACTTCCTTCGCCCGCTTGTCGGACCGGAGCCCGATGTAGACGGGCTGGCGCAGTTCGCCCTTGCTCGTCCACTCCGCGAACTTGACCTCGGCAACGAGCGAGGGCCTGACCCAGGTCGTGGCGGCCTCGTCCTTCACTTTGGCAGGGAACGGCGATTTAGGGGCCGTCAGCTTCACGAGCTTGCCATGCAGGTCTTCCAGGATTTTGTGGCTGAAGCCGGTGCCGACATGTCCGATATAGCGCCATGCGTCGTCTTCCCGCACGGCGAGGACCAGGGCGCCGAAGAATGGCCTGGTGCGCCTGGGTGCCGTGAAGCCGGCGATCACCACTTCCTGACGCTTTGCCGTCTTGATCTTCAGCCAATCCGCCGTTCGGCTTCCTGATGTATACGCGCTGTCTGCGCGCTTCGCCATGAGGCCTTCCAAACCCTTCCGCTCGGCATCGACGAAGAATTTCGTGCCGTCTCCTTTGCGGTGAGTGCTGAAGGCGATCAGCCTGTCGCGCGGCAGAATCGCCTTCAGCCGCTTCTTGCGCTCGAGGAGAGGCTGCCTGCGCAAGTCCACTGCGTTCTCGAACATGAGGTCGAAGGCGCAATACAGGAGCTTCGCTTCATGGCGCCGCGCGTTTTGAAGCAGCTGGAAATGTGAGACGCCGTCCTTTCCGATCGCGACGAGCTCACCGTCGATCACGGCGTCGCCCTTCACGCCCTCCAGCGCTTTAGCGACCTCGATATAGCTGCGGCTGATGATCTTGCCGTTGCGGCTGTAGAGTGCAACCTTGCCCCGCCGGATTTCTGCGATCATCCGGAAGCCGTCATACTTGTCCTCGAAAACCCAGCCGGGGTCGTTGAACGGCGCGTCGGTGGCGAGCATCGGCTGCAAACGCTTGGGCAAGGGCGACGTCGGGCTCATTCGAGGTCAATCCTTCGGAGCGCGTTGCGAAATGCATGGACGTCCTTCAAGGATTAGGGAACGCTTCGAGGCCGCGTCGTGTTCCGCAGGCGTCGTGGCGTGAGCACGATCGATCGCGGAGGGCGGATCGGACCGATGGCCAGAAAACTGAAGACCTATCAGACCTCGCTGGGCTTCGTCGGTCAGGCGATCGCCGCTCCCTGCATGAAAGCGGCTCTGGAAGCGCGGGGCGCAGATAGCAATCTCTTCCATCAGGGCGCGGCAAGGGAGAGCCACGATCGGGACGTCGTCGCCGCGACCATGGTAAAGCCCGGCGTCGTTCTCAGGCGGCCGGCCTGATCCGACAGATCTTCAACGACCCG
This sequence comes from Bradyrhizobium sp. 164, assembly GCF_023073715.1. Classification (GTDB taxonomy): domain Bacteria; phylum Pseudomonadota; class Alphaproteobacteria; order Rhizobiales; family Xanthobacteraceae; genus Bradyrhizobium. Next base: position 94,059 of record NZ_JADPKA010000016.1, read on the forward strand.
ACCGGAACCGAACTTACCTTTCGCGGTTTGGAAATCGTATTCAACACTAGGGAGCGCCCCATGGGAGAGCGCCGCAGAGTGAAGCAGACCCGCTCGCTTGAAGAACGAATGGCCGAACAGGCCAATAAGCTTAAAGAACGGGCGAGCCAGTTACCGGCTGGTACGGAACGTGAGAGTTTACTTAAGCGAGCCAGGATCGCCGAGACCGGCGCGCATCTAAGCGACTGGCTGACGTCGCCCGAATTGCAGCCACCCAAATAAGCCTTCGGAACGACTGTTCACTTTGGTACTCTCAGGAACATCGACACGGCACGCGGTGATTCGATGCTCCAAATGATTTTGATAATGTGCGGGATTGGGACTGCACTGGTCGGCATCCTAATCAGCGTATTTGAGTGGGGCGCATTGGTGGGCTATTGGCGCCTAAAGAGGCGCCCCCCGGGAAATTTCGACATGAAGTAAGACCGTCTCAGTTGGCGACCTCGTCGTTATTGTAGCGCGTCCTCTGTTGTCCCATCGCGGCATTTGATGCGGTTGAACAAAGGCGGTCGGGGTCGAGGCGGACCGGACATCGACCCAGATCTGTGAGTACCCTAGTACGCCTACTGCGGCTTGGTTCACGGCGGCGCGGTCCCGTCGCTTCTCAGGAGCGAGCTCCATGACGGCCCGATGTAGCTCGGCCGGTATCGTGCAGTTGGCTTTCCAAGGGATTGTTGGCCCACTGCCAGGCGATCGAATGCATCCATCACAGGTCCTCCCGCAGGCCCCGGTAGAACGGGTGCCGGACCTTTCCCTCGGCCGACTTCGCGCGATACTCGGTCTCGGCGAGCAGCTTTGGTTCGACCCAGATGCCCTTATGTGCGATCCGCTTCGTGTACGGTTGCGTCTTCCGGATCAGCGGCATCAGTTTCTTCTGGAGGTCAGCGGCGGACGTCTTGTCAAATCCGTGGTCGACCTTGCCCGCATAGACCAGATCGTCGCCGTTGCGGCGATCGACATCGATGCCGTCCCATTTTCCCTCGTCGAGTCAGCGATCGTCAGTGTCTCGCGCTGGATGCAGGTTTTCTTCACCCAATCGCCTGTACGCCCCTTCGGATAGGGAGCGTCTCGCACCTTCGAGACGACGCCTTCCAGACCGAGTTTTCAGGCATGCGCGAACATCTCGCGTCCCTCGATCTCGAAGCTTTCGTTGAACTGGACGTCGGTACCATCGACGATTTTCTTGAGCTCGGCTTTCCTCTGGATCAGCGGCAGCTTTCGGAGATCGCGGCCATTCAGGTAGAGCAGATCAAAGACCACCAGCACAATGCTCGTTGACTTGCCCTTGAGCTCGTTCTGCAGCACCGAGAAATCCGTGGTGCCGTCGGCGGCGGGGACGACGATCTCGCCGTCGATGACGGCTGAGCTCGCGCTGATCCGCCACGCGTGATGGGCGACCTTCTTGAAGCGGTGGGTCCAGTCATGGCCGCGGCGCGTGAAGACCTTCGCCGCCTCGTTGGCCAAGTAGATCTGGACCCAGTAGCCGCCGAACTGGATCGTGTGGATCGGCGCGGTCCTGCATCCAGCCGTGGTACTCACACTCGCGGATCGCGCCTGCCTCCTCCAGCACGGCTACCGCCCGCCCGCGTACCGTGCGGGTCGCCGTTCGCCTCTCCTTGGTCATCAGCATCAAAATCGCTCCTGCGCGAGGGGCGAATCCTTGCGGCCCTCAATCCGTTCCGGCTGCTAACACAGAGCAGGGATTCCAAATCGTCGGGGCAGGTGCTTTTCCACGTGTTCCGCCGCCCTGTGCATAGGCTGTAAGCTTGTCTTCCTTGTCGCGCCTCGTCCGGCAAAGGGTGCTGCAGCGCCTTTGCCTCATCCCAAGCGGCGCATTGGGACACAACTTTCCTCTTCGGCCGGTTGACCAGCCTACCATCTAAGGCGAGAACCTGCCGACGCAGAAACCACTCGAGAACTGGCCAAATCCAATCCGCGAGATTTGATATAGCTACAAGGTCATTGGAATGCGTCGAACCTCTGTCGCTTTGATTCTCACCATTCTGTCGGGTGTGGCGCTGGCCGACGATTTTGTTGGACAGGCGAGCGTGATCGACGGTGACACGCTCGAAATGCATGGGGTGCGCATCCGGCTTTGGGGCATTGATGCACCGGAGAGCAGTCAGCTGTGCCGCGGCGAAGACAGCTTACAATATCGTTGCGGTGCACAGGCGGCGAACGACCTTGATGCCTTCATTGCCAGCCGTCCCGTCAATTGTGTTCCTGTCAGCCTCGACCCGTATGGCCGCACGGTTGCGACCTGCTCGGTCGCAGGCAGGGATCTCGCTGAATGGCTTGTACGGAGCGGTCTTGCGTTGGATTGGCCTCAATATTCGAAGAGAAGATATCACAAAGCTCAGCGCGAGGCTGAGCGTACCGGCCAGGGACTCTGGAAGGGCAGCTACGTCGAGCCGTGGCTCTATCGTGCATGCATTCGGGCAAGTGGAAAGCCGGCCACCTGCTCGGATGACACAAATGCCCATCCTTGATGCGGTTCCGGAGAGATGCCGATCCACAACGTGTATTGGCCTATCATCACAGGTTGGGCAGGTGGCTCTGGCGCGGTTTGGGCGACTCACGCTACCCATGATTCCCAATCACCTCACTGCACAATGGGAATGAAATGGTTGCAGCAACCCGTGAATTGCCGACCTCTGGTTACGCGATTGAAGTGGACGGCCGGTTCAAAGCCGAATTTACAACCAGAGACGGCGCCAAGGCGGCTGGCGAAGAACTAAAGAAGCGTTTTCCGTTGCTTCAGATCAGGATCTACGACGCGCAGACGCATGCTCGCGAGGAAATCTAGATCGCCGGTTCGAGTCTGAGCGGAGTTCTTCCGCTTGCGCGCGTGCGGCTTTCGCCGCATCGGGCTCTCGTGAAACCGAGCCGCTTTGCGTCTCGGCGCCCGGCTTCGATCCCTCGCGCCAAGAGCTTCGGAGCTCCTCGCCGGGGGCACTCGGGAAAGGGGCTCGCCTTCGACGATCGCTATCACTGCCCCGTTCCCGGGTGCCGCTATTAACCGGTCTCGTCGCTGCACTCGGACCAGCGTGCCCCTTCGGGTCGCTATGCTCACGCTCTCCGGGTGCCATTTTCCGCTGAGGTGATGCGCCGTTGGCGCACGCCTGATCAGGGCCTGCGGCCCTGGGCGGTCAAGGCCAAAGCCCTATGACGAAATGGACGGAAGGCGGGCCGCCTCGTAGATTTCGCACTCTCTCGCGGAGAGGCTGAGAGTAAGAGTGTCGCGCGGATTTGCCGTGACGGGTTACAGGCTGCGAGAGAGGCTCGCACCGCCCGTCGCGGAGATCCGCGATGTCCAGATATTATCCTCGGGCGTGCACCGGTGAGGACCGGGCGAGCCTTTATGACGAAATCACCAACAAGATCATCGCCGAGCTGGAAGCCGGCGGAGTGCCGTGGGTGCAGCCATGGGGCTCCGCGGCGGCGAAGGCGCAATTGGCCTTGCCGAAAAGCGCCGCGACCGGTCGCCAATACAGCGGCATCAATATTTTGATCCTCTGGGGGGCCGCCACCGAACACGCATTCACAGGTCAGAGCTGGCTTACATTTCGCCAGGCGCTGTTGCTCGGCGGTCACGTCCGCAAGTGCGAGCGCGGCACGACCGTCGTCTACGCCAATCGTTTTGTGCCGGCTGACGAAAAGCGGCGCGCGAGCGAGAGCGGTGAGGAAGCGCAGGCCATTGCATTCCTCAAGCGTTTCACGGTGTTCAACAGTGATCAATGCGAGGGCTTGCCTTCCGAGATCACAACGACGGCACCGCCTCCGCCGCCAGGCCTGATCGAGCCCCGGGTCGAAAAGCTTATCAAGGCGACTAGCATCGACTTCCGGATCGGCGGCAATCGCGCCTTCTATGTGCCGGCAGAAGATTATGTGCAGGTGCCGCCACCGCAAGCCTATTTCGAGCCGATCAATTGGCATCGAACGGCCCTGCATGAGCTGGCGCATGCCAGCGGCCATCCGTCACGTCTCAACCGCGACTTGTCAGGCGGCTACGGGACCAGGAAGTACGCGTTTGAGGAACTGGTTGCGGAGATCTCGTCTGCGTTCAGTTGCGCTTCGCTCGGTATCGTGCCGACGGTGCGGCACGCCGACTATATTGGCTCCTGGCTTGAAGTGCTGCGAGAAGACAATCGCGCGATTGTGCGAGCTGCTTCACAAGCCAGCAAGGTTGCGAACTATCTCCTTGGATTCTTGCCGGAAGTTGTTGTCGACATGACGACCGAGAGAGCGGAGCAGGAGGCAGCGTAAAGATCTTGCCAGTCACTTCGGAAACGAGAGTGAGAGGGGAGATGCGGTTTTCGCGACGGGTTGGAGGCCGAGAGAGAGGCTCCCGGCCGCCCGTGGAGAATCCACATGACCAAGGCTGTCCAAAAGATCACGCTGTCGCCCTCGCGCGACATTCCGTTCAACAAGCTGGTGCTCAGCCAGTCGAACGTGCGGCGCGTGAAAGCGGGCGTTTCGATCGAGCAGCTCGCGGAAAGCATTGCGAGGCGCACTCTCTTGCAGAGCCTGAATGTCCGGGCTGTACTCGATGGAGGGTAACGAAACCGGCATGTTCGAGGTGCCAGCGGGCGGTCGGCGTTATCGCGCACTGGAACTTCTCGTCAAGCAGAAGCGCATGGCGAAGACGCGGGTCGTTCCGTGTGTCGTGCCCGAAGCCGAGGAGGATGATGAAGACCCGGCAAGCCCGTTGCCAGATCGGCTCATCATTGAACTGACGGCACACCGTACGCTGGCATTGCGGGATGCGCTGGCCGAAAATCCTGCGATCGCGTTCCAGGCAGTGCTGCACAACTTCGTGCTGACGGCCTTTTACAGGTTTGCTTCGTCCGGGAGCTGCCTTGAGATTTGGCTGCGCACGCCAACCTTTCCTGCTCAAGCTCCGGGCTTGAGGGAAAGCGTCTCGGCTAAGTCTGTCGAGGTGCGGCATGAGGGCTGGAACGCACGGTTGCCGAAGAGCGAGAACGATCTCTGGGATGCGCTGACGGCTCTCGATGGTAGTGCACAGGCGTCGCTGTTCGCCCACTGCGCGTCCTTTGCGGTCAACGCCGTCTATGAGCCGGCCAATCGTTACAATCAGGGTCGCGTCTCAGCCCACGGCGTCCGCACGCGTCTCGACCAGGCCAACGTGCTAGCGCGCGCTGCCGGAGTTGACATGGTGCAGGCTGGCTGGAAGTCAACAACTACATCGGCCCCGTCACTAAGCCTCGCATTCTGGAGGCGTTGCGGGAAGCCAAGGGCGAGTCGTCGGCGCAACTGATCGACCATCTGAAGAAGGCCGACATGGCCAAAGAGGCCGAGCGTCTCCTGGATGGCTCGGGCTGGTTGCCGGAGCCGCTGCGCCTCGACGGTTCCAGCCCGTCTTCGGCGGAGCCGGAAGGTGAAGCGGGCCCGCTGCCAGAATTCCTCGCTGGCGAGGAGGATCCGGAGAACGGCAGCGACGAGCATCCGCAACAGCTCGACGCGGCTGAGTGACAGCATAAGGGCTGGCTCCGGCTGGCCTGCGCTTGCTCGGGGACCGATGCACAGCGTCGGTCCCCATTCTTATGACCGAGGCTGAGAGGGAGAGTGGGGCCGGGATGAGTTTGAATCGCCGTGGTCTTGAGGAGAGCGCCGGGCGATTCGACCCGTTCCTGCTCTCCGAAAGAAATCCCATGACCGACTCTCTCGCAAGCGGCGCTGCCGCCGCGCCGCTCCCGATGCGTGCCGCTGCCACTATCACCGCCGCTGCAGTCAGGGCTGCGCGACAGCTCTTGACCGATCTCGAACGCGGCCGGCGCATCGATGCCGCCGTCCTGCGTGGCGCCATGGAGGCTGCCTTCGGCGCCTCGGATGCGGCAGGTAGCTGGAATTGGAAGACCGCCTATGACACCTGCGAGGCGGCCACCGTTCTATTTCTTCGCAAGTTCGGTCCGGCGATGGGGACCAAGGCTGGTTCGACGGCGGCGATGTTGCCGATGCTGGCGAGAGTAGCCAGTCTCCTGCCGACGCACACGCGGCGTTCCGAGGACAGCCAGGCGCTTCAACAATTCTCGACGCCGATCCCACTGAGGCTGGCTGCATGTACCGCGGCCTGCGTCACGCCTTCCGACTGGGTTTTGGAGCCGTCTGCGGGGACCGGCTTGCTCGCCATCTTTGCCGAGCTCGCCGGCGGCGCATTGGTATTGAACGAGTTGTCCGAACCCCGTGCGGAGTTGCTGGATCACCTGTTCGCCGGCCTTGAGGTCACCCGGTTCGACGCCGCCCAGATCGATGATCACCTCGAAGCCGATTTCGTACCTAGCGTCGTCTTGATGAATCCGCCGTTCTCGGCGCTGGCGAATGTCGATCGGCGAATGGCGGACGCGGCGCTCCGGCACATCGCTTCGGCCTTGGCGCGCCTTTGCGACGGTGGGCGTCTGGTCGCCATCACCGGTGCAAGCTTCGGGCCGGACAATCCGGCGTGGCGAGATGCCTTCGTTCGCCTTCAGGGACGCGCGCGAGTTGTGTTCTCTGCCGCCATCGATGGCGCTGTCTACGCGAAGGACGGAACTCAGATCGATACAAGGCTGCTTGTGATCGACAAGCAGCCCGCGGCGGACCCGAATGTCTTTCCTGCCTCGCTCGGCATGGCGGCCGATGTCGCTACCTTGCTCGACTGGGTGACCCAACATTTGCCTCCGAGGCTAGCTGTTGCCGCCCCAGTCGTGATCAGGGTCGCTAGACGCCCCGTGACGTCACGGTCCCTCGGCGCCTCTGCACCATGTCCTCCCTCTACTTCCAGCGGCGCCGCGCAAGAAGGCGTCGAACTTTCGTACGAGACGGTCGGGTGGTTGCCGCCGGAAGGCGCCAGGCTTACCGATGCGCTTTATGAGGAATACGCATTGCAATCGATCCGTATTCCGGGCGCGCATGCACACCCGACCAAGCTCGTGCAATCCGCCGCGATGGCCTCGATCGCGCCGCCGAAGCCGTCTTACCGACCACATCTGCCGGCCAATCTCGTCGCGGATGGTATCCTGTCGGACGCCCAGCTTGAGAGCGTCATTTACGCCGGCGAGGCCCATTCCGAATTCCTCGCGGGCTCCTGGACGGTCGATGCAACCTTTGACGTTGTCGCGGCCGCGCGCGACGACGCAGAAAATGCCGTCCGCTTTCGCCGCGGCTGGTTTTTGGGTGACGGCACCGGTGCGGGTAAGGGGCGGCAGGTCGCTGGCATCCTGCTCGACAACTGGCTCAAGGGCCGGCGCCGCGCAGTCTGGATCAGCAAGTCGGACAAGCTGATCGAGGATGCACAGCGCGACTGGTCCGCGCTCGGCATGGAGCGATTGCTCGTGACGCCGCTGTCTCGGTTCCGGCAGGGCACAACGATCCGGCTTTCGGAAGGCGTCCTATTTACCACCTACGCTACGCTGCGAACCGACGAGCGCGGTGAAAAGCTGTCGCGCGTTCGGCAGATCGTCGAATGGTTGGGCTCCGATTTCGACGGAGTGATCGTCTTCGACGAGAGCCACGCGATGCAGAACGCGGCAGGCCAGAAGGGCGAGCGCGGCGACCTCGAGGCGATTGCTTGCAATCGCCCGGGGGCAGCCTCTCAGCAGGGGCGTGCCGGCCTGAGGCTCCAGCATGCGTTGTCGAATGCCCGCGTGGTCTATGTGTCGGCAACCGGCGCCACGACGGTCCACAATCTCGCATATGCTCAGCGGTTGGGATTGTGCGGCGGCACCGACTTCCCGTTCGCCACCCGCGCCGAGTTCGTCGAGGCGACCGAGGAGGGTGGCGTTGCGGCCATGGAAGTGCTGGCGCGCGACCTTAAGGCGCTCGGTCTCTACGCGGCCCGCTCGCTATCTTACGAGGGCGTCGCGTACGAACTCATCGAGCACCAGCTCACGCCGGAGCAGGTTCGCATCTACGACGCCTATGCCGGCGCGTTCAGCATCATCCATAACAATCTCGATGCGGCCATGCGGGCCGCGAACATCACCGGCGAGACCGGCACGTTGAACCGCCAGGCCAAATCGGCCGCGCGATCGGCCTTCGAGAGCGCCAGGCAGCGTTTCGTTAGTCACCTCCTGACCTCGATGAAGACGCCGTTGCTGCTCCGCTCGATCGAAAGCGATCTCGAGGCCGGCCATGCCGCCGTCATCCAGATCGTCTCGACCGGCGAGGCGTTGATGGAGCGCCGGCTCGCCGAGATTCCGACCGAAAAGTGCGGCGACGTCCAGGTCGATATCACCCCGCGCGAGTATGTCCTCGATTATCTCGCCCATTCCTTTCCGGTCCAGCTTTACGAGCTCTTCACCGACCAGGACGGCAACCTCTGCTCCCGGCCTGTCTATCGTGACGGTCAGCCGGTTGAGAGCCGGGAAGCTCTCGCTCGCCGGGACCGTCTCATCGAAAAGCTCGCCTCGTTGCCGCCGGTCCCGGGTGCGCTGGATCAGGTGATCCAGCGCTTCGGCACCGACGTGGTCGCCGAAGTCACCGGCCGCCCACGCCGCATCGTTCGCAAGGGCGAGCGGCTGGTCGTCGAAAACCGGGCCGGTTCGGCGAAGCTCGCCGAGACCGCGGCGTTTATGGACGACGTCAAGCGGATCCTCGTGTTCTCCGACGCGGGTGGCACGGCCAGGAGCTACCATGCAGAATTGTCGGCGCGGAATCGCCGCCTGCGGGTCCACTATTTGCTCGAGCCCGGCTGGAAGGCGGACGCCGCGATCCAGGGGGTCGGCCGCACCAACCGGACCAACCAGGCGCAGCCGCCGCTGTTTCGCCCGATCGCGACCGATGTGAAGGCGGAAAAGCGCTTCCTCAGTACCATTGCGCGCCGGCTCGACACGTTGGGAGCCATCACGCGCGGCCAACGCCAGACCGGAGGGCAGGGCCTGTTCCGGCCCGAGGACAATCTCGAAAGCCAGTACGGCCGTGACGCGTTGCGCCAACTCTACACGCTGCTGGCGCGCGGCAAGGTCCAGGGGTGCTCGCTCGAGAGATTCGAGGATGCGACCGGCCTGAAGCTCACGGAAACCACTGGGATCAGGGATGACCTGCCGCCGATCACGACGTTCCTGAACAGGTTGCTGGCGCTCACGATCGAGCTTCAGAACATCCTATTCACCGTCTTCGAGCAGCTGTTGACCGTCCGGATCGAGGGTGCAGCTGCATCCGGCACCTACGACGTCGGGCTGGAAACGCTCCGCGCAGAGAGTTTTGTGGTCACAGACCGACGGACGATCTATGTCCATCCCGGCACTAGCGCCGAGATCCGGCTGCTCACGATTACCCAGCGCCAGCGCAATCATCCTGTGAGCCTGGATGATGCCCTTGCTCGTCTTTCGGATCCTCGCGCCGTCCTGCTGATCAATGAGCGCTCGGGGCGGGCCGCGGTGCAGGTTCCAGCCCCAAGCTTTATGCTCGACGACGGCGAGATCGAGCGGCGCGTGCGCCTGATCCGCCCCATGGAGCAGCACAGCGTCTCCCTCAAAATGATGGCGGAAAGCCATTGGGTCGAAGCGGATCGTGAGCGTTTTGCCGCAGCCTGGCTGGCGGAGCTCGCGGAGGTTCCTCAGTTCACCGAAAGCATGATTCACGTCGTGGCGGGCTTGCTACTCCCCATCTGGAAGCGGCTGCCGAACGAGTCGACGCGGGTCTATCGGCTCCAGACCGATGCGGGCGAGCGCGTCATCGGCCGCAAGGTCTCCGCGACCTGGGTCGCGAACGTCCTCGCGGCTGACGCGCTTTCGCTGACGCCCGACGCTGCCTTGGCCGTGTTGATGAAAGGACGGACTGTCCTCGAGCTAGCCGAGGGGCTGCAGCCTCGCCGTGCGCGGGTGATGGGCGCATACCGCATCGAACTGTCTGGCTTCAACGACACGATGCGCGATCGGCTGCGCGCCTACGGCCTCTTCGGAGAGATCATCTCCTGGAAGCTGCGCATGTTCGTGCCCACCGATGCGAGCGGCGTCGAGATCCTGGTGAAAGTGCTTGAGCAGTATCCGGTCGCGCGCGTCAGTGAGCGTGAGGCCGCCTGATGCCGCGTGATGCCTCCGACCTGGCACGCCGCCTCGCGCGCGAGGCCGAGGCGGTGTGCCGACACTATCTCTCCCATGGCAAGCGGGCGGGGCGGTACTGGCTGGTCGGCGACGTCCGCAATACCCCGGGCCGCTCGTTGTTCGTGCGGCTCCAGGAATCGACGAAGGGGCCTGCCGGCAAATGGACAGACGCCGCGACCGGCGAGCATGGCGATCTCCTCGACGTCATCCGCGAAAGCCTGGGATTGCGTGACTTCCGCGAGACCGCCGAGGAAGCAAGACGCTTCCTGAAATTGCCTCGCGCTGAACCGGAACTCGCCTCAAAGCCCGTCGGTCCGGCAGCACCGGCCGGATCGCAAGAGGCCGCCCGTCGGCTCTTTGCAATATCCAGCCCGATCGAGGGGACCGTGGTCGAGACTTATTTGCAGGGGCGCGGAATAGCCGACGTCCATGATGGCGGCAGTCTGCGTTTCCACCCACGCTGCTACTATCGGCCGGACGAGCACCAGCCGACCGAGACTTGGCCGGCGATGATCGCTTCTGTCACTGACTTTGATGGCAGGATCACCGGGGTACACCGTACTTGGCTCGACCCGGTCGGCTTTGATCGCGTTCGGCTGGGCAAGGCTCCGATCGATACGCCACGACGCGCGATGGGCGACCTCCTCGGCAATGCCGTTCGTTTCGGCGTGGTGGACGATATACTCGCCGCCGGAGAGGGCATCGAGACCATGCTGTCGCTGCGCTACGTGTTGCCGACAATGCCGATGGCCGCTGCGCTTTCGGCCAACCACCTCGCGGCCATGTTGCTGCCGTCTGGCTTGCGTCGGCTCTATATCGCTCGCGATGCCGATGCCGCCGGTGATACGGTGCTCGCGCTTCTGACCCAGCGCGCAGCAGACGCCGGCATTGAAGCGATCGCGTTGTCACCACGGCTGGGCGATTTCAACGAAGATCTGCACGTCTTCGGTCTTGACGGTCTCCGAGCGGCCTTGCGGATTCAGCTCGTACCTGAGGATGTCGTCCGCTTCCTGCATTCGTCGACGGTGCCCGCGGAATAGGTCACGACGGTTCGATCGACCGTGACAGGTCGGTCATGGGCGAGGCCAATACCGGAAGGGGACGCGACCTTGCGCCTTCTGGAGGGCGATCGGACGGCAAGCGGCCCGGGCCGGCAATGGCTGCGTCCGGCTATTTTCCGCCGCGCCGGCGATTGAAACGCACGTCATATGTCTAGTCAGCGCGCTTTGCATCGCGAAGCAAAATAGCCGGCCTTCGCCATCCTCCGCTGCCGCTTCGGCCCTTCGGGTTCTGGCCTGTTCCGCCCGCCGTCTGAGTGATCGCCACGAAGGCCGCGAAGGGCGCGGCCAAACCCGGCAAAGGACCTCCTTCCATGACCGACCATGACGACGTCGAACCGCCGCACGCCTCTTCTCCGACCGACCACGTCCTCACCAAACTACAGCTCTTCGGCTACCGTCCCTTCGACGACCAGCCTGACCCGAGACCGCTTCCCGAAGGCAAGATGATCTCCGGGGCCGTGGCCGACATCTTCGACGCCCTGGTTGCGACCCTGAACGACACGCGGCTCGAGCCGGACCTTGACGATCTGCTCTGGTCGACCGTCAACTTGTTCCATCGTGCCGTCGATCGCATCGAACGCCAGCTCGACGACAACGAGCAGGCGCAGCACAAGAGCCAGCGCGAGCAGAACGGCTCCGAAGTACGATCGGTCGAACTCGAGCGCCTCACGGCTGAAGGCATCACGCTGATCGAGCGCCGCAACTGCCTGGAACTCTTCCGCGACCAGGCCATCGAACGCTTTGAAGTCCACACCGGTTCGTCCTGGCGTCCGCGGTCGGGGTCACTGGTCAACCACCGCACGCTAACCGCGGCAATGATCGACTCCCGCGACTTCATCGCAGCGAAACGCCGCGCCGAGACCGAGGTCCTGGTGCCGCCAGGACCCAAGATCGCACTCACCGGCGGGCTCGACTTCAACGACCACCACCTCATCTGGGATCGCCTCGACAAGGTTCACGGGAAGCATCCCGACATGGTCCTGCTCCATGGCGGCTCCCCGAGAGGCGCCGAACTCATCGCCTCCAAATGGGCGATCAATCGCAAGGTACCGCAAATCGCCTTCAAGCCCGACTGGACCAGGCACGCCAAGGCGGCACCGTTCAAGCGCAACGACGCCATGCTCGGGCTCCTGCCGATCGGCGTCATGTACTTCCCCGGCACTGGAATCCAGGACAATCTCGCCGACAAGGCGAAGCGGCTCGGCATTCCCGTCTGGAAGTTCGGCGGCGCGTGAGCGCCGTCTTGCTCGCATCTAAGATGGCAGGGTGGAGTTGCACGCCGCAACTCCGCCTCGTTTCGATATCAGGTCCGAAGCCGCGCCGCGGTGGTGGTGGGAGGCGCGACCAGTACATCTATGCACTAGAGCCACCGCCATGCTTGCCCTTGGACTTGTCCTCAACACATTCGGCATCGGCTTGTTCTGCTGGCTGATCTTTGCGCTGGCGGTCTATGCCTTGTCGTTTTTTCGTCGCACTCAGTGTCTGGATGTCGGCATTTCGTGATGGCGCGGGCGTTTTCGGTGCACTGCTCATCGGAATTGCTTCCGGCGCGCTGACGCTTGCCGCTGGTCAGGTCGCCATCGCCCTCAGTCGGATCCGGACGTTGCGCATCACGATCGCAGCCGCATTCGCCGTCCCTGCGGCTATCGCTGGCTATCATGTGATGTTCGCCCTGTCGCAGATCGGGGTGCCTTCGCTAGCTTGGCGCGAGGCCTTCGCTTGCCTGCGTGCGGTTTGCATCGGCGGCGCGGCATGGACGCGCTTGAGAGTTTTGGCGAAGACCCGCCCACCCGAGTCAGGTCGGGCGGTGGAGCGGTTCCAGCCAGTTCTTACCGCCACTCTCCGCAAGGGATGACCCTTGCGCCTTCATCATCGAACAGGTTCGCGTAGATCGGTACGTTGAATGAGGGATCATCGGGACGCGAGCAGGGAGCCAGTCCTTCTCGGAGTGCCTTGACCAATCCGCGTCCATTTCGGCCCAACCCACGTAGCTGCAGCGGTGCGGCGTGCCCCTTGATCATTCCTTCGAAGAGGACAGCGCCCTTTGCAGCAGATTGTTTCTCTTTCTACGCCGGATCGTTCGCCGCTCTTGTTCAGAGGAACCGAGATATGCCACGTCTTCTCCTTATTGCGGTTCAGCACGCGACGCACGTGGCCTCTTTGATGGCTTGATCTCGCCCAAGACCGGCTGCGCCTCGATCGTCTGAGCCGCAACGCCGTTGATGCGACTTTCTTCCCCTGGGCTTCGCCCATTCCTCGCGAGACAAGAAAGTCGCCACAACGGCGTCCTCCGCTGCGCTCCGGCCCTTCAAGCGGGTGCGTCGCCGATCGTCTTCGGCTTCAGATCGCCATCGAGGCCGCGGTGGTCGCGGGCTCGAAACACAAACAGGAGAAGTAACATGGCTAATATCGGTTCGTTCAAGAAAGTCGGTAACGAGTTTCACGGCGAGATCGTCACCCTGAGCCTTCAGACCAAGGGCGTCCGCATCGTCGCCGAAACCAACCGCTCCAGCGACAACGCGCCCAGCCACCGCATCTACGTGGGCCGGGCGGAGATCGGGGCAGCCTGGTCGAAGCGCTCCGAGGAGGGCCGCGACTACCTCTCGCTCAAGCTCGACGATCCCTCCTTCAACGCACCGATCTACGCGAACCTGTTCGATGACGAAGGCGGCGAGGGGTACACCCTGCTCTGGTCGCGGCCGCGCAAGAACGGCGAGTGAAACTCGCTCTAAAGCCCGCCCGAGTTGATCGGGCGGGTTCCTTTGGAGCCTAAAGTCGAAAACATCAACGCTGCGCCGCTGCATCGCAGCAGTCGATTTTCGTGATTTCGCCTTCTAGAGCTCGCAGTGCCACTACCGATCCGGGTGGTCATAAAGTCGCTCTTACGCAGCAGTGCTATTTCTTCTTGGAACTGGCTCGCCGGCTTGCGACCTTAGGCGAGTCCTTCGGTGTTGTCGCTCCTCTGGGTGGCTGAACCGAGCCTTCAGCATAAGTGAACACCCAGCGTGTCGGCCAGCCAGTCGAGAAACATCAATTCTCCGGTTCTCAGATTGCCTCTCGAGGCCACCATATATGAGCGGTCACTGCCGGCACTGTAGGCACGTGGCTCTTGGGGAACCGAGGCCTTGCCGATGCTGGTCCCAGTTGTGCGGAGCGCGTCTGCCTCGCCGCTGCGCAACCGTCTGCTGATCTTGCATCGGGCAGCAACAGACAGGCACCCACGGTTGGTGTGCTGTAGTGCGCATTCAGAGAGAGCAACATCACCTTTGGTTCAAAAATGCGCCGCGGCCGGTGTCCCGAGCCACAAGTCCCCAATCGTAGATTTGCATTAGATTTGCGTCGCTGTGCCAAGATGGAGGATGTAGCAGGGACGGAGAATGTGATGGCGCTCCGGCAACTTGCCTCCCTGACATTGAGCGATGAAGTTCGTGCCGAACAAGTCGCTGACGAGCGGCGGAAGACGGTTCTGGTGCTGGCGCTGCGAGCGCGAATCGTGCTGACCTGCGCGGAAGGCGGTCAGAACAAGGAAGTGGCGGCCAAGCTGGGCCTTGACGAGTCGAGGGTAGGCGGCGGCGTTTTGTGGAGCGGCGCGTGGACGAGCCACGCTTCGGGCGCCGCGTACGATTGAGGATGCCCGCATCGAAGCCGCGATCGTGAGGACATTGGAGAGTTGCCCTGAGAACGCCATCCATCGGAATTCCCGCGGCATGGCGAAGGCCAGCGGCCTGTCGGTGTCGACCGTGCAACACATCTGGCCGGGCTTCGGGCTCCAGCCGCACCGGACGGAGACCTTCAAGCTCTCCACGATCCAAACTTCATGGCCAAAGTGAGCGACGCTGTGGGCCTTTACGTCCGGCCGCCGGAGCTCGGTGTCGTTCTATGCGTGGATGAGAAGTCCCAATCCGGGCGCTGGACCGCAGCCACCATGCTGCCGATGCGTCCCGGCCAGCCGGCCCGAAGGAAGGATGACTAAAGAAGATATGGCACCACATCGCTGTTCGCCGCTCTCGACATTGCGACAGCACGAGCCAACGGCGAAGTGCTAGCGAGGTCGCCGTGCTGCCAAATTCCGTCAGTTCCACGACGAGATCGAGGCCGCTGTGCCGCGCGAACTCGAGGTCCATCTCGTCATGGACAATTACGCCACGCATAAGTCGTCGTCCGTGAAGAACCCTGAATTCAGGCTGGATTGATTCCGGTCGGGCGAAGAGGATGGCCAGGATTTGCCACAACGAGAGCCTGAGCCAGCAGATCAGGCCGCGGAAGTTGTAGCCGACGGCGGCGAGGACGGCGTTGCTGGCGTCGCCCTCGCGATGCCAGAGATAATTGCGGCCCATTCGATGCTCGGATTTGAGATGCCCGATGACCGGTTCGACGGCGGACCGCCTTCGCAGCTCGCGCGTGATCTGTGGCGTCACCCGCCGCTTCTGCCCTGACGTGAACACCCTGAACTTGTAA
>NZ_JADPKA010000013.1 GCF_023073715.1 Bradyrhizobium sp. 164
CGCTTTCCGAGGCTTCAGCATGTCTTTGCCGACCGAATCTATCGCGGCAAACAGCTCGTCAACGCACTCTCAGACTGCGGGCCCTGGACAATCGAGATCCTCGAGCGACCGCACGGCGTCAAAGGTTTCCAGCTCCTGCCCAGGCGCTGGGTCGTCGAGCGCACCTTTGCATGGTTCGGAAGATGCCGGCGCCTGTCCAAAGACTTCGAAGGCTCTGCCGCTACCGAGCTCGCTTGGCTGCTCGCCGCCCATCTAAGGCTCCTAATTCGCCGTTTAGCCAGATCTTGATAGCGTCCACGCGCTTTTTGAGTCAGGCTCTCAGAAGCCGCTGGCCGGTATGGTGATCCGCGGATCAAGTCCAATTCTCATCTCCGAGCACCTCGGCGCTTTCGGCTCTAACTGGTTTTCCTGATCCAGATCTGTTCGATCGTTCCGCCCATTAGGGTCGTCTCCTGCTCGCACCCTTCACCAACATCAGGCTCTTTCGTGCCGCATTCGTCATGATGCCGTCACTGCCTGCGCTGGGTTCCCGATAATCCACCTTCCGATTGGCCATGCCCAAATCGTCCGAGCCATCTTGGTCGCGAAGGCGATCGCCACGAGCATGCGCGGCTTCCGCGAGAGCGCTTCGGCGAGCACAAGAGCTGCGTTTGCGCTCAGGCAATCTACCACTTCGCCGGCGGCCAGACCGTCGTCCGCCAATAATCCCAGCAGAGCTGGCTCGAGACCGGAAGACGAGCCGCGGGCATGTAGTCGATGGCTCAGCTCGGGCTGCCTGTCTTTCCGACTCGGCTTCGGAAGGCGGAGCTTCCATGAGTTCGGGCGCGGCGCGCCCCTTCCTGCGCCAACCGCCGATCAGGCGCTCGTCGAACGGCAGTGCCACGTAGCAGGTGACGTCATCCGGAGTCACTCTCGCGATCGCGTTGCGCGCCACGCGCCCACCCGAATATCCGGTCGACACTGCGTGCAGTTCGCTGCCTCGGACTGGGAGTGCCACCAGGTCGAGCAAGCCATCCAGCGCACGAGACGCTCGGGCGGTGGAAGTCGCTTTCCTCGCGGCGCGCTCGACGCCTCGGCGGGTCCGAGTGTCCCGCATCGTGTTCCCCTTGCCACGCGCCGCTTGCACCAGTCCGGCACCTCCGCGCCTCGTTCTGGGTGGATAACGTGGAAGCCTGCATCGCGCAACGCCTCGACGATACGCGGTCGAGCTGCCCAAAGGCGTGGCGGGATTTTTCCTTTATGCGCTGGCGTCAGCTCACGGACAGCTAAGCTGTCTATCAAGCGGGTAAGGTCTAACGACCTGAAACAATGCAAGATGTATGATCCAGGTGCAGTCGTCATGTACGGTCGAGTTAACAATTGGCCCGATATTCCGGCCGAAGAAAGATATCATCGGGCAGCCAACGCTGAGGAAGCGGGTGCCGAAAGCCAGGGCTTCGCCGATGCGTTCGCTAGAACGCGATTGCAGGAGTCTGCTGGCAGCTCACCTTCGCAACCGAGTTATTCCCTCGTTCGGAAACCTCCTGTGGTCGAGATCGACAGAGCTACGTTCAGGACTGAAGTGAGGACCTTTCATGGCGACGCAATCAACCGCATCGCCAACAATCCACACGAGTACTCGGAATTTGTATCCGCAAGAGCTAAGCGCACAGCAGAGGTCGCTAAGGAATACGGTATCAGAAGAGATTCAGAAGACGCCCGATATTACAGCTACCAATTAGGAAATGTGAGCGTCGGCCTCCAAAGAACGGAGGCCGGATTCAACATGACTGAGTTCGAAAGCGATAAGTGGCGAGAACAGTTCCCTGGACGAAGTGAAGTCACCTCAATTGTGGATTTTCAGGTTGCTCATCCGCTTGTCGCAAACGCCGGCGATATTCTGCTCGAACATCAACTTCGGCAAGACGGCGAACGACCATTGGTGAACTGGCGTCCTGCTAATGCAGAAGCGAAGGCCCGCGCAAAGACAATGGGCTTCGTTGAAGTGGATGAGGACGACATGGTACTTGACCCCACTCAGTCCGCCCAGTGGACAAAAAACAGCCTTGGTGAATGGCAGCGCGCAACTAAATCTCAGCTTTATCTCTCCAAGGTCGACAGTGATACTGAGGTTGCAGCAGATTCCGAAGAGGATGGTGACTTCATGTAATGCCCAGATCCGCTGGCATTCATGTGTTTGGGCAGGCGGTGGAGCAAGGAGCGAAGGCAAACGGACCGCTGCGGAAAAGGTCAAGCCTCAGCCGAGCGAAACCGACAATTCGACTGGATCCGCGAGGTGCTTAGTAACAAGGCACCAATGTTCACCATCAGGCCGGTCCGAAGTGATTTCGCCGTTTGATGCGCCAATCTGAGGGAGATAAGGTGTCTCGGCCAAGTCGAAGACACCAAATCAGGAGAGATGTCGAGCGAATTGAGCCACAGCAGCCATGCGCTCTGATCCTGGCGCTAAGCTCTGCGCCGCTGCCGCCGACCTTACGCCTTGAACTGCTGCGGTTTCCAGCGGGCGAAAGTCTGCCGTCCGAGGCCACCGCACAAACCTGTCCATGGGCTGCGAGATACCAGACACCGGTGTTTCCAAGTCCCTTAGGCATCAACGTCTGCTCGGCGAACATCCGCTTTGCGCAATCGGGTTGAAAACTCGAGCTTGCGAACAGCCGAAAGCGCGCATTCACTCAGGTATAGAAGCCTGGGATGAAGCAATGATTGGGCGAACAGCAAGCGCAGCAAGCGACCCATCGTAGGCATGAAGGCAGATCTCTGGAAGAGCGCGGACCACCAATCGCCGGGCCTGAATCACTTCCGGAGAAGCGCACCGCTTTGGGACCAGCAAAAAGTAGCCGATCATCGGCGCCAGGCAGATATCAGCTAGCCAACTCATTGCCGTCTGCTCGATCAGAGACAAGCCGCGATCGAAGCTTCTCTTGCGCACCAGGTGCCGCTCTGTCACCTTTCAAACGCATTCACCGTGTGTTCGCCGTCACGATGGGCGCCAAGAGCACGACGAGGCACATGAGCCCGGCTAGGACCCCAAATGCGGCCGGCAGTCCCACGTACTTGGCCAGTAACCCCATACCAGCCGGTCCAATGAGAATTCCGGCATAGCCAACCGTCATGATCGCGGCAATCGCCGGACCAACGGGCATCGCCTCCTGCGTGCCGGCGCGCCGGAACAGAATCGGGGCGACATTCGATAGGCCAAGACCAATGAGCAGCAAGCCGGCCATGGCGATGACGGCTACCGGTGCGGCCAGCAGAGCTCCGAAACCGGCCAAGGCCAGTAGACTTCCGAACATAAGTGTCGCGCGGTCCCCCGCGCGTTCGACGACGGCGTCGCCAGCAAGGCGTCCCACCGTCATGGCTATGGAGAACAGTACATACGCTAAGCCGCTCTGCGTCTTTGGAGCAAGACCAGCGCCGACGACCAACAACGCAGCCCAATCGAGCATCGCGCCTTCGATAAGGAAGGCGATCGCCGCAATCGCGGCTAGAAGGAGCACGATGGAACGCGGCAGAACGAACGACGGTCCCTGGTCCGCCTGCGCCGTTGGCACCAATCGCGGCCACGCCAGCATGATCGCTATCACTATCAATCCCGAGCAGACCACAGTCGAAACAAATGCATCAATCTGCAGCGAGAGAAAAGCGGTCATGGCTGCAGACCCCACAAGTCCCCCGATGCTGAATTGAGCGTGGAAGCTGGACATCAGCGGGCACTCCGCCGTGCGCTCCACCTCGATCGCATGAATGTTCGCGGCCACGCTAATCGAGCCTATCGAGGCGCCTAAGGCGAATAGCGCGACGCCGAGCGCCAACTTGCTAGCTATCGTGAGGCACGGCAGGACGATCGCGAGACTAAGCCCACCCACAAGAATGATCAGCCTGACGCCGTAGCGGGCGCTCAAAACACCGGTCAGAAGCATCGCGATGATGGATCCAGCACCCAGGCAGAGCAGTAGTAGGCCAAGCACGCCGTCATCGACCGCCAGCCGGTCTTTTGCAAATGGTACGAGCGGGGCCCAGACCCCGAAGCCGACCCCGGGAACGAAGAATGCAAGACACGTTGCTAACCGAGAGGATGGTTGACCAGCAGACGCCATGACAGGGACCTTATTGATAGACGACCCGCGGGCGCTGTACCAGCGGCGGACTCCCGAGCGACAGAGAGTGCGCAGGTTCGGCGGTCGAGAGGACATCGTTTGTTGGCGCAATCCGCCATGCCGGACGTTCAGCGCGTGATATCGGATCGCGTCGATCGTCACTCTTCTAGTTCGATCCGCGACGACATCTTTGATAGCAAATACGATGCCACCGCGAAAACGCACGTGACGTCTCGATCCGAACTCGATACGATCGGGCAACTGTGCCGGCTAGGCATGGAGCGTTGGGGGCTCTCAACAAGCTTGTTACTTGCTGATTGATGAGCGCGGTCGCGCACTGAAGGAGCACGAACCACCCGAGTGCGCGCCGAGACTGCGCCGTGGCGCCCTTCAACGCGGCCTCGCCTCCCGTAGTCATATCCGCGACAAATCAATATGGCTCAGTCGCAAAGCTGACAACAAGATGAAATTCCATCTGCCGATCGCAATCGGTCTCAATGCGAGGCGATGGGTTTGCAACCCGGTTACTCTGGGCTTGCGTAGCCTGCCAAAACGTTGTGGCAACCGACAGCGCGGTGTAGACGCCGACATAAACACTTTGATCATGGAAGGCACGCAGCTTATGTGCCTGGTAGACTCACGGCTCGCCATTGACGACTCCAACAAAGAAGCCCACGGCGTCGCGTATCTTCGGCCGGCGCTCCACCAATCATCAAATGCCGAATCATGGTCGCCCATAGAGTCAGAACCACCCCGAAAATTGCGACTGTAGTGCTAGACACGGTCGCCAAATGCATCGAACTCCGTCCGGATCGCCTGTCCGGTGTTCGGTTACGCGCCTATTCCCTACTTCAAGAAGCAGCAGTGCAAGATCGGCGAATACGCCCTGCCCCAGAAGTCGTGCGTCATTTTCAGTCGGAATTGATTGCGGAAGCCCTTGTCGACGCGGGCTACGTGCGCATTAGTTTCGACCACTTCGCCCTACCCCGCCGACAAATCTTGCCGCGGCGAAGCGCGAGGGGCGGCTGCGTCGGAACTCCCAGGCACCGACGACGCGGGCGAAACGGATAAAAAGAAAACAGTTTATCGATTTGGTTCTGAATTGCGCTACAGAGTTGGCAACGCGAGCAGTACGTTGTCGATCAGCCGGGTCGAACCGACGTAGGCTGCGGCACAGAGCGCCGCCGGAAGCCGCAGCGGACTCGCGGCGCGCTTGAGCGTATCACCATCGACAAGTTCAAGGTATTGCAGCCGATCAACTGTCTCAAGATGCCGCTCGGCGATCGCAATCAGCTTGTCCACCTCGCGCACTCCTGAGCGGAACTCATCCGCCGCGGCGAACAGCCCACGACTGATGGCAACGGCTCGTCGACGTTCTTCCTCGCTGAGATACCGATTGCGACTGCTCATCGCGAGCCCGTCCGGTTCCCGAACGGTTGGCACGGTGACGATCTCGATGGGAAGATTGAGATCAGTTGCCATGCGACGCACGACCGCGCATTGCTGAAAATCCTTTTGCCCGAAAAACACGACGTCCGGATGCACCATGTTGAACAGCTTGCATACGACGGTTGCGACGCCGCGAAAATGCCCACGCCTGAAAGCCCCGCATAGTGGCTTAGCCAATTCGCCCGGTTCGACGAAGGTCTCGAATTGAGCCGGGTAGACTTCCTGTGCACCCGGCGCGAAGACAATCGCAACACCGGCATCGCGGCACAGTTTTTCATCGCGCAGGAAATCGCGAGGATAGCTGCTGAGATCCTCGTTTGGTCCGAACTGAGTCGGATTGACGAAGATGCTAACGACGGTGACGTCGCATTGCGCTCGGCTCGCCTTAACCAGGGCCAGATGGCCATCGTGCAAATAGCCCATTGTCGGCACGAGCCCGACGCGTTTGCCCGCGCTGCAAGCCTTCGCGAGCTCACTACGAAGCTCAGCGACCGTCGTAATCGTCTGCATCGTAGCACCTTACATCAGGTTGGGTTGGGAGGAGCCCAGTTTGCGATGATGTTACCCAGGCTTTCAGGAAGCCGATAGGACTCTTGCGGCGCCGGGAACGCTCCACTGCGGACATCGGTAGCCCAGCGCGACAGCGCGTCCTGCAACAGCTGAAAACCATCTGCATAGGCGCGAACAAATTTGGGCCGATGACCTTCGGTCAGCCCCAGCACGTCATGGAATACGAGCACTTGGCCCGAGCACCCGGGACCCGCGCCGATTCCAATAGTTGGTATCGACAGCGATTCGGTCGCTCGCTGGGCTAGCTCGGCCGGAATGCCTTCAAGCACCAACGCGAAGCATCCGGCCTCCTGCAGACGGTGAGCGTCATCAAGGAGCCGCAAAGCGTCATCGGCTTTTCGGCCCTGCACCTTGAATCCCCCCATGATATTGACGCTCTGCGGGGTGAGGCCGAGATGGCCCATGACGGGAATTTCGCAATCGACCAGGGCACGCACGATTTCCACGCGCTTGGCTCCGCCCTCGAGTTTCACTGCATCTGCGCCTCGCTGCAGGAATCCTCCGGCGTTGCGTATCGTCTCCTCCGGACTGAGGTGAAAGCTAAGAAACGGCATATCGGCCACGAGCAGGGCACGGGGCCTTGTGCGCGCAACAGCTTCGAGATGATGGTTCATCATCGCCATGCTGACTGGCAACGTGTTGTCGAAACCGAGGCAGACATTGCCAACACTGTCGCCGACAAGAATGATGTCGACGATGGGGTCAGCGATGCCTGCCGTAACCGCATCGTAGGCGGTGGTCATGGCGACACGCCGCCGCTCCTGCTTCCATCGCTGCAGGATTGGAATCGTGATCCGCTCAACTGACACTTCCGAAGCGTGGCTCATTTTCGATCCGTTCCGTCAGATGGCCTCAGGTCGATTTCGCAGCTCGAAGCGATACTGATTTGATCTCACCTGTGTCGCCTACGATTTTGAAGCCATCGCCCTCACGAAGTCCCCGCGTCACCGAATATGCTAGCCGAACGGTAATCCGATTCTTGCGACCGAAGCCATTGAGCCCGCGGGACCACCCTTTTTCTATGGCGGACGAATGAAAACTGTCAACCGTGAAACGGAAACATACGTCTCCAAAGTAGCAGGCGCGTGCATAAAGAATCCAATGGTCGCGCGACCATCAAGCAAGAACTCCCCAGATTGAAATTGTCATTTGGAAGCGCCTTGCGTCACGCTGGGCGTCAGGACGCGCCGATGGGATCATTCTGACGCAATTTGCGTGCGGCATTGTCTTAACCGCATCTCGTGCGTGTCGGACTGGCTGGCTTTGCCACGGAGGCAATACTCTACCGGAGCAAGTTCGTTTCCGAGCCTCATCAAGTTCAACTGTAGCCAGAGGATCTGTTGCCGCTCACACCTGCTGCGCTGAATCAACGCTCCGGCATACTTCCCCATACGGAGCTGATAGAAATTGCGTACCATGCCCTGCTCCAATCCCTTCTCCAGGATACTCGGCATTTTCCAGCTCCCGAAACAGGCCTCGCGCTCACCCTCTGTTGTAGCGGCATATCGCGATCGGTTGGTTCGATGAACACCTGCCTGTCGGCCGAAAATTGCGTCTGGGCGTAATTCCGCGATGAAATTCTTCAAACGAGCTCGGAGTGACCGCCCTCGCCTTCGTCAAATGCAAGCATGGGAGTGCTTTCCAGCGCAGCAGATCGTGAAAGCTATGCAGACGCGCGTCTGCCGCCGCTAATTCGATGGCGTGTGGATAACCCGAGCGTACAGACTTGTCAGGCGAGCCGCTTAGAGGCGTCGCTGACCTGAGGCGCCGGTGCGCTTGCCGTCCGGCCGAGACGATAAGCTCCTCCCAGGCGCCATGTATGGCTGAGACTATCGCCACGTTCCGCGATGAAAGAGTTTCACGATCGATCTCTCTGCGATGATCAGCCAAAGAGCGGATTCAACCTTGAAGTCACGTGTCGATGTCAACGCTTCGGGGGCTGGCGGCGGCCTTCCCCCTTCTGTTTTATGACCAGCCTGTATTCAACGAAAGAACGCATTTTGCTGCAGTTCTTATGCGGCGATCCTGCAAGTGAGACCGTTTCATGCACGAGATCCGCGCGAAGCTAATGACCGTCGGACATCCACTGAAAGTTGTCCTAGCGACTGATGATCAGGCGGTTCCTTACTTCGATGCAGAAATTCGTCTCAGAGACTGTCTACCTTGCGTAATAGCGGAGGAAGACTCGAGCTAAACACCGGCCAGCGCGATCGTGCAGGGAGCCTGCCGTGCAGTGGCATCTGAGCGGCTGCGCGAGCCTTGCAGACTTTGCGATGAGGCTTCTGTCGCTTTGTGCGAGGTCAAACCGCAATGTTCGCGATTACCGACGGTCATCTATGATTCGACACATCGTATTCTTCACCGCAAAAGATAAGGCGCATGTCGACAAAATAGTCGACGGCCTTTCCGTTCTCGCCAAAATCCCGCACGCACGCCGGCTTGAGGTCGCTCGCAACCGTAAGAGTGACCGGCTTGGCAACGAAATTGACGTGATCGTCTACGGTGAATTCGACAACGAAGTCGAACTCGAAGCCTATAAAGCGCACGAGCTTTACCAGGAATCGATCCGGCAGGTCAGGCCGCTCCGAGAGCTACGTCTCGCGGCCGATTACAGCATGTCAACAGATGCGGAGCCATTTGGCAGGCCCTACCCGCAAGCGTAATTAACCTGGCAGGCACGTAGGGGTTTTTGGGTGCCCATGAGGCTCGCCTTCGCCGGACGGGATTACAATCGACCATGTATCGCTGAGCGACAGACTAATGCACGTATTGGAACTGCAGTGGATTGAGCCCGTCACAGCCATGCGACGCCTCTCGCATCGGAGGCACCTCACGTTCCTGGATAGCGCATCGAGACACGCGGTGCTCGGGCAGTACTCGTATGTGACGTGCGATCCCTTCAGCACTTACATAATCGCGGACGGGAGAGGTATTTGCAACGGAGAGTCCATTGTGGGCGATCCGTGGGCGGCACTTCGCGCTCTGCTAGCCAACTATCCGCAAATACATCGCGCCGATCTCCCGGCATTCCAGGGCGGCGCCGCCGGCTTTTTTGGATACGAGCTGAACAGGACGCTGGAGCGATTGCCGGTGCCGACCATCGGGGGGCATCGCTTGCCTCAGGCACTCCTACATCTTTACGACGTCGTGATAAGCTTCGATCACCGCCATAATAGATGCTGGATCCTTTCTACCGGGTGGCCGGAGCAGGATCCAGCTCGCCGGCGTGAGAGAGCTCGCCAAAGAGCCGAAGAATTTGTTGGGCTGCTTACAGTCTCAGCCCCTCCTCCTGATTTTACACCAGGCGAGGCCGGCTCATGGCATTCAAACTTCAGTCGCCAGGGATACATCGCGGCGGTACAGCGCGTGATTGATCTCATTCTGTCGGGTGACGCCTTCCAGGTCAACATTGCGCAGCGCTTCAGCGCCCGCCTGGCGAACTCGTTCGATCCGATAGCCTTCTATTGTCAGCTGCGGAAAATGAATCCGGCTCCCTTTGCCGCCCTTCTTCGGTATGGCAAGCTCACCATTGCATCGAGCTCGCCCGAGCGTTTCCTAAAGCTTCACGGGCGACAGGTCGAAACGCGACCTATCAAGGGGACGGTGGCGCGTTCTGCTGATTGCGAGGAAGACCGGCGTCGCGCTGAGACGCTGCTAGGTTCGGAAAAAGACCGCGCCGAGAACACCATGATCGTCGACCTCCTGCGCAATGATCTCTCGCGCGTTTGCAGGCCTGAATCAGTCCACGTCCTGTCCTTGTGCAATCTCGAGTCCTATGCCTCGGTGCACCATCTCGTGTCCATCGTTACGGGTGAGCTAGCACAGGGAGAGGATGCCGTGGGCCTACTTAGGGCCTGCTTTCCCGGCGGCTCAGTTACCGGAGCTCCCAAGGTACGCTCGATGGAAATTATCCTGGATATCGAACGTGTGTCGCGAGAGGTGTATTGCGGGGCCATAGGCTACATAGGATTCAATGGACTTATGGATGTAAATATTGCCATTCGCACCGTAACGATCGACGACGGCCAGGCCGTCTTCCATGCAGGTGCCGGGATAACGGCAATGTCCGATCCGGCCGCCGAATATGAGGAGAGCCTTGCAAAAGCAGAGCGCATTTTTCGCGCATTCATTGCTGAAGACGCCGGTGCATCTTGATTGTCATTATCGACAACTACGACTCTTTTGTCTTCAACATTGCGCGATATTTTCGCAAGCTTGGTGCAGCAACACGTGTCGTCCGGAACGACGCGATGGATGTGGGCGAACTTGCTGACCTCAGGCCCCGCGCGGTTGTCATCTCCCCCGGTCCTTGCACTCCAATTGAGGCTGGAATATCGACAGCCGTCGTTCGTGAACTTTCGGGTCAGGTGCCAATTCTCGGGATTTGTCTCGGACACCAGTGTATTGGGACCGTATTCGGCGCACGCGTAACGCGCGCACGTCGTCCTATGCACGGTCGGTCCTCGTATGTCACACATGAAGGCGGCGGGCTTTTCAAAGAACTACCGTCTCCACTTTGTGTGGGGCGCTACCATTCGCTTATCGTCGAATTGGATGCGTCATCTGCCCGTCACCTCACGGTGACAGCGCTCTCGGATGATGGAGAACTCATGGCCCTCGCCCATCGCGATCAACCAACATATGGCGTGCAGTTCCATCCGGAGTCGATACTCACCCCACAAGGGGACGTACTGTTCGCAAACTTCCTACGGCTTGCAGAGCTTTCTTAAGGCGGCCGTAGAGGACTGGTGCAGCCATAGCGTGGCGCTTCCGGTCGATCGCTGGCCCGACGACATGCGGCTGTCGGACATCGAGCCGCGGTTCGTTTGAGGCGTCTGTGGCCGGCTCGGCGCCGAGGTTCGGAAATTTCCATTTGAATGTCGAAGGGTCCATCGGCGGCATGGGCCATCGGTAGCCTTAAAGACGGCCCTGGCCATGGGGCTTTTGGGGTCGCGGAGGCCGGGGCCGCTGGAGGCGCTTGAACCTTAGAAGGCCAAGCGAGCGCGAGCTTACTCACAGGTCAAACGGCTGTTCTGTTCGCTTCCGCACATTGGCGATACCGTTCCGATCAGGAACGGCACAGGGAGCGGCCGGCTCACCCTGGTTTTGCGCTGTGTGAACAAGTGGTCACGAGCAGCATGGTTCGGCTGCATTGCCAATCTTGTCCCAAAGTCGGCTCAAAGAGTGCGCGAGGAGTACCGATTGCCATAGTGGTGCCAGCCGCCACCAAAACAACGGCCGTCAGAGCGAGCATTCGAGAGGTTGTCCAATTAAATTGCATGGCGATTCCCTCCAGTTGAGGCGCGCACGCTATCCCTGGTGATACCTGCCGCTTGTGAACTACATCACACGGCTTCCTCAATGCTCATCACAACCGCGTGCAGGAGCCCGCCAGCGAGGCCAGTTGGGCCTTTTGTGCTCCCGAACCCAGTTCGCGCTAGTCAACATTGAGCCTCTTTTGGAGAGCCCTGACCATAACCTCGACGTGCCCAGCGGCGAACAGTGCACGCGCAAGTTCTGGTCTTGCTGCATTCTCGGGCAGAATGACGGAGGTCATGGCTAATCCGGTCGCCCAAAGCATTCGCGTGCGCGGCGGAGTTGTCGATCGGGGCGCGGCCGTCACCTCGTTGATTCTTCAAGAGGGCGGTGTATGCGGCGTTCGGATTGGTTCAGAGGAGATTCGCTCGGCGCATGTCATACTTGCAGCTCATTGGGCGCCGGCGAAGAAGGTGCTCAATGACGCCTTTGGGCCGCAGAAGTGGAACGAGCGGATGCTAACACTGCTGACAATGCCGGCAGCAACGCTTTGCTCAACATCGTCGACGACGTGACGCGCGAATGCCGCGATCCCGGACACCTCGATTCCGGCCATCGGGTTGCTCGCGAGCTGACGGAACTGATCGCCCAGCGCGGCAAGCCAGGCATCATCGTCTCCGACCACGCACCGAATTCACCTCGAACGCCATCCTTGCATGAAGGATCACGGGATCGAATGGCACTACATCCCGCCAGGCAAGCCGATGCAGACGGATGTTGTAGAATAGCCCTATCGGCTCAGAATGCCGCCTTTTCCACAACCTTCGTCTTGCCGGGCCGAGTCCGCCATGGGGAAGTCGCTGCTGTGTATGCAGCTCCCGCCCTCTCGGCTTGCGCGCAGTGGCGATGGCCGCGATATGCTTCGATTCGCGAGGCTGGGAAGTGCGACACGAACCGTTGCAAACCGGTGGTTCGGAAGCCCTGCACGATTCGTTCCCGTTTTCGCAGCGGCACATGCGAATGCTCAACGCGATCGTCAGCCCCTTGTGCCAGCGATGCTCGACTTGCGGCATCTGGGTCTTTGCCGCGCCCGCAATTTGTCGTGGTCATGCGCCTGGGCCCGCAGCCCCGCTTCTTCAGCAACCGGGTCGGCGGGCGCTTGGCAGCCTTGGCCTTGCGGGCAGCTGGACGATCTCGTCGAGCACATAGGATGCGCTCGAGGTACCCGAGCGCGAGGTTGGTTGGCATAACCTGCTGCGGATAAGCCGGAGCTCGCTCAAACCACCACCTATCAGGGCAGCGAATTAGACCTTTTCCGCTTTGGGAATCTCAAGTGAGTCAGCCAACAAGCTCGTTGGTATTGGAGGCTGGCTGAGTGGCGGCCGCCTCGCCGCGAAGATAGGCGTGCAGCGCCTTCACGCAGGGATCCGCATTCTTTTTGTCTTGTTTGCGGGGCGGCACGAACGTGATATCGGCTTGTGCATAAAGCGGCGTGCGCTCGCGCATCAGTCGGCTGATTGTCTGATCCCGGTCGGGGCCTTGCAGCAGCGGCCGGTTGATACCTTTCCTAAGGCGATGTTGGATCACGTCGAAGTCGGTGTTGAGCCAGATCGAGACGGCTTTCTCCCCGACGAGACGCCGGGTCGGCTCATGCATGATCGAGCCGCCACCAGTCGCGATCACCGCGGGCCCTTCCTTGAGCACACGCGCGATTACCCTCGCTTCGAGCTCCCTGAACCACTCCTCGCCATGGGTATCGAAAATCTGCGGTATCATTTTACCGGCCTCTTTTTGGATCTTTTGGTCGGTATCGATGAAGGGCAGCCGCAGTCGCTCGGCGATGGCCGGGCCAATGGTGGATTTTCCGGCGCTCGGCATGCCGACAAGCACGATCGGCCGCACGCCGAGGGCCGCGATAATCTCGCTTGCCTCCGTTGACCTGGCGATCTCGGGCATTCTTGACTGTTCGAAAGCTCGCAATCCAAATGCCGCATCTCCTTCGGCTCCCCAGTGGTGTATGCCCAGGGCGCCGTCGGGGATCGCAATGTGTGTGCAGACCTCTCTCGTCCGCTGCACCAGTTTCTCGGCCTTAGCTTGCTCCAAAGCATCCTCGCTTGATTGCCGCCGCAGCCTGCCGAGAATTTTATAGGTGTCGTGATTGGCAAGCTTGGCTTGATAGCTGCCTGGCGTGTGGAACTCCACTTCGAAGCGATAAGCTTCCGCCGTGGTGAGGACTGTCTTGATGCCGACGAAAGTCGGACTGCGCATTCTGAACCAGTTGGTTGTCTGGCGTTCGGTGTAGTCCCGCTCCTCAAAGGCCAGCATGGCTTTCTTGAAGGCACGTGTAAAATCCTTGTCAGGAATTTCTAAGACGTGGCGTACGGCGTTGCTGAAGAGCTGTGGGGCGCTGCCGGGCGGGATGCTCATGCCGGTGAGCTGATCTGTCATGGAGGCATGCGATTTCAAGCGGCGCTCCAGATGGGGCATCTTCACTTCGATGCCGGCTTCCGCAAGGATTCCGGCAATCTCGCGTGCCGCTGCGGTGATTTTCCTCTCTTCGGCTATAGCTCGGTCAGCCTCATTTCGGGCGCGTTCTGAGGCCTCCTCGCGGGTCAGCGTGATCATCTCAGCATCGTCGGCGGCGGGCCGGAAGCCGGAGGGTTTGCGCAAAATGCCCTGCTCCGCAGCGAGTTTGATCGAGGTCTCCATGATTGAAGCCGCCAGAGTGGGGTTGTCCCTCAGATCCTCCAAGGTCGCATCGACATCAAACCTTCCGTGGGCGAGGGTCGCCGCCACGCCCTTGACGTAGGGCACGGACTTCAAGCCCGGCGTCTCGTAGAGGAGCCGCTGAAGGTGACTGCTTTTCTGGAAAAAGAGGTTGGCGCCAGTATCGGATTTATAGGCATCAGTGCCGACCTTGATGCCGAGGCTCAGCAAGTTGTTTGCGCTTTTTACGAGATCGTCCGCATTGTAACCATCCGGGCGGGGATCGATGCGGGGAGGATAGTGGTCGAGTAAAAGCTGGATGCGGTCTCGTGGCTGAGGCGTTGCCGGATAGGTCTCCGCCAGATCCGGGAAAAGATTGCAGAGCCTTGCGCTGAGGCTCGGGTTTGCGGCGTTCGAGCTTTCGATTGTTTCGGGCAGGGGTTGCTCATTCGGCTTCACTGCCCATGCCGCTAGGTCGTCGACGAGCAACTCGGCCATTTCGCGAGCAACCAGATGTTTGGCGACCTCAATCTCGCTCCTCGCTCTCGCAAACGTGTTCTGGATATCCTGGCTACTCACCTCTTCCTGGCCCAACAGCTGACGGATCTCTCGCCTGAGCTCGTGGTGAACGCCCTCATAGGTGCCAAAGACAGCACGCTCGGCAAACCAGCGTTGTGCTTCATGGGATTGAGCCAGAAAGTTTCGCTGCAGGCAGCTATAGGTTTCCAGGACATCCTGCGTGGCGGCGAGGATCTGGCGGGCGCGACCGAACTGGTAATTGTCGCCGTCAAGCGCCGGGGTATGCGACTTTGGCGGCTTCAGCGACGGAAGTCCGAGAGCTTGCTCCTTGCGATCGAACTGGCGCACATGCTCATAAAGCTGCGGCCGGTCGCCGATGATGACGACGGTGTCCCCGTCGAAGTCCCCGTCAAGTTTTTTCTGTTCACCGATCGGGACGGCAACCAACGAGCCCGGAGCGAACACCTCGGTAGCCTGCAGGATGCCGACGCACTCGAGCGGCGTGTCCAGCTTGGCGCGGTCCTTGCTCGAGGTCCAGCTCGAATGGCATTTGACGTCCTCGGCAGACATGACCAGCCCACGGTCGGCGTAGCCGGCCGGCCACATCTTATCCGGCACAACCATCAGAATGCCTTTGGCAAAAAAAGTCGGATCGTCGCCCGCCAGTTCCTTCCCCGACTTCTGAGCGACATTGAAGCTGTATTGGATGGCTGTGCAGTTTTCGAGGAACACAGCGGTCGGGTCCCCTTTAACGGCCGACTTGACTCGCTCGGCGGCAAACGGGCGCAGATTGGGCTTGTCGTAGGGCGAGCGCCCGATCAGCACGCCGCTCGCCCCCATCAACGTCTCGCTCTTGAGCGTCGGCACATGGAGACAGTCATCGCTGGACGGTACGGCAACCGCGCCGGGACCGTCGATGTGTCCGGCCGTCACGGTGCGAAACAACTCTTCAGACGTCAACTCTCGCCCTTGTCTGCTCTCGAGCCAGGTTTTGGCCTTCTCCCGCGCCTCATCGGTCACCGGCTCGCTTCGGGGATAGTGTTGCAGCGCCGATGCGGGAACGGACATTCTTCTTCCCTCACCAAAGGCAGGCACCCGATCAGGACCTTCCTGTCGGCGGGCGCGATTTACAGCTGGCATACGGTTGGCCAACGAGGCCTTGATGAAACCGCAACCATCATGCGGCCGCAAGGCGATCGGGCCTTCTGGCCCAGCCAGCTTAAAGGGATGCTCCTCGCCGGCAGGACGGTCCGGCAGCAGCGACAGTTTGAAGGCGCCCTCCAGCGCGTAGTCCCGAGGACCTAGGTCCTTGATTGCCGGCGGCGCGGCAAAACCCCTGCGCTGAGTGTAATAGTATGCCTCCTTGAAAGGGGCCCAGGCACGCGACAGCTGCTCGAACGCTGTGCCCGGCGCCGTTTCGGCATACGGAATCGCCAGCAGCTTTCCCCCGGAAGACTCTGCCCTCGCCCCACCTGGAAGGCGGGCGGCGATCTGCGACACGGGCTTTTTGGGCGGCTTTAACTTGCTTCCGCCGAACAGGTCCATGCGGTATGGCACACCCTCGACGGTGACCGTACGCGCCAGCATGAACGCGCTCGGCTTTCCTGGCAGCTGGACCGCGACGACGGGCAAAACCCCCGAGGTCAGGCGATGAAAAATCGAATAGCGTGTCTCGGGCTCCGTGGCCACTGGCCGGCCCTGCATGTCCACCACTGACAACTGCATCAGTCCCGCGTCACCCTGCGGAGGTCTGGGCTCGTGGGCCATGGTTCGCAACACTTGATGGACGTCGAACACGGACGCTGGATGTTGGGCCTGGACCGTCGCCGCATTCTGCGCCAAGAACGTGTCCAGCGCATCCACCGGACTCTCCGCCGCGATCTCCGCCATCAGGTTCCAGCTCATGTTGGAAAGATCGCGTTCGACGAGGCCGCCCGTTTTGTCCAAAATCTCCTTAGTCTTGCGCTGCAGCTCTTCCTGCCTCACCCGCAAATCGGACTTCTTGCCTTCGACATAGGGCCGGCGGAACAATGCCGCCAAAACCGCACGGGCCTTGAGCGTTTGATAGATCGACAAGGCGGGGCCACGGCTCGAGTACGGCCCTCGGGCTCGCTCGGCATCGCTTGCTTTGAGATGCCCCTCGATCTTGTGCTCGACGATCGGTTGAATGTCGTTCAGCAAGTTTAAAGCCCGCCTCCGGTGCCAGCGCAGGTGCGGGCTGCGCGCCAGCGGCAGCAGAGCGATGCAGAGAGTACCCATGATTTCGAGGTCGTTCTCAGCGGCAAAATCAGGGCCACGATGCAGTTCCGTCAGCCGGTCTAACCCGGTGCGTGCGAGCAAACCGAGATCGTCAAACAATTGAGCCTTAGCCAGCGCTTTGAAAATCATGGCGATGTTCAGAACCTGGGTCTGCTCCAGGCGATCACTGGCATAGTGAAGGTAGTGGGCCAGATCGTGCAGCCGATTCTTCAGCAGAGCGGTCTCTATAATCTCTCCAGTGCCCTCTCCCCTCGTGACACCTCGCCCCAGAGCATTGGCTATCATGCTGAGCTGAGTTGTGGTGAACGCTCCGAATCGGAGGTCTCCCGAGCCGAGTTTGCCCACTATGTCGATTATCGCCCCATGGCACACCGCCTCTTCCGGCCACTTGCTAAAGCCGTTCACCAGGATCGCCAGTTCCCGCGGAGTAAAATCAGAGAGCCGGTTGTCACGGCGAGAGACCTCGTTGGCAATCGCGACTGTGGCTTGGCGAGCGTCCTGCTCTTGCAGCCACTTGCTGAAACCGTTCACCAGGTTCGCTAGACCCTGCGGAGTGAAATCAGACAGCCGGTCGGCGCGAAGGACCTCATGGGCGATTACAAGGGTGGCCTGACGTGAGTTCTCCTCTTGTGGGCACTTGCTAAAGCCGTTCACCAGATTCGCTAGGTGCTGAGAGGTAAAATCGGAGAGCCGGTCGGCGCGGCGAAGCACCTCACCGGCGATCACAGCGATGGCGTGACGTGAGTTCTCCTCTTGTGGCCACTTGCTGAAACCGTTCACCAGGTTCGCCAGACCCTGCGGATCAAACCCAGAAAGCCGGTCGGCGCGGCGACGGACCTCATCGGCGATCGCCAGCATGGCGTCGCCACAGCCCGTCTCGTCAGGCCACTTGCTGAAACCGTTCACCAGGTTCGCCAGACCCTGCGGATCAAACCCAGAAAGCCGGTCGGCGCGGCGACAGACCTCACCGGCGATCGCCAGCGTGGCCTCGTCACAGCCCGTCTCGTCAGGCCACTTGCTGAAACCGTTCACCAGGTTCGCCAGACCCTGCGGATCAAACCCAGACAGCCGGTCGGCGCGGCGACGGACCTCGTCGGCTATTTCAACTATAGCGCTGCGGCAGTCTGTCCTTTCCGGCCACCTGCTGAAGCCGTTCACCAAGCTCGACAAGTGCTGGGGAGTAAAACTGGAGAGCCGGTCCGCTCGGCCAGCGCGGCGACGAACCTCGTCGGCGATTGCAAGTATAGCGTCGTTGCACTTCGCCCCCTCGGGCCACCTGCTGAAGCCGTTCACGAGGTTCGACAAGTGCTGGGGAGTAAAATTGGAGAGCCGGTCGCCGCGGTGATGGACCTCGTCGGCGATTTGAACTATAGCGTCTCGGCAGTTCTGCGGCCACTTGCTGAAGCCGTTTACCAAGTTCCCCAACGCCTGTGGATCAAAATCAGAGAGCCCGACATCGCGGCGGCCCGCGCGGTAACGCACCTCGACGGCGATTTGAACTATAGCGTCTCGGCAGTCCTGCGGCCACTTGCTGAAGCCGTTCACCAGGTTCGCCAACGCCTGTGGATCAAAATCAGCGAGGCAGACATCGCGGCGACCCGCGCGGCGACGGACCTCGACGGCGATTGCCCTCATCGCACCGCGACACTCCGCCTCTTCCGGCCACTTGCTCAAACCGTTCACCACGGTAGCCAGGTTCTGCGGACCAAAGTCAGAGAGCCAGACATCGCGGCGGCCCGCGCGGTGACGGACCTCGCTGGCGATTGCCCTTATAGCACCGCGACACTCCGCCTCTTCCGGCCACTTGCTCAAACCGTTCACCACGATAGCCAGGCTCTGCGGACCAAAATCAGAGAGCCCGGGAGCGCGGCGGCGAATCTCAGCTGCAACTGCTATTGTGGCCTCACGAGAGTTCTCCTGTTCCGGCCACTTGCTGAAGCCGTTGACCAGCAGGGCGAGACTTTGAGCGTTGAGCTCCGAAAGCGCTCCGCGTTGCTCACGAAAAAACCCGGCGATTCGGATCATTCCATTGCGACATTCCGCCACCCGGGGATATCGACTGAACGACAATACGAATAGGGAAAGCGTTTTGCTTTCGACGTCGTTTAGCGCATTGCCGAGGCTCGACACCTGAGCTGCCATGGCCCTGCAAGCTTCCACGCCTGCCTGACCTCCAGCCTCCCGGCTCATCGTGTTGCATGAGGTGGCGTACCCCCATGTATTCCGGGCGCGGATATCTTGTTCCCATCTTGGGACAAATTCGCGTTTGAACTCGGAAGCGGCCTTTTGCAGGAATGTTGCGTGGTCCGCTCGACCCTGCAG
Organism: Bradyrhizobium sp. 164; assembly: GCF_023073715.1. Lineage (GTDB taxonomy): Bacteria > Pseudomonadota > Alphaproteobacteria > Rhizobiales > Xanthobacteraceae > Bradyrhizobium. Next base: position 19,179 of record NZ_JADPKA010000013.1, read on the forward strand.
CTTCCTGTCATACTCCACCACAGCGCATGAGAATTTAGTGATGTCGCCAGCGAAAGAAATGTCATGTAAAGCGTTATTAAGTAGGTTTTCCGAGTATCCACGCTTGAAGCTCTGTTCGGCTACATGGACGAAACGCCGCCTTCCCGGTCCTGCACCCGGGTCGGACTCCGTTTGCCTATGGGGTGGCACGGTGTCTGGTTGCGAGCTTCTGGATCCTTGATTGCCGAGCCAGGGTTTGTCATCAGAACCTAAAGAGGTTTCTTCTCGACCTGGCGCTCCACCCTCCGGCACTGGGGGAAAACCGCACCGTCGCGCAGTGGCTTCACGTGGCGCAGCGCCCAGGATCCGATGTGCGCCAACGGAGGGTCCGGAAGATCTGTCGCCAAGGGCATCATCGGCACCGCGCGCAATGCGAGCGAAGGACGTCCTTCTATCTTGAGGCCCAGAGTGCATCCGCTCCAGGACGGAATCGAACGATTGGCTGCCTTGCCCAGGGGCAAGACTTGATTCCGAGTTCGCCGCCTTCGCCAGTCCCTGCGCCTCGGACAACATCATCTTGAGCCGGACTGTTTTCTCGTGCACTTCGTGCACATGCGCAAGCGTGAGCAGGGCGCGTCGACGAGGCTCTTCCAGCGCGTCCAGACAGGCCTGCATCTCGGCGGCCTGCGTCTGCAGGCGCTCGACCACGATGCCCACTACGTGATCGGCGTCCTCGGGCTTCATCTGGCGCGCTTGCGAGACGGTCCTTTGCTGACCAGCCAGATCGAACTGCAAAAGTTCGTCCAACCGCTTGATCAGTGGCGCCAACGCCTCCGTCGACGCCGGGGCCTGCCAGACCGCCGAGTGTGCCGCCGCCGACGACGCACTTGCATGCGCCTCCTTGGCGCTCACAAGCTTCTTCGTACCTAGATCCGAGCGCACGAGAACCTTGTCCGCTGGCGCCGTGTCGCTGTCGCCCGCGGCGACTTGCGGCTCGGGCCGCCCGGCCGAACTCGCGGCGTCAGCAGCCGGCTTGCGGTTGCCTTTCCCCTCCCTGCGCGCAGCGGTGCCTTTGGCCACCGCTGCCTTGCCGGCAGTGTCGGCCGGTATCGTAGCGCCAGCGTCGGCCGGCGGTGCAATGATGGCTGACGTTTTCAGCTGCAGTGCCAGGAAGTGCATGACCTCGTGCGCAGTGATCCGTGAGTCGTCCACGATCTGGCCCAACAGTTCCAATGGGAGGCTGGCACCTGTTCGGTTATCGCTTAGCTTGGCAAGGATGTCGTCGTGCAACGACAACGCAAATTCCGAAAGCCGTTCCATGACTCCTTCCAGAACGGTGCAGTGCTCTGCGTCGAGTGCCGCTCCGTCCTTGTGCAGAACGGCTTCCTCCGTCGAGAGGAATGCCGGAAAAACATCCTCGACAAAAGTCCCGAGCAGACGCACCCCCCCGTTGTCACCCATGAGGGCGTCCCTCACGGCTGGTTCAAACGTGCTCGCCTGAGACTCAATCATAAGTCGCGCGAGCGCAATCCGCGATTGCAGACACTTGTACCTCGCATGAAGTACCAACCCGGTATTCAGGCGTAGTGCGGCCTCTTCGGGCTTCCGCATCTCGGGCGTCGTGCTTGGCAAGTTGGCGGTGGCCTCGCAGACGGACACCATCCGTTCCGAGCGCAACAGCTTCTTTCCCCACCACTCCATGCAAGCCACATGCTCCTTCGCCACACTGGAAGCCACTCGGCTCAGCTGGTCGGGGGTAGCGTTAGATTCGAAAATCCGCTGGAACAGGTCTGCCGAATTCTTTCTGCGCTCTTCCAAGGCGGCGATAGTCGATGAGGCCAGTGCGTTGCATTGGTGGGCCGCATCGAGCACGGCATAGCGGTATCCACGGGCCTCAGCGTCGGACAGAATGCTCCGCGCCACGGCCGGGCGCAGGCTCGCGTAGTAGTCCAGAACTGCTGAGCCTGCTTTGACGAACCGATCGGTCAGCTCTTGCGCCTCCTCCGGGTTCTGGGCGTGCATGGCCGCATTACGGCAAGCGTCAAGTTCCTCAACCAGGCAATCCCTGTGTCGCTTGGTTGCGTTGATTTCTTCCTCTGATGAGGAAATGGAGACTGCCACACCCAAAGTTGGCGGCTGGCTGGCGACCGGCGTCGTGTCTCCACCCTCCGACACTGAGGGAAAGCCGCGCCGCCGCGCAGTGACTGCACGTGGCGCAGCGGCTGCACGTGGCGCAGCGCCTAGGATTCGATCTGGGCCAACCGAGAGACCGGAAGACCTGTCGCCAAGAGCATCGTCGGCACCGCGCGCCATGCTAGCGGAGGGCGTGCCTCTATCTTGAGGCCCAGAGCGCATCCGCTCCACGACGGAATCGAACGATTGACTGCCTTCCCCAGGGGCTAGACTTGAGTGCGAGCGTGAACTGCTCGATCCGGCTCCAGCATCCCCAATGCGCGATCTGCCAGATCGGCCAATGCCCGTCATATTCCATCTCTGATAAAGGCGAGAATCGCTGCTTATGATGTTGCGGGCTGATGTCGCTCAGCCATGGCGTATCAAGGCTTTGGCCCATAAGTGCAATCGCCCAGATGGCGCATGGCATGAGGTCTGAGGAACCTGCGGCATGTTTTCGTCAACCGTCATGGTCAGCCCGGACCCAAGACGGCGTGGCCTACATCCTGGCCAAAGTACACGCCAGCAGCCCAAGATCGGCCGAGACTGGCACGCGATCGCATCGCGCCGCACTCGCTATCCTCAGTTTTCGCTGCCATTCACCGGGACCGTTCTTCGTCCACGTACGCGAAGATGAATTGCCGGTAGTACCACTCCGGCTAAATGCATCCGGGCACCCGACTGATTCGCTTCGTCAGCTTCGCCACTCTAGTGGACATCGAACGAGGCACCAATTCGACCATACATGATGATTCGCACTCCTGCGTTTGCATTGGGTTCGGGCTGATGAGGCGCGGCAGGCCTAGATAGACCGCCTGGCTGACGATTGGCTGACGAAGGCGTTCTCCCGGACCGATAAAGAAAATCCGAGACCTGGCTCAAGCGTTGATGAATCGGGCTGCGGCCTACACCGGCCGGCGAAGGCCGCAGGTCAGGCCGCCTGGGCCTGCGATCGGGCGCTGTCTATCTGAGGAGCGTCTTGAGCTGGCTGGGACGAAGAGATTACGGAAGGTTGAGAATATCGAGACGAAGCGCTGCAGGCTTCCCCGGCGAACGGAAGCCCTGCATCGTCCGCTCCCGCTTTCGCAGCGGCACATGGGAATTCTCGGCCCTGTTGTTGAAGCCCCTGTGCGCGGTGCTCGGCATCCGGCATGACCTGCCGTTTCGCCGCTCAATAGGACCGCAGTGTGATTGTTCATGGATAGGGACCCTGCTTGAGGGGTCGTTTTCATCCAAACGGGACCCCCCCTTAACGCAGGGGCGCGACACTGCTTCCGGTTTCATCGGAGGCATTTGTTTTGATGTTGGTTGTGAAGCCGATTGCAAAGATACGCCGGCTTTCGCTGGTTCAGCGCAAATCGATCAAGCAGATCTGCCGGGAATTGAAGGTCTCTCGGGAGGTGGTCCGCAAGGTCCTGCGTTCGGGGCAAACGGAGTTCCGCTACGTGCGCAAGCACCAGCCGTTGCCTCGGGTGGGTGCATGGCGCGATGAGCTTGAGCGGCTTTTGGCGACCAATGCGACGAAGCCGTCGCGGGAACAGCTGACGCTGATCCGGATTTTTGAGCAGCTTCGCGATCTGGGCTATGACGGCAGCTACAGCTCGGTCTGGGGGCATACGCGGGCCTTTGAGGAAGAACGGGGCAGCGCCGCCGCCGATGCGTATGTTCCGCTAATCTTCGCGCCGGGCGAAGCCTACCAGTTCGACTGGAGCCACGAGATCGTTGTTCTGAACGGGGTGACGCGACGGTGAAGTTGGCGCATACGCGGCTGTGCCATAGCCGGATGTTCTTCGTCAGGGCTATCTGCGCGAAAGCCAGGAGATGGTGTTCGACGCGCAGGATCGGGCGTTTGCCTTCTTCCGGGGCACCTGCACGCGCGGCATCTATGACAACATGAAGACGGCTGTGGAGACGATCTTCATCGGGAAGGAGAGGCAATACAACCGCCGCTTCCAGCAGATGCGCCGCCACTATCTTGTCGAGCCGGTGGCCTGCACGCCGGCGTCGGGCTGGGAGAAGGGCCAGGTCGAGAACCAGGTCGGGCTGTGCGCGAGCGCTTCTTCACGCCGAGGCTCCGCTTCAAAAACCTGGAGGAACTCAACGCCTGGCTGCTCGACCGATGCATCGCTGTGCGGGAAGGCCTCGCGAAGCCTGAACTTGTCCAGCGCGCGCCGCGACGACAGCCGGAGGATCGATTGATGACACTCGTCGCCCGCATTGCCATTGCCGATCCGGACCTCAGTCTGCGGGCGATCGCGGCACAGCTCGAGACAATGCGGGAGCGGACGCCGCGCGGCGGCTGGCAATGGGCGGCCTCGTCGGTCGAGCATCTGCTCGATCATGCGAGGCGTCTCGGTTTAACGGTGCACGAACCCGCTGACGGCTGAAACGGGCATCCGCCGCCGTTCTCCCGCCCTCCCGTTTCGTCCTGGTGTGACAAATAAGGAGAAATTCTACTCTCCCTCTGGCGTAACGTCGGACCCTGCCCACAAGTGCGGAAGACTGGCGTTGTGATTCCTGATGTTCAGAGCCTTCCATTGCAGCGCGGGGGAAGTTCCCTATCGCGTGCTTGACGGCGGCATCGCCTTGGAGACTGCTGACGTCGATCCGTCCCTCTTCGTAGAGAGCATCAAGGAACGACATCTCGCCGCGATCATGTTCGAACAAGGGCGCCAGTCGTTCTTGCCATTCGGCCAGCACGAGCTCGCACCAGGCTTCCGGGCGGCCGTCCTTGTCGAACATGTCGCTCTTCACGACGGTCAGCAATTTTCCGCGGAGTTCGTTGGTGTCGTAGCTATATCCGTTCAGCGAGGCCGTCCGCCAGTTCAGGTCCGCCCCGATCGCGAGCGTAGCGAGCTTGACCTGTTTCCAATCCAGCCCGCGGACGTGCAGCAGGCGCGATGCGTCCTAGAGATCGCGCGATGCGCAGCGCGCGGCCATCGCGACGCTTTTTCCGGCGGCGATCTCGCGCAGATCCACAACGGGGATTTTCTTCGCGGTGTAGCCGCCCAGAGGAACGGAATTCATTAGCGACGTCCCGAAGAACGGCGTGCGGTACATGTAGTTGACGTCGACCTCGATCGTGCCGGGCCGCCGATGGGCCGAAACGTACCTGAAGCGCCACTTTTCGCCGCCGTGTTCGTCGCGCGGGGTTCGGAAAAGTTCGTAGCTGTAGTTCCCCATAAGGAGTGGCAGACGCTTCATGATGAGCGCCTTGTCGGCGAGCATCGTTTTTCCGATCTTCGGCACCGACGTAGTTCAAGTCGATATCCACCGACAGACGATCGAGACCGAGATAGAACAGGTTGAGCGCCGTACCTCCTTTCAAAGCGAACAGATGGCCGATCTCCCTGTCCTTGGTGAGTCGGTCGAGCACGTCTATGAGCGGACCACGCGTTCGATTGTCGCGGCTTCGAACGACAGTTCATTGGAAAGCTTCTCCAGGGGTTCTACCGAGATCATGGCGCCATCTCCGGAGAGCCACCTTCGAACGAAGGATGTGGAATTCGCTAGGCAGCACCACGTTCCATTCCGGATGCGCCTCGCCGGCCTGGGACGTCGTGCCTAGCACCGCGCGCGGCGACGACGGTGCCAACCGTTTCAAAATCCTTCAGCATCTCGTCGTCGACGAAGAGGTCTTCGCGACGGCTCTCCAGCCAGCAACCGAGGATACCAGCGAGCGACTGGTTCTCGCGAGCTGTCGTCAACTCGACGAGCTTGGTCACGTCGAGGGCGCGCACGGTCGGTAGCGCGTTAGAGAGTTCTTCGGTGCCCGCCGCCAGGTCGGGCCGCTCGACGCAGTCGACGAGGGTGCCGATGACGCCGATCAGCCCGCGGCCGGTTCGCATCGGCAAAAACAGCCGCTTGGCGCCCGGCAGCGTATCCGAGCCGCGTCCGGCCGGGCGATCGTTGGACCAGGTCCAGTTCGCCGCTGCAGGTCGGCCCTGTCGAGTTCATCCTCGGGCGGATAGCCGGATTTACGGTGAGCACGCCGTCTTCCGGCAGCAGCAGCACGACGCGTACTTTCAGCATCAGCGCGGTCTGACAGGCGGTCGCCCACAGCACGTCGTCCAGTGTCGCGGTGCCCGCGAGCTTGCGGCTGAAGGCGTACAGGGATTCGGTGGTGCGGAGCCTGCCGATCGCCGTAACCGCCTGGGTGCGGACCCGCGCCGCGACATTCGAGACCAGGATCGCAATCAGCATGAAGAAGAAGAAGGCGGCGACGTTGGTCGGTTCGGTGATCATGAAGGTGTAGACCGACGGCAGGAAGAAGAAATTGTAGCACAGCGAGGCGGCGACGCTGGCGCAAGGCCGACGGCCACGACCAGCGTACCGCCAGATCAATGAGAGGACGTCTTCAAGACGCTCGCCGCACATAAACTCAAGCGATACCGCCTGACTATTCCTCTGGCGGCTGACACTGATCCATGGGTAGCGACGCGCTTCACCTCGATCGTAGGCCTTGCCGCCAACTATGGCGTCATTCTTGAACCTGTTCTGGCGCTTCCGCTAACGTGGGGCGACAAGACCGATGCTGGCAAGTATCCTGCCGGCGACGCTGCTGCGATCTACTCCCAGGGCCACAATCGGACCCTGGCATTCGTTCGCCAGTTCGCATCTTCAGTCGGCGACTGAGAACTTGGTAACGAGATCAATCTGACCTTCCGTGATGGCAACGGCTCTCCATTGTTCGGCAAGGGATGGACCTCTGCCGAGTTCGCTGCATATCCGTCGATGGCCGACTTCGCCAATCTCTTGCGGGGAATGTCGGACGCGATCGAGCAGGTACGCCGCGACACCGGCAGAAACCTTCGGCGCATCGTCGGCACCACATCGACGATGTTCAGCTACATCGACTTCATGAAGGCGAATGGCGTCAAGATCGATGTGCTCGGCTATCACTAGACGAGCATGCCGGCGTGGACCCGACGAACTACTGGGGGCGGAGTTCGTCCCAACTTCAACCTGTTCACAAAGCTATCGAGCTACGGCGTTCCAGTCGCCATCAATGAGATGAACGGCGCCGAGATCTACGACGCACCCTTCGTCAACACCTCGACGTCTGCCTCGATGTCGGCCTGTAACTCAAACCTAGATGCGATGCTGGCGAAGTTCTCTCAGCATTCGTTCATCGAGTGGATCGATCTCTACGAGCTGATGGACGAGCTGGACAAGACTGGTCCCGAAGGTCGGTTCGGGCTGATGTTCAATCTGTCGACCCCGAAGCCGCTCATGTCGACGATCGGTCATTTCGTTTTCCTGTCGATCACCCTGATCGCTTCAGCAACCTCAATGACCGCAACCGCGCATCCGGCATCGGCCTGTTCAATGCCGGTCGCCAGCTTGGCTGGTCTCATGGGAGCAGCCCTGCTCCACAGATCGATCGGCGATACCCGACCTGTCGGCTTGGAAGCTCGCGGTTCAGAGCGGCACGCTCATTGATCAACGCTCTTTGGCCTGTGAGAGACCAATCCGTCCTTCATCGCGCTCCGCGAATGTCTCCCCAGACTTCGCTTGTTCAGCAAAGGCCACAATGCTTGCTTCCGTTTCGGCGATCTGAGTCTTCATCTGTTCGGGACGCGCGGACCATCCGCCGCCATGCGCCTGATGCGGTCGATTTCTTCGGCTGTCTGAGCCTGCACCTCATCGGATCGAACGTGAGGGGGCGGCAATGCGTAGAGCTTCTCGAACTCATCGCTTTCGCTCTGGAGCACGATCGACGAGTAGTCGGAAAATACGATGAGGGCATCGACCAGCTCGTCGGTCTCGTCTAGGATCAAAACTCACGCACGCGGCGAGCCTTTGGATCATTTTGTGGCGGCCGCTGAAGAGGATTCTGATTCGACATCCAGGCTATGATCCAATGGGGATGACAGAGGCTCAGCTCGCTGTTCCGGAGTCGTTCGAGAAGGCCGTTTGATAAAGCTCCTCAATCTTCGTTCGTCTGGCGTTAATTGGGAGAATTCGTTGTCACGGGCGCGCTTTGAGTCGCCCTTCATTCTGTTGCAAGAATCCGAAGAGATTGTTGAGGGTGCGCTCCGGCATGTCGATCATGTTTTCGACGCCCGCCCGGAATGTATCGAAGCTCCGCAAGAACCGGATTTCCTTCGGAAGATCCTGTTCGATGGTCCTCTGCACGCATTCGTACAGAAACTCCGCGTGCGGCGATTTTGTCTTAGGATGGCGGCTGAAAAACCGGAAAGTGGATGCCGGCGGATTGAATCCGTCGTACCCGGTGCGGCCATTGCCGTCCTCGAATGGATGGATGTAGACGAACTCGAAGGCCAGCACGGCGGCAGCCACGACGGGGTCAAGCTCAATTGACGAGGCCTGGTCGAACGCGATCAATCCGTGGACGAGGGAAGCGATATCTTCGTGATGCGCGCTGATATGGTCCGGAATGGGTCTCTGCGTCTCGTGGTCATGCTCACCGACGAAACCGCCTTCCTTCCGAAAGCCGAGCTTCACGAAACGCTCATCACCGATGACAATGCGGTGCAGCCGCAAGAAACACCGTCTCATCGAGCGGCGTCCATCCTGCTTCGCCGATGACCCTATCCCACCGCTGGATAAGATCCTGCGGCGGCTTCTCGCCTTCGATGACGCAGCTCGATTTTGAATCCTTGAGGAGAAGGGTCAATTGCGCGGGCCCGCCGCAACGCCCTGGCCATGGCGCCTGGCTCGGAACGCCGGCGCGCCCGTCAGGATCCGGCCCGATGGGCCTCGATGTGTTCAGGAGGACTCGGTAAGCGTAGGCATAACCGGGTTCCTTGCCGATCGGCGGCCACCGCGGAGGACCACATGCTGCTGCTCGGCCGCAGGAACGCCATGGAGGGTCGTGACCTTCCTGCTCGAGACGGACATCCCGCACCGCGGCCGCCGGCCTGATGGCCGTCCGAGTGCCGCCGTGACATCGGCGACTATATCGGCCTCATCTTGGAGACGGTCTCGCGAGCCCTGTCTATCAACGACGACAGGGATGCTCTCCCATTCACTGGAAGTCCGCCGCACCTCGTGCGGAAGGCTACCGCTTTACGGCTTAGCCGGGGCCTCTTGCGGCGGCTCGTCGTCGGCAATTGCCCGCCACGCTGCGCCGTCGAAGTCGTCATACTGACCGCTCCGAAGCGACCAGAGGAAGGCGACGAGGCCTGCACCTCCGAGTGCCAGCGCCAGCGGGACTAGGATCACCAGGATTTCCATCACGCAATCTCCCGCGACGCGCTACGCCCCCGCAGCGAATTCAGCATGACCAGGATCGACGAGCCGCTCATCGCGGCTGCTGCGATCAGGGGCGTCACGACGCCGCTGATCGCGATCGGCACCGCCAGGACATTATAAGCGATCGCGAGCCAGAGGTTTTGCAGCATCAGGCGCAGCGCCTTGCGCGCGGAATCGATGGCCGCGACGACCGGCGCCAGCGGCCGGCCGAGGAAGATGAGATCGGCGGTCGCCTGGCTGAGATGCGCGGCCGAGATCGGCGACATCGAGACATGAGCGGCCGCTAGCGACGGCGCATCGTTCATGCCGTCGCCGACCATCAGCACCTTGGCGCCGCGCCGCTTCAATTCCTCGATCCGCGCGATCTTGTCAGCGGGCGTGACGCCGGCGCGCCACTCGGGAACGCCGAGAGAATAGGCCGCCGCCCTCACCGCCGGCTCGCGATCGCCGGAGAGAATTTCGACGCCGATGTTGCGCGCCTTCAGCGCCGCGATCACGGCTTGCGCATCCGGGCGGAGGCCCTGACGCACCGAAAGGATGAATTTTTCGGCCCCCTTGCAGAAAGCCACGCTGGAGGCTTCGGGATCTAGACCGGCACCGTCGCCGACCAAGGCATCGGCGCCGCAGAACGACGGACGGCCGAGACGAATCTCGACGCCGTCGACCGTTGCCCGCACGCCCTGCCCGGCCTCCTCGATTGCACCCACGATCGGCGATTTGGCGACGGCGGCCTGCGCGACCGCGGCGGCCACCGGATGATGGCTCGACAGTGCAAGTCGACCGGCGAGGTCGAACATGTCTGCGGGGATGTCGGCCGCATTCGTCACCTCTAGATCGGGCAGGGTGAGCGTGCCGGTCTTGTCGAAGATGACATGATCGGCTTCGGCCAGCCGCTCGATGGCGTCGCCGGAATTGAGCAGCACGCCGGATTTGAACATGGCGCCGGAAGCGACAGTCTGCACCGTGGGAATCGCAAGGCCGAGCGCGCAGGGACAGGTGATGATCAAGACGGCAACGCCTGTCACGATCGCATCATGCCAGCCCGCGCCTGCGATGATCCAGCCGAGGATGGTGAAGAGCGCAGTTGCATGCACCACCGGCGCGTAGAGCCGCGAGGCGCGGTCGGCGAGCCGCATGTAGCGCGAGCGGGCCTGGAGCGCGTTGTCGAGCAGCCGCGTGATCTCCGCGAGCAGCGTCGCCTCTGAGGCCGCCGAGACCCGCACCCGCAACGTGCCCGAGATGTTCATCGATCCCGCATAGACCGGCGTGCCCTGCTCGGCGGTGACATAGAGCGTCTCGCCGGTGATCAGGCTCTGGTCAATCTCGGAGCGCCCCTCGATCACGGTGCCGTCGACCGCGCAGCGCTCGCCGGGCCGCAACAGCACGATATCGCCGGGATGAATCGCCGCCGCCGGTACCTGCGAAATTTCATCGGGGCCGACGAACTTCGCCGCGGTCTCCGCCTTCAGCGCGGCGAGATTGCCCGCGACCGCGCGGGTCCGCCGCCGCATGTTCTGGTCGAGGAAGCGGCCGACCAAAAGAAACGTGAGCAGCATGATCGCCGCGTCGAAATAGGCGTGCTCGGCGTGGTGGATGGTCTCGACCACGGACATGCCCAGCGCGAGGCACACGCCGATCGAGATCGGCACGTCCATGTTGGTGGTCTTGTGCGACAGCGCGCGCCAGGCCGAACGGAAGAACGGCTGGCCGGCATAGGCTGCCGCCGGCAGCGCGATCAGCGCCGACAGCCAGTGGAAGAAGTCGCGCTGCTCCGGCAACATGTCCGAGACATTGCCGGACCACACCGGGATCGACAGCATCATCACGTTCATGGTGGCGAACGCGGCGACGCCGAGACAGCGCAGCAGGAAGCGCGATTCGGCAACTTCAGTCGCCTCCGCGCTCTCGGTCTCGTAAGGGTAGGCCTTGTAGCCGAGCTCTTCCAGCCGATCGATGAGACGGCTTGGGTCGAGCGTGCCCTGCTTCCATTCCAGCGCGACGCGCCGGTCGGTGAGGTTCACCCGCGCCAGCGTGACGTCGGGAATCGCCGACAGTCCGCGCTCGATCCTGGCCATGCATCCGGCGCAGTGAACGCCGTCGACGGCGAGATCGATGTGCTGGACGCCTTCGCCCGCGGTCCGGACGTAGTGCGAAAAGTCCCGCGTGATCCGCATGGCGAAATCCTTCAGTTCAGAATCACGCGGTTGCGTGACAGGAAGACGCGCGTCCCCCGCGCCTCACCCGCGATCACCAGGTCCCACTGGCCCGGCGCGAGGGACGCGGCATCGCCGCGATAGAGGCCGATGCCCGCCTCGGTGAGCTCGACGGCGAGATCAGCGCGCTTGTCGGTCGGCCGCTCCAGGCGTCCGCCGAACCTCAACCCGCTCACCGGCTGCCCGGCAGCGTCGCGCGCTTCGACCTGGAGCACGGCATTGCCATCGGCGCGCCGCTCGATATGAGCGTTAACCTGCCATTTGCGCGCGGCTTGATCCTGCGCCGCCGAGATCTCGCGGTCATAAGTGAGGCCTGCGGCATAGGGGCTGTCGACGTCGGTGCCGGGCAGCGTCGCGATCGCGAGCTTCATCATGGTGACGTTGACGCCGATCACGACGCCGAAGAAGGCGACCAGCATCAGGAACACCTTGGTCCCGGTGAGCGGCTTGGATGCCATGGGTGTCTCCTGGACTTACGGCGCGACGAAATTGTCGGTGGCGGATGCGGCCTCGCCGAGCCCGATATCGGTGACGTGGAAGCGGACGAGAATCGACTTCTCCGGATTGCTCTGCGCCGGCGCGGTCACGAGCATGCGCAGCTCGCTGGTGGAGTCGCGGGGGATCACGATCATCGGCCGGTCCGGCGTCACGGAGTCGACGCCGATGACGTGAATGGTCGCGTTGACTGGGCCGTTGGCGTCGATGGCGATGACGCGGTCATAGCCGCTCTTGTTCAGCAGCCGGACCGTGTAGGCGTTGCGGATCGAGCCGTCGCTGAGCCTGACCGCGACCGGATTGCGGTCGTGCAGCACGTTGACATCGAGCAGGCTGCGGGTCGCGAGGGTGTAGATCATGATGCCGCCGACGCCCGCGATGATCGCGCTGTAGGCGACCGTGCGGGGCCGGACGATGCGGTAGACCGGCGCCTTGCCTTCCTGGCGGCGATGGATGTTGATGTCGTTGTCGTAGCCGATCAGCCGCTTCGGCCGGCCGATCTTGGCCATCACGTTGTCGCAGGCGTCGATGCAGAGCCCGCACTGGATGCATTCCATCTGCGGTCCGTTGCGGATGTCGATGCCGGTGGGGCAAACCGCGACGCACTGGTAGCAGTCGATGCAATCTCCGACCTGCTCGCCGAGCGCACGCAGCTCGGCGGCCTTCTTGACCGAGGTACGCTTCTCGCCGCAATCGTAGCGGTAGGTGACGTTGAGCGCCCATTCGTCGGTGAGCGCCGCCTGGATCCGCGGCCAGGGGCACATATAGACGCAGACCTGCTCGCGCATGAATCCGGCGAGCACATTGGTCGTCGCGGTGAGGATGCCGATCCAGGCGTAGGCGATCATCGGCGCCTGAAAGGTGACGAGCTCCTTCACCAGCGTCGGCGCGTCGTTGAAGTAGAGCACCCAGGCGCCGCCGGTCCACCAGGCAATCAGGAGCCAGATCGAATGCTTGAGCACGATCTCCAAGATGCGCTCGAGCCTCATCGGATCGGACGATTTGTCCTTCTTCATCCGCTCGCGCCGATCGCCTTGGATCAGGCGCTCGACAGCGTAGAACAGGTCGGTCCAGACCGTCTGCGGACAGAGATAGCCGCACCAGATGCGGCCGCCGACCGAGTTCATCAGGAACAACGCCACCGCGGCGACGATCAACAGGCCCGTGAAGTAGTAGACCTCCTGCGGCCACAGCTCGATGAAGAAGAAGTAGAAGCGGCTGTTGGGCAGATCGATCAGCACCGCCTGGCTGGGGGCGCCGAGACCGCGGTTCCAGCGCACGAAGGGCAGCAAGTAGTAGAAGCCGAGACAGAACGCCATTAGGCCCCATTTGATCCGGCGGAACGTGCCGGAGACGCTCTGGGGATAGACCTTCTTCCGGGCAGCGTAGAGCGGCCCGTAATCGTCGTCCGATGTGAGTTCGTTCGGGTTCACGATCTTGTTCATCGCCTGGTACTTTTTGACAGGTGCGATTAAACCTAGACCCGACGCGGCGCCGTCCATTGATCCAGCGCAAACGGGGGCGTTTTGTTCGCCCCCGTCTTCCGTCAATGGGCTATTTTCCACCGCCCAGCGAGTGGACATAGACCGCCATGGCCTTGATGGTGGCCGGATCGAGCCGCCCCTCCCAGGCCGGCATGACGCCGCCGCGGCCCAGGCTGATGGTTTCGATCAGGCTCGCCTCGTCCGAGCCATAGAGCCAGATCTTGTCGGTGAGATTCGGCGCGCCCATCTCGGGGTTGCCCTTTCCGCCGTCGCCATGGCAGGCGACGCAATTCTCCGCGAAGATCTTTTCGCCCTTCGCCGCGTCGTAGCCCTTGCGGGTCGACAAGCCCGATACCGACCGCACGTAATTGGCGACGGTGACGATCTCGTCGCCCTTCAGCACGCCGTCCTTGCCGAAGGCGAGCATTTGGCCCTCATGCGCCTTGGCGTGACCGGAACGCGCGCCGAACTGGATGGTCTGCATGATCTGGTCGAGCGTGCCGCCCCACAGCCAGTCGTCGTCGTTCAGGTTCGGATAGCCTTTCGCGCCGGCGCCGCCGCTGCCGTGACACGGTGCGCAATTGTCGCCGAACACGGTTTTCCCCTTGGCGCGGGCAAGCGCCAGCAAGGCCGGATCCTTTTCGATGTCGGCGAGTGAGGCCGCGCCGAGCGCCACCATCTTGTCGCCGCGGATCTTCTCGAGATTGGCGAGCTCGACTGCGACGTCGGCGCGGGACGAGAATCCGAACATGCCCGTGGTGTTGCTGGAGATCAGCGGCCAGGCCGGATAGACGAGCCAGTAGCCGATCGCCCAGACGATGGTGAGGTAGAAGGTGACTACCCACCAGCGCGGCAGCGGCGTGTTGAGCTCCTTGATGCCGTCCCACTCGTGCCCGGTCGTGGACCTGCCGGTGACGGAATCGATGTCGCTATGATGATCGGTCATGATCTCTCACTCCTCCCGCAACGGCAGGTGTGCCGCTTCGTCGAAAGCGGGCTTGTTGCGAGGCCAAAATGCGTAGGCGATGATCGCGAGAAAGATCGCGATGAAGACCGGCGTCCAGATCGTGGTCACGAGACCGGACGCAAGATTGTCGAGTGTCAGGATGGCTTTCATCGTTGATGCCTTCTCAGCGAAAATTGGCTTTCTCGTTGTAGATCTTGAAGTCGACCAGCGTGCCGAGCATCTGCAAATATGCGATCAGCGCGTCCATCTCGGTCGGCGTGCCGGTCTTGCCGTCGAAATTGCGCACGACGGCCTTGGCGTAGCGCTTGCTGAAGGCATCGCTGCCGGAATTGTCCGGATCGGCCTGGGCCTTCATATCGGCGCCGGCGCTCGCGATCTGATCGTCGGTGTAGGGCACCCCGACGGTTCTCAGCGTACGCATGTGGTCGGCGATCATGTCGGGATCGACCTCCGTCTGACTGAGGAACGGATAGCCCGGCATCACCGACTGCGGCACGATCGCGCGCGGGTTGGTGAGATGGGTGACGTGCCAGTCGTCGGAATATTTGGCGCCGACGCGGGCAAGATCGGGACCGGTGCGCTTGGAGCCCCACTGGAACGGGTGGTCGAACATGCTCTCGGCGGCGAGCGAGAAGTGGCCGTAGCGCTCGACCTCGTCGCGCAGGGGGCGGATCATCTGCGAGTGGCAGAGATAACAGCCTTCGCGGACGTAGACGTTGCGGCCTGCGAGCTCCAGTGGCGTATAGGGCCTGACACCGTCGACCGCCTCGATCGTGCTCTTGAGGTAGAACAGCGGCGTGATCTCGACGAGACCGCCGATCGCGATCACCAGCAGGATGCCGACGATCAGGATGATCGAGTTCTTTTCGAAGACTTGATGGCGTGTCCAGAACGACATGGAAAACTCCTCATTCCGCCGGCTGAAGAGCGACGGGCCTCTGGACTTCCGCTTCGCCGACGCGAACCGTCATCCAGAGATTGTAGGCCATGATCATCGCGCCGATCAGGAACAGGGCGCCGCCGGCGGCGCGGATGATGTAGAAGGGATGCATCGCCTCGACCGTCTCAATGAAGGAATATTCGAGGAAGCCGAGCGAGGTGTAGGCGCGCCACATCAGACCCTGGAGGATGCCCGACACCCACATCGCCGAGATGTAGAGAACGATGCCGAGGGTTGCGATCCAGAAGTGCCAGTTGACGAGCTTCAGGCTGTAGAGGCCCTTGCGATTCCAGACCCACGGCACCAGGCAGTAGAGCGCGCCGAAGGAGACGAAGCCGACCCAGCCGAGCGCGCCGGAATGCACGTGACCGATGGTCCAGTCGGTGTAGTGGCTGAGCGAGTTGACCACCTTGATCGACATCATCGGGCCTTCGAAGGTCGACATGCCGTAGAAGGCGACGGAGACGACGAGCATGCGCAGCACAGGGTCGGTGCGCAGCTTGTCCCAGGCGCCCGACAGCGTCATAAGGCCGTTGATCATGCCGCCCCAGGAGGGCATCCACAGCATGATCGAGAAGGTCATGCCCAGCGTCTGCGTCCAGTCCGGCAGCGCCGTATAGTGCAGATGATGCGGACCGGCCCAGATATAGAGGAAGATCAGCGCCCAGAAGTGGATGATCGACAGCCGATAGGAATAGATCGGCCGCTCGGCGCGCTTCGGGATGAAGTAGTACATGATGGCGAGGAAGCCGGCGGTCAGGAAGAAGCCGACCGCGTTATGGCCGTACCACCACTGGAACATGGCGTCCTGGATGCCGCCCCAGGCGACGTAGGATTTGGAGCCGAACACCGAGACCGGGAGGGCCGGATTGTTGCCGAGATGCAGGACCGCGATCGTCACGATGAAGGCGAGATAGAACCAGTTTGCGACGAAGATGTGCGGTTCCTTGCGCTTGATGATGGTGGCAAGGAAGACGAGCAGATAGGCTACCCACACAATCGTCAGCCAGAGATCGGCGTACCATTCCGGCTCGGCATATTCCTTCGACTGGGTGACGCCGAGCAGATAGCCGGTGCCGGCGGTCAGGATGAAGAAATTGTAGCCGATCACGACGAACCAGGGCGCGAGGTCGCCGGCCAAGCGCACGCGGCAGCTCTTCTGGACGACGTAGAAGGACGTCGCGATCAGCACGTTGCCGCCGAAGGCGAAGATCACCGCGGAGGTGTGCAGAGGACGCAGACGGCCGAAGCTGGTCCAGGGCAGATCGAAGTTCAGCGCCGGCCAGGCCAGTTGCGAGGCGATGATCAGGCCGACGAGGAAGCCTGCGATGCCCCAGAACATCGCCATGAAGGAGGAAAACTTGATCGGGCCCATGTTGTAGTTGGGGCGGCCGTTGATCTCCGCCGGCGGCAATGCCGCCGGGCGATCGAAGTACCGGTTGATTATGCAGAACACCGCCGCCAGGCTCGCCGCCGCGCTGAGCGCAGCGTGGAAGGCGAAGGGCGCGTCGAGCGCCTTGGCCGAGGCGATCACGCACAAGAAGGCGGTGATTGCGAACACGACAGCCAGGCCGCTTTCACCTGACGTCATGGATTTGGAGAGGGCGGGCTGGCTCATGCGGATTCTCTCTGAAAGAACACGCCGCCAGAAACCACATCCGCCCTCGCGGGGAATTGATTGAAATCAAGCTAGCTGGATTTCCGTTGACGTGAGACCGATGCGGATCAGGGAGTAGTATCAATTGCTTGCGCACGGCACGGCGCACACCGCGAAGCATTGCCTCCGGGAGATCACGGAGCTTGAAATCGCGGGAATCAAGGCAGTTTCGTCAGTACCGCGCCGTCGCCTTGAGCGCCGCGATGACGTCCTCGCGGGCGATGATGCCGACCAGCTTCCTTGCGCCGTCGAGCACGATGATGCTCCTGATGCGATGCTCGACCATGATCTGGAGCACGCGCGTCAGCGTTGTGTCGGGGCTGACATAGATGAACTCGGGCGTCATGACGTCGCCGATCTTGCGGCTCATCAGGTCGGGATAGCGCGGCAGCATCTGGCTCGGCGTGAAGGCGAAACACTTCAGGATGTCGAATTTGGTGACGATGCCGACCACCTGCCCGTCATCCTCGACTGGATAGGAGTTGAAATCGTCGCGCTCGAACATCTCGCTGAGTTCGAGCAGGTCGAGATCGCACTGAGCCGTCCGTACGTTGCGTGTCATGTAGCCGCCGACGGTCTGTTCAAGAGACTTGTACACGGCGCGTCCTCCTGGATTGGTCTGGGTTCGCCGGCCGTCGGTGCGACAGGAACATGCAGCGGGCCGATTGCGTCATCAGATGATGCGTGGCGCCGCCGAGGATCAGCTCGCGGAAGCGCGAATGACCGTAGGCGCCGGCGACGATCAAGCCGGCGCCGATGTTATAGGCGATCTTCTCTAATTGCGCGGCGGCGGTTTGGTTTCTCGCGGCTTCCGGGATGCGCGCGATCGCAGCGAGGCCGTGGCGAGCGAGCCATGTGGCAACGTCCGTGACGCGCCCCATCGCGGCCGAGCCGTCGCCAGCGTATTCCGAAAGCTCGACGATGGTTATGTCCTTCGCGTTGCGCAGCCTCGGCAATGCATCGACAACCGCCCGCCGTGCCTCGGGCGTGTCCTTCCAGACTATGAGCACGCTACGCACATCGAGCCAGTTGACTCCGTCGGTTATCATCAGGAGCGGCCGGCCAGCCTGCATTACCAGATCCTTCAGGCTTGCAAGCGAAAAGGCATCGGAGAAAGCGGGCTATATCCGCCGCTGACGACGATGTCGGCGCACCGCACCTGCGCCAGGACAAACCGCCTGGGAAAATCCAGGGCGCTGCGCCATTCCGAGTGTCCGCCGCGCGCCTTCGTCGCGGCGCGGATTGCGCCTCCAGCTCGGCAAGGCGTTCCTGACGGAAGCCTGCTCCCGATCGATCAGCCTAGGGCCTCGGCGCCATCTGCGAAATAGAGCGGCGGAGCGAACTGCGCCGCGGCAACGCCGACAATGGTCGCCTCGAACCGCTCGGCGAGTTCGCCCGCGACCTGAAGACGTGCCTCGTTGGGCTGATCGAGCGCCAGGCTGACCACCACGGTCGGATATGTCATCGGGAGCCTCCGGGCAGTACGTTGCTGTGGAAATCTAGCCGCGCCGACGCAAGGCAGGATGAGGTAGATCAATTTTCGGCGCCCAGTTGGGAGAAATCCGCCGATCAGACATCCGAACTTGCCTCCGGTCCGGCCTTGGGCGAAATTGCCGCCACGGGACCCCTCCGCGGGAGAATGGGAGCAATAGCTTGTCGCTGAGCCGCGTAACGCATCCGCCAGAGGACGCTCGCGGCGAGCATTTCGGCGTCCGGATCGAAGGCTTTGGCGTCGGCACCTGGGATCTCGATCTCAGGATGCGCGAGCTGGAGTGGTCGGAAACCGCGAGAATGCTGCTCGGCATCGAACGGAATCAACCGGCGAGCTATGAACTCCTTCTCTCGCGCCTCGGTCCCGCGGACCGCGCGCGCCTGGAGAGCGCGATCGAGCATGTCGTCGACCACGGCGGCGGCTTCGACGTATCCTTCAGAGTTGCCAATGCCTCAGGCCTGGGGCGCTGGATTCGCGCCCGGGCAGGTCTCATCCGGGACGACGCCGGTGCCGCCCGCCATCTCAGCGGCATCTTTCTCGACGTCAACGAGGAGAAACAGGTTGAGGAGGCACTGCGCACCCGCGAGACTCACCTCCAGTCGATCCTCCAGACCATTCCCGATGCAATGATCGTCATCGACGGCCACGGCATCATCCAGCTCTTCAGCACGGCGGCCGAGCGCCTGTTCGGCTGGCCCGAGCAGGAGGCCATCGGCCAGAACGTCAGCATCCTGATGCCTGAGCCCGACTGCACCCGCCACGACGGCTACATCGCGCGCTACCGCACCACCGGAGATCCGCATATCATCGGCATCGGGCGTATCGTGACAGGCAAGCGCCGCGACGGAATCACCTTTCCGATGCATCTGGCGATCGGCGAGATGCAGTCGGGCGCCGAGCCTTATTTCACCGGATTCATCCGCGACCTCACCGAGCATCAACAGACCCAGGCGCGGCTCCAGGAATTGCAGTCCGAGCTCGTCCATGTCTCGCGGCTGACCGCGATGGGCGAGATGGCCTCTGCGCTCGCCCACGAGCTCAACCAGCCGCTGGCGGCGATCAGCAATTATATGAAGGGCTCACGACGGCTGCTCGCCGGCAGCAGCGATCCGAACACACGGAAGATCGAAAGCGCGCTGGACCGCGCCGCCGAACAGGCGTTGCGCGCCGGCCAGATCATCCGGCGCTTACGCGACTTCGTGTCTCGCGGCGAGTCCGAGAAGCGGGTCGAGAGCCTGTCCAAGCTGATCGAGGAAGCCGGCGCGCTTGGGCTTGCCGGCGCCCGCGAGCAGAACGTGCAGCTCCGCTTCAATCTCGATCCGGACGCCGATCTCGTCCTCGCCGACCGGGTGCAGATCCAGCAAGTCCTGGTCAATCTGTTTCGCAATGCGCTGGAAGCGATGGCGCAGTCGCCGCGGCGCGAGCTCGTTATTGGCAACAGCCGCATCGCCGATGATGTGATCGAAGTGGAGGTGTCCGACAGCGGGTCCGGCTTCCAGGGCGACGTCATTTCAAACCTGTTTCAAACCTTCTTCACCACCAAGGAGACCGGCATGGGCGTGGGACTG
This sequence comes from Bradyrhizobium sp. 164, assembly GCF_023073715.1. Lineage (GTDB taxonomy): Bacteria > Pseudomonadota > Alphaproteobacteria > Rhizobiales > Xanthobacteraceae > Bradyrhizobium. The sequence goes on from NZ_JADPKA010000013.1 coordinate 39,364, forward strand.
TCCATCAGCCGCTCCATCATCGAGGCTCACGGCGGCCGCATGTGGGCCGAGAGCAACGCATCGGGTGGCGCAACATTCCGCTTCACCCTCCCGGCAGCCGACGAGAACTGATTCATGACAACCAAGGGACATGTCTACGTCATCGACGACGACGAGGCGATGCGGGACTCGCTGAACTTCCTGCTGGATTCCTGCGGCTTCGGCGTCACCCTATTCGACAATGCGCAAGGCTTCCTCGGCGGCCTGCCCGGCCTCGCCTTCGGCTGCGTGGTCTCGGACATCCGCATGCCGGGCGTTGACGGAATCGAGCTTCTCAAGTGCATGAAGGCGCAGCACAGTCCGTTCCCGATCGTGATCATGACCGGTCACGGCGACGTGCCGCTCGCAGTCGAAGCGATGAAGCTTGGTGCGGTCGACTTCCTGGAAAAGCCGTTCGAGGACGACCGCCTCGTCACCATGATCGAGGCCGCGATCCGCCGGGCCGAACCGGTCGCCAAGAACGAGGCTATCGCGCAGGATATGGCCGCCCGTGTGGCCTCGTTGAGCCCGCGCGAGCACCAGATCATGGAGGGGCTGATCGCAGGTCTCTCCAATAAGCTGATCGCCCGCGAATACGACATCAGCCCGCGCACGATCGAGGTCTACCGGGCCAATGTGATGACCAAGATGCAGGCCAACAGCCTCTCGGAACTGGTCCGGCTGGCGATGCGCGCCGGCATGCTGAAGGATTGAGGCAGGTCAAGGCACGTGTGCGGGCCTGTGGTAGCCACGCAGGCATGATCGAGATCGGCTCGCCCCATCAGCGGCCCCCAGGCGCATCGGCAAAGCCCACCGTCTACGTGGTCGACGACGATGCCGCTGTGCTGGGATCCCTGCGCTTCCTGCTGGAAACCGAGGGCTTTGCCGTGCGGACCTTCAGGAGCGCTCCGGCGCTGCTCAATGCGACGACCCCGCCCGGCGCGGACTGCTACGTGATCGACTACAAGATGCCTGACATCAATGGCATCGAGTTGGCCTGGCGGCTGCGCCAATCCGACGCCGACAGGCCCGTGATCCTGATCACCGGCTATCCCGACGGAAATATCTCGGTAAAGGCAGCGGCGGCAGGGATCACGGACGTGATTTTGAAGCCGCTCCTCGATGAAAACCTGGCGAAATGCATCCGCCACGCCATCCAGGACAGGCGCGGCCACTGACCTACGGGATTCTCCGTAGGTAAACCTCCTTAAGATATCGCTCGAAATTTCCGGATCGCGCGATCCCGCGTACCAATGCACCATCACAACGGAGATGGCGCAGATGCTGACCCAGACGCTCAAGACCCAGGCGATTAAGACGCAAACCGGCGGTAAGATCGCTCCCGCGCGTTCCGTTTCCGAACAATTCGGCGCGATCGCCGGACATGCCGGCCTCGTTGCCACCGAGTTCTCTTATCGCAAGGACGAGGAGATCTATGGCGGGGATGAGCCCGCCGAATATGTCTATCAGGTCGTCTCCGGCGCGGTGCGCAGCTACAAGCTGCTCTCCGACGGCCGCCGTCAGATCGGCGCGTTCCATCTTCCCGGTGACGTGTTCGGCCTCGAACCCGGCCAGACGCATCGCCTTGCGGCCGAAGCGATTATCGCTACCAGCGTACGCCTCGTGGAGCGAGCCAGCCTCGAAAGGTCCGCCAGCACCGACGTACAGGTCGCGCGCAAGCTCTGGGTCATGACGGCGGGCGAGCTGCGTCACGCCGAAGATCACATGTTGCTGCTGGGGCGCAAGACGGCGATGGAGCGTGTTGCAACCTTCCTGCTCGAAATGGATCGCCGCCTCGCCGTCGCCGGCATGATGGCACTGCCGATGTGTCGGCGCGATATCGGCGACTATCTCGGCCTCACGCTCGAGACCGTGTCGCGCGCGCTCTCGCAGCTTCACGCAAAGCGCATACTCGGCTTCTCCGGCGCCCGCCAGATCGTACTGCGCAACCGCCAGCGCCTGCACAATCTCGATGCCTGATCGCTTTCACCCGGCCGCGTTTCTCCTCTCCGACTTGGCCCGCCGAACGCATTTTGGTGGGCCTTTCTTGCCGCAATCAAGCCGCGGGCTGCGTTTCCGGCCAAGAGGATCAGAGTTGCCAAAACGTGTGCCAACTGCTCCGGCGGAGTTGAAGCCCAAAACGACCAAACCGGTTCGACCTCTCCCATCAGGTTGTGGCCTAGCAGCCGGCCTGACGTTACGGTGCGCGCAGGCGAATGCGGCGCGGATGTTGACGTCCTCTAGATCATCCTGATTTTCGCGGTACTGGGCCTGCTGGCAGCTCTCGCACCAGTGACGCTGGTCTGGATCTCAGTCCGGGTCCTTCAATGCCGAATCCTGAAGACAACTTTGTCGAGCCCGCCGCAATCTCCCCTATGAGGCCGACTGGACGACAGATGGGACCCTCGGCTTGGACCGACTTTCCGCCGCAAGACGCTACGGGCGTCCGATCAAGTAGCCTTGCATCTCATCAGAGCCCTCCTGGACAAGGAGCGACATTTGGACCTTCGTTTCGATCCCTTCAGCAAGCACCGGCACGCCAAGACCCTGAGCGAGCCGATGACAGCGCGAACGATGGCCAACGATCGCTCGTTCTGTCCAAGCGAGGCAACGGATGCCCGATAGATCTTGATCCGGTCGAGAGGGAAGGCCTCGATGGTAGGACAACGAGGAATACCCGGTCCCGAAGTCGTCCAGCGCGATCAGGATGCCGAGGCTCTTGAGCGATTGCATCGTCTTCTTCGCGCGCAAGACATCCTCGATCAGCACGCCTTCGGTGATCTCGAGCTCGAGGCCGGCCAGCGACAGCCCGCTTTCGCCCAGCGCCTTTCGGACTTGCGCATCGAGGTTCTCCCTGCGGAATTGCGCGGCCGAGACGTTGACGGCGATCCTCAAGAGTCGGTTCCACGACGCGGCCTCACGGCAAGCTTCCATCAGCACCCGGTCGTCAATCTGGGCATCGAACAGCCTCAGAGCGCCGCTCACGCCGCTTAAGCGCGATCAGCCTACCGCCAAAAAGGCCTTGCCCGCTCAGGCATGTCGAGGGGATATCGCATGACAGAACTGTCGGGTGGGACGCGCTTTTTGAAGCCAAGCGACCGGGGCGGAAAGTTCCGGCAGGCGATCGCCCATGGAAACAAAGCCATTACGGATCGGTCCGCCACTTGGGGCTTCTCGGAGAGAGCCGATCCGCTCACCATCCCTCCAAGGTGAACGCGAGCGACCGTTTCGCCCAGAACAAGGCGAGAGGGCCGCTCGGCGGAGCACAACCAGGACACAGAAAGCGAGGCCGTCGGAGGTGGCACCAGGGGGTGGCGCGATGAATATCGCAACCGCCCGGCCAGGTCTTCGGCGGGATAGCGACGCTGTGGCCCTGCCGGCAATCGTCAAAACACCCAGAAGCCCGCAAGGCAACCCCGGTGAACTTACCGAGACAACTGGTCTCCACGAGGTCCTAACTGGTTCTGCACGATATAACCAGTGTTGAATGTCGCTCGCAACCGAGACTAACCTGGAATCTGCACCGGCAGTGCGGAATAACCGTGCACAAAATTGGATTGAACTCGCTCCGGTTCGCCGACCACCTTTACCTCCAGAGATCGCTTCAGCATCTCCTGCCACAGGACTTTCAGCTGCAGCTCTGCAAGATGCCTACCCATGCAACGATGAATCCCAAAGCCAAAAGAGAGATGTTGCCGTACATGTTCTCGATCGATGATGAAGCTGTTGGGGCTAGCAATAGCGTCGTCGTCTCGGTTGCCAGAGATGTACCACATCACAACTTTATCGCCTCGCCTGATTTGCTTGTGCCCTATCGTGAAATCGTCCACAGCGGTCCGGCGCATATGCGCGATAGGCGTTTGGTATCGTATAATCTCGGATACCGCCCCCGGCATTAGCGAAGCATCATCGCGGAGTTTTCGCAGTTGGGACGGATTTTGACTCATGAACAAGACGCCACCCGTAATTGAGTTGCGCGTAGTATCGTTACCTCCAACAATCAGCAGAATGAGGTTGCCCAGGAACTCACATGGCTCCATGTTTCGGGTCGCCGGTGAATGCGCCATCATAGAGATTAGGTCAGCGCGCGGCTCGGATTTTGCCCGTTCGCTCCAAAGCCGTGTGAAATAGTCCAAGCACTCGGACAGCACCGCCTTTCGCTTTTCCCAGCTGTCGATCTGGTGGCCCATTTGTGGACTCAAGGCGGCTACGTCCGACCAGTAGGTCAGCAGCCGTCGATCTTGAAATGGAAAGTCGAACAGCGTGGCCAGCATTTGGGTCGTCTCGATGGAGACTCTATCGACCCAGTTGAAGGTATCATTGCGCGGCAAACCGTCCAAGATCTTCTGAACCCGCGAGCGGATCAAGCCTTCAAGCTTCGCCAGGTTCTCCGATGCCGCGATCGGACTGACAGTCTTACGCTGCTGAGCATGGACAGGAGGACTCATCTTAATAAAACTGGGACTCCAATACTTCTGCGGCGGGTCCACAATTGTGACGCTTCGCTCTGACGAGAATATTGTGTGATTTGAATCCACGGCTACGATGTCGCGGTATTTCGTTATCGACCAATATGGACCGTACGGGCTGTCTTCGCAATAATGGACGGGATCTTCCCTTCTCAGCCGCTCGAAACAAGACCAAACGGTATCATCTTCAAAGCGCTTGGGCTCGCTTACATCAAGGCGGCTCAGCGGGATGTCAGCCTCCTCGCAAGCGTTCTCTGCCGATAAGTCTGTCATGATTGTCTCGCGGACATTGGCGGCAATTTTGAAAGCTCGGCTCATGCGCTATTTGCACTCGCATGGAAGCTCGGTCGAAACACAACGAGCTGGGCCCTACAGTAACAATGTGTGACGCATGTCCATGGCTCGGCTTCGCGAGAGCTCGCACAATCGTCAGAACTCTGAAATTACCTTACGGCCGAAGTTACTTGGGAACTTGGTTCGGCCCCCGTCGATAAAGAATAGTGGAAAGGCGAGCGAAGCTCCCCTATCAAGATTGGGGAGGCGCGCGAACTCGCTTTTGTGGTAGTCAACATCAGGCGCAAGCACTCGCCGCGATGGCACCCAGCGGCACGCCCGGTTGCCACTCGACTACTTATATTGCGCGAGCAGATGGGACCCTAATCACGGTAGGGACTAAGAAGAGAGCGCGGTTTGCCAAGGACACTCGTTTCCTTCACTCGCGATGCGGGCTTTCGTAGAATGAATGAACAGGAGACCAAACCGGCGATCGTGCGCGAGCCGGACGAAGAGTAAACTAACCTGACGTCACAACTGGCACTAAAGTAGCGTCCATGCGCTGGAATAAAAGAGAATTGGCACAGCTGGAAAAGCTCTGGGCCGCGGGACGGAGTGCCGCGCAGATCGCGCGTCATCTCGAGTGCAGTCGCAACGCAGTTTGCGGCAGGCTAGCTCGGTTGGGCCTCACTCGAGGTCACAAGCCACCAACAGCAAAACCCAAGATTAGACCCGCCCCGAAGCGAGGGCCGACGGCGATGGCGGCTGGTCGCGATTGCGTCGGAAAGAAGCTGTCGCAAAAGGCGCTAGATAGCCAGCCTCAGGAAATGAGCAAGCGGCAGCTTTACGCGATGCTAGCTGAGGCAGTCAGGAATACCGCGTAGAACTATCAGGCGCGCCGCGATCTCCCGGGCTATGCGCCGTACTTGGTCCATCCGGACGATTTGCTTGTTGGTTTGCGCGCTTTGTGGCTATGGGACGAACAGTGGCGTCGAGTAGAATGTTCGCGGCGGAGGCTCGATCGTAGGTCAAGTCATCCAATCTCAAGAGGCTGGATGCACTGAATTAGAAGAAGAATGCGTTCTGGTTCTTGAGCCTCGTTTTCGGCTATGCGTCTTCGGGGCCCGACGTCCTGGTTGCGCCGTGTTTGGAAGTTTCTGCACACTCCGTGCCCGACGAGGACGCGAGCTCGGGTGAAGCCGCTTGACCGTGAGCCTGTCCCGATGGAACCTCCGACAGGTACCGCCCCGGCGTCGGTGACAAGCTCAGCCTTGGAGCAACTTCACGGACCGCCGAGCTCTCGACATATTGTCTGACGTCGGTCAAAAATAGACTCCTGCAGTGCCCAGACACGCGAAGACGACCACCACCCACCATAGGTGCCTTGACGATCTGTGCACCCGGTGGCAAGTCTGAAACGGCTGTTCAATTGCATCGATCACTTCTCGCTCGCCTACCCGGCTCATTACTTTTTCCATACCAACTGCGAGAACACACTCACGCCAACAGCCGTGGCGCCGCGCGACACCGACGATCCTCGCATTGGTGAAGTTCGACTATGTACCGGGATGTCCCCGAGGCGGCGCAGGATCCCTGGGTGGATGGGGAATACGCCAGGCAGAAGTCAACTACCAAACCTTGTAAGTTGATGAAGATTGCGAGGCGACGTATCAATTTTGATCGATGAACCTCGCACGAGTCAGGTCGTGGAGCAGTTCGAGCTCTAGCAGCGTCAACAGCCCCGGTGGATGTCTCGTTGGCGAACGTCGGAGATTAGCGAAGCGGAGTTGAATCTGGGGCCCCGCCGTGGCCGTGTTGATTCGAGTATCTCGCCTGCAGCAGTTGTTCTCTGTCTTCGAGAGGAACGGCTTGCTATCCCACACCGCGTTTCGTCAGCAGATCGGCCGTCACGCAAGCTTCCAATTGTCTAGCGACATTCCGGACTACTGTCGGCAAAAAGGAATGCAAAAGACTTCGCTTGCGACCACAAACTTCGTAAACATAGGATAACAATCGTTGCAGACCTCGGTCCTGGAAAAGTATTGCGATGCTCGCCTTCCTTGGTACACCATCTATCCAACTGTAGCCCAGTTCTCCACGGTGGTCGGCGCCGAAGCCTCTGAGAAATGGCTGCAGCGCCTGCCGGTTAATGAGTCCGTGTCGCTCTATTTCCACGTTCCGTTCTGTCGATCGATTTGCTGGTATTGCGGCTTCGCTCGAAGCATCACTCGCCGGGATTCACCCATCCTAGAATATTTGGCGGTTCTTCGTAAGGAGATCGAGTTGGTCGCCGCGCAGGTGCCGCAACGGCTGCCTGTGAGCGACGTGCACTTCGGCGGTGGAACGCCGACCCTCATCGAGCCCGCGCAGTTCGGGGCACTGATGGAACTTCTGCGCCGCCGCTTTGCGGTTTCGAAAACGGCCGCCATCGCTGTTGAGATCGACCCGCGCACGTTCACGCTCGCCACATCCGAAGCGTTAGCGGCTGCCGGCGTGAACCGCGCGAGCCTGGGCGTCCAGAGCTTCGATCCAATTGTTCAAAAGGCCATTAACCGCGTTCAGAGTGAGGCACAAACAGAGCGCGCTGTCGAAATGCTGCGGCAGCATGGAGTAATGCGCATCAACTTCGACCTCATCTACGGTCTGCCAAATCAGACGGTGCAGTCCTGCGTTCAGACCGCGACTACGGCGGTGGCCATGCGACCAGACCGGCTTGCGGTATTTGGCTACGCGCACGTTCCTTCCTTTAAGAAGAATCAGCGCCTGATCGACGAGGCAGCGCTGCCAGACAGCCCTGCCCGTGCAGAACAGGCCGCGGCAATGGCCAATACACTGATTGCTGCGGGCTACCGCCAAATCGGACTTGACCATTTCGCCTTGCCGGACGATGAGCTCGCGCTGGCGCAGAAAGCCGGTCGCCTGCGGCGGAACTCACTGGGTTACTCGGCCGACACCTGCCATAAAGTCATCGGTTTCGGCCCGTCGGCCATCGGCCGAGTTGGCGATGGTTACGTCCAGAATGAAGTTGCAGCGGGTTCTTACAGCGGCCAAATCAAAGCCGGCCGTCTGGCGACGTCAAAGGGCTACTGTCTCAGCCTCGAAGACCGCGTCCGGGCCGCAATCATCGAGCGGCTGATGTGCGATTTCGAGGTCGACGTGCCGGCAATTTGCATTGCTCATGGATTTGACCCGGTCCCGTTCCTCGGTTCACCCGAACGCTTGGCAATGCTCGCCGAGGATGGGATCGTGGAGGTGGACAAGGGATTCATCCGCGTGAGGCAGGAGCATCGTTTTCTAACTCGCGCTGTGGCCGCCGCATTCGATGCTTATCTCGGCGCGCCGCTCTGTTAAGGCCAGCCAAGGAGCGCTGATCGTATGAATGCATTACCTTCCGTTACGCGCCCAGAAGCCCGGGTAACGAGTTTCGCTCACCTGGTGCACTCACGTACAGCGCCAAATTCGTAAAGGACGCCGTGCGCAGCTGTGCGACGAGAGCCGGCCCGGCCCTAGCCGCGAAGTCAGCTAGGCGAGTTGCTGCCGGGAATTGGACGCCCCCGACTGCAACGCAGTCCGCTCAAGCGGCGTGACCGACAAAGTTCATCACATCACCACCATTGCCCGTGTGGCCGCGGACCTCGACCAGGACGACGACTGGCTGCGGGACGTCGCCAACAAAATGGCGATCGCTTCATTTGGGTCTACCGCGTCGGAGAAGATGAGATGTAGGCGTTCAGCGACTTCGGTATCGAAAACCTGATCGAGCTCGTCCGGATGTACGAGGATGTTTCGACCTCCTCAAGCGCTGGCAGCCCGGGATACCGCAATCAGCCTGCGGTCTACGCTGGATACGAACTCCCAGCAAAGAGGAGCGCTTCGTGGTGATGCACGACGGATCCTATTGATGTGCATGGTCGCCGCTCGACCGGAATCGCTACGGATCGCTGCGTGCAATCCAGAGCAGCAGCTGGTCGACGCGATGAGCTAGACCAAAGAGCACAAAAGGACCGGCGCCGGCGCGACACGGCGCCAACGATAATCGAGCACCACAGTTAGAACCGGATCCCGCGGGATCGAAACAAGTTTCCCGTAAGAGCCTCGCGCAACCGCAATCGAAGCGACCTTCCCGAATGGCACCCCTCGATGCTGCCATACCGGAGTTCGTCCCTGACGCCGGGACGGTCTCGCGCCGAGCGGCACGACAGATTCGCACAGCGAGGCCGACGTCCCGCGCCCGGTCAACCTACCAAACCTAGCAATTGATGGAGATGACGGACACATGCCAGTCAGTGCCGGTGAAACTCGCTCGGGCCACATCAAGGACGAAGTCGCGATGCGATATAGATCCGGTAACTCCAATCGAGCTGATGGATGTTCTGTCTGGTCCCGCAGCTATCAAAACGCCTCCAATCGCGCTCTCCATCTTCCCATGAGAGCCAATCAAGGCCTCGTGCCGGCCTCAGCGAGCTTACGGGCGTCAAAAGATGTTAGCCCCTTCTGCCCGCCTGTGCTTCATCCCATGGACCGAGCTGCGGGCGTTTCTAGGGTCCGGCGTGTTCTTATGCGAGCTCAGCTAGCGCGGCTCTCTGTTGAAGAACATCCTCGTGGCAGCGGATTTGTCGCGAGAATCCCTGGGCTCCGGCGCTGGCCGCCAATCTCTTGCCAGCGAACGTCACATCGAGCAGGCCACACCCCGTCTCGACACGGTGCAGCAGATGCTTGCACTCGATTAGCGATCGAGCGGCTGGGTTGCGTCGCGCTGGGTACCACCACGTTGGCCAAGCTGCGCCAGCAGTGGTGATAGCGCGGAAGGCTGAGCGGGTCTCGTTGGCATAGAGATGCCGCCTGGCCTCAAGCGTCACCTAGTCCGCCTTGAGCACTAGGATCCCGAACCGGTCTAGACCGTCAGATGGACGTGCACCTTATTCAAATCGACGGACGTGGAAATCACGATGCATTGTTGCGGTATAGCGCCAGTATCCATGCGGACATACTCGGCTGGCGAAGTTGCTTTCATCTCTCGACCAAGTGCGAAGTCAAGAGGGCGTATTCTCCTTTCCCTGATAGCTAGTCTCGCCTGCAGTTCGGCGGAGGCAGAACCTGGTGATATCTCTGGCCCTAGAAGTCACAGCCCCGATGAGCTCGCCGAAGCAAGAAGCCAAACAATCTCGAATCCGGCTGTAACCTTCCGAAGCGGCCGGCCCAAAGGAGCAGCGCGCCTTTCTGGGAACTCGCTGCCAAAAGCAGCTAGGTCTACCACAACGCGCGACAGTGCGGAGGTCACCGCCAAGAGCAGAAGTCAAAAGCAGATTGACCCATTCGCAAAATTCGAGAAGCTCCGCGAAAAAGGTGCGGCGTTCACTGGGCCTGGTCCTGCGGACACCATAGATCAGGATACAGCTTCTGTCAGATCCGAGCTTTCGGATCTCGGGATTGGATTCGCCGGCTGGACCCTAAACACGTTCGTCAACAATCAACTCGGTAATGCCGCCAGAAGCACCATCGCCAATCAACAATATGTCGGCCAGAATCCGACATTTAGTACGGTCAACTCTATGATCGTGACCTATGACCTCGCTCGGTTTGGAATTCCCGACGGTCAGATCGTCGTGGGAGCCGAGCATCAATATTGGACATGGAAGAGCGCCGGGCCAGACCGACTGGGAATTAATGCAGTTTCCTACTATCAAACGTTCTTCGAAAGGAAGATCGAACTCAAAGTGGGTTACCTCAGGAACCAACATGAGTTTGCGGGTGCCGGAGAAAAAGTTTTTGGACCCTCGTCGAAGATGCTGTTCCAAGCAGGCATGAGCAACAATTGGGCGCCAACGCCGGCTTTTAATCTGAAGTACAATTTTGACGATCGCTTATATAACAAGCTCTCAATCCAGCGCTCGCTTAGTCCAGCCGGTCAATATACGCATGTAAGCGAAAATCCCACTGGCTTGAACTGGAGCACGCGCGACGCGGGCATTCTTTTACTTGATGAAGTTTGCTATAAGAACAAGCCTGCTCCCGGGGTACCCGAGACTTGGCTGCGGGCTGGCGCGGGCTTTAACAACAGCAGCTACACGGACCTACAGCATCCGACGCAACCGACAGCCAAGGCGAACAGCGTCTACTATGTAGCTGCGGATAGGCAATTCTGGCAGTCTGCCGTCCATGGCTCGGCATCTCGCGGAATCTATGGCGGGTTCTCTGCGATGTACGCTCCGCCTGACCTAAATAGGGCTAGTCAGTACTACGAGCTTCGCCTGTATGCGAAGGGCCTGTTTGACAGCCGGCCCACTGATCAGATGAGTCTTGTTGTCAACAACACCATCTGGAGCCATTTCGCGGTGGACGCTGCATTGGCGAAAGAGCAGCTGGCGCACCGGGACAGCACAGCAATTTCGGGACTGTATACGGCGCATCTGGCGCCCGGGATATATACAACCGTAGGACTGACGTACATCAATCACCCGACAAGCATTACCTACACGCCGCAAACAGGACACGCCCTGAATATATTGGTATCTACGTCGGTATTCTTCTAGGCTCTCAGGACTGCGCGGACCGTCATGTAGTCGATATCCCCACTCGCCCTTTTCAACGGTGTGGGCCACCCATCACGGCGATTTTGGTATCCGCTGTGCTCCTGACGCGAAGCCGGGTACCCCGTAAAATTGAGCCGTGATATCCAACGTAGCATGCTGTTGGGAATGGTAGGTTAGAGCCTGCTGCTTCGGTCTACGAGCGATAGGCCGACATCGTACTTGCGCAAGAGCTATACCCTCCGGCCGCGGAATGATCTTCGATGCTCATTTGTTCAATTGAGTGCTGAGCTTGCGGCAGCGACATTGCTTTTGGATGATTGCTGGTGCAGTTCGTCAGACTCGCGTCCGAGCTCGTACTCTGCCATGACAAGCCGAAATCGTGCCCTCGGAGCTTAGTTCACGCCGAAGAGGTGTGGTAAGCGGAACCGCGACACAGGTGCCAAAGCTACCCAACTACGGCAATCGCTATATCTGTCCGACGGTCGTGGCGCTGGCCGAAAGGCGATGCGCGAGGTCGGCGGACACGTGCCCCCCTTCGGCGGCAAATCGACCGGACGCGGCCGGATGACGTGCGCCACTCGAATGCTGACTCATTTTCGCCGGTCGAGACGAGCTTTAGCATCTTACTCCAGCAAGGAGGTCGCCTCCCGAGTCTGCGGCGCGTTAGCCCTCCCATCCAATTGCGCGTGGCGTTCTGCTGGGTTCCTTCTCTTCTCAAACATCTATTCGCGCGAACATGCGATAAGAGCAGTGCATTATCGGTGAATTTGCCGAGCCTTGCTAGGCAACCTTCGTGGACGGGTGCTTCGTCGTCTTGAGGCGCGTTACACTGCATCGACCGTCGACGCTGACGGGCGCGTCACCATCGATTGTGGCACGATGAACGACGCGATGCTGGTCACCGTAATCGTTGACCGCATAATGCTGCGTTGCGCGGTTATCCCAGATCGCGACATCGCCTTCTTTCCAGCTCCAACGTACGGTGTTTTCGGGTGCCGTGATATGAGACTGGAATAGATCAAACAGCTTCTGACCGTCGCGTTTTGGGATATCAATAAACCTTTGCACCAGATCGCCGAGCACCAGCGCGCGCTCGCTGGTCTCGGGATGTACACGGACCACCGGGTGCTCCGTCTCATAGATCGTTTTGGTAAAGACCTCATCAAAATGCTTCTGGTCGATTTCGCGAACACGGCAGGTCCCGGCGTAGTCGAAGGCGTTGCTGTGAACGGTCCAGAGTTCGTCGGCAAGCCGTTGGAGCGGCCGCGGAAGATCCAGATAGGCGGCCACAGCGTTTGACCAAATCGTATCGCCACCGGACGATGGGACCACAATGGCTCGCAGCACCGCAAGTCTAGGATACGCCGCGAGAAAGGTTCCATCGGCGTGCCATACATCAGCCCGGCTACCTCCGCGCGCGGAATCAAGCTCGATGATCGAGGTCGTTCCATTGATCGTACCGAGTGTCGGATGCGGCACCAGCCTTCCCAAACAAGCAGCAAAGCGCTCCTGCTCCGCGTCATCAAGATGCCCCTGATCACGGAAGAAGATCACCTTGTGTTCGAGCAGCAAGCTGTTGATCCCAGCGATAGTTTGGCTCGGTAAATCACCCGAGAGCGTGATATTTCTGATTTCAACACCGATGCGCGGTGCGCGCTTGACGACGTCGGTCAGTGGAATGACACTCTCGGTCGAAGCCGTTTGTTTCATTGCGAATTTTTCCAAGCTTTGCAGATTCTTCAAGCGGACAAGGGCGCGTGTGACTCGGTTTCGAAGGCGAGCCTCGCGCTACGGGTACTCTCGAGCAAGCACCATGCCAGTCGGAAAACGGAGCTGTGAACGTCCGTCAGGTACAGGATCGGATTCGAGTCAAACAGTTTGCCAGGAACTCGATGCCACCTCCACCCTCTTGCCAACGCCACCCGGGTTGGCGGCGAAAGGCATAGGGCACATAATCGACAAGAAATGTACCGCTCGGCACCCGAAGAGAAAGGCCATACGGTCCTCGTGCAACGTCGGGCAGCCAGCTGTGCGTGCTGTTCTCGTCCAGTATGCGCCCTCCGCTCAACAGTTTGCGGAAGTCGGCCAGTCTCGAGCCGCCTCTGCGAACGGGCCGTCACCGGCTCTCAAGGTGTCCGGGACCTGCCCTGGCCGTGATCACTGCCGAAACATCATCGGCTGGAAATGGAAGAGGAATAGATGACCTTGGAAGAGCTCCAAACGATGAACTACGGCTGAGGCGAAAGCCATTGATCCGCGGCACTGGGATCGCGATGTTCTCGATGCACAGACGTCCGAGCACGGCGAGGCAGATGTTCTGCACGGTCCGGCTCGGTTTGCTCAACAAGCCAAAGATATGTCCACTACCAGTCTTGATAGGTGTTTCAATGTTGTCAAAGTAGTTGCCCTCGATCAGTACTTGCACAGATGGTCCAGCATCCACTGCATGGAAGAATCCGCCGCTCTGTTGCGCATTCGTGTTGCGGAAGTAATTGCTAAGGAGATGAATAATAGCCTGCGCTCCGTCAATGTGCGGCGCCCGCCCTGAGATCTCATGGAAATAGTTATTTGCGATGGTGATCGTCTGCGGGACACCAAGAAACAGGAGATTCCAATGGTGCTCCCCGTTACAATAGGAGGAATAGGTATCGCTGCCATCGAAGTCGTTCCAGGAATCGTAATATTCGTCGTAGGGCCAAAACCGCCGGCAATCATCTGCCGCCCGATATTGTGAAATCGGTTGTGATCGATCCTAACCAGGTCGGCTCGTGCAATTGCAATAGCATCGCCGGCAAATATCACGCCTTGATTGATATCACTGATGGTCAGGTTGCGAATAACGACGTTGCTGACCCCATTTAGGCGTAGCCCCTTCCCTTTGATTGTAGCGCTCAGGCCAACGCCGATCACCGTCTTGTTTGAGCCAATCTCCAGCGGGCGCTTGCCGGCCCTGTCGAAGCCGACCAATGTCTTCTCCTTGCCATCGCAATGCGCATCGTTGCCGTCTATAAGGAGAAGGGACTCACTCTTGTAAGGTGCCGAACAAGCACGGCCGTATTGGCAACCCTGCCCCTCGCCTTTCCCTTCCGTACCTTTCCGACTACCTGGATCTCGCGCGGACTATTGTCATTGCAGTGCCCGTAGCTGTACGAACGACACATACTTCAGAGCTTTGGTTGATCTGACCTGAACTACCTCGCCTCCAAGGGCGCCCGTCGCTGCAGAGCCAAAGCCCTTGAGGGCTTCCGATCGCACATTGTTCGATCCGAGCACGGAAGAGACGCCGACGACGACAGCAAGTCCACCGAGCACGCGCAACGACCGCTTGATGTGCTCATCGTGTCCTTCATAGGCATATGCTCTCTCTTACCCGGAAAATCCGCACGAGGACTTGAACTCTCGAACTGAAATGCTGAACTGGAATAGGCCATCAGCATGCGGCGTTAACGCGATCAGATCGTCCTCAATAAGGCAGGATCGGAAGATCGGAACCATGCTACGCAACAGCCGAAGTGTGCAGCCGCAGGCTCCGCGCCAGCTGTGATGGATCTGGGTAGCCATAGAGCCAATCACGGCCGATGAAAGCAGCGGTCGATGCTTCGAGGCCCCGTCAGCGGAATACTGTAGCGCGCAACACGTCTGGCCTGGGAGGATGGGCCGTCGCTCTTGACGTTTTGCTGGACCGGCGGGAGGCGCTTGAGCTCTTCGGCATTTTCGACCAGCGCCAGAACGCGTGATGCATGATAATTCGCATCCGCGGGAAACAGATAGGCGGCGCGGCTGGGATCGTCGTCTTCCTGGATTGCACGTCGGATGTCAGGCCCCCTTCTTCTGCGATATAGATGGGCCAGATTGGCCCCGTATGTCGCGTGCCAGACACATCACACGGACGGACGCCTCCTATCGATTTCATGACCGGCAATCATCACGCCGCCGGAATGGCTACGATTTCCTTGTTTTTGATTGTCTGTCCAGTGCCAGGGGCGGATCT
Organism: Bradyrhizobium sp. 164; assembly: GCF_023073715.1. Classification (GTDB taxonomy): domain Bacteria; phylum Pseudomonadota; class Alphaproteobacteria; order Rhizobiales; family Xanthobacteraceae; genus Bradyrhizobium. The sequence goes on from NZ_JADPKA010000013.1 coordinate 54,648, forward strand.
AGCACAGCCAGTCACCGCCAACCTGCGACTCGCGGCGCTTCGAGCTGATGCGGCAGGGCTCAGCCGCAATTCTGGTCGTCCCCACTCACAGCCCTAAGGTGAAGCTGCTCATGTGCTGCAGTCATCGGCACGAAGAGCCGAATTCGTCTGCAAGCGGGCGCATAGAAGGCAACGGCTGACCAGCGTGCAAACGCACCCTCCGATGTGCACCTGCACCTTTGACGCATCATAGGTTTGCTGCCCCCAGGGCCTAGCGCGCGCGGAGGAATGAAACCACCCACCAAAACTGATCGTTTTTATGATCCAGCATGAGGTGTACCCCAGTCCGAATCATGAGTCGCCCGGCTTTCCCTCGGGCTGCCGGGGAGCTTCGTCGATGTACACGCCGCCCTCCTTCCAAGTTGTCGATATCACCGACGTTCATCGGACGATGCGCCAGGCACGCTCGGCGACACTGATCACCGCTACTCACGAAGGGCTTGTTAGAACGATGCTGCCCGTAGTACTCGACGAGCGCGAAGGCTCCATGGGCACGATTTACGCCCACGTGGCGCGTGCGAATCCGCAGTGGAAGCTGACACCGACTGGCGAGGCGATGGCCATTTTCGCTGGAGCGGAGGCCTATGTCAGCCCCTCCTGGTACGTGACCAAGCACGAGAGAGGCGAGGCCGTACCGACGTGGAACTATGTCGCTGTGCATGCCTACGGGGCGGTCGAATTCTTCGATGACGCCGATCGGCTGCGAACGGTGGTCACGCGGCTGACCGATGTGCATGAGCGCTCGGGCAAAGACCGCTGGGCGGTTTCTGACGCCCCTGCCGATTTCATCAAAACGGAGCTTAAGGGGATTGTCGGTCTGCGATTGCAAATTACACGCCTCGATGGCACGCGGAAGATGAGCCAGAACCGCAACGCGGCGGATCGCGCCGGCGTCATCGAAGGGTTATCGAAGAGCGACCGTGACGAAGACCGTCGTGTGGCTCACCTCATTGCGAAAGGATGACGAACTCGAACGACGTATTGTGAACGACGCGGTATCACCTGCATTTTCTCCATATCCTCGACTGCTCTCCTTCTGCGCAGCGATGCGCCGGCGCCGGTCGGTTCCTGCTCGGGTCAGGCGCTTTTACAGAGCACAGAAAACCATACACGACGCCATCGCTTGCGCGTCGCCTATTGCGAGCGGCAGCAGCGGCGCGAGGCCCTGAGGCCAACTCCGGAGAAGAGCGGTACACCGGTTGCAATCCGGGGCCTGCTTCGGGGCGCATGACAGGAATGCTCTGCATTGAGATCGGATTCAAGGGTGCTGCGCTGGCTCCACTGTTATCAAAGCAACCCTTCCTAAACCACTTTAGCACTTGGGATTGGCTCGAGCTGATCAGCCACACCGAGACTCTGCGCAGCCACAGGCGACGATTGCATGCATTATAAAGTAAATCATGTCGCTCTCCCGACTCAAACAAAGATGCTTTGGAGGGCGATTGCCGTCATTCTCTCGAACACTGCGTGTGCAGCTTTCGTCTGATTCCGCTTGACGCCCTGCAAGTCTCAAGAGACTTGCAGGAAGCCCTCAAAGCGTCCTGAATCTGACGTTACGGTCAGACTGTAGATCTTCTGATTATTCGCGAAAATCTGCGAGACCGCGGGATCGAGGTTGCTGTCGCTCGCTCCGACACTCCTCGATGGGCAGTAAGAAACGCGAATGTCTCAAATCCTCGAGGTCTCGCCGCTCGCTTGTGTCACGATGATCGGGGCTCCCGGAGCGCCCTGCTCGATATCGAACTCGAGCCTAAGACGGTGAAGCGACCTGTTCCGACCGATCCACGCCCTCCGGCGCAACCGGCATGCTGAACTGAAAGACCGCCCCGCGAGGATCATTGGCGCCCGCCCACATCCGGCCCCCGTGCGCCTCAATAATAGAATGGCAAATGGCCAGCCCCATGCCCATCCCTTCGGACTTGGTGGTGTAAAACGCCTCGAACACGCGGTCAGCGCTGTTCGGATCAAGTCCTGGACCCGTATCCCGAAAAGTGACCACTACGTTATTCGAGTCATCTGTCCGCGCACTGATCAGTAACTCGCGGTCACCTTCGTTGATCTCGCTCATGGCCTCGATGGCGTTCGTGATCACATTGAGAATCACCTGCCGGACTTGGACGCGATCTGCGCGGACGAGCGGCAACGCCTCAGTCCGTCGCGTTTGCACCCATACATCATTTTTCGCAAGTTCCGCGCGAACTAGGGCCAGCACCTCTAAGATCAATTCGTCAATTGCGAGAAGCTCCGTTTGCATAGGAGCCTTATTCATAAGAGCGCGGATCCGACGGATCACGTTCCCTGCACGCATACTGTCACGGACGATCAAACCGAAGGTCTGCCGAACTTCTTCCAGATTTGGCGGCTGAGCACCGAGCCAATTTAGCCCCGCCCCCGCATTACTGCTGATCGCGGCAATCGGCTGGTTGACCTCATGGGCGATTGAGGCGGCCAGCTGTCCCATTGTCGTGATCCGATTGGCGTGTGCCAGCCCCATCAGAGTCTCGCGATACCGTCGTTCGCTTTCACGGGCTTCCGCTTCCGCTCTCTTTCGCCCTGTCAGGTCGAGGACGAAGCCAACACCTTGGTCGTCTCGCGCATCGAAGACGGCGAGGCCAATTAGCACCGGCACGCGGCTGCCATCCTTGCGGACATACTCTTTCTCGAACTGCTGAACGGCTCCGGTCCGTTTTGCTTCTGTTCCAGCATCCAGTGTGCGCTCGTGCCATTCTGGCGGTGTCAGGTCGAGACCGTTCACTCGCCCCGCGACGAGATCCTCTCGGTCGTATCCAACCATCGTGAGGAAGGTTTGATTTGCCTCGATGATCTCGCCTCCTTCGCGAATGATAAATATTCCGATGATGTTAGCGTCGAGTAAGCGCCGAATTTTTGACTCCCGTTGCTGAACTTCGCTGTACAACCGGCTGTTTTCCAGCGCAGTTGCAGCTTGCGAGGCAAGCATTTTCAGCACCGAGTTGCGGGCAGCCGAGAATATGCGCGCGGCGAGATTATTCTCCAGATAAAGTACGCCGATCAGCTTGCCCTGCGTGATCAGTGGCAGGCAAAGAATAGAACGCGCTTTGCGCTCGCGGATATACGGATCTTCCGCAAATGAAGGCTCGGCGGCAGCATCTTCGAGAATGACGTTTTCGCGGACACGTAGGACGAAATGCAGCACGGACTCGGGAAGTGCCATCGGAGTTACGGGCTGTTCATTCACCTTTACAAGCAGCGCATCTGCTACCGCTGCGGCTTCCGCCTCGATCCGCGGCTCGCCTCCATGCAGCAGAATTAACAAACCTCGTTCGGCGCCGGCCTGCTCAATGGCAGTCCGCATAAGCGTGTCGATTAGTTTTTGAAGAACCATCTCGCCGGAAATCGCCTGCGACACTTTTGTAACCGTCGCGAGATCAAGATGCTCAGCCGGAGCTCCGATCCTCATTCCATTCGCGGCAGGAGTGGTCTCCTCATGGTTGAGATGGGGATTCAGCTCGTCGAGCTGACGCACTTTGCCATCTGCTCCCCAACGAAGGTAGCCGCGCCGCGCGTCCTGCAGGTAAACCCGGGAGATTCTGTCAAAACCGCGCGCAGCATAAAAGCGCGCTGCAAGTTCGCAAGCGATTGCCTCGTGGTGGGCGAAACCGTTACGTGCTGCGGTCTGGATTGAGTGTTCATACAGTCGCATTGCGTCTGTATCGCGGTATTCCCGCCTTGCAATTTCAGCGCCGACCAAGGCAGCCCGATTCTCAAAGTTTTCGGGGCAATTCGTCGCCCATATCTGCAGCTGTGTGTAATGGGCATCAATGATATCCCGATGTTGGTGTTGTTCGCTTTCGCCTGGCTTGTCGCAATAACATGAGTGAGACAGCGCACCATAGAAGTGAAACTCCGCGATCAAGGGCTCTGTCGGCATGGTCCATAATTTGGGCTCCGCCTTGGAGCGAGCATCAACAGCCGCAGCATAATCGCCGGCTATAAATCGCGCCTGAAGTTTGCGGATCCAGTAGATGGTTTCGCTAGGTGACGGCTCCGGACTGCGTGCCAACGATCGCTCGACGTCTAGCTCGTCAAATTGTTGGTCATCGAAGCAACCGAATGAGCGCGTGAGGCCGCGCATGCTTCGAATGATTGCGAGCTGAGCGGCTACGGTATCAGCAGCAAACTGAACCTTTCTATTCCGTATCATAGCGAGGCTTTTCTCTATCTCGTTCTGTACCTCTTTCAGGGGATCTCCGGCCATGATCATATTTGAGGTTAGATGAAGCAAGCTGTACGCCTCATAGATGACATCGCCGCTGCTGACCGCAGCTGCGAGCGCTCGCCGAATCAAAACCCGGCCACCTCTTAGGGGCTTCGTCCACGGGATGACGTTGCACCCGAAGGCCAAATAGACGGGAGCCCGAAAACGGGAGAACTCACCGCGATCAACCAGGTCGCAAGCAAGACGACCAAATTTGTCAGCTGCTTGGTAGTCACCGAAGCGCCCGGCCAAGATTCGGCCTAGCCATGCGTAATGGGCGCAAGAAGCATCAGTGTTGCCGTATTCGAGGCTGATGGTGACAGCTCTGCAGATGACCAAAGCGGATAAATTGGCGTCCGTGAAACCTGCGGGCGGAAGAATCCGGGTCAATACGGCAAGCGTGGCAAGCGTGGTCTGATCTGTCATTGCAGGCAAACTAGCAAGATCCTCGATTGCGTCGGGCAGTTGTGACCACATCCGCTGATATTCGGCTAATGTTTCCTGGTCCGTCGGATGCTGCGACCACTCGATCCCGACGTCGTGAAGATATTCGAGCCCTGTGAGCACTGCCCGCCCGTGCTGACCGAGCGTCAAGTAAAGATCGACCCGCAAACATGCGACCGTTGCTCGCTGGGGCGCGTTCAAGGCGCGCTTCGACAGTACGGACAGGAGGCTCTCTGCAATTTCCAGCTGGCCTACCAAGAATTCGCATTCGGCCCGGCTTGTCTCCAGTGCGAACGCGAGTTCGTGGCGCCTTTGCCAAGAGTGCTCCGCGAGCAGCGCAGCACCGAGGGTGAAATATGTGAGTGCCGAGGCGTAGGCCGCCGACGCCCTGGCACGCTGCCCTGCCACTAAATTCAGCTCTGCGAGCTGCTCACGCTCCTGACCGGAGGCAATTAGCGCGACACCTCGATTAAGTTGGCTGACGATGTCGAAGATCGCCTCTTCGCGTTTGTGCGCAGGGACGTGTGCCGCCAGCATCCTACCGATCCGCAGATGGGCAGAAGCGCGCGAGGATTCTGGCACCAGCAAGTAGGCCGCCTCTTGAACGCGATCGTGGAGAAAGCGGTAGGCTGTTCCGTGGCGCGCGATCAGTTCCTGCCGGATCGCCGGCCACAGGGTCGCGTGCACCTGCTCCTGCGAAATTTCGAGCACGATCGCAAGCTCCGCCGTCCCGGCGATGTTGCCGAAACAGGCCAGCTGTTGCAGCGCGTCCTGCGTTTCCTCGGGCAGGCGGATGAGCTTGCCGAGCATCAGATCCACGACGTTCTCGGTGTACGCTTTTGCGTGAATACGCTCGAGATCCCATCGCCAGCGCGCCGACTCGTGATCGAACGTCAACAGCTGCTCTTCGGCCAGTTCAGAAAGGAATTGAATGGCGAAGAACGGATTACCCATCGTCTTCTGATGCACCAACTTTGCAAGCGGGGCAGCGCGTTTTGGTCCGCAGCGAAGGGTATCCGCGACTAACTGCGCGACATCGTCTGCAGTGAGCGGCGATAGCGTGATCTCCTCGCAATTTACGTCGGCTCCCCTGATGGAGTCGAGCTTGCGTTTGAGTGGATGGCCTGCATCAAGTTCGTTGCCGCGGTAAGCTCCAATGAGCAGCAGGTGCAGATCCGACTGGGTCAGGAGATCCTCGATCAAGTCGAGCGTTGCGGCATCATGCCACTGCAAATCGTCGAGGAAGAGCACCAAAGGATGGGTTCGCCGGGCGAACACGCCAATAAAGCGACGAAGCACCAGCTGGAAACGAATTTGCGCTTGCCGGGCTGGAAGCTCAGCAACCGCGGGCTGCTCGCCAATGATCAGGCTCAGATCGGGAATCAATTCGGCCATCAGTCGTCCATTCGCGCCGAGCGCCTCCCGGAGCGCTTGCCGCCAGGTGGCGAGTTCGCCCTCACTTTTGCTGAGAAGAGGACGGACAAGACTCTGAAACGTCTGCACTAGCGTCACATAGGGAACGTCGCGCTTCAGTTGGTCGAATTTGCCTGACACCAACTGCCCGCGCGAGGGCACCAGTGCTTTGTGTAGCTCCTGGACGAGCGAAGACTTACCGACGCCGGAGTAACCGGCGACGAGCACCAACCTCGGCGCGCCGCTCTTCACCGCGCGATCGAAAGAGGCAAGCAAAGCCTCGATCTGAAGGGCTCTGCCATAGAGCCTCTCGGGGATGAGCAACCGATCAGGTGTGTCGTCTGTGCCGAGCTCAAACGGGTCGATGCGACCGTGGGTGGCCCATGCTGCGAGACAGTGTTGCAGATCGTGCTCAAGGCCAGCGGCAGTCTGGTAGCGTTCCTCGGCGGTTTTCGCGAGGAGTTTCATCACAATCTGAGATATCGGCAGGGGGAGGTTTTGTGATTTCTCGACGGGCGGGATTGCTTTTCTTGCAATATGACAATGGATCCACTCCAAGGGATCTGAGCCCGTGAACGGCAGCGCGCCGATCAGCATCTGATAGAATGTCACGCCAAGTGAATAGAGATCACTGCGACAATCGACCGAGCGATTCATTCGTCCGGTCTGTTCGGGCGCCATGTAGGGCAACGAGCCGGCGATGAACTCGGCAGGCTCAGGCGGCACGCGCTCGCGGGAAAGACGGGAAGCCAGACCAAAACCAGTGAGTCGTACCTGTTCGTCAGGACAATTGACCAGAATGTGAGCGGGTTTCAGGTCCTTGTGGACTAAGCTGTGCCGGTGAAGCTTGCCCACGGCCCTGGCGATACCAACAGCGAGGCGCAGGAAGCGCTTGGGTTCCATACGGACCCCGAGTAAATTTAGCAGTGGCTCGCCGCATGGATCCTCCAGGACCAGCATAGTCCGACCAGCTTCCCTGATCAGTTCCAACGGCCGCACCGCCCATGCCTCGTCTAGCTCCTCCCTCAGCTCATACTCATGGGCGAGGCGGTCGAGCGTCGTTGGGTCTTCCGTGATGGGCCGCACGGCAAGCACGACAGCCCTGCTGCCGTGGATTTGCCTCGCACGGCAGAACGCGCGATCACCGTCCTCCCACAGGGGCTGGATGTCACTGTCGACATTTGAGCCGAACAGTGTTCGGCTGAGGGGGTCCCGCGGCATTTGCCCGCCCGGTCAATAAGGACTGAGCCGAAACCTGACACATATGGGGCGAGCTTGTGAAGGGACTTCGCAAAACGGCGCGAGTACCGATTAAGGCCGCCAAAGAGTGGACCGCGGCACCCCGAGACGCGACTTACACACCCAATGCGTGGCCCGATCGTGTCGATCCAGCCCAGTCCTGCGCGCCGGCCGAACGAACGCACGTGAGCGCCCCTGCAGCAGCTCGAGTTCGAGCATCTTTACGACAAACATGACGGAAAGGACTTGAATCGCACCTAGCGTCAGGTTGTACGAAGTCGGTGCGAGGTGCTTTCCTCAACCGCGCAAAGAGCAACTCACAGGCGCTCTGAGAAAAAGAAAAGTTCATGTGCTGATGCCGCTGCTACTCGTTCTGATGTCTATTTTCCTTAGTATGGGTGCGATAGTCTACGCCGCTTGCCGATCTCAACGCGGGCGGGATCGGCGCATGCACAGGCACGATAGCGCCAATTCGCTCAGCTCGCGCCCCCGCGTTCAACTACCAAGGCGCCGGGCATTCTGATCCTTCAGCCGCATAATGGGTCGTCCGCTGCAGCCTCATTCGCGAGGGCCAGGCGACACGCGCCGCCATGCTAAAGCGAGCGCCTCAAGTTCTGGAGTCGGTGCTTCTCGATCGCTGCTGATCGTTTGATCGATGCCGCGGGGCCGATCCGACGCGACGGCGGACAGACGCGAAAGGCAGTTCTCGACCAGTCGGGCGGTTTTTGCTAGACTTTCCTGTACCATCACGCTGGCGCGAATGGCTGACCCGTCACATACCTGGAAAATCTCAAACTTTGCACTGCGCGAAAGTCCTTGAAAGGCAACGTGGTCAATCAAAGGTCGTAGTAGGGCGACGATTCTACTGTAAATCGTACAAGTGAGGCTCTGATCGTGACCAGGCGCTCTGAACCGCGGAAGGAAGCCGCAAATGTCGTAGGGCCGGAGGTGAGGCCGCGCGTCTTCCTCGTCGACGATGACCTCTCAATGCGCGAATCGCTGGTCAACCTATTTCGTTCGATCGGTCTGGATGTCGTTGCTTACGGATCGGCCCGGGAAATGCTCCAGAGCGAGCTCCCTGATGTTCCTAGCTGCCTTGTGCTTGACATCAGGCTGCCGGGATTGAGCGGCCTTGAGCTCCAGAGTGAGTTAGCCAAACTGAAGATTCACATTCCTATTATTTTCATCACCGCTCATGGCGATATTCCGATGACTGTCAAAGCCATGAAGAGTGGAGCAATCGATTTTCTCAGCAAGCCGTTTCGCGATCAGGAACTACTCGATGGCGTAGTCGCAGCTATCGAACAGGATCGGAAAAGACGAGGTGTAGACAAGGTGGTCAGGAGGCTGCAGTCCTTGTTTGAGGCCCTAAGTCCACGAGAGCAGGATGTATTGAAACTAGTCGCCGCCGGCTTATTGAACAAACAGGTAGCTGCGGAACTCGGGCTCGCCGAGATTACAGTCAAAATCTATCGCGGTCACGTGATGAAGAAGATGGGAGCTCGATCGCTGGCCGATTTGATCAGGATGACTGAGAGGCTGGGAATTGGGACCGACCGTTTCAGGGTACAAACCTAGGTATGGTTTTACAATTTCGTCGTGCAAGCGCATCCTTCTGCTGGCCGTCATGCTTCCGCCAGCGCCTTCGCCCAACTAAGAACGGGTCGTCTTGTCTAGGTATTCAACTATTTCCGTTGTCGACGACGATCCTTCGATTCGTGCCGCACTGAACAACCTTTTGAAATCGCAGGGTCACAACGTTCGTACGTTTGCATCGGCTGACGAATTCTTGCGGTCATCTCAATTGAACGATACGTCCTGTGTCATTGCAGACGTGCAGATGCCCATGATGAGCGGCTTTGAACTTTTGGAACAGATGCGGGCCCAGGGCCACGCTGCGCCATTCATCCTGATGACTGCCTTCGCAGATGATCGCACGCGAGCCCGCGCGTTGAGCGCCGGCGTAACCGGCTTTTTTGCCAAACCCTTTGCCAGTCTGGAGTTGATCGCCTGCGTCGATGAAGCGCTTAGCGAGCATCTTGGTGGAACGAACGCGTGAAAGATGGGGAAGCAGTCTGGACCAAGCCGCACCTGCGCGGCGCTTACGATGTCGATCAATGCGCGATTACCCGTGCTACCGCGTGCCAGTGGCGATCCTCGCCCTTCGATCTTGCCGCATTCCTGTCGTTGTTGTTGCAGTTTCGGCATCTGGTTGAAACACTTCGTCGGGCTCCTGACAAAGCGCCTCTGGTATGATCGCGCAATCAGACGAGGCGAGGCCCTCCTCGCTTTAACGAAGGAGCGCCCTACGTTCAGTGCTACGATCCTTGCTGACTTAGCGCGAAAGTGCCACGGCAGCGGCTTGCCGGCAGTACCTCGTTAGAACAAAGAACTCACCTGAAACTTGTGCGACCGCTCCAGATAGGTCGGGCACCGGAGTTTGTGGGAGGAAAGGCGCGGCGATCGCGGCCAAAATCACGCAGTCGGTCGAAACGATCGGTGCGGAATTCACAAAAGCCACAAAGATCGCATTTTGGCGACGTTGGCTTTCGCAGGATCGAGTGGTGTGCGCCAAACTCGCGAACTTGCGTTCGCTCCCAGCAACCCTTCGGCGGGCCGAAGCACCCAAAACCTACGCATCCGCTGCAGGGCAACACAAATGCCCCTGGTCGAAGCGATTTCAAGCCCAACGCCTTTGCTGCCGAACGCATCCACGCCGACCACTCTCCGCGCCGGTCCCGGCCAAACGCAAGGCCCAAAGCGGGGCTCTGGACGCGCGATAAGCCCGCGCGCTGGGCCAGATCTGCGGGGCCGTGTCCCTTCTACTCGCGGGACCGTGAGCGTGAGCATCCAACACACGCTTCCGCCTGGCGGGCCGCCATCGCCGGAGCGCATCGGCCCCTCTGGTCGCGACGAGATTTTTCGGCCCACATACTTCCCGTTTCCAAGCTAACCGCGCAGTATGCGCAAATTCTTCAATCGCGCGCGGCTAAGCAAGTTTGCCCGCGAAGGACGACTTAGCCGGGGCCCTCGCTGGATGGGGACGAAACTACTAAACATAGTAGCTTTGTTCCGCCTGGTTCTCGGGTAAGCCGTTGGAGCTGATTTTCAGACGCCCTACGCATAGCCCAAAGGACGCCGAGAGCCGCCGGAACCGTGCGCTCGTGGTCTGCCAATCCTGTACGATGTTGGCCGCGCGCTTGTTCGTCGAGCAGATTTTCTTGTCGAGGAGACGACCACATGGTTGGAGGACACGAGCCGCACAGAATGAAGACAGTCGAAATGCTAGAGTCCAACGTGCGCTCGTACTCACGTTCCTTTCCTGCTGTCTTCAGCAGGGCGCGCGGCTCGATTATGTTCGCAGAGGGTGGCCGAAAGGTCATTGACTTTCTGTCCGGCGCTGGAGCGCTAAATTATGGCCACAACAATCAGGAGATCAAATCGGCAATCAGCGAGTATCTGGAGTCGGACGGGGTCGTCCACGGCTTGGACATGGCCACTCCAGCAAAGATCGAATTCATGGAGACCTTTAGCTCTGTCATCCTTCGTGAACGGAATCTTTCCTACCGCTTTCAGTTTACGGGGCCTACGGGAGCTAACGCTATTGAAGCAGCTCTAAAGCTCTCGCGTAAGATCACAGGACGTCACAACGTCATTTCTTTCACGAATGGATATCACGGCCAAAGTTTGGGAGCCATAGCCGCGAGCGGTAACCGCTTTTACCGCAAAGGCAGCAGCATTCCCTTATCCGGCACAACGTTCATGCCCTATGATGGGTATCTTGGCTCCGCTCACAGTGCGGCGGATTACGTGCGAAAGGTATTAATGGACGAGAGCAGTGGCACTGATCTTCCAGCCGCCATTCTCGTCGAAACCGTGCAAGGAGAGGGAGGCATTAACGTCGCCGGCGAGGAATGGTTGCAGTCAATTCAGGCTTTGGCAAAAGAGGTCGGAGCTATTTTCATAGTTGACGATATCCAAATGGGCTGTGGCCGTACAGGCGAGTTCTTCAGTTTCGAGTTCGCTGCGTTGTCGCCAGACATTGTTGTACTGTCGAAATCGCTGAGTGGGTACGGTTTGCCACTATCGATGCTCCTGATCAAAGAAGCGATTGACGCATGGGAACCAGGCGAGCACACGGGGACGTTTCGAGGAAACAACCTTGCACTCGTCTCTGGCAAAGCGGCTTTGAATCTGTATTGGCGCAACCAGACGTTCTCGCAACAGGTCCGACGATTGGGCGCATTTATGCGGCGTCGACTCGATGCTATCGCGCACCAGCACGGAAACAGGTTTGCTGTTCGTGGACGGGGCATGGTATGCGGATTCGATTGCAAAACGACCGAAATCGCAGAGGCGACGTCACATAGAGCGTTTGAGAAGGGATTGATTATCGAGCGATGCGGACCGACCGATCAGGTTGTAAAGTTCTTGCCTGCACTTACGATCGAGCAAGAAACGTTGGGACAAGGCCTCGACATATTCGAGGAGTCATTGACCGAAACGTTGAATTCAGCCCGAGCAAGCTAAACTTGTAGGCACACGAGAGAAACTGTTGCTAGCGACCGCATCGCCGCACACGCCGAAATGGTCAGGAGTTTTGAGGCCATGATCATGAAGGTGAAGCCTGAAGGCCAACTCTATCTGTGACCCTCCGAGTCGGCTGATGCGCGGAGAACGCCTGCTGCCCTCCTCGATCCACAACACGTGAGTGCGAGCAGCACCTTGACCATAGAACCTCGCAATCGCGAGCGATTCTGGTCGAGCTGGCTTATCTAAGTTTCCACTCTGAGGTCTGCCGAAGGTGAGCTCGCAGCGGAATGGAGTCAAATGGTGTGGTATGGCTTCTTGGTGCCCACGTGCCCAGCCGCACGGGTGCGGACTTTGTTGGGACCGTAGATTGTGCAGCAGCGATCCAGCCTGAGCCGTTTACAGCATAGGTGCAGCAACAATCACTCCGGCGGCCGGCGTTGCGACGAACGCCGTCAAGGAACGAGCGCTGGGGATGTCCCGGGTTCTGTTGAATTTCTGAAGAGGTCGGCGTTGCCACCTTGAGCCGGTAGGCTCGGGGTGCTGATTCCAAAGGAGAGCAACGCCATCACGAGAGATATCACACACCGGCTGGTTGGCCGGCGGCCGGCGCGGTGGACGAAGCATTTGCGGAAGTGCGGGCGAGTCCTCGAGTTCAGCTATCAGAAGCCCCTATTTGGCGTGAGCGCCTCGGCGGCAAGCGAAGGTGACGGACCAAATGTCAACTGGGCCAACCGAAGAAGCCCGACGCATCTGCCGGGTCCGAGATGCGTCGGGCTGAGTGGAAGGCTGAGCGCGACAGTCTTCCTCCCAGAACCGCGTCTGCAAATAGTATGCCGTGCCCGCACTGCTACACCAGTATCTCAAATTAGATATCTGCCCTGCCACAAAGTTCCGCGAGGCATTCAGAGACGCTCAGCCAGCTCCATCTTCAATGGCCTGACTATTCCCGTTCCAAAAACTCCCGCCATCACCTTTCGTTTGGATCAAAAATGAGGCAGAAGAAGCGGACAACGGGCCGCCGGCTCATCAACAACAGATATCTAGATGTTTGACACATTGCTACGCGTGACTGGAACGATCGCCCCGAGCTCGCGCACGACAGAGGCAAACGATCGAGATCTAAGCTTAGATTTCGCGAAAGGTGCGCTCATTGTTTTGGTGATCGCTGGGCACCTGATTCAGTATGTCATCTACCGAGACGACGGGTTTTGGTATTCGCCGTACTACAAATCGATCTATATGTTTCACATGCCGCTCTTTATGGCGATAAGCGGATATCTTTCTTCTCGATCACTGCTGCAAAAGTCGTTCACTCGAGCAGCCAGCGACCGTGCGAAGCAGCTCTTGCTGCCGATGCTGTTTTGGTGGACGTTCATGGAGACAGCTAAGCTGGCGGCATTGTGGCGCGCGCCCCGCCTAACGAGCGGACTTTTGGAATTTGTAGACGATTTCGCTGGCACATACTGGTTCATCTGGGCCACGTTTGTTTCCTACCTTCTCCTCAAGATTTCTACCAGGCTAAACCACCAATCGTGGGTCATATCTGGCTTAGCCATACTGGTCGCACTCGCGCCTCTGACATTCTCCATATCACCCCTGATCAGATTCACTTACCCGTTCTTCTGCTTCGGCTTCTTGCTTGCTCAATCGAGAGAGCGATGGACGCGTACATCGCGACATCACAAGCCGCTCCTAATTTTACTTCTCTCAATAGTGACCTGCGTATGCTTTCTCGCTTGGGGCAAGGATACCTATGTCTACAATAATCTTGGGGTAATTCACGATTTTCGGTCGGCTAAAAACGTGCTTCTGATGTTTGTTGGCTCTGCAGCTGCCTCAGCAATCGCTATCGAACTCCTGCTGCAATGCTGGAGCGTTGGCCATTCAAATCGAATTGCCCGCTTTATCGCTGTGGAGTTGGGCCAGACCACGCTGCTGCTCTACCTGGTCCAGGGTACCGTGTTCCGTCTCATGGATTTCGTACAGTTCGGAGAACTTTGGGATCTCACGACCCGGTTGATCATCGCGGGTATGCTCGGGGCCGCGATTATTGCGATCGCGCTAACGGTGCGCTCGATTGTTCGCGGCGTTCCATATCTGTCGCAGCTCGTCCTTGGAATGCCGCCACGCTCTGGTCTTCCGCAAGCCAAACCTGCAATGAACTAGCTGTATGCATTTGACGTTTGTACGGCAGGGTATGGCGATAGCTTGTGACGCCGCGGGAATAGCGCTCGAACCCAGATCCGACGGCGACGGCGTGCCGCCGGTCGAGCCGGTGATCGGCATAAGAGCAACCCCATCGAAGCGTGTATTGATCAGGTTTGTATGGCACCGGCGAACTCAGCCCATTGCCTCCGTCCAAATAAGATCGACTGTCGTGAGATTAGCTTCGCTGCACCAGTCGTCCAGCCGCCGGGTTTCGACCCAGATCTGGCGATCGAACTAATCCAATCACACTCGGCGAGATGTTTCTTCGAGTGCCGTACTGAACCCGAGAGTCCAGTCGTTCGAATCTCCGTCTCGGCCCGCAGCTGCCCGAAGTAAAAGGCCCTCAGCAACGAACAAGCCGTTCTTGTTCGATGAGATGGCGAGGCGATTACTCATCGCGAGCAAGTTGTGCTCAGATTCAGTCGCGCGCGCAGCGAGCTCGGCCGGAGCGCCTTCGAGGACAAGAGCAAAGCATCCGGCTGCTGTAGCTGGCGCGCATCGTCAAGCAGGCGTAGGGCATCGTCCACGTTCCGAACTTGTACCTTGAAGCCGCCCATCGCGTTCACGCTTTTGTGGTGTGAGACCAAAGATGACCCATCACGGAAATTTCGCAATTCACCAAGGCCCGGATCATCTCAACACGCTTGCCCCTCCCTCAAGTTCGAGGCGTCTGCGCCACGCTGCAGGACGCCTCGAGCGTTGCATATCGGGTCGTCGGAACTGAGATGAAAGCTGAGAAACGGCATGTCAGCTACAAGCAGGGCGCCAGGCCCTGTTGCGCGACCACGACCAGGTGGTGATTCATCGTCGCCATGCTGACCGGTAAAGTGGTCATCAAACCCAAGGCATACGTTGCCGACGCTATCGCCGACAAGAATGACGTCGACGACAGGATCGGCGATGCGTGCCGTTACCCGCATCATAAGCCGTGATCATCACCATGGCGCGCCCTTCCTCCTTGCGTCGTTGCAGAACTGGACTCGTGACGCGTTCAACCGGCAGCTGCGAAGTGTGGCTCATGTCGATCTGATCCGGCCCCGCATGTCTCTGGAAATGGCCTTCCCCTTGGAGAGCGAAAGGTATCTGTCATTAGGGAGCCCGAAAAGGAGCGTCACTGAGAAGTCGGAAGCACAAAGTTTCCAATGATTGGGCGGTCAGCAAATAAGGTCTTTCAACATGTCCTCTGCGCGGTGTTCCATGGACTGACCATCCGAACATTCTGAGCGTCAAAAACGGCGGCCTGGAGACGACGCACGCGAGCGGCGATAGTGGGTGTGCTTATGAGGCTGCGATTTACGTGTCAAAGCCGCTGTCGGCCCCTTAAGGCGGCATGTCCGTTACCTCTGGCTGCTGACAAGGATGGGCTGGCGCTTAAAGCCACGGCTTCGGCGGACTGCAGGCTCCGCAAACGACCGCGACCAGGCGAGGGAAAGAGGAAAGATGCACCAGCGCTCGCGCGGCTGCCGCAAACTCCGGAATGCGGATGACGTGTCCAGCATGTCCGTGTCCGTAGAGGCTTGATAAGACCTGCCGTCCAGGCAATCTCATCTAATCGAAATAAAGGCGGAACTTCCGCAACAGGCTGTCACCAATGGACGCATAACTTCATGATTTTGTAACAACTTCGCGCAGGCATCCACACAGATGAACACGCAACCAATCGCGATAACGCGATCGGACTGAAACCGAACGCGCGATGACACTGTGGACCGACCCGGCGAAGCCCGCGATCTCGCCCGGCCGGCAGCACCCACGTTGCAGATGCGAGGTCACAATCGTCCATTTCGTAGGTATATGGCAAGGCTCTCTCAAGTCGTTCGGGAAGCCGACGACAGCTCAGGATCCTTGATCTTGCGCTGCAGCGCGTGTCTTTCAGGCCAGTGTATCGGCAGCGCCACAAATGCCTGCATATATTTCGTCCAGGTCACCTGCTGTTACACAATATGGCGGCATCACATAAATCGTATTACCGAGTGGGCGCAGCAAGAGATTACGGTCTTTAAAGAAGGCGTGAAGCCTCGGGCCGATGCCTGCGAAATAGCCGGTATCTCTCGTCTTCAGATCGAGTGCTGTGATGGTGCCGCTACGGCGAACGTTTGCAAAGCGCGGATCGGCGCGGAATGCTTCAATTGCGTGCTCCTGCATGGTTGCAACCGCAGCGATGCGCCGGTGACATTCCTGGTCTTTCCACAGCTCCAGGTTAGCCTTAGCGGCGGCACAGGCCACCGGATTTGCCGTGTACGAACTCGAGTGAAAGAATGTGCGCGTACGGTCTTTTGAATAATGGGCATCGAAAATCTCCGCCCGGCAGAGTGTCACCGCGAGCGGCAGCGCCCCTCCCGTGAGACCCTTCGAATAGCACGCTATGTCTGGCACAACATTGGCCTGCTCACAGGCGAAGATTGTTCCGGTGCGGCCCCAGCCCGTCATGACCTCATCGGCAATGAACAGGACGTCCGACGCCTCGCAGATCCGCTTCATCTCTCTTAGCACCCAAGCTGGGTACATCAGCATTCCGCCTGCTCCTAACACCAGAGGCTCGACAATAAAGGCTGCGGGATTTTCGTTCCGACATGCTGACTCAAGCGCATCAAGCGTCGCCCGCTCAAGACCGCTCGCAGGGAACGGGATTGAGGTCACGTCGAACAGGAGAGGTCCGTACGCCACGTTGAAGACACCGCGGGCACCAACTGACATCGCACCGAACGTGTCCCCGTGATAGGAGTGCTGCATGACAACGATGCGTGTTCGCTGTTCGCCTATATTGTGCCAATAGCCGAGCGCCATCTTCAAGGCGACTTCCACGCTGGCTGAGCCACTGTCCGAGTAGAACACGTGGTCCAAGCCTCGGGGTGTGAGTTTCAAAAGGAGCCGAGCGACCTCCTCGGCCGGATCATGCGTGTAGCCGGCGAAAATGATTTGGTTCAGCTTGCCGGCCTGTTCCTGAATCGCGCTCACGATCTGCGGATGGCAATGGCCGTGAGTGACGACCCACCAGGATGAGATTGCATCTATGATTCGATGATCATCCGCCGTGTAGAGATAAGCACCGTCGCCACGCACAACCTTGGTCATCTCGTTGTGAAGAGCATGCTGCGTGAATGGGTGCCAAATTGGCCACCTCTTGTTTGGCTTCATGGCTTGAAATCGCCTTGAACAAACGAGCCTTTGAAGACATCCCGTAGGCTGTCTGCCGTCAAAGGAGAAATCCAGGGCAGCCGTCCTAACCACCGCACCCGCGCGATGTCACATATTGCGCTCTCAGTTTCAGAATTTCTTTCCCCGATGAATGCGATCCCAAGAATGTCGATTTGGCGCTTTCGCAAGGCCTCTATCGAGAGCAGCGAGTGATTGATGGTCCCGAGTAGCGTGCGCGCGCAAAGCACGACGGGAAGTCGCCACCGCTGGAAGATATCGATGTAGAGTGCGCTAGAATTCAGCGGCACCATCAGCCCGCCAGCGCCTTCGATGACGAGCGGTCGCTCCCCGGTATCCGGCAGGACGAGCGAATCGGGGTCGATGCGAATTCCATCTATTTCGGCGGCATGATGCGGGGAAGCGGGCGTTTTAAGGCGGTAACGCTCCGGAACGATCCGATCGGCCGGAAGACCGCTCAGTCGTGCGACCTGCTGGCTATCGGTCTCTCCTTCAACACCGGCCTGAATTGGTTTCCAGTAATTCGCGCCGAGAAGATGGGCAAGGCCTGCCGAAAAGACAGTTTTGCCGATCCCTGTATCTGTGCCGGTCACCACGATCCGCTGACTCATCGAGATCCGCCCCTCGTCTCCTCAACGAGGGCATCGAGCATCGCACGCACCTCATTCTCTCCGACGTTGAGCGTCAGTGAAATTCGTAAACGGGCCGTGCCGGCCGGCACCGTTGGCGGTCTGATTCCTCGGATGTCAAATCCGCGAGCCTGTAGCGCGGACGCTAGCCTCATGGCGCGGGCATTCTCGCCAACGATATAGGGCAGGATCTGCGAGTTCGAAGGACTTCTCTCGCCTCGCGCAACCATCTCCCGATGCGTGAACGCGACAAGCCTCGCCAGCCGCTGTTGGCGCTCCGGCTCCTCCTGCAGGATCAACAGAGCCTCCCGTACGGCTACCGCCATTAACGGCGAAGGGGCGGTCGCGAAGATAAACGGGCGACAGCGATTGATTATGAAGTCGCGCAGCACGCCAGAGGCGGTAACAAGCGCGCCGGCGGCTCCCAGCGCCTTGCCGCAGGTATGAATAACCAGGAGATTTTCGCGTCCTTCATAGGCCGCTGTGAGGCCTCGCCCCTGCTCGCCGTAAACGCCGGTGGCATGAGCTTCGTCCACAACCAAGAACGCATCGTGCCGGTCCGCGATCGCGAGCAGGTCTTCAAGCGGTGCGAAATCGCCATCCATGCTGTAGAGGCTCTCGACTACGATCCAGACCCGCCCCGCTCCGCCCGCGGCACGCCAGTCGCAAATTGCGCTTTCGATAACCTGGGGGTCGTTATGGGCGCTGATTCGAAACGCGGCTCGGCCAGCTCGTGCTCCTTCGTGAATGCTGGCGTGAACCAGGGAATCAAGGACGAGCAGGTCGTCCCGTTGCGGCAACGTTGTCAGCACCGCAAAATTTGCGACATAACCACCGCCGAAGAAGAGCGCGGTCTGCGCGCCGAAGAACCGCGCCGCTGCTGCTTCGAGGCGTTCGTGCTCCTCGCAGTTACCGCGCAGAAGCCGTGATCCGCCGGCTCCGATCGGAGTACCCCCTTCGAGCGCGGTCACGATGGCTTTTTTCATGCGCGGCGCGCTCGCCAACGCCAGATAATCGTTTGATGAAAAGTCAATCCCGGTGCGCGGCCTGAGACTCCGCAGGCGGTCGTCGTTTTTAAGCGCATCTAAGCCTGCCGCATAGCTGGCGACTTTACCCGCAATGATGGAATTCATTCTTCACTCGCTGAGCAAGGATGGACGCAGCAAAACTCCCAACTGGTCGCCAACGACAGGGTCTTACGGCGGCTAGCTTGTTGGATTCAAACCGGAACGATGCGATTTTGTCGATCAACCAGCACAATGCGCGGCCTGAAGATTCTTGCATCCGCCTCGTCAAGTGAGGCGTATGCAACGATACTTATTTTATCGCCGGGCATCGCCAGTCGCGCCGCCGCACCGTTCACGTCTACCGTGCCGGACCCTTGTGGCGCTTCCGTCACAAACGTTGCAAAGCGTGCCCCCGTCTCGAGGTTGTAGAGTTCGACGCGTTCGTTAATCAGGATACCGGCCGCGTCCAGCAGTGCGCGATCAATCGAGATCGAGCCTTCAAAGTGCAGGTCGGATTCAGTTACCGAGGCGCAATGAATCTTTCCCTTCATCATGATAATCTGCATTTCTTACCTACGCTGATAGCTTGCACGCAGCACGCCGTTGTTCTGATGACTTAAGCGAGTCCAGACGTAATGCCGAGCCGGGCTAACAAACTTGCATCACGGTCAAGTTGCGGGTTTTTGGTAGTCAGCAACACATCGCCGACAAAGATGGAATTCGCACCCGCCAAGAAGCATAGGGCTTGGAGTTCATCAGTCATATACTGGCGCCCGGCGGCCAACCGTACGACGCTCTTGGGCATCATGATCCGCGCGGTCGCTACCAGGCGCACCAGTGCAATCGGATCGGAACGCTCCGCCGTGACCTTCACCGGCACGCCATCCACCTCGTTCCACAGGTTGATCGGTATACTTTCCGGATGCTTGGGAAGATTGGCGAGCAGTACCAGCATACCGAGACGGTCATCGACGTGCTCACCCATGCCAATAATGCCGCCGCAGCAGACTTTGACCCCCACCTCGCGCACGCGCGTAAGAGTGTCGATCCGATCTTGCAAGGTCCGCGTAGTGATGATGCTGCGGTAGAACTCCGGCGAAGTGTCCACGTTATGATTGTAGAAGTCGAGGCCGGCGTCGGCGAGCCGCGCGGCTTGCTTTGGCGTGAGCATGCCGAGCGTTACGCACGTCTCCATGCCGACACGTTTAACGGCGGCAATCATGTCGCAGACCTTATCGAGATCGCGGTCCTTTGGACTGCGCCACGCCGCGGCCATGCAGAAGCGACTCGCCCCGGCCGCCTTGGCGCGCTGCGCGGCGGCGACCACATCAGCGCGATCCATCAAGCGAGTCGCCTTCAGGCCAGTGTCGTAATGCACGCTCTGTGCGCAGTAGGAGCAGTCTTCAGGACAGCCGCCCGTTTTGATGCTGAGCAGGCTTGCGGTTTCGACGTGGTTTGGGTCAAAATTGCCGCGATGAACGGTCTGGGCCTGAAATAGGAGCTCGGCAAATGGCTGCGCGTAAACCCCTTCCGCCTCGGCACGTTCCCAGTCGCGGCGGACCGGCGCGCCGTTGCGGCCGCTATTGCCTTCGACTTCCACAGCACCCCCAAGATTTTCGGTCGATCATACAGGCGACACGGTCGTGCGTAGCTTCGCAAAGCAACACTCTTGCCCGGTATTGACGAGAAATATCGCCGAGTTGCGCGGGCATGGCGCTCGTATCAGGCTAATCGCCGCTCCCCCATGCAGGATTTCCTCGCGAGGCCGAGACAAGCGCAACAACGCTCCTCGACGCGCCTCACTCAGGTAACTAGCCGATGCGTACGGTAGTTGCGCCCCGTAGGAGCCTCTCCTGATACAAATGTATTTGGCCGCGCGCCGTGTACAACGGATCCACGAATCTGCTCACCTGGCCGATTCCACGATGGTGTGGTTATGCGCGTCACATCCCCGTACAATAAACGGTGGCCCGGACGAGCCGACTCTGCGAGCGTTACCTCCCGCCGCCTCCAGAAGCGCAGCGGGTTGGGCTCTGGGGCGCAGAGTAGCGGCCCGGCGCGCCCTTGGCGGGTCTGTGGCCACCTAGGCTTGCTCGCAGCCCGTGGCTGTGGTGAGCAACTCCGCTGGACTCTCGATCACGTCGTCGCCGCCCGACTTGGCACGACGCGGCGAGATCTGCTAAGACGTCGCACTCATCTGCGCAAACAGAATTGCCGCTTCAGACGGCCCGAGCCCGACGATGCCCACGAAGGCTGCCGGAGGCATCGGAATGACCTGACGGGTCGGCCTCCAGAGATGCAGGCAGTAGCGACTATTGTTCACATACTGCGAATGAGGAGGATGCAGCTGCATCACACATTCCTCTTCATCCCAAAACATATCTTTGGCGAAGCACATCTCCTCCCAGTTTGGAGATCGCCGTGGCGTCGACACAGAGACATGCTCCCATCCCGGACGGACGAAGCCGACGATCTTGAGTTGGCAGCCACAAGGCCCCTGCACGAAGAAGAGACCGGAAGGACCAGACCCCGGTGCGGTGGCGAATCGGCCATCGCGGACGCGCCCCGCTTCGAGTCTTTCTACACTTTGCTTCCTCATGTGTCCTCTTTCTTCTTTTGGCCGATAGAGTTGCATCCGGCACCACTCGTGTTGTTCGACTCGTACATCGAACGGCTGGTACCCTGGCATGGGCGGCCCCAACTGCCGCTGATCAACTGCACCGACTTACTTGGATGAAGAACATCGGTTCTGTCCGCATCGTTCACCGGGGAGTTCTCTTGGGTTTATCTTTCGACATCTGAGCTCTCTTAAACTTTCTCGTCATTCGCCCGTTCGTTGCGAACTTGGCCTCATGCAGACAATCTGCGCAGACATCTACGATGGCTTGTCTTGGCAAGCCGTGCCACCAGAAGCTTCTGCTCGCCTCGTCGCCTGAACAAGTCCGCAACGTATGGCGTTGAGCTCGCCGTGCTTGGTGCAAGATGCCAGAATTCGACTGAAACGCTTAATGGCGGCGGAAGCCAATTCGCGTGGCATGATCCGGCGAACCGGCTACTTTGCCACCCAAACAAACGTCGCAGGCTTCAGCACATGATGCAAAGCGACGCCAATGCCTCGCCAGTTCATCGAGCGAGAGGCTTTGATTTCGACGATCTGACGGTGGGCTTTCATCTCATTCCTTCATGTCTAGCGGTTAGCCGGCTTGCCGCCTGAGACACCGTCAATGCGTCATCTATGTGGCCGGCCACCGTGACCCAGAATGGATTCATGGTCAGAGGCTCGCACGCGCGGTCCGCACTCGTTCAGCAGCCTCGCTCATTGGCCTTACCGCATGACGCAGTTTCGCAGTTCAGCCCTAGCGGGCTGTGAGCTCCAACGGAGAGACACCCCGCGCCGGGGTCACAAGCATTGACGATCGGTGCAACCGTCCGCCCGGTCGATCAGAACTGCCCGTCAACCTCATTTCTTTGCCGCCCCTCCGCGAGGCGAGCCAGCTTATCATATTCCTCAGCGACCTTGATCAGCCTGCATCTGGATGTGTCGTCCTCGAGCGACTCCGCTTTTCTTCGGGTCGCTTCAGCACGGCTTCGCCAATGTTTGGCGTCTGAGAACAGGTTTTTTTGCTTCATGCGGAATACGATGCAGTTTTTAGATCAAGAAAATGCGACACATGCCCTACGTAAGATCCCGTAGGTTGGCTGTCGCAAAAGCACCTCATTTGCCGTTATCTGCCGACCGCTCTGTTGATGTCTGAGATGCGACAAGCCGCTCGCAGCAAGCGCGGCGAGGGGCGCGAAATGCGCGACTCTCGACATTAGGGCTTGAATCGTACGTAGCGTCAGATTGTAGGGTCTTCTTACAGGTGGCGAGCGTGCTTGGCCGTACAACAGCTTCCGGGCGACACAATTTCGAGTGTGTCATTTGGCGAGCCAGATTGCAGAAGGCCCGCGTTGTCTCGGACGCCGCAGTGAAGCCGCCTCGGCGAATCATTGCAACGTGTCGCGATGAAGCCAGGCTGCAGGAGAACCGGATTCTAAGATCGCAGCAGCATCGTCGCGTGGCGATTGCCCGCTTTGATAGATTGCTCACGCAGAGGTCGCGGTCCGGAGATCGGGGCCTCGCAGCTCAGAGTGGAATGGAAGTTGGAGGCCATACTCATCTTACATAGCCGTGATGCGGCCGCGGCGAACCTGCAATAGCTTGCTCACGCCGAAACAGGTAGCTGTAGGCATACACGGTTGCCAGCATTCTCGCCAGAGATGCGCCGACTGGTCGCTCATGCCGGAGCCCCCTACGGGTGCCTGGATTGACTCCGCCGCCGCCTCCATCATGTTTTTCGTATCCAAAGACGGACAACACGGCCTCGGGAGTAGCAATGACTTCTGCAGCTTTGGCTACCAAGCAGTCGTTCAATTGACGGCCATGGAGCGCGCGAGGTCAGACCACAAGGAAATCTCGATCTATGCCCTGTCCGAAATGTCACACAGATAACTGGTGCGAGATCGCAATGCACGATCCCTGGAGCGGCCGACCAGTGATCAACTGCAATACTTGCGGTGAATATGCCGAGTACGATTGCCTCCAGCGCAAAGCAGCGCACGCGATCATCGCAGCTACCTTGGCTTGTACCGTGAGCAAAGAGGACCAGCGAGATCCGCGGGCGGTTGCTGACAGCATTTTGGATGTGCTGGAGAATGCCGGCCTAACAATCGCTTGCGCCTCAAGATGAATGGGAGGAACACCGATCGGCGCCGCTACAAGGCCCCGCCCGTCCATCAGAGAGATGGCCAACTGCGCCGCTCGTTCCAACAGCCACTTGATTGCCTTCAAAACGCCGTCTGTCCTCCGTTATCTAGAACGGCGAAGTCACTGTTAGGTGCCTTGACGGGAGTTTGGCTCATTGACCAGATTAACGCGCTGCCGATTGATCTCGTTTCCTATTCTGCTCAGCCGCCGCGGCACCGACAACTCCCGGGAAGCAGCCCTATTATGACGGGGACAGCGGGAGAGCTCGGCTGGATAGACAAAACCAATTCGCACAGACTCGAGAGAGCATTCAGCCATGGACGATTGATTCCGGCGCCGAGGCAGCTCCTATCCACACATTCAAGTAAGCTTGATTGATTCGCTTGATCACTCGTGGCCGGCGACGAGCAGCCTCACAGCTGGGCGTAGCTATGCGCGCACACTCGAGCGGACCCGAGCTGCGCGTTCCGCAGACGACGAATACAGAAAGCCAACTGCCGTGGTGAAGCGCCTCCCGCCCTCCTCGTCATGCGGCTGGCTCCTGGCGAACGAAGACGGTTTCGACATATTCACGCGATAAGCCCGCAGAGGGATTGAATCGTACGTAGCGTCAGATTGTAGAGTGCCCCCTTAGGGAGCACCAATGTTCGGTCGCTTCAGAAGTTCCTGTGCTAAAGCGGAGCAGGCCGGTTGCTTGCGATGAGAGCTTTTCTGCCAAAGCGGCGCTCACTGCGAAGAACGCTGTTTCTGTCCTGTTCACGCAGATCGCCGGCCCGTATGAAGACAAGATCGCCCACATGTAAGAAGGCCCAATCCAGCCTTGCAGGCTTCGATATACGTTTGCGGGCACTGAGTGCCCAACCCGCCGCTGCGAGATTGATGCGCTATCCCGGAGCGGACATGTGAGAGGACCCGATGGATCCAATAGGGTCTTGCTCGTCGATCACTGTGAGGGCCAATGCCGGGCCATTGTTGGCTTCAGGAATGGCGATCCTGGAACCGCATATATGTGCGGCGAACCTGTTGTGATGGGACCTCGCCAAAAGCTGTCATCATGGTGCGCTTATCACCATTCCCGAATGCACGTCACGCCATGGTCGGGCGGACGCAGCGTCGTTGAAGGAAAGCAGACTAGATGACCAACAGTAATCCGAGACGAGCGCGCGCAATTGCTAGGCATGGGCAGCGGTCGTCGCGGGAGCAAGAGAGCTGCCGATAGATCCGCGAGCTGGATCTGCGCGACGTGCAGGCCTGACGATTGCCCCAGGGCCGAACGCCGATCCAGGCAATGAGGCCCATCAAGACCTGATGAACGAGTATTAAGAAGCTTATGTGAGCGCCTTGGATCAGAAATGAAGTGGAAGTTTATACCCGCGAGGGACTGAAGATTGATCTCGGCACCTTGATTGAGGGCAACACCGCGTTCGAAGCCGATAAGCCGGCGATCCATTTCGAGGGCGCGCCTCTAAAGCTTACGCTTCTTTCGGCGCATGCGAGCGGGTGGCACGTGGTTTAGAGGCCCGGGTCGACCTCTCCACGAGCAGCTCATCCGAATTCTTTCTGCCGAGGGGCTGCAAATCAAATGTGATAATTGAGGTAGAACGCAGTTGATCCGTCAGCTCAGGCTGCTGTCCGCAGAATGCTTGCTCAAGAACCGGGACTTTGCCGCGGGCATCGATAAGAGAAGGGGCGCTCGGGACCAGCAAACCGCGAGTTTCAATGGCAGCGGCACGTGCTCAAGGCGAGCCTATTCACGCACATGCGGGCTTTGCCTAGTCATACTACGGCTGGCCCAAAGACATGCTTGCGAGCGCGGAAAACACCCCCGCGCCGAATGGTCGCCGAACCGAGCAATGACCTTCTGAGCCATATCGTCCGCGCGCTAAACGCACGATTGTTGTTGATTCCGTGGCCACTCGCGAGCAATGAACCGCCAGATTCTTTTCGCTAGTGAATTCGTCATTCGGTGGCGCAGGGCACACTGATCGTCGCGATAAACCCCTTGAGGTCCCATATAGCACTGGCCTCATTCATGCAGCGTTTTTCTGTGAACTCAGACAGCACAGAGTCAATATGCGCGCCTTCACTCTTGCTTGCCAGATCACCAGCTTGATTGTCCAGAAATCGATCGATGATGATAAGTACTGCGCGACAAGAGAACGAATTTCAATGCTTTGTTTGCCCGGCTTGCTCGCGGTTGCACTGGATGAACAGCAGACTGGAAAACTCTCAGGTAAGGACACGAAATGAGGGACACTCGCTGGCTCAACGCGCGAGTTGACCACGCAGGGGACTGTGGAACGCTTCTCGGCCAAACGGGTCTGCTTACCTCCTATGCGCGTCCGCAATTTCATTAATTGCACCCGCGCAATAGAGAAACGCCTGACGAAGGCCGAACGAAATCTTCTGGGCTACAAACTTTCGTATAGTCCTTCAAAACCCTTTCGATGTGGAAGGTTACCTCCGTACAGTTGAGCAATTGATGCAATGCCTATACAGAGTCCAGAACTCGGCAGTTCGAGAGCGCGACGCTTCCGCATTCGAAGAGGCCAGACGCGATTGACGTCGTCGATCGGGGACCGACATTAGCCTGCGCAGAGCAACGATTTGTCAAACCAAGAGAGCAAACGGCGGGTCGCTCTAATCACCGGCGTGACTGGACAGGACGGCGCCTATCTCGCCGAACATCTGCTGTCGCTCGGCTATATCGTGCACGGCATCAAGCGGCGCTCGTCTTCGTTCAACACTGCGCGGGTCGACCATCTCTACCAGGACCCGCATCTCGGGGACGTGCCGTTCCTGATGCACTACGGCGACATGACGGACTCGACCAATCTGATCCGCCTGGTGCAGCAGATCCGGCCGACCGAGATCTACAATCTCGCAGCCCAGAGCCACGTCGCCGTCAGTTTCGAGAGCCCCGAATACACCGCCAATGCCGATGGGATCGGCGTACTGCGGCTGCTCGAGGCGATCCGGATCCTCGGCATGGAGAAGGAGACCCGGTTCTACCAGGCCTCGACCTCCGAGCTCTATGGCCTCGTCCAGGAGATCCCGCAGAAGGAGACCACGCCGTTCTATCCGCGCTCGCCTTACGGCGTGGCGAAGCTCTACGGCTACTGGATCACGGTGAATTACCGCGAGGCCTACGGCATGTTCGCGAGCAACGGCATCCTGTTCAACCATGAGAGCCCGATCCGCGGCGAGACCTTCGTCACCCGCAAGATCACGCGCGGCGTCGCGCGTATCGAGGTCGGGCTCGAACAGACGCTCTATCTCGGCAATCTCTCGGCCAAGCGCGACTGGGGCCATGCCAGGGATTATGTCGAGGGCATGCATCTGATCCTCCAGGCGGACAAGGCCGACGATTTCGTGCTGGCGACTGGTGAGACGCGCTCGGTGCGCGAGATGGTCGAGCTGTCGTTTGCGCAAGTCGGTCGCCGCATCGAATGGCGCGGCGAGGGCGTCGACGAGACGGGCGTCGATGCCAAGAGCGGCAAGACCGTGGTGCGGATCGATCCGAGCTACTTCCGTCCGACCGAGGTCGAACTCCTCGTCGGCGACGCCAGCAAGGCGCAACAGGTGCTCGGCTGGAAGCCGAAGCGCAGCTTTGTCCAGCTCGTCGAGGAGATGATGGCAAGCGATCTGGCGGAAGCAAAACGGGAGGTGGCCCATGGCAAACGCACCGTTTGAGCTGAAGGGCAAGAGCATCTACGTCGCAGGTCATCGCGGCATGGTCGGCAGCGCGCTGATGCGCCGGCTCGCGCGGGAGGACGTGCAACTCGTCACGGTCGACCGGCGCGAGGTCGATCTCTGCAACCAGGCCGCCGTGTTCGACTGGTTCGCGAAAACGCGGCCGCAAGTGATCTTCCTCGCCGCCGCAAAAGTCGGCGGCATCGTCGCCAACGACACGCTGCGTGCCGAGTTCATCTACGACAACATCGCGATTGCCGCGAATGTGATCCAGGCCGCGCATCAAAACGGCGCCGAGAAGCTGATGTTTTTGGGCTCGTCCTGCATCTATCCGAAGCTGGCCCCACAGCCGCTGCGCGAGGATTCGGTGCTATCAGGCCCGCTCGAGCTGACCAACGAGCCCTACGCGATCGCCAAGATCGCCGGCATCAAGATGGCGGAAGCCTATCGCAGCCAGTACGGTAGCGACTTCATCAGCGTGATGCCGACTAATCTCTATGGCCCCGGCGACAATTATCATCCCGAACTGAGCCATGTCGTTGCCGCGCTGATCCGCCGCTTCCACGAGGCGAAGGTCGCGGGCGCAAGGAGCGTCGCCGTGTGGGGCACCGGCACGCCGCGGCGCGAGTTCCTCTATGTCGACGACATGGCGGATGCCTGCGTGCACCTGATGAAGAGCTATTCGAGCGCGGATCTTGTCAATATCGGCACCGGCGAGGACATCACCATCGCCGAGTTCGCGCGGGTCGTGGCTGAGGTCGTCGGTTACGGCGGCGAGATCACTTTCGACACGTCGCGCCCCGATGGCACGCCGCGCAAGCTGCTCGACGTCAGCCGCCTCGCCAGGCTCGGCTGGCGCGCGAGGACAAGGCTTGTAGATGGAATGCGGCAGACCTACCAGGCCTTCTTGGCGGTATCGGGTACATCGGACAAAACGTGAGACTCAGCTGCTAACTGCTGACGTCGCTCATTGTCCGATTGCCAGAAAGTTGCTTTAGGATCTTCCGGCGAATTCGACTGGGCTCCACGTGTTGCTTGGAGCTCGCGCACCTCTGGGTGCCGCGTGCCCGATGGAGGGCAGGCACGGCTCGATTGGCCGATAACTATAGCGAGCGAATTGGTCAGGCGCGCCTTGCGGGACGCTCTGTTTTGAACTTGAGGTAAACTGATTAGCATGTGCGGAATTGTCGGCATCTTGGGGCGCGGTCCGGTCGCGGATCGTCTCATCGATTCACTGAAGCGACTGGAATATCGCGGCTACGACTCAGCGGGCATCGGAACGCTCAAAGGAAACCAAATCGAGCTTCGACGCGCCGAGGGCAAGCTGAGGAACCTTGAGACACGCGTTCAGTGCCATCCGCTCTCAGGCCATGTCGGGATTGGGCACACGCGCTGGGCTACTCATGGCAAGCCGACGGAGCACAATGCTCATCCGCATGCAACGGACAATGTTGCAGTCGTCCATAACGGCATAATCGAGAATTTCCGCGAGCTGCGAGCGGAGCTAAAACAGCATGGCGCCTGTTTCGCCTCTGAAACAGACACCGAGGTGGTGACGCATCTCATCGACTTTTATCTGAAACATGGCTGCTCGCCGCAGGAGGCAGTAAAAGCGTCCCTGCCGCGGCTAGTCGGCGCGTTTGCGCTTGCAATCCTGTTCAAGGGTCAACACGACCTCATGATCGGTGCGCGCAAGGGCTCACCACTCGCGATCGGGCATGGCGAAGGCGAAATGTATCTCGGATCGGATGCTATCGCGCTCGCGCCCCTTACCGGCTTGATCACCTACCTTGAGGACGGCGATTGGGCTGTGCTCAACCGCAACTTCAGCGTGGTCTACGACGCACAAGGCACAGTTGTCCGCCGGCAGGTGGTGAAATCTGGCGCGTCGTCGGTTGTCGTCGACAAAGCAAACTACCGCCACTTCATGGCGAAGGAAATCCACGAACAGCCTGGGGTGGTCGGGCAGACGCTGGCGCATTACGTCGATATCGCCACCGAAAGCGTAGCACTGCCGCAGGAGCTTCCGTTCGACTTCAACGAGATCGGACACATCTCGATCACGGCTTGCGGCACGGCAGGCTACGCCGGCCATATCGGCAAATACTGGTTCGAGCGGCTGGCTCGTATTCCGGTTGAGCTCGATGTCGCCTCCGAATTTCGGTATCGTGAGGCGCCGATGCGCAAGGGAGATCTTGCTATCTTCATCTCGCAGTCTGGCGAGACGGCCGATACGCTGGCCGCGCTCCGCTATGCCAAATCGCAAGGCCTGCATACCGTCTCGATCGTAAATGTACTGAGTTCGACCATTGCGCGCGAAAGCGGGACAGTGTTGCAGACACTCGCCGGACCTGAAATCGGCGTTGCCTCGACCAAGGCGTTCACATGCCAGCTCGTCGTCCTGGCGGCGCTTGCGGTCGCTGCTGGCAAGGCCCGCGGTGAATTGCTGGAGAGCGACGAGGTCGATCTCGTGCGAGTGCTGATCGAAATTCCGCGGCTCGTTACAGCGGCGCTTGCCAGCGAGCCGCAGATCGAGAAGATCGCACGCGACATCGCCAAATCGCGTGACGTGCTATATCTTGGTCGCGGCACGTCGTTTCCACTGGCCTTGGAGGGGGCACTGAAGCTAAAGGAGATCTCCTATATTCACGCCGAGGGTTATGCGGCCGGAGAGCTCAAGCACGGCCCGATCGCCTTGATCGACGAGAGCGTTCCCGTAATCGTCATTGCTCCCTACGACCGGGTGTTCGAAAAGACCATCTCGAACATGCAGGAGGTCGCCGCACGCGGCGGCAAGATTATCTTGATAACGGACGCTCGGGGAGCCGCAGAGGTATCCATGGATTCACTCGCGACGATTGTGCTGCCGGAGATGGGTACGACGTTTACGTCGATTGTCTATGCGATTCCGGTGCAGCTTCTGGCCTACCACACGGCCATCCTGATGGGCACGGACGTCGACCAACCCCGAAATCTCGCGAAATCGGTAACCGTCGAATAAGGCAGGGTGATGCGGCCTGGAAGTGTCGTGGTCAGATTCCGAATGCGCACAAGCCTCGGTCAGATCGAATTACGATGTGCCGCCCGGCTCCTGGCCCGATGCCACAGCATGGTTTGTGCCGGTTCATAGCGCTTGCTTACGGAGGCCGAGACTCATGTGCAAAATCTACGGCCAATCAGGTTACGAGGCTGGTGTGGCGTTGCCTCCGGCAAGCAAGGAGTCGCGTATGACTTATCATGGCATTCCGATTGCTTGGACCTGGTCATAATTCGTGACGAACGTCAGGTTTTTCGTACGGCGTGGAAGCCAGATGAACCTGTTCGATTGATCCAAACGAATACTCGGTTATCGCTGAGGAGGCTCGCTACGTTCTTCCCCCTCAACACGGGTTTTGGAGCGCATTAGGACCGCAGCGCCCCTCGAAGTACGAGGCGCGCCTCGCTTCGAAGGACAACGTGGCACTTGCCGAGCATGGCGATCGGCGCTATCGGACGGGCTCGATCGCCAGCACGCTCACCAAACGTTTTCCGTCAAACCTCAGGTTAACTTGAGCAACTCGAGGCCAAATCGCTGGACGTCGGGGTGAGATGCTAACGGACCTCGGCCCCAATCGCAGGCTCGCGAGCTGTTCTAGCACGACATCTCACGGAGCTCTTCCCTGCCGCTCGAATGCCATGCATCTCGTCCTTTCCTTTTCATTGCATGTCGGTGCGCTCAATGAGCGAATTCGGCCACGCCACAGACAACAACCCTTGTCACCGAGAATTGCCCGACGTTTCAGTAGCTTGAGAGTCACTCCTGCCGTGCGAGCGGAATAACGCCCGAAAAACTGTGCGAGTTTGCGGCAATTGCCGAAAATATGCCGGAAACGTCAGGCGCTTACGGGTTGGTCGATAGTGCCCTGATGGCAGATTCGCGGCCATGAAACTGCACTGGGCTGGCGTGAGATTTTCTCCGGAACCGGCCATTTCAAACCGAGAGGAAACTCGCCATGTCACCAGCGTCCATCGCGCATGCGTCAAATGCCAAATCGCGCATTGGCGCCATCTTACGTGCGACGAGCGGCAACTTCCTCGAGCAGTTCGACTTCTTCTTGTTCGGGTTCTACGCCAGTGCCATCGGAAACGCGTTCTTTCCATCAGGAAGCGAAACCGCTTCACTGCTTAACACCTTCGGTGTGTTCTGGTTGGGGGCCTTGATGCGACCGGTTGGCGCGATTGTGCTTGGAGCCTATATTGACCAGATTGGCCGTCGGCAAGGCCTGATCATCACGCTTTCGATCATGGCTGTTGGCACCGTCATCATCGCCTTTTGTCCCGGCTATGCAACAATCGGCATTGCCGCACCCGCGATCGTGCTGTTCGGACGGCTGTTGCAGGGCTTTTCTGCCGGCGTTGAGGTTGGCGGCGTTTCCGTCTACCTCTCCGAGATTGCCACTCCGGGCAACCGCGGCTTTTACACATCGTTTCAGTCCTCGAGCCAGCAGGTTGCGATCTTTGTCGCGGCTCTTATCGGGTATTTTTTGAGCGAAGCACTTCCGGCCGAAATGGTTGCGGCCTGGGGCTGGCGGATCCCATTCTTCCTTGGCTGCTTGATCGTTCCGCTTATCTTCTTCCTGCGCCGGACGCTGGAGGAAACTCCGGAGTTTCTGGTCATGAAGACCCACCCAACGGCCCGCGAGGTCTTTACCTCCACAGTTGCGAACTGGCGCATTGTCATTCTCGGCATGATGATCGCGATGCTGACGACCACGACCTTCTATTTCGTCACAGTGTACACGCCTACCTTCGGCAAGCACGTATTGCAGCTGTCCTCGCAGAACACGCTCTTGGTGACGCTTTTGGTCGCCGTGACGAACTTCATCTGGAACCCAATTGGCGGCGCGATTTCTGACAGAATCGGTCGGAAGCCGGTCTTGCTGACCATTGCCGGCCTTGCCTTGGTGACTGTATATCCGGCGTTGTCTTGGCTTGTGACCGACCCAAGCTTTGGCAAGATGCTGGTAGTGGAAATGATGTTCTCGTTCTACTTTGGCACCTACAGCGGCGCCATGTTGGGCGCTTTGGTCGAAATCGTGCCGAAGCACGTTCGCACAACCTGCTTTTCTTTGGCCTTCGCACTCGCCGCAGCTCTCTTTGGCACCTTTACGCCGCTCGCATCGACTTGGCTGATCGATCGGACCGACGACAAGGCTTCGCCGGGTTTCTGGTTGATGTTTGCAGCTTTGCTCGGCATTATCGCCGCGCTCACGATTTATCCAGGAAACACCAAGAGAGTTGCGAAGCTGTCGCGACCCGAGCGGTCTAACCGGGCCGTAAGCGCGCAATTTACCACGCATTAGCAGCGCGCCCACGCGGGGACCTTCACGTCCAAGACTGAACTGAACGGGGTGCGTGGCGGTCCTTGCGGTGATCTCGCGGTGGTCCACGTGCCACTCTGCGGGTCACGGTTCTTCCTATGCGAGTCGAGCCGTATCGGGACGAGCCGTGGCTGATGTTGACCGGGAATGGCTGAGCACTATCGCCACGCTCGATTCGTTCTGTGGTCGGCGGCGCGATGATAATGCTCGCACTTTGCGGTTACGTGAAACACGGCAGAGCTCGCGCGAGGGAAATACATCCCTCGCGCGAGCTTCACGTGCGCTGCCAAGCAAACTTAACGCGCACGTCTTGAGGTTGCATGAATTCCCAGGGGACCGGTGTATCGCAGCTCGCCAAACCTTAGCGAGCGCTCGAAAAGCTTGAATCGTGCCTGGTGCACCGAGCGACGGGCCAATGCATGACCACGACCCAGGCCAGCGCTGGCTCCGCTCGATCAGCCGCGACTTCACGCACCGCTAGTTTGCGCGGATGAGGTACCGCGCGCAAGCTGTGCGAGCTCCGTCTCGAGCGTAGGGTTACGCTTGAACATGGCGTCGATCAACGCTTGCGCCGGCTGCTCGGTCGCTTCCACCCACGTCGCCTTCTCCGCTCGTGCGGAGGGCGCGAAGACACGCTTGACGACGGTCGGCGACCCCCTCAGACCGCATTTGGCCATGTCATCCACGCCGGCAGTTTGAGCGCTCCATTTTACGATTGAGGCACGGGCCGCACGCAAGGCATCGATCATTGCACCGCGGCGAATTTGATTGCTTGCCTCTAACATGCTGATGAGACAAGGAAGCTTGGAACGCAGCACCTGGACTCCTCCTTCGCAGCGCCGTTCCGCATCGATCGTGCGTGCTTTGAAGTCCAACGCTTTGATTGTGGAAACATAAGTAAGCTGCTGGACCCCGAGCCTCTTCGCAATGCCAGGTCCCACCTGCGCGGTATCGCCGTCGATAGTCTGCTTGCCAGTGAATATGAGGTCTGGTGGGCCATATTCCTTCCCGATGTTGCGAATCGCGCACGCCAGCGCGTAACTCGTCGCCAGCGTATCGGAGCCCGCGAAACTACGATCAGTGAGCAGGACAGCACGATCGGCACCAAATGTCAGCGCCTTTCGGAGAGATTCTTCAGCCGACGGCGGGCCCATAGTCAGAACAGTGATTTCGCCGCCGAACTTGTCTCGTAGCTCGAGCGCAGCTTCCAGTGCGAACAGATCATATGGGTTGATGATTGTCGGCACGCCCTGACGCATGATCGTATTCGTGACAGGATGCACGCGGATTTGTGCGGAGTCGGGGACCTGTTTGATGCAGACGATGCTGTGCATATGCTTCTCCTAAGATGTTGAGCAGGCTCCCCACGAATAGCAACTGTCATACCACCCCAGGCATTTCGCCGACGAGGGACGAATGCAATGGCTGGCGACTGACGGTGAGACCGTTGTCGGAACTGCGACGGGCTGCGCAAAGCGGACGTGATCTCTCTCTGATCTGAGTCGCAGAAATGGCGCGGCCGTGATCTTGCGCTCGTTCGACACCTAATCATTTCTCATAGGGCGAATAAATTGCAAGCAGACGATGACCAGCACCCGGCTAACGCGAATAGGGCTTACGCTTCCCGGCATGGCCACCCCCAAGCAGAGCACATCGGTTTCGTATCCGCTTCATGGACCAGAGTACCGCCTCTTGGCACGTTCTCCTACCGCGCCCGGGCGAGCGAGAGAGACGCGAGCCCGACTTTTATTCAGAAACGCTTGATCTCGATACCGTGCCTTCTCAAGGCATAACCAATCTGGCGCGGCGTCAGTCCAAGCAGGCGCGCCGCCTTGGCCTGTACCCACCCGGACCTTTCCATCGCCGCGACTACGCGCTCGCGATCTGTGACCTTGGCGGCACCTATGCTAGGTCGGCCGGGTGGCTCTAGCGGCGTCAGTTCGCTACCGAACGGCTGAACGTGTGCCACAGCTTGTGTTGGCGGCATGCTCAGCCTCGCGGGGAGTGAGATTATCGGGCTCGGCTGTCGCGCCACTTGCTCCGGCCCGCACTTCCATAGCGTGGCCGACAGGCATTGCCCGTGGCAGCAGGCAAAATCGTCTCTTACGATCGACGATCCGTGCGCCAGGGTCGCGGTCCGCTGCACACAGTTCTCCAGCTCGCGGACATTACCGGGAAATCCGCAATTCATAAGAACGTCAATCGCACTTGAATCGAAGACCAGAGCACGGCCGTTCTCATTGTTGAAGTTCTTCAAGAATCGAGCGGCGAGAAGCGGAATATCAGTGCGTCTTTCGCGCAGCGGCGGCAGTAGCAGAGGAACCACGCTGATGCGATAATAGAGATCGGCACGAAACTCCTTCCTTGCCACCGCCTCTTCAAGATTCTTATTCGTGGCTGCAATCACGCGGACGTCCACTTTGATCGTCTGATTGCCGCCCACCCGCTCGAACTCCTGCTCCTGAAGCACGCGCAGGAGTTTCGCCTGGAACGACGCCGAGATCTCGCCAATCTCATCCAGAAACAACGTTCCCTTGTCGGCGAGCTCGAAGCGACCCTTGCGCGCGTTGAATGCGCCCGTAAACGCCCCCTTCTCGTGGCCGAACAATTCGGATTCCAGCACCGTCTCGGTGAGGGCTGCGCAATTCAGCTTGATAAAGGGGCGTTTGGCGCGCGCTGAACGCTCGTGAATAGCCTTCGCGACCAGCTCTTTGCCGGTACCCGATTCGCCACGCAACAGAACGGTACTATTCGATTTTGCGATCAGCTCGATCTTCTCAAGCAACGCGCGCAGCGCCGGGCTGTCGCCGATAATTCCATCGACTTGGACCTTCTTACGCTCCCGCCCATGAGGCTTGAGTTCGGACAGCTGCTTCTGCGGCCGGAACTCCTCGTCCATAGGCCGCCCGCGATCGCGCGCAAAAGCGCAATGCAGCTTCGCCGTCTGGCCCAGAAGGCTTGCGACCATCGTCAGCAGGCGGAGGTCGTCCTCGAGCTGCGCGTGCGTCCCGTTGTCTGCGATGCGGTCGATGCTCAGCGTACCCACAACTTTCTCGTCAATGTCTATGGGAACACCGATGAACGCAATACGCGTATTACCGGCGGCGTCCAGCATCTCGACGTCCGAAGAACTGAAGATCGAATCCAGCGCTACGTTCTCGGCGATGAGCGGCCGCCCCGTCGCCACAATTTGATCAATTGCTCCTTGCGGCAAGCGCACCCCGCAACGCGCGTCGCGCCCTTCGCTCCGGCCGTCGTCTACGATGATCTCGGGCACCCCGTCATGATCGAACAGACATACGATGCCGCGCCGCATCTGCACGAGCAATGGCAGACGCTCGATGACGGTCGCCAGCTTGGCTTCGAGCCGGCATAGGCCGGTGAGCGTGTGCGCTATTTCAAAGATCGTGCTTAGCGATTTCTCTTGCGACCGCAGAATAGAAGCTGAAGGGTCCGCGTCGGAGGTTGAGTTTGGTTTTTCGCGCAGGGAAACGCTGTCCAGCATAATGACTTCTCCGTTCCTTTCTTGATCCTCCCCATCACCTCGATCGGACTTGTTGGACTCGTGTTGCATGCCTGCCTCGATCTGACATCCAGTTCTCAGGGCGGGGCGAGAGATGACGCCTCTTCATGGCACGCCGGCAGCACTTACAGTGACTAGATTTGCCGCTTTATTCTTTCCAACTCGCTGCGCGGATTCGCCCCGGCCAACATGGCTTCCATCGATGAAACTCAGTTAGCCGGGTTCGGCAGGGACGGATTCACTCACAAGTGTTGCCCGCCATTGATCGGCACTTCGGCGCCAGTGACATAACTTGCCGCATCTGAACATAGGAAGAAAATGACCTTGGCGACCTCTTCGGGTGTACCCACCCGGCGAAGTGGGATCTTTGGCACAAGATGCGCTTCCGTGTCAGGCGACAAAATGTCCGTCTTGATTTCGCCCGGCGCGATCGCACTGACGCGAATGCCATGTGAGGCGCAATCGTGCGCCAGTTCGCGCGTGAGACAAGCGAGCGCAGCTTTCGACGTCGCATATGCCGTGCCTGCAAATGGATGCACCCGCGCGCCGGCGATCGAAGTCACATTGACGATCGAGCCTGAAGCCGCTTTTAGCTCATCGAACAGACCCTGAGCGAGCAGGATCGGCGCCACCAGATTGAGGTGGAACACGCGCATCCAGGTATCGACTGAGGTCGCCAGCGACGTCAGCCGGGCACCGTTTGGCGTTTTTGGCGAGTTTCCGGCATTGTTTATCAGTCCCTGCAGCGGTGCGCCGGCAAGGCGCTCCTTTATCTGGGCAATCGCGCGCGGCAGCGTCCGATGATCGCTCAGGTCGACTTCGATATAGCTATCCCCCTCTGAGTCCCATGGGCAGCGCACCGCGTCGAATGGTTGGCGCGCGCAAGAAATGATGCGCCAACCGGCTTCCGAAAACAATCTTCGGGTGGCGCGACCGATACCGCGCGATGCCCCGGTCAATACCAGCGTTTTCCGCTCACGCAGCGGACGGCCCCCTCCATCGGCGTGAATTGGACCGCGAGCGTCCGTTTCCGACGATTGAGCTGCGACCGCATTGTCATCTGGTAGACCTAGATTCACACGCGACTCCCCTCCGCACCCCTCGCCTGTGCACCTGGTGCAGGATCCGGGCCAGAGCGATGCAGGGCACAGGTGGCGCGCTTTTAGGACGCAAATGGCAGGTTCCGAACATCTGGCCTGTTTGCTTTTCGACACCAGCAACGCAGCAATGGCTGTCGTCGAGCTCCCGGGTGCTGCCCACTGCGTGCGCTAAGCCTTCGAGCCGAGAGGCTGGTGTTTCCATCGCGAGCTGACTGCGTCGCCCTCCAGAGTGGTCTGTGGGTCATGCGGGGCTGGACGAGATAGGTTAGCTGCCTTTGGCGGAGATCAGGATTTAATGGCCAGTTCGTCCAAGTTGCTCTCGGCCAATGGTACGCGCGGCCGCACATGCGGCTCTTGAGCAATATCGATGGGCCGCCGGCCGCGCGGTTCATCACACCTCCGTCCGAAAGGACTCTGCGAGCGGCGCATGAACAAGGCTGTCGTCCAGAAAACGAGCTGACCGCAAAAGGGTTGCCCAGCAAAGGCGATCCATCTACCGGACGCGCCTCCTTGCTGCTGGGACATTCTGACGTGACTGTCTGTTACGTCAGATTTCCTCGGCGACCCGGACCGCCATTGCCGTGCTTTTCACCGTCTGGCCAGCGATGGCGGATTTGGCCGGAGGATGACAGAACCATAACCTTTCCGCGCGACTCGACTTACACAGGAGGGCCCGAAGCATTGCGGGGCAAGGCCGCCGGCGCCCGCGGGCATTGGCCCTTACGCTTCGCAGGCGTTCGCCCTCGCACCCCACCGCATCCGTGGTGGTGCGCCGGTCAGCCGTCGCTTGCGGGACGGAAGTCGCCATCCACCGATCCTGCGAGACGTTGCGAAACCGATGGTGTCGAAGCCAGCAGTATCAGACCGATGATCTAGCCCGCCATTGCTCAGGCTCACATTCTGGCGCTTCATGAAGCCGCGAAATGCTCGTATGGGTTATCGATCATGGTCAAGTGCTCCGGCTTGCTCTGGTCGAATTCAATAATTCGTGGCACGAGCAGACGGGCATAGCGCGTGAAGGCGCTGGTGGGGGGAAAGCGGATCACTGTAGCGCATCGCGCAAGAAGATACATGTCGATGAGAGCGGAAGCTCCACCTTCAATTCCCATTTCCGCACTATGCAACGGCCCTGCCCGATCGGCCTGGAAACGTTTTGGTACGGCGAAGACATCGGGAAACAGATCCGATAGTCGATCGAGCACCTGTGCACTGTCCGTGCACAGGAAGACCTTTACAGGCTTTGGATATGGCAAAGCCTTGGCTTTACGGATTGCCATGCAGACCTGACGAAGGGCGAGCTCCGAATCGGCCCAGTACGGCGCATGCTCCATGATATCTTCGCCATTGCCGTGCCGAACATGAACGCCAATGATGCTATGGCCGTTAAAGTGTTCCTCATACAAGGCGTCGATCCGCGCTTGAATCTCAGACCTGAGCTTGATGTTCCGAAAGATCAGTCGTTCGGCTTCCTCGCCACAACGCCACATCAGGCAGGCGTCACAGACAATGGTGTTGGCTTCGTTATCTTCTCTTGCCTGGAACAGCTCGGTCAGTTCGTCACGTTCTTTGAAGATCTGCTCATCCGGACGATTGATGCAGTCGATCGATGGCCTATTCCACCACCGCGGGAAGAACGGTCCGGGAAACGAGATCTGGTTGACCCGGTCATCGCAAATCACCGGTACCCCAGCGATGTCCTCAAGCGGCTCGAAGAACACCGGAAAGGCGTTGCTGAACGGTTGGTCGATGTAGCAGGAACCGCGCCAGTCAACGACGAGCGTCCGCCCGGTGCGCTGCGCGTACGACCAGGCTGACGCCAGCGACCAGAGGCAGTCACCAAAGCCGGTACGCCTCCGAGAAATAACAAAGCGTTCCTTCGTCAAGTTATCAAACCCTTCTCGTTGCGTAAGATTAGTTTTGTGTGGCGCACCTACTCTTGCGATTCCGATCCACGCCAATGGACGGCTGGTCACCTGGACGCAAGGCGATCAACCCGCAAGCCCTCCTCCACGGCACCGCGATTGGCAGGTCATGCAAGAGGCGTCCAAGGAGCCCTCTTCCGCATTGCCCACCTTTTACGACCGCGCAGTCTGTGACGGATGCAGCCGAATACGGCGCAGATCCCAGAGCCCGCGCAGTTCGTTCACGAGAGCTTCTCGCCTAGTCCTGTCAGAGGTGACCCTGGCGAGAAGATCGGCAAGAACAGCTTCCTTCTCAATTTGCATCAGCATGTCGAACAGGTCATGCGAGACGCGCACGCTGTCCTGGCTGGAGTGACCCATGCGGATCTCGCAGACTGTCTCCTGGCGTTCTCGGCCCGCATGAGCGCGAACCCGGTAAAGAGATACATGGGGCGGCAGTGATACGGCGAGTGCAGTCCAGCTTTCGAGCGTTGTTGCCCGCTTCTTGACGAGGAATGACCCGACTACAAGACCATCCAGCTCGGTCGATAAAAACGCCGTAATCGCATCGGCAACGGAATCTACGATCGGTTCGGCATTGTTGTTGAAGGACGTATTAAGCAGAATCGGGACGCCTGTCCGGCTCTTGAACGCATTGATGAGTTCCCAATAGGCGGCATTGTTCGTGCGGGAAACCGTCTGCAGCCGAGCCGTACCATCGATATGCGTGATCGCGCCTAGCAAAGCACGCTTGGATTCGCGCACGCGAACGACGAAATTCATGAAGGGATATTCTGCGCGACCATCCGGCAACTCAAAGAACGCGCCCGCATCCTCCTCCAGAACCGATGGCGCAAATGGTCGATAACTCTCGCGCTTCTTGACCATCGCATTGATCCGGTCCTTGTTCGCCGCGGGCCTCGGGTCGGCAAGAATACTGCGGTTGCCGAGCGCACGAGGGCCGAACTCCGATTGGCCCTGTACCCACCCGATCACGGCGCCATCAGCCATCCACTCGGCTGCTCTGGTTGCGACGTCAGCAGTCCGTTCAATCTCGAGGTGTCCGGCCCATCCCTTCAGCTCCTGTTCGATGCTGTCGTCGCTGCCGACATCTGGCCCCCAATAAACCGCCTGTAGTCGCTCGCGGGGCGCAGGCTGCCCGGCCTCGTTCGACACCATCAGTGCCGCGCCCAATGCGCATCCGGCGTCATGCGCAGCCGGCTGCACGAAGATGTCTTCGAACAGGCCTGAATACAGGAGTTTTCCGTTCAGCGTGCAGTTGTGAGCCACCCCGCCAGCCAGGCACAACCGTTTCATTCCAGTCGACTCACGGTAATGCCGAAGAATGTGAAACACGATCCGCTCCAGCGCCTCCTGCAACGATGCGCTCACATCTCGATGCTGTTGCGTGAACGGCATTCCCTTTCGCCGGACCTCAATATTGCGCAGCAATGCCGGACCGATACGGTCGAGGTGAACGCGGTAGCCACCGTTTGCGGAGAGCTCATAGAATTGGGAAAAGAGCTCGCGATAGCGTGCGGGATCTCCGTAAGGAGCCAGCCCCATAACCTTATACTCGTCGAACAGGCCGTAGCCGAGATATCGGATCGTCTCCAGATAGAACAGTCCGAGAGAGTTATTCTCTGGAAAGGTCATAAGCTCGGTCATTTCGGTGCCCGACCCGACCGCCAACAGACCCGACAGGAAGTCGCCACAACCGTCGATCGCGAGGACCAGGCTTTCTTCAAAACCCGACATCGCCAGAGCGCTCACGGCGTGGGCCTGATGGTGGCCTACGAATGACACCCGCGAAGGATCAACTTGGGTACCGAACTCCGTGGCTAGAAGATGCCGTAACAGCAGATTGGCATCTAGCGGAATTGAGATTTCCGGTTGTGAGATGAACAACCGTTCGAGCATCGCATTGCAATAGGCTTCAGTAGCGTAGAACGCAATACGATCGACGTCGCGAAGCTCCACACCCGCGGCTGCAAGACAGTATTCAATCGCACTGCTCGGGAGCTTGTTTGAATGTTTGATCCGGTTGAGGCGCTCCTCTTCCACGGCAGCGAGCACGCGCCCGTCCTTGACAAGTACCGCGGCGCCGTCGTGCAGAAACGTGTTCGGTAGTCCGAGGGGGTTTTCATAGACCCTGTCGAGGCCGCCACTCAATCCTAGACACAGCATCTTGTTCTCCGTTAATCCTGAGAGGCCTGTTGGCCTATTTCGTATCGCTTGCTTTGGGAGTAGGCCGCACGTCGTCGCGGGGCCGATCAGGCATCGCTAGCGTGACGAGACTCACATAAGCGTCGCACGCATCGGCAGTTCGTTACGCCCGATATCGCATCTCGCACACGCGATGCTTCGCTTTAGGTCTTGTTCCTCTCACCGCATCAGGCGCTGCCGAAGCAGCACGGCCGATACGAGGAAGGGAAATGCCGCGTAGATGCAAAGTGCGCCCACATGCAATCCGACGCTGTCGACCGGCCGACCGAGCATTGCCGGACGAATGAGATCGACCGAATGAGTCAGCGGCAATAAGGCCGCGATGCGTTGAAATGAACCGGGCAACTGGCTCATTGGGAAGATCGCCCCGCTCAAATACATCATGGGCGTGAGAATAAGCGACTGGTAGAAGATGAAATAGTCGTGGCTTGGTGCAAGGGCTGAAACGACCATTGCGAGGCTCGCGAAAGTAACGCCAGTGAGGGCGATGGCTGGTAACGCATAGGGGATGGATGACCACTCTGCGTAACCCAACGCGACGGCGACAATCGTGATCGCTGTCCCGGCGAGCAAGGCCTTGCTCGCTGCCCATGCCACTTCACCGAGAACAATGTCGCCGAGCGTAAGGGGCGTACAGAGCACTGCCTCCCACGTGCAATTTGTCTGCATGCGAGCGTAAGCCGCATAGATCGTTTCGAAGGTTGCGGAGACCATCGCGCTTGTGGCGACCATGCCAGCCGCCAGAAACGAGATGTATGAGGTCCCCTCAACACCACCTATGATCATTCCAAGGCCAAACCCGAGACCGAACAGAGAGCTCATCGGCTCGGCCAGATTCCCAAGAATCGATGCCAGAGCGACTTTCCGCCAGACCAAAAAATTGCGGCGCCATACCGCGATCCAGTTCCATGGATTAGCAGGGAGCGCCGGCGCAAAACGTTGCCACATCGTTCAGTCCTTTATCTCTCGCCCGGTTAGCCGCAAGAAGACATCCTCCAGATTTGGAGGACGCTGCAGAAAGCGGAGATTCGTGCGGTTGGCAAGCCGGAGGCGCACCTGCTCTGGATCCGTGACATAGCAGAAGAGCGTCTCCCCGCTCACCTCAGCGCGCTGCACTTGGGGTCTGACCAGCGGCAGCAGTTCATGCGGATTACCGCCGTAAATCTCGATCACTTGGCAGCCGATCTGCTGCTCGATGAGCGCGTGAGGCTGACCTTCGGCGATCTTACGGCCGTGCTCAAGCACGCACAGGCGGTCGCACAATCGCTCCGCCTCTTCCATGAAGTGGGTGGTGAGAAGGATCGTTTTGCCCCGCGCTAATAGCGAGCGCAAGCGTTCCCAGATCAGGTGACGGCCGTGCGGATCAAGGCCGGTCGTCGGCTCATCAAGCACCAAGAGCTGCGGGTCGTTAATGAGGGCCCGTGCCAAGGTCAGGCGTCGCCTCATGCCGCCGGACAGTTCGGAGACGCGGGCATCCGCCTTGTTCTCCAGGCGCGCGAATTCGAGCAGTGACGGCGTGACCGCTTTCACCTCAGCCGCGCTCATCGCGAAGTAGCGCCCGAAAACGAGCAAGTTTTCGCGCACCGTGAGCTGAAGATCAAGGTTATCGAACTGTGGGACAACCCCGATCCCCCGGCGCGCCAAGCGCGCCCTTGCCGGCACTGGCTCGCCGAGCACGCATATCTTACCTGCGTCGGGCGATGCAACGCCCAGGATCAAACGCGCAAGCGTGCTTTTACCCGCGCCATTTG
Organism: Bradyrhizobium sp. 164; assembly: GCF_023073715.1. GTDB lineage: Bacteria > Pseudomonadota > Alphaproteobacteria > Rhizobiales > Xanthobacteraceae > Bradyrhizobium. Next base: position 97,854 of record NZ_JADPKA010000013.1, read on the forward strand.
GTCCCAGCAGACCGAAGCACTCTCCCGGCGAGACCGTAAACGAAAGAGCGTCCACGACGACCCTGTCGTCATAGAACTTGCTCACCTGGAAAAGGTCGACTGCCGCGGTTGACATTTGCTTACGCTATCGCGACGGACGTTGTTCGCGCCGCTTCCTCGCTTGCGCGTTTTTTTGTCCAAAGCAGCCCGTCACACCATACGTGATCGACGCGTCCCCACTGGCACGCGGCGGCAGCATCCGGGAAAAAGCCGCGTCCATGCAGATTGGCGCTGGTATTGCAAAGCAGCGGAATGCCTGTGAGCTTCTCGTATTCGACGAGAAGCTCGGCCACTTTATGCTGAGAGGTTCTGGAAACGGTCTGTAGACGAGCAGATCCGTCGAGATGTACGACGGCGGGAATTTTGTCCCGCCATTCCGGTCGCGTCTGGTGATCGAACAGCATGTACGGATCGGGTATTCCAGGGCTAAAAATCTCCGCCGCACGATCCTCCAGGCATATCGGCGCTACCGGCCTGAAATGCTCGCGAAGTTTGATGTCGTTGAGATGATCTTTCATTCCTTCCCAGCTCGCAGCCGCGAGAATGCTTCTGCCACCCAAGGCTCGTGGTCCGAGCTCGGCACGCCCGGCAAGGAAGACCACTGGCTTGTCGCAAGCGAGGATTGCCGCAAGTTCGCCCATAGTGCAGGGCGCGCCCTCCCATTCGGGCGGGACTTCGCTGGGACGCACGGCCGGTCCACTGTAGACCGACCATTCCAGAGCTCTAAAGCCTTGCTGTGCCGCCAGCGCAGAGCAAGCAGCACCAATGGCTGAGCCGCTGTCGTTCGGAAAGGGCGGCACCCACACGACATCGAATAGGCCGGTCGCACGAAATGCACTATTCCACTTAATATTCAGGCCACAGCCGCCGGCTATGCAGAGGTTACGCGCCCCCGCAAGATCCGAATGCCGCTCCACAACATCAGCAATGGTGCGAACCAGCAGACGCTCTAGAAAAACGTGAAATGACGCAAGGACGTCTTCGGCTTGCTTTTCCTTCAATCGCATTGCGCACGCATCGAAGAAGTCGTGCAGAGCTTCAAGCGGCGCTTGTGAGCTGTTGATCTCTCCAAGCTCAGGACAAGCGCCCTCAGCATCCGTGGCAAAGTGCGCCTCATAAAGTTCATGAAACGTCTTAATACTGTCCTCGTCGGGCGATCCCAGCGCGATATAGGCCATCAGCTTGCCGGCAATACCGAGATCCCAGCTGGTGCGGTCTGCCCGCCTGTAAGGTCCAAAGTGATGTCCTGCCGTCGCATAGGCGTGACCTATCATCGGAAACAGGCACTCGATGAACCGGATGCCATGGGGCTCGACATAGTAGAGGCGTGGAAACATGCAGCCGTCCCACACCAAGCAGAAAGCAGATTGCGCGGATTTGGCAAACGAGCTGGCGCAATATGCGGATGCTACGTGCCCGGTGACATGGGGATAGCTTTGATAGGGATATAGCTTCCCATCAAGCATGAGGCCGATGCCATCGCGGGACGTCAGGGGGCTATCGCCTAGCCGTTCGACATACGGCGCGCCCTTGAGCTTGATGGTCGTCGTCCCACTAAGGACTTCAAACTGCGACTCGAACTCTCCATCCCAGCCATCAATAACGAACTGATCAACATCGCTCGGATGCAACCCGTGCTCCGCCAAGGCGCTAACAACGGCATCCAGGTTGTCGATGGTTTGATAACGCGGATTGTTGTTCAGCTTCTCCTGTTCGACACAAAACACCACCCGGCCGTGCTCGATCAGAGCGACTGCCCCGTCATGCGTCAGCTTGATACCGCAGATACGCATAGTGGCTCCTTTCAAGCTCGGCCGTTAGGACGGATCGAAGATCGCTCCGGATTGCGAAAGCGGACCAACAAGCAGTCTTCGTCAGCCGACTGCCCCTGGCACTGCACGCGTTCGACCTCGATGAGCGCTTCAGTCAACATCGTGATGACTGTCTCGGCGCCAGCGACATGCCCCCATCGCCTGCAGGTGGCATCACGTGCAGATCCGAAGACCAGATGCCCACCTGGAGCAAGCATCTTCACTATTTTGTCGATTGCGGTACGCATCCGTGTCATGTCTTCGAGATAGTAGAGAACTTCGGCGACCACGATCAGATCGAACAGCTCTTCGGTCGAGAACTGCAGAATATCGCTCGCCGCCCAGCTGATATGCGACCACCTCTTGGTCCGCTGGACCGCTCGACCGATCGCTCGCGGCATAACATCGATGACCGTGAGCCGTTTGCAGTGAGGAGCAAGCTTCTCTGTGAATGCACCGGCCGCGCACCCGATCTCGAGCCCGGTTGAGACGGCGCCGTTCGACAGCGATAGCCGTAGCAATTGGGTGTGACGCTCACGTTCGAACGGATTGTCGTCAAGCCGCCACGGGTCATCGTTAGTCAGCTCCCGTTGCAACGATTGATGTGTCTTGTCCACGCTCACCGCTAAATGCCCCTATAAAGCTGTCAGTCAGTCTCGGCCGCAATGCCATCAGACGCGGTCAGCTGCGAGGGAGCGCGCGAAAGACCGGCCCCGCGAATTGAGCCAGGCGCTCCCGATACCGGGTTAAGGCTTGGTCCAGTTGTCGCGTCTTCGATCGAGGCCTTCGATTCGTCAACGTGTGATGATTTCGCTACTTTGCGCGAGAGCCAGTCGCTGTTGCTCAAGGTACAGAGCGCATAGGCTTTCATCGGGAGCAGGAGGAAGATGTTGATCGGGGTGTGGAGCGAGAAGCCGATAAATCGAAGCTCGCCGGCACGAAGGGCCGCCACGCCGCATCGAATCATGGTCATCGCGACGATGGTCAGACCGGTCCACCAGGGCACGGTGCCGGTGAGCGCG
>NZ_JADPKA010000027.1 GCF_023073715.1 Bradyrhizobium sp. 164
GCTTGGCTGCTCGCCGCCCATCTAAGGCTCCTAATTCGCCGTCTAGCCAGAACCTTGATAGCGTCCACGCGCTTTTTGAGTCAGGCTCTCAGGATGAGGGATTACCGCCATCATTGTGACGCGGGACTCTCTCCACACGTCATTGCGAGGAGCATCAGCGACGAAGCAATCCAGAATCTTTCCGCGGAGGGATTCTGGATTGCTTCGCGGAGCCTGTCATCGGGCCGCGCTTTGCGCGGACCCGTTGGCTCGCAATGACGTGGAGAGAATTCGGCTCAGCCCCGCCGCTTCGCATTCGCGGCGATCGCCATCAGCGTGCGCTGGGCGATGGCGGCGGCGAGGGTGGATTGCTTGCGGGTGTCGAGCGCGGCGGTCGCGAGCTGCTCGATGATGGCGGCGAGCCGGGCCGGGCTGAAATTGCGCAGCGCCGCTTCGACCGCGGGCTTCCGCGAGAAGTGCAGCCGTGGAAAGCCGCCGTCGAGCACGGCTGAGGCCGGCGTCCCGTCGGCAATCGCGAGCGCCGATTTGTGCAGCCACGCGGCCTGGCGCTGCGCGGCGGAGATGATCACGCCGGGATAGGTGCCGGCGATCATGGCCTTGGCGAATTCGGCCTCGACAATGTCGGGCCGGCCGGCAAAGGCGCCATCGACGATGGGATCGAGCTTCAGCTCGGAGGCGTCGGCAACCACGGACATCACGTCATCCAGCGTGACCTCGCCCTTGCCATGGGCATAGAGCGTGAGCTTGCGCAGCTCGTTGCGCGAGGCCTGGCGGTCGCCGCCAAGGAACGACATCAGCGCCGCGCGGGCGTCCTGCGCGATGCGCAGATTGGCGATGCGGAGCTCCTCCTCCATCAGCTTGGCGAGGTCGCGCTCGGTGTCGGGATAGCAGCCGATCGCGACCGCCGTCTTGGCGCGCTCGCACGCCTTGCGCAGCGGCGATTCCGGGCGCAGCTCGCCGGCCTCGATCACGATGCGGCAATCCTTTACGTTCATCTCGGCCAGGGTGTCGATGCCGCTGGCAAAGCTGCGCGAGCCGGCGCGGACGCGGATGGCGCGGCGGCCGCCGAACAGCGGCACCGTCATGGCTTCGTCGACGAGGCGCGACGGCTCGGCGGAGAGCTCGTCGCCGTCGAGCTTGACCAGCGAGAACGGATCGTTGGGATCGTCGACGGCGGATGCGATCAGCGCATCGGCGCGCTCGCGCACGAGGCCCGCGTCGGGACCGTAGAGCAGGATGATCGGGCGGCCCGCATCCGGGCGGGCGAGGAAGGCATCGATCTCTTTTCCGCGCAGCGCGACCATGCCTAGATTGTCATTCCCGGGCGCGCATCGCGCAAAGCCGGAATCCAGAGGTTGGGAATTGAGATTCCGGGTTCACTTCGTGTGCCCCCGGAATGACGGAAATGAACTACGTGCCCGCGGTGAAGAACGAGGCGAGCCGAGTGTTGATGTTCTCCGCGATCTCGTTGGCGGCACGATCCTCGGCGTCGCGCACGGCGCGGTTGCGGGAGAAGCGCTGATAGGAGCCGGGCATGTCGTAGGACACGCGCGAGAAGGTGGTCCCGGTCATCACCGACTTGCCGGTCGCGACGTCGATCAGATTGTATTGCGCATCGATGCCGTAATTTTCGCTGGTCGGCAGTCCCGTCGCGGCGCTCACGATCAGGGACGAGCGGGTGGTGGTGAAGCGGATCTCCAGGCGGTGGGTCGGCGGCATTCCCGTCGCCGTGCCGTAGAGCTTGAAGGCCAGGGCATTGCGGACCTCGACGCCAACGCGCGCCTCGCGGGAGGCGTTCGCTTTGGCGATCGGCGGCAGCTCGACCCCCATCAGCTTCTCGCGCAGGCCAGGGGTACCGTCGTTGCGCTCGGCATACATCGGCTGGAAGCAGCCGGCCGTCAGCGCCGCCAGGGCGGCGACCGCCAGCAAGCGGGCTGCGATGCGGATCCTAGCCGACAACATTCACGATCCTCTTGGGGACGATGATCACCTTGCGGACGGGCTTGCCGTCCAGGGCCAGCTTTACCGCATCGAGGGCCAAAACGGCAGCCTCGATTTCCGGATTCTGGGCCAGTGTTGCAACTGTGACCTCACCCCGCTTCTTGCCGTTGACCTGGACCACCAGGGTCACGCTGTCTTCAACCAGCAAATCGCGTTCGATTTGGGGCCAATTGGCCTCCGAAACCAGCGCGCTCTGGCCCAAAGCCTGCCAGCACTCCTCGGCCAGATGCGGCATCATCGGGGAGAACAGCTGGACCAGGATCTGGCTGGCCTCCCGGATTGCCCAGGCCAGGTCCGCGGCGGGCTGGCCGGGGCGCTGGAGCACCTCGGATAGGGCATTGGCGAATTCGCGGATATGGGCGAGGCAGACGTTGAAGTGCAGTCGCTCGATGCCGGTCGTGACCTTGTCCAGGGCGCCATGGGCGGCCTTGCGCAAGGCGGTGGCATCTGCCCCGAACGAAGCCGGCCGGGCCGCCGGCGCGTCGTTGCCGAGTTCCTTCGCATCGTTCACCAGCCGCCACAGCCGCTGCACGAAGCGCGATGCGCCCTGGACGCGCTCGTCGCTCCAGATCACGTCGCGATCGGGCGGGGAGTCTGACAGCATGAACCAGCGGGCGACGTCGGCGCCGTAGGTCTCGATGATGTCGTCGGGATCGACAGTGTTCTTCTTCGACTTCGACATCTTCTCGATCGGACCGATCTGGATGTCTTCGCCGGTCGCGAGCAGCGTGGCGCGGCGACCATTGCCGCCGACCTCGACCTTGACCTCGGCCGGCTGCACATAGGAGCCGTCGGCCTTTTGGTAGGTCTCGTGCACCACCATGCCCTGTGTGAACATCCCGGCAAACGGCTCGTCGAGCGCGATGTGCCCAGTCGCCTTCATCGCGCGGGTGAAGAAGCGGCTGTAGAGCAGGTGCAGGATCGCGTGCTCGACGCCGCCGATATACTGATCGACCGGCAGCATCCGGTTGGCGACCGCAGGCGTCGTCGGCGCGTTCTCGTTCCAGGGATCGGTGAAGCGCGCAAAGTACCAGGACGAATCCACGAAAGTGTCCATGGTGTCGGTCTCACGCTGCGCCTTAGCCCCGCATTTCGGGCAGGTGACGTGTTTCCAGGTCGGATGATGATCGAGCGCGTTGCCCGGTCGGTCGAAGGTCGCATCATCCGGCAGCTTCACCGGCAAATCCGCATCCGGCACCGGCACCACATCGCATTTCGGACAGTGGATGACGGGAATCGGGCAGCCCCAGTAGCGCTGGCGCGAAATGCCCCAGTCGCGCAGGCGGAAATTGACCTGCCGCTCGCCGACCGGCGCGTTGCCGCGCAGCTCGCCTTCCAGCCGCTTCGCCACCTCTTCCTTGGCCTGATCGATCGTCATGCCGTCGAGGAAGCGGGAATTGATCATGCGGCCGTCACCGTCATAGGCGGTATCGGTGATGACGAACGATTTCGGATCCTGCCCCTCGGGGCACACCACCGGCGTGTTGCCGAGATTGTACTTGTTGACGAAGTCGAGGTCGCGCTGGTCGTGCGCGGGGCAGCCGAAGATCGCGCCGGTGCCGTATTCCATCAACACGAAGTTGGCGACATAGACCGGCAGCTTCCAGGAGGGATCGAACGGGTGCACTGCGCGGATGCCGGTGTCGAAGCCCTGCTTCTCCGCGGTGTCGATGACCTCCTGCGCGGTGCCGATCTTCTTGATCTCGGTGATGAACTCCGCAAGCGCAGGGTTCTTCGCGGCGGCCGCCTGCGCCAGCGGATGATCCGCCGAGATCGCCATGAACTTCGCGCCGAACAGCGTGTCCGGGCGCGTCGTGAAAATCTTCAGCTCGTTTTCGCCGGCCGTCGTCGCCGCATCCAGCGCAAAGCGGATCAACAGGCCTTCCGAGCGGCCGATCCAGTTGCGCTGCATTAGCCGCACCTTGTCGGGCCAGCGGTGGAGCCCGTCCAGCGCCGACAGCAGCTCCTGCGAGTACTTCGTGATCTTGAAGACCCACTGGTTCATCTCGCGCTGCTCGACGACGGCGCCGGAGCGCCAGCCACGGCCATCGATTACCTGCTCGTTCGCGAGCACGGTCATGTCGACGGGGTCCCAGTTCACCTTGCGCTTCTCGCGCTCGGCGAGCCCTTCGCGGAGGAAGTCGAGAAACATCTTCTGCTGGTGCTTGTAGTAGGAAGGATCGCAGGTCGCGATCTCTCTGGACCAGTCCAGCGACAGCCCGATCGAGCGGAGCTGCTTCTTCATCGCGGCGATGTTGTCGTAGGTCCAGGCCTTGGGCGCGACCTTGCGCTCGATCGCGGCGTTCTCGGCCGGCAGGCCGAAGGCGTCCCAGCCCATCGGGTGCAGCACATTGAACCCCTTGGCGCGCATGAACCGGGCCAGGACGTCACCGAGCGTATAGTTGCGGACATGACCGATATGGATGCGCCCGGAGGGGTAGGGGAACATCTCGAGGACGTAATATTTCGGCCGCGGATCGTCGTTTCGGGAGACGAAGATCGCCTGTTCGTCCCAGAGGCGTTGCCAGCGCGGTTCGGCGTCGCGGGCATTGTAGCGTTCGGAGGTCATGGAATCGTTGGGTTTTCGTGGGTTCGGCCGGCTAAAGACGGCGGACTAGGCCATAAAAGCCTGTAAGGGGTCAATGGGTTGCCGAACGCCGATAGATTTCACGTTTTCCGCTTCAAACCTCCGGTTCGCTACCGAGGTAGGTCCAGTTTGAGGTGCAATTAACGAGCTGAGCGCCAGTCTCGAGCGCGGCAACCGCGCGCTCTATCTTGCAAGAGCAGCGGCCGCAATCGCGCCGTTACGGAGAGCGAGTTCGATCGGGAGCGGATGGCCGGCTAGCCTGCCATCGCGATCTCGGTCGCGCCGGTCTCGATCGCCTGCACGCCGTGCTCGACGACGTTGTTGCGGCCGCGGTGTTTTGCGGCGTAGAGCGCGGCGTCGGCGGCTTCGATGAGGTCACCGGGGCGCAGTGTCTCGTTTGGCTTCGTCGCTGCAACGCCGATCGAGACGGTGACGATCATATGCGCGGAGGTGATATGCGGCAGGCAGAGTTTCAACACGGCCGCGCGGACGAGTTCGCCGATTTCGACGGCGCGGGCGACGTCGGTGTTCGGCAGCAGCAGACAGAATTCCTCGCCGCCATAGCGCGCCGCGAAACCCATCGTGTCGGCGGCAATGCCGGACAGCGATTCGCCGAGCCGGGTCAGGCAGGAATCGCCTTCGAGATGGCCATAAGTGTCGTTGAAGAGCTTGAAGTGGTCGACGTCGATCATCAGAAGCGCGAGGTCGCTGCCATATTGCTGGGCGCGCATCCATTCGAAATCGAGCCGGCTCTGGAAGCCGCGACGGTTTGCGAGACCGGACAGCATGTCGATCGATGCCATCACCGTCAGGCGGTCGTTGCTCGCGATCAGCTCGCGCTCGCGCTGACTCAATTGCGCGGCCATCGCATTGAACGCGCGCGCCAGCGGCACGAACTCGGCGGGCAGGCGAGTACGCGCCGCCCGCGCCGACAGATCGCCTTCGCCGAGACGCTTGGCCATGTCGGCCAGCATCTCGATCGGCTTGATCACCAGTTTCTCGGCGGCGATCAGCGCGCCGAGCAGGACGAACACGACGACGAAGGCGAGCTGAAGATAGGCGGTGCGGATGTCGCGGCTCACCGCCGCGGACACCTTGTCCTCGTCGATGCTTGCGATCAGGCGGGCATTGGTGCCGGCGATGCGGATGTAGCTGACCGCGCGGCGGGAGCCGTCGGCAGCTAGAAAGGACAGCGCGCCTTCATCCTGGTCGGACCGCAGCGCCCTGTCGGCGATCGCCGACATCAGCGGCATGTTGTCGAGGGGACGGCCGACCGCGCTGTGCTGGTCGGCGGGCGCGGCCAGTACGGTGCCGGCGCTGTCGACGAGAACCGCCGTGATGCCGGCGCGTCCGCCGAGATTGCTCATAACCTTCGACATCCAGTCGAGGTTGACGGTGGCGAGCACGACGGCATCCGGAACGCCGCTGAAGGCGGACACCGGATAAACCGCCATGACGGTCGGCGTCGGCGCGGGCCGCGACAGGATGAAGTCGCTCAGCACGAAACGGCCGGTTTCCTGTGCCTGCAGGAAGTAGGGCCGGTCACTGAGATCGAGGCCGACATACATGTTGTTGGTGGCGCACTGGATGCGGCCGTCCTGGCCCGCGATTAGAAGCGTGCGGATCCAGGGCAGGCTCGACGGCAGGCTCGCACGCAGCACGTCGCAGCTCTTGCTGATCCCGCCGGCGGACGCCCGAATGAAGGCCTCCGATTTCAGGATGGTCTCGACCGACGAGATCACCTCGCGCTGCGCATCGGCGCTGTGCCTTGCGACGGTGGTGAATTCGGCGGCGGCCTGCGCGATCTGCCGCGCGCGCGTGTCTTCGAGCGAACGGATGCGCTCGAGCATCAAGGGGGCCACCAGAATCACCGCGAGCAACGCGAGCCGCGCCCGGATTCCGAGAACCTGCTTGAGTTTGGCTCGTTTGCGGTTGAGACTGACGCTTGCCATCTTCGCTACCCACCCCACGGGCAAGGTAAAGCGAAGGGTTCAAAAACTCTTTCTTGAACTCGGTAAAATTGGACTTACCTGCGGTTACGACCACAACCGATCGACGTCATGACAGAAGCCAACGCCGCGCCGGCAACCGGCCATTCACCAAACGGGCTCGCCGCAGTCGAGGCCGAAATTGCACGTGCCTGCAAGGATGCGCAGCGCGATCGCGCCTCCGTGACGCTGATCGCAGTGTCCAAGACTTTCGCCGCGGATACGATTACCCCGGTGATCGACGCCGGACAGCGCGTATTCGGCGAAAATCGGGTCCAGGAGGCCAAAGGCAAGTGGCCCGCGTTAATGTCTGTCTACTCGGACATCGCGCTGCATCTGATCGGGCCGCTGCAATCCAACAAGGCGAAGGAGGCGGTCGCGCTGTTCGATGCCATCCATTCGGTCGACCGTCCGAGCATTTGCCAAGCGTTAGCCAAGGAAATCGAATCCCAGAACAAGCACCCGCAGCTGTTCGTCCAGATCAACACCGGCGAGGAGCCGCAGAAGGCCGGCGTCGCGCCCGGCGAGGCCGATGCCTTCCTCGCGAGCTGCCGCGACACCTATGGGCTGACGATTTCCGGCCTGATGTGCATCCCGCCGATCGACGAACCGCCGGCGGCGCACTTTGCTCTCACCGCCAAGATCGCGGCGCGCAATGGCCTGAAGAACCTGTCGATGGGCATGAGCGCGGATTTTGTGACCGCGATCATGCTCGGCGCCACCCATGTCCGCGTGGGAAGCGCGATCTTCGGGCATCGGTGAGAGCCGTAGGCGAAGGGCCGTGGGGCAACGGTCTTGATTTCGTCATTGCGAGCGAAGCGAAGCAATCCAGAGTCTTTCCACGTATGCATTTCGGGATTGCTTCACTTCCCCCGCAATGACGGCGGAAGGGGCCGCACCTACGCAAACCCCACCGACACCTTGCCCAGCACGCCGAAATCCACCGCAAAATGATCGCCGGCCTGGATCGGCAGCGGCGGATGGCCCATGCCCGGGGTCACCACCTCCGCTGCCCGATCTGATCCCTGTCGAGCATGCGTCCTCACCCGATGATGATTTTCGTTCTTGGTCCCAATCGTCGCAGCAATTGCAGCATCGCAGATCTCGTCATGGCGACGCAGCCTGCGGTCGGGCCGAAATTGTCGCGGGCGAGGTGCAAGAACACCGCGCTGCCGCGGCCGGCGATGCGCGGCCTCGTGTTGTGGTCGATCTCGATGATGAAATCATAGAGATGGTCGCTCCGCTTGAGCCGGTCACCGCCCTGCCCTTCGCCGAGCCGGATACCTTGGTTGTAATGACGGTCTTTGGGGTCCTCGCACCAGGCGTCCTCGCCGGTGATGATCCGGGCCGGCAAGAATGTCTGCGGACGGCTGTGCCGATCGCCCCGCCACCACAACCGCCTGGGGCGGAAGCTGCCTTTCGGGGTGCCGCCGTCGCCCTCGCGCTTGTTGGCGAGGATGCCGCCGCGTCCCAGCGCCACCGGTATCGTCAGTGCTCCGGCCGTCAGCCAGCCCCGGCGGGGATTGCCGGCGGCACGCCTAACGCGGATCGCGGACAGCGGCCCGGCACTTCGGTTCATGGTGTAACTAGCTGACGCAGCTTTGTTTTTCATGTGAACGTGCGATGTCGAATTCATTACAGGACATTCATCAAAACGCCCTGCTATTCTGGGTTAGAGTGGTTCTGGCTTGTGAATCGGTAACAGCCCACTACTTCAACACGAACAACAATAACAACGGCGACCCCTAACTTTCCCTCGCGGCTGGGTGCGGCATGGATGCGCGCCGAGCCGGATCCAAAAGGATGACCCCCTATGGCCAATGCCCGCAAGATCCTGATCGTGGATGACGATACCGATCTGCGCGATACGTTGGTGGAGCAATTATCGCTGCACGAAGAATTCGAAGCATCCGCCGTCGATACCGGCGCCAAGGGCGCAAGCGCCGCAAAGGCCAATGCTCCCGATCTCGTTCTGATGGATGTCGGCCTGCCCGACACCGATGGTCGCGAGGTGGTTCGCTCGTTACGCAAGGGCGGCTTCAAGGCCCCGATCATCATGCTGACCGGCCACGACACCGATTCCGACACCATTTTGGGGCTGGAGTCCGGCGCCAACGATTATGTGGCAAAGCCCTTCCGCTTCGCCGTGCTGCTCGCCCGCATCCGCGCCCAGCTTCGCCAGCACGAGGCCAGCGAGGACGCGGTGTTCTCGGTCGGCCCCTACTCTTTCCGCCCCGGCTCGAAGATGCTGACGGCAGCGAACGCGCGCAAGGTCCGCCTCACCGAAAAGGAGACCGCCATCCTCCGCTTCCTCTACCGGGCCGGCCAGATGCCGGTGTCGCGCGAGACGCTGCTCCAGGAGGTCTGGGGTTATAATTCCGGCGTCACCACCCACACGCTGGAAACCCACATCTACCGCCTTCGCCAGAAGATCGAGAAGGACGCCGCCAACCCGGAAATCCTGGTCACGGAAGCCGGTGGCTACAAGCTGGTGCCGTGATACGCTTCAGGGGCCTGCGAATCGTTAGATCGCCTGCCCTTGAGCCTCGGACCTGAATGTCAATCGACGACGATGTAGCGCTTCTCGAGCGTGTCCCGACACTGCGCCTGTTGGGAGACGCCTCGTTGCGCATGCTGGCGATCGGCTCCGAGCAGCGCAACTTCGTCCGCGGCGACGTCCTGTTCAATCTCGGCGACGATGCCGACGCCGGCTTCGTGGTCCAGCGCGGCGCCTTCCGGGTCGATGACGGCGCCGGTGCCGAAATGATCGCCGGTCCCGGCGCCCTGATCGGCGAGCTCGCGCTGGTCGTGCCGATGAAGCGGCCGTCGACCGCGGTCGCGCTGGAGCACGCCTCCGTCATCCGCATCGCGCGCAGCCTGTTCCAGCGCGTGCTCGAAAGCGACCCCGCCGCCGCGGTTCGCCTGCGCGACGAATTCGCAGTCCGCTCCAGCCAGATCGCCAGCGATATTTTGATGGCCGGTGCGAAGCTGACGTCGTGAGTGATCCTCATGGTGAGGAGGCGCGTCAGCGCCGTCTCGAACCATGAAGGCCCGGACATCGCCCGCAGCCCATCCTTCGAGACGCGCGCACGCGCGCTCCTCAGAATGAGGGCGTCAGGCGTGATGGACGGTGCTAAACCTCGAGCGTCACCGTCACCGGGACATGGTCCGACGGCCGCTCCCAGCTCCGCGCATCGCGAAGGATCTTGAAATCCTGAACGGCATCCTTCAGCGCGCGCGAGACCCAGATGTGGTCGAGCCGGCGGCCGCGATCGCCGACGGTCCAGTCGGGGGAGCGATAGCTCCACCACGTATAGACCTTCTCCGACATCGGGATGCGCTCGCGCGCGACATCGATCCATTCGCCGGCAGCCAGCGCCGCCTTCAGCTTCTCGGTTTCGATCGGGGTGTGCGAAACCACCTTCAGAAGCTGCTTGTGCGACCAGACGTCGTTCTCGTGCGGGGCGACGTTGAGGTCGCCGACGAGGATGTGGCGGTCCTGCCCTCGCGGATGCAGCGGCTCGCAGGCTCTCATCTCGTCGAGGAAGCGCAGCTTGTGGTCGAACTTCTCGTTCAGCGCGGGATCGGGAATGTCGCCGCCGGCGGGCACGTAGAAATTATGCACGATCAGCGGCTTTGCGATGTTGGCCGTGCCGCCGAACGACACCGAGATGTGGCGGGAATCCAGCTTGTCGCAGAAGGTTCGGATGTCCTTCGACTCGAACGGAATCTTCGAGACGATGGCGACGCCGTGATAGCCCTTCTGCCCGTTCAGCGCGACGTGCTCATAGCCGAGCCGCTTGAAACGCTTGAGCGGAAAGGCGTCGTCGATGCATTTGGTCTCCTGCAGGCACAGCACGTCCGGCCGCGCGCTCTTGAGGAATTTCGCGACCAGATCGATGCGTAGCCGCACCGAATTGATGTTCCAGGTTGTCAGGGAAAAACGCATGGGACGTGCGTCTTAGCAAGCTCTCGCAGGATGGGCAAAGGCGCAGCGCGACGTGCCCACGTCTTTTCCAGCTTGGAAATGCGAGGTCTCGCAGCACGGGCACAGCAATTTGTCCGGTGCAGCTCGAAGAGCGAAGCGTGCCCACCATGCCTGCCGCGAGGAAAGAGATGGTGGGCACGGCGCAAGGGCACCTTCGCTCACCCTACGGCGATAGAACGTTCAACCTGGCGATGGGCCGTAATTGGTGAAATCGATCTTGAACATGTTGGGATCGAGCTTCTTGCTCGAATCCAGATTGTAGACCGCGATCGTGGTGTCGTAGCCCTGCGGATCGGTGACGGTCCACTGCTTCAACTGACCGTCCTTGGCGCCAAACATCAAGAGGAGACGGCTGGTGCCGACCAGCGCCTGCTTCTCCTCGATGGTAACGCTAATGAAGACGTCGTCAGCCGATACGTTGACGACGTTGGTGTCTCTCATCAGGTCGATGCGATCGGACAGCAGGAAACGCAGCGGCGTCTGCGACAGCGGATACACGTCCTGGGTTGCGAGCTTGCGATCACGCACCACCAGCGACGATCCGTCGGCGACGATGTCGATCGGGCTCGGCGCATCATATTCGAAGCGGACCTTGCCCGGCTTCTGGATGTAGAAATCGCCCTGCGTCTTGCTGCCGTCGGGGCCGACCTGAACGAAATTCCCGACCAGCGTCTGAAGCGAGGACAGATAGGCGCTGACCTTGGCGGCCTGTGCCTTCTGGTTGGCGTCGAAGGTCTGGAAGATGCTGCTCGGCACGTTGCGGCGCGGATCCGGGATGACCGGATTCGGTGGCGTCTGCGTCGCACCGGTGATAGCTGGCCCGCCCGCGGCGCCGCCGTCACGTCCCTTCGGCGCGGGCTTGGGCACAGGCACAGTCTGCGCCAGCGACGCTGCGGTCACCATCGCGGCGGTCACCAGAAGCACGCCGGCCACCCGCGCGCTACGCGCAGCGATGGTGGCAGCGAATCGAATGTCCGTATGTCTGATCAACGCGTCGTCCTAACGTGGCTGGGCGCCTTCTTAGCGTGATTTCGGCCAAAAGCAGATATCGATTCTGCGTGAAATGATGTCTCGAGGTCCCTTGCCTCACATATGGCTGTCTTCTTCCTCGACCAGAATCTCACGCTTGCCGGCATGGTTGGCGGGCCCGACGATGCCTTCCAGTTCCATGCGCTCCATCAGCGATGCAGCGCGGTTATAGCCGATTTGCAGGCGGCGCTGGATGTAGCTGGTCGAGGCCTTGCGGTCACGTTTGACGATGGCAACGGCCTGCGCAAATAAATCGCCGCCGCCGTCGGCACCCATGCCCGTGGCGTCGAACACCGCGCCATCCTCGTCCTCGGTGGGCTCTTCGGCCGTGACCGCTTCGAGATATTCGGGCTGGCCCTGCGTCTTGAGGTGACGCACCACCTTCTCGACCTCCTCGTCGGAGGCAAAAGGTCCGTGCACGCGGCTGATGCGGCCGCCGCCGGCCATGTAGAGCATGTCGCCCTGGCCGAGCAGCTGCTCGGCGCCCATCTCGCCGAGAATGGTGCGGCTGTCGATCTTGGACGTCACCTGGAAAGCGATGCGGGTCGGGAAGTTCGCCTTGATGGTGCCGGTGATGACGTCGACCGACGGACGCTGCGTGGCGAGGATCACGTGCAAGCCGGCGGCGCGCGCCATCTGCGCCAGACGCTGCACCGCGCCTTCGATGTCCTTGCCGGCGACCATCATCAGGTCGGCCATTTCGTCGACGATGATGACGATGTAGGGCAGCGGGTCGAGCGAGAGCTTCTCTTCCTCGTAGATCGCCTTGCCGGTCTCCTTGTCGAAGCCGGTATGCACCGTGCGCGTCGGCTCCTCGCCCTTGGCCTTCAATTCGAGCAGGCGCGTGTTGTAGCCATCGATGTTGCGCACACCGAGCTTGGCCATGTTCTTGTAGCGCTCTTCCATCTCGCGCACGGCCCATTTCAGCGCAACCACCGCCTTCTTCGGATCGGTCACAACCGGCGTGAGCAGATGGGGGATGCCGTCATAGACGGAGAGTTCGAGCATCTTCGGATCGACCATGATCAGCCGGCACTGGTCGGGGCGCAGCCTATAGACCAGGCTGAGGATCATGGTGTTGATGGCGACCGATTTGCCGGAGCCGGTGGTACCGGCGATCAGCATGTGCGGCGTGCGCGCTAGGTCGATGATGACGGGATCGCCGCCGATGGTCTTGCCGAGGCAGAGCGGCAGCTTTGCAACCGTGTCGGTCGCCTCTTTCGCCACCAGCAGTTCGCGCAGATAGACCTTTTCCCGGTGCGCGTTCGGCAGCTCGATGCCGATCGCGTTACGGCCGGGCACGACCGCGACGCGGGCGGATAGCGCGCTCATCGAGCGCGCGATGTCGTCGGCAAGCCCGATCACGCGCGACGACTTGATGCCGGGCGCCGGCTCCAGCTCGTACAGCGTGACGACGGGACCCGGATTGGCCTTCACGATCTCGCCGCGCACGCCGAAATCCTGGAGCACACCTTCGAGGGAGCGGGAATTGGTTTCAAGCTCGGCCTTGCTGAGCGGCTGGCGGTCGCCGGCCTTTGGCGCGGCGAGCATGGAGACGGACGGAAGATCGAACTTGTCGGAGGATTTCTTGGCAGGAGTTTTCGGAGCAGCCTTCTTGCGCGGGGCGCGCGCGGCGGGCTCCTCCTCTTCCTCCTCGTCTTCCTCTTCTTCGTACTCGTCCGCGTGGTCCTCGTCTTCGGACTGCGGTGTGATCGAGGGCGCGCCGCGGCCGCCGCCGAGATTGGGCTCCTGACGACTGAACGCAACGGGCTTGGTCTTCGGCCCGCTCGAGACCAGCGAGCGGTAAGCGGCGCCGAGCAGCCAGATCAGTCGCGCCTTGGTGCTCATCAAGGCGTGGAACAGCCAGCCCAGCGACACCGAGCCGCGATCGCTCTCCTCGTCTGCGTCGAGCGGTTTGTCGTCGTTTTCGATATCCGCGAACTCGTCGTCATGCTCGCGCGCGCCGAGACCACAGGCGATCAGGAAGGTCGCCGTCATCGCGGCGAACAGGATCGTGCCGAGCAAGATGCGGTAGATCGTGCCGGCCGGCCCAAAGATCACTGCGGGTGCGCGCACCAGGGCATCGCCGACCACGCCGCCAAGGCCGGTCGGCAGCGGCCAGGCGCCGCCATGCGGCCAGCAGCTGACGAAGCCCGCCGCGATCACCGTGCAGAGAATCCAGGAGCCGAGCCGCAGCGCTTCGCGGTCGAATGGCCGATGCGTCATCATGCGCCAGCCCCAGACCGCGACGGTCAGGACCAGCATGATCGCGCCGAGCCCGAGGATCTGCATTGCAAGATCGGCGCCGATCGCGCCGGCATAGCCGAGGATGTTGCGGATCGGCCGTGAGGTGGCGTGGCTGAGGCTGGGATCCTGCACCGACCAGGTCATCAGCGCCGCCGACGCGCCGCCGGACAGCGCGACCAGGCCGAGGCCGGTGAGCTCGCGCAGGCGCCGCGCCAACCCCTCGCGGATCGAGGGCGGCAGATGGCCGACCAGTGGAATGACACGTTCGATTGCCGACATGCTCATGGGCCCCGCCTAACCCAGAGTCTCGACCAGGCGGTGCAGCGCCTGCGCCGTGGTCTCGCCATCCTGCACCAGCGCGAGGCGAATGTAGCCTGCGCCGGGATTGAAGCCGTCGGGCTGGAGCCGCGCCAGATAGCTGCCGGGCACCACGCGCACGCCTGCTTCCTTGAAGAGTCTCAGCGTCACGGACACGTCGTCGCCGATCGCGGACGTGTCGAGCCAGACGCAGAAGCCGGCATCGGGCCGGCGGTAGCCGTAACGATTGCCGATGATCTGGTCGGCGAGATCGAACTTGATCCGGTAGAGCCTGCGGTTCTCCTCGACATGCGTTTCGTCGCCGTAAGCAACGGTCGCGACATGCTGGAGCGGCACCGGCACTTGCGGCGCCGCGATGTTGCGCAGCTCCAGGAACATGCCGATGAACTTCTTGTCACCGGCGGCAAAACCGACGCGCAGGCCCGGAAGGTTGGAGCGCTTCGAGAGCGACTGGAACGCGACCACGCGGGTGAAATCGGGGCCGGCGCATTCGAGCGCGCTGCCCGGTGCCTCGCGGGTGTAGATTTCCGAATAGCACTCGTCGCTGAGAATCACGAAGCCGTGGCGATCGGCGAGTTGCTTCAACCGCTTGAAATAATCGGGTGTGGCGACCGAGCCCTGCGGGTTGGCGGGCGAGGCGAGATAGAACGCCACCGTTCGCGCCAGCGTCGCCTCATCGATGGCATCGAGATCGGGCAGGAAGCCGTTGTCGACGGTGGTCGGCAGATAGACCGGCTCGCAAGCTGCTGCGAGGGCGCCGGCGCCATAGACCGGATAGAACGGGTTCGGCATCAGGACGGCGGGCTTGCCCGGGCGCGGGCCGACATAGCGCGCGGCTGCGATCGCGGCGAGGAACAGCCCCTCGCGGCTGCCGTTGAGGACGAGAATCTCGCTCTCGGGGTCGAGCGCCCGGGGCAGGTTGAAACGCGACGACAGCCAGGCGCCGGCGGCTTTGCGGAACGGGTCGGTACCCTTGTTCATGGGGTACCGCCCGAAATCGGCGATGTGCTTGGCCAGCACCGGGCCGACGAAATCAGGCACCGGATGCTGGGGTTCCCCGACCGCAAGCGTGATCAAGGGCTTACCCGGCTGATGCGGGGCCAAGAGCTCGTTCAGCCGGACGAAGGGCGAGCGTTCGGTCTCGGAGCTTCCACCGGTCTGCGGCGCACGGGATGAAGCGGTCATAGCCATTCTGGGCGCCAGCACTCTTGGAACAGCCGGTCGCGCGAAGGCACCGGCGGGAAGCGGTTCAGTTCACCATAGATAGGGCGAGGTTAAGACGCGATTAACCATCGACCGCCGCCTCCGTCCAGAGCGGGAATATTGAGGCGGGATGACGGCGGGATCCATGGCGCTTTTGTCGAGGTCCTCGCTTCTCGTCGCTGGCGGCGCTTGATCGTGCTCTTCCCGGGACGTGGATGTTTCGGCGACGTCTTGGCCGGGACGAGCCCGGCCAAGACGAGCTTCGCGACAGTCGCGCAACGGCAATCCTTTCTTCGGCACCCCGATCGAAAGAAAGGGGCTCCAGCTTGCGCTGGAGCCCCTCAACGGTCAGGGCATTGCCGGGTATGTGCCCGAACCGTAGGT
Source organism: Bradyrhizobium sp. 164 (assembly GCF_023073715.1). Taxonomy (GTDB): domain Bacteria; phylum Pseudomonadota; class Alphaproteobacteria; order Rhizobiales; family Xanthobacteraceae; genus Bradyrhizobium. The sequence continues at coordinate 15,746 of NZ_JADPKA010000027.1, forward strand.
CTGGTCGCGGTCCCCAAGGAGATCGCGACCGGGAGGAGAGTTACATGTTGTAGGCGCGCTCGGTGTGCTCGGTGATGTCGAGGCCTTCACGTTCGCTCTCGACATTGGTGCGGAGACCAACGATCACATCGACGACCTTATAGAGGATCGCCGAACCGATGCCCGACCACACCAGCGTCGTGCCGACACCCCAGAGCTGGGCGATCATCTGCGTTGCGAAGTCATAATCGGCAGCCTTCGGCGGGATCGCGGTATAGTCCATGATGCCGGCACCACCCAACGCGGGGTTGACGAGGATGCCGGTGCCGATCGCGCCGACGATGCCGCCGACGCAGTGCACGCCGAACACGTCGAGCGAGTCGTCATAGCCCAGCGCGTTCTTCACGGCGGTGCAGAAGAACAGGCAGACCACGCCGACCACGAGGCCGAGAACGATCGCACCCATCACGCCGGAGTAACCGGCCGCAGGCGTGACCGCCACGAGGCCCGCGACAGCGCCGGAGATGACGCCGAGCACCGAGGGATGACCCTTGATGATCCACTCCGCGAACATCCACGACAGCGCGGCGGCTGCGGTGGCGACGAAGGAGTTGGTCATGGCGAGCGCGGCGCCGCCGTTGGCTTCGAGATTGGACCCGGCGTTGAAGCCGAACCAGCCGACCCAGAGCAGCGAGGCACCGATCATCGACATGGTCAGCGAGTGCGGAGCCATCAGCTCCTTGCCGTAGCCGACGCGCTTGCCGATCAGCAGAGCGCCGACGAGACCTGCGATGCCGGCGTTGATGTGCACCACGGTGCCGCCCGCGAAGTCGATCGCGCCCTTCTTGAAGATCCAGCCGGCGTCGGCATTGATCTCGTCGAGCTTGGCCTGCGCCGCGGTCTTGGCTGCCGCGTCACCCGCCGCTGCGAGGGCCTTGGCCGCATCCTGAATCATGTCCGGGCCGGGCCAGTACCAGACCATGTGCGCGATCGGGAAGTAGATCAGCGTGACCCAAAGCGGGATGAAGAGCGCGATCGCCGCGAACTTCATGCGCTCGGCGAAGGCGCCGACGATGAGGGCGGGCGTGATCGCCGCGAAGGTCATCTGGAAGCAGACATAGATGAGCTCCGAGATGTTGGCGTCGACCGAGAAGGTTGCGGCCTTGGTATCGGTGGTCACGCCCATCATGAAGGCCTTGGAGAAGCCGCCGATGAAGTCGGAGCCGCCGGTGAAGGTGAGGCTGTAGCCGTAGACGGCCCAGATCACGGTGACGACGCAGACGGTGTAGAACACCTGCATCAGAACCGAGAGCATGTTCTTGGAACGGACGAGGCCGCCGTAGAACAGCGCGAGGCCGGGGATCGTCATCAACAGCACAAGCACTGTCGATGTCAGCATCCAGGCGTTGTCTCCCTTGTTGACCGTTGGCTCGGCATAGGCTGCGGTCGCAGCGAACAGGCCGACTGCGAGAGCCGCCAGTCCCGCGCCATAGGGACGCTTAAACGTCATTTTATTCACTCCTGATTGGATAAAGGTTGAGCGCGAAATCAAAGGGCCGCGGCGTCGGCCTCGCCGGTGCGGATGCGCACCGCATGGTCGAGGTTGATGACGAAGATCTTGCCGTCGCCGATCTGGCCGGTTTTCGCGGCAGACGTGATGGCGTCGACGGTTTTGTCGACCTGGTCGGAGGCGATAGCGACCTCGATCTTGATCTTGGGCAGGAAGCTCACGGCATATTCGGCGCCGCGGTAGATTTCCGTATGGCCCTTCTGGCGGCCATATCCCTTGACTTCCGTCACCGTGAGACCGTGAACGCCGATGGCGGTCAGGGCGTCACGGACTTCTTCCAGCTTGAATGGCTTGATAATCGCCATAACAATTTTCATGGGTCCTATCCCCGCTTTGGCCCGGTCCGGACATGGCCGGGCGTTCTCGACTGGTTCGCCACGAGGGAGAAGTTCACTACGCGGGCACAGCCGGGACCCTAGAATCAAATGCCGTGCCAGATCAGGCGCGTTGCCTAATAGATTATGAAAACGGGTGTTTTCGCGCTTGGCGCGTGCTGCTGCGCAGTGCGCTATTACGTCGCGCTCAAAACGTGGTCACGACTGCCCAAAAGGCGGGCAGGACAGGCTGTCGACACAATGTTGCTCATGCCTCGGGCAACGGGAAGGTAATTTCGTAGCGTAAGGCTTATTGCAGGGCCTCGCCGTGCTGCGAAATGTCCAGGCCTTCGAGTTCGTGCTCATGGGATACGCGCAACGGCACGAACAGGCCGACCAGCTTGAGCAGGATGAAGCTCACGCCTGCCGACCAGACGAAGGTGACGGCGACGCCATAGAACTGGATCAACAATTGCTGGGGATGGCCCTCGATCAGGCCGGCGGCGCCGCCAATGGCGCTGGTTGCGAACACGCCGCCAAGCAGGGTGCCGGTCAGGCCGCCGATGCCATGGACGCCGAACACGTCGAGCGAATCGTCATAGTTGAAGCGGTGCTTCAGCCAGGTGCAGGCCCAATAGCAAACCGCACCGGCGATGATGCCGATGACAATGCCGTGCCAGGGCGCCACGAATCCGGAGGCCGGCGTGATGGTGCCGAGCCCCGCGACCGCGCCGGAGATCATGCCGAGCACCGAAGGCTTGCGCCGCGTCGACCATTCGATCGCGCCCCAGGTCAGGGCGCCGGCGCAGGCGGCGAGATGCGTTGCGATGATCGCCATCACCGCGCGCGAATTGGCCGCGCCCGCCGAGCCGCCGTTGAAGCCGAACCAGCCGACCCACAACAGGCCGGTGCCCATCACCGCGAGCGAGAGATCGAATGGCGAAAGATTCTCGGTGCCATAGCCGTGACGGCGCCCCATTACCATCGCGGCGACGAGGCCGCCGGTGCCGGCCGACAGATGCACCACGAGGCCGCCGGCGAAATCCAACACGCCCATACTGGCGAGGAAGCCGCCGCCCCACACCCAATGCGCCAGCGGAATGTAGACGAACATGAACCAAGCGACGGAGAACAAGAGATAGGCGGAGAACCGCATGCGATCGGCGACCGAGCCCGCGACCAGCGCCACCGTGATGATCGCAAACGTCATCTGGTAGAGCATGAACAGCGATTCCGGGATCGTCTTGGCCGCCGGATTGATGCTGTCCATGGTCATGCCCGCAAGGAACCAGCGGTCGAGCGTGCCCATCCAGGGGCCGTCGCCGACGAAGCACAGCGAGTAGCCGAACGCGACCCAGAGAATCGAGATCAGCGTCACTGCGGCGAGGCTCTGCGCCATGGTGGCAAGCACGTTCTTCTTCCGCACCATGCCGGAGTAGAACAGCGCAAGTCCCGGGATCGTCATCATCAGCACCAGCGCGGTGGCGACGATCATCCAAGCGGTGTCGGCGGTGTTGATCTCGGAGCCCGCGGCGTGCGCCGGCGAGGCAATGATCGACAAAAGTCCGATCGGCACAGCCAAACAAGCTGCGCGGCGCAACAATCCCGCCATGTCGTTCCCCCAGCATGGTGATGACGTCGCACACTGTGGCGTCGTTGCCCGGTGCGATCGACGAAGACATATCAGCGCGTTTTTGAGCGAAGCGGATTCCGGCTCGCCCCAAGACAACGCGTCAAACCAGAATCTAGAGCGCGTCGCTGTCGGTTTCGCCGGTGCGGATACGCAGCGCGTGGTCGATCGGCGTGACGAAGATCTTGCCGTCACCGATCTGGCCGGTGCGCGCGGTCGCGGTGATCACGCTGACCGCCTTGTCGGCCACGTCGGATGCGACCGCGATCTCGATGCGCAGTTTGGGCAGGAAGTTCACGACATATTCGGCGCCGCGATAGATCTCGGTGTGGCCCTTCTGGCGGCCATAGCCCTTCACCTCGGTCACGGTCATGCCGTGCACGCCGATCGCCGTGAGGGCCTGGCGGACCTCATCGAGCTTGAAGGGTTTGATGATCGCGACGACGAGTTTCATGGTCAGGCCTATTCCCCGGGATGCGCCGTATGTCCTCGGCGCTGCGTCAATCTGGCATCTTTCCGGGCAAATGGCACAAAAAAGTTGCAGGTTGAAGCGGAAAAACGTTTGGCCATGTGAACGGCCGCCTCTGTACAGGGCAGCCGTTCATCCTTCACAATGCATTTTTGGCATGGATGCGGTGAACCCAGGCGTCCCGGCCGGTACATAAGTATGTTCGAGGGGGACGGCTACATGGCGAGTTGGTTCTACGCATCCGAGGGCAAGCAGCAGGGGCCCTTTCCGGAGGGGCAATTTCGCGACCTCGTCGCCCAAGGAATCGTGCGCCCAGACACGCTGGTGTGGACCGAGGGCATGGCCGGCTGGCAGAAGGCCGCCGAAATTCCTGGCCTGGTCCGCGGCGGCGCCGCGCCGCCGATGATGCCGGCCGGCGGATATGCTCACGCTGGCGGCTATGATGGCGCAGGTGGAGGATCACTTTCGGTCGATTTCGGCATCCTCGAGTTCACCTGGCGCAGCATCGTCTTGCTGATCGGAATGATCTTCGTCCTGCCAGCGCCGTGGGTGTTCGTCTGGTACACGCAATGGATCGTGTCCTGCGTGAACGTCCCGGGGCGTCCGAACCTCAGCTTCACCGGCAATGCGATGACGCTGGTGCCCTGGTTTTTCGGCTTCATCGTCCTGGCGATCGCCATCTCCTTCATCGGCAGCGAGATCTTGAGCAACCTGCTGTTCATCGTCCAGATCGTTCTCTACTGGCTGCTGATCAAATGGATGGTCGCGAACCTCGCCTCCAACGGGCAGCCGCTGGGCCTGAGCTTCACCGGCTCGATCTGGGCCTATATCGGCTGGAGCCTGCTGTTCGCGGTCTCGATCATCACCATCATCGGCTGGGCCTGGGTCGCCGCGGCGCAGATGCGCTGGTTCTGCCGCAGCGTCGAAGGCACGCGGCGCGAAATCGTCTTCAAGGGCAGCGGCCTTGACATTCTGTGGCGTGGAATCGTGGCCGTGATCCTGTGCAGCTTCATCATCCCGATCCCGTGGGTGTATCGCTGGATCATGAACTGGTTTGCATCGCAGACCGAGCTCGCTCCGCGCGGCTCGCTCTAAGCTATCACGCCCTCCGCTCGCGCACCGAGCCTTCCTGCGCGACGGAGGCCACCAGCGTGCCGTCGGGCTTGAAGATCGAGCCGCGGGTCAGGCCGCGGCCGCCTTGTGCGCTCGGCGAATCCTGAGCGTAGAGCAGCCACTCGTCGGCGCGGAACGGGCGGTGAAACCACATCGCGTGGTCGAGACTCGCTGGCATCATGCGCTTGTCGAACAGCGTGCGGCCATAGCGCGCCATGATCGCATCCAGCAGCGAAAAGTCCGAGGCATAGGCGAGCGCACACATGTGCAGTGCCGGATCGTCGGGCAGTTTCGCAGCCGTCTTGATCCAGACGTGAATGCGGCCATCGTCGATCTTCTGGCCGAAATAACGGCCGAGCTCGACCGGGCGCAACTCGATCGGACGATCGGATTCATAATAGCGGCGGATGAACTCCGGCATCTCCTTGAACATCGGCTGCTTCGCCACCTCCTCCGCCGTGAGCTTTTCCGGCGGCGGGACGTCGGGCATCTTGTCCTGATGATCGAACGCACTCTCCTCCTCGGCGTGGAACGATACCATGATCGAGAAGATCGCGTTGCCGTGCTGGATCGCGGTGACGCGGCGCGTCGAGTAGCTCTTGCCATCGCGCAGGCGCTCGACCTGGTAGATGATCGGGATCTGCGGGTCGCCCGGCAGAATGAAATAGCAATGCAGCGAATGCGGCAGCCGGCCCTCGACGGTGCGGCAGGCCGCCACCATCGCCTGTCCGATCACTTGGCCGCCGAACACCCGCTGCCAGCTCGTTTTTGGGCTGTTGCCGCGGAACAGGTTCACCTCGAGCTGTTCGAGGTCGAGGATTGAAATGAGGTCGATCAGGCCTTTGGACATGCTGCTGCTTTCGAGTGCCTCGTCATTTCGGGCATCGCGACAGCGATGCCCCGGAATCCCGAGCCGATAACCTCCGGATTCCGGGTTCGCGCTCGCGCGCGCTCCGGCTGACGGAACGATTGCCGTTCCGCCCTTGTTTCACCGCACTGTTTCGCCCACCTCAAGTCTGCTAGCAAGTCCAGGAATTGGCCGGGAAAGTCGGGTATGTCGGTACAGGGGAGCATTGTCATTGGCGGCGGCGCGTTTGCAGGGCTGGCGCTGGCGCTGGCGCTGCGCCAGGGGCTCGGGCCCGAGATTCCCGTCATCGTCGCCGATCCCGCGCTCAGCATGCGTCCAAGCCGCGATCCGCGCGCAACTGCGATCGTGGCGGCTTGCCGCCGGCTGTTCGAGGCGATCGGCGCTTGGGACGATGTCAGGGGCGAGGCGCAGCCGATCCTCGACATGGTCGTCACCGATTCCAAGCTGGAGGACGCGACGCGTCCGGTGTTCCTGAATTTCGCCGGCGATGTCGCGCCGGGCGAGCCCTTCGCGCATATGGTCGAAAACCGTCGCCTGATCGATGCACTGGTGGTGCGTGCGGAGGCCGAGGGCATCGATCTGCGTGCCACCATTGTCGCCTCGTACGACGCGCGTTCCGAAGGCATCGACGTGACGCTCGGCGACGGCAGCGTGATCGCCGCAAGCCTGCTGGTCGCCGCGGATGGCGCCAGATCCAAGCTGCGCGAGCGCGCCGGCATCGCTACCCATGGCTGGGAATATGACCAGTCCGGCATCGTCGTCACCGTCGGGCACGAGCGCGATCACGAGGGCCGCGCCGAGGAGCATTTTCTGCCGGCCGGTCCGTTCGCGATTTTGCCCCTATCCGGCAAACGCTCCTCGCTGGTGTGGACCGAGCGCCGCAGCGAAGCCGCACGCATCATCGCGCTGAGCGAGGCGGAATTTCACGGCGAGCTCGAGCAGCGCTTCGGTCTGCATCTCGGCGAGGTCAAGGCACTCGACACGCCGCGTGCGTTCCCGCTGTCCTATTTCGTCGCGCGCTCCTTCATCGCCGAGCGTCTGGCGCTGGTCGGCGACGCCGCTCATGTCATCCATCCGATCGCGGGCCAAGGCCTCAACATGGGACTGAAGGATGTCGCCGCGCTGGCCGAGGTGGTGGTCGATGCCGCGCGTCTCGGCATGGATCTCGGCAGCGTCGATGTGCTCGAACGTTACCAGCGCTGGCGCCGCTTCGACACCATGGCGATGGGCGTCGCCACCAACTCGCTGAACTTCCTGTTCTCCAACCAATCGACGCTCCTGCGCTCGTTGCGCGATATCGGCCTCGGCCTCGTCGACCGCGCCCCGCCGCTTAAGAATCTCTTCATCCGACAGGCCGCCGGCTTGACCGGTGAAGTGCCGCGTTTGTTGAAGGGCGAAGCGTTGTAGGCGGAGGTTTCAAGAGCGCTCGCCCCACCCTCTCTTCATCGTCCGGACAAGCGCGCTCTGAGCGCGCGCAGATCCGGGACTATACGCCGCAGCAATGATTTGCGGGCTTGGAGTTACCAGCTTCGCGCCATAACTCCCTTTGTGGTTATGGATCCTGGCCCCCCGCACGCAATTGCGCGCTAGGCCGGGACGACATCAAGAATGTGGTGAAGCCATCGCGCTCCAGCCGGGATACGTGCCGTGACTTCAATCGATCTTGCGCGCCTCTTCCGGCAGCATGATCGGGATGCCGTCGCGGATCGGGTAAGCGAGCTTGGCGCTGCGCGAGATCAGCTCCTGCTTGGCAGAATCGAACTCCAGCGGGCCCTTGGTCAACGGGCAAACCAGAATCTCCAGCAGCTTCGGATCGACGCTGGCTTCGGGGCGTTCGGTGGGCGCGTTCATGATGGTCTCCGGCAGTCGGATTGCCTCTAGCACAGAAATTCGCATCCGCCCATCGCGGCCTAAGCGGACATCATCCGCAAGAGCTCGTCGAGCAGGGCCTGGAGCCGCGCCTGCGGCACGGGCGTGCCCGATAACGCGAAGCCGAGAAAGCTCCAGTACAGGATCTGCGAGCGCGCCTGCGCCATCGCCGGGTCGAGTCCCCGCTTCTTCAGCAGCGCCTCGATATAATCGAGCCTGCGGCGGTCGATCGCACGGACTGCGCCTTGCGCGGCCGCATCGAACGCCGCCCAGTTGCGCACGGCGCGCTCGAGGTCGAGCCGCGCGCTGAAAGATCTTCGCAACAGCGCCGTCAGCGGTTCGTCACTGCCAGCCTCGACATCGGCGATGATCTGCTCGGCCGCGATCTCGCGCCAGCGCTTCAGCAAGGCCGCGTGGAAGGCGCCGAGATCGGCAAAATGCCAATAAAAGCTGCCGCGCGACACGCCCATGGCCTTGGCGAGCGGATCGGCCTTCAGCGCCGTGAAGCCGCTTCTGGCGAGCGCCTTCAGCCCCTGTTTGATCCAGTCGTCGGCGGCGAGCTGTTCGGTCATGGCGAGTTCCCGATGATCAGGACCATACACGAGTGTATTGACAGGTCACCGTGCGCGGGTCCATACCATACACACCTGTATGGCCACTGGATAGATCGGAGTTTCCGTCATGCGCGATCTCCTGCTGCAATGCTCCGGCGCTGCCGCGATCGTGCTGGCGCTGATCCACGGCATGCTCGGCGAGACCAAGGTGTTCGCTCGTGCCACAATCGAGCCGCCGCGCCTTCGTACGCTGATCCGCTTGGTGTGGCAGGCCGGCACGGTGGCCTGGATCGGCGGCGGCGTGCTGCTGCTCGCGGCACCCTTGATGCAGTCGAACCTCGCCCGGCACTGGATCGTCGTCACACTCGCCGTCGTGTTCGGCTGCGCGGCACTCGCCAACGCCCTCGCGACGCGCGGCCGCCACTTTGGCTGGGTCGGCATGGGCACTGTGGTGGCGCTTGCGGTTGCCGGCTACTAGCGGCGCTCGCGTTTGGCCCGTGAGGCGTAAGGCCGCAGCCGCACTTCAAATGCGCGTTGCATGCGGAGAGCGCTGATCTTTTGGCGACCATTAGAACAAATCTAAGATTGGTCACCCCAAACCGGATTGACTTCACCTTCGCCTTTGCTTCCTTCGGCTGCGCTTCGCGCTGAGCACACAGCGCACACGACAGAGGAGGAGACGTTCGTGAAGGTCATTCGAGTTGTTGCCATTGCACTGACGATCGGGATTGGTACGGGATCGGCGGTCATGGCCGACGGTTTCAAGGACTGCACCAAGCTCGACAAGGCGTCATGGAAGCCGGCCAGCGAGGCCGAAGCCAAGGCGAAGGCGCTGGGCTACGAGGTGCGGCGCTCCAAGATCGAAGGCTCGTGCTACGAGGTGTACGGCGTCAAGGAAGGCAAGCTCTACGAGCTGTTCTACAGCCCCGAAGATCTCAGCCTGAAGCATACGATTGCCAAATGACTTGCGCGAAGTAGTCTGCGCCAAGTGACTCGCGCCAAATGACTTGCGCAAAGTGAAGCGGAATTGATGGCAGAAGCGATGCCACAAGCGCGCGGGGTGTCCAACGGGACCCCCGCGGATCGAACTGCTTCGCGGGCGGTCGCGGTCTGGGACCTCCCGCTGCGGCTCTGGCACTGGCTTCTCGCGACCTCGGTTCTGATCGCGTGGTTCACGCCGACCGTCTATGACGGCCTGCACCGCATCGTGGGCTATACGGTCATCGGCCTACTTGGCTTCCGACTGGTCTGGGGCTTCATAGGAGGCCGTTATTCGCGCTTCCGGATGGTCGGGGTCAGACTTCGCGCGGCGCCCGGCTATCTCTGGAACCTGCGCCGCGGCATCACCGGCCGCTATATCGGACTCAATCCTGCCGGCACCTTGATGCTGGTGGCGCTGCTGGCTTCGCTCGCGGTGTCGACGATCACGGGCGCGATGTCGGTGACCGTCACTTTTTTCGGCGTCTGGTGGGTCGAGGATACCCACCATTATTCATCGGACGCCGTCATCATCCTGGTCGTGCTGCACGTGCTCGGCGTGGTGCTGATGGGGACGCTCCAGCGCGAGAACCTGATCCGCGCGATGTTCACCGGACGCAAGCGCATCCGCAATCGCCTCTAGGGCTTGTTGCCGATCCTTGCAGGTCTCCTTCGCTCTCCTTGGGCGCGATGGCGGTGTGACGCATGCGCAATGCTCGGCAAAATCGAATTGCGCAGGAAGCATTAACGTCACGGTAAGCATGCAATCAGGCGTTGCACAAAATTAACGCGAACGACGTTTAGCCCGTTCACCATCGACACTATTGACGATGGAGCGATATTGGATGTTCCGCGTTTTTTCCTGCCTTACCGTCGAGCATGATTGGCGGTTGGTCCTGCTGGCTGGCCTGGTCTGTTTCGTCGCGAGTATCGTTGCGATCAGTATCTTCCATCGCGCGATCGCTGCGCGCGCGAGATCACGGTTGATCTGGATCGCCATTGCTGGCGCTGCGATCGGATACGGAATCTGGGCAACCCATTTCGTTGCGATGCTCGCCTATGAGCCTGGCGTCCCGACCGGTTATGGAATCGTGCTGACGACGCTCTCACTGGCTACGGCAATGCTGCTGACGTCGGGGGGCTTCAGTGTTGCGCTCGGCGATTCCGGCCGGTGGCGCGCAGCGGCCGGCGGCGTCATCATCGGCGGCGGCATTGCCAGCATGCACTATCTCGGCATGTGGGCCCTTGAAGTGCCGGGTCGCGTCGCCTGGTCGCCGGACCTCGTGCTCGTCTCGATCACTCTCGGCATGTGCCTCGGCTATGCGGCCTTGGCTGTGGCGATCAGGTACCAGAACTACCGCGGCACGCTCGCGGCGGCGGTCCTGCTGACCCTTGCCATCGTATCGCATCACTTCACGGCCATGGGTGCCGTGCAAATCACGCCGGACCCAATGCGTGCGACAGGTGTCCTATCGCTTTCTCCGGCCGTGCTCGCGCTGGCTATCGCCGGTGTAGCACTCTCCGTGCTGGGCATGAGCCTGATCGGCGTGGTGGCCGATCGTCGCCTGGCAAGCAGAACCGTGAAGTTCGAAGGGATCATCAGCCAGCTTTCGGACGCACGGCAGCAGCTCGAAGACTCGCAGCAGGAGCTACAGGAACAGAAGCTGAGGCTGGACACGGCCATCAACCACATGGTCGAAGGCCTTTGCATGTTCGATGCCGAGAAGAGGCTGGTCATCTGCAACGAGCGTTACGCCAATCTGTATCGGCTGCCGCCGGAATTGCTGCGCGCGGGAACCTCGCACCGCGACATCATCAGGCATCGCATCATCAGCGGTACACTCAAAAGCGACGCAAGCGACATTGCCGCCGAGCAACTGATCTCGAAGCTCGATGCTTTGCCAGTCAATGCGGTCTCGAGCCGAATCGACGAATTCGCTGATGGCCGGTTGATTTGCGTGACGAGACAGCCGATGGCTGGTGGCGGATGGGTGGCAACGCATCTCGATGTCACGGAGCAACGCCGGTCCGAAGCCAAGATTACCTATATGGCGCAGCACGACGCGCTGACGGAGTTGCCAAATCGCGTGCTGCTGAGAGCGCGTTTGGAGCAGGCCTTCGCCGAGACGCGCAATGGAGCTCGCCATCTGGCGGTCCTCATGATCGATCTCGACCGCTTCAAGGAGGTCAATGACACGCTCGGACATCCGGCGGGCGACTCGCTGCTGCGTGCGGCCGCGACGCGTTTGCGGGAGTGCAGCCGGGAAACCACCTTGATTGCCCGACTGGGTGGCGATGAGTTCGCCGTCGTGGACTATGTTACAAATCCCGTCGTGGATGCGGCCTCGTTCGCCGAGACGATCAAGGCTGCGCTCTGCGAACCCTTTGACCTTGGCGATCATCAAGTCACCGTGGGCGCCAGCATTGGGATCGCCATCGGGCCCCGCGACGGGGCTGATTCCGACGTCATCCTCAAGAGCGCAGACCTTGCTCTGTACGCGGCAAAGAGTGGCGGACGCGGCGCATTCCGCTTCTTCGAACCGGAGCTGGACCAGCTCATGCATGTCCGCCGCAACCTGGAAAAGGACATGCGCAGAGCGCTTGCGCGGGGCGAATTCGAGCTCCACTACCAGCCATTTGTGAGTGTGGAGACCGGCCAAACCTGCGGCTATGAGGCGTTATTGCGGTGGCACCATCCGGAGCGCGGTCTGGTCTCGCCTGCCGAATTCATTCCGCTTGCGGAGGAAACCGGCTTGATCCTGCCCCTGGGCGAATGGGTCTTGAGAGCTGCCTGCACTGAGGCAGCCAAGTGGCCTTCCGATCTGATGATCGCAATCAATCTCTCTCCCGCTCAGTTCAGGAGCAAGGAGCTCGTCTCCATCATTGTCGGCGCCCTGGCGACCTCGGAGATTGCGCCGCACCGGCTCGAGCTCGAGGTCACCGAAACCGTCATCATGCACGACAGCGACGCGGTGTTCGCAGCGCTTGGGCAGCTGCGCGAGCTCGGCGTGCGAATTGCCCTCGACGATTTCGGCACGGGCTATTCATCGCTGAGCTTTCTGCAGAAATTTCCATTCGACAAGATCAAGATCGACCGCAGCTTCGTCAGCGAGCTGTCCAGCAAAAGCGAAGAGGCGCATCGGATCGCCCGTGCCGTCGTGGCGTTCGCGGTCAGCCTCGGCAAGACGACGACCGCTGAAGGCGTCGAAGCCGCCGAGCAACTGGACATCCTGCGCGAACAAGGCTGTGTCGAGGCGCAGGGCTACTATTTCAGCCCGCCAATGCAGGCCTCGAGGATCCCGGAGGTGGCCCAGCGGAAGGCCGAAGCCGAAGCGGCTGTCCGTGCCGCGTAGGTGTTCTCACTGCAGCGGCGGATCGCCGCTGGTGCGCTTCTTGGCGAGATCCATTTCGGTGACCGCGATCAGGATCTCGGCGCGGGTCTTTAAGTCAGGCGCCTCCAGCATGGCCTGCTTTTCCGCGGGTCCGTAGGGCGACATCATCGCCAGCGCGTTGACCAGCGCCTCGTTGGGCGCGCTCTCGACGCCCTCCCAGTCGACCTTGAGGTTGTTAGCCTTCAGGAAGTCCGCCAGCACCGCCAGCAGGGCTTCGCGATCGACCTGGTCCTCGCCCATACGCGCGGTGAAATCGTCGACGAAGGCGAAGAAATCCACCTTGCATTGCCGGTAGGCGGTCAGCACGTCGAGCTCCTCGACCACCTTGAAGCGCGAGACGCCGGTGAGCTCGAGGATGTAGCGGCCATCACCGGATTCAGCGAGCTGGGTGATGCGGCCGACGCAGCCGACGCGGAACAGCGCCGGCTTGTCGGAATTCTTCGGCGAGTGCGCCACATCAGGCTGGATCATGCCGATCAGGCGATGGCCGTCGCGGAAGGAATCGTCGACCATCGCGAGATAGCGCGGCTCGAAGATGTTGAGCGGCATCTGGCCCCGCGGCAGCAGCAGCGCACCCGGCAGCGGAAATACCGGAATGACCTCCGGAAGGTCGGCGGGCCCGCGATATTCGATGTTGATCGGCATCTGCCCGGTCCCCCTGGCGTTGCCAGCACGCCCTACGAAAACAGGATCGTCGACAAACGCTTGCGTCCCTCGACGGTTGCATCATCCGTGCCGCCCCAGGCCTCGAAGAACTGCACCAGCTGCTTGCGGGCGCCGTCGTCGTTCCATTTGCGGTCGCGCTTGATGATCTCGAGCAACTGCTCGGTGGCGGCCGGGCGATTGCCTTGCGCGTTGAGCGCGGTGGCGAGATCGAATCGGGCCTGATGATCGAGCGGGTTTGCGGCGACTTTCTGTTCCAACTCGGCCACCGGTCCCAGCGCTTCCGCCTGCTCGGCGAGGTCGATCGTGGTCTGCACGGCTTTCACGGCGGGATCGTTGCGCTTGGATTCCGGCACCATGGCCAGCGTCTGCTTGGCCTGTTCCATCGCGCCGGAGACGGCGTAGCACTTTGCAAGGCCCGCAAGCGCCGCGATGTTGGTCGAATCATGCTGGAGCGCCTCGGCATAGATCTGCGCGGCCGCAGCCGTGTCGCCCTCGGCGAGCACGGCCTCGGCCTCCTGCACGATCTCGGCGACGTTGACCTCGCCCGGCGCGGTGACGCCCTTGGTCAGCCGCTCGATGAAGGCATTGAGCTGGCTCTCGGGCACCGCACCCATGAAGCCGTCGGCTGGCTGGCCGTTGACAAAGGCGATCACCGCCGGAATCGACTGGATGCCCATCTGCCCCGGAATCGCCGGGTGCTGGTCGATGTTCATCTTGACCAGCTTGACCTTGCCCTTGGCCGCCTTGACCGCCTTTTCCAGGATCGGGGTGAGCTGCTTGCAGGGGCCACACCACTCCGCCCAGAAATCGATCAGCACCGGCTGGCGCTTCGATTCCTCGATGACGTCCTTCACGAAAGTCTGGGTGGTGGTGTCCTTGATCAGATCGGCGGCAGCCGGGCCCGCCCCTCCGTTACCCTGGTCGATGATCGTCACGGGATCCCCTCGTCATGTCTGGAATGGCGGCTCTTTAACACGCCGCCGATGCATATGCTTGGTGTCGGCTCCTAAATTGGGCCGAATGGGCCGAATTTCAATCCAGGTGCCTTGATTCGCCGGTTCCGGGGCGCTTTCGGGCGATTTGGTCGCATTCAGCGTCCATATGGGGCCTCCGACTGCGAATCTATGCCGCCTGTAGCTGTTGCATTCCCCTTCCGCTTTTGGCATACGACAGCCGTTGCCGGCGCGTCACGCGACCGACACAGGATGCGGGTGTAGCTCAGTGGTAGAGCACGACCTTGCCAAGGTCGGGGTCGAGGGTTCGAGCCCCTTCGCCCGCTCCAATTTTTCCCAGAGCATCCAGCCGAACCGGGCCGGGCCGTGGTTTTCCACGCCGCCGGCGACTGCATTGGGTCTCACATGACGATTCTGGTCACCGGCAGCGCGGGCCACCTTGGGGAGGCCATTCTCCGGACGCTGCGGGGGCGCGGATTGCCTGCGCGCGGGGTCGATCTGAAGCCATCTTCCTTCACCGACGCGGTCGGATCGATCGCCGACCCAGGCTTCGTGCGGCGCCAGATGGCGGGCGTCACCGCGGTGATTCACACTGCGACGCTGCACAAGCGGCCACGAGCCCGTTCGAGCAACGCCATCTCGCGGCGCTCGCGCGCGATGCTGCCGGTGTCGTGCGCGAGCTCTATCCGGATTGCGTGCAGCTCTATGCGGCGCGCGGCTGGCGCCTCTTCCCCGCGATCGATCGCGTTTATGTCAACGAACGCGCGCGGCGCGAGCTGGGCTGGCGGCCTGAATTCGACTTCGCGCATGTGCTGCGCAGCCTGCATGATGGCCGCGATTTCCGCAGCGCGCTGGCACGCGAGATCGGGTCGAAAGGCTATCATGAGGCGGAGTTCGACGATGGGCTCTACCCCGTCGACCCGTAAGCGCGCTTACCGCAATTTTGCTCGATGCTTCAACTGTCTGTCCGGTGTCGCCGAGCGCAGGCTGGCCTGAGCCGATCTACTGTGCATGGGGTTGTTTTCGCATTTTTTGGATGTCCGCCCCTCGCGCCGCCTGAAAACGGTCACGCGCGATATCGATTCCGCGTTGCAGCGAGAGCGTTGGCATCGCGCCGTTCGCCCCTCATTGACATTCCGTCTCAATTTTTCCGGAGTGCAACCGCAGTGCATGCGATGCCCTTCTCAGCGCTCGCAGATGTGCTAGCTTTTTGCGTCTGCCTCCCGGCAGACTCCAAACTTCGCCTCTCGACTAGCAAAATAAAATAAATTGCAGCCCTGACGGCTGCCTTTGGGGAGTGACGCGATGACATCGATGTTCCATCGATCCGTGTTGGCGCTTGCAGCCGTTGCCCTTCTCGCAGGGTCTAGCGCTGGCAATGCGCAACAGCAGGACAAGAACCGGGCGCTGAAGAAATACGAATCCGGTACCAAGGAGTTCTGGACCCATCCGCCGGATGACTGGTTCCTCGGCGACGAGACCGAGGCGCAGAAGGGCCTTGCGCCGCCATCGGGTCCGCCGACCGGCGCTTCCGACACCGAGCTCGCTAACATCGTCAAGAAGATCAAGCTGCCGCCGGGCTTCAAGATCGAGGTCTATGCTTCCGGCGTGCTGGCCGCGCGGCAGATGGCCTGGGGCGACAAGGGCACGCTGTTCGTCGGCTCGTTCGGCCTCGGCAACGTCTATGCCATCAAGGACAACAACGGAAAGAAGGAGGTCAAGACCGTCCTCAAGGGCCTGAACATGCCCACCGGTCTTGCCTTCAAGGACGGCGCGCTCTACGTCATCGCCGTCGACAAGCTGATCCGCTATGACGACGCCGAAGCCAAGCTCGACAATCTCGGCGAGGGCAAGGTCGTCTATGACGACATGCCGTCCTATGCCGCGCATGGCTGGAAATATATCGCGGTCGACAAGGATGGCTGGTTCTTCCTGCCGTTCGGGCCGCCCTTCAATGTCGGCATCCCGCCGACCAGCGTCTCGCAGATCCGGCGCGTCGATCCCAAGACCGGCAATGCCGAGATCTGGGCGCTCGGCGTCCGCAACTCGGTCGGCGGGGACGTCGATCCGCGAACCGGCAAATACTGGTTCACCGAGAACGCGCGCGACTGGATCAGCGATGATCTGCCCTCAGACAAGCTGAACATGATCAACAGGATCGGTGAGCATTTCGGTTATCCCTATTGCCACCAGGGTAATTTGCCTGATGACAAGTTCGCGATGGGTCATAAATGCTCCGAGTTCACGCCGCCGGTGCTGAATCTCGGCGCGCATGTCGCTCCGCTCGGCATGAAATTCTATACCGGCGACCAATTCCCCGCCGAGTACAAGAACAATATCCTGATCGCCGAGCACGGCTCCTGGAATAGGCACAAGTACCAGGGCGCACGCATCGTGCGCGTGATCGTCGGGCCTGACGGCAAGAATCCCAAGCAGGAAATCTTCGCCTCCGGCTGGCTCGAGGGCGATCAGGGCTATCTCGGCCGTCCCAACGACATCCTTCTTGCCAAGGACGGCTCGATCCTTGTGGCCGACGACTGGGCCGGCGCGATCTATCGCATCAGCTACAGCAAGAAATAGCGCGCGGACGATAAGAGGCTGCGGTGGTCGCGAGGTGCCGCAGCCTCGTTTGCTTTCAACTTCGATGCCGTTCCCGATTGCGCGCCACTTGCGCGCAAGTCCGGAAACCATATCCACGAACGGGGGCTATGGATTCCGGCTCCCGCCAAGCGGCGCGCCCCGCCCCCCAATGACGAACTCGACAGATCGGAAGTGCTAATCATGCGCCGCCAGTTTTTTCCGTATGTCATCGGCGCGCTTTCGCTCGCAGTGCTTGCATTCGTCTCGGCCCAGGCCGCCGATAATGCCGCGATCAAGGAGAAGACGGCTGCCTGCGCCGGCTGCCACGGCGAGAACGGCATTTCGCAGACCGAGAACGTCCCCTCGCTCGCCGGCCAACCCGATCAATTCCTGCAATGGCAGCTGGTGTTCTTCCGCGCCGGCTCGCGCAAGAACGATCAGATGCAGCCGATCGTCGAAGAGATCACCAACGAAGACATTCGCAATTTCGGCGCCTATTTTTCGCAGCTGGCGCCGCCGAAGGCACCGGAAGACGAGGACCCGGACTTGTCGAAGAAAGGCGCCCAGGTCGCAGCCGGCCGCCGCTGCGCCTCATGCCATACGGACACCTATGCCGGCACCAAGGCCGTGGCGCGGCTCGCGGGCCAACGCGAGGAATATCTCGTGAAGGCGCTGCACGACTACAAGTCCGGGCAGCGCGTCGGCGGCGGCGTCGCCGCGATGGCCGATGTCGCCTATCACATGAGCGAGGAAGAGATTACAGCAGTCGCGCACTACCTGGCGCATTTGCAGTAGCGCAAGGCTGTTGCCCCAAACTCCACCGTCGTCCCGACGACGGGACCGATAACCACAGGATGTGGTTTGGCGAAGACAGGTCGTTTTTCGAGCATCGCGCGGTACTGATAGCGTCGCTTCCGATAGGTCACGCAGTATGGGTCTCGGCCTTCGCCGGGGCGGCCGCTACCTCGCCCTCTGCTTCTCATACGCCTTCAGATGCGTATATGCGATGCGCAGCTTCGGCACGGGAACCTTCGCCGCATCTCCGCGTGCGATGAGATCGCCGATAACGTGATCGGCTTCGACCGGCAGGCCGGCCTTGATGTCGCGGAACATGGATGCCGTCATCGGCGAGTCCTCGGTGGTCAGATTGCCCTTCACGCGCTCGAAGAACGGTCCGGCCGGCGGATAGCCCGACGCAGCGGCAATCGCGCTGGTCTCGTCCAGCATGCCAAGCAGAAAATCCCTGCCGCCGGGGGCAGCGAGAATATTGCCGACGGAGCTGCGCATCAGGCTGGTGGACGCTGCGAGCGTGGAGAGGAACACCCACTTCTCCCACATGTCCTGCAGGATGTTCTGGCTGGCGGTGGCGCCATTGATACCGCTCCTGAAGGCCTCGTCGATCGCCTTGACGCGGTCCGACAGCTTGCCGTCGCGCTCGCCGTAATTGATCGATTGCATCGGCTGGAGCTGCACCACCTCCCGCTGCTCGTTGAGGGTCGCGGCGATGGCGCAGAGGCCGCCGAGCACGCGCTCCTTACCGAACTTGTCGTCGAGGACGTCGAGATGCTTCATGCCGTTGAGCATGGGGATGATCGCGGTGTTCGACCCGACGGCGGCCGCGAACGACTTGATGGCGTCGTCGAGGTCGAACGCCTTGCAGCTCAGCAGCACGACGTCGAATTTTTCCGCGAGCTTGTCCGCTTGCACTGTCGGCGGGGCCTTCAGCGTCACATCGCCATTCGGACTCTTGATGACGAGGCCGGCGCTCGCGAGCTCGCCGGCGCGGCGCGGCCGCACCAGGAAGGTGACGTCGCGGCCGGCCTGCAACAGCCTGCCACCAAAATAGCCGCCGATGGCGCCGGCGCCGACCACGAGGATACGCATGGGATACTCCATTGTTGCTCTTGGTGGCTACTTATAATCGTCATTGCGAGCGAAGCGAAGCAATCCAGAATGTTGCCGCGATCACATTCTGTCGCTGGAGAATGAAGGTACTACGTCCCCAGCACCATCTCCTCGACCTCACGCAGCTGCTCCTTACCGAAGAACATCTCATTGCCGACGAAGAAGGTCGGCGAGCCGAACGCGCCGCGCGCCACCGCTTCCTCGGTATTCTTGATCAGTCTGCCTTTCACCTCGGGTTCCTGCGCGCGGGCGAATAACTTTTGCGCATCGAGGCCGGATGACGCCAGCGCCTTCGTCGCGACCTCAGGGTCGTCCATCTTCTTCGGCTCGCGCCACATGTGGTGGAAGGCGGCTTCGACATAGGTCTCGAACACGCCCTCGAGCTGCGCTGCGATCGCCGCGCGCATCAAATTCAACGTGTTGACGGGGAAGAACGGATTCATGATGTAGGGCTGGACTTTGAAGCGCTTGATGAAGCGCTCGGTCTCGACCGCCTGAAACTCGCGCTTGTTCTTGATGCCGGCGAGCGTCTCGGCCGGCGACTTGTTGTTGGTCGCCTTGAAGATGCCGCCGAGCAGGATCGGCACATATTCGAACTTGACGCCGATGCGTTGCTCGATTGCCGGGATCGCCAGATGGCTGAGATAGGCGTTCGGGCTGCCGAAATCGAACAGGAATTGCGGGGCTGTGCGGGTCAATTCGATCTCCCTGGCGGCGCTTTTCATCCATTGTGGCGCAGGCCGCGCGACAGGTCCATCGTTTAATGACGGTCATAATGCCTTGATGTCCCGTCAGAGCAGACGCCGGATCGTCTGCTTGCGCCACACCAGGAGGTAACAGCCCATCTGCAAAACGAACATGGCGCAGAACACGATCGGATAGGCGGCCCATACGCCCTCGAGGCCGATCGTGCGGCTTAGGATCATTGCAGCCGGCAGCTCGATCGCGACGATCGCGAAGATCGAGAGCAGCATCGGCGTCAAGGCGATGCCGGCGGCGCGCAGGGCGCCCGAAAACACCGTGGCGAGGCCAAACGGAACCGAGCTCCACAGGGCGATGTAGAGGAGAGTCTTCGCCAGATCGAGCACGGCGCCGTCGGTGATGAAGATGCCGAGCACGGCGCGCGGTACCAGATAGATCAGCGCCACCAGCCCGCCGGTCAGAACGACATTGAACGCGAGGCCGGTGCGCACGATGCCCTCGAGCCGCACCCTGTCGCCGCCGCCGATCGCTTGCGCACCGAGGATCGAGACCGCGATCGAAATCGACATTGCCGTGAACTGCGTGTAACCCATCACCTGATTGACGGCGCCGTACGCGGCCGTGGCGTTTGAGCCGAAGCCGTTGACGAGCCCAAGCAGCACCAGCTCGGCAATCGCCATCACCACCATGCCAATTGCGCTCGGCAGTCCGATGCCGAGGATTTTTCCGAGCACGGCGCCGTTGAGCCGCAGATGACGCAGCAGTGCAGCGTCCGGTGCCAATGCATGCTTTCTCCGGAGCAGATGGACGGCGAGCACGATCAGCGTCAGCGCGTTGGCAATTGCGGCTGCCCATGCCGGACTGGTGATGCCCGCTGCCGGCAAGCCGAACGCGCCGCGGATCAGCAGCGGCGTCAGGGCGAGGCCGATCGCGGTCGATAGCGCCAGCGCGAGGAGCGGCGTCAACGTATCACCGACGCCGCGGATCATCGCTGTCATCAGTAGGAAGATGAAGCCGAGCGGCATCGTCAGCAGCATGATGCGGGCATAGGCGCTGGCCTGGTCGAGGATGTCAGCGGGCGTTGCGAGCATGACCATCAGTGGCCGGCTGAAGATCCCGCCAGCGAGTGCAACCGTTGCCGAGAGCGAGAGGCCGATCGCGAGCGTCGTGCCGACGACGAGCTTGATCCTGCCGTGCTCCCCCGCGCCAAAGGCTTGGCCGATCAAGACGGTGGCGCCGGTGCTCAGGCCGATGACGAAGGCGAACAGGAAGAACATCACCGGGAAGAATGCCGAGACTGCGGCGAGCGCGTCGATGCCGATCATCTGGCCGAGATAGACGTTGCTGACGGTGCCAAACAGCGATTGCAGCGCGTTGCTTGCCATCAGAGGTGCGAGGAAGCGAAGAAACGTCGTCCAGAGAGGCGCGGATGCGGACATGAATTTGCCTTTCATCGAGGCGTGCGAAGCCGTTGCCGCGCGATGCGCGGCTCGGCCGTTGATAGGGTGAATGCTGCGCGGTTTAAGCCCGGTCGCTGTAGGCGAGCTTGACGATGTGGTCGCGGATGTCAGTCGGCCAGTCGGCGATCAGCCCGGTGAAGCGCCGTCGTTCATCCGCGAACAGCGCGCGCGAGGCTTCCTCGAACTGCGGCAGATTGCCCGCCATGGTCGACATGAAGTGATAGGCCGCATCGCGCGCCTGCCGCTCGCGGTCCTTGTCGCCGCTGGCGCGTCTGGCCTCGTCGACGAGCTTGCGCAGCGCGACCGAGGCGCCGCCGGGTTGCGCGTTGAGCCACTCCCAGTGGCGCGGCAGTAACGTCACCTCGCGCGCGACCACACCAAGCTTCGGCCGGCCGCGGCCGCGCGGCTCGCTCAGTGGTTCGGTGATTTCGGTCGGCGGCGGCATGATCTCGGCCAGCCGCGCCAGCACCTCGTGATCCTCGCCGCGCAGGTCGAAATCGATCGACCGGCCAGTCCCATCGTCGAAAATGATGATCGGCTGGTCCGGATTCGATCCGGCCCGCTTGACTGCGAGGGCGACATCGCCGGCCGCTCCCGAGGCCAGCCGGCGCTGGCCCATGAAGGCTGTGAAGGTGGCTTGCATTGGAATCATTGCCAGATTGACTGTGTTGGCGATTTAATACCCGGGTAAATTTAAGGCGTCAATATACCCGGGTGAAAATAGGCGCACCGATGGCTCGACATTGTGTTCCCGGGCTGGCACCAACGGCGCGACGACCAAGCCAAGCTGGGGACCACGCGATGCTGACCGTTCACCACCTCAACAATTCCCGCTCGCAGCGCGTGCTGTGGCTGCTCGAGGAATTGGGCGTGCCCTACGAGATCGTGCGCTATCAGCGCCAGCCGGACATGCGCGCGCCGAAGGAGCTGCGCGCCATCCATCCGCTTGGCAAATCGCCGGTCATTACAGACAACGGCAACACCATCGCCGAGTCGGGCGCGATCATCGAGTATCTCATCGCTACCTATGGCAACGGCCAACTGATCCCGCCGCCGAACACGCCGGAACGGCTGCGCTTCACCTATTGGCTGCATTATGCGGAAGGGTCGGCGATGCAGCCGCTGCTGCTCAAGCTGCTGTTCACGCTGATGCCGAAGCGCGCGCCGGCGTTGCTGCGCCCCTTGGTGCGCAAGGTTTCGAATCAGGCGCTCACCGCGCTGGTCAATCCGCAGCTCAAGCAGCACATGGACTTTTGGGAAAGCGAGCTCGGCAAGAGCGAGTGGTTCGCCGGCAACGAGTTCACCGCAGCCGACATCCAGATGAGCTTTCCGCTGGAAGCAGCGCAAGCGCGCGGCGGGCTGGAGCAGGGCCATCCCAAGGCGATGGCGTTCCTGGAGCGCATCCACGCGCGGCCGGCGTATAACCGCGCGCTCGAAAAGGGCGGGCCTTATCAGGTCGGGCGCTAAATCATCTCGGCGCAGTGACAGGGTTACTGTCCCGCAGCTTCCGCCCCACGCGTGCGCGGATCGGGCGCGCCGAGCGGCCCATTCGGCGTCACCAGAATCGAATTGGCCGATGTCTGTCCCATCGGCTCCACGACGAAGTGGCCTATCGCCTTCAGCTCCAGCAGAACATCGGCAGGAAAGCCGCTCTCGACGCGCACCTCGTCCGGCAGCCATTGGTGATGCAGCCGCGGTACGGAGACGGCGGCAGCCACATCCATCTTGTAGTCGAGGACGTTCACGATCACCTGGAGCACGGTCGAGATGATGCGGCTGCCACCAGGCGAGCCCGTCACCAGCACCGGCTTGCCGTCTTTGAGCACGATGGTCGGTGACATCGACGACAGCGGGCGTTTTCCAGGCCCTGGCAGATTGGCCTCGAAGCCGACGAGGCCGTAGGCATTCGAGGCGCCGACCGCCGCGGTGAAGTCGTCGAGCTCGTTATTGAGCAGCACGCCGCTGCCGTCGGCAACGAGGCCGACGCCATAGCTGAAGTTCAATGTGTAGGTGTTGCTGACGGCATTGCCGCGGCCGTCGACGACGGAGAAATGCGTGGTGTTGCTGCCCTCGCGCGGCGAGATAGCAGCAGAAACGAGCTCTTTCGAAGGCGTGGCGCGCTCGGCGGAGATGCCCGCGCGCAGCTTGGCAGCGTAGTCCTTCGCGGTCAGCGTCTCGATCGGTGCGTTGACGAAGGCGGGATCGCCGAGATAGCGCGCGCGGTCCGCATAGGCGCGCTTCATAGCTTCGATCAGGAGATGCAGCGATGCCGGCGATCCCTGCTTCAGATCGGCGAGCTGGAAGCCTTCGAGAATGTTGAGCGTTTCCACCAGCACCACGCCGCCGGACGAGGGCAGCGGCATCGATACGATGTCGTAGCCGCGATAGGTGCCGCGCACCGGCGCGCGGATCACCGCCTGATAGGACTTCAGATCGGCAGGCGTCATGATGCCGCCGGCGTCAGCCACGGCCTTGGCGAGTTTCTCGGCAACTGGCCCCTCATAGAAGCCGCGTGGCCCCTGTGCGGCCACGGCCGATAGCGTTTCGGCGAGATCGCCCTGCGCCAGCCTGTCGCCTTCGCCAAGTGGCGTGCCGTCGGGGCGCGAGAAGATCTTGGCCGAGGAAGGCCAGCGCGCCAGCCGCCGGTGCCAGGCCGGCAGCGTATCGGCCATGTCGTCGCTGACGGCAAAGCCATCGCGAGCGAGCGCGATCGCCGGCTCGAGCAATTGCGCCAGCGTGAACTGACCGGAGCCATATTTCTCCAATGCGAGCGCGAGACCTGCAACGGTGCCGGGCACGCCGACGCCAAGCGCGGAATCCCGTGACCTCGTCGGGTCAGGCTTGCCATCGGGCCCCAGGAAAACTTGCGGCGTGGTCGCAGCTGGCGCGGTCTCGCGATAGTCGATAGTGATGTCTTCGTTGCGATCGGCGGAATGGATCACCATGAAGCCGCCGCCGCCGATATTTCCTGCGCGCGGATAGGTCACGGCCATCGCAAAGCCGGTGGCGACCGCGGCATCGACGGCATTGCCGCCACGGCGCAGGATGTCGGCGCCGACCTGCGCAGATATCTTCTCCTGCGCCACCACCATGCCGTGTTCGGCAGCAACGGCGCGCACCATATCGCGCGCGGGCGGGACATAGCCCCGCCGCGCGTCCTGGGCCGTCACAGCGACAAGACCGAACGCCAGCGTGGCTATGACGGCGAAAAATGTCCGCCGTGTCGAATATGACAACATCATCAAAATTCCCGTCGCGCCTTCCGGCCAGTTCACACGCGTCACGGCAATGCTATACGGTTTGCCCCGAGACAGGCAAAACTGTTCGTGATGGGGACTGCGTGATGACAACGATCGCCCAGGATGTGCGCATGGCCGGCGTGCCGCGGACCTATCCGCGGCGCGCCGCCGTCGTCAGCTGGATCTTCTTCGATTGGGCCGCGCAGCCTTATTTCACACTGATTACGACCTTCGTGTTCGCGCCCTATTTCGCGACCGGCATCGCGCCAAATCCCGCCATCGGTCAATCGCTGTGGGGCTTTGCGATGGCGGCCGCGGGCCTTGCGATCGCATTGCTGTCGCCGGTGCTCGGAGCCATCGCGGATGCTTCGGGCCGCAGGAAACCATGGATCGCAGGTTTCGGCGCGGTGCTGGTGTTGGCGTCCTGCACGCTGTGGATCGGCAAGCCCGGCGATGACGCCATCATTCCGCCGCTGCTCACCGCCGTCGCGCTCGCCAGCGTCGGCGCGGAATTCGCTACCCTCTTCAACAACGCGATGATGCCGACTCTGGTGCCGCCGGAGCGGATCGGGCGGCTGTCCGGCACCGGCTGGGCGACAGGATACATTGGCGGCATTGTCAGCCTGATCATCGTGCTCGGCCTGCTCGCCGCCAATCCCGAGACCGGCCGCACGCTGCTCGGCTTGATGCCGCTATTCGGGCTCGACCCCATCACGCATCAGGGCGACCGTGCTGCCGGGCCGTTGACCGGGCTGTGGTTCATCATCTTCGTGATGCCGATGTTCCTGTTCACGCCGGATTATCCGGCAAAGCGCCCGGTGCGCGAGGCACTGCGCGAAGGACTGTCTGAGCTGAAGCAATCGATCAAAGGTCTGCCGAAGCAGAAGTCGCTCGCGGCGTTCCTGCTCGCCAACATGATCTACACCGACGGTCTGGTGTCGCTGTTCGCCTTCGGCGGCATTTATGCCGCCGGCACCTTCGGCTGGCACACGATCCAGATCGGCACGTTCGGCATCATGCTCGCGATCGCGGGTGCCCTCGGTGCGTGGCTTGGCGGCAAGCTCGACGATCGTCTCGGGCCGAAGCGCGTGATCGCCGGCAGCCTGCTGATTCTCCTGCTGTCGGTGGCGGCGATCCTGCTGGTCGACAAGGACAGTGTGTTGTTCGTCAAGGTCGCGCCGCCGCAGCCGGGTGCGGCCCTGTTCTCGAGCGCGGCGGAGCGTGCCTATCTGGTGCTGGGGTGCCTGATCGGCGCCGCCGGCGGCCCGTTGCAAGCCGCTTCGCGCACGCTGCTGATCCGTCTGGCGCCGAAGGACCGCATCGCACAGTATTTCGGCCTGTTCGCATTGACCGGGAAGGTGACGTCTTTCATCGGTCCGCTGTTGATCGGCATGATCACCGCTGCGACGGCGAGCCAGAAAGCCGGCATGGCCGTGCTGGTGGTGTTCTTCGTCGCGGGATTGGGGCTGTTGATGCGGGTGCGGGATTAGCCGCACCACGCAATTCCATCTCCGCCGTCATTGCGAGGAGCGAAGCGACGAAGCAACCCAGACTCTCTCCGCGCAGACTGGATTGCTTCGCTTCGCTCGCAATGACGACGTGGTTACCGCCAATCAATCAATGCCTGAAGTGCCGCGTCCCCGTGAAGACCATCGCGATGCCGTGCTCGTCGGCGGCCTTGATCACCTCGTCGTCGCGCATCGAGCCGCCGGGTTGCACCACGGCGGTGGCGCCGGCTTCGATGCAGGCGAGCATGCCGTCAGCAAACGGGAAGAACGCATCCGACGCCACCACCGAGCCCTTGGTGAGCGGCTCGGCAAGCTTCAGCTCACTCGCCGCGTCCTGGGCCTTGCGCGCTGCGATCCGCGCTGAATCCACCCGGCTCATCTGGCCCGCGCCGATGCCGACGGTGGCGAGGTCCTTGGCATAGATGATGGTGTTGGATTTCACGTGTTTTGCCACACGGAATGCGAATTTCAGATCGCGCATCTCGGCATCATCAGGCGCACGCTTGGTCACGACGTTGAACGTCATGTCGTCGACCACGGCATTGTCTCGGCTCTGCACCAGCAGGCCGCCCGCCACCGTCTTGGCGGTCAGGCCCGGCGCGCGTGGATCGGGTAGGCTGCCGGCCAGCAGCAGGCGCAGATTCTTGCGTGCGCCGATGATGGAGATCGCCTCCTCGCTGGCATCGGGCGCGATGATCACCTCAGTGAAGATCTTCGTGATCTCGCGCGCGGTGTCGGCGTCGAGCGGACGGTTCATCGCGATGATGCCGCCGAAGGCGGAGGTGGAATCGCACGCGAGCGCCTTGCGATAGGCGTCGACGAGGTTCAAGCCCTCCGCGACGCCGCAGGGATTGGCGTGCTTGACGATGACGCAGGCCGCGGTACGTTTGGCATCGAACTCGCCGATGCATTCATAGGCCGCATCGGTGTCGTTGATATTATTGTAGGAGAGTTCCTTGCCCTGGAGCTGCCGCGCGGTCGAGACGCCCGGGCGCTTGTCGGGGGTTGCGTAGAACGCAGCGGTCTGGTGCGGGTTCTCACCATAGCGCAGCGACTGGATCAGCCTGCCGCCGAAGGCGCGGAAGTCCGGCGCGTCGATTTCGAGCTGCCGGTTGAACCAGTTCGAGATCGCGGCGTCATAGGCGGCGGTGCGGGCATAGGCCTTTGCCGCAAGACGCCGACGCAGCTTCAGCGTGGTTGCGCCGTTGTTGGCGGCGAGCTCGTCGAGCACGGCCTTGTAGTCCTCTGCCTCGACCAGGACGGCGACGTCGTCATGGTTCTTCGCGGCGGCGCGGATCATGGCGGGGCCGCCGATGTCGATGTTCTCGATGCAATCCTCGAAACCGGCGCCTTTGTCGACGGTCGCTTCAAACGGATAGAGGTTGACGACGAGGAGGTCGATCGGGGCGATGCCGTGGGTCTTCATCGCGTCGGCATGGTCCTTGTTGTCGCGGATCGCGAGCAGGCCGCCATGCACCTTCGGATGCAGCGTCTTGACGCGACCGTCCATCATCTCGGGGAAGCCGGTCAGCTCGGAGACGTCCTTCACCTTGAGGCCGGCTGCGGCGATCGCCTTGGCGGTGCCGCCGGTCGAGACCAGTTCGACATCGTGCGCGGCAAGCGCCTTTGCGAACTCGATCAGGCCTGTCTTGTCGGAAACGGAGAGCAGGGCGCGGGTGACGCGACGGAGATGGTCAGTCATGAGCAAGATCCTCTGTTCAGGGAGTGTCTATGCCCAGGCGCGCGGCGGATATGTATCGCGCTTCCCGATGGTGCTCCATCCAAGGTCGCCAGTCGCGCGAACGAGCGCTCGATAGCAGCTTTCGGCGTCGCTCTCAACGGCTAGATAGCGCCGGATCGCGCCTGTTTACAAGGGAAGTTCCGGCTCGCGACGGGCATTGCGGCGCGCATTGGTCACCGCTGGCGAGGCGGTGGAACGCACAAAACTCCAGCGGATCGAGGGAGCCTGCCGCGCATCCTGTCGGATCACGATCTGCGCGGTGCGGCGCGGCCCGTCATTGCCGGCCAGGAACACACTGTCTTCGAGATCGACCTTGTCGTCGAGCGCCTCAAACGTCCAGACGTCGCGGTTCGGCAACACCAGCATGACGCCGCGCGCATCCGACAACCGGCTCGCCTTCACTGCCGGATGCAGATGGAAGCGCAGCGCGAAATCGGCATCAGCGCCCTTGAAGCGTCCGCCTTGCGGCGGCGACAGCGTGTCCTCGCCGTCGATGCGCGCACCGTCATTGGCGATCATCAGCACGCGGCGATGAATCGCGCCGAATTTAGCGAGATAGCCGTCATGAGAAGTTGTAAGCAGCGTGCCGTTCTGGACTATTTCGCGATAGCTCTCGACCTCGACCGGGCCGCTGGTGACGGGCGCACCGTGCAGGAGGCGCTTCATCGCCGACATCTCGACGAACTGGCAGGATGAGGTGTCGTGATAGGCCAGCGTCGAATGCGCTGCGGTGCCCCGTGCGAACGGCCGCCAATTGTCGCGGCCCGTGGTCGGCATTCCGCAATTGGTGACGATGCGGCTGATGCCGGAGGACAGTTCGAACGACAGGCAGCCAGCATGGGCGTCGTGGCTGACGCCCGCCGGTGGCGGCGGTCCGGTATCGATGATCAGCGTGGTTTGGCCGGCGTCGAGCCGCTGGAACCCTGTATGCGGCATGTTCGCCATCGGTGCGCCGTGGGTATCGTCATAGGCGAGCAGCGTCGCGAGCAGGTCGGACGGGGTCGCACTCATGCCGTTGAACAGCGCGAAATTGCCGTCCCCATGGCGAAAGAAGCGCAGCATCGGCATCATGCGATCGATCGCGTTGAGCAGCGCCGGGGGCGGCGCGATGTTGCGGGCCGCGAAGGTCTGTCGAAGCGGCAACAGGTCGATCAGGAGATCGATCAGGGCGCCCGGGTTACGAGAGATGTGTCCGCCGTCGGGCAGGATCTGCCGCTGCAATTCGTCAGAGAGCTTTTTCGAGGCGCTGCGAATGTGGCGCGCCTGGTTGGCGAGGCATAGCGCCGCGTAGCACAGCGCGATCAGCACCTGGAGCTTCGGCACGCCGTCGGGAATGTCGAGCATGGCGTAGCGCAGCAGGCGGATCTCGCGCGCGAGGGCGCGCAAGTAACGGCGGTAAAACTTGTTGTCGGTGTCGTTGAGCACCAAGGGTGCCTGTGACAGCAGCGAGATCACGCGACGCGCCAGCACGTCGGGGCGCCGCGCGACCGGACGGCGCTTGTTGGCGGGGTTCGAGATCCAGTCCTCGACCAGTGCGCGCGCATTCGCTCGCGTCAGCGCGGTGTCGGCGGCGCGTAAGTGCCGCAGCCAACCGAAGCCGAGCAGCGCGACCTCCCAATCCTCCGAGGGCGGTTCGAGATCGAAGATCGAGCGGCCGTGGCAATTGACGATCTTGCCGGCGAAGACGAAGCGGCCGGCATAGATCTCGGCGGCGCGGGTCGCATCCGCGGTGCGGAGGTCATGCGGGGCAATGATCAGCCGGTCGGTGCGGCTGGGCCAGACCCGCGACACCGCCACAGGTCCGCCGCTCGCGCGCGCGAGCATGTTCCGCGCGAAGCGGTTCATCACCAGCGTCGAGATACGTCTGCGTTGAGCGACCGACACGCCTTGCCTTGAAGGGGAGAGAAGGATTCCGACGAATCCTTATTAATCCCAAAATCGCACGGCTGACACCACCTTGAAAGGGTACGAATTAGCGTCGGGGGTGCAAAATCCAGTGCAAAATCAGGATTTAACGAGCCGAGCCGCGTAGAATCCGTCGAGCCCGCCGAGCTTGGGATCGGCGTTTGGAAGATGACTGGGCAGGGTGCGCAGATCGCCTTCCGCGCTGAGGATTTCGTCGAGACCTGCGACCTCGGACGCCTCGATCGGAGCGCGGCGAAGCGCGGGCTCTGCGGCCAGCAGCGCAGCGATGGCCTGCTCACCCTCTTCGGGTTCCAGCGAACAGGTGCAGTAGACCAACGTCCCCCCGGATTTGAGCAGCGACAGCGATTTGCGCAGCAGCCGCTGCTGGAGCGCGGTCAGGGCGGCGATGTCAGATTGCTGCCGGAGCCATGCCACGTCGGGATGACGGCGGATCGTGCCGGTCGAGGTGCAGGGCGCATCGATCAAAATACCGTCGAAGGCTTCGGCAGGGCCGGCCCATTCCACGGCGTCAGCGACGACGGTCTCGGCCTGGAGCGACAATCGCCGCAGGTTTTCGCGCAGCCGCGCTACCCGGGCGGGCGAGCGGTCGATGGCCGTGACATGCGCGCCGGCATGTGCCAGCTGCGCGGTCTTGCCGCCCGGGGCGGCGCAGAGATCGGCGATGGACTTGCCGTTGATGTCACCGAACAGTCGAGCGGGTAGCGCGGCCGCGGCGTCCTGCACCCACCATTGTCCCTCGGCAAAGCCCGGCAGCATGGTCACCGCGCCATGCAGCAGCATCCGCACGGTGCCGGTCGGCAGCGTCTCGCCATGCAGGCGGCTTGCCCATTGTGCGGCATCCGACTTCACCGTCAAATCGAGCGACGGCTCGTGGCCGAGCGCGAGCGCCATGTCTCTTGCGGTCGCATCGCCATAATGCGCGCTCCAGCGCGCGAGCAGCCATGGCGGCAGGTCCAGGGATTGCGTGGCAACCTCCTCGACCAGGGCCTTGCCTTCGCGCGCGCAGCGGCGCAGCACGGCATTGACGAGTCCGGCATAACGCGCGGCGCGCCGGTCGGATTGCACGAGGCGAACGGAGAGATCGACGGCGGCGTGGTCGGGCACGTCCATCCAGAGGATCTGCGCCGCGCCGATCAGGAGCGCGCTCTGCGCACGCGGCGCGTCGGAGGGAATGCCCTTGTCGAGCAGGCGGGACAGCACGTGGCCAAGCGTGCCGAGCCGGCGCAGCACGGTGGCGACCAGGCGGCGCATCAGCGCGCGGTCACGGTCGGCCAGCGACTTCAGTCCGGGATGAGCGCCGCTTCCGTCGAGTTGGTCGTCGAGCGTGCGGTGCTTGTGCAGCACGCCGTCGACGATGTCGGCGGCAATCCGCCGTGCCGCAAGACCTGGCACTTCGGACGGAGGGGCGAAACGTTGAGATGGCATGCGGAAGCAAGGTTCTGAGCGAGCGGCAGTTCCGCCGCGATGGGCGCATGCCTTAACCGGCTCATTTGTGGCACGCGAATATGCCAAATGTAAGAATCGCTTCCGGCTTTTTCAGCCCTTGGGCCCCATTTCAGGGATGCGTTATTGGACGTCGCGCTGCGGGCCGTCCTGCGCTAGAAAAGCCGCACGATGAGTGACCAGCCTTCCGTTCCCGATCGCAAGCCGCTGCCGCCCGCTGCCCAGCGCGCGCTGGCTGAAGCCGAAGCGCGGCGGCAGGCCGCGGCAGCCGAAGCCAAAGCGCGGCCGAAGGAGCTTCAGGGACCGAAGGGACCAGAGCCCACCCGCTATGGCGATTGGGAGAGCAAGGGCATCGCCTCCGACTTTTGAGCCCTTGCTGGTCCAGCGGGGTGTCCGCCGTGGCCATCACAGATCGCGATGCTCGCGCTCGGTGAGCGACAGGCGACATGATCTCGATGAACTTGCCCGCGCGGCTTGCTTAGTCTCTGCTCGGATTCCATCTGCTCGATGCGGATCAGGCTTCCTTGAATGTTTTGGCCGCACGCCGACCTCGTCACCACGACCGAAACAGGGAATCTCGATTGTCTTCTTGGCACCGCGAGCTGTAACAGCACCTCGCGGTGCGACGATCGGGCGGGCGATGTTCAGCACAGAGAAGACGAATGCGCCGCCGACGAGTGCGACGTTAGCGCACGATCCCGCTCCTGCCGCACCGCGAATTCGTTTGCCTCGCCCATCGAGTCGACAATCCATGAAAAGTGGAACTTTCCTGCAGGCTCGTGTGTCGATCGGAATTGTCGCATCTGGAGCGTCGCACTTGTCGGTTTCCCCGACTCAGCCCTAGCTTGGCTGGATGCGCCTCCCCAATCGCCCCAGTGCCTATCGGCCGCAGTTCGGCGGCTCTCCGTTCCATCGCCGATTCTCCGGACTGTTGCCCTGGATGTTCGTGGTCGGCGTCGTGACGGCTGTCGTGCTTGCCTTCCGGCACGGCACGAACTGGCCCGTCCCGCATGGAGCCGACGGCCAGGCGACCGAAGTCGTCCTCCAGCAGGCGGGAGATGCTGGCGCTCGCCAGCCGGTCGAGGTGATCCGCACTGTCGACGGCGACACGTTCCTGGCGCGCGTGCATCAGCGCAGCGGCGGCCATCTCGTTGTGCGGGTTCGCCTGCGCGGCATCGATGCGCCGGAACTGAAGGCATCTTGCCAGGATGAGCTGAACAAGGCCGAAGCCGCCACCGATGCGCTGCGCAATCTGCTCGGCCAGGGGGACGTAACGATTTCCAATCTCGGACCCGACAAATACGGACGCATTCTCGCTGATGTCGCGACCCGGCGGACTGCCAACGTTGCGGCGACGCTGCTCGCGGGCGGTTACGTGCGCAGTTACAATGGCGGCCATCGCGACGGCTGGTGCGCGCGGGGCTGGCGCTTCTGGTAGCAAAAAGCCGCGTCGCAAGACGCGGCTTTGGCAATCCTCTTCCGAACTCTTCGATCAGTGCGTGACGACCACCGTCGTGCCCACGGGGACGCGGCCGTAGAGATCGGTGATGTCGTCGTTGAGCATGCGGATACAGCCATAGGAGACGAAGCCGCCGATCGAGCCCGGCACGTTGGTGCCGTGGATCGCATATTCGCCGCCGGACAGCGTCATCGCCGCAACGCCCATCGGATTGCGCGGCGAGCCGCCCGGGATGACGTCGGGAATGCTCGGCTTGTCGCGCTTCACCTCGGCAGGCGGTGCCCAGGCCGGATTGAGATACTTGCCGTCGATCTTGGTCGTGCCGGCCCATTGCTTGCCGGCCTTGCCGACGCCAACCGGATAGCGCACGGCATGGCCGTTATCGAGAATGAGGTAGAGCCGCCGCTCGCTGGTCTTGACCACGATCGTGCCCGGCGAATAATCGGCCGGGTTCGTCCCGACCATTTCCGGCCGCGCCTCGGCCGCCGTCAGCATCAAGACCCCGAACCCCATGGTGGCGGCCAGCGCCACCGCAATCCTCATCGTTATCATTTTCCCCTTGCCCCGAAAGGATCGTCCAAACCACGCAAACCCGGCAATTGCGGCTTGCCCAGACATTCCTAACCGCGCTTGTTAACCGGATGGTTTCCACGCACGGTCGCCAAAGGCCAGCCAGCGGGGGGAACAAAGGAAATGTTCGAAATAAAGTAAATGACCTGAAAACAACACTCGGCGGGAAAGATGCGAACCTGTGCCGCGCACCCTGACGAGTGCGTGAGGATGTGAGCCGCGTCATTCCGGGCGCGCGACAGCGTGACCCGGAATCTCGAGATTCCGGGTTCGGTCCTGCGGACCGCCCCGGAATGACGATGGGTTGAGCCTATGCCTGCTTCCGGTTCTGCCTGTTTCTGACGAGGTCGTCGACCACGGCGGGATCGGCCAGCGTCGAGGTGTCCCCTAAGCTGCCCGGCTCGTCCTCGGCGATCTTCCGCAGGATGCGGCGCATGATCTTGCCGGAGCGGGTTTTGGGCAGGCTCGGGGCGAACTGGATCTGGTCGGGCGAGGCGATCGGGCCGATCTCCTTGCGCACCCAGGTCACGAGCTCCTTGCGCAGATCGTCGGT
Source organism: Bradyrhizobium sp. 164 (assembly GCF_023073715.1). Lineage (GTDB taxonomy): Bacteria > Pseudomonadota > Alphaproteobacteria > Rhizobiales > Xanthobacteraceae > Bradyrhizobium. The sequence goes on from NZ_JADPKA010000027.1 coordinate 49,187, forward strand.
CGGCTCGACGCCGGCCATCAGCGTGACATAGGCGTAGATGCCCTGGCCCTTGATGTCGTGCGGGAACCCGACCACGGCCGCCTCCGACACCTTCTCGTGCGCGACCAGCGCACTCTCGACTTCCGCGGTGCCCATGCGATGGCCGGAGACGTTGATTACGTCGTCGACGCGGCCGGTGATCCAGTAATAGCCGTCGGCGTCACGCCGGCAGCCGTCGCCGGTGAAGTATTTGCCCTTGTAGGTCGAAAAATAGGTCTGCTCGAAGCGGGCATGGTCGCCATAGACTGTGCGCATCTGGCCCGGCCACGATCGCGTCAGGCACAGATTGCCGGTGGCCTCGCCCTCGAGCACCTTGCCGTCGGCATCGACGATTTCCGGCACAACGCCGAAGAACGGTTGCGTCGCCGAGCCCGGCTTGAGTTTTGTTGCGCCCGGCAGCGGCGTGATCAGGATGCCGCCGGTCTCGGTCTGCCACCAGGTGTCGACGATCGGGCAGCGGTCGTCGCCGACGACGCGGTAATACCACTCCCATGCTTCCGGATTGATCGGCTCGCCGACCGAACCGAGCAGACGAAGCGAGGCGCGCGAGGTCTTCTTCACCGGCTCGTCGCCGGACTGCATCAGCGCGCGGATCGCGGTCGGCGCGGTGTAGAAGATGTTGACCTTGTGCTTGTCGATGACGTTCCAAAACCTGGAATTGTCGGGATAGTTCGGCACGCCTTCGAACATCAGCGTGGTCGCGCCGTTGGCGAGCGGCCCGTAGAGGATGTAGCTGTGGCCGGTGACCCAGCCGACGTCGGCGGTGCACCAGTAGATGTCGCCGTCGTGATAGTCGAAGACGTATTGATGCGTCATCGAGGCGAACACGAGATAGCCGCCCGAGGTGTGCAGCACGCCCTTGGGCTGGCCAGTCGAGCCCGAGGTATAGAGGATGAACAGAGGATCCTCGGCATGCATGTGCTCGACCGGGCATTCCGTCGTCACCATCGCCGCCGCCTCGTGGTACCAGAGGTCGCGCGTCGGGTTCATGTCGACCTTGCCGCCGGTGCGCTTGACCACGACGACCCAGTCGACGCCGTCGGTTTTGGCGAGCGCCGCGTCGACATTGGCCTTCAGCGGCACCTTCTTGCCGCCGCGCAGGCCTTCGTCCGCGGTGATGATCACCTTGGATTGGCAGTCATTGATGCGCTGGGCGAGGCTGTCGGGCGAGAAGCCGGCGAACACCACGGAGTGGATCGCGCCGATTCGCGCGCAGGCCAGCATCGCATAGGCCGCTTCCGGGATCATCGGCAGGTAGATGGTGACGCGGTCGCCCTTCCCAACGTTGCGGGTGCGCAGGATGTTGGCCATCCGGCAGACCTCGTCGTGCAGCTCCTTGTAGGTGATGTGCCGGGATTGCGAGGGGTCGTCGCCTTCCCAGATGATCGCGGTCTGGTTGGCGCGCTTGTGCAGATGCCGGTCGATGCAATTTTGGGCAACGTTGAGGACGCCGTCCTCGAACCATTTGATCGATATGTTGCCGGGCGCGAACGAGACGTTCTCGATTTTCGTCGGCGCCTTCATCCAGTCGATGCGCTTGGCCTGCTCCACCCAAAAACCGTTCGGGTCCGAGATCGAGCGCGCATACATGTCCTTGTACTTGGCCTGATCGACCCAGGCCCGCTTCGCCCACTCTGCGGGTACGTCGTAGATCTTCTCGGACATGTTTCCCTCCACATACGGCAAGCCGAACGCGTGCGATTGGCAAGCCGACTTGATCGCTGAACGATTATGCGTCGGGCTAACCGGACCCGACAAGGAGCACAAGCTGGACCTTCGGCGGGCGGGATCAAGGTCCGCAGGGCGGCATGGCGCAAACCTGAAACAGGCCAAGAGGCGCCTTTCGGCTCTTTACCCAGATCTCCGAAATAGCGGGGTGCAGACCCGCATGCGCCGACTGGAGGTATCCGGCAACCGCCTATCACTGATTCAGGACTGGCAATACGGTTCGGAACACCCTAAATGGCCAACCCGGGTCCAAAGCGACCGCAGGAACAAAAATCAGAACAGCGGCATTGAACGGTAAGAAACAGGGCCAAGGCTTAACACTATGATGGATCAGCAGAATCTCGGGACGATGCGGCCCGCTTCAGCCGATCCTGCGGCCATTGCCCTCGCCAAAGCCCTTGGACAATGGCCGAAACCGGCTGGTTTCAGGCGTTCCAGCCCCAAAAAGACCTTCGACACCAGGCCGGCGGCGACCGTCGAGGCGCTCGCAAGGGAACTCGGCCTGCGGCTCGGCGATCAAAACGAGCTGACCATCCGGCGCATCAAGCGCGGCAAGGGCTACTCCTTCGTCCGCCCGAACGGGGCTCATATCCGCGACGCCCGCACCATCCGCCGGCTGCACGCCATGGCAGTGCCGCCGGCCTACCGCGAGGTGCGCTACTCCGCCGATCCGAGCTCGCATCTCCAGGCCGTGGGACGCGATGCCGCGGGCCGGCTGCAATATCGCTATCACGCCGATTGGGAGAAGGTCCGCGAGCACCGCAAGGCGCATCGCCTCGAGAAGCTCGTCGGCGCGCTGCCCAAAATCCGGCGCAAGGTCTCGGCGTTCCTGTCAGGGGACGAGCCGACGCGCGAGTTCGCGCTCTCGGCCGTCATCGAACTGATCGCCCGCACCGCGATCCGTCCCGGCAACGAATCCTACGCCCGTCTCAACGGCACTCGCGGCGCCACCACGCTGCTCAAGTCCAACGTCACGCTGGAAGACGATTGCTTTGTGATGACTTTCAAGGCGAAGGGCGGCAAGGCGGTGCGGAAGGAGTGCGACGCAGCCAAGCTAGTCCGCGCCATCGGCATTTTGCAGCGCGTTCCGGGCAAGCGCATGTTCCAGTATCGCGACGCCTACGGCATCGTGCGCGCGGTCAATACCACGCAGGTGAACGCGTTTCTGCGCGAGATCGCCGGCATCAAGATCTCGCTGAAGGATTTTCGCACGCTGATGGCGTCCGCCGTGGTCGTGGAATCGCTGTCGCGGATCACGCCGGCGACCAGCCAGCGTGGCCGCAAGAAGCAGGTGCTTGACGCAATCCGCGCCGCTGCCGACCAGCTCTCCAACACGCCGGCGATCTGCCGCAAGAGCTACGTCCACGACACCATCGTCACCGCCTTCGAGGACGGCATCCTCGAACGCTTTGCCGCGACCATGAAGGGCCAGCGCTCGCAGGCGAGGCGCGAGCAGCTTCTGGCGCAAGTGGTGGCGACCGCGGCGGTCTGATCCGCCTGTCGGCTACGCTTTGTTCGAAACGCCGCGGTCCTGACCGGGATCGCCACCGGCAGCTGCCGTGGTGAGCCGTTCCAGATAATGTGCCCACCCCGTCGCATGTGCGGCGGCCTGTTCTGCGGTCGGCAGGCCGCTGTGGGTCATCCGCAGCAACGTGCCGCCGTCTTGCTCAATCAGGTCGATCTCGATCAGGCTCGAGCCGGGCGGCACTTCCTGGCCGCCCTCCCAGCCGAACGTGTAGGCGAGACGATGCACCGGCACGACCTCGCGGAAAGCGCCGCGGGCGACGCCGCCGCGCGGGCCGACGCCTTTAAGCAGATAGAGCCCGCCGGGACGGGGCTCCGTGGTCGCGTCGGAACCCATCCAGCTCAAAATCTTCTCGGGGTCGGTCAGATAGGCGAAAACAGTCGCGCGCGGGGCGGCGATCTGGGTCTCGCGTCGCACTATGAACGGTTCGGTCATTGGCGATCATCCCTGGGCTGACACTCGGACATGGCGGGGCCGGAGCGGCCCGTCAAGGATTGCCCGTGACAAAGACGGCGCGCTTTCGTCATGATTGAGCCATGCATCTCTCCCCGACCCTCGCCTGGCTTGTCGATGCCGCCGCAGATAGTCTTGGGGCGGACCGCCTGCTTGCGGAACTCGGCGCCCATTTGGTTGCTGATGGCGTGCCGCTTGCGGCGGGGGCGCTGACGCTGGAAGTGCCTGACCCGCTGATCGCGAAGCGGACCTGGTTGTGGCGCGCCGACACTGGCCGGGTGATCGAAGCGCTCGGCTTTGCGCCGGGCGGGCTGGCACCGGACCCGCCGAACGATGCCGGCCGCGGCTGGCTGCGCGATATCGCGGGCGGTGAGGTGCACGAAGATATCGTCGGACGGGCCGATGGGCCTTTGCTTGGGTGGATCGGGCCGGGTCCGTTCACCTCGGGCGAGATCGAGCGATTGCGCCAGGCTGCACGTTTTGCCGCGACGCCGCTCGCCGTGCTCGCCGCGCGTGCCACGTTGCGGGCGACACTCGACGCCTATCTCGGCAAGCGCAGTGCGGAGCGGGTGCTGGCGGCGCCGCTGCGGCGCGATCTTGGCGAGACCATTCAGGCCGCGTTGCTCTATGCCGACTTGCGCAACTTCACCGGTTTGTCGGAGACAAGTCCGCCGGGCGATGTCATCGCAGCGCTCGATGCCTGGTTCGACCGCATCGCCGGCGCCGTTCACGCCTTCGGCGGCGAGGTGCTGAAATTCATCGGCGACGGCGTGCTGGCGATCTTTCCGGTGATCGAAGCGTCACCGCGCCGTGCCTGCGAGGCCGCTCTGCGCGCCGCAAGCGCGGCCGAAGCCGGGATGGCCTATCTCAACGAGGAGCGCCGCGGCAACGGCTTGCCGCCGCTCGCGTTCGGTGCCGCCCTCCATCTCGGCGAGATGCTCTGGGGCAATATCGGCGCTGCCAACCGGCTCGATTTCACGGCGATCGGCTCCGCCGTCAATCTCGCCAGCCGGCTCGAAGGGTTGTGCAAGCCGTTGGGGCGGACCGTGCTCGTGTCGGGCGCGCTCGCTGCAGAGACGGACATGCCTCTGATCGCGCTCGGATCGCATTCGCTGCGTGGGATCGCCGCACCGTGCGAGGTGTTTGCGTTGCCGCAGACGTAGGGCCGAGTTTCGCTCATTCGGGCTACGTACCTACGACGACATCCCACCCATCTTGCAGACGAGCTTCCACTCCTCCGCCGTCACCGGCTGCACCGACAGGCGCGAATATTTCACAAGCGCCATGTCGGCGAGCTTCTTCTCGGCCTTGATCGCGGCCATCGTCACCGGTGTCTTCAGGGGCTTGTCGGCCTTGATGTCGACGCAGACGAACTTGCCGGTCTTGTCGGTCGGATCCGGATAGGCTTCCTTGATGACCTCCGCGATGCCGACGATCTCCTTGCCCTCGTTGGAATGATAGAAGAACGCCTTGTCGCCCCTCTTCATGGCGACCAGGTTCTGGCGCGCGGTGAAGTTGCGCACGCCGGTCCAGGCCTCGCCCTTGGCGCCCTTCGCCACCTGCTGGTCCCAGGACCACACCGACGGTTCGGATTTCACCAGCCAATAAGCCATGTTCATTCCTCTGCCTTGAAGGGGCGCGTCAACAGTCCCGAGATAGCGGCATCGATCGTGCTCCGGCCGCTCAGGATCGAAGCGACCGCTTCCGATACCGGCATCTCAATGTGTTGCGAAGCCGCAAGCTCGATCAGAACCGGCGCGGTGGACTCGCCCTCGGCAAGCTTGCCTGCGGGCGGGTTCTCACCGCGGCCCAGTGCGAGGCCAAGCGCGAAATTGCGTGATTGCGGGCTCGAACAGGTCAGAATGAGATCACCGAGGCCGGACAAGCCCGTGAGTGTCTCGCTGCGCGCACCAAGCGCGCGACCAAGGCGTGTCAGCTCGGCAAAGCCGCGGGTCGTGAGCGCGGCCTGGGCCGAGGCGCCAAGTTTGCGTCCGACCGCAATGCCGACCGCGATCGCGAGCACGTTCTTGGCCGCGCCGCCGATCTCGACGCCACGGATGTCGGTGGAATGATAGGGCCGGAATCTCGGCGAGCCCAGCGCCTGCACTAGGCGGGTAGCCAGCGCTTCTTGTTTCGCCGCCAGCGTTACCGCGGTCGGCAGGCCGCGCGCGACATCGTCGGCGAAGCTCGGGCCTGACAGGATCGCCGGCTGCGCGCCCGGTGCAGCTTCGGTGATCACGTCGGTCATGAATTTGTGGGTGCCGTGCTCGATGCCCTTGGCGCAGGCGACGACGGGTACCGGCCTTGCAATGTGCGAGGCCAGCAGGTTGACCGCGCCGCGCAGATGCTGCGCGGGCGTTGCGATCAGCAGCATGTCGGCGCGCGCGGCGAGCGCCAGATCGCTCGTCACGACGATTTCCGGAGCGATCCGCACGCCGGGCAGCCGCGGATTGTCGCGCGTCGAGGCAATCCGCGTCGCATGTTCGGCATTGCGCGCCCACAGCGTCACGTTCCGTCCTGCCCGCGCCGCCACGGTTGCGAGAGCCGTGCCCCAGGCACCTGCCCCGACCACGGCGACGGAATCGAACGCGGTCATCACTAGAATCCCGCTCGCGTGTTGCCGTAGCCCGCCGGTGCCGTCGCGTTGGCATCGAGCAGCCAGCGTGCGCGGGGCTGCGCGTCCATCGTATCGGTCATGCCGAGCGCAAGGCGTTCGGCGCCGGCCCAGGCGATCATCGCGCCATTGTCGGTGCAGAGCTCGGGCGGCGGCATGATCAGCTGGGTCCCGGCCTGCTGCGCGACGTCGTTCAGGGCCTCGCGGATCGCCTGATTGGCGGCCACACCGCCGGCGGCCACGAGCGCGCGCGGCGCGCCGAACCGCTCGCGGAAAAGTCTTAGACCGACGCTCAAGCGGTCGGCCGTCGACTCCAGCGCGGCGGCTTGAAAACTCGCGCAGAGATCGCTGATGTCCTGCGGCGTGAGCTCGGCGATGCGGCTCGCTTCGTTGCGGACCGCCGTCTTCAAACCGGATAGGGAGAAATTGGCGTCGGGGCGCCCTTGCATCGGGCGTGGAAAGGCGAAGCGCATCGCATCGCCGCTTGCCGCCGCGCGCTCGACCTGCGGACCGCCGGGATAAGGCAGGCCCAGCATCTTCGCGACCTTGTCAAAGGCCTCGCCAATGGCGTCGTCGACCGTGGTGCCGAGCCGCACATACTGGCCGACGCCGGTGACCGCAACGATCTGGGTATGTCCGCCCGAGGCGAGGAATAGGCAATAGGGGAATTCGATTCCGTCGGTGAGACGTGGCGTCAGCGCGTGCGCCTCCAGGTGGTTCACCGCGACGAGCGGGGTGCCGTGCACCATCGCGATCGCCTTGGCGGTGGTGAGCCCAACGATGACGCCGCCGATCAGCCCCGGGCCCGCGGCCGCCGCGACACCGCCCAGCTGGGCGAAGCCGACGCCGGCCTCACTCATGGCGCGGTCGATGATGTCATCGAGCAGATCGACATGGGCGCGGGCAGCGATCTCCGGTACCACGCCGCCGAAGCGGGCGTGCTCCTCGACCTGCGACCGTACGATGTTGGACAGGATCGTCCCGCCACCGTCAGGCGCGCGCTCGACCACGGCCGCGGCGGTTTCGTCGCACGTGGTTTCGATGCCCAATACCAGCATTGGCGAATTGTTATCCAACTTGCGCCCTTGCGCTCATCCGTAAAGCAGAGTTCTGGTACGTCCGGTAGCATTCCGGGCACGGCTTGCGCAATCGTCACGCGCGGCCGCCCTCGCAAATGGCCACCGTCAAATGGTTCGGGAACACCAAGCGATGTCCATTCTCGTCACACGACCACATCCCGACAATGAGGCGTCGGCGGCGAGTTTGCGCGCGCGAGGGCATGTGGTGCTGCTTGCGCCGGTGCTCAAGTTCGAGCCGGTCGCCTTTCATGACGAGAGTGAGACGAGCTATGACGGCATCATCGTTACATCGGCCAATGCGATCCGTGCCGTCGCGCCGCAATTGCCGGGTCTTGGTCTGTTGCACTTGCCGCTGTTTGCGGTCGGCGAGCACACGGCTATTGCGGCGCGCGACGCCGGCTTTGCCGAGGTGATCGTCGCCGGTGGCGACGCCGCGGCCTTGCGTGATAAGGTGGTGCAGAGTGCACGTGACAAGGTGCTGAAGAAAAGGAGCACGCTGCTTTATCTGGCGGGTGCGGATCTGTCGCGTGATCTCGGCGCCGAGCTCAGCGCCGAAGGATTCAATGTGGTCACGCAGACCACTTATCGCATGGCTCCGGTCAAGTTGCTGCCGCGAGAAGTTTGCGAGGGCTTTGCCAGCCATGGGATCGAGGCGGTGCTGCACTATTCCCGGCGCAGCGCGCGGGCGTTCCTGGAGGCGGCGCGGGACGAAGGTGTCGAAATCTCGGCGCTGGCTATACCGCAATGCTGCCTGTCCGAGACGGTTGCCGGCGTGCTGCGAGAGGCCGGCGCGTCGCAGGTTCTGGTTGCGGCGACGCCGGACGAAAATGCCTTATTCGACACCTTGGAGCGTGCTTTGCGCACCCGTTTGGCGTAAGAGGTCGAGCCGAATCCGACGCAATCGGATCCGAAGGATCTGTGCAAGGTATGGATGTGAGGAACCGTCACGATGGTCGACGACAAGCCTGAAGACGCAGGATTGGCCCCCGACAGCGGTCGTGCCAAGCGCGCCCCTCCCACCATCGACCTCGAGGCGAGCGAAGTCTCGACCCAGCCGCAGCAGGCGGCGGGCGAGCCCGAGGCTCAGCCGACGCCGGAGCACGCCGAGACCGAGCCGGCACAATCCGAGCCGGCCAAGTCCGAACTTGCCGACGCTGAGCCGGAACGTGACGAGGCGCCGGCCGCTGTGGCATCCGCGCCTGTATCGCAGCCGATTTCGCCCTGGGTCGTTGCCCCGCTCTCCGGCGCTGTCGCAGCCGCAGTCGTGATTGCGGTCGGTTGGATGCTGGGCTGGCCCGCGGTGCAGGCGCCGCCTGCCGCACCGCAAGTCACGAGCGCGACGGTCGATGCGCTCAGCGGGCGGGTGAGCGCAGTCGAAGCCAAGGCCGGCAAGCCCGTCGCCGATCCAGCGATGGCGGCGCGGATCGACGCGCTGGAGAAGTCCGTCAGCAGTCTGCGCAGCGACATCGCCAATCTGCGCGAACAATCCGACAAGACTGCGAGCGCACTGAACGACTTGAAATCCGCTCCAGATGCTGCCGCGCCCGATCTTGCCACGCTCAACGACCGCATTGCGCAGCTCGAGCGCGCCAGCAGGACCGAACGAGCCGAGCTCGCGCAGCAAGGCGAGAAGATCGCCGAGGCCAAAACGATGGACGACAAGCCGCTGCGCCATGTGGTGGCGGCGGCCCTGCTCGACGTAGCCGTTCGCCATGGCGATCCCTATCAACAGCAACTGGCCGCGGCGCGGTCGCTGACGGCAAAGCCGGATATGCTGAAGCCGCTCGACGCCTTTGCATCGTCCGGCATCCCGACGCCGGTCGCGCTGAGCCGCGAGCTTCTCAATATCGTGCCGAAACTGTCGCCGCCGGCGAAAACCCAGACCGGCGGCACCGGTATCGTCGAGCGTCTCCAGGCGGGCGCGTCGAAGCTCGTCCGCATCGAACGCACCGACGGGATCGGCAATGACCGCGGTGCCATCGTGGCGCGCATCACCTCGGCGGCGCTGCGCAACGATGTGGCGGAGGCACGTCGCGAGCTGAAGTCGCTTCCGGAAACTGATCGCACCGCCGCGCAAGCCTGGCTCGACAAGGCCGATGCTCGCGACGCCGCGCTCGCCGCCTCCCGCAAATTCGCCGACGATGCCATGGCGGATCTCGCCAAATCTGATCCAGCCAAGCCTGCTCAATAAAGATTCGCGCAACGATCGGCGCTTATAGGGATCGCCATGCTTCGCATCGTCCTCTTTCTCATTCTGATCGCATTGGCGGCGGCCGGCGGAGCCTGGGTTGCCGATCAGCCCGGCGATCTGGTCCTGACCTGGGGCGGTCTCCGTGCCACGACGACCTTTCCCGGGTTCGTGCTCGGGCTTGGCATCTTCGCAGCCGCGATCGTGCTGGTCTGGAGCGTCTTGACCATGATCTGGCGCATGCCGGGGCGTCTGCGCCGCCGTCGTCATGAGAAGCGCCATGCCCGCGGTCGCCACGCGATCACTCACGGCCTGCTCGCGATCGGTCATGGCGACACCGCGCTTGCCCGTCGACATGCGGCAGCGGCCCGACGGCATGCGCCGAATGATCCGCTCGCGCTGCTCTTGCACGCGCAGTCGGCGCAGCTCGAAGGCAATCGCGACGAAGCGCAGCGCGTCTTCCGCGCCATGACCGAGCGTGAGGACACGCGGCTGCTCGGCCTGCGCGGCCTCTTCATCGAGGCGCAGCGCGCCGACGATGCGCTCGGCGCCGTGACGATCGCGGAGGAAGCGATCAAGCTGTCGCCATCCTCGACCTGGGCCTCCCATGCCGTGCTTGGCTTCCGCTGCGCGCGCGGCGACTGGGGCGGCGCGCTCGCGATCCTCGATTCGAATCTGTCCGCGGGTCTGATCGACAAGGGGACCTATCGCCGGCAGCGCGGCGTCCTGCTCACCGCGCGCGCGCTGGAATTGGAAACCATGGACCGCGACGTCGCGCGCGAGAGCGTGATGGAGGCGATCAAGCTCGCGCCGACCCTGGTGCCGGCCGCGGTGCTCGCCGCAAAATTCGAGAGCGAAGCGCATCAGGTGCGCCGCGCCATGAAGCTGCTCGAGGCCGCCTGGCTCGCCAATCCGCATCCCGATCTTGCGGATGCCTATGCCCATGTGAAGCTCGGCGATTCCGCCCGGCAGCGCTTGCAGCGGGTCGAGACGCTCGCGGCCAAGACGCCTGCCGACAAGCCCGGCCATGTCGAGGGCCAGCTCGCGATCGCGCGCGCTGCGATCGATGCCTCCGAGTTCGCCCGCGCGCGCGAGGTGCTCGCACCGTACCTCGACGATCCGACCCAGCGCGTTGCGCTGCTGATGGCCGAGATCGAGCGTACCGAGCACGGCGATGGCGGCCGTGCGCGCGCCTGGACCTTGCGTGCGGTGCGGGCCCGCCTCGATCCGGCCTGGACTGCGGACGGCTATGTCAGCGACCGCTGGCGTCCGGTCTCTCCGGTCACCGGCCGTCTCGACGCCTTCCAGTGGCAGACGCCGGTCGCGAGCCTGCCTTCCGACAAGGGCACCACGATCGAATCCTCGGCCTTCGAGGAGGCCATGCTGGCGGCACCGCCGCCGAAGCGAGTGACGGCGGCCAGCAAAGCGCCGGTGGAACCGGTGGAGACGGCGCCAGCGCCGGCTGCCCAGGACAATTCCCCTCCTCAGGCCAAGGAAGGTTCCAAGGAAGGTTCCGAGGAAGCTCCCATGGAAGCTCCCAAGGAGGCTGCCAAGGAAGAACCAACGATCGTGGCTTCCGAGCCGGTTGATCCGGCTCCCGCGCCTGCCGAATCATCGCCGCCGGCGGCAACGCCGGTATTCCGGAGCCGCGCCGACATTAGCAAACCCGGACCGGCCCCCATCCCTGCCGTGATCCCGATCGTCCGCGCGCCGGATGATCCCGGGGTCGACGACGAGGGACCGAGCGACGAATTTACGGAACAAATCGGCACGCCAAAGGCCCAGGCCGGCGGGTGGCGCGGATTCTGGTCTCGCTGGGGCGCGTGAGGCCCATTTCGAACGCCGCTTGTCCTTGCCAATTCGGGCCATGCCCGATATCAGGGGCGCGCGTATCGGGGCCGGCATTGTCCTGGCTCCGGCAGGGTTCGCCGCAATAGCTCAGTCGGTAGAGCACGTCATTCGTAATGACGGGGTCGGGGGTTCGAATCCCTCTTGCGGCACCACCACTTAGCTGTCCAGCCCGGAGACATAGGTAACAGGTCGTACCTGAGACATGGGTGACAACCTCGTGCCGAACGGGCTGTCGAGGGTTGCAGGGTCACTCACTCCACGCATTTCTTGGCACGGCCATTATAGCTCGGCCCGCACGTTCACTGCGCGCGCGAAGGGCGCAGCCTGAGTGATCGTGATCACGTAACCTCAGGCGGGCTTCCCGTAACGTCCCGGTTACGCCAACACGGGGAGATTTCACATGCGCAAGATCATTCTGGTTGCCGCCATGCTCCTGGCCTCTGCGTCTGCCCAGGCAGGCGGATCCCGCAGCCTGTCACTGGCCGCGGCAGGCGAGCAGACCTCCGCGCCGCAAATCACGACCACTTCGGCGACGGCCGCTCCGACGCAGGTGAGCGACGTCGTGCCAGCCAATGAGGCTCCGAAATATTCCGATCGTCCGCCGGCAGTGTCGCTTTCTGCGCCGGCTGCGCCGACCGCTCCGGCCGTGACGACGCCCACGACGAGCTCCGCGCAGGTCACGACGATCAAGCCCGCCAGCAAGACCACGGCAACGGCGGACAAGCCGAAGCACAAGCGCAGCTGGACCGAACGTCGCATCATCGGCGAGCTGCACCGCCACGGCATCTACTGGTAACAGCCGCTTGCCCAAAGCAAATGGCCGGGGGAAGGGCCCGGCCATGCGCATATTGAAGCGGTGATCGCGCTTACTGCGAAACCGTCTGCACCACACTTGCGATCGGACGGGCGCTCGAGGTCGGCACCTTCAAGTCCTTCAGCAATGCCTCGTCATATTCCGGCAGCGTCTGAATGGTCGTCTTGGCCTTCATTTGCACGATCTTGTAGCCGCCGGCCTTGAGCCGCGCGAGCAGCGCCGGCATGGCTTCGCCGGTGTGCTTCTGGAAATCGTGCATCAGGATGATGCCCTTGCCGAGCTTGTCCAGCCTGGTCATCACGGTCTCGACGATCTTCTCCGGCGTGGCGCCCTTCCTGAAGTCGAAGGAGTCGATGTCGGTCGAGAACATCGCGACGTTGCGGGTGCCGAAATAGGTCACCATCGCGGGATTGTGCTGAAGCTGCGGGAAGCGGAAGAACGGCGCCGGATTGGTGCCGAGCGCGAATCTCACGGCGCTGAAGCCCTTCTCGACCTCGTCCTTGACCTGCTGCTCCGTCATCTTCTTGCTGTTGAGGTTGACATGCGACCAGGTGTGCGTGCCGACCGTGTGGCCCTGGGCCAGCACCTGGCGCAGGATCTCCGGATGATAGGTTGCGTGCTTGCCGACCGAGAAAAACAGGCCCTTGGTGCATTCATCCGCGAGCGCCTTGAGTACGGCGGGCGTATTGACCGGCCACGGACCATCGTCGAAGGTCAGCACGACCTCCTTCTCGGTGAGAAAGTCGAACTGCTTGAAGTGCTCGAAGCCGAAGCCGGGACCGCCTGTGGTGTCGATCTCGACCACGCGGGCAACGCCCAGCGCGTTCGGATTGGCGCAGGCCTGTTTCTGCTGCACCGGCATGGCCGGGGCGGGCGCCGCGGCAGCTGCCGCCGGCTTGGCCGCGATCGCCGCGGTGGTCTCGACGTCATCCTTGGCGGCGAGCTTCGCCGGTGCCGGCAATGGATCGGCGGCACGGGCGGCAACTGTCTTGGGGGCGCCCTGATCGGCGCGCGCGGAATAATAAAACCAACCGCCGGCGGCGATCACGACCGCCGCAACTACACTGGCCAGCATCAGGCCCAACGCATTACGCATCGCTATTCTTTCCAATTACGCAACCAAACCGGCGGAATTTCCCGCGCGACGAGCCATTAATGCGAAGGAACAGTTAACGTGACACCAACGCGACGCCGGTCGCGTAGGAATTTCAGCGAAGTGCGCCAAAGTGACTGAGGTCACAGAGGCTGTGCCTCCCGTGACCATCATCACAGTGGAAACGGTTTGGCCGGAGCATCGTAGTTCCCATCAACAACCGGCGCCGTTCCGACGGTGCCAATGGGAGCTTCAAATGACCAAGTCGTTTTCCAGCAAGATCCGCGACACCAGTCTGGCCCTGGGCTTTGCCGCCATCGTGTCGACCGTCTCGACGACCTCGGGCTTCGCCTTCTCGGCCGAAGCGCAGCAGATGTGCACCGGCGATGCCTTCCGACTCTGCTCCGCGGACATTCCCAACATCCCGAAGATCACGGCGTGCATGATCAAGCATCGTTCTGACTTAACCGCCGGCTGCCGCGCGGTGATGGACAAGGACCTCGCCAAGGGCGCGTCGCGCAAGGTCGCTGACGCGCAGGACAAGCAGTAAGCAACACGGCGATCGTTGCGTCGGATAGCTCCCCTCGCGATGTACCCCGGGGTCAAGCCGGCGCCATGCGGTGGCACGTTGCAGCCAGTCAACAAAGCCGTTGCGGCCTTAGGACCATCGCACTAGCTTCGCCCGCACATTCTTTGCGGTAGAAGGCATTACGCGATGGCTAGATTTCTTTTCGTTATTTCTTTGCTCCTGTGCGCATCGGCCGCGTCCGCGCAGCAGCAGCCCGGCCACGATGCCTGCGCGCGTGATGTCAGTCGCTTCTGCCGCGCCGTGATGAACAATGGCGACGGCGCTGTGCTCGCCTGCCTGAAGCAGAACCGCACCCGGCTGAGCAAAGGCTGCGACAAGGTGCTGACGGATCACGGGCAGTAACCTGTCATTCCGGCCTCGCGCCTGACGGCGCGCTGCGGAATGACGAACGTGAGGCTTACGTGCTGCTCCCCGCCGCGGTCGCGACCACCGGCAGCACTTCGCTATTGGCGCGGTCCGGCGTGTCCTCCTTCCAGCGCACCGAGCCGAACGGACGCTCCAGCATGCGCCGGATCCGCACCGGCTCGGGGCCGATGTGGAAGGCCATGGCTTCCTGATGCAGAGCGCGTTCGGACTGAGTCGAACGGTTGCGCTGGCGTAAATAGTCAAGCCACGTCGGACAATGATAGCGCTCGGTCCACAATTCCGGATCGGCGATGTCGCGTGCGATCGACCAGCCATAGGCGCCGTTCCGCTGCCGGGAGAGCTGTACGTCCTGCATCACATTGTGGAAGGCGCGGGCATTCTCTTGGCTTACGCGGTATTCGATCTCAACCACCAGAGGCCCGCTGCGGCCGGTCAGCGACAGCTTCACCTCAGGATCGGCCAACACCTCGGCATCCTCATTGCGCGCGCCGACGCGCGGCATCGCTAGCCAGACGCCGAGCAGCGGCGAGATCAGCATCAGGCCGGCCGCGACCAGGAGTGCGACCTCGACCCCGGCATAGTCGGTGAGATGGCCCCAGCCCCAGGCGCCGATCGCGATGCCACCCGAGATCGAGGCCTGGAACGCCGCGAGCGAGCGGCCCGCGACCCAGCGCGGCGCCGAGAGCTGCACGCCGATATTGAACAGCGCGATCGCGGCCATCCAGACCGCGCCGGCCAGCACCAGCGCAGTTGCCGTCAGCACCGGCTCCGTGCTCAAGCCGACCGCGGCCATCGCAAACGCCATCGAGATGGTGCAGGCGCGGATCGCGGCTTCGCCGCTCATGCGCTTGCGCAATTCATGGATGTTGAGCGCGCCGATCACGGCCCCCATGCCGAAGGCGCCGAGCATGATGCCGTAGGTCTGCGCGCCGCCATGCAAGAGGTCGCGCGCGACCAGCGGCATCAGCGCCATCACGGCCCCGCCGATCAGGCCCATCACCAGCGTGCGCAACAGCACGATCTTGATCGGCGGCGAATTGGTGATGTACCGGAAGCCCGAGACCATCGCGCGGTTGAGCTTCTCTCGTGGCAGGCGCGAGGGTTCGGTGTTGCGGCGCCAGAGCAGCAGGACCACCAGCAGCGGCAGATAGAGAATCGCGTTGCAAGCGAACGCCGCCACCGCGCCGAGCGCAGCGACGATCACGCCGCCAACCGCGGGACCGAAGCTGCGCGCGATGTTGTAGCTGATGCCGTTGAGCGCGACGGCCGAGGGCAGTGCGTCGGGCGGCACCTGTTCGCTCACCGAGGACTGCCAGGCGGGGCCGAACAGCGCATTGCCGCTGCCGACGACGAAGCAAAAAGCGAGCAGCAATTCGGGAGTGATCAGATTAAGGCCGGCCAGCACGGTGAGCGCGCTCGCGCCGACCAGCGCGATCGACAGCGAGACCAGGGTGACGATGCGTCGATCATACATGTCTGCGATGGCGCCCGCCGGCATCGAGATCAGCATGATCGGCAACATCAGCGCGGTTTGCACCAGCGCCACCTTATCGGCCGAGGCCGCCATCTGCGTCATCGCCCAGGCGGCACCAACGCCTTGGATCAGGAGGCCGAGATTGGAGAGCAGGCTGGCAAGCCAGATGCGCCGGAATACGGTGTACCGCAGCGGCGCGGTGATGCCGTCGGCGACAATTTTCTGGCGGTTCCTCTGCTCGGTCATATCCCTTCCAAACGGTCTGGCAGAAATGGTCCTGGCGATTCCGGCAAATTCAGTGATGCCTGCGAAAGTCCTTCGCTGTCCAGTGATTAGGCCAGTATAAGCGGTGCAAAGAGGCGTTTGCCGGGGAGGAACAGATGAAGCTGTCGCGACGGACGATCCTGCAAGGGGTCAGCAGCTTGCCTTTCGCAGTTGCGAGCTTGCCGGCAGGCGCGATGGCCCAAACCGCACCGGCCGCCACGCCAAGCACTGAGCTGCCGCCGATCCTGTTCGTCCACGGCAACGGCGACTACGACGCGCTCTGGATGACGACCTTGTGGCGGATGGAATCGAACGGCGTCGCACGCGATCGCATGGCGGCGATCAATTTCACCGATCCGCTTGCGCGCAGCGACGACAAGGTCGAGCAGGCGAACCGGTCATCGACAGAAGACCAGCGCCGCGAGCTCACCGCCGCCATCGCTGACCTGAAGCGCCGTACCGGCGCGTCGCGCTTGGCGCTGGTCGGCAGCTCCCGAGGTGGCTATGCGATCCGTAACGTCATCAAAAATGGCGGTGCCGGCGATGTCAGCCACGCCGTGTTGTGCGGCACGCCCAATCACGGCGTGTTCGCGACCGACGACCAGCCCAACAACGAGTTCAATGGCCGCGGTGCATTCCTGCGCGGCTTGAACGACGGCGAGAGCGAGGTGACGGCGGGCACAGCTTTTCTCACCTTGCGCAGTGACGGCCTGGACAAATATGCACAAGCCGACGGCCGTTTCATCGGAAAGCCCGGCGTCCCGACCGGTATTACCGCGGAGGGGCCGGAGCTGAAGGGGGCCACCAACCTCGTACTCGGTGCGCTCGATCATCGCGAGGTGGCGTTTCATCCGCGCGCATTTCGCGAGATCTACAAGTTCGTCGCCGGGCGCGAGCCGATGCGCATCGCGATTGTGCCGGAGCCAAGCGTGAAGTTGAGCGGTTTGGTCACGGGCACGCCGGGCGGCGTGCCGACCAACCGTCCGGCGGCCGGCGCAACCGTCGACGTCTTCCGCGTCGATCCCGAAACGGGAGAGCGCAAGGGCGTTGCGCTGCACAGCTCAAAGACCGGTGCCGATGGCCGCTGGGGACCGGTGCAGATCGATCCTACCTGGTCGCTCGAATTCGTCCTGGTATCTCCCGACACGCCGACGACGCACATCTACCGCTCGCCATTCCCGCGCTCGTCGGACGTCGTGCACCTGCGGCCTGCGCGCCCGCTCGGGCCGGCTGACAAGGACGCAGGAGCTGTCGTGATCATGTCTCGGCCGCGCGGCTATTTCGGCCTGCCGCGGGACGTGGTGCTGCTCGACGGCAAGGAGCCGGCCGACGTCAAACCGGGCGTGCCCACGGATGCGGCAGCAACCCTGCGGCTTCCGGCCAGCGAGGTCGGGCGTAACATCGTGGCCCAGTTTGGCGAAGAACGGATTGTGGCACGCGCCTGGCCCGCCTCTGAGAGCAGGATTGCGATTGCCGAGCTGACTTATTAGCTGTTTGCTTGCGTCACTTCCGCCGGAGAGAGCCATGAACATCGCCAGCGTGCATCGGCCCATCATCCCTCCGACCCCGCCGCGTGCGCCGGACGACATGTCGTTCTTTGGCAAGCTCGCGGTGATCCGCCAGAACATGATCGCGACCTGGGGGCAGCGCGCCTATGAGGAAGACGTCATCCCGGGCCGCTTTTTTTTCCGCAACAGTTTCATCCTGAACCAGCCGGACGCGATCCGGCACGTCCTGCTCAGCAATTACGAGAACTATACGCGCACGCCGGCGGGCATCCGCATGCTGCGCCCGGTGCTCGGTGACGGCCTCCTGATTGCGGAAGGTCATTCCTGGACCTTTCAGCGCCGCACGCTGGCCCCGGCCTTCACGCCGCGCGCTACCGCAAATCTCGTCCCGCACATGACCGCGGTGCTCGACGAAGCGATTGCGAAGCTCGACGCGCGAACCGGCGAGCCCGTCGATCTGCGCGAGGTCATGCAGCGCATGACGCTCGAGATCGCCGGGCGCACGATGTTCTCGTTCGGCATGGACCGCCATGGCGCGACCTTGCGCAATTTCATCATGGAATATGCCGCGCGGCTGGGACGGCCCTATTTCCTCGACATGGTGCTGCCGGTGTCCTGGCCGAGTCCGATGGATCTTGCACGGGCGCGCTTTCGCAAGCGCTGGACCGAATTCGTTGCCATGCTGGTCGCCGAACGGCGCGCGGCGGGCAAGAAGGACGGCGCGCCGCCGCGTGACCTGTTCGACCTCATGGACGAGGCCCGCGATCCTGAAACGGGCAAGGGCTTTTCCGACGAACAGCTCGTCGACGAGGTCGCAACCATGATCCTGGCGGGTCACGAGACTACGGCGACGGCGCTGTTCTGGGCGCTCTATCTGCTGTCGCTCGACCCTGACACGCAGGAGGAGGTCGCCTCCGAGACCTGCGGCGAACATCTCGACAGCATGGCCGACATCGAGCGGCAGAAATTCACCCGTGCCGTGATCGAGGAGACCATGCGGCTCTATCCGCCCGCCTTCCTGGTCGCGCGTGCCGCGCGCGAGAAGGACAACGCGGCCGGCATCGAGATCGGCAAGGGCGACATCATCATGATCGCGCCGTGGCTTTTGCACCGGCACGAGAAACTGTGGGATCAGCCGAACGCGTTCATTCCAAAGCGCTTCATGGCGAAAGAGCCGCCTGATCGCTTCGCATATCTGCCGTTCGGCGCCGGCCCCCGCGTCTGCATCGGCGCGCCGTTTGCGCAAGCCGAATCGGTGCTGGCGCTGGCCCGGCTGATCGGCGCGTTCCGCGTCGAGCTTGCCGATACCGTTCCCGTGATTCCGCATGGCGTCGTCACGACGCAGCCGGACCACTCACCCATGTTCCGCATCACGCGTCGGTAACGGATGCTCGTCTGGCCGATGGCGTGATCCACCTTAGACAGAGCCCCGCCATGAGCGACATCCAGGCCCAGTTTTCCGTTCTGAAGCAGACCGCCGACGCCAAGGTGGTCGACGCGATTGCGCAACTGATCGCCAATGGTCAGGACCGAGACCTCAACCGCATCAACGTGCTGGATTTTGCTGATCGTGCCGGGCTCGATCAGGAGAAGGTCATTTCCGGATTTCTGCACGCATCGCGGCTAGGCCTGTTCGACATGAGCTGGAACGTGCTGTGTCCCGGCTGCGGAGGAGTTCTGGGTGCGCATACGACGTTGAAATCCCTGAAGCATGAAGACTACAACTGCGCGCTCTGTGCAGCTGGGTACGAGGCGTCAGTCGATGAGATGGTCGAGGTGGCTTTTACCGTCAGTCCGCGTGTCCGCCGGATCGGTGCTCACGATCCCGACACGTTGCCGATCTGGGAATATGTGCGGCAGATGTTCTGGAGCTCCGGCGTCGACATCAACGATGAATCGTTCTCGCGCCTGATCAACGAAGTGACGCTGGAAGCGCTCGAATTGCCTGCCGGCGAAAAGGCGATCCTCTCGCTGAAGCTTCCCAACCAGTTCGTCATCGTCTTCGAGCCGGTCACGCATTCCGCCCATTTCCTGGATGTTCAGGGTGAGCCGACGAGCGAACGTCAGCAGCTTTCGATTATGTTCAACAAATTAGAGGCGCCTACGGGGACCACTGTGATGCGCCCTGGACCGTTGCGCCTCACGCTCGAGAATCAATCAGGCAATCGCGTGTTGCCCTCGGTGTGGATTGCCGCCGACGCGTTGCATGAGATGATCGGCAAGCGCAAGCCCATTCTGACGGCCAAGCGGATGCTGTCCAATCAGACGTTCCGCGACGTCTTCAAGGCCGACAACCTCAATGTCGACCAGCGATTGAAGATCACGTCGCTGACCTTCCTGTTCACTGACCTGAAGGGGTCGACGGCGCTGTACGAGCGAGTCGGTGATCTCAGTGCTTTTGACCTCGTGCGCGCGCATTTTCGTGCGCTGCTGGAGATCATTGCCGCCGAGAAGGGGGCGGTTGTGAAGACAATCGGCGACGCTGTCATGGCGACCTTCGTCAGACCTGAGCACGCAATTACCGCGGGGCTGCGCATGCGCGCAGCCATGGATGAATTGAACAAGGAGCGCGGCGCCAACGATCTCATTCTCAAGATCGGTATTCATGAGGGGCCTTGCCTCGCGGTGATGCTCAACGAGCGCCAGGATTATTTCGGTCAGACCGTCAACATCGCCGCGCGCGTGCAGAGCCTGTCGACCGCGCAAGAGATCCACATCACCGGCCCAGTCCTCGATGTGCCGGCGGTTGCCGAAATCCTTCAGCAGCGCGAGATCAAGCCAATCCAGAAGCAGGCGGCTCTGCGCGGCATTGCCGACAAGATGGTGGTGTACGAGATACCGTAAGGGATGCGTCCGACATGCGCTCCGTCGCATTGACGGCGTGGCGGCGGATGCGCGCTACATCCTCCAGCGTCGATCGGACCGGACATAACGCCAACCGGCAGATTGCCGAAACGTAATGCGGCGCGCGGAACTGACGCACATTGCGCCGGTTGAATTTGCGCCTCATATAATGCTGGTAGCATCCGCCTCTCGCGGCTTCATCGATCTCGGTAGGACTTTATGCTCGACGGCCTGCGCCAATTCATCGCCGACATTGTTGCTCCCCACGACCAGACTCGCGCATTCGGCGACAGCGACTATCGGCTGGCGGCCACGGCGCTGCTGATTCACGTGGTCTCGCTGGACGGTCAGCCGAGCGCAGCCGAGCAACGTAAACTGCATAGCCTGATCGAAAGCCACTTTGGGCTGGATCGCGGCACTGCGGACCGGCTGATCGCCGACGCCACCGAGGTCGAGGGCGAGGCGGTCGATCTCTATCATTTCACCAGCGTGATCATGCGCTCGCTCGACGAAGAGGGTCGCAAGCGCATTGTGCGGATGATGTGGGAACTGGTCTATGCAGACGGCCAGGTCAGCGAGTTCGAGGACAACGTCGTCTGGCGCGCCTCTGATCTGCTCGGGATTTCGCAGCGCGACCGGATCGACCTGAAGCACGCGGTCGCGGACCGAGCCGGTGGTCAGGTCAAGGACAGCGCGGTCGCGGCTGACGGCTCTGGCCTCGACTGATGGCGGCCTGCGCGGAGACATGACGAAACTTTAATTTATCCGCCGCCTGCGCCGAATTCGCCTGCAAATCAAAGGTTTTTCAAGGCGGCTTGTCGTTCTGCTCAAGCGGCCATGCTGGCAGCGCAGCTTGCATGTCGCGCGTGGCCTATGCTCTCGTTCCACCATTGCGGGGCCAAAAACTTGAATTCAAGAGACTTCGATCGTGACTGAGCGGGTGACGCTGATTACCGGTGCCTCGGCGGGTATCGGCATGGAGCTGGCGCGCGTGTTTGCCGCCAACGGGCATCGCCTCGCATTGACCGGGCGACGGGCGGGCCGGTTGGAAGCGCTTGCCGCGGAGCTGGCCGCCAAGGGCGGCAAGAAACCGATCGTGATCGCCTGCGATCTCGAGGAAGCGGATGCCGGCGACAAGATCGCGGCAGCGCTTGCCGCCGAAGGTGTCGAACTCGATCATCTCGTCAACAATGCCGGTTTCGGCGTGTTCGGTGATGCGATCGAGCGCGATCGCGTCGAGCAGCTCGGCATCGTCGATGTCAATGTCCGGGCCCTGACGGATCTGTCGCTGCGCTTTGCCGATCAGCTCATCAAGAACAGGGGCGGTCTTCTCAATGTCGGATCTGTCGCCGGCTTTCTGCCTGGCCCCGGCATGGCCGTCTACTACGCCTCAAAGGCCTATGTCATCTCCTTCACCGAAGCGCTGCGGGCGGAGCTTGCACCGCGCGGCGTCCGCGTCACCGTGCTTTGCCCGGGCCCGGTGCCAACCGAATTCCAGGCTCGCGCCGGAGTCGGATCCCAACATGATACGGCGGTTCTCAACGTCTCTGCCGCCGAGGTGGCCCGCGATGCGTATCGCGGTCTGATGGCCAACAAACGGGCAGTGCTGCCTGGTCTGGGCATCAAGATTGTGCCGTTGGCGCTGCGTTTCTTCCCGCGCGGCTTCATCTTGGCCGCGACCAGCCGATTCCAGAGGCGCAGATCCTAGAGAAGGCCTGAGGCGTCCGTAGTGGCCCGGAGCTTGCTTTGATCTCGGTGTGTGCGCGAACTCACACGATGTTAACCATCGCTTAGCTATGCTGGCGGTCTGAACCGATAGCACTCGCAGAGGCCATGTCGTTCCGGACGGACAGGTTTCGTCGCGCAGAATTGGTGCCCCTCCGAACGAGGACGCCTGGCGCGGCCGCCTTCGTCTCCGAAGCCCGGCTCCCGGTTCTGATCGTCCTGCATCAGGAATCCTCGACCCCCGGCCGAATCGGCAATGCCCTGCGCGCGCTCGGCCATCGTCTCGACATCCGGCGACCGCGCTTCGGCGATGCCCTGCCCGAGACGCTCGATCAGCATGCCGGCGTCGTGATCTTCGGCGGCCCCATGAGCGTCAACGATCCCGATGACTACATCCGCCGCGAGATCGACTGGATCGAAATTCCGCTCCGCGAGCAGCGGCCGTTCCTCGGCGTCTGCTTAGGTGCACAGATGCTGGCGATGCAGCTCGGGGCCCACGTCGCGCCTCATGCGGAGGCGCTGGCCCAGATCGGGTACTACCCGATCAGGCCCACTGCCGCGGGACATGCGCTCTGCCCGCACTGGCCGGGGCAAGTCTACCACTGGCATCGCGAAGGATTTGATCTTCCGGTCAGCGCCGAGCTGCTCGCCGAGGGCGATGATTTTCCGGTGCAGGCGTTCCGTACGGGCAATGCCTTCGGTGTGCAGTTTCATCCAGACGTGACCTACGCGATGATGTGTCGCTGGACCACGCGCGGCTATGATGGCTTCAGCGCGCCGGGTGCGCGGCAGCGGCATCATCATTTTGCAGATCGTGCCGTCTACGACGCCGCGGAACGCGCCTGGCTCGATCACTTCATCGATGGCTGGCTGGCGCGCCGGCCGGCGCTTGCGCAAGCCGCCGAGTGATCGCGCCTTCGCCCGAAGCCCTTGCCTCTCCCCTGAATATGCTAGGCTCTCTGTCAACGAGCGCACACGAACGCGCCGGCAAAGGGAGAGCGCCATGGCCTACGAGCACATTCTCTATGAAGTGAGCGACAAGATCGCAACCATCACGCTCAATCGCCCGGATCGCATGAACGCTTGGACGCCGATCATGGAGCGCGACGTGCGTCACGCGATGGAAGCGTCAAGCATCGACGACAAGGTCCGCGTCATCGTGCTCACTGGTGCGGGCCGCGCCTTCTGCGCCGGCGCCGACATGGATGCGCTGAAAGGGCTCGACCCCGATGACGTCAGACGCGCCTCGAACCTGCCGCCCTTTGACATGAACCGCCGGCCGGATTGGCAGACGCGCTACGGCTATTACCCATCGATCAAGAAGCCGATCATTGCCATGCTCAACGGCGCGACCGCGGGCATTGGCCTCGTCCACGCGCTCTATTGCGATCTGCGCTTTGCCGCCGACAACACGGTGTTCACGACCGCCTTCGCGCGGCGCGGTCTGATCGCCGAGCACGGCATCAGCTGGATGCTGCCGCGCATCGTCGGTCATGCCAACGCGCTGGACCTGTTGCTTTCGGCCCGGCGCGTGCCGAGCGCGGAAGCGCTGCGGATCGGGCTGGTGAACCGGATCTGCTCGCCGGAGAAACTGCGCGAGGAGACCTATGCCTATGCCCGAGACCTCGCCGATTTCGTCTCACCGAGCGCGATGGCGGTGATCAAGCGGCAGCTATACGAGGTGCCGTTCCACACGCTGGCCGAGGCGACGATCGAAGCCAACCGAGAGATGATGGTGGCGCTGAACGGCAGCGATTTCCGGGAAGGAGTCGCAAGCTTCATCGAGAAGCGGCCACCGCGGTTTACGGGGAAATAGGGGCAGGAGCTTCGAGCAGTCCATCTTCGCCCTTTGGGCTTCGCCGGACACCACGCTTCGCCCTTGCGGCCCCGACGTGGCTGCGCCACGCGGAGCCCGAAGGGCGAAGCGTGGTGGAGCCAGGCGGGATCGAACCGCCGACCTCGTCATTGCGAACGACGCGCTCTCCCAGCTGAGCTATGGCCCCTTTGCTGGCCGCTCTGGTGAATGCGGCCGACAACCGGGCGCCATTTAAGTCCCCGCCAAGGTCAAGTCAAGGACGGCTATAACCCGGTTTTAGCCATCCGGGCGCCGACTTCCCTTGTTTGGGTCGGGGGGAACCGATATCAAGCCAACGGCGTCAATCCCGACCGGAGCCAGAGTTTTCAAAAACCATGCGTGCCGTTCTCGACATCGTCATCATCGTGCTCGATCTCTACGTCTGGCTGCTGATCGCGTCCGCGATCCTGTCCTGGCTGATCGCCTTCAACGTGGTGAACACCCGCAACCAGTTCGTCTCGGCGGTGGCGGAGTTCCTGTACCGCATCACCGAGCCCTTGCTGGCACCTATTCGCAATTTCCTGCCCAGTCTCGGCGGCCTCGACATCTCGCCGATCATCCTGATCCTGCTGATCATGTTTATCGAGCGGGTGATCCTGTATTACATCTACCCGAACGTGATCTAGGCAGGCTGGAGCGCCTTGGTTGCCAAAGAACCCTGGCGTCCCTCCGGCACAGGAATCAGCATCGCGGTGCGGGTGACGCCGCGCGGCGGCCGCGACGACATCGACGGGATCGAGCAGCTCTCCGACGGCCGCAGCGTGCTCAAGGTGCGGGTACGCGCCATTGCCGATGGTGGCGAGGCCAACAAGTCGGTCTTGGTCCTGCTGGCGAAATCGCTTGGTGTGCCCAAGGCCAACGTCAGGCTTTTATCCGGGGCGAGCTCGCGGCTGAAGCAGATCGCGATCGAGGGCGATTCGGCAGGGCTCGGCGAAGCCTTGCGTCAGCTCGCTTTCGTCAAATCGATAGACCATGGGAACTGACATGACCGCTAAAATCATCGATGGAAAAGTCATTGCCGCGGAACTTCGCGGCCGCGTCGCCGAGGAGGTCGCCCGCGTCAAGCGCGAGCACAATCTGGTGCCGGGCCTTGCGGTGGTGCTGGTCGGCAACGACCCTGCCAGCGAGGTCTATGTCCGCTCCAAGCACACCCAGACGCAAGGCGCCGGCATGGCCTCGTTCGAGCACAAGCTGCCGGCCGACGTTTCGCAAGCAGACCTCTTGGCGCTCGTCGCAAAGCTCAACCGCGATCCGGCCGTGCACGGCATTCTGGTGCAACTGCCGCTGCCGAAGGGGCTGAACACCGAGGCCGTGATCAACGCCATCGATCCCGCCAAGGATGTCGATGGCCTGAATCCGAGCAATGCCGGCCGGCTCGCCGGCGGTTTTGAGGCGCTGTCGCCCTGCACGCCGCTGGGCTGCATCATCCTGACCAAAAGCGTGCACGCTTCGCTCGAAGGCATGAACGCTATCGTCATCGGCCGCTCCAACCTGGTCGGCCGTCCGCTGGTGCAGTTGCTGCTGAACGAGAACGCCACGGTCACGATCGCGCATTCGCGCTCGCGCGATCTGCCTGCCCTCGTGAAGCGCGCCGACCTCGTCTATGCCGCTGTCGGCAAGCCGGAGATGGTGCGCGGCGACTGGCTAAAGCCGGGCGCGACCGTGATCGACGTCGGCATCAACCGCATCCCCAAACAAGACGGCAAGACCCGCCTCGTCGGCGACGTTGCCTATCAGGAAGCGCTTGGGGTTGCCGGCGCGATTACGCCGGTGCCGGGCGGCGTCGGCCAGATGACGGTCGCCTGTCTGCTGGTGAATACGCTCCGTGCCGCCTGCGCGATCACAGGGCTGCCGAAGCCGGCGGTGTAGGTTGTCGTCTCCGGGGCGGCTCGAAGAGCGAACCCGGAATTTCGGGCCACACACTTCTGGATTCCGGGTTCGCTCTTCGCGCGCCCCGGAACGACGGTTATTTCGTTACTTCTTCTTTTTCTTCTCGCGCTCAATGCCTTCGAGAATCAGCTTGTGCGCGTCCTCGGGGCCGCCCCAGCGCAGGATTTTCACCCACTTGCCCTTCTCAAGATCCTTGTAGTGCTCGAAGAAGTGCTGGATCTGCTGGAGCGTGATGTCAGGCAGGTCAGAGTAGCTCTTCACCTTATCGTAGCGCTGCGTCAGCTTCGACGACGGCACCGCCAAGATCTTTTCGTCGCCGCCGGCTTCGTCTTCCATGAACAGCACGCCGACCGGCCGCACGCTCATGACGGCGCCGGGAATGATGGCGCGGGTGTTGATGATCAGGACGTCACAGGGATCGCCATCATCCGACAAGGTGTGCGGGATGAAGCCGTAGTTCCCGGGGTAACGCATCGGCGTGTAGAGGAAGCGGTCGACCACGAGCGTGCCGGCCTCCTTGTCCATCTCGTATTTGATCGGTTCGCCGCCCACGGGGACCTCGATGATGACATTGACGTCATGTGGTACGTTTTTCCCGATCGAGACCGCATCGATACGCATTCAAGGCTCCGTTGTTGCCGAGGTGACATCGCGCCCGGCAGCGATTTTGGCGCTGTCATACGCGGGCTTGGCCCGCTGATCCATCGCGTTTTTGTGAAATAATGAATCCGGCGATCACCGGCCCAAGTGGCAACGGTATCGACGGATGGAAACGCTGCCGATTCAGGTTTCAGCAGCTCAATTGGTCCAGGCGAAGGCAACCTTGTCGAGCGACTTCGGCCCGAACCGCTCCGAGGAGCGTGCCACCATGCGGCCGCCTAGGGCACGGTAGAACTCGGTGGCCGGATCGTTGTCCGACAGCGCCCACACCACCATGCTTTTCAGGCCGCTCTGCATCAGGTCGCGGCGGGCGGCGGCGAACAGGCGGCGGCCGAAGCCGAGGCCCTGGAATTCAGGACGCAGATAGAGTTCGTAGATCTCGCCGTCGAAATGCAAGCTGCGGGCACGGTTGCGGCCATAATTGGCGTAGCCTGCGATCTTGTCGCCGAACACCAGCACGCTGACGCGGCTGCCCTTGCGGATCGCACTGTCCCACCATTGCGGACCGCGGCGGTTGATCAGCTTCTCCAACTCGGCGCCGGGAATGATGCCCTGATAGGCCGAGCGCCAGGCTTCGTCATGGGTCGACGCCACCGCAGTTGCATCTGCGGCTTTGGCCGGCCGGACTTCGATCAGGGTTGTGCTCATGGACGCGATCAAACCAAGTCGCCGCGCCGGCGGCAAGACCTATCGTTAATTATCGGTTAACCTGTGGACTTTCTGCATCAGTTTTTAACCATGTTGTACCGAAAGAGGACAAGCCGCCGTTCAGAACGGGATCGGCCTGCCATGCGCCGGTGCAAAACTCGCCTGCGGCGCCTAATGAATGCGATGGCTGCGCAAAAAGTCTGGCCGGAGTGATTCGTTCCTCCTGGAGCATGATCCGGAAAAGTGTGGAGCGGTTTTCCGAAAAGATTATGCTCAAACAATAGTCTAAAGCGCGATGATCATTCGTCTTCATCTCATCGCGCTTTCGTGTGACATCGCTGTCGGTGTCCGCCTCCTCTGGCAATTCATGCGGCTCCTCATCACCCCTGCGCTTCTGTGTTTGCTGGCCGTGCTGACTGCGTCACCTCTGTGCGCTCAGACCACGTTTGGCCCCTCCGGAGAGGAGGGCGAACCGTTTCGCCGGCAACAGTGGCGCGTGCCGTCGCCGGATACCAGCATTGCCGCGCATGCGCTGCTGTTTCGCCCTGTCGGCGCCGGCCCGTTCCGGCTCGCGGTCATCGCCCACGCCTCGACGCAGAATGGCTTGCGTCGCGCGCAAATGCCGCGACCGGAATATCGCGCGCTCACGGCGTATCTCGTCGCGCACGGCTTTGCCGTGCTGGTGCCGGAACGGCTCGGTCACGGCGCGACCGGCGGCCACTATGTCGAAGACCAGGGCGGCTGCGACGAAGCGGACTACGCGCGATCGGCCCGCGCAACGGCCGACGAAATCCGGCTCGCGCTGGACTATTTGCGAAAGCAGGAATTCATTCGCAAGGACGCTGCAACGGTGATCGGCCATTCCGCCGGCGGCTGGGGCGCGCTGGCACTCGCCAGCGCCGAGCCGAAGGCGGTTTCCGTCATCATTGCATTCGCGCCAGGGCGCGGCGGCCATGCCAATGATGAGCCGAACAGGATCTGCGCGCCGCATACGCTCCTTGCGGCCGCCGCCGAATTCGGCAAGACCGCGCGCATCCCCGTCACGTGGCTCGTTGCCGCCAACGACAGTTACTTCGCTCCGGCATTTTCTCAAAGACTGGCTGAGGCGTTTGGCGGCGGTGGCGACAAGCTCGACTTTCGTATCCTGCCGGCCGTCGGCAGCGAGGGTCATTGGATGATCGAAACCGAGGCCGGCGTCAAAGCCGCAACCGGCGAGCTCGCGCGCGCGCTGAACCAGGGCAGGCCGGTGGCGGCCAAGAAGCCATGGGACAATCGCTGATGCCTGAATGGCCCGACGACGATGTGATCCTGTTCGATGGCGTGTGCATTTTCTGCTCGCGCTGGGTCCGCTTCGTCGCCGCCCGCGATACGGCGAAGCGGTTTCGCTTCACGCCGGTCCAGTCGGATTATGGGGCGCGGCTCGCGCGCACGTTCGGGATCGATCCGCACGATCCCGATACCAATGCAGTGATCCACGGCGGCGAGGTGTTCATGAAGTCCGATGCCGCGCTGACGGTGCGGTCTCAGCTCCCCGGCTGGGAATGGGTGCGCCGGCTGTTCGCCGTGCCGAGGCCGCTGCGGGATCCCGTGTACAGCCTCGTCGCACGCAGCCGCTATCGCATCTTCGGCAAGGACGATGCCTGTTTTGTGCCCGATGCCGATTACGGGCGCGGGTGATCGACTAGTATCCTCGTCATTGCGAGGAGCGAAGTCACGAAGCGATCCAGAATCTCTCCGCAGAAAGACCCTGGATGCTTCGCCGCGCTCGCAACGACGGAGCTTGCGGTCATGGCCTGCCAAGGGCCGCCAACACTTCCCTGGCCGCTCGCTCGCCGCTGTCGCGCGCGCCATGCGCTGTCGAGAAGAAATTTGGCGAGGTTGCCTCGCCCGCGAAGAACAGCCGGCCATCAACCGGCGCGGCCAGCACGGCGCGATCGCCGGCGTGACCCGGCAGCGCGTGCGAATAGGAGCCGCGGGCGAAAGGATCGTGCGCCCAGCGCGACTCGCGCAGGGATTTTAGCTTGCGGCGGATGTCGTTGCCGAGAAAGCCTGCAATCTCGTCGATGCTATGGGCGGCGAAGGCGCCCTCGCCGGCATCTTCCAATTGACGCGCAAAGCTGCCGCCGAAGAAGCCATCGATGCAGGGCTGCCCGAATGGGCGGATGTGATAGGTGCCCATCGCGGTGCGCATGGTGGCGCCGCGCAGGTTTCCCTCGGTCGGAAAGGCTTCAGCATCCGCGAGCGCCAGTGTCACCTTGTCGTTGACACCGAGCGGCAGGCCCCGTGCGGCATGGAGCTTGGCGGGAAGCGGCGGGGAAAAGCGGATCGCCTCATCGGCAATCAGATTGGTCGGGACGGTGACGATCACCTTGTTCACGGTCATCGTGCCCTGCGAGGTCTGGAGCCGGATGCGCTGACCGGAGTGATCGACCAGCGTGACGTTGCAGCTGAGCGCGACCGGACACGGCGCGCCATAGGCCGCGATCAGCGTTCCATATCCGGCTCGCACGCGCCAATTGAAATACGTGTCCTCGTAGCGCTCCATGTCGAGGATCGAGACTTGATCGAGTTCGCACCCGTTCACATAAGTCGAGACCGCGTCGATCATCGGATTCCAGCGGTTGCCAGGCTCGAGATAGCAGGAGGCCGGCGCGTCCTCGCCGCTTTCCGCGGCCTCCCAGGCGCGTTCGTAGAATTCGTCGATCGCGTCTGCGAAGGCGATGCGCTCGGCTTCCGGAAAGGCGTCGCCATAAGCGCGATCGCCCCAAGGCGGCAGATCCGTGTTGATCTCGAAGCCGAGCTGGCGGGCAATCGCAACGAAGGAATTCTTGTCGGCCGAGTGCAGCCAGCCGCAGCCGACGTCGAAGGTCACGTCAGGCGAGGCCTGCACGGTCCAGGCGCGGCCGCCGAGCCGGTTACGCGCCTCCAGCACGATCACGGAGAGGGCGGAGCCATGCAGCGCATGCGCGGCGCCAAGGCCGGCGGCACCCGCGCCGATGATCGCGACGTCGGCGGAGGAGGGAAGGGAGGTCATGGGCAGGCTCTAGCACGTTCGCCAATTGTCCTGAAGCCGGCCAGGTATGCAGCTCTCGTGTCCCGGACGCGCTGCAGCGCCTGCGCTGCTGCGCAGAACCGGGACCCAAGTCGACGGGTAAACGAAACGAGAGTGCTGGGCCCCGGCTCTGCACCGCATCGCTGGTGCGCTGCGCTGCGTCCGGGGCACGCGAGAGTGGGCTTTACGCCACCGCTTCCTTGGCCTTTTCCGCACGCTTGCGCTCGTTCGGGTCGAGATGCTTCTTACGCAGGCGGATCGACTTCGGGGTGACCTCGACGAGCTCGTCGTCCTCGATATAAGCGAGCGCCTTTTCCAGGGTCATGCGGATCGGCGGGGTCAGGCGCACCGCTTCGTCCTTGGAGGTCGTGCGGATGTTGGTGAGCTGCTTGCCCTTGAGCACGTTGATCTCGAGATCGTTGTCGCGGGTATGCTCGCCGACGATCATGCCGCGATAGACCTTCCAGCTCGGCTCGATCATCATCGGCCCGCGGTCTTCCAGCTTGAACATGGCGTAGGCGACCGCCTCGCCCTGGTCGTTGGAGATCAGGACGCCGTTGCGGCGGCCCTGGATCTCGCCCTTGTAAGGGGCATAGCCGTGGAACAGGCGGTTCATGATCGCGGTGCCGCGGGTGTCGGTCAGAAGTTCGCCCTGGTAGCCGATCAGGCCACGGGTCGGCGCGTAGAACACCAGACGCAGGCGGTTGCCGCCGGAGGGCTTCATCTCGATCAGCTCGGCCTTGCGCTCGCTCATCTTCTGCACGACGACGCCGGAATGCTCTTCGTCGACGTCAATCACGACCTCCTCGATCGGCTCCATGGTGGCACCGGTGGCTTCGTCCTTCTGGAACACGACGCGCGGGCGCGACACCGAGAGCTCAAAGCCCTCGCGGCGCATGGTCTCGATCAGGATGGCGAGCTGCAATTCGCCGCGGCCCGAGACTTCCATCGCGTCCTTGTCGGCGGCTTCGACGACGCGCAGCGCAACGTTGCCTTCGGCCTCGCGCAAGAGACGGTCGCGGATCATGCGGCTCGTCACCTTGTCGCCTTCGGTGCCGGCGAGCGGGGAGTTATTGACGATGAATGACATCGACACGGTCGGCGGGTCGATCGGCTGGGCCGGCAGCGGCACTTCCACGGTCGGATCGCAGAACGTGTCGGCGACGGTGCCCTTGGTCAGGCCCGCAATCGCAACGATGTCGCCGGCTTCGGCTTCATCGAGCGGCGTGCGCTCGAGGCCGCGGAACGCCAGGATCTTGGTGATGCGCCCGGACTCGACCAGCTTGCCGTCGGCATTGAGCACCTTGACCTGCTGGTTCGGCTTGAGCACGCCGGAGGAGATGCGGCCGGTGATGATACGGCCGAGATAGGGGTTGGCTTCCAGGATGGTGCCGATCATCTTGAACGGACCTTCCTCGACCTTCGGCGGCGCGACGTGGCGCAGGATCAGGTCGAACAACGGCTCCATGCCCTTGTCCTTCGGACCCTCCGGGCTTTCGGCCATCCAGCCCTGCTTGGCCGACCCGTAGAGGATCGGGAAGTCGAGCTGCTCCTCGCTGGCATCGAGTGCTGCGAACAGGTCGAACACCTCGTTGATGACCTCGGTCGGGCGCGCGTCGGGACGGTCGACCTTGTTGATGACGACGATCGGCTTCAGGCCGACCTTGAGTGCCTTGGACACCACGAACTTGGTCTGCGGCAGCGGGCCTTCGGCGGCGTCCACCAGCACCAGCGCGCCGTCTACCATGTTCAGGATGCGCTCGACCTCGCCGCCGAAATCGGCGTGGCCGGGGGTATCGACGATGTTGACGCGGGTGTCTTTCCACTGCACCGAGGCCGCCTTGGCCAGAATGGTGATGCCGCGCTCGCGCTCCAGATCGTTGGAGTCCATGGCGCGTTCGGTCACCTTCTGGTTCTCGCGGAACGTGCCGGACTGCTGGAGGAGGCGGTCGACCAGGGTCGTCTTGCCGTGGTCGACGTGGGCGATAATGGCAACGTTGCGGAGGTTCATGAGTGAGCTTCTTTGCGTTCGAACAATGGGTTAAGCGCGATCTCGCCGGTCGGACCGGGACCTCTTCTCGAAACAACGCTGAAAGACTGGAAACGGGCGCTCGCCGCCCAAAAGGGAAGCCCGGCCATATCAGACCGGGCGCCCTACGCGTTGCGGCGCAATATATGCAAAAACAGCCAAAAAACAATGTGTACTTTGGCCGTTGGTTGACTGAATTTTGTCCGGGAATCTCCGGGGGTTAGGCGAATAGCGGCCTTAAGCGCGCCGCCCCTTGATCGCCGCCCAGATCAGGGCAACGCCGCCGATCCCCACGACCAGTCCCAGGAAGACCAGTGGCGCGATGTCGGAGGCGATCCGGCCGTCCTCGACCACCGACATTCCGCCAAAGAGCAGGGCGCAGACACCCGGCAGCAGCATGACCAGCCCGAAGATCGCCATGAGGGCGGTCAGGCAGCCGCCGCGTTTGTTCGCCGGGGCAGGAGGCAGTCCCGGCGGCGGTATGTCGCTGATGCTCATGCTTGCAAGGCTCCTTCGGTCGCCTGTGCAGCGAGAGCCGCGCGAATGCCGTCGATCTTTCCGTTGCGGTAGAACAGATTGTAGGTGTCAAACGGAATGATCGAGCCTTGCTCCGTCACGAAATGGATGCAGCTGCGCTTGACGTTGCCGACGCGGAAATTGAAGCGATCGAGAAACTGCACGATGGTGACGCGGAACACGTTCTCGTAAGTGAGCCCTTCCGGCACCTGAAAGCTCGGCAGGCAACATAGCAGTTCGCAGACGCGTTCGGGGGTGTTGAGCGGGCCCGACGACAGCGAGAAGAGGTCAATAAACTTCTCCTTCAGCACCGGATATTTCTCCGGGCTGATCGTGTTGGGCATGACCGCGACGAGCTGCTCCTGCGGGATCAGCGAGGTCAGCGGCAGCACCTTCTCGCCGTTGCGCAGGCCATAGCCGATCGAGATGCTTTCGGGATTGCAGGGCAGCGGGATCATGTCCTTGTCGCCGAACACGTCGGTCTCGATCACGCGCTTGCGGATTTCCGACAGCATGATGCGGTCGGTGTTCTTGTCGAAATTCTCGTTACGGCCGGCGTCTTGCACCGGCTGCAGCGTGACCCCGCGCACGCATTTCCAGGTGAGCGCGTGGCGAACGATGTCGCCGATCTCCGCATCGTTGACGCCGCGCTTGATGGTTGCGACCAGCGTGGTCGATACGCCATAATGCTCGAGATTCTCCAGCGCCTGCTGGCGGATTTTTCGAAGGTCCGCGCCGCGCAGATTGATCAGCGGCTCGCGCTGCAGCGAATCGAACTGGAGATAGACCTCCAGCCCGCGCTTGTTCTCGGCGAGCCGCGCCACGAAATTCTTCTCGCGGGCGATGCGCAGGCCGTTGGTGTTGATCATGACGTGGCGGATCGGGCGGGCGCGCACGGCGTCAAGGATCTCGAAGAAATCCGGATGCAGCGTCGGCTCGCCGCCGGAAATCTGCACCAGGTCGGGCTCGCCCTCGCTCGCGACCAGCGCATCCAGCATCCTCTCGACCGTTGCGAGCGGTGTGAACCGCGTCCGCGCCGGCGAGGATTCGGCAAAGCACACTGGGCAGGTGAGATTGCAGTGCTCGGTGATCTCGATCAGCGCCAGGCAGGAATGCTGCTCGTGGTCGGCGCACAGGCCGCAATCATAGGGGCAGCCGAATTCCGTACGCTGCTGGAATTGCAGCGGCCGATCACCAGGCTTGATGAAATCCTTGCACAGACGCCAATAGGCCGCGTCCGTCGACACCAGCGTTGATTGGACGCCATGCTGCTTGCAGCGTTTTTCGTACCAGACCTCGTTGCCGAGAATCTGGATCTTGGTCGGCACCAGCTTCAGGCAGGTCTCGCAAAGGGACTGGGTCTGGCCCCAGAAGATATAGGGACGCGACCTACGCAACGGCGCGTTCATGCAGGGATCTCGCTTTGGGCGCCGTCGTCAGCATGAATGCGGCGTAGAGCAGGATGGACAGCGACAGCAGGTGAAACAGCGTGAAGGGGCCGATCAGCGTGCCATAGGGCTTGAGGAATTCCCACAGGAAGCGCTGCGCTCCATAGTAGACGAGCACCAGGTAGAAACCATTGGTGACCACAAACCGGTTTCGGTTCAAGACTGCCAGCACATAGAGAAGCGCGAACACGCCCATGGCGGTGCTCTCATAGAGCTGCACCGGGTGGCGAAGGAGGCCGTCGCCGAAATCATGGCCGAAGGGCAGCGCCGTGGGCGTGCCGTAGGTGAAATCGTCGAGGCCCGCGAAGTAGCAGCCGATCCGGCCGATTGCGATGCCGAGCGCCAGCGGCAGGGCAAAACGGGCGCCGGTTCGCACCGTGATGCCTGCGGACCATTTGTAGAGCTCGATCGCCACGATGCCGCCGGCGAGCGCACCCTCGACCGAGCGCGCAACGCCGCTCTGGCCCGACAGCCACAGATTGGCCGACCCGAACAGGTAGGCGCCGACGCCTGCGCCGAACACCAGGGCGGCGATGTAGGACATTTCGAAGGATTGCGCAGGAAACCGCAAGCCCTGTCGCGACAGCCAGTAGACGGCAGCTGCCGCCGCCAGCCATGCTGCAATATCGAAGACCGTATGAAGGAAAGCCCCACTCATGCGGCGGAGAGTATAGCACGATCACGCCAGAGGAGCGCGCATGTCCTCTCCCATGTGCACTGCCTTCACAAGGGAGAAGGAAGAGGCGAGATTAGGTCCGCTATCCGGCCTCCCGCTCCTCCGTTGGATAGACGCCTCGCAACACTTCCTCGAAGTGCAGCTTCACTGCATCGTTGCAGAGGCAGGCGCGCAGGCGCAGGCCGTCGCGGCTGCGGACGAGAATTGAGCCGCGCCTCGTGTCGAGCACGCCTTCGGCTTTGAACGATTGGAGCACGCGGCTCGCATAGCTGCGTCCCACTCCGAGCAATGTCGCAAGCTGCTCATGCGTCAGCGGCACGCTGCTTTCGCCGCCGGTTCGCTCCATCGCCGCCAAGATCCATTTGGCCGTGCGCTGCTCGATCGAGTGGATGGCGTTGCAGGCGGTCGACTGGAAGATCTGCGCCAGCATGCAATCGGCATAGCGGGCGAAGATGTTGCGCAGCGACGGCGAACGCGTCTTGGCTGCTTCCAGTTTGCCGACGTGAATGCGCGAAAATGGGCCGCCGAACTTCACGCAGATGCGGGTATAGGCCGGCAGAAATCCCTCGCTGACGATGCCGCCCACCGCGCCTTCACGACCGACCAGGATGGTCTCGACGTCGCGGCCATCCTCGTTAGGGACGAGAAAGGTCGCAAGCGAAGGTCCGCAGGGGAAGTGGACGACCTGCACGTCATCGCCGGGATTGTAGAGCAGTTCGCCGGCCGCGCAGTCCTCGATGGTGACGTGCGGCGCGAGCAGGGCGTAATCCGCCGGGCTCAGGCGCCGCAACAGATTGTTGATCGGCCGGCTGTCGACCTCGCTTGTACTGCCGATACGCGCATCCATCGTGAACCCCCCGTGCTCTTTTCCACAATACCTTTCCACAATACCGGGTTCCGTCCGTTTCCTGTGTGCACAAGTGGACAGACGGAAGAACTGTGATGTGGTGGTTTCGTTCCGGGAACCCTCCGATGCGCTGGGCGCAGGCGTTGTGGCGCGGCTGTCCTGATCAGAAAAACCTCTCGCTCCAAGATGCGATCATGGCACCCGCACTTCCCGATGGCTTCCCATATCCTGCCGACGTCCTGGTCGTCGAGGACGATCCGATCATTGCAATCGATTTCGAGGACCGTCTGCTCGGGTTTGGCGTGAGGCACGTGCGCACCGCCGGGTCGGTGACGCAGGCGCTGGACGCGATCGCGAAAGGTGCTCCCGATTTCGCCCTGCTCGACGTCGAGCTGAACCGCGAGAAGAGCTTTGCGATCGCCGAGCGACTGGTGGCGCTGAACGTCCCATTCGTCTTCGTCACCGGCTATGGTGCCGAAACGCGGATTCCGCCCGAATTTGCGGCGCGGCCGCGGCTGCAAAAGCCGTGCTCGAGCGAGGCGCTGGAGGCTGCGCTGCGGACGCGCGATCGCTGAGGTTCAGGCAGATTTCGGGTCGAGCGTGGTCGACCACAGCGCCACGTCGGCCCGGTCGCGCAAGGTCACCGTCATCTGGCCGGAGGCGCCGTCGATCTTGACGTGGCCGAAGAACTGCATCCCGGCAGACGGCGGCAGGTTCTGGCTGTCCTTGCCGGGTGCCTTGACGAAGCGCACCTCCGGCCCAAAGGTGTTGTCGAGCGCGTTCGGACCGAAAGTGCCCGCATGCAGCGGACCCGAGACGAACTCCCAGAACGGCTCGAAATCCTGGAATTGCGCCTTGTTCGGATCGTAATAATGCGCGGCGGCGTAGTGTACGTCCGCGGTCAGCCACACCGTGTTGCTGATCGGCGCCATCTTGATGAAGCGAAGGATGTCCGCGATCTCGAACTCGCGGCCGCGTACCGGGCCGTCGCCTTGCGCAATCGCTTCCGATCCGCCTTTCGGCGTGTCCGCGACGATGAGACTGAGCGGCATGTCTGAGGCGATCACCTTCCAGGTCGCGCGCGAATTCAACAGGCCGCGCTTGAGCCAGGCGATCTGGTCGGGTCCGAGGAAGTGGCTGGCCGGTCCGTATTCCGTTTCCAGATTGGCGCCGTTCGCGCCGCGATAGCTGCGCTCGTCGAGCACGAACACGTCGAGATGCGGGCCGTAGGAGATCTGGCGATAGATCCGGCCCGGCTCAGTGATGCTCTCGCGCATCGGATACATCTCGTGGAAGGCGCGCGAGGCGCGCGCGGCGAGCAGCGTGATGTCGCGGACTTTGTATGACGCCGGCAACTCCTTCGACAGCGACCAGTTGTTGGTGACCTCGTGGTCATCCCACTGCACGAAGATCGGCACGTCGGCATTGAAGCCGCGGAGGTTGTCGTCGGTCAGATTGTATTTGTGCGCGGCGCGGTACTCGTCGAGCGTCTCCGCGACCTTGGCCTTCTCGGGGATCGTGACGTTCTTCCAGATCTTGCCGTCGGCGAGCTTCACCTCGGATTGGACGAGGCTGTCGGCGTAGATCGTATCGCCCGAGTGCAGGAAGAAGTCCGGACGATGCTTGCGCATCGCGGCGAAGGTGAACATGCCGCCGTCGTCGGGGTTGATGCCCCAGCCCTGGCCGGCGACGTCGCCACCCCAGACGAAGCTGACATCGCGGCGGTCGGCCGGCGCGGTGCGGAAGCGGCCGGTCACCGGCTCGCCCTCGACCGCGCTATGCGAGAGATCACGGAAGCGCACGCGATAGAAGATGTCCTGTCCGCTCGGCAGGTTCTCGATCAGCATTTTGGCCGTGAAGTCGCTCTCGGGCAGCGCCGCGATCGGCGGCAGCGCGCGAGCGTCCCTGAACGACTCCGTCGTCGCCACCTCGACCAGCATCTGAGCCGGCCGGTCGGTGCGTGCCCATACCACGCCGCCGTCGACCGTGACGTCGCCTGATTGTACGCCATGGGTGACCGCAGGCCGGTCAGCCGCTCGCGACAGATAAGGCATCGCGATCGTGCCAAGCGCGCCGGCGCTGGTAGTGAGGAAACGGCGGCGTGAGAATGTGATGTTCATGGACGGTCCCGATTTCGCCAGGGACGGGTGCCTTGCGGCAGCCGCCACGATGAAATCAGACCCTATATTGAGACAATGTGACGCAGCAATAACGCGCAGGCGCTACGCGTTGCCGGCGGCTCTGAATTGCGTGCCCCTGCGTGGCGGGGTCTGCGGCAGGCTGAACAGCACCGCCTTACGGTCGGCGACGGCGGCATGGAATTGGTCGAGTGCGATGTTGAAGGCGGTGAGCGCGGCCTCCTCGATCGCACCGTGATCGAAGCAGCGCAGCGTGTCGCGCAAAATCACATCGGCTTCGGCCTGCATCTGGTCAAGCTCTTCGGTCGTCTCGCTCTTGCGGGCCGCCGTGATCATGTCGAGCAGGCGTTCGCGCAAATGGCTGTTGTTGTCGCGCTCGTCCTTCTTCAGATAGCCGGCAAACCAGGCGCCGATCGAGCCCATGGCGGAGAGCGCCATCAGGCTCCACCAGATGTAGTCGCTGTATTTGTCGAGAAACGTCTTTTCCTCGCCGTCAACGAAGGCGGCGGCGCCGGGATGCACGGGGATCACCGCATCCTTGTCGGTGTCGGGCGTCTCGATCTTCGCCGCCAGCGGGAATTCCGTCACCAGTTGCTGGCGCACGGCGAACAGCTGCCGCGTGAATGCCGCGATGGTGGTTTCGGACACAGCTTTGCGCGCCACGATGTGGTGCGCAAAGCTGATGGTTTTGACCTCGTCGTCCGGACGGTCGGGTGAACCGCCATAGGCGCCGGCTGGAATCTCCGCGGATTCGTAGACCGGGTGGTTCTGCGCGATCGCGTCGGCGGAATCGATGGCGAGGAAAGTCGGCGTGCCGCCCTCTTTGACCGATGCAGAGATCGCGTCCGCCGTGATCTTGCTGTTGACCGGGCCGGCCGCGAGGTAGACGTCGGCCTTCTGGGCCTTGATCGCCTCGGCAACCTCGTTGGCCGGGAATTGCACGATCTCGACCTTGGCGGGATCGACGCCGTATTGCTGAAGGATCACCTTGAGCAGGTTGACGTTGGCCTGGGTGCGGCCGACGACACCGATGCGATGCCCGGCGAGTTGTGCCACCTTGGTGATCTTGGCGCCCTTCTTCTTGCCCTTGCCCGCTACGGCCCACAGCACCACGACATTCTTGCGCAGCGTCGCGACCGCCTGCGCGTTCTTCGGCACATCGAGGTCGCCGCGCACGATGGCAAGATCGACCTTGCCTTCCGCGAGGGCATTGGCGCTGGCGGTGGCGCCGTCCGTCTGGATCGGGCGCAGCCGCACCTGGCTCTTGTTCTGCGTGAAAGCCTGGGTCAGCGCCTGCACGACCTTGACGTCATCGCTGCTGGCGGGACCAACCGCGATCTTCAGCGTCACCGGCCGCATCGCGAAGTAGTAACCGCCGGCGAGCGCACCGACGATCGCAAGCACGAGCGCCAGAGACACGAGCGCGGTCTTCCGCGCCGCGGATCGCGGCGAAGGCGGAGAGGGCGTTTCGGCCAGGTTCAGTCCCCCGGTCATCGATCTCCCAAACAGGCGCTTGAGGCTCAGTTTCATCTTCGCCGGCGATTTACGCCCGCAATTGTAGCAAATTTCTTGTCCGGCGGGGTTACATCTCCTTCATGGTTAGCGGGAATGGACGAAATCCCGTATGAACCCGGGCATCGACACGGTGTTAGGGTAAAGTTCCCCTGAACGACGGAGGCGATCATGGTAGAGCGGCTATCGGCGGAGGCGCGCAAGCAGGCGCTCGGCGGACTACCAGGCTGGGGCGAGGTGTCCGACCGCGACGCCATCGGGAAGACCTTCGTCTTCAAGGATTTCAACCAGGCCTTCGGCTTCATGACTCGCGCGGCGCTGG
The DNA here is from genome assembly GCF_023073715.1 of Bradyrhizobium sp. 164. Lineage (GTDB taxonomy): Bacteria > Pseudomonadota > Alphaproteobacteria > Rhizobiales > Xanthobacteraceae > Bradyrhizobium. Next base: position 88,934 of record NZ_JADPKA010000027.1, read on the forward strand.
TCGCCGAGAAGATGGATCACCACCCCGAATGGCGCAACGTCTACAAGACGGTCGAGGTGGTGCTGTCGACCCATGACGCGGGCGGCGTTACTGCGCTCGATATCGAGCTGGCCAAGGCGATGAACGCCATCGCCGGCTGACACCTGGCTGACGTCTTGCAGCGCTTGGCCTTATCCCCATCTTGTGATCAGCAGGCGACGCGGCGATCCGCCGCTCCGGCTGAAAGGGGAGTTTGAGCATGGCTGCGGAACACAGCGTCGGCTTTGAGCCCGCCGATCGGCTCGCGGAAGACCGGGAGGGCGTTCGCCGCCGCTTCTGGCGCAAGCTGAAGCGCGTTGCCGCGCAACTGCCGTTCGCCGAAGACCTGCTCGCGGCCTATTACTGCGCCTTCGACCGGCAGACGCCGCGCCATGTTCAGGCCTCGCTGCTGGGGGCGATCGCCTATTTCATCCTGCCATTCGACTTCGTCGCTGATGTGATGCCGATCCTCGGTTTCGCCGATGACGCCGCCGTGCTCGCCACCGCGATCCGCATGGTGGCCGGCCACATCACGAACGAGCACCGCGAGGCCGCCCGTGCCGCGCTGAAGCGCGGGGTGGATAAGGCGGAGGAGTGACGGCGCCACTACTTCTTTTCCCCCGCACGCGTCTTCTCCGCGTCCCATGCCTGGAATTGCTTGAATAGCGTCTCCTTGTCCGCATCGGACACCTGCGCGGCCGCCGGGCTCTGCTTCAGGAACGCTTCGAAGCGCTGGCGCGTCACCGGCTCGACGCCGTGCCGGTCGAGCCATTGCTGCGCCACCGGCAATCTGCTCCAGCCCGACAAAGGCGCCGCGAGCGAGACCTCCTTCCACTTGGGATGGAAGGGCGGGTTCTGGAGCGCGGGGAATTTGGTGAAGAACGCGTCAACGAACAGCGCGAGCTTGCGATAGCGCTCGGTGTTGGGCGCCCAGTTGTAGGCCGCGAGCACCGCAGGCACCGCGATCGTGTCCACGCTCTCGCCCTCCTTGATCAGGTTCGGATAGTCCTTGGCGGACAGCGTTGCTGGCAGATAGTCGCTCTGCAGCGGCTTTGCATAGTCGACCTTCGCAAGATGGAAGCGGCCGTCATTGCCGAAGGTCGAGACCGACTTGTACGGCTTGCCGCCGACCACGATGACGGCGTCGATCTCGCCGGCCTTCAGTTTCTCCATCGCGATGCGCTGCTCGACATAGACGAATTTCGCCTTGATCCCGAGCCGCTCGAACACGGTGAGCGCCGTGACGAAGGTGCCGCCGTTCGGTAGGTCCACGCTCACCGTCTTGTCTTCGAGGTCTTTGAGCGTCGCGACCGATCTTGGCGCGATCACCTGCATCTCCTCATTGTAGAGCTTGGTGACATAGGTGAACTGCTTCTTGATGTCCTTGGCAAAACCCTTGCGCTCGAGATAGTCGAGCGTGTCGGCACGCACGATTCCGAGATCGACACCTTGCAGGAACAGGATATCGGCGACGCTTTGCACCGAGCCGCGGCCGACGATCGGCAGCACGCGGATCTTGTTGCCGTCGTCGAGCACGGAAGCGAGGTCGGCGCCGAATTGCACATAGGTGCCGCCGATCGTGCCGGTGATCAGCGTGACCGTGTTGGCGTTCAGCGCCTGCTTGGTCGAGGTCGAGCCGAACTGGAAGATGGCCTTCAGGCCGTCAGAGACCTTGGCGGGATCGTATTCGGTCTGATCGGCGCGCGCCGCGAAGGCACAGATCGTCATGATGGCGGCAAGCGCCATTCCCAAAGCGTTACGCATGATGTTCCCTTGAAGCGGTCTAGTTCTGAAGCTGGGCGAGGCGCTGCCGCGCCTCCGCCGATCCGAGTGCCGCGGCCTTTTGGTACCAGTCGCGCGCGGCGGTCGCGTCAGCGGCGATGCGCCGCGCGTCGCTAGTGCCCAGCACGGCCGGGTCATAGGTCTGCGCCAGCAGGAACGCCGCTGCCGCATCCTGTGCATTGGCGGCGCGTTCGAGCAACAGGCGGGCCGCAACAATGTCGCCGATTCCCAACAGGCTCTTCGCGCGCGTCATCAGCCCGGCCAGCGTGTCGGCGTCGAGCGTCCTGGCGGGCGGAGGGGGCGCAGGCGGTGCCGCCACCGGCGCGGGCTGAGGCACAGGCGTGTGGGCTTGCAGCGCGCTCTGATAGGCGGTCGCGATCTCCTCGCGGCTCGGCGGTGCAGGAAGATCCTGCGCGTCAGCGCTCGCCAGGCGCGGCTCGGTCACGCGCGCCGAATCCTTGCGCGGGCTCTGCGGTACGGCCGACGGGTTGGCGGAGGCGACCGCCTGCTCCAGCGCGACGACTGCCGAGCCACCGGCATCGAAGATGCCGCGAAGATCGGACTGAAACAGCGCGGCCAGAATTGCCAGGATGGACGCCACGAGAACGGCTGCGAGACCGACCGCAAGAACGCGCGGCACAATTCTGACCCGGGGACGCAACTCCAGCGAGGTATATTCGTCCGGGTTCGGGGCACCGCGCGGATCGGACAGGAATAGTGGAATTGGGTCGTCGGGTGACAGATCGATCCGTGCGGCGCGCGCACGGATGTACGATGCGGTGGACGGATGTGATGCGGCTTGATCGGAATCGAATACCCTCGATTCCCTGGACGGACGGAACGCCGTCGTCTCCATGGTGATGCTCCCCAAGACTGACACGACGCGGGGCATACCGGTTTCAGTTTTTTTGTTGTTGTCCAGGAGCGCCCAGCAAACTGGAGCCGGTAAATCGCAACCTGAATCAGCCCAAAAAGCGACGACGGTTGGGGCGAATCGGGAAATATTTGGGTTTGATTCGGGCGAGGTTGTGGAATGCACCTCAATTTTGCCCGCGCTGGTTGAGGAGACCTTACCAGGTGGCCGTGTGCGAATGGGAGGCCATGAACTCAGCTGTCATGGCGCGGGTAATCGCGACAGCGCAGTCGCCATCACGGATGCAAGATCACCTTGCCCATCGCCTGACGTCCCGCGAGCACCTTCAACGCGTCCGCGGTCTGGGCCAGCGGGAAGGTGCGGTCGACATGCGAGGAGATCTTGCCTTCCGCCGTCCACTTCACGAGCTTCTCCAGATTGGCGCGATTCTTGGCCGGGTTGAGCCGGGTCCAGGCGCCCCAGAACACGCCGCGGATGTCGCAGCCCTTCAGCAGTGCGAGGTTCAGCGGCATCTTCGGAATGTCGCCGGCGGCGAAGCCGATCACGAGGAAACGACCCTCCCAGGCGATCGAGCGCAGCGCCTGCTCGGCGTAAGCACCGCCCACGGGATCGAAGATGATGTCGACGCCCTTGCCGTCGGTGAGCTTGCGCAAACCTTCCTTCAGATCCTCCTTGGCGTAGTTGAGCGTCAGTTCGGCGCCGTGCGCCCTGGCGAATTCGAGCTTCTCGTCCGACGAGGCGCAGGCGATCACCTTCAGGCCCATCAGCTTGCCGAGCTCGCAGGCAGCAAGGCCCGTGCCGCCGGCTGCGCCCAGTACCGCGAGCGTCTCGCCCGGCTTCGGACTGGCGCGATCCTCGAGCGCATGCAGCGCGGTGCCGTAGATGATGATGATGCCGGCCGCGCGATCATAGTCGAGATTGTCAGGGATCTTGACGATCGATGCCGCCGGCAGCGCGATCTTCTCGCGCGCGCCGTTGTGGCCGCAGGAGGCGACAACGCGATCGCCGACCTTCAGATCAGTGACGCCAGCGCCGATGCTCTCGATCACACCCGCGACTTCAGCGGCCGGCGAGAACGGGAACGGCGGCTTGATCTGATACTTGCCCTGAATCATCAGGATGTCGAAGAAGTTCAGCGCCGCCGCCTTGATCGCGATCACGGCCTCGCCCGGTCCTGCTACCGGATCCGGCACGTCAGCCAGAACGAGATCGTCGGGCTGGCAATATTGCGAGCAGAGGATGGCTTTCATGGCGGCACCTGGAGCGTTTCGAGTGGAATTATGATTGGCCCGGTTTTGCCGGATTTAGAGCAGCCGGACAATCCGGATTCTTTGTTGATCGTTCTGTTCGGCCTATCATCACGTCATTGCGAGCCAACGGGTCCGCGCCAAGCGCGGCCCGATGACAGGCTCCGCGACGCAATCCAGAGTCCGCCCTGCGGAAATAGTCTGGATTGCTTCGACGCTTCGCTCCTCGCAATAACGAAATCCGCGGAGATAAGGATTCAAACGATGTTTGAAACAAACCTGCTTAACGGCAAGCGCATCCTCGTCACCGGCGGCGGCTCGGGCCTCGGCGCTGCGGTGGGCCGTCGCTTCCTCGCACTCGGCGCCGAGCTCGTGATCTGTGGCCGCAAGCTCGACCGGCTCGAGGCAACGGCGAGCGAGATGCGCAAAGAGACCGGTGGCAAGGTCACGACGATCGCCTGCGACGTTCGCGCCGGTGCGGCCGTCGACAACATGATGGATCAGATCTGGCGCGAGGCCCCGCTCGATATCCTCGTCAACAATGCTGCCGCGACCTTCATCGCGCAGAGCGAGCATCTCTCGTTCCGCGCCGCGGACGCGATCCTCGCGCCGACCCTGCATGGCGCGATGTATTGCACGCTCGCCGCCGGCAAGCGGTGGATCGAGGGTAAGCATGGCGGCGTCGTGCTCTCGATCCTCTCGACCTCGACCATCACCGGCCGCGCCTTCACCGTGCCTTCGGCGATGGCGAAGTCGGCGCTGCTGGCGATGACCAAAAGTCTCGCCGTGGAATGGGGTCCGAAGGGCATCCGAACCGTTGCCATCGCGCCGGGACCGTTCCCGACCGCGGGCGCGTCGGGGCAGCTCCGCCCCGAGGGGCGTGACGAAGGCTGGACCGCCCGCAACCCGCTGGGCCGCACCGGCGAGCACGGCGAACTTGCCGACCTCGCCAGCTTCCTGGTCTCGGACCGCGCCGGCTATATCAATGGCGAGATGGTGGTGATCGACGGGGGCGCGCATTTGCGCAGTTCCGGGGCCGAGGACCTGCTCGGCTGGACCGAGGCGCAATGGGCCGAGCAGCGCGCCGCGCGATCCCGAGCCTAGTGCTGACAACCCGCTAACTGCCTTCCCAAATTGGACTTTCCCGGCTATCCCTGCCGGGGGACAAAACACGGCCGGGCCATCTTCCAGTCACAATATTGAGGGAACCACTCCAGCATGTGGCGGGTGCTATCTTTCGTTTTGATGATCGGCATGATGACGTGCGGGATCGCCGATCTCGCGCGGGCGCAGACGCCGCAACCGGCGCCGAAGGCGGCACCAAAGCCGGCGCCGCCGGCGGCCCATCCGACTGCCAAGACGGCTGCAAAGCCAGAGAGCAAACCGGCGGCGGCGCCCGCGGCGGTTGCGGGCGGCGCGGAGCCGACCCTGATCGGCCAGTTCGGCACCTGGGGCGCCTATTCAGCCACGCCGAACGGCAAGAAGGTCTGTTTCGCGCTGGCCAAGCCCTCGTCGTCGAAGACCAACCCGCCGAACCGGCCGCGCGATCCTGCTTATGCGTTCGTGTCGACCCGGCCGGCCGAGAAGGTCAACAACGAAGTCTCGGTCATGATCGGCTATGCGCTGAAACCGGGCTCGGAATCGACGGCCGAGGTCGGCGGCGCTGCTTTCGCAATGTATACGCAGGGCGATGGTCTCTGGATCAAGAACGCGGCCGAGGAGGAGCGGATGGTCGAAGCCATGCGCAAATCCGCCGATCTCGTGGTCAAGGGGGTCTCGGCCAAGGGCACCGAGACGACCGACACCTTCTCGCTGAAGGGCCTCGCCCAGGCGCTCGATAAGATCGCCCAGGACTGCAAAAGATAGGATTGCAGGCGGTAAGGCTAAGTCATAGCCGCGGTCGCAATCGGCAGATCCGGTTGCTATATAGGGGCTGTTCCAGATTTCCCGTCATTCCGGGGCGATGCGCAGCATCGAACCCGGAATCTCGAGGTTCCGGGTCTGGTCCTCCGGACCATCCCGGAACGACAAAACCCATCAGGTCCACTCAATGCAACCGACGACCGAGCCGCACAACGCAATCCTGGTGGAGAAGACTCCGCTCGAAACTTATGTGCCGCCGGCGAGGCCCTCGCTGATCGGCCTGTCGCGTGCCGAACTCGCCGATCGACTCGGCGAGATCGGCGTCGCACCGGCGCAACGCAAGATGCGGGTGCAGCAGCTGTGGCACTGGCTCTATTTCCGCGGCGCCCAGAGCTTTGACGAGATGACCTCGGTTTCCAAGGGCATTCGCGCCGAGCTCGCGCAGCATTTCACCGTCGACCGGCCCGAGGTCGTGGCCGAGCAGATCTCCAACGATGGCACCCGCAAATGGCTGCTGCGTCTGCCGAGCGGTGACAACATCCAGAAGGCGCATGAAGTCGAGTGCGTCTACATCCCCGAGACCGATCGCGGCACGCTCTGCGTCTCCTCGCAGGTCGGCTGCACCCTGAACTGCTCCTTCTGCCACACCGGCACCCAGCGCCTAGTGCGCAACCTCACCGCCGGCGAGATCGTGGGACAGGTGATGGTGGCGCGCGATCGCCTCAACGATTGGGCCGATCGCGAAGACGGCACGCGCCGCGTCACCAACATCGTGATGATGGGCATGGGCGAGCCGCTCTACAATTTCGATGCGGTGCGCGATGCGCTGCTGATCGTCGGCGACAATGAAGGCGTCGGCATCTCCCGCCGCCGCATCACGCTGTCGACCTCGGGCGTGGTGCCGAATATCGTGCGTGCGGGCGAGGAGATCGGCGTGATGCTCGCGATCTCGCTGCATGCGGTGCGCGACGAATTGCGCAATGAGCTCGTGCCGCTCAATCGCAAATATCCGATCAAGGAACTGCTGCAGGCCTGCCGCGACTATCCCGGCGCCTCGAACGCGCGCCGCATCACCTTCGAATATGTGATGCTCAAGGGCGTCAACGATTCGCTCGACGATGCAAAACTTCTGGTGAAGCTGCTAAAGGGCATTCCGGCCAAGATCAACCTCATCCCGTTCAATCCCTGGCCCGGCACCGCCTATGAATGCTCGGACTGGGATCAGATCGAGAAGTTCTCCGAATACATCTTCAATGCCGGCTATTCATCCCCGGTTCGCACCCCGCGCGGCCGCGACATCCTCGCGGCCTGCGGCCAGCTCAAGTCAGAGACGGAGAAGCTCTCGGCGCGTGAACGCCAGGCGCTGCGTGCGATGGCGATGACGGATTGACAGGTAATCCCTGCGCCTTCGCATCCGCGTCATTGCGAGCGCAGCGAAGCAATCCAGAATCTTTCCGCGGAGGCAGTCTGGATTGCTTCGTCGCGGAGCCTGTCATCCGGCCCGCCGAAGGCGGGACCGGCTTGCTCCTCGCAATGACGGTGAGGCTGACGTCATGTCCCTGATCGGCCGCCTCGTCGTCATCTTCATCGGCTTTCTCGTCGCCTGTTTCGTCGGCGGCATGATCGTCGTCGTCGCGCTGCTGTTTCCGGAATTCGCCGATCTCGGCGCAGGTCCCGTCGATCAGGGCACGATCGACATCCTGCTCGGCTTCGGCTTCATCTTCGTCTCGGGCTTCGCGCTGGTGCCGGCGGCGGTGATCGTCGCGATCACCGAGGCGCTCTATATCCGCAGCGCGCTGGCTTACGCCGTCGGCGGCGGCCTTGTCGGGCTCGCCTGCTATCTCGGTCTCGTCCCCTTCCACGGCGATACGTTCCAATTCGAGGGTATCGTGCGGCGCCACCTGGAGATCATGACGGGCGCGGGCATCGTCGCCGGCGTGGTCTACTGGCTGATCGCTGGCCGCAATGCAGGCGCCTGGCGCGATCCGCCGCCTTCGCACCGGTCCCCACCTCCGCTGCCGTCGAATTCCAGGCCCGATGCGCGGTGACTTCTTACCCTCCTCTGAAGGGCGAGGGTCGGATCTCATCATCGATGCGATCCGGGGTGGGGTGACAGACTATCGGCGACGGCGGTGTTGAGGATTCGAGCTTGCGGACAGGCGAGAGACCATTTGTGCGGCTTCACCCCACCTCGCTCGCGCTTCGCGCGATCGATCCTCCCCCTCCAGGGGAGGATGGGGACCGGTCCAAACCGGCTACATGGGTAACAGACTAGACCGGCGACATGGGTAACAGGTCAACTATTCGGCAAGGAGGGCTTGCCGATGGCTTGGAAGGAGACC
>NZ_JADPKA010000076.1 GCF_023073715.1 Bradyrhizobium sp. 164
CGGCCTTTGAGCGCGACCGGGCTCAGATCCAGCAACGGGCGGTTTTGCGAGAACCGCCCGTTTGCACATTCTGGCAGATTTCCCAGACACAAGAGCGCGACATAAGCCGTTCCAACCATCCGCGCAGGGAAGGCCGGGATGTCTCCGGTTGCCCTGTTGTCCGCTATGCATGAAGCACACGCAATCTGCTCTTGGCATGGCGGCCCATGGGAGCCAACCGGCTCCCGGTCTTCCCTGCGCCCTCTTTCATGAGAGGGCAAGGCATCGAAGCAGAGCTCGGGCGAACAAGCCGCGAAGATGCGAAGGTGTGTCTGCAATTGAAAGCGAATTGAAAGCGCGATGCCATCACCCCACACTCCGTCATTGCGAGCGCAGCGAAGCAATCCAAAAATGTATCCGCGGATAGATTCTGGATTGCTTCGCTGCGCTCGCAATGACGATGTTGATACAGGCGCGCGACAAAACTCTCCGCTCGTGCCCTGGACGCAGCGCAGCGCTTCTTCAGCGGTGCGCTGCCGAGCCGGGGCCCATCCGCTAGTGCGGTGGCCTGCTGGGTCCCGGCTCTGCGCCACATCGCTTGCGCGCTGCGTCGCGTCCGGGACACGAGACCTTCAGTTAAACCGGCTTGCCCGTATACGGCATCGATGCCGTCAGGCCGCCGTCGACGGGGAATGCCTGACCATTCACGTACGAGGCCTCGTCGCTGGCCAAAAACAGTCCCATCGCCGCGAGCTCGTGCGGCTGGCCGGGGCGCTTGAGCGGGTTGAGCTGGCCGATCTTGTCTTGAGTGCCGCGCTCCTTGGCGCGGTCGAAGATCGGTTTGGTCATGCCGGTCTCGATCAGGCCGGGGCACACCGCGTTGATGCGCACGCCGGTGCCGGTGAGCGAATAGGCTGTGGTCTGCACCAGGCTGATCACGCCCGCCTTGCTCGCCGCATAGGGATGTCCGCTGGCGCCGGCCTTGAGGCCGGCGACGGACGCCGTCAGCACGATCGCGCCGGACTGTTGCTTGACCATGTGCGGCATCGCGTATTTCACCGCGAGGAACGGCCCGATGAGGTTGACGCGCAAAATCTCCTGCCAGTGCTCCACCGTCTGCTCGGCGAGCGGGATGAGCCCGCCCGAGATGCCGGCATTGGCCCAGATCACGTCGAGCCGGCCATGCGCCTTCACGGCCTTGTCGATCATTGCGATGACGTCCGTCTCGGAGCCGGCATCCGCGATCATGGCTTCCGCGATGCCACCGGCGTTCTTGATCTCCTCGACGGTCTCCTTCACCGCTTCGGTGCGATCGACGGCGATGAGCTTTGCGCCTTCCCTGGTGAAAAGCAGCGCAGCGGCGCGGCCGATGCCGCTGCCGGCGCCGGTGATGATGACGGATTTGCCTTGCAAGCGGCCCATGCGCTTCTCCCTTTGGCTCGCACGCGGCCCTTGCCGCGCGACGGAATTTCAAACAACATTTCAAACGGCAAAGTGTCTTGAGACACGTTCGCTACTGACGTACAGCGACATCACGCGGGATGGAAGGGTTTCGATGGCAGGCGCAGACAAGCCGAATGTGGTCACGACACGGTGGTGGTGGGTCCGGCACGCGCCGGTGCGCGATGACGGCGGCAACATCTACGGCCAGTCCGACATCGCCTGCGACATCAGCGACACCTATGTGTTCAACGCTGTTGCCAAGGTGCTGCCACGCAACGCAGTCTGGTATTCGAGCAATCTAATGCGCACACATCAGACGGCCGAGGCGATCTGGGCAACAGGCTTTCCACGGCCTGCGTCGATGAAATGGGAAGCGGATCTCGCCGAGCAGAATCTCGGCCGCTGGCAGGGCATGAACCGCGCCGAGTTCATCGCGAGCCGCCCCGTCGGCGCCAGCTGGTTCGCCGACATCAACGAGCCCGCGCCCGGCGGCGAAAGTTTCATGGACCTCTATAATCGCACGCGGCGCACCATCGAACGGATCAATGTGGAAGCGGCCGGGCAGGACATCATCGCGGTCGCGCATGGTGGCACCATCAAGGCGGCCGTAGGCCTTGCGCTCGGCGGCTTGCCGGAGCAGGGGCTCGCATTCGATATCGACAATTGCTCGGTGACGCGGCTCGATCATTTCGCAAGCCCCAAGCGCACGGTCTGGCGGTTGCCGATGGTGAACCAGCAGCCGTGGATCGCCGATGCTGCGCACGCAGCGATGCACCAGCCTGCGGGACCGGAAGTCAAGAAGCTTGCGTGAGCCGTTGTCCGGCCGCGCGGCTGCGGCGTAAGGTTCAAAGCCAAGTCAAATCATACTCTGGGAGAGAAACATGACCTTGTTCGACATGAAGGGGAAAGTTGCCGTCATCACCGGCTCGACCCGCGGCATCGGGCTCGCGATCGCCGAGCGTATGGCCGAGCACGGCGCTAAGGTGGTGATCTCCTCGCGCAAGGCCGACGTTTGCGAGCAGGTGGCCAATAGCATCAACGATAGATTCGGCAAGGGCACCGCGGTCGCGATCGCCGCCAACATCTCCTCGAAAGAGAATCTGCAAAACCTCGTCGACGAGAGCAACCGCGCTTTCGGCAAGATCGACGTGCTGGTCTGCAACGCGGCGTCGAACCCGTACTACGGTCCGCTCGCCGGCATCTCCGATGATCAGTTCAGAAAAATCCTCGACAACAACATCGTCGCCAACAATTGGCTGATCTCGATGGTGGTGCCGCAGATGATCGAGCGCAAGGACGGCTCGATCATCATCGTCTCGTCGATCGGCGGCCTCAAGGGCTCGACCATCCTCGGTGCCTACGCGATCTCGAAAGCCGCCGACATGCAGCTCGCGCGCAACCTCGCCTGCGAATACGGCAAGCACAATATCCGCGTGAACTGCATCGCGCCCGGCCTGATCAAGACCGACTTTGCGAAAGCGCTGTGGGACAATCCGGAGAATCTGAAAGCCTCGACCTCGCGCTCGCCTCTCTTGCGCATCGGCATGCCAGACGAGATCGCGGGCGCGGCGGTGTTCCTCGGCTCGAAGGCCGGCGACTTCATGACCGGGCAGACCATGGTGATCGACGGCGGCGCGACGATCAGTTGAGGCTTTGGCGTGATCCCGGGGCACGCGAAGCGTGAACCCGGGATCGCGAGATTCTCAGGTGCGCAATTGCGCACCATAGTTCGATGCTTTGCATCGCCCCGGAATGACCCTTCGGGTCACTCCACCGCCGCGTAAACCAGATCCCGCACCAGCGTACGCGTATAGTCGCGTTGGCCCGGGCCTTGGCTCATGAACACCGCGAACAGATCCTCCTTCGGATCGATCCAGAAGAACGTGCCCGCAATGCCGCTCCAGAAATACTGGCCGACGCTGCCGGGGAAGGGCGCGATGCCGGCCTCGCGGCGCACGGCAAAGCCGAGACCGAAGCCGTGGCCGGGCGACAGCAGCGTGCCATTTGTTGCAACATGCGGCCCGAGATGATCGGACGCCATCAGCTCCAGCGTCTTACGGCCGATGATCCTGTTGCCGTCGAGCGTGCCGCCGTTGCGCAGCATCAGGCAGAAGCGCGCATAATCCATCGTGGTCGAGACCAGCCCGCCACCGCCGGACTCCATCACCGGCTGCTCGAGCATGTTGAAGAGCGCGACCTTGTCGCCGGTCCAGGGATCGGCCGCGAACGGTTCGGCGAGGCGGCCGGAATTGGTCTCGGGCGTCGCAAAGCCGGTCTCGGCCATCTGCAAGGGCGCGAGGACGCGTTCGGCGAGGTACGCGCCGAGCGACTTGCCGCTGACGACTTCGACGATGCGGCCGAGGATGTCGGTGGAGCGGCTGTAGTTGAACTCGTCGCCGGGATGGCAGATCAACGGAAAGCTCGCCACCAGCGCGGCGTGCTCGGCATTGGTGATCTTGCGGCTGCGGACGCGGGACTCCTGGTAGAGCTTGTGCACCGGGCCGTCGCCCTGGTGCTCGTAGGTCAGGCCCGAGGTGTGACGGAGCAGGTCCTGCACCGTCATCGGCCGCCTCGGCGGAACCAGGTTGAGCCGGCCGCCGCTGACCACGCCGACCTTTTGCTCGGCGAACTCCGGAATGAACTTGGCGACCGCGTCGCTGAGAAGGAGATGGCCATCCTCGATCAGCGCCATGATAGCGACCGAGACAATCGGCTTGGTCATCGAGAAGATCCGGAAGATCGAATCGCGCGCCATCGGCGCCGCGCCCGTCGGGCTCTGCCGTCCCAGTGCCTCGAACCAGCCGATTTGGCCGCGGCGGGCCACCAGCACGGTGACGCCGAGAACGGTTCCCCTGTCGATCTCGCGCTTGAAGGCGTCCGACATGGCCTGGAGGCGGGGACGCGACAGCCCGAGCGTCTCGGGGCGGGCTTCCGGCAGAGGCGGGGTCTGCGGCGCGATCGTGGCGTGTTGGGCGGCTGTGGCGGTCATGGGCGCTCCCGGTTGCTCTTGATTATCTGGAATGGACTGTGGCCCCAAAACCCCGGCACAAACAAGCGAAGCCGGCGCGGTTCACCCTTGCAAACCGGCCGTCCCCTGTGCTTGAAAGCGGCCCTGATCCTAAGGCGACGCGGGGTCTGTAGGAGTGTAGCTCAATTGGTAGAGCACCGGTCTCCAAAACCGGGGGTCGCAGGTTCGAGCCCTGCCACTCCTGCCAGCAAAATCAATTAGGCGGCTCGATCCGCTCGCTTGCCGCGCAAGCCGTCCCCATATCTTGACCTTTGGCCCCATCCGCAGTATTTACCCCGCACTCGCAGCCGGCCCGTTAGACGCGGATTTCCGGCGCGGCTTTGAAATCCCCGAACAATCGAGCCCGGTTTCCGGCTCATCCTTCAGACGAGGGCTGGGCCAAAGGCGGCTGTTCGGATCCCTTTGAAATCAGTAGCCGTCTTGCGACGGACGTTGGACATCAAACGATGGCAGTCAGCCCGTTCAAGTTCTTGCAGGAAGTGCGCTCGGAGACCGCCAAGGTCACCTGGCCGACCCGTCGTGAGACCACGATCACCACCATCATGGTGTTCGTCATGGTTGCCGTGGCCTCGGTCTTCTTCTTCGCCGCCGACCAGATCATCCGTTACCTCATCACCTTCCTTCTGGGCATCCACTGATGGCAACAGCAACCGCTCAAGTGTCCGACAAGCGCTGGTACATCGTCCACGCCTATTCGAACTTCGAGAAGAAGGTCGCCGAATCGATCCGCGAGCAGGCCAAGCAGCGCGGGCTCGAGGAGCTGTTCGACCTGGTACTGGTGCCGACCGAGAAGGTCACGGAAGTGCGCCGCGGCCGCAAGATCGACGCCGAGCGCAAGTTCTTCCCCGGCTATGTGCTGGTGAAGATGAAGCTGACCGACGAGGCGTTCCATCTGATCAAGAACACGCCGAAGGTGACGGGATTCCTCGGCGCCGAGAACAAGCCGATGCCGATCTCGGAAGCCGAGGCCATGCGCATCCTGCATCAGGTGCAGGAGGGCGTGGAACGGCCGAAGGCGTCGGTCTCGTTCGAAATCGGCGAGAACGTGCGCGTGGCCGACGGCCCGTTCGCCTCGTTCTCGGGTGTGGTCGAGGAAATCGACGAGGCGCGCTCGCGCGTGAAGGTCGCGGTGTCGATCTTCGGCCGCGCCACGCCGGTCGAACTGGAATTCGGTCAGGTCGAGAAGGTCTGACCGGGTAGGCGTGAGACTTCGGTCTTGCGCAGCAAGAGGCCGTGGGAGGGAGAGGGCGGTTGCCAGCCGCATCCGACCCAGACCACGAACCTGAAACCGCCGGCGGACATGCCGGCACAACAGGAGTGATACATGGCAAAGAAAGTGACCGGATACCTGAAGCTTCAGGTCCCGGCCGGTGCGGCGAATCCTTCGCCCCCGATCGGTCCCGCGCTCGGTCAGCGCGGTCTCAACATCATGGAGTTCTGCAAGGCGTTCAACGCGCAGACCCAGAAGGAAGAGAAGAACACCCCAATCCCGGTGGTCATTACCATCTATGCGGACCGTTCCTTCACTTTCGAGATGAAGACGCCGCCGATGTCCTACTTCCTCAAGCAGGCCGCCAAGATTCAGTCCGGCTCGAAAGCACCGGGCCGTGACAAGGCGGGCAAGGTGACCAAGGCGCAGGTGCGCGAGATCGCCGAGAAGAAGATGAAGGACTTGAATTGCGACAGCATCGAATCGGCCATGAAGATGGTCGAGGGCTCCGCCCGTTCGATGGGTCTGGAAGTTGCGGGGTAAGCGGTCATGGCAATCGGAAAGCGTTTGAACAAAGCCCGCGAAGGCATTGATCGCGAAAAGCTTTACCCGCTCGCGGACGCGATCAAGATGGTCAAGGAACGCGCCAAGGCGAAGTTCGACGAGACCATCGAGGTCGCGATCAATCTCGGCGTCGATCCGCGTCACGCCGACCAGATGGTTCGCGGCGTCGTGACCCTGCCGAACGGCACCGGCCGTACGCTCCGCGTCGGCGTGTTCGCCCGTGGCGCCAAGGCCGACGAGGCAAAGGCGGCGGGTGCTGACGTCGTCGGCGCCGAGGACCTGGTCGAGAAGGTGCAGAACGGCTCGATCGATTTCGACCGCTGCATCGCCACCCCCGACATGATGCCGCTGGTCGGCCGCCTCGGTAAGGTGCTCGGCCCGCGCGGCCTGATGCCGAACCCGAAGATCGGCACGGTGACCATGGATGTCACCGGCGCGGTGAAGGGTGCCAAGGGTGGCTCGGTCGAGTTCCGTGTCGAGAAGGCCGGCATCCTGCAGGCCGGCGTCGGCAAGGCGTCGTTCTCCGAGGAGAAGCTGGTTGAGAACATCAAGGCCCTGGCAGACGCCGTCTCCAAGGCGAAGCCGGCCGGCTCCAAGGGCACCTACATCCAGCGCGTTGCGGTGTCCTCGACGATGGGCCCCGGCGTGAAGGTCGAGCCGGGCACCATCCTCGGCTAAGGCTTGCCTCGGCTGAGATTTGCAAATTGCATGAGGCGAGGGGCGGAATTGGGCAACCGATTCCGCCCCTCGTCGTTTGTGACCGCGTTCACGGGAAACAAGAACAATGGCTGACAAGGTCCTGATCTACTCCCGCTTTCCCAAGACGATGATGGTGCTTTTCGCCGAGCGCTTCGAACTGCTCGACACTGGCGGCAAGCCCGCGCGCGAGGTGTTTTCGGCCGACGAGCTCGGCGGCATCCGCGCGGTACTGACGGCAGGCGGCACCCCGCTGGGAGCGGAGGCGATGGACCTGTTTCCCAAGCTCGGTGCGATCGTCTGCTACGGCACCGGCTATGACGGCGTCGACTTGGAGGCGGCCGCCGCGCGCAACGTTGCGGTCGGCCACAGTCCGGGTGCCAACGCAGCTTCGGTCGCCGATATTGCGATGACCCTGATGCTGGCGACGACGCGGCGGATCCTGGCTGCCGACCAATATGTCCGCAGCGGCGATTGGGCGGCGTCAAAACCCTCGCCGATGATGCGGCCACAGACGGGCATGCCCGGCCGCCGCATCGGCGTCTACGGCATGGGTGAGATCGGCCGCAAGATCGCGGCGCGCTGCGCCGCTTTCGAGAGCGAAGTCGGCTATTTCAGCCGCACCAAATACGATTTGCCGTATCAATATTTCCCGTCGCTGGAAGGACTCGCCGACTGGTGCAGCGTGCTGATGATTGCGGTCCGGGCAGGGGCCGAGACCCAGCACGTCGTCAGCGCCGACATCCTGAGGCGCCTTGGCGCGGACGGGTATGTCATCAACATCTCCCGCGGCTCGGTCATCGACGAGAAGGCCCTGGTCGCGGCGCTGACCGACAAGACCATCGCCGGCGCCGGCCTCGACGTCTATGAGAGGGAACCGCACGCGCCCGACGCGCTAACCGCGCTGCCCAATGTGGTGCTCGCCCCCCATCTCGGCGGCCATACCCTCGAATCGCACGTCGCCATGCAGAATTGCGTGCTGGCCAACCTGACCGCGTTTTTCGATGGCAGGCCGCTGCCCTATGAGGTCAAAAAGGCCTGAATCGATCCTTCTCTGCCCTAATTGGTCAAACGCTTGCGGCAGCGGCTTGGAACTGGTGCGAATTTTGCTCTTGGCAAGCCGGCTCCGAGCGGTTAAAGAACCGCTTCCGGACGTGCCGGCCTCGGCTGGCGCGTTCGTGCTCGCATTCCGAAAACCCGACACGACAGGAGATCATTCCTTTCCAGGACGTCCGTAAGGATTTTCCGGACAAGGAAAGAGAGCCCGTCATTTGGTGGAATGCGGACAGAGGTCGGACGGTTCGCCGGCTGACCTTGTCCTGTCCAAGACTGCAGGCGTCCGCGGGGAATTTCGATTTCTCAACGGCTTAATCGCATGGCCTGCATAGACGGGTGAAGACCGGATTTCACTTCGCGCCCCAGCTTCAAAACTGGCTTCGCGAAACGGGGTCTGGTTCGGACCTCGACACGCCGTGGGCCTCATGGGCTCCCGGAGGGCAGGCTTTGAATTGTCGTCTTGCCCGGCGTGTCCGATGGGTTTGGCCCGGAGGTTCAGGTTTGGGCGGGACGATGGGTGCAACCCGGCGGTCCCGCTTCTCGCGATGACCGCCAACCGGAGAGAGCTTGCTGTGGAACGAGCGGCAAAAAAGGAAGCGGTCGAACAGCTCAACGAGGTCTTCAAGACCACGAGCGTCGCGATCGTTGCTCAATATTCCGGCCTCACCGTTGCCCAGATGCAGAAGCTGCGCACGCAGATGAAGCAGGCTGGCGCCTCGGTGAAGGTCTCGAAGAACCGTCTCGCCAAAATTGCTCTTGAAGGCACTGACGTCGTTGCCATCGGCCCCATGCTGAAGGGGCCGACCGTGATCGCGACTTCCAACGATCCGGTAGCGGCGCCAAAGGTCGCCATCGAATTCGCCAAGGCGAACGAAAAGTTCGTCATCGTCGGCGGCTCGATGGGCAAGACCGTCCTGAATGTCGACGGGGTGAAGGCGCTTGCCTCGCTGCCGTCGCTTGACGAACTGCGCGGCAAGATCGTCGGCCTCATCGTGGCCCCGGCGACCAAGCTCGCTCAGCTCGCCAACGCGCCCGCGGGCAAGCTCGCGCGCGTCATCCAGGCTCATGCCTCAAAGGGCGAAGCGGCCTGACACCCTTCGCAAAACTCAAACCCGAACCAGACTTACACGTAAGGAAACTGAACAATGGCTGACTTGCAGAAGATCGTTGACGACCTCTCGAGCCTCACCGTGCTCGAAGCTGCCGAACTCGCGAAGCTCCTCGAAGAGAAGTGGGGTGTTTCGGCTGCCGCGGCTGTCGCCGTGGCCGGCCCGGCCGCTGGCGGCGCCGCTGCCGCTCCGGCGGAAGAGAAGACCGAGTTCACGGTCGTTCTCGCCAGCGCTGGCGACAAGAAGATCGAGGTCATCAAGGAAGTCCGCGCCATCACCGGTCTCGGCCTGAAGGAAGCAAAGGACCTCGTCGAGGGTGCTCCCAAGCCGCTGAAGGAAGGCGTGAACAAGGAAGAAGCCGAGAAGATCAAGGCGCAGATCGAGAAGGCTGGCGCCAAGGTCGAGCTCAAGTAAGCGCAGCTTGCTGGTGAGGTCCCGGGCGAGCATCAGCGCGACCCGGGGTCTTGGTCCGCTCCTCATCGAAGGGGTGAGCCGGATGCAAAAGGCGTGCGACGGAACGTCCCGACGCAGGCCGAACACGAAAAAGTGTGGGGATTTGAGGGTTTACCCCTCGAATCTCCACTATTGTCGCCCCATATCGGGTCGGCAGCACGAAAGCGCGGTGGGCAGGGATGCCGGATTTCCCTGTAAGCCGTTGGGAGAGCAGGCTATTTCGGGCTTTTGCAGTCCGTGAAGACAATCGTTGTGACGGGCGGGCGCGCTTCTGCGCCCCGCGCGTCGTTTTGCGTTTTGAAGGTCTGAAGAACAGATTCAGGACATTCCCGCCTGAACTGAGCTTTTGGCCCCCAAGACGGGTTCGAAAAATTCAACCCGGGAGCGGCGGCAGCCGCGTTCCGGACGGCGCGCCCAAGCGGGCGACGAAATGAGAGGCCACGATGGCGCAGCAGACATTCACCGGTCGCAAACGCGTTCGCAAGTTCTTCGGACACATCAAGGAAGTCGCCGAGATGCCGAACCTCATCGAGGTTCAGAAGGCGTCGTATGACCAGTTCCTGATGGTCGACGAACCGCCGGGCGGCCGTCTTGACGAGGGTCTGCAGGCGGTGTTCCGCTCGGTGTTTCCGATCTCCGACTTCTCGGGCACCTCGATGCTGGAATTCGTCCGCTACGAGTTCGAGCAGCCGAAATACGACGTCGACGAGTGCCGCCAGCGCGGCATGACCTTCGCGGCTCCGCTCAAGGTAACGCTGCGCCTCATCGTATTCGATATCGACGAGGAGACCGGCGCGAAGTCGGTGAAGGACATCAAGGAGCAGGACGTCTACATGGGCGACATCCCGCTCATGACGATGAACGGCACCTTCATCGTCAACGGCACCGAGCGCGTCATCGTCTCGCAGATGCACCGTTCGCCCGGCGTGTTCTTCGACCACGACAAGGGCAAGACCCATTCCTCGGGCAAGCTGCTGTTCGCCGCCCGCGTGATCCCGTACCGCGGCTCCTGGCTCGACATCGAGTTCGACGCCAAGGACATCGTCTATGCGCGTATCGACCGTCGCCGCAAGATTCCGGTGACGTCGCTGATGTTCGCGCTCGGCCTCGACGGCGAGGCGATCCTGTCCACGTTCTACAAGAAGATCCTCTACAAGCGGACCAAGGAAGGCTGGCGCGTTCCGTTCGACGCCAATCGCTTCCGCGGCTACTCGACCGTCAACGATCTGATCGACGCGGATACCGGCAAGGTCGTGCTCGAGGCCGGCAAGAAGCTCACCGTCCGTGCCGCCCGCCAGTTCCAAGAGAAGGGGCTGAAGGCGCTGCGCATGGCCGATGAGGAACTGGTCGGCAACTACGTCGCCGAAGACCTCGTCAATCCGAAGACGGGCGAGATCCACGCTGAAGCCGGCGAGGAAATCACCGACAAGCTGATGAAGGCGCTCAACGAGCAGGGCTACAAGGAGCTGCCGCTGCTCGACATCGACCACGTCAATGTCGGCCCCTACATTCGCAACACGCTCTCGGCCGACAAGAACATGACGCGTGAGGACGCGCTGTTCGACATCTACCGTGTGATGCGTCCGGGCGAGCCGCCGACGCTGGAATCGGCGCAGGCCATGTTCCAGTCGCTGTTCTTCGACGCCGAGCGGTACGACCTCTCCGCGGTCGGCCGCGTCAAGATGAACATGCGCCTCGACCTCGATGCGCCCGATACTCAGCGTACCCTGCGCAAGGAAGACATCCTCTCCGTCATCAAGACGCTGGTGGATTTGCGCGACGGCAAGGGCGAGATCGACGACATCGACCATCTCGGCAACCGCCGCGTGCGTTCGGTCGGCGAGCTCATGGAGAACCAGTACCGCATCGGCCTCCTGCGCATGGAGCGCGCGATCAAGGAGCGCATGTCCTCGGTCGACATCGACACGGTGATGCCGCAGGACCTGATCAACGCCAAGCCGGCGGCCGCCGCCGTGCGCGAGTTCTTCGGCTCCTCGCAGCTCTCGCAGTTCATGGACCAGACCAACCCGCTCAGCGAGATCACCCACAAGCGACGCCTGTCGGCGCTCGGACCGGGCGGTCTGACCCGCGAGCGTGCCGGCTTCGAGGTGCGCGACGTGCATCCGACGCATTACGGCCGCATCTGCCCGATCGAGACGCCGGAAGGCCCGAACATCGGCCTGATCAACTCGCTCGCGACCTTCGCGCGCGTGAACAAGTACGGCTTCGTCGAGACGCCGTACCGCAAGGTCAAGGACGGCCGAGTCACCGACGAGGTCGTGTACCTCTCGGCGATGGAGGAGGGCCGCTACACGGTCGCGCAGGCCAACGTGCCGCTCGACCCGAAGGGCCGCTTCACCGAAGACCTCGTGGTCTGCCGTCACGCCGGCGAAGTCTTGCCGGTGACGCCTGACAAGGTCGACTACATGGACGTGTCGCCGAAGCAGCTCGTTTCGGTGGCCGCGGCGCTGATCCCGTTCCTCGAGAACGACGACGCCAACCGCGCGCTGATGGGCTCGAACATGCAGCGTCAGGCGGTGCCGCTGGTTCGCGCCGAGGCGCCGTTCGTCGGCACCGGCATGGAAGGCGTGGTTGCGCGTGACTCGGGTGCCGCGATCGCGGCGCGCCGTTCGGGCGTGATCGACCAGATCGACGCGACCCGCGTCGTCATCCGCGCCACCGAAGATCTCGATCCGACCAAGTCGGGCGTCGATATCTACCGGCTGATGAAGTATCAGCGCTCCAACCAGTCGACCTGCATCAACCAGCGTCCGCTGGTGAAGGTCGGCGACGTCGTCAAGAAGGGCGACATCATCGCCGACGGTCCCTCGACCGATCTCGGCGAGCTCGCTCTGGGGCGCAACGTGCTGGTCGCGTTCATGCCGTGGAACGGCTACAACTTCGAAGACTCGATCCTGCTCTCCGAACGGATCGTGAAGGAAGACGTCTTCACCTCGATCCACATCGAGGAGTTCGAGGTGATGGCCCGCGACACCAAGCTCGGGCCCGAGGAAATCACCCGCGACATTCCGAACGTCTCGGAAGAAGCGCTGAAGAACCTCGACGAAGCCGGTATCGTCTACATTGGTGCGGAAGTGCGCGCCGGCGACATCCTGGTGGGCAAGATCACGCCCAAGGGCGAAAGCCCGATGACGCCGGAAGAGAAGCTCCTGCGCGCCATCTTCGGCGAGAAGGCTTCCGACGTTCGCGACACCTCGCTGCGCGTTCCTCCGGGCGTGCAGGGCACCATCGTCGAAGTGCGCGTGTTCAACCGTCACGGCGTCGACAAGGACGAGCGTGCGCTGGCGATCGAGCGGGAAGAGATCGAGCGTCTGGCCAAGGACCGCGACGACGAGCAGGCGATCCTCGACCGCAACGTCTACAACCGTCTTGCCGAGCTGCTCGAAGGGCGGCAGGGCATCGCCGGTCCGAAGGGCTTCAAGAAGGACACCAAGATCACCCGTGCGGTGCTCGAGGAGTACCCGAAGTCGCAGTGGTGGCTGTTCGCTTCGCCGAACGACAAGCTGATGGCCGAGATCGAGGCCATGCGGAAGCAGTACGACGAGTCGAAGAAGGGGCTGGAACAGCGCTTCCTCGACAAGGTCGAGAAGCTTCAGCGCGGCGACGAATTGCCGCCCGGCGTGATGAAGATGGTCAAGGTCTTCGTCGCGGTGAAGCGCAAGATCCAGCCCGGCGACAAGATGGCCGGCCGCCACGGCAACAAGGGCGTGGTGTCCAAGATCGTGCCGATCGAGGACATGCCGTTCCTCGAAGACGGCACGCATGCCGACATCGTGCTCAATCCGCTGGGCGTGCCCTCGCGCATGAACGTCGGACAGATTCTCGAGACCCATCTCGGCTGGGCCTGTGCCGGCCTTGGCAAGCGGATCGGCCAGACGGTCGATGCTTACCTGTCGAAGCAGGACATCAAGCCGCTGAAGGAAACCTTGAAGAAGGTCTATGGCGAGGACGAGACGATCAAGTCGCTCAACGACAGCGAACTGATCGAGCTCGGCCACAATCTGAGCCGCGGCGTGCCGATTGCGACGCCGGTGTTCGACGGCGCCAAGGAAGCCGACATCGAGGAGATGCTTAAGCTCGCCGGTCTCGACGCTTCGGGGCAGTCGACCGTCTATGACGGCCGTACCGGCGATCCGTTCGATCGCAAGGTGACGGTCGGCTACATCTACATGCTCAAGCTGCACCATCTCGTCGACGACAAGATCCACGCGCGTTCGATCGGTCCGTACTCGCTCGTCACCCAGCAGCCACTGGGCGGCAAGGCGCAGTTCGGCGGCCAGCGCTTCGGCGAAATGGAGGTGTGGGCGCTCGAGGCTTACGGCGCGGCGTACACGCTCCAGGAGATGCTGACGGTGAAGTCGGACGACGTCGCCGGCCGCACCAAGGTGTACGAGGCGATCGTGCGCGGCGACGACACGTTCGAGGCCGGTATTCCGGAATCGTTCAACGTGCTGGTCAAGGAAATGCGCTCGCTCGGCCTCAACGTCGACCTGCACAACTCCAAGATGGGACCGGCGCCGACGTCGGAAGCGGCCGAGTAATTCGACCTGTCGTGCCCGGCCTTCGCGGCCGGGCATTGGCGCCCCGCCTGAGGCCTTGAGGGCAGGGCGCCCCGCTAAGTGATTTTCGAATTTGCGGCCGGAGGCGACCGGCACGCGAGGAGAAGACGATGAACCAAGAAATTATGAATCTCTTCAACCCGACGACGCCGGCTCAGGTCTTCGACCAGATCCGGATCTCGATCGCGTCTCCAGAGAAGATTCTGTCCTGGTCCTACGGCGAGATCAAGAAGCCGGAGACCATTAACTACCGTACCTTCAAGCCCGAGCGCGATGGCCTGTTCTGCGCCCGCATCTTCGGGCCGATCAAGGACTACGAGTGCTTGTGCGGCAAGTACAAGCGCATGAAGTACAAGGGCATCATCTGCGAGAAGTGCTCGGTCGAGGTCACGCTGTCGCGCGTCCGGCGCGAGCGCATGGGCCATATCGAGCTCGCAGCCCCCGTCGCCCACATCTGGTTCCTGAAGTCGCTGCCCTCGCGCATCGGCCTCCTGCTGGACATGACGCTGAAGGATCTCGAGCGGATCCTCTACTTCGAATATTACGTCGTGCTGGAGCCGGGCCTCACCGCGCTGAAGGACCGTCAGCTCTTGTCGGAAGACGAGTATCTGAAGGCGCAGGACGAGTACGGCCAGGATTCCTTCACCGCCATGATCGGCGCGGAAGCGATCCGCGAGCTGCTCAAGGGCATGGACCTCGAGAAGCTCGAGGCCTCGTTGCGCCTCGAGATGCAGGAGACCGACTCCGACATCAAGCACAAGAAGCTGGCCAAGCGCCTGAAGATCGTGGAAGCGTTCCGCCACTCCGGCAACAAGCCGGAATGGATGATCATGACCGTGGTCCCGGTGATCCCGCCGGACCTGCGTCCGCTGGTGCCGCTGGACGGCGGCCGCTTTGCGACCTCGGACCTCAACGACCTCTACCGCCGCGTCATCAACCGCAACAACCGCTTGAAGCGGCTGATGGAGCTGCGCGCGCCCGACATCATCATCCGCAACGAGAAGCGCATGCTTCAGGAAGCGGTCGATGCGCTGTTCGACAACGGCCGCCGCGGCCGCGTCATCACCGGTGCCAACAAGCGCCCGCTGAAGTCGCTCGCCGACATGCTCAAGGGCAAGCAGGGCCGCTTCCGTCAGAACCTGCTCGGTAAGCGCGTCGACTATTCGGGTCGTTCGGTGATCGTGGTCGGTCCCGAGCTGCGTCTGCATCAGTGCGGCCTGCCGAAGAAGATGGCGCTCGAGCTGTTCAAGCCGTTCATCTATTCGCGGCTTGACGCCAAGGGTCTGTCCACCACCGTGAAGCAGGCCAAGAAGCTGGTCGAGAAGGAGCGGCCCGAGGTCTGGGACATCCTGGACGAGGTGATCCGCGAGCATCCGGTGCTGCTCAACCGCGCACCGACGCTGCACCGCCTCGGCATCCAGGCGTTCGAGCCCGTGCTGATCGAGGGCAAGGCGATCCAGTTGCACCCGCTGGTCTGCTCCGCGTTCAACGCCGACTTCGACGGCGACCAGATGGCCGTGCACGTTCCGCTGTCGCTCGAAGCGCAGCTGGAAGCGCGCGTGCTGATGATGTCGACCAACAACATCCTGCATCCGGCGAACGGCCAGCCGATCATCGTGCCGTCGCAGGACATCGTGCTGGGTCTGTACTACGTCTCGATCATGCGCGAAGGCCTGCCCGGCGAGGGCAAGGTCTTCGGCGACATGGCCGAGCTCGAGCACGCGCTACACGCGAAGGTCATCCACCTCCACACCAAGATCAAGTACCGGTGGGAAGGCATGGACGAGACCGGCAAGGTCTCCAGGCGCTGGATCGAGACCACCGCCGGCCGCGTGATGCTGGGCAATCTGCTGCCGAAGAATCCGCGGATCTCGTACGAGATCATCAACAAGCTGATGACCAAGCGCGAGATCTCGGGCGTGATCGACCAGGTCTACCGTCATTGCGGCCAGAAGGAGACGGTGATCTTCTGCGACCGCATCATGGCGCTCGGCTTCTACAACGCGTTCAAGGCCGGCATCTCGTTCGGCAAGGACGACATGGTCGTGCCGCACGGCAAGTGGAAGATCGTCGATACCACCCGTACGCTGGCGAAGGATTTCGAGCAGCAGTACAACGACGGCCTGATCACTCATGGCGAGAAGTACAACAAGGTCGTCGACGCCTGGTCGAAGGCCACGGAAGAAATCGCCAAGGCGATGATGAAGGAGATCTCCGCCACCAAGAAGACGGCGAGCGGAGCCGACGCCGACATCAACTCGATCTACATGATGGCTCACTCCGGTGCCCGCGGTTCGCCGGCCCAGATGCGTCAGCTCGCCGGCATGCGCGGCCTGATGGCCAAGCCGTCGGGTGAGATCATCGAGACGCCGATCATCTCGAACTTCAAGGAAGGCCTCTCGGTGCTCGAGTACTTCAACTCGACCCACGGCGCCCGCAAGGGCCTCGCGGACACCGCGTTGAAGACCGCGAATTCCGGCTACCTGACCCGTCGTCTGGTCGACGTGGCGCAGGACTGCATCATCACGCAGAGCGATTGCGGCACCAAGCTCGGCATCAAGATGCGTGCCATCGTCGATGCCGGCACCGTGGTCGCCTCGCTTGGTTCGCGCATCCTCGGACGCACGGCCTGCGAAGACGTGCGTGACAGCTCGGGCAAGGTGATCATCAAGCGCGACACGCTGATGGAAGAGAGCCATCTGGATGCCATCCAGCAGGGTGGCGTGCAGGAGGTGAAGATCCGCTCGGCACTGACTTGCGAGCTCGTCAACGGCATCTGCGGCAAGTGCTACGGCCGCGACCTCGCCCGCGGCACGCCGGTCAATCACGGCGAAGCGGTCGGCGTCATCGCGGCGCAGTCCATCGGCGAGCCGGGCACCCAGCTCACCATGCGCACCTTCCACATTGGCGGTGCGGCGCAGCTCAACGAGCAGTCCTTCGTCGAAGCCAACTTCGACGGCAAGATCATGATCAGGAACAAGGCCATCGCCCGCAACAGCGAAGGTCACCTGATCGCGATGGTGCGCAACATGGTGGTGGCGATCGTCGATGCCGACGGTACCGAGCGTGCGACGCACCGTATCCAGTACGGCTCGCGCCTGCACGTCGACGAGGGCGACAACGTCAAGCGCGGCCAGCGCATCGTCGAGTGGGATCCCTATACCCGTCCGCTCCTCACCGAGGTCGAGGGCACCATCGGCTTCGAGGATCTGGTCGAAGGGCAGTCGATCTCGGAAACGCTGGACGAGGCCACCGGCATCGCCAAGCGCGTGGTCATCGACTGGCGTTCGACCCGCGGCGGTTCGGACCTGCGTCCGGCCATCGTGGTCAAGGGCAAGGACGGCAAGGTGCTCAAGCTCGCCCGTGGCGGCGATGCCCGCTACATGCTGTCGGTCGACGCCATTCTCTCGGTCGACATCGGAGCCAAGGTTCAGCCGGGCGACATCCTCGCCCGTATCTCGACCGAAAGCGCCAAGACGCGCGACATCACCGGCGGTCTGCCGCGGGTGGCGGAGCTGTTCGAGGCACGGCGTCCGAAGGATGCGGCGATCATCGCCGAGATCGCGGGCACCATCCGGTTCGGCCGCGACTACAAGAACAAGCGTCGCATCTCGATCGAGCCGATGGACAAGACCGAGGAGCCGCGCGAGTACCTGATCCCGAAGGGCAAGCACATCCACCTTCAGGACGGCGACGTCGTCGAAAAGGGCGACTTCATCGTGGAAGGCAACCCGGCGCCGCACGACATTCTGGCGATCAAGGGCATCGAGGAACTCGCGGCCTATCTGGTCAACGAGATCCAGGAGGTCTACCGGCTCCAGGGCGTGCTCATCAACGACAAGCACATCGAGGTGATTGTTCGCCAGATGCTCCAGAAGGTGGAAGTCACCGACCAGGGCGACACGGACATGATCTCGGGCGAGCAGGTCGACAAGATCGAGTTCGACGCGCTGAACGAGAAGGCCAGGGAAGAGGGCAAGAAGCCCGCCACGGGAACGCCGGTTCTGCTCGGCATCACCAAGGCCAGCCTCCAGACCCGCTCGTTCTTCTCGGCGGCCTCGTTCCAGGAGACCACCCGCGTCCTCACGGAAGCGGCGGTCAACGGCAAGATCGATCCGCTCGAAGGCCTCAAGGAGAACGTCATCGTCGGCCGGCTGATCCCGGCAGGCACCGGCGCCTCCATGGCCAAGATCCGCGAAGTCGCCATGAAGCGCGACAAGCTGATCCTGGACGAGCGCGAGAAGCAGGCGGCCGTCGTGTCGCCCGCCCCGGAAGCGGAGCCGATGGCGCTGCCGCCGGCGGAATGATGCTTCATCCGTAGGAATACCGAGGACAATGAAAAGGCCGGCTTTTGCCGGCCTTTTTGCTGCTTTCCATGTTTATTGCGATGCGGGATCAGCTCTTGTTCATCTTTCCTTCAGCCGCAAAAGCGCTTCTGCTAGGAGAGCTTAGGCCGGTGGTCCCGTGTCGGGGGCAGGGCCGGAGACCACGGAACTCACATGCTTGATCTTGCAATCGTAGGCGGCGGCCCCGGCGGGCTGATGAGCGCTTGGTATCTGAAGCGCAAGCTCGGCGACCTCTGCCGCGTCACCATCTTCGAGGCATCCGATCGGCTCGGCGGCAAGATCGTCACGCGCAAATTCGATTCTGCGCCCGCGATGTACGAGGCCGGCGTGGCCGAGATCTACGACTACTCGATGACCGGCCCCGATCCGCTGCGCGAACTGATCCAGCATTTCGGGCTTCAGACCATTCCGATGGATGCCGAGCAGGTCCAGTTCGGCGGCGAGCTCCTCAACGACGTCGCGGGCATGCGCCGCAAATATGGCGCCAAGACCGCGGCCGCGATCGAGGCATTCCGCAAGCGCTGTACCGAGGTGATGTCGCCGATCGAATATTACGAGGGCGTCGGCGCGCACGACAACGAGAACCCCTGGGCCTACAAGACCGCCGAGCAGGTCCTCGACGAGGAGGTCGAGGACGAGACGGCAAAGCGCTTCTTCAAGGTCATGGCGCGCTCGGACATTGCGACCGAGAGCCACAACACCAACGGCCTCAATGCGCTCAAGAACTATCTGATGGACGTCGACGGCTATATCGGCCTCTATTCCATCCAGAACGGCAACGAGCAACTGATCGAGTGCCTCCAGTCGGAAGTCAATGCCGACATCCAACTCAACCACCGGGTGCTCACCGTCGGCAAGGCGCCGACCGGTCGCTACCAGCTCAAGATGATGAACGGCAGGGGGCCCGAGACGCGCGATTTCGATCTCGTGCTGATGTGCCTGCCGCATTCCTGGCTCGCCACCGTCGGCTGGGAAGGCGAGCAGCTGCGCAAGTCGATGGTCAAGCACGTCTCATACTTCGACCGCCCCGCGCATTACCTGCGCGTCTCGATCCTGTTCGACGAGCCGTTCTGGGGCCAGAAGATTTCCGGCGCCTGGTTCATGTCGGAGGCCTTCGGCGGCTGCTGCGTCTACAATGAGGGCGCGCGCCACGACGTCGGCAAGCATGGCGTCTTGAACTGGCTCATTGCCGGCTCTGACGCGCTGGCCTTTGCCAATCTGTCGGACCAGGAGCTGATCGACGCGGCGCTGAAATCGCTGCCGGCATTCCTCGGCAACGCGCGTTCGCATTTTATGGAAGGCAAGATCCACCGCTGGCTGTCGTCGGTGAACGCGCTGCCGGGCGGTCTGCCGGTGCGCGACGTGATGACCAATCACCGGCCCGAGCCGAAGGAGCATCCCGGTATCGTCGTGGTCGGCGACTATCTGTTCGACTCGACGTTGAACGGTCTGCTCGACTCCTCGGATGCGGCGACCGACATCATCCTGACGGAGATGATGCGGCTGCGCCGCGAGCGCGCGCAGGAGGACAAGCCGCGCTCCGACAAGATCGACCGCAATTATTTCGAGAACTATCGCGGCCTCGGTCCCTATCACGAGGCGTGGCGCCACTTCACCGATCCCGATTATCTCACCAAGCTGGTCGGCATCGTCTGGGGCGAGCCGAGGGGCGCCAAGCTGCTGGTCGCGGGCTCCGCCAGCGGCGAACTGGTCGGTGCACTGCGCGATCGCGGCATCGATGCATGGGGAATCGAGAACAACCGCGCCATTCATGCCAAGACGCCGAAGGCACTGAAGAAGTTCAACAAGCTCGGCTCGATCACAGACATGCCGTTCAAGGACGGTGCGTTCGACTTCGTGTTCGAGACCAGCCTCTGCCACGTTTCCCCGAAACAGGTGGCCCGCGCGATCCGCGAGCTGAATCGTGTGGTCAAGACCGGCGTCGTGTTCGGCTCGATCACCTCGGACATGGCGCCGGCACTGATCGACCGCTACGACCTGCTGCGCGGGGTCAAGAAGCTCGGCACCTGGTGGGAATGGTCCGAACTGTTCTTCGGCAACGGCTTCGATCTGTCGATGCACCGCAAGGACTGCACCGATGCGCTCTGGGAGGCCACGCTCGCCGCCAACAAGGGGCCGGGCCAGTGGTATGCCGACGCTGACAGCTTGCGCTATTCCTTCTTCGACAAGGTCGAGGACGAGGACGACGACTAGCAAGCCGCGGCCCCCCCGAATTTGCCAATTGTTTGCCGAATTCATCTTGATCGCATAGAATCGGTGCAATAGCGGTTGCCGCTATTCCTGCTTTCTCTGCGGTCATGCCGGCCGTCAGCATCGGTTGGTTTCATGGCGTCCAAGCCCCTCTCGCCCGACAAACAGAAGCCCGCCGTGGAAGAGGCGGCCGAGCGCGACGACAGGCTCGCCTCCAGCGCCAAGCCGGACCTCGAGGACCATGAGGATGACGAAGGCAAGGGGAAGCATGAGCTGGAGCTCGATGAGGACGATGAGGACGAGGATCTCGTCGTCTTTACTGCGCGCGAGGCTGCCGGTGCGCTCGCCACCATTGTCGGGTTCGTCAGGCCCTATCTGACCAACTACAAGCGGATGCTGTCATTCGTGGCGTTCGGCGTCTTGGTCGAGACCCTGTTCAACGTCATCATGCCGCTCAGCCTGAAGTACCTCATCGACGACGCGCTCGGCGAGGAGGACTTCCAGGCCCTCTACAAGATCCTCGGCGTGCTCGCGGTCGCCGGCATCTTCACCTCGATCGTCGCGGTCTGGTACGAGCGCTGGGACGCGCGGCTCGCTGCCTGCATCATTTCCGACGTGCGCAAACGCCTGTTCGAGCACGTCCAGGATCTGCCGGCGGCCTATTTCGGCCGCACCCGGCGCGGCGAGATCCTGTCGCGCTTTTCCGTCGATCTCTCGGCCTTCGAAGGTTCGGTCAAGACCTTTGCCAATAGCGCAGCGCTGCCGTTCCTGGAGCTGATCGCCGGCATCATCCTGATGGTGTTCCTGAACTGGCAGCTCGCGGCGGTCGCGCTGCTGGTGTTCCCGATCACGCTGATCGGTCCGCGCATCCTCACTCCGAAGGCAGTGCAGGCCAATTACGAGCAGAAGCTCAACGAGAGTGCGCTGCTCGGCATGGTGCAGGAGAACGTGGCGGCCCAGGCCGTGATCAAGGCGTTCAGCCTGCAGCGCAAGATGTTCGGCTTCTTCACCTTCCGCAACGACGAGACGCGCAACAAGATCGCCTCCGCCGCGTTCCTGTCGACCATGGTGGAGCGGACGGTCACCATCTCGGTGCTGCTCCTGCACCTGGTCGTGCTCGCGATCGGCGCATATCTGGCGACCAAGGGCCAGATCACCATCGGCACCTTCGTCACCTTCGAGAGCGCGTTCTGGGAGGTCTCCTACAACATCGCCCATGTGATGCATTTCATTCCGGTGTCGATCTCCTCGGCCGCCGCGATCCGGCACATCCAGGAATTGCTGGACGAACCGACGCGCGGCGCCGATCGCCCTGGCGCGCCCGACCTGCCACGCATCACCCACGACATCACCTTCGACCGTGTGACGTTCCAATACGAAGGCAGCCAGACGCCGGTGCTGGACAATCTCAGCCTTAAGCTCAATGCCGGCAAGCGCATTGCCATCGTCGGTCCCTCCGGCTCCGGCAAGAGCACGCTGCTCAATCTGATCCTGCGGCTCTACGTGCCCGACGAAGGCCGCCTCACCATCGACGGCGTCGACGTCCGCAAGGTGACGCTGGATTCGCTGCGCCGGAGCATGGCGGTAGTGTTTCAGGAGAACATGCTGTTCAACATGTCGATCCGCGAGAACATCCGGCTCGGCAAGGAGGGTGCGACCGATGAAGAGGTGGAGGAGGCGGCCAAAAAGGCCGAGATCCACCGCTACATCATGGGCCTGCCGCAGCGATACGACACCCCGGTGGGCGAGCGCGGCGATACGCTTTCGGGCGGCCAGCGCCAGCGCATCGCGATCGCGCGCGCGATCATCCGCAATCCGTCGGTGCTGCTGCTGGACGAAGCCACCTCGGCGCTCGACCAGACCACGGAAGCCGCGATCAACCGCACGCTGCTGAAGGTCGCCAAGGGCCGCACCATGATCTGGTCGACCCACCGCCTGACCTCGGTGGTCGAGATGGACGAGATCATCGTGATATCAGGGGGCAAGGCGATTGAGCGCGGCTCCCATGCCGAGCTGCTCGCCAGCAACGGCACCTATCGCAAGCTGTGGAACGATCAGGTCCACCAGCCCCATGGCGCGGTGGCTCACGCCGACGGCGACAGCGACGATGTTGACGAGGATGAAGACCTCGATGATGATGAGGACGACGAGGAGGAGTGACCGGGGTCGTTCGGCTGCAAAGCAATCGCCGTGCGCGATCCATGTCTCCTCGCCCAGAACGCGGACCCCGGCACCGAGTCGCTGATTCCCTGATGCGTGGCGTTCGGCCGACGCGAAGCCGCAGATTTTCGGCCCTTGGATTGGGCGCGCCGGCCCATCGGGGATCGACCAACGCTAGCCGAAAATCCAGGCGAGACTGGGCATCGTGGCGCGCCACGGAAGACTGGAAAGCCTGCCACGAGCCAGCGGATTGGGGTGTGGGCTGGAAAACACGCTCACTTTGGTAATAAAGCTACATTTAGTCCGGGTATAATTGTCTTCGGACCTAGCAAATCGAGCGCTTCATTCCCATGTGAGGCAGGGGCAGTGAGGTGGCCAAGAGGCTGTTTCTGCAGGCGCCTGAAGCGCTTTGTGACTGTCGTTTCACCTTGACTTGATCGATTCTCACTTATAGAAAGCGCCTCACTTAACGACAGGCGGTGAGCATCGCCAGCGTCGGAACGGGCCACCCGTTTGATCCCTCAGGGGATCGCTAAGGCGGGCACCAACCTCGACGAATGCCGCTCAAACGCTGTCGATCATAGCTAGGCAATGCCAGTGCGATTTTAGTTCTCTTGAGCACGTTCTCATGAGATCGAACTCGGATGCATGACCTCAGTGCGCGGGCCACGGCATTGTGCTGACCGGTCCAATACTGCGGTCCTCTGTGGCGTCGAAGCGCTTTCCGCTCGGTGATGGAGCGGTTGGCGCAATTTCGCTTTGTGCGGATTGATCTGCGCAAGGCGGCTCCGTCGGGCCGGTAGCTCGAAAGAATTTGCGGTCCCGGCAACGGGCCGCGGCAAGACAGCGGACCCGAAAGGGGCCGCGGCAGAACAAAGGGTAAGGCCAGGATGCCGACGATCAACCAGCTGATCGCTCAACCGCGGGAAGTGCAGAAGTCGCGCAAGAAGGTGCCGGCGCTGCAGCAGTCGCCGCAAAAGCGTGGTGTTTGCACCCGCGTCTACACCACGACCCCGAAGAAGCCGAACTCGGCGCTTCGTAAGGTCGCCAAGGTGCGCCTGACCAACGGCTTCGAGGTGATCGGCTACATCCCCGGCGAAGGTCATAACCTCCAGGAGCACTCGGTGGTCATGATCCGCGGCGGCCGCGTCAAGGACTTGCCCGGCGTGCGCTACCACATCCTCCGCGGCGTTCTGGATACCCAGGGCGTCAAGAACCGTAAGCAGCGTCGTTCGAAGTACGGCGCCAAGCGTCCGAAGTAAGCGGGAACCTCGTCCATGTCTCGTCGCCATTCTGCTGAAAAGCGTGAAGTCCTTCCCGATCCGAAGTTCGGGAACATCATCGTCACGAAGTTCATGAACTCGGTGATGTATGCCGGCAAGAAGTCGGTCGCCGAGGGCATCGTCTACGGTGCGTTCGGTATCATCGAAACCAAGACCAAGCAGAACCCGCTCGGCGTGTTCGAGCAGGCGCTCGAGAACGTCATGCCGACGATCGAAGTGCGTTCCCGCCGCGTCGGCGGCGCGACCTACCAGGTTCCGGTCGAGGTTCGCTCGACCCGCCGGCAGGCTCTCGGCATTCGCTGGCTGATCGCGGCCGCGCGCGAGCGCAACGAGAAGACGATGACCGAGCGGCTCTCGGCGGAGCTTTTGGACGCATCGAACAACCGGGGGAACGCCGTCAAGAAGCGCGAAGACGTGCACCGCATGGCGGAAGCCAACCGCGCCTTCTCGCACTATCGCTGGTAACGGCGAAACCAACGGACTCGCAAGGAACACCCATGCCCCGCCAACATGCCATCGAGGACTACCGTAATTTCGGTATCATGGCGCATATCGACGCCGGCAAGACGACGACGACCGAGCGCATCCTCTATTACACCGGCAAGAGCCACAAGATCGGCGAAGTGCACGAAGGTGCCGCGACGATGGACTGGATGGAGCAGGAGCAGGAGCGTGGCATCACGATCACCTCGGCTGCGACCACCGCGTTCTGGAACGGCAAGCGCCTGAACATCATCGACACGCCCGGCCACGTCGACTTCACCATCGAAGTTGAGCGCAGCTTGCGCGTGCTCGACGGCGCCGTCTGCGTGCTCGACTCGAACCAGGGCGTCGAGCCCCAGACCGAGACGGTCTGGCGCCAGGGCGACAAGTACAAGGTTCCGCGCATCGTCTTCGCCAACAAGATGGACAAGATCGGTGCGGACTTCTTCAAGTGCCTGGCTGACATCGTCGATCGCCTCGGCGCCAAGCCCGTCGCGATTCAGCTTCCGATCGGTGCCGAGAACAACTTCAAGGGTCTCGTCGACCTCGTGAAGATGAGGGGCGTCGTCTGGAACGATGAATCGCTCGGCGCGAAGTTCGACTATGTCGATATTCCGGAAGAGCTCGTCGATCAGGCCAAGGAATACCGCGAGAAGATGGTGGAAGCCGCCGTCGAGCTCGACGACGACGCCATGGCCGCTTATCTCGACGGCAAGGAGCCGGACGAGGCGACGTTGAAGCGGCTGATCCGCAAGGCGGTGCTGACCGGCGCGTTCTATCCCGTGCTGTGCGGCTCGGCCTTCAAGAACAAGGGCGTGCAGCCGCTGCTCGACGCCGTCGTCGACTATCTGCCGTCGCCGCTCGACGTGCCCGCGATCAAGGGCACCGACGACAAGGGCAACGAAGTCGTGCGCAAGGCGGACGACAAGGAGCCGTTGGCGCTGCTCGCGTTCAAGATCATGGACGACCCGTTCGTCGGCACCATCACCTTCTGCCGCATCTACTCCGGCGTTCTACAGAGCGGCACCGGCGTCGTGAACTCGACCCGCGAGAAGAAGGAGCGCATCGGGCGCATGCTGTTGATGCATGCGAACAACCGCGAGGACATCAAGGAAGCCTATGCCGGCGACATCGTCGCGCTGGCCGGCCTGAAGGAAGCGCGCACCGGCGACACGCTGTGCGATCCCGACAAGCAGGTGATTCTGGAGAAGATGGAATTCCCCGAGCCGGTCATCGAGATCGCGATCGAGCCGAAGTCCAAGGCCGACCAGGAGAAGCTGGGCGTGGCGCTGGCCAAGCTCGCCGCGGAGGATCCGTCCTTCCGCGTGTCGACCGACCACGAGTCCGGCCAAACCATCCTCAAGGGCATGGGCGAACTTCATCTCGACATCAAGGTCGACATCCTCAAGCGCACCTACAAGGTCGACGCCAACATCGGTGCGCCGCAGGTGGCGTTCCGTGAGCGCATCACCAAGCGGGTGGAGCACAGCTACACCCACAAGAAGCAGACCGGCGGTACCGGCCAGTTCGCGGCCGTGTCGTTCATCGTCGAGCCGAACGAGCCCGGCAAGGGCTTCGAGTTCGAATCGAAGGTCGTCGGCGGCGCGGTGCCGAAGGAATACATCCCCGGCGTCGAGAAGGGCCTGGAGAGCGTGCTGTCGTCCGGCGTGGTCGCTGGCTTCCCCGTGGTCGACGTCAAGGTGACGCTCGTCGACGGCAAGTATCACGACGTCGACTCGTCGGCGCTCGCCTTCGAAATCGCCTCGCGCGCCTGCTTCCGCGAAGCGCTCCAGATGGGCAAGTCCGTCCTGCTCGAGCCGATCATGAAGGTCGAAGTGGTGACCCCGGAAGACTACACCGGCTCGGTCATCGGCGACCTGAACTCCCGGCGCGGTCAGATCCAGGGTCAGGACATGCGCGGCAACGCCAACGTCATCAATGCGATGGTGCCGCTCATGAACATGTTCGGTTACGTGAACAATCTGCGCTCGATGAGCCAGGGTCGCGCGACCTTCACCATGCAGTTCGACCACTACGCAGAAGCGCCGGCCAACGTGTCGGCAGAAGTCCAGAAGAAGTTTGCCTGATTGTCGTCGGTCTCAAGCTGACGATTGAACGGAGAGTCAAATGGCCAAAGCAAAGTTTGAACGTAACAAGCCGCACTGCAACATCGGCACCATCGGTCACGTCGACCATGGCAAGACGTCGCTGACCGCGGCGATCACCAAGATCCTCGCCGAGACCGGCGGCGCGACGTTCACCGCGTACGACCAGATCGACAAGGCGCCGGAAGAGAAGGCGCGCGGTATCACCATCTCGACCGCCCACGTCGAGTATGAGACGAAGAACCGCCACTACGCCCACGTCGACTGCCCCGGCCACGCCGACTACGTCAAGAACATGATCACCGGCGCCGCCCAGATGGACGGTGCGATCCTGGTCGTGTCGGCCGCTGACGGCCCGATGCCGCAGACCCGCGAGCACATCCTGCTCGCCCGTCAGGTCGGCGTGCCCGCGCTCGTCGTGTTCCTCAACAAGTGCGACATGGTTGACGATCCGGAGCTGCTCGAGCTCGTCGAACTCGAAGTCCGTGAGCTGCTCTCGAAGTACGAATTCCCCGGCGACAAGATTCCGATCATCAAGGGTTCGGCACTGGCCGCTCTCGAAGATTCCGACAAGAAGCTCGGCCACGACGCCATCCTCGAGCTGATGCGCAACGTCGACGAGTACATCCCGCAGCCGGAGCGTCCGATCGACCAGCCGTTCCTGATGCCGGTTGAAGACGTGTTCTCGATCTCGGGCCGCGGCACCGTCGTGACCGGCCGTGTCGAGCGCGGCGTCGTCAAGGTCGGCGAGGAAATCGAGATCGTCGGTCTGCGCGCGACCCAGAAGACCACCGTCACCGGCGTCGAAATGTTCCGCAAGCTGCTCGATCAGGGCCAGGCCGGCGACAACATCGGCGCGCTGCTCCGCGGCACCAAGCGCGAGGACGTCGAGCGCGGCCAGGTTCTGGCCAAGCCCGGTTCGGTCAAGCCGCACACCAAGTTCAAGGCAGAGGCCTACATCCTCACCAAGGAAGAGGGCGGTCGCCACACCCCGTTCTTCACCAACTACCGTCCGCAGTTCTACTTCCGCACCACCGACGTGACCGGTGTCGTGCACCTGCCGGAAGGCACCGAGATGGTGATGCCGGGCGACAACATCGCGATGGAAGTGCACCTGATCGTGCCGATCGCGATGGAAGAGAAGCTCCGCTTCGCGATCCGCGAAGGCGGCCGCACCGTCGGTGCCGGCGTCGTCGCCTCGATCATCGAGTAAACAAGCGAATAGGGAATGGTGAGTGGCGAATAGGGAGTTCTATTTCGCTACTCGCTACTCGCCACTCTACTCAAAGAAAGCACGGCAATGAACGGCCAAAACATTCGTATCCGTCTCAAGGCGTTCGACCATCGTATCCTCGATACGTCGACCCGTGAGATCGTGAACACGGCGAAGCGCACCGGCGCGCAGGTCCGCGGACCCATTCCGCTGCCCACCCGCATCGAGAAGTTCACCGTCAACCGTTCGCCCCACGTCGACAAGAAGAGCCGCGAACAGTTCGAGATGCGCACTCACAAGCGCCTGCTCGACATCGTCGATCCGACCCCGCAGACCGTCGATGCTTTGATGAAGCTCGACCTTGCCGCCGGTGTCGACGTCGAGATCAAGCTCTAAGATTTTGGATCCCGTTCGCGTCAAGCGGACAGAAAGAACAGGAAGCAAGCCGATGCGCTCCGGAGTGATCGCACAAAAGGTCGGGATGACGCGGGTCTTCACGGAGGCCGGCGAACATATCCCCGTGACCGTGCTGAAGCTCGGCAATTGCCAGGTCGTAGGCCACCGCACCGAAGAGAAGAACGGTTACGTCGCGCTCCAGCTCGGTTCTGGCAGCCGCAAGACCGTTTACATGCCCAAGGCCGAGCGCGGTCAGTTCGCCGTCGCCAAGGTCGAGCCGAAGCGCCGGGTCGAGGAATTCCGCGTCACCGCGGATGCCATGATCCCGGTCGGCGCCGAGATCCAGGCCGATCACTTCGTCGTCGGCCAGTTCGTCGACGTGACCGGCACCTCCGTCGGTAAGGGTTTTGCCGGCGGTATGAAGCGCTGGAACTTCGGCGGTCTGCGCGCCACGCACGGTGTGTCGATCTCGCACCGCTCGATCGGTTCGACCGGTGGCCGTCAGGACCCCGGCAAGACCTGGAAGAACAAGAAGATGCCCGGCCACATGGGTGTCGATCGCATCACCACGCTCAATCTTCGTGTCGTCCAGACCGATGTCGAGCGCGGCCTGATCCTCGTCGAAGGCGCCGTTCCCGGCTCCAAGGGCGGCTGGATCCGCGTGCGCGACGCCGTCAAGAAGCCGCTGCCGAAGGAAGCTCCGAAGCCCGGCAAGTTCAAGGTTGCTGGCGAAGCGGAAGTCGCCCCGGCTGCGCAGGAGGCGTGAGATGGAATTGAAGGTCACGACCCTCGAAGGTAAGGAAGCCGGCTCGGTCCAGCTTTCCGACGCCATTTTCGGCCTCGAGCCGCGCGAGGACATCATCGCGCGCTGCGTGCAGTGGCAGCTCAACAAGCGCCAGGCCGGCACGCACAAGGCCAAGGGCCGCGCCGAGATCTGGCGCACCGGCAAGAAGATGTACAAGCAGAAGGGCACCGGCGGTGCTCGTCACGGCTCGGCCCGCGTGCCGCAGTTCCGTGGCGGCGGCCGTGCCTTCGGCCCGGTGGTGCGCTCGCACGCCACCGACCTGCCGAAGAAGGTCCGCGCGCTCGCGTTGAAGCATGCGCTCTCGGCCAAGGCCAAGGACGGCGATCTCGTCGTGATCGAGAAGGCCGCGCTGGAAGCCGCCAAGACCAAGGCGCTGCTCGGTCACTTCTCGGGCCTGGGACTCACCAACGCGCTGATCATCGATGGTGCCGAGCTCAACAACGGATTTGCCGCGGCCGCGCGTAACATCCCGAACATGGACGTGCTGCCGATCCAGGGCATCAACGTCTATGACATCCTGCGCCGTCAGAAGCTCGTTCTGACCAAGGCCGCCATCGATGCGCTGGAGGCGCGCTTCAAATGACGAAGAACATTGAGCCTCGCCACTACGACGTGATCCTGTCGCCGGTCGTGACCGAAAAGGCGACGATCGCCTCGGAGCACAACAAGGTGCTGTTCAAGGTGGCCGCGAAGGCGACCAAGCCGCAGATCAAGGAAGCGATCGAGAAGCTGTTCGACGTCAAGGTCAAGAGCGTCAACACGCTGGTCCGCAAGGGCAAGACCAAGGTCTTCCGCGGCAATCTCGGCTCGCAGTCGAACACCAAGCGCGCGATCGTGACCCTCGAAGAGGGTCACCGGATCGACGTCACCACCGGTCTGTAAGGTCGTACGACGATGGCACTGAAGACATTCAATCCCACGACGCCGGGCCAGC
The DNA here is from genome assembly GCF_023073715.1 of Bradyrhizobium sp. 164. Classification (GTDB taxonomy): domain Bacteria; phylum Pseudomonadota; class Alphaproteobacteria; order Rhizobiales; family Xanthobacteraceae; genus Bradyrhizobium. Next base: position 30,055 of record NZ_JADPKA010000076.1, read on the forward strand.
GCCAGCTGGTCATGGTCGATCGTTCGGCCCTTTACAAGGGCAAGCCGCTGAAGGCGCTGACCGAGGGCAAGAAGTCCTCGGGCGGTCGCAACAACACCGGCCGCATCACCGTGCGCTTCCGCGGCGGCGGTCACAAGCAGACGCTGCGCACCGTCGACTTCAAGCGCGAGAAGATCGACGTGCCCGCGACGGTCGAGCGGCTCGAATACGATCCGAACCGCACCGGATTCATCGCCCTGATCAAGTATCAGGACGGCGAGCAGGCCTACATCCTGGCGCCGCAACGCCTGGCCGTTGGCGACACCATCGTCGCCGGCAACTATGTCGACGTGAAGCCGGGCAATGTCATGCCTCTCGGCAACATGCCGGTCGGCACGATCATCCACAACATCGAGGTCAAGATCGGCAAGGGCGGCCAGCTCGCCCGTTCCGCGGGCACCTACGCCCAGCTCGTCGGTCGCGACCAAGACTACGTCATCATCCGCCTGAACTCGGGCGAGCAGCGCCTCGTGCACGGCCGTTGCCGCGGCACGATCGGCGCCGTGTCGAACCCGGATCACATGAACACCTCGATCGGCAAGGCCGGCCGCAAGCGTTGGATGGGCCGTCGGCCGCACAACCGCGGTGTCGCGATGAACCCGATCGACCATCCGCACGGCGGTGGTGAAGGTCGTACCTCGGGCGGTCGCCACCCGGTCACTCCGTGGGGCAAGCCGACCAAGGGCAAGAAGACCCGCACCAACAAGTCGACCAACAAATTCATCCTCCTAAGCCGCCACAAGCGGAAGAAGTAAGGAACGCCGGACATGGTTCGTTCAGTCTGGAAAGGCCCGTTCGTCGAGGGTTCTCTGCTCAAGAAGGCAGATGCCGCGCGCGCGTCCGGCCGTCACGACGTCATCAAGATCTGGAGCCGTCGCTCGACGATCCTGCCGCAGTTCGTCGGCCTGACCTTCGGCGTCTACAACGGTCAGAAGCACGTGCCGGTGGCCGTCAACGAGGAAATGGTCGGTCACAAGTTCGGCGAGTTCTCGCCGACCCGGACCTTCCATGGCCACTCCGGCGACAAGAAAGCCAAGAAGGCTTGAGGATTAAACGATGAGCAAACCTAAGCGCGAACGGAGCCTCGCCGACAACGAGGCCAAGGCGGTCGCCCGGATGCTGCGGGTAAGCCCGCAGAAGCTCAACCTGGTCGCCCAGCTCATTCGCGGCCGGAAGGCGTCTGCCGCGCTCGCTGACCTGCAGTTTTCGCGCAAGCGGATCGCGGTCGATGTGAAGAAGTGCCTGGAATCGGCTATCGCCAATGCCGAGAACAATCACGACCTCGACGTCGATGATCTCGTCGTGGCGCAGGCTTTCGTCGGCAATGGCCTCGTGATGAAGCGCTTCGCCGCCCGCGGCCGTGGCCGCTCGGGCCGTGTCTACAAACCATTTTCGCAACTGACGATCATCGTTCGTCAGGTCGAAGCCGAAGCAGCAGCCGCTTAAAGGCGCAGGAGAACACGATGGGTCAAAAGATCAATCCGATCGGTCTGCGTCTCGGCATCAACCGGACCTGGGATTCTCGCTGGTTCGCCGGCAAGCAGGAATACGGCAAGCTGCTGCACGAGGACGTCAAGATCCGCGAGATCCTGCACAAGGAACTCAAGCAGGCCGCCGTCGCCCGCATCGTGATCGAGCGTCCGCACAAGAAGTGTCGCGTCACCATCCACTCGGCCCGTCCGGGCGTGGTGATCGGCAAGAAGGGCGCCGACATCGACAAGCTGCGCAAGAAGGTCGCGGACATTACCTCGTCCGACGTCGTCATCAACATCGTCGAGATCCGCAAGCCGGAGCTCGACGCGACGCTGGTGGCCGAGTCGATTGCGCAGCAGCTCGAGCGCCGCGTGGCGTTCCGCCGCGCCATGAAGCGCGCCGTGCAATCGGCAATGCGTCTCGGCGCGGAAGGCATCCGCATCAACTGCTCGGGACGCCTTGGCGGTGCGGAAATCGCGCGCATGGAGTGGTACCGCGAAGGTCGCGTGCCGCTGCACACGCTGCGCGCCGACATCGACTACGGCGTTGCGACCGCGTTCACAACCTTCGGCACGTGCGGCGTCAAGGTCTGGATCTTCAAGGGCGAGATCCTCGAGCACGATCCGATGGCCCAGGACAAGAGAATGGCCGAAGGCGAGACGGGCGGCAGTGGTGATCGTGGTGGCCGTCAGCGCCGCGATTCGGCTGCAGCCTGAGCCAGCACAGGAATTTGAGGGCTTAAAGCCATGATGCAACCTAAGAAAACGAAGTTCCGGAAGGCGCATAAGGGCCGCATCCACGGCGTTGCGTCTTCGGGCGCGACGTTGGCCTTCGGCCAGTACGGCTTGAAGGCGACCGAGCCTGAGCGCGTCACCGCGCGGCAGATCGAAGCCGCCCGCCGCGCGCTGACCCGCCACATGAAGCGCGCCGGCCGCGTCTGGATCCGCGTGTTCCCCGACGTTCCGGTGTCGAAGAAGCCGGCCGAAGTCCGCATGGGCTCCGGCAAGGGTTCGCCGGAACTGTGGGTCGCGCGCGTCAAGCCGGGCCGGGTGCTGTTCGAGATCGACGGCGTCAACACCCAGACCGCGCGCGAGGCGCTGACCCTGGCGGCCGCCAAGCTGCCGATCAAGACGCGCTTCGTCGAGCGCATTGCGGAGTAATGCCCATGGCCCAGATGAAGATCGAAGACATCCGCGCGATGAGCCCCGACCAGCAGGATGATGCCATCCTGAACCTGAAGAAGGAGCGCTTTAACCTGCGCTTCCAGCGCGCCACTGGGCAGCTCGAGAACACCTCGCGCCTGCGCGAGGCTAGGCGCGACATCGCCCGGATCAAGACCGTCGCCGCGCAGACGCGCGCGAAGAAGAAGTAAGAGGCTTACGAAGATGCCGAAACGTACTCTGCAGGGCGTGGTCGTCAGCGACAAGCAAGCCAAGACCATCGTGGTGCGCGTCGACCGCCGCTTCACGCACCCGATCTACAAGAAGACGATCCGCCGTTCGAAGAACTATCACGCGCACGACGAGAGCAACCAGTTCAAGCCGGGCGACGTGGTGTGGATCGAGGAATCGAAGCCGATTTCGAAGTTGAAGCGCTGGGTCGTGATCCGGGGCGAGCACAAGAAAAGCGCCTGATCTGTTGGCTTTAGCCGACCGACTTCAGGGAAATGTTGAGCGCCGGCTGGGCTGGCGCAAAGAGAAGAGGACGAGGTGCATCAATGATTCAGATGCAGACCAACCTCGACGTGGCCGACAATTCTGGCGCACGCCGTGTCATGTGTATCAAGGTGCTCGGAGGCTCCAAGCGCCGCTACGCCACGATCGGCGACATCATCGTCGTCTCGATCAAGGAAGCCATTCCGCGTGGCAAGGTGAAGAAGGGCGACGTGATGAAGGCCGTCGTGGTGCGCGTCCGCAAGGACATCCGCCGCGCCGACGGTTCGGTGATCCGCTTCGACCGCAACGCGGCCGTCCTGATCAACAACCAGGCCGAGCCGGTCGGGACCCGCATCTTCGGGCCCGTGCCGCGCGAGCTGCGCGCCAAGAACCACATGAAGATCATTTCGCTCGCGCCGGAGGTGCTGTGATGGCTGCGAAGATCCGCAAGGGCGACAAGGTCGTCGTGCTGACCGGTCGCGACAAGGGCCGGACCGGCGAGGTGTTCGAGGTGCGCCCCGACGCCGGGACCGCGCTCGTGCGCGGCATCAACATGGTCAAGCGTCACCAGAAGCAGACGCAGGCCCAGGAGGGCGGCATCATCTCGAAAGAGGCGCCGATCCAACTGTCCAACATCGCGTATGTCGGCAAGGACGGAAAGCCGACCCGCGTCGGATTCAAGATTCTGGCGGACGGCAAGAAGGTCCGCATCGCCAAGAGCTCGGGAGCTGAGATCGATGGCTGAGGCCGCTTACACGCCGCGCCTGCGCGCGGAATATGATGCGAAGATCCGCACGGCTCTGACCGAGAAGTTCGGTTACGAGAACGTCATGCAGGTTCCGCGTCTGGATAAGGTCGTGCTAAATATGGGCGTTGGCGATTCCGTCAACGATCGCAAGAAGGCCGAGACCGCCGCTGCCGAACTGACCCAGATCGCCGGCCAGAAGGCGATCGTGACCTATTCGCGCGTCGCGATCGCGACCTTCAAGCTGCGTGAGAATCAGCCGATCGGCTGCAAGGTCACGCTGCGCAAGGCGCGCATGTACGAGTTCATCGATCGCCTAGTGACGGTCGCGCTGCCGCGCGTCCGCGACTTCCGCGGCCTGAACCCGAAGAGCTTCGACGGCCGCGGCAACTACTCGCTCGGCATCAAGGAGCACATCATTTTCCCCGAGATCGACTTCGACAAGGTCACGGAAGCCCGCGGTATGGACATCACCGTCTGCACCACGGCCAAGACCGACGAAGAGGCGAGGGCCTTGTTGACCGCTTTCAATTTCCCGTTCCGGCAGTGAGACGCTGAGCTAAAGCCTCTCAAACGCGGATACCCAGGAGCCAAGCATGGCAAAGAAGAGTTCAGTCGAGAAGAACAACCGGCGCAAGCGGATGGTGAAGAACGCCGCCGCCAAGCGCGAGCGGTTGAAGGCGATCATCGCCGACAAGAAGCTACCGATGGAAGAGCGCTTCGCTGCGACGTTGAAGCTGGCGGAAATGCCGCGCAACTCGTCGGCGACCCGCATCCGTCTGCGTTGCGAGCTGTCGGGCCGTCCCCGCTCGAACTACCGCAAGAACAAGCTGTCCCGTATCGCGCTGCGCGACCTTGGCTCCAAGGGCATGGTCCCGGGCCTCGTCAAGTCGAGCTGGTAAGGAGGGTCGTTTAGATGTCTACGCACGATCCAATCAGCGATCTGATCACCCGCATCCGCAACGCGCAGATGCGCTCCAAGACCAAGGTCTCCACGCCTGGCTCGAAGATGCGCGAGAACGTGCTCGAGGTGCTGAAGTCCGAGGGCTACATCCGCGGTTACGCCACGCTTGAGCATCCCTCGGGCCGCAGCGAGATCGAGATCGAGCTGAAGTATTTCGACGGCGAGCCCGTCATCCGCGAGATCGAACGGGTCTCCAAGCCGGGGCGTCGTGTCTACGCCTCGGTGAAGGCTCTGCCGCGGGTCAACAACGGACTCGGCATTTCGGTGTTGTCGACGCCGAAGGGGATTATGGCCGACCACAGCGCGCGCGACGCGAATGTGGGCGGCGAAGTCCTCTTCACGGTGTTCTGAGAAGGATTTTTGATCCATGTCACGTGTTGGCAAAAGGCCTGTAGCGGTTCCGTCGGGCGTTACCGCGACCGTTGATGGGCAGACCGTCAAGATGAAGGGGCCGAAGGGCCAGCTTCAGTTCGTCGTCCATGACGACGTCGAGGTGAAGCTCGAGAGCGGCGAGATCAAGGTCAAGCCGCGGTTCGAGACCAATCGCGCGCGGGCGCTGTACGGCACCGCTCGCGCTCAGGTCGCGAACCTCGTCGAGGGCGTCACCAAGGGCTTCGAGAAGAAGCTCGAGATCACCGGCGTCGGCTACCGCGCCGCGATGCAGGGCAAGAACCTGCAGCTTGCGCTCGGTTACAGCCACGACGTGATCTATCCGATCCCGGAAGGGATCACGATCACCGTGCCGAAGCCGACCGAGATCACGGTGACCGGCAGCGACGTCCAGCGCGTTGGCCAGGTCGCAGCCGAGATCCGCGGCTATCGCCCGCCGGAGCCCTATAAGGGCAAAGGCGTGAAGTATGTTGGCGAATTCATCTTCCGCAAGGAAGGCAAGAAGAAGTAACGGAGCCGTCATGTCGAAAGCCAAGGTTACGAATGCCCGGCGCAAGCGGAGTGTGCGGCTGAAGCTGCGCCGCTCCGGTGGTGGCCGTCCGCGCCTGTCGGTGTTCCGCTCGTCCAAGCACATCTACGCCCAGGTCATCGACGACCTGAAGGGCGAGACGCTGGCCTCTGCCTCTTCGCTCGAGAAGTCGATGCGGGACGGCGGCAAGACCGGCGCCGACATCGATGCGGCGAAGGCGGTCGGCAAGCTGCTGGCGGAGCGCGCTGCCGAGAAGGGCGTCAAGGAAGTCGTGTTCGATCGCGGCAGCTATCTCTATCACGGGCGCGTCAAGGCTCTTGCCGACGCCGCGCGTGAGAGTGGGCTGAGCTTCTAACAGAATTTGAGGATTGAGGCGCAAGCCTCTGAAGGATTGGAAAAACCATGGCAGCTGAACGCGAACAACGTGGTGGACGCGATCAACGCGGCGGCGGACGTGAACGCAGGGAGCGCGAGGAGCGCGACAGCGAGTTCGTCGACAAGCTCGTCCACATCAACCGCGTGGCCAAGGTCGTCAAGGGCGGCAAGCGCTTCGGTTTCGCAGCGCTGGTCGTGATCGGCGATCAGAAGGGCCGCGCCGGCTTCGGTCACGGCAAGGCGCGCGAAGTGCCTGAGGCGATCCGCAAGGCGACCGAATCCGCCAAGCGCAACCTGACTCGCGTGTCGCTGCGCGAGGGCCGCACGCTCCATCACGACATCGCCGGCCGTCATGGCGCGGGCCGTGTCTACCTGCGTGCCGCCCCGGCCGGCACCGGCATCATCGCCGGTGGCCCGATGCGCGCCGTGTTCGAGACGCTCGGCGTCCAGGACGTGGTGGCGAAGTCGATCGGCTCGTCGAACCCGTACAACATGGTTCGCGCCACCTTCGACGCGCTGAAGCATCAGGATTCGCCGCGCTCGGTTGCTGCCCGCCGCAACATCAAGGTGTCCACCCTCCAGTCCCGTCGTATCGGCGGTGACGCCGAGGCGACTGCCGACTAACGGAAGCTTTTCGGAGTAGACTCCCATGGCCAAGGCCGCAAAGACGATCAAGCTCGAGCAGACCGGCAGCGCGATCCGCCGCCATCACTCGCAGCGCTCGACGCTGATCGGGCTCAAGCTCAACAAGATCGGGCGCACCAGCGAACTGCCGGATACCCCGGCCGTTCGCGGCATGATCGAGAAGGTTCACCATCTCGTCCGCATCGTCGACGAGAAGTAAGAAGCGGCGCAGGATCCCGAAAAGCGGGCACCCGGTTTTCGGTGAAGATCGTGCGCAAGACACAAGGAGAAGGGCGATGAAGCTCAGCGATATCGCCGACAACGCCGGCTCGCGCAAGAAGCGTATGCGCGTCGGCCGCGGCATCGGTTCGGGCAAGGGCAAGCAGTCGGGCCGCGGCGGCAAGGGCCAGACCGCGCGTTCGGGCGTGCGCATCAAGGGTTTCGAAGGCGGCCAGATGCCCATGCATCGCCGTCTGCCCAAGCGCGGCTTCAACAACATCTTCCGCGTCGAGTTCGCCGAGATCAATCTCGACCGGCTCCAGGAGGCAGTCGATGCCAAGAAGATCGACGCCGGCAGCGTCGTGAACGTCGAGGCGCTGGTGAAGGGCGGCGTGCTGCGCCGCGCCAAGGGCGGTCTGCGGCTGCTCGGCCGCGGCGAGCTCAAGTCCAAGCTCAACATCGAAGCGCATGGCGCCTCCAAGACCGCGATCGCGGCGGTCGAGAAGGCCGGCGGTTCGGTGAAGATCCTCGCCCCTGCCAAGGAAGAAGGCGAGGCGGCGTAACAACTGCGTCATTGGCCCGCGCCTCGCGGGCCTTTACGCATGCGGGACGATGGACTTATCGGAGCCGAGCCCCAGATAATGTCCGGCGTCCGCTAAAGCATGATCGGGACCCGAAGGACCGCGTTAACGCAAAGTGTGAAGCGGTTTTCCGAGAAGATCATGCTGAAAACGACAATCTAGAGCGCGACGGTGAGGCATCCTGATCTCATCGCGCTTTAGAGTAGCCCGGCCGCGGGCATGACGGCGCAACAGGCGGCGGGAGAAAGTCCAAGATGGTCTCTGCAGCGGAACAACTGGCAGCCAATCTCAATTTCGGCGCGTTCGCCAAGGCCGACGAACTGAAGAAGCGCATCTGGTTCACTCTGGGTGCGCTGCTCGTTTATCGGCTCGGCACCTACATCCCGCTGCCCGGCATCGATCCCAACATCTGGGAGCAGGTGTTCCGGTCCCAGGCGGGCGGCATCCTCGGCATGTTCAACATGTTCGCCGGCGGTGGCATCCACCGCATGGCGATCTTCGCCCTGAACATCATGCCGTATATCTCGGCCTCGATCATCATCCAGCTCCTGACCACCGTCTCACCGCAGCTTGAGGCGCTGAAGAAGGAAGGCGAGGCCGGCCGCAAGACGCTGAACCAGTACACCCGCTATCTCACCGTCATCCTGGCCGCGTTCCAGTCCTACGGCATCGCGGTGGGCCTCGAGGGCGCCGGCAACGTCGTCAGCGAGCCTGGCCTATTCTTCCGCCTGTCCACGGCGATCACACTGACCGGCGGCACCATGTTCCTGATGTGGCTCGGCGAGCAGATCACCTCGCGCGGCATCGGCAACGGCATCTCGCTGATCATTCTCGCCGGCATCGTCGCCGAGCTGCCCGCGGCGCTCGCCAATATGCTCGAGCTCGGCCGTCAGGGTGCGATGTCGACCGGTCTGATCCTGGTCGTCATCATCATGGCGGTCGCCGTGATCGCCTTCATCGTGTTCATGGAGCGCGCGCAGCGCCGCCTGCTGATCCAGTATCCGAAGCGTCAGGTCGGCAACAAGATGTTCGAGGGCCAGTCCTCACATCTGCCGCTCAAGCTCAACACCTCGGGCGTGATCCCGCCGATCTTCGCGTCCTCGCTGCTGCTGCTGCCGACCACGGTGGCGAACTTCAACGCCGGCAGCGGACCGGAATGGTTCCAGTGGATCACCACCCAGCTCGGCCACGGCCGTCCGCTGTTCCTGATCATGTATCTGGCGCTGATCGTTTTCTTCGCCTTCTTCTACACCGCGATCGTGTTCAACCCGACCGAGACCGCGGACAATCTGAAGAAGCACGGCGGCTTCATTCCGGGCATCCGTCCCGGCGAGCGCACCGCCGAATATATCGACTACGTGCTGTCACGCATCACCGTGCTCGGCGCGATTTATCTGGCGATCGTCTGCTTGATTCCGGAGATCCTGATCTCCTACGCCTCGGTGCCGTTCTACTTCGGCGGCACCTCGCTGCTGATCGTCGTCAGCGTCACCATGGACACCGTGGCGCAGGTGCAGGGCTATCTGCTGGCGCATCAGTACGAAGGCCTGATCCGCAAGTCGAAGCTGCGCGGCCGCCGCCGCTAAGCGCAGCGTCCCCCGAAGGCGGCGCGATTGCGCCGCCGATTCGCTCCGCCAGCAACACGCGGCGCCTGCACGGCAGCAGCAGCCATTCGGTCATATCGGCAGAGCTGTTCTCACAGCAGCACAATCACTGATTTCAAAGCCCTTCTTGGCGACAGCCCATCCGCTCCCCTATGATGTGGGTAGCGGTGCAGCGCCGATTATGGTTTGCACTGTCCTTGATCTTCAAACACAGGTGCGCGACGTATCGCTCACCAATCCGGGGGGCGTACGCCGATGAGAATTATACTTCTGGGACCGCCGGGGTCGGGCAAGGGGACCCAGGCGCAGCTGCTGGTGCAGCGCTATGGCATCGTCCAGCTCTCGACCGGCGAGATGCTGCGCGCGGCCGTTGCGGCAGGAACGCCGGTCGGGCTGAAGGCCAAGGAGATCATGGCGAGTGGCGGCCTCGTGCCCGACGAGGTCGTGGTCGGAATCATCTCCGACCGCATCGACCAGCCGGATGCCAAGAACGGTTTCATCCTCGACGGTTTCCCACGCACCGTGCCGCAGGCCGAGGCGCTGGACGAGCTGCTCAAGCGCAAGCATCTCAAGCTCGATGCCGTGATCGAGCTGCGTGTCAACGAGAGCGCACTCCTGAACCGCGTCGAGACCCGCGTCGCCCAGATGCGCGAGCGCGGGGAGGAGGTCCGGGTCGACGACACCCCGGAGGTCCTGACCAAGCGCCTCGCCAGCTACCGCAGCCAGACGGAACCGCTGATTCACTACTATTCCGAGCGGCGGAAGCTCTCGACCATCGACGGCATGATGGCCATCGACGAGGTCACCCGTGCCATCCACCGCCAGCTCCTGGCGCTCGGGGCGGTCGAGCCCAAGACCCACGGCAAGACGCATGCCCGCAGCGCGGCCAAGGCTGCGCCGGCCAAGAAGGCGAAGACAGCGAAGACAGCGGCCAAAAAGCCGGCAAAAACGGCCAAAAAGGCGGCCAATTCCGCTAAAAAGGCCGCCAAGAAAGCCCTGAAGAGCGCCGGGAAGGCCACCCGGAAGACAGCAAAGAAGGCGACCAGGAAGACTGCCAAGAAGGCCGTCAAGAAGGGTGCCAAAAAGGCCGCAAAAAAGGTCACGAAAAAGCGAGCCAAACGCTAGCAGCGGTTGACGAGCGCCCCCGGAATCCCCTAATAAGCCCCGCATCCAAGTCGGATAGTTTCAGACGATGCCGGGCCCCAGGAAGACCGGGGGTGGGCGTCGTGTTCGCGTTTGTGAACACCTGCCCGAGAACACAAGCACTTAAAGCCCGATCCTGACGAGGATCGGCGATAGGAGAGAAGGCCGTGGCCCGTATTGCCGGCGTGAACATTCCCACCAACAAGCGCGCGCTGATCGCGCTCCAGTATATCCATGGCATCGGCCCGAAGATCGCCAGTGAGATCCTGGAGAAGGTGAAGATCCCCGCGGATCGTCGCGTCAATCAGCTCAGCGACGCCGAAGTGCTCCAGATCCGCGAAGTGATCGACCGCGACTATCTCGTCGAGGGCGATCTGCGTCGTGAGGTCGGTATCAACATCAAGCGTCTGATGGACCTCGGCTGCTATCGCGGCCTGCGTCATCGTCGCGGTCTGCCGGTGCGCGGTCAGCGCACTCATACCAACGCGCGCACGCGCAAGGGCCCGGCGAAGGCCATCGCCGGCAAGAAGAAGTAAGTTTTCGCAGCCAATCGCGGCGTGTGGTGAACGGGGGATGACCCGTTCGCCACGCGCCTTTCGTTCCACAGGTGTAGCCGCTGGCATTACGGCGGCGTTTGAGATCGTCAGGAAAGGGACTCAATGGGCAAGGAAGCCACCCGCGTTCGCCGTCGTGAGCGCAAGAACATCGCCTCCGGCGTCGCGCATGTGAACTCGTCGTTCAACAACACGACCATCACCATCACGGATGCGCAGGGCAACACGATTGCCTGGTCTTCCGCCGGCACGATGGGCTTCAAGGGCTCGCGCAAGTCGACCCCGTATGCCGCGCAGGTTGCAGCCGAGGACGTGTCCAAGAAGGCGCAGGAGCACGGTATGCGCACGCTGGAAGTCGAAGTGGCCGGTCCCGGTTCGGGCCGCGAATCGGCGCTCCGCGCGCTCCAGGCCGCGGGCTTCACCGTCACCTCGATCCGCGACGTGACCACGATCCCGCACAACGGTTGCCGTCCCCGGAAGCGTCGGCGCGTTTAATACGAAATTGCGAGCGCGTCGGCGCTCGCGATGTTTTTTTTGCGAAGCCGCGGGAATCATCCGCGGCCTTTCTCCAACGCCAGTATTTGAGTTTTTCAAATTGACTGGCCTGTATGGGTGAAACAGTGACGATCCAGAAAAATTGGCAAGAACTGATTCGACCGAACAAGCTCCAGGTTACGCCTGGCAGCGACTCGAACCGTTTCGCGACCATCGTCGCCGAGCCGCTCGAGCGCGGCTTCGGCCAGACCCTCGGCAACGCGCTGCGGCGCATCCTGCTCTCCTCGCTCCAGGGCGCGGCGGTGCAGTCGGTGCACATCGACGGCGTGCTGCACGAGTTCTCCTCGATCGCTGGCGTCCGTGAGGACGTCACCGACATCGTGCTCAACATCAAGGACATCTCGATCAAGATGCAGGGCGAGGGCCCCAAGCGCATGGTCGTGAAGAAGCAGGGCCCGGGCGTCGTCACCGCTGGCGATATCCAGACCGTCGGCGACGTCACCGTGCTCAACCCGGACCTCCAGATCTGCACCCTCGACGAGGGTGCGGAGATCCGCATGGAGTTCACGGTCTCGACCGGCAAGGGTTACGTGCCCGCCGAGCGCAACCGTCCCGAGGACGCGCCGATCGGCCTGATCCCGGTCGACAGCCTGTACTCGCCGGTCCGCAAGGTCTCCTACAAGGTCGAGAACACCCGCGAGGGTCAGATCCTCGACTACGACAAGCTGACCATGACGATCGAGACCAACGGTGCGATCTCGCCGGATGATTCCGTGGCCTACGCCGCGCGCATCCTCCAGGATCAGCTCAACGTGTTCGTCAATTTCGAAGAGCCGCGCAAGGAAGTTGCCCAGGAGATCATCCCGGACCTCGCCTTCAACCCGGCTTTCCTCAAGAAGGTGGACGAGCTCGAGCTCTCGGTGCGTTCGGCCAACTGCTTGAAGAACGACAACATCGTCTACATCGGCGATCTCGTGCAGAAGAGCGAAGCGGAAATGCTCCGCACCCCGAACTTCGGCCGCAAGTCGCTGAACGAGATCAAGGAAGTGCTGGCCCAGATGGGGCTGCACCTCGGCATGGAAGTGCCGGGCTGGCCGCCGGAGAACATCGACGAGCTCGCCAAGCGCTTCGAGGATCACTACTGATCGACTTCACCGTCGTGGCCGGAGACATCCGGCCACGATTTTCATGGGCGAACGCAGGAAGCCCACCTGAGCAACTTGTCCGACGAACCGTCGCGGCAGTTCATACGTAAGGAATAAACACATGCGTCACGGCAAGGTTCATCGGAAGCTCAACCGCACGGCCGAGCATCGCAAGGCGATGTTCGCTAACATGGCGGCTGCGCTGATCAAGCACGAGCAGATCGTCACCACGCTGCCCAAGGCCAAGGAGCTCCGCCCGATCGTCGAGAAGCTCGTCACCCTCGGCAAGAAGGGCGGCCTGTCGCTGCGCCGCCAGGCGATCGCGGAGCTGCGCGACCTCGACATGGTCAAGAAGCTCTTCGATACGCTCGCGACCCGCTACAAGGACCGCCAGGGCGGCTACACCCGCATCATCAAGGCCGGCTTCCGCTACGGCGACAACGCCCCGATGGCCGTAATCGAGTTCGTCGATCGCGACGTCGATGCCAAGGGCCAGGATTCTGGTCCGGTGCAGGAAAAGGAAGCCGAGGCGGCGTAAGCCTTTCGGCAGTACGAAATTTGAAAGCGGCGCCCTCGGGCGCCGCTTTTTTTCCGTGCCGTGCTTCGAGCGCCGGAAGGGTGGAGCTTCGCTTTTTTGGAGCAGCGGGAATCCGAAGGAGCTCGATCAAAGCCATCGGAGGATCAGCAGCAAGCCCTACGATAGCCGCGGAACGTGGCTTGTGCATGTGGATGTCTCTTCCGAAGTTTGGAAGACGCCCGACCCGGATCTGCAGAATTCGGCGACCGTGCGTTTCGCACCGAACGCTGCAGAAAGCTTCGCGAGCACTCTGAATGATGGCACGCTTTCGCTTTGCGCGCCCTAAGATTCCCGTGTTGTGGCCGTTGGTACTCACGCGTCGGTGAGCGGTGATTGCGATGGCACGTGGGGCACATATCTCCACCAACCTCAATGGAGATAACGCATGAACATCGACCTTTCGGGAAAAACCGCGCTGGTGACCGGCTCCACTGCCGGCATCGGCCGCGCCATCGCCAAGGGCCTTGCCGCTTCGGGCGCCAGCGTCGTGATCAACGGCCGCGGCCGGAACAAGGTCGATGCCGCCGTCCGCAAGCTGGAAGAGACCGGCGCCAAGATCCGTGGCATCGCCGCCGACGTCTCAACGGCGGCAGGCTGCGAGGCGCTCGTGGCGGCGCTTCCCGAGATCGACATCCTCATCAACAATGCCGGCATCTTCGAGCCGAAGGAGTTTTTCGAGATTCCCGACGAGGACTGGAGTCGCTTCTTCGAAGTCAACGTGATGAGCGGCGTCCGTCTGTCGCGGGCGTATATGAAAGGCATGTTGAAGCGCAATTGGGGCCGCATCGTCTTCATCTCCTCGGAGTCCGGACTCAACATTCCCGTCGAGATGATTCACTACGGCATGAGTAAGACGGCCCAGCTCTCGGTCGCGCGGGGCCTCGCGCAGCTCACTCGCGGCACCGGCGTCACAGTTAATTCCGTGCTGCCCGGCCCGACCATGTCCGAGGGCGTCGAGACCTTCGTTAAGGATCTCGCTGGGCAGAACGGACAGTCGGTGGAAGAGGCCGCCGCCAATTTTGTCAGGCAGCATCGCCCGAGTTCGCTGCTGCAACGCTTCGCCAGCGTCGACGAGATCGCCAACATGGTGGTCTATGTCGCGTCCAAGGAAGCATCCGCGACCAACGGTGCGGCGTTGCGGGCGGAAGGCGGCATCGTCAACACCATTGCGTGAGGCCGGCATGACAGCCTATGTGATTTCCGAAGTCGAGATGCGCGATCCCGATGAATTTGAAGCCTATCGTACGCTGGCCGCGAAGACGATTGCGCAATACGGCGGGCGTTATCTGGTCCGCGGCGGCAAGGCTGAACTGGCCGAAGGTAATCTTCCACCGAAGGCTATCGTCATCGTCGAATTTCCGTCGATGGCGAGGCTGAAGGAATGGTACGCTTCAACGGAATATGCCGAAGCGCTAAGAGTGCGGCAGACGGCGCTGGAGCGGCGGCTGATGTTCGTCGAAGGCGTGGCGGAAACGTAGGGTGGGTTACGCCTTCGGCTAACCCACCCTACGCACCGACGCCGGAGCCGCTACCACCCCTCCAGCACGATCTTGCCGCGTGACTTGCCGCTTTCGAGCAGCGCGTGCGCGCGCTTGAGGTTGGCCGCATTGATGGTGCCGAAGGTCTGGTCGAGCGTGGTGCGCAACACGCCCTTGTCGATGAGGTCGGCGACGTCATTGAGCAGATGATGCTGCGCGATCATGTCGGGGGTCTGGAACGAGGAACGCGTGAACATCGACTCCCAGTGCACCGAGATCGCCTTGCCCTTGAATGTGCTCATGGCGAATTCCTGCGGATCGTCGATCAGGCCGAACTTGCCCTGCGGTGCCATGAACTCAGCGATCGCCTTGTAGTGCTGGTCAGTGAAGGTGAGGCTTGCGACCAACGCGACCGGCGGCAGCCTCAAGCTCTCGATCTGCTCCTTCATCGGCTTGCCGTGGTCGATCACCGCATGGGCGCCGAGATCGAGGCACCATTTTTGCGACTCCGGCCGCGTCGCGGTCGCGAGCACCGTGAGGCCAGTGAGGCGGCGGGCGAGCTGGATCAGAATCGAGCCGACGCCACCGGCGCCACCAGTGATCAGCAGTGTGCGCGGATCGACGCTCTTGCCGGGTACTGCGCCGAGACGGTCGAACAGAAGCTCCCATGCGGTGATGGAGGTGAGGGGAAGGGCGGCCGCTTGCGCGAACGACAGGCTCTTCGGCTTGTTGCCGACGATGCGCTCCTCAACCAGGTGGTATTCCGAGTTGGTGCCCTGACGCAGAATAGAACCAGCGTAAAACACTTCATCACCTGGCTTGAACAGCGTGACGTCGGGACCGATGGCATCGACGACGCCCGCCGCGTCATAGCCGAGGATCTTGATCTCGCCCTCGGACGGGGTGGCGCGCTTGCGCACCTTGTAGTCGACCGGGTTGGCCGAAATCGCCTTCACGGCGACGCGGATGTCGCGCCCTCCGGGCTCGGGTTTTGCGGTCTCGAAATCAATGAGTGAATCCGCGTCCTCGATCGGAAGCGATTTCTTGTAGCCGACGGCCTTCATGGCTTGTCTCCATCAGATGGCTTCTGTTCGCCCGCCGCCCTAACTGTCGCTCTGGCCCCGATTTGGCAAGTACTGTAAATTTGGGGATATAGTCCCTGTTTGGATACTATCGGGAAAACACGCATGAAACGGCGCAATTTTGCCCGGCGCCCCGGCTGCTCGGTCGAGGCGACGCTGGATCTGATCGACGGCAAGTGGAAGGGTGTCATCCTCTACCACCTCCAGAGCGGCACCCAGCGCTTCGGCGAATTGCGCCGCCGGATGCCCGGCATCACCCAGCGCATGCTGACCAAGCAGCTTCGCGCGCTGGAGGAGGACAAGCTCGTGATTCGGAAGGTCTATGCGGAGGTGCCGCCGCGCGTGGAGTATTGCCTCTCCGAACTCGGCGAGAGCCTCAAGCCAGTCATCGACATCCTGAAGGCCTGGGGCGAGAGCCACCAGCAGCGGCTGTCCTGTGCGCCGCCGCCGGTCGTGGTGAAGAAGCCGAAGCGCGCGGCGTAAACATCCGGGAGCGGATCGTTCTGCTCCCGGATGAGATTGCCTCAGAACGCGAACTGTGTGCGCATCGCGACGGCGTCGAACTTCGAGCCGACATCGGCGGTCGAGATCGGCGCGGCCTGCCGTGACACAGTTCCGTGCAGGTAGTCGAGCATGAAGCGGACGTTGCCGTTGACGTACCAGTTGAGCGCGAGCGTGTAGACCGTCTGCCGTCCGCCGGCGACGCCGTTGGCGGTTGCCAGCTGGTCGTTGAGATCGATGGTGGAGAAACGTCCCGCGATCTCCCAGGCGCCCCAGCCGCCACCGTCGAGCGAGAACGGGTGCGCCGGCTTGACGCCGCTATAAGCCGCGTTCGCCGCATTGTAGGTCCGGCCTTCGCCCGTCAGCACGTATCCGGCCTGGGCATAGCCGCCCTGGAATTTCAGGCTCGGTGCGCCGACCAGCGGCACGCCGGTATTGGCTGTGCGATCGACATTGTACCAAAAGTACTCACCCTGAACGATGAACGGGCCGTACGTCGCCGCTGCCTCGACGCTGTAGACCTGCGCGCCTGAGGCATTGGCGATAGCGCCGGTGGAGATCAGCGTGGTCGGGTCGAGACGCAATTCCGGACGGTCGCTGAGCGTGACCGTCTGCGTGTTGGCGATCAGGTTGCGCGGCGGCTGGATCAGCCATTGCGCGTCGGCGCCGATATGCACCGAATAGTCCTTGCCGCTGATCGGATTGCCGGCCACGCGCGCCACGGCGCCATATTGCTCGCTGGTACCGGGTGGTGCCGCGCTCGACGCGGAGTGGATCGCACCGGTCGACGGTCCCGTGACATAGCCGCCGATCCAGAGCTGGTCGTTGAACCAGCGCGCACCGGCTGCGGAGCGGAAGTCGCCGGCCGCGATGTTGGTGGCGATCACGCCGGGCGAGGCGCGCTCCATGAACATGATGTCGTTGGAGCTCGTCGCCTCGTCCATGGTGTAGGGCAGGTCCATGATGCCGGCCTCGATCGCCATCCGTCCGCCGAACGGCTTCAAGCCGGTGTAGCTGAGATAGGCGTTCTCGACCCCGGAGACGCCACCGCCCGGAAGGGATCCCGGCGCCGCGCCGCCAAATCCATCGGACGAGCCGCCGAAGTCGTAGACCAGCGCGAAGTTCCAGTCGTTGAAGAACTTGCCGGTCAGGCCGATGCGCGCGCGGCGAACGTTCTGGCCGCTGTCGAGCTTCTGCGGCACGGTCGCCGCGGTGTTTGGACGATAGTCATAACCACCGACATCCCAGTGCAGGCGGCTGGTGATGGCGACGCAATTGGCCTGGTCGGCGGTGCAGACAGTTGGCCGGTTGTTCGGCATCGTCACGACCACACCGGAGGCCGGCGCCGGTCCTTTGACGGGGATTGCCGCATTGGCGTTGGCAACGACGGCCTTTGCCTCCGAGCGCGCCTCGGCCTTGGCTTCAGCCTTCGCTTCGGCTCTGGCCTTCGCCGTAGCCGCCGTGTTCGCCGCGGTCTGGCTCTGGAGCTTGTCGAGCTTCTGCTCCAGCATCTTCAGCTGCTGCTTCAACAGCGCGATCTCCTGCTCGCTGCTGCTTACCGTTTGGGTCTGGGCTTGGGCCTGCGAGGCCGCCAGCGCGCCGGCGAGACCGATCGCCGTGGCCGCAATCCTTGTTCTGCTCATGTCATGACTCCATCGTTTGACGAACTTCCCCAAGTCGCTGGCGGAGCCTAGGTGTGATCGATGACTGCCCCGCGACGCTGCGCCCGGTTGCGCGGTTCCCACTGATGCCAATTCGCCGCAACCGAATCCGCTCGACACTACAATGGTGGATGACGCGCATCATGCCAATCCATCACTCTGGCAAATTGCCGCTTAGTACGCTGTGCTTGCATCTCGGACACCACGGGGAAGAGGCCGAATATTGCCGCCCGGCGCCCTTCTATTGGCGGGCGAACGCGCCTATATTCCGGCGTCTTTTCCAAGAGGTAGGAATGTTTCGATCGACCTGGAGCGCCGTCGTCGCGGCCCTGTGCATAGCGTTTTCAGCCCACTTCAATCCGACTGCTGCGCAGGACCGTCGGGTGCCATCGTCGCCGGCCGAGCTGCGGCTGTCCTATGCACCGATCGTGCAGCGTGTGCAGCCGGCCGTCGTCAACGTCTATGCCGCCAAGGTGGTGCAGAACCGCAATCCGCTGCTCGACGACCCGATCTTCCGCCGTTTCTTCGGCGTGCCGGGCCAGCAGCCCGAGCAGATGCAGCGTTCGCTCGGCTCCGGAGTCATCGTCGATGCCTCCGGCCTCGTCGTCACCAACGTCCACGTCATCGAGGGCGCGGACCAGGTGAAAGTGTCATTGTCGGACAAGCGCGAATTCGAGGCCGAGATCCTGCTGAAGGATTCCCGCACCGATCTCGCCGTGCTCCGCCTGAAGGACTCCAAGGAGAAATTCCCGACCCTGGACTTCACCAATTCCGACGAATTGCTGGTCGGTGACGTCGTCCTCGCCATCGGCAATCCCTTCGGCGTCGGCCAGACCGTGACCCACGGCATCATCTCGGCGCTGGCGCGCACGCAGGTCGGCATCACCGATTACCAGTTCTTCATCCAGACCGATGCGGCGATCAATCCCGGCAATTCCGGCGGCGCGCTGGTCGACATGAGCGGCAAGCTCGCCGGCATCAACACTGCGATCTATTCGCGCTCCGGCGGCTCGCAAGGTATCGGCTTTGCCATTCCCGCCAACATGGTGCGCGTCGTCGTCGCTTCCGCCAAGAGTGGCGGCAAGGCAGTGAAGCGGCCGTGGCTGGGGGCAAAATTGCAGGCGGTGACGCCCGAGATCGCCGAAAGCCTCGGCTTGCGTTCGCCGACCGGCGCGCTGGTCGCAAGCGTGGTGCCGAATGGCCCCGCGGCGAAGGCCGGCCTGAAATCCTCCGACCTCATCACCGGGATCGACGGCCAGATCGTGGACGATCCCAATGCCTTCGACTACCGCTTCGCAACCCGTCCGCTGGGCGGTACCGCGCAGATCGACGTGCAGCGCGGCAGCAAGCCGGTCAAGCTGACGGTGGCGCTGGAGACTGCCCCCGACACCGGCCGCAACGAGCTCGTCGTGACCGCGCGCTCGCCATTCCAGGGCGCGAAAGTCTCGACCATCACGCCGGCGCTCGCCGACGAATTGCATCTGGATGCCGACACCGAAGGCGTCGTGATCACCGATATCGGCGGCGATACCGCGGCCGCAAATGTCGGTTTTCAGAAAGGCGACATCATCCTGGCCGTCAACAACCAAAAGATCAGCAAGACCGGGGACCTCGAGAAGGCTGCCGGCGAGCGGTCGCGGATCTGGCGCATCACGCTGGTGCGCGGCGGCCAGCAGATCAACGTCACGCTAGGCGGATGAGTTCGAAGCGACCACAGGAGACGCCAACTCTCTTCGCCGCGGCGGGGCTCGATCACGACGCTCCACATCCGCTGCCGGACCGGCTGCGTCCGCGCGCGCTGTCGGAGGTTGTGGGCCAGGACCACATCCTCGGTCCGGACGGTGCGCTGACGCGCATGCTGGAGACGCGCACGCTCGGCTCGCTCATCTTCTGGGGGCCGCCGGGTACCGGCAAGACCACGGTGGCGCGGCTGCTGGCGGATGCAACCGACCTGCATTTCGAGCAGATTTCCGCGGTGTTCTCCGGTGTCGCCGATTTGAAGAAGGCCTTCGATGCCGCGCGCGCCCGCCGCGAGACGGGCAAGGGCACGCTGCTGTTCGTCGATGAGGTGCATCGATTTAATCGTGCCCAGCAGGATTCGTTTCTGCCTGTGATGGAAGACGGCACGGTGGTCCTGGTCGGCGCCACCACCGAGAATCCGTCGTTCGAGCTCAACGCGGCGTTGCTCTCTCGCGCGCGCGTCCTGGTGTTTCGCTCGCTCGATGCTGCCGCGATCGAAAAGCTGTTCGCCCATGCCGAGGCGGTCGAGGGCAAGAAGCTGCCGCTCGATGCCGAGGCACGCGCGGTTCTGGTGCGCATGGCCGACGGCGACGGACGTGCCTCGCTGACGCTCGCCGAGGAAGTCTGGCGCGCCGCGCGCAAGGACGAGATTTTCGACGCCGCGCAGCTGCAGGAGATTTTGCAGCGCCGCGCCCCGATCTACGACAAGTCGGCCGATGGCCATTACAACCTGATCTCGGCGCTGCATAAATCGGTGCGCGGCTCTGATCCCGATGCCGCGCTCTATTACCTCGCGCGCATGCTCGATGCCGGCGAGGATCCGCTGTTCCTGGCCCGCCGCGTCGTGCGCATGGCCGTGGAGGACATCGGGCTTGCCGATCCACAGGCGCTCGTCATCGCCAATGCGGCTAAGGACGCCTTCGACTTTCTCGGCCATCCCGAGGGGGAGCTCGCGATCGCGCAGGCCGTGGTCTATCTCGCCACCGCGCCGAAATCGAACGCGGTCTACACTGCCTTCGGCACGGCGATGCAGGTGGCAAAACAGGCCGGCTCGCTCCTGCCGCCAAAACACATCCTCAATTCCCCGACCAAGCTGATGAAGTCGGAAGGCTACGGCGCAGCTTACGAATACGACCACGACACGCCGGAAGCCTTCTCCGGCCAGGATTATTTCCCGGAAGCCCTGGGCCGCCAGACTTTTTATGACCCGCCCGAGCGCGGTTTCGAGCGCGAGATCAGAACACGGCTGGATTACTGGGCCAAGCTGCGCAAGGAGCGGGGTGGCTGAGGCCCAATCGCCATTTCGTCGTGACGAAAGGGCTCTTTTGGGATAGGCAGGCAGCCATGAGCCGCCGCATCAAGAGAATGAACCCAAAGCCCCGTTCGCGCGACGAGCGCGGTGACGCGCGTCCCTTCAAGGCGCGCAGCGCGCAGAAAGCGGGGCCGCGGCCGGGCGGCAAGGCAGCGAGCAAGCCGCCGCGCTTTGCAGGCGAGCGCGCCGAGCGGCGCGCACCCAAAGCTGCGCTGGAAAAGACCGCGCCGGAAAAGTCCGTCGAGGCATTGCTGCCGACCAAGGTGCAGACTGTCACCGTCACGGCCGACGAGAACAACATGCGCGTCGACCGCTTTCTCGAAGCACGCTTTCCCGGCCTGTCGTTCTCCCACATCCAGCGCGTCGTGCGCAAAGGCGAGCTGCGCGTCGACGGCAAGCGCGTCGACAGCAAGGACCGCCTGGAGGAGGGCCAGAGCGTCCGCATTCCGCCGCTGAAGCTCGACACGCCGAAGGCCGCCGGCCCACTCTCGGAAGCCGCGCAGAAGACGCTGGCCGCGCTGAAGGAGATGACGATCTGGGAGGACGATGACGTGCTCGTGCTCAACAAGCCCGCCGGACTTGCCGTGCAGGGCGGCTCGGGCATGACGCGGCACATCGACCAGATGCTGGAGGTGATGCGCGATTCCAAAGGCCAGAAGCCGCGCCTCGTGCACCGTATCGACCGGGAGACGTC
The DNA here is from genome assembly GCF_023073715.1 of Bradyrhizobium sp. 164. GTDB lineage: Bacteria > Pseudomonadota > Alphaproteobacteria > Rhizobiales > Xanthobacteraceae > Bradyrhizobium. Next base: position 51,635 of record NZ_JADPKA010000076.1, read on the forward strand.
GGGCTGTCTCCTGATCGCCAAGACGCGCTTTGCCGCCTCGCATCTGACCGGCGCGTTCCGCTCGCGGTCGGCGCGAAAGGTCTATTGGGCGCTGGTCCCGGGCCTGCCGAAGCCGAAGCAGGGCCGCATCTCGACCTTTCTCGCGAAGGAGGAGGGCGAGGACGACACTATCATGCGCATCGCCCAGCATGGCGATGAGGGTGCAAGCCACGCGGTGACCTACTATGCGATGGTCGAGACCGCCGGCAACAAGCTGACCTGGGTGTCGCTGAAGCCGGTGACGGGACGCACCCACCAGCTCCGCGCCCACATGGCCCATATCGGCCATCCCATCGTCGGCGACCCCAAATATTTCAACATCGAGAACTGGCAGCTGCCGGGTGGCTTGCAAAACCGTCTGCATCTCCTGGCACGCCGGATCGTCATTCCGCATCCGCGCGGCGGCGTGATCGACGCCACGGCACCACTGCCGCCGCATATGCAGCAATCGTGGAATCTGCTCGGGCTCGACGCAACCCGGTTTGATCCGATCGAGAACGCGCCGGAGGAGTAGGGCTAGGCGCCGGGGCCAGCCAAAGCCCGGCGAACGGGCCGCAATGCCCGCAAGTTCCCTTATGCCTGCCGCTCGCTTTGTCGCCCGCCGCCCTTATCTTTGAAAGCTTAGCACTCAGCGACCGGGACCGAAGACTCACATGCGCGAATTGTTCGAAGAAGCTGCGGGGCAACCCGCGTCGGATCCGCAGGAATCGGCGCGCGCCTCCGCGCGCGCGCCCCTGCGCAAGCGCTTCTACAAGGATGCCGGCGCAGTCGAGGCCGAGGGCGGTTTCGCCATCGCCCTCGACGGCAAGCCGATCCGCACGCCCTCCGGCCGCCAGGTGCTGATTCCCTCGCGCGAGCTCGCCGATGCGGTTGCTGCCGAATGGGCGGCACAGGGCGAGACGATCGATCCCGTGACCATGCCACTGACGCGGATCGCCAACAGTGTAGTCGAGGGTGTGATCGACCGGATCGATCTCGTCAGCGACGACCTCGCAAAATACTTCGAGACCGACCTGTTGTTCTATCGCGCCGGCCACCCCGAAGGGCTGGTTGCCCGCGAGGCCGCGCATTGGGACCCCGTGCTGTTTTGGGCCGCAGAGACGCTGGGCGCGCATTTCATCCTGTCCGAAGGCATCATGCATGTGAAGCAGCCGGACGAGGCGGTCAGGGCCGCGCGCGCCGCGCTGCCGGGGGATGCCTGGTCGGTCGCGGCGCTCCATATGGTGACAACGTTGACCGGCTCGGCGCTGCTGGCGCTGGCCCTGGCCCATGGCGTGCGCGATGCTGGGCAGGTCTGGGCCGCCGCCCATGTCGATGAGGACTGGAACATCGACCAATGGGGCGTGGACGAGGAAGCGGCCGCTCGCCGCGCCACGCGCCTGCGGGATTTCGAGGCCGCCGTGACGGTCTTGGCGACGGTAAAGCCGCAAGCACCGGAAGGTCCTTAACGAGAGGTTTACGAGGCGGCCTTAGGGTGGCGCCAGCATTCCCTGGGCCCTTCGAGATGCCGACGCCGATAAGCTCGATCGTTCCGATCAGCGCCGCCAGCCCTGTGGCTGACGCGGCGACGCCCGATCTCGTGCTTCAGGCCGGCAGCGTTGTCGACGCCAAAGTGGTCAGCGTGCTCGCCGACAATCTCGTGCGGATCGCAATCGCCAACCTTTCGATGGACGTGATGTCGGAAGTGGCGTTGTCGCCGGGGCAGAATCTCCAGCTCGCGGTGTCGCAGAACGACGGCACCATCCGGCTCGCCGTCGTCGTGGGCGGGGCAGACGGGGCGGCGTCCGATCAGATTACGCTGACGCCGGCTGCGGCCTCGCTGATGGATAGCCCGCCGCTTGCGCCGTCGACGAGCGCTGCGCGCAATACGCTGACGCCAGCGGAGCAGATTGCCGTCACTGCGGCGTCCGCCGAGGCCGTGACCAGGCAGGGCAGCCAAGCGCCGCTATTCGCCAATCTCGCCGCGGTCGTCGTCGGCAGCGATTTGCCGGCGGGGCTGAAGCAGGCCGTGCTGGACGTGCTGGCGCAGCAGACGCCGCTCAACGCCGGGCTCGACGGCGGCGATATCGAGACTGCCTTCCAAAAGTCTGGCCTCTTCCTCGAAGCCTCGCTGGCCGCCGGCCGCACGCCGGCGTCCGGCGCAACGCCCGATTTGAAAGCGGCGTTGCTCGTGCTGCGCCAGACGCTGGCCGCGCTCGGGACAACCTCGCCTCAGACGCAAGGCGCCGCCATTCCTGCCAGCGCCACGGGCACACCGCAGGTCAACGCCGCGCCGGCGCAGGCAGCAGGTGAGGCCGCGCAGGCCGCATTGTCGTCAGCGGCCCCCGATATTGCCCAAACGGCGCAACATCCGCGCGGCGCTAATCTCGCGGCCGCGGTCCTCGCCGACATGGCTGCCAAGGCGCCACAAATGGCGATGCCGCGAACCGTGACGGCCGGCCTTGCCGCCAGCCTCTTGCAGGAGATGACGCAGAACCTGCCGCGGATCATCGGCAACGTGCCCGGCTCCAACAAGGCCGTACCGGATGGCCACATCTTCGAGGTGGCCACCCATGCGACCGCGCCACCACCGTTCCGCGGCGCATTGCCGGTGCCCCAACCCATCGCCTCGCCATCGCTCGCGCCCGATACCCCGCTCGCTGCAACCGTGCACCGTCTGCTCGACGACACCGATGCCGCGATCGCGCGGCAGACATTGCTTCAGATCGCCTCGCTCCCTGATCGCGCCGATGCCTCCGGCCACCGCATCGACCCGGCCGTGCCGCAATGGAGTTTCGAAATTCCCTTCGCAACCCAACAGGGCACCGCGATGGCGCAGTTCGAGATCTCGCGCGACGGCGGCAACGAATCCGCCGATCCCGCCACGCGTGCCTGGCGCGCGCGCTTCTCACTTAATGTCGAGCCGGCAGGTCCCGTGCATGCGCTGATCACGCTGAGCGGCGACAAGACTTTTGTGCGGATGTGGGCGGAGCGGCCGGCGACGGCGCAGCAGCTCCGCGCCGGAATCGGTGAACTCAACCAGGCACTGACGAGAGCCGAGCTCAAGCCCGGTGATATCGTGGTGCGCGAGGGCACCCCGCCGCAACCGGCGCCGGCCCGCGCCGGACATTTCCTGGATCGGGCCACATGAGCGACGCCTCCAAGCTTGCGATTGCCCTGCACTACGAGAAGGGCACCAACGCCCCCGTCGTCGTCGCCAAGGGCAAGGGCACGATCGGTGAAAAGATCGTCGAGATCGCCAAGGCCCATGACATTCCGATCGAGGAGAACGAGGTCTTGGCCGGCGCGCTCTCCAAGCTCGAGCTCGGCGAGGAGATCCCTCCAGACCTCTACAAGGCCGTCGCCGAAGTGCTGGTGTTCGTGCTGCGGCTTTCGGGTCGCGGGCGGTAGAGCATGATCCGGACCCCGGAGGACCGCGTTAGCGCAAAGTGTGGAGCGGTCTTCCGAAAAAACATCGTGCTCAAGAAATAACCTGTCATCGTTTCACCAGATATCGGCGGCATTGTCGCGACCACTCTCATCATCATTGGATACCGCTCTTGCTGACCCGTCGTTCCACCCTCGGTCTGCTTGCCGCAGCCGCCACCGTGCCGTCACGCGCGCTCGCTCACGTCGCGCCGCCGCGCAACGAAATCCGCGACAGCTTGGCCAAACGCTTCACCGATCTCGGCACATCGGGCACCTTCGTCGGCTACAAGGTCGAGGACTATCTGATCGTCGCCAGCGACAAGGAGCGCTCGGGCGAGGGGAAGCTGCCGGCCTCGACCTTCAAGATTCCAAACTCGTTGATTGCGCTCGAGACCGGTGTGGTCACTGACCCCGACAAGGACGTGTTTCCCTGGGACGGCGTGAAGCGTCCGATCGAGGCCTGGAACAAGGATCACACGCTGCGGACTGCGATTGCAGTCAGTGCGGTGCCGGTCTATCAGGAGATCGCGCGCCGCATCGGCCAGCAGCGCATGCAAAAGTATGTTGACGAGTTCGACTACGGCAACCGCGACATCGGCGGCGGCATCGACCAGTTCTGGCTCACCGGGGCCTTGCGCATCGATGCCGTCGAGCAGATCGACTTCGTCGACCGGCTGCGCCGGCGCGCGCTGCCGATCAGCAAGCGCAGCCAGGATCTCGTCTGCGACATCCTGCCGGTGACCAAGGTGGGCGAAAGCGTCATTCGCGCCAAGTCCGGCCTGCTTGGTGCTGAGCGCGGCGAGCCGTCGCTCGGCTGGATGGTGGGCTGGGCCGAGAAAGGCGAAGCGCACACCGTGTTCGCGCTCAACATCGACTGCCGCGAGCCACGCCACATCGAAGCCCGCATGACGCTGACGCAAGCCTGCCTTGCCGATATTGGTGCGATCTAGCGCTACCGCGCTGGTGCCGCTCGACTAGCATCCTCCCGCCAAAGAAAACCGGGAGGATGGAAAATGAATGCAACGCCGCTCTGGCTGTCGTCGCTCACGCTTGCCGCAGCAAGCGGCTGGTTCGCTGCCACGATGTTTGCCGGCCCCGCCACCAGCAAGGAGCCACGGTTTCCGCAGCTCACCATGGATCAGCTCGACGCCAGGCAGAAGCCGCTCGGCGAGCAGATCATGAAGGTGTCGAGCGTCGGCATCGGCGGACCCTACAATTCGATGATCCGCAGCCCCGTGCTCGGCCAGCGCCTGTTCGACCTGTTCCACTATCTGCGCTGGGAGACCTCGGTCCCGGTCAAGCTCAACGAGTTCGCGATCCTGATCATCGGGCGTCAATGGCGGTCGCAGGTGGAATGGTACGCGCACGCGCCGCTGGCGGCGAAGGCAGGGCTGTCGGCCGACATCATCGCGGAGCTGAAGGCCAACAAGCGGCCGTCGAAGATGGCCGATGACGAGGCGGTGGTCTACGACTTCGTCACCGAGCTCACCACCACCAAGAAAGTCACCGACGAGACTTATGCGCGCGCGAAGAAGGTGTTCAACGACCAGCAGATTGTCGATCTCACTGCAGTTGCCGGCAATTACGTGATGGTCGCGATGCTGCTGGCAATGGCCGAGGAGACGGTGCCGCCTGGCAAGGAGGAGCCGTTCAAGCCAGGGGAGCCGTAAGGCTCGCCATTGCGAGGAGCTCGCGACAAACTGCAGTACCGTAGGGTGGGCAAAGGCACGCAGCGCCGCGCCCCACCTTCGTCTCATGACTGTGATTGGTGGGCACGCTCCGCTTTGCCCACCCTACGAGAGCTGGGGCGGAGCAAACAGTCTCACCCCAATTTGAACAGCACCTGCAAAAACTCCTCCACGGCCTTGCGCGCTTCGGCGGCTGTCTTCGGATTGCCGCCGACATGCGGGTTGAGCTCGACACAGGCGTCCTTGTAGGAGAAGGGCGCGTTGGTATCGCCGTTCATCAACACGCCGCCGTCACCTTCCTTGATATGGCAGTTGCGCACGGTTTGCGCGTTGGCGGACACAGTGACGGTGTTGAGGCCGAGCAGGCCGCTGTCGAACCCATGTGCACTGTCAGGATATTCGGTCAGCACCACGTCGCCCGACCGCCTTGAGCCGCTCGACGAAAGCCCTGCAGCTTTTCACGGGATTGTAGTCGTCGGGCGCGCCGTGGAAGATGCGGATCGGTCGCGCGACGACTTCGCTATCGCCAACATAGGTCGTCGAGCAATCCGGATAGAACGGGATATAGGCCGCGAACTGGATGCCTGACTTATTCCACAGCTTGTTGAAGCGCTCGAGGCTCGCATAGAGCGTCGCCTGTCCGCCGCGTGAAAAGCCCATCAGCACGATGCGGTCAGGATCGACGCGGGGATGCTTCGCCAAAATCTCCAGCGACCGGTAGATGTCCACGATCAAATTGAGTCGGCCCAGCAAGGCCTGGTTCGGCCCGACCACCGTCAGGCCGCGCCCTGTAAAGCCGTCGATCACGAAGGTGGAGATGCCCATAGCGTTGAACGCGTGCACCCAGGCTTCCGTAGTGGCGCCGACGCCGCTCGAGCCGTGCATCAGCACCACGACGGGGAGTTTTCCGGTCCCTTGCGCGACACGCAGTTCGCCCGCGACCGTCACCGGCTTGCCGGCCGCCGCATCACCACTGAGGAATTGCTGGTCGGAGAGGGTGAGCGAGGGGATCGGGTAGATCTCGGCGCGGGTGGCGACCTCTTTCGGAAGCGATTGTGCGTTGGCGCCAATGCCCGCGAACAGAGTCGATATAAAGAGCGCCACAGCAACGCGGAATGCCCTCGGCATCGGATCTCCTCTCAGGATTTTGATCGGGTGCAACAACAGGCTCGCGCGCTGGGACGATCATCGTGGACATTGCGCGATGCTTGCGCCAGACATGAGGACCGCCGCCGTACCAACTCGGCTCACGCAACATTGGCGCCTGATCGTGGGTTCGGAGCAAGCCTGAATCGGCTGGCCTGGTCAACCGGGCTGGACGGCAATTTGCGGGCGACGGCCAGGATCGGGCGCTCCCGCCGAGAGGGGCGAAGCCGAACCCGGCCTGTCCTGGCGATGCCCCTGGCCATGCTCGCCTCCCAGGCAAAACTTTGTAATTCCTTGCGCTTTCACGCTGCGGCAGGGCAGCCCTGCGGCGCCGAAAGGCGCTTTCCGGGCCGCAAAATGCCGTGTTAGAACCCGGCATCGCTTAAGGCTTAAGAACTGGCGGGAGCAAATGAAACACATCCTGGACGCCCTTGAAGATCGTCGTGCCGGTGCCAAGCTCGGCGGCGGGGAGAAGCGCATCGAGGCGCAGCACGCCCGCGGCAAGCTGACCGCGCGCGAGCGCATCGAGCTCCTGCTCGACAAGGGATCGTTCGAGGAATTCGACATGTTCGTCGAGCATCGCTCCACCGAGTTCGGCATGGAGAAGAACAAGATCCCGGGCGATGGCGTCGTCACCGGCTGGGGCACCGTCAATGGCCGCAAGACCTTCGTCTTCGCCAAGGATTTCACCGTGTTCGGCGGCTCGCTGTCCGAGACCCACGCGCTGAAGATCACGAAGCTGCAGGACATGGCGATGAAGGCGCGGGCGCCGATCATCGGCCTCTATGACGCCGGCGGCGCCCGTATCCAGGAGGGAGTCGCCGCGCTGGCCGGCTATTCCTACGTGTTTCGCCGCAACGTGCTCGCCTCGGGCGTGATCCCGCAGATCTCCGTCATCATGGGCCCGTGCGCCGGGGGCGACGTCTATTCACCCGCAATGACCGACTTCATCTTCATGGTGAAGAACACCAGCTACATGTTCGTCACCGGCCCCGACGTCGTGAAGACGGTAACGAACGAGGTCGTCACGGCCGAAGAGCTCGGCGGCGCCTCGGTGCACGCCACGCGCTCCTCGATCGCGGATGGCGCCTTCGAGAACGACGTCGAGACGCTGCTCCAGATGCGCCGTCTGATCGACTTCCTGCCATCCAACAACACCGACGGCGTGCCGGAATGGCCGAGCTTCGACGACATCGGCCGCATCGACATGTCGCTCGACACGCTGATCCCCGACAATCCGAACAAGCCCTACGATATGAAGGAATTGATCCTGAAGGTCGTGGACGAGGGCGACTTCTTCGAGATCGCGGAGGCCTTCGCCAAGAACATCGTCACAGGCTTTGGCCGCATCGCGGGCCGCACCGTTGGCTTCGTCGCAAACCAGCCGATGGTGCTGGCCGGCGTGCTCGACTCTGATGCGTCGCGGAAAGCGGCGCGCTTCGTCCGCTTCTGCGACGCCTTCAACATCCCGATCGTCACCTTCGTCGACGTGCCGGGCTTCCTGCCGGGCACCGCGCAGGAATATGGCGGCCTGATCAAGCACGGCGCCAAGCTGCTGTTCGCCTATTCGCAATGCACCGTGCCGCTGGTGACCATCATCACCCGCAAGGCCTATGGTGGTGCCTTCGACGTCATGGCCTCCAAGGAGATCGGCGCCGACATGAACTACGCCTGGCCGACCGCACAGATCGCGGTGATGGGCGCCAAGGGCGCGGTCGAGATCATCTTCCGCAGTGACATCGGCGACCCCGACAAGATCGCGGCGCGAACCAAGGAATACGAAGACCGGTTCTTATCGCCGTTCATCGCCGCCGAGCGCGGCTACATCGACGACGTCATCATGCCGCATTCGACAAGAAAGCGGATCGCCCGGGCGCTGGCGATGCTGAAGGACAAGAAGACGGAAATGCCGGCGAAGAAGCACGACAATTTGCCGTTGTGAGCGCACACAGCCCGGATGCGCGCAGCGACATCCGGATCTTTGCCTAAGCCCCGCATCTCGCTTCGCTGATGCGGGTTACCAATATCTTCTGAATTCGCATGACCGAAGACGATCCGATCGATGAGATCTCCGATATCGAGGCGCGGATCGAAGCGCTCGCCGCGATTGCCGAGCGGTGCCGGAAATACATTCTGGCGTCCAAGATCGCCATCGGCGGCGGGACCGCGCTGCTGCTCGTCACGATCCTCGGTCTGTTGGGATTAGGCCAGACCGCCGCGCTCGGATCGATCGCTCTGGTGTTGGGTGGGATCGTCTCGCTCGGCTCGAACGTCAGCACGTTGCGGCAGACGGACGAGGCCATCAGTGCTGCGGAGGCGCGTCGTTCGGCGCTGATCGGAAGCATCGATCTTCGCGTCGTTGCCGATACGCCGCTGAAGCTGGTGTGACGCGACGCGTCGCACGCCCTACGCCGCAGTCCTGAGCGTCAGCACCTGCAACTCCGCGCGGCATTCGGCTGCGAAGGCCTGAAGGCGTTCCGCGGTTTGCTGGTCGAGGATCGCCTTTGCCAAGCGCTCGGCGCGGGCAATCTGTTCTTTGAGATACGCGATACGGGCCATGGGTCACCTTTCGCCTCGAATAATTTGAGGCAAATTGCTTCGTTCCGATGGCTATGAGCGTACGCTTACCACCGGGTTAATGATGTGCGGCAGGTCACGCTCGGCGGGCCGCATCCCCCGCGGCGAAATGCGCCATTTGGTCCGCGCGGGCTTTGAGGAAGGCCGGGCGGGCCGTGGCCCGGGCGAGGTAAGCGCGACAGGCCGGGTGGTTCGCAAGTCCCTCGAAACGGTCGACGGGGCGCAGCACGTCCGACATCAGGATGTCGGCGACGGAGAAGGACCCCGCCAACCATTCGCGGCGGGCCAGCACCGGTTCGAGATGCTTGAGACGAACCGTAAGGAACCCGTCTAGGAATTTCCATCCCGGCGTGCCGTCCGCATTGCCCATGAAGTTCAGCATCGCCCAGGGCAGGCTCGCCATCTCCACCGAATTGAGCGCGGCGAACACCCATTTCGTCGCCTGGCTGCGGCGGCGCGGATCCGATGGCATCAGCTTGTCGCTGCGCTCGCCGAGATGCAGCAGGATCGCGCCGCTCTCGAAGATCGAGAGGTCGCCATCGGTCAGCCACGGCACCTGGCCGAAGGGCTGGTGCGCGAGATGTGCGGCGCCGCGGTCCTCGAACGGCACGCTCGCGACGCGATAAGGCAAAGCGGCTTCTTCGAGCGCCCAGCGCACACGGAGGTCGCGCACGAAACCCCTGGGCATCTCGGGAACCCAGTCGAAGGTGGTCAGCGTGAGGTCGGCCATGTCGTCTCTCCGTATCTTGGCTCAGACCAAGGACGAGCAAAGGGCACGCATTCCGACACCGGTGACAACTGTTTTTGTCGCCGGCGAGTGAAGCGGCTAGTCTTCGCTCAAACAATGGGAGGAAACCCGATGCCATCAGCGTTCTTCGTCGTCCGCGCCACCCTCACCGACGCGAGCAAGCGCGCCGCCTTCGACAGATGGTACGAGACGGAACATCTGCCCGATGCGGTGAGGGCGTTCGGCGTAGCCAAGGCCTGGCGGTTCTGGAGCCTGGACGATCCCTCGCTGCATCAGGCCATGTATCAGTTCGATGACGAGGCGAAGCTCGCGGCGATGCTGAAAGGTGATGCGCTGAAGCGCCTGACGGCCGACTTCAACCGCGACTGGCCCGAAGTGAGGCGCACGCGCGAGACGCTGGTGCTGGCGCAGGAGTTCGCGACGTAGGCGACAGGCGATACCGTCCGCTTCTCATCGAAACTGAACGCATGATTCAGCTTCGGTTCATGTCGTCACCGCGAGACTTACTCGGCATCACGGGCACGATGATCCAAGAGGAAGAAGTCATGGAGCGCCGAAATTTTTTGAAACTTGCACTGGGGGTGACGGCGGGAGCCGCCGCCTTCGCTGCGACCGTGCAGGCCGCGCCGCTGTCACCGCAGCCACTCGCTGATCCCACCCGCATGCCGCAAGGTCACTCAGACGCTCATCCCGCAGTCACTACCAGCGAAGAAGCCGGGCAGGCGAAACCTGAGCAGGTGCACTGGCGTGGGCGCGGCCGGCATTGGGGCTGGCGCCACCGCCATTGGGGCTGGCGTCGCCGGCGCTGGCACCGCCGCCGTTACTGGTAAGCCCGCGGCAACCGCGAATTGGACCGGGGATCGCCGCTGGCGGTCCCCGTCTCGCGCTCAAGGGACACCGTCGACTAGCGCCAAAACGAAATTGGCCGCGCAGGCGGTCCCGCGCGGCCATTTTGCAATGCGAAAGGATCAGAACGGACGGCAGCGGCCGGCGTACCAGCGGAAGCCATAGGGGCACGCGCGTGCGCGGGGCACCACGACGACCGGCGCCGGGGCGACCACTACGGGCGCGGGGCGCACAACGACTGCCCCGCGCATCGGACGGCAGCCGCCATAGGGGCCACGATACCAGCCGGGGCCGCAGCCGCCGGCGGCGCTGGCCGCTTCGCTGAAACCGACGACCGCGCTGGCGAGCATGACGGCGGCGAACAGGTATTTCATTTGATCTTCCTTCTGGTCCTTCGGGAGAGGCTTAGGGGATGGCGCTTGCGGCGAACAATGAATCAACAGACACGATTCGACACGTTAAATCGGGGACGTGCCGACACATCGCGATCCAAGCCTGCCAATCATGACCTGAATGCGGCACGAACATTGCTCCGCATGCCGCTTCACGCGATGGCGACGGCACTAGCGGCCAAGAAACTCCAGCACCAGCTCCCGATACTTCTCCAGCGCCTCCAGGAAGACGAGATGGCCGGTGTCCGGGATCACCTCGGCCCGCGCATTCGGCATCTTTGCGGCGAACGCTTTCGCGAGTTCGGCATTCTGCCCCATCTTGGCGCGCAGCGCCTCCGGCGCGCTCACTCGTCCCGGCGCGTTGTGATCGTCGGCGCCCATCACAAACAGCGTGGGCAGTGTGATGAGCGGGATCTCGTGTGCCACCGGCTCGCGATAGATCATCTGGCCGGAGCTGACGAAGGCGCGCAGCCAGCGCGGATAATCGGGGCTGCCCTTGATGTTGAAACGGGCATCGATGAACGGGGTGATCGCCTCCGGCGGCAGCTTGATCGAATAGTTGGTCTGGAGCTGCTTGCGATAGCCGTCCGCCGTGAGCTTGTCCTCGGTCTGGATCATCTTCTCGGTCGGCGTCGGCGGCACGTAGAGGCGGTAGTCCTCCAGTCCGATCGGCGCGGTCAGCACCAGATGGGCGATGCGGTCGGGATAGGCGCGGGCGAGGCGCACACCGAGCATGCCGCCGAGCGAATGAGCGACGATCTCGGCCCTGTCGATCTTGAGATGATCGAGCAGCGCAATCGTGTTGCGCGCCAGCGTGTCGAAATGGAGTTCACCCTGCGGCTTGGAGGATTTGCCGAAGCCGACCTGGTCCGGCACGACCACGCGATAACCCGCCTCGCTCAGCATCTTGATCACGGGGGCCCAGTAGCTTGACGGGAAATTACGCCCGTGCAGCAGCACCACGGTGCGGCCGTTCGGCTCCGCGGCAGACACGTCCATATAGGCCATGCTGAGCTGCTCGCCGTCATTGACGAGCGGCAAGAGGTGCACGGGATAGGGATAGGCAAAGCCTTCGAGCGCGGCGCCATAGGGCTCGCGCGGCGCGGTGTCGGCGGCGCGGGCGGATGTGAGCGGGAATGCGAGGAGGGCGGCGCAGAGCGCGGCCCGGAGGAAGCGGTTCATTGGGGGTCTCGTGTTTGGAGCCGTCATTCCGGGGCGCGTCGACGACGCGACCCCGGAATCTCGAGGTTCCGAGTTCGCTGCACCGCATCGCCCCGGGACGACAGTGCGCATAAAGTGATGGATGGCCGGGTCAAGCCCGGCCATGACAACAATGGGAGTTCACACGGCATTGTGTGCCGTCACGCAGCTTCGTGATCAGTCCTTGCCATTCCCGAACAGCGCAGCGAACTGTTTCTCGCCGGTGCGGGTGAAATTCACAACGCGGCTTCCGGGCGTGGCGTCGCGTGCGGCCCATTTGAGTTCGGCGAAGCGCTGCATCATGGCCGCCCCCAGTGTGCCGGCGAGATGATGCCGCCGCTCGCTCCAGTCGAGACAGGCCTTGCACACCGGGCGGCGCGGATGGGTCAGCATGTCGGGCGAGATCTGCAAATGCTTGGCGAGGAAGCGCTCGCCCTCCGCCGTCAGCTCGATCTCCTGCTTCTTCTGCCTGACCAGCTGCCGCGCGCGCATGGTGTCGAGCATCTGCACGCCGAGATCGCCGGCGAGATGGTCGTAGCAGATCCGCGCGCGCCGCAACGCCGGATCCTTCGGCCCGGTGCGCACGCGCATGTGGCCGGTCCGCGCGGCAAGCCCCGCCAGGCCCTCGAGCACGCCGGCGACGTCGTCATCGGTGAGGCGGTAGTAGCGATGCCGGCCCTGCTTCTCCGGCTCGACGAGGCCGCCGGCCTCGAGCTTCGACAGGTGCGAGCTCGCAGTCTGCGGCGTGATGCCGGCCTCCTGTGCCAATTCGCTCGCGGTCAGCGCACGGCCGTTCATCAGCGCGGTGAGCATGTTGGCGCGCGCGGGATCGCCGACCAGGGAGGCGACCATGGCGATGTCAGGACCTGATTTCATGCTTCGATGGTAGCCGAAGCATCAACGTCCGGCAAGGAGGTAGGTTTTCACCAAATCGTCATTGCGAACGACGGCGAAGCGATCCTCACTACTTAACCCTCATCCTGAGGAGCGCGCCTTTGCGCGCGTCTCGAAGGAGGAAGGCCCGGATGGTGGCCTCGCCCTTCGAGACGCCGCGCACGCGGCTCCTCAGGGTGAGGGGCTGACTTTGGTGATCGCTGCGCTCGCAACGACGACGGAAACACAGGAGCCCATCATGTCCATCACCGTCTTCATCCGCTACCAGCTTGATCCATTCAAGCGCGCCCAATTCGAGGAATATTCGAAACGCTGGCTCACCATCATCCCGAAATGCGGCGGCGACCTGATCGGCTACTTCATGCCGCATGAGGGCACCAACAACATCGCCTTCGCGCTGATCACCTTCGAGAGTCTGGCCGCCTATGAAGCCTATCGGGCGCGGCTGCGGCAGGACGCCGAAGGCATGGCGAACTTCCATTTCGCCGAGGAGAACAAGTTCATCCTCGCGGAAGAGCGCACCTTCCTGCGCAAGGTGGTATTGTAGGCCACGACATCGTTAGCAGGAGACGCCCATGATCGCCGTGATCTTCGAAGTCTGGCCGAAGCCGGAACACCGCCAGGACTATTTCGACCTCGCGGCCGATCTGAAGCCCATCCTGCAAACCATCGACGGCTTCATCTCGGTCGAGCGCTTCGAGAGCCTGACCGAGAAGGGCAAGATCCTGTCGGTATCGTTCTGGCGGGATGAGGCGGCCGTGCAAGCCTGGCGCAACACGATGGAGCATCGCCGTACCCAGGCCACAGGCAGGGCGAAGATCTTCGCCGATTATCATTTGCGCATCGCCAGCGTCATCCGTGACTACGGCATGAATGATCGCGAGCAGGCGCCGAAGGACAGCCGCGCCGTGCACGATGCACACTAGCGCTGCCCGGGCGCGCACTTGCGCTGCCGGGCGCGCACTAGTGCTGCCGGGCGCGCACTAGCGCTGCCCTGAATGCGCGCCTATGTCTTCGCGGCCAATAAGGGAGAGAAACATGCACGTGACAACCGCTGACAAGCGCGCGACGTTCAGGAAGATGCACGAGAGCGGCTGCTTCATCCTGCCCAATCCGGTTGACGTCGGCAGCGCCAAGGCGTTGCAGCATCTCGGTTTCAAGGCGATTGCGTCATCGAGCGCGGGCTTTGCCTGGACCATCGGCAAGGCCGATAATCACGTCAGCGTCGAGGAGGTCTGTCAGCATCTGGCAGCATTGAGCTCCGCCGTCGACATTCCCGTGAATGCGGATTTCGAGGGCGGCTTTGCCGTCGAGCCGGACAAGGTCGCTGACAATGTCGAGCGCTGTGTCCGCACCGGCGTTGCCGGCCTGTCGATCGAGGATTCCACCGGTGACAAGGCCAAGCCGCTCTACGACCGCGCGCTCGCGGTCGAGCGGATCAAGGCCTCGCGCAAGGCGATCGGCGACAGCGGCACGCTGCTGGTCGGCCGCTGCGAGGCTTATCTTTGGGGCGCGACCGATCTCAAGCTCGTCATCGACCGGCTCACCGCCTACGCGGACGCCGGCGCTGATTGCCTTTATGCGCCGGGCCTGAAGAGCCGCGAGGACATTGCGGCGGTGGTGAAGGCGGTGCATCCAAAACCGTTCAATCTCCTGGTCGGCGGCTCCGGCCTGTCGTTGCAGCAGGCGGCCGATCTCGGCGTGCGTCGCATCAGCGTCGGCGGATCGCTCGCCCGCGCCGCCTGGGGCGGTTTCATGCGCGCGGCCAAGGAAATGGCGGAGCAGGGGACCTTCACCGAGCTCGGCAATGGCTATTCCGGCGGCGAGCTCAACAAGATGTTCAGCTGACCCAAAGGAAAAGCGGCGGGACCTTTTTGGGTCCCGCCGCTCTCGTAGCCTCTCGGTGTCCTGCCCCGCCTAGTGCGCAATTGCGCACGGGCCGGGCATCCAGTACGCCGCGGCTTTTGATTTGGCCACGACGGTCTCGGAGTGCTGGGTCCCGCCAGGTCAGCGGGCGAGCTATCGTGTTACTTTTACTTCGCGCCGTCAGACGGCGTCTGCGTATCGGGCGCCGGCTTGCTCGGTGCTGCACCCGTGGTCACGCCCGGCCCGGTGTTGTTGCGCGGCGTCACGTCGCGCATGCCGGGAGGCGCGGTCGGATTGGTCGGCTGCGTCTGCGCGGTCTGCGACGTCGGCGCGTTGCTGGCCTGGTTGGTCGTGCTGGTATTGTTCAGGCCGTAGAACACGGCACCCAGCACCAGCGCAATCGCAACGGCGAACAGCGCAACCTTGCCGCTGGAGGCGGGGCCTTCGCCAAGCTCGGGATCGGCCTGAAGGTCGGCATCCCGGCGCGCCGCGCGAAGATACTCATCGTCGGCGAGGTTCGGGCGGTACGGATCGTTGGGAAAACGGTCGTCAGCCATCGATTGGTCTCCTCGGGTTATTGCCGCGGGACAACCCGTGGATGCGAGATTCCGTTCCCGGCGCTTTATGCTTTCGTCGCATGTTGCTCCCGCCGCGGGAATCAGGACCTTGTCTACGGGAACCGTGGACCAGGTTCCACAGAGGGAGAACAAATCCATGTGGAGCCTGCCGCCGACGGACGGCGTCCTGCATCTTCTGGCGTTGGTCGCCTTGACGGCGGAGGGCATGACGGCCGCGCTGGCCGCCGGTCGAGGGAGCATGGACTATGTCGGCGTTTGTCTTCTCGCCTGCGTGACCGCGCTTGGCGGTGGCACACTGCGCGACCTGTTTCTCGGTCACTATCCGCTGGTGTGGGTCGCCAACCCGATCTACCTCGCGCTGCCGGGCGGGGCAGCGCTGCTGACGATCCTGATCGCGCGGCTGGTGCATCGGCTGCACCTCGCTTTCATCGTTCTCGATGCCATCGGCCTCGTCGTCTTCACCATGATCGGCTGCAATGTCGGCTGGCAGATGGATGCCTCGCTGCCGATCGTGATCGTCTCGGGCATGGTGACAGGCTGCGCCGGCGGCGTGCTGCGCGACGTGCTCTGCAACGACGTGCCGCTCCTGTTCCGATCCGAACTCTACGCCAGCGTCTCGGTCGTGACCGGGCTGTTCTACGCCACCGCCTTCGCTCTCAATCTCAATGCCGAGCTCTGGACGATCCTGACCTTCGTGCTCGGCCTCAGCTTCCGTCTGCTCGCGGTCCGCTACAGATGGGAGATGCCGAAATTCGTGTTCACCGGGGATGAAAAGAAATAGCGCGCTTTCTTCGCCTCGCTCCGCTTGCGAGAGGCCGACGCGCGAAGCGCGGCCCGATGACAGGCTCCGCGAAGCAAATCCAGAATCCCTCCGCGAAAGACTTTGGATTGCTCGCCAATGACCGAGAGAAGGCGACGGCGCGGATTTACGGCTCTTCCTTCCTCGCCTTTGCCACCTGCGCCGGCGTCACCATTGGGCCCGCATTGCCCCAGGAATTGCGGATGTAGTTCGTCACTGCCGCGATCTCGTCGTCGGACAATTGCTTGGCATAGGCCGGCATCTCGGCGGTGTTGGGCGCGCGCGCCGTCGTCACGGTGTGGGCGCCATCGAGGATGATGCGCAAGGTGGAGGACGGATTGACCGATTGCAGCAGGGCGTTGCCGGGCAGCGGCGGATAGATCCGTGGGCTGCCTGTGCCGTCGGCCTCGTGGCAGGCGACACAGAGCTTTGCGTAGACCGCCTGGCCGGCCTTCATCTCGGCAACGTCAGCCGGCGTCACGATGGTCTCGCGCCGCGCCGGCGGCAGGCTCTTCAGGTAGACCGCGATCGCACGCACGTCGGCATCGCTCATCTTCGAGGTCGAGTTGACGATCACCTCCGCCATCGGCCCGCCGGCATGGCTTTTGGCGTTGCGGCCGCTTTGCAGATATTCGGTGATATCGTCGGCGCTCCACGACTTCAGCCCGGTGCGCGCGGCGCCGTCGAGCCTTGGGGCATACCAACCGCCGACCTCGTTGCCGGACAGCGCCTGCGCTTGCTTGTCCGCGCCAAAATAGTTCTTCGGCGTGTGGCAGGCGCCGCAATGGCCGAGACCGGTGACGAGATAGCCGCCTCTGTTCCACGCGGCGCTCTGGCTCTGGTCCGGCTCGAACAGGCCGGGCTTAAAGTACATATAGTTCCACACCCGCATCAGCCCGCGATAACCGAACGGCCAGCGCAGCTCCGGCGGCTTGTTGCGGTTGGCGACGGGCGCCAGCGTTCCCAGATAGGCCCGGATCGCCAGCGTGTCGTCCTTCGTCATCCGCGTGAAATAGGGATAGGGAAACGCCGGGTAGTAGTTCGAACCGTCAGGCGCGAGGCCATAGCGCAAGGCGCGCGTGAAGTCGGCATCGGTCCAGGCGCCGATCCCGACGTCGCGGTCTGGCGTCAGGTTTGGCGCGTAGATCGCACCGAAGGGCGTATCGATGCGCTTTCCGCCGGCGAACGGCTTTGCCGGATCGGCGGTGTGGCAGCCCGCGCAGTTGCCGGCTTCGACCAGCGTCTTGCCGTAGGCGATCAGCTCCGGCGAGGGCTCGGCGGCGCGGGCTGCGCCTTCAACTGCACTGCACAACGCCAAACCCACGAGAGCCGAGCCAGCCAGAATCGTCCGCATCGAAAGCCTCTCCTGCGACCAATCGACGTCGTCCCGCAGTATAGGGGCCTCACGTCATTTCGCGACGGCGGGGGTATGGTGACACAAATTGAAAACGCCCAGCGTGTTTCAGGCCACGAAATTGCTATTTTTACCCGGCGCTCCCTTTGCTCCAGATTTGTGATGCGGAGCGTGAAATTTCCGACATAGAGTGGCGGAGATGGTCGGCGCGCCCTAGCTAAAAATGACGGGCAGGCAACGGCTTAAGTGGCCAAAGGCCAAGAAGGGCGGAAGAGGACAGCATGGGCATCAACCAGGGTCCGATCAGTCTCGATCAGAAATACACCCAGCAAACCGGACACGTTTTCACCACGGGCATCCAGGCGCTGGTGCGCCTGCCCATGGCCCAGATCCGGCGCGACCGCGCCAACGGCCTCAACACCGCGGGCTTCATCTCCGGCTATCGCGGCTCGCCGCTCGGCGGCTATGACCAGCAGCTCTTCGCCGCGCGGAAGCATCTCGAACAGTACAACATCAAGTTCCAGCCCGGCGTGAACGAGGATCTCGCGGCGACCGCCGTGTGGGGCTCGCAGCAGCTCAACCTCTCGCCCGGCGCCCAATATGATGGCGTGGTCGGCATCTGGTACGGCAAGGGCCCCGGCGTCGACCGTTGCGGTGACGTCTTCCGCCACGGCAATGCCGCCGGCTCGGCCAAGAACGGCGGCGTGCTCTGCCTTGCCGGCGACGACCATGGCGCAAAATCCTCCACCGTCCCGCATCAGTCCGACCATGCCTTCATCTCGGCGCTGATGCCGTATCTCTATCCCTCGAGCATCCACGAGATGATCGAGATGGGCCTGCTCGGCATCGCGATGTCGCGCTACTCCGGCTGCTGGGTCGGCATGAAGGTGATCACGGAGACGGTGGAGACCACGGCCGAGATCGACCTCACCGACGAGATGAAGCCCTTTATCATCCCCTCCGATTTCGAGCTGCCGCCCGGCGGCCTCAATCTGCGCTGGCCCGACGACCGCTTCGAGCAGGACCGTCGCTTACAGGACTACAAGGGCTTTGCGGCGATCGCCTTTGCGCGCGCCAACAAGGTCAACCGCGTCACCATGGATTCGCCAAACGCCCGCTTCGGCATCATGGCATCCGGCAAGAGCTATGAGGACGTCCGCCAAGCGCTGCGCGAGCTCGGGATCACCGAGGAGGTCGCCGCCAAGATCGGCCTTCGCCTTTACAAGATCGGCATGCCATGGCCGCTGGAGCCGGAGGGCGTACGGCAGTTCGCTGTGGGGCTCGAAGAAATCTTCATCGTCGAGGAACGGCGCGAGATCGTCGAGAACCAGGTCAAGCAGGAGCTGTTCAACTGGCGTGACGACGTCCGCCCACGCATCGTCGGCAAGATGGACGAGCACGACAAGCGCTTTTTGACCTTCGCCGCCGAGCTCAGCGTCGCCTCGCTTGCGACCTCGCTGACCGAGCGGCTGCTTCGACTTAATCTCAACCCTGAAATTGCGGAGATGCTCCGCGTCAAGGCCGACTGGTTCAACGGCCGCCAGGCCACGCAGATGCAGGCGGTCGCGCCCATCTCCCGTACCCCGTATTTCTGCTCAGGCTGCCCCCACAATACATCCACGAAAGTCCCCGAAGGCAGCCGCGCCATGGCCGGCATCGGCTGTCACTTCATGGCGCTGTGGATGGACCGCTCGACCGAAACGTTTACGCATATGGGCGGGGAGGGCGTGCCCTGGGTCGGCATCGCGCCTTTCACCAAGGAGAATCACATCTTCGCGAATCTCGGTGACGGCACCTATTTCCATTCGGGCATTCTCGCCATCCGCCAGGCGATCGCCTCCAAGGCGAACATTACCTACAAGATCCTCTACAACGACGCCGTTGCCATGACCGGCGGTCAGCGCCATGACGGCGATCTCTCGCCGCAGCAGATCACCCAGCAGCTTTACGCCGAAGGCATCCGCGAGCTCTATCTGGTCTCGGAAAACCCCGATGCTTACCCGGCCGACACCATCGCGCCCGGCGTGAAGAAGTATCACCGCGACGAGCTCGACAATGTCATGAAGATGTGCCGCGAATACAAGGGCACGTCTGCCATCGTATTCGTGCAGACCTGCGCGGCCGAGAAGCGTCGCCGCCGCAAGCGCGGCTTGATGGAAGACCCGCCGCGCCGCGTCATGATCAACCCGGCGGTCTGCGAAGGCTGCGGCGACTGCTCGGTGCAGTCGAACTGCATCTCGGTCGAGCCGCTCGAGACCGAGTTCGGCCGCAAGCGGGCTATCAACCAGTCCTCCTGCAACAAGGACTATTCCTGCCTGAAGGGCTTCTGTCCGTCCTTCGTCACGATCGACGGCGGTGCGCCGCGCCATCGCGCGCCGGCGGAGCTCAGCGAGATCGGCGAGCTTCCGGAGCCGGCCTCACGCCCGATCCTCGACAAGCCGTACAACATCGCGGTCGGCGGTGTCGGCGGCACCGGTGTGCTCACCATAGGCGCGCTGCTCGGCATGGCCGCCCATATCGAGGGCAAGGCCTCGATGATCCTCGACATGTCGGGTCTCGCGCAGAAGGGCGGGGCGGTGCTCAGCCACGTCCGCCTGTCCGATCATCCGGCCGAGGTGACCTGCTCGCGCATCGTCACTGGAACGGCCGATCTTGTGCTCGCAGCCGACGAGGTGGTCGCGGTTGCCAAGGACACGATCTCGCTCTGCGACTCCAGCCGCACCCGCGGCATTATCAACAGCCACGTCATCCCGACCGCCGACTTCGTCCTCAACCGCGACTTCAATTTCCAGACCCGCAAGCTCAACGCGGTGCTGGAAACGGCGCTGCACAAGGACTCCGTGTTCTTCGATTTCACCAAGCCGGCCGAGCAGCTGCTCGGCGATGCTATCGCCACCAACATGATGATGATGGGCTATGCCTATCAAAAAGGGCTGTTCCCGCTGTCGGCGGCGTCGATCGAGCAAGCTATCGAGGTCAACGGCGTCTCGATCAAGATGAACAAGGAGGCCTTCCGCCTCGGCCGCCTCGCGGTCGCCGATCCCAAGCGCTTCGCCGACATGCTGAAGGGGACGGACGAGGTCGTTGCACCCAAGACGCTGGAGGCGATGACGTTGGACGAGGTCATCGAGCATCGCGCCAAGCACCTCACCGCCTATCAGAATGCTCGCCTGGCAAACCGTTATCGCAAGCTGGTCGACCAGGTCCGCGAGGTTGCGGTGAACGGTGGCTATGGCGAAGCGCTGCCGCGCGCGGTCGCGGTGAACTACGCCAAGCTGTTGGCCTACAAGGACGAATACGAAGTCGCGCGCCTCTACACCGACGGCGCCTTCGAGCAGCAGCTCCGCGACCAGTTCGAGGGCGAGTTCAAGTTCAACTTCAACCTGGCGCCGCCGATCCTCAGCCGCGGCGTTGATGCGCTCGGCCGTCCGAAGAAGCGCGCCTTCGGCCCGTGGATGCTGAACGTTTTCCGCGTGCTGGCCAAATTCAAATTCCTGCGCGGCACGCCGTTCGACATTTTCGGCCGCAGCGCCGACCGCAAGCTCGAGCGCGACCTGATCGCCGGCTACGAGAAGGACGTTTCAACCGTGCTCGGCCTGCTGTCGCCGGTCACGCACGACACCGCCGTGGAGCTGCTGTCGCTGCCCGACCGCATTCGCGGCTACGGCCCGGTGAAGGAGAAGGCCGTAAACGACGCCAAGGCCCGCTACGCCCAGCTCGCCGCTGACCTCGCCAACCCGCCGCCCGCGCCAAGGCAGATCGCGGCGGAGTAGGTCTCCTAGCTCTGCGATTTTCCTCTTTGAAATCAACCCCGTTCTACTGTGCATGGGGTTGTTTTCGTTAAAAAAGAAAATCGCTTGCGCGGTCGGGCAAAGCAGCTTTAGGATTCTGCTGTCGCCTGCATCATTGGCGAGGAGCTCTTGCGACGACGCAATCCAGCACAAGAGGCGGACCCCATTTGGGCCCACCCGCTACCCTCTCGCAGGGCGGAATATTTCCGCGCTTGCCAAGCAGGCCACCGCGGTTCAGAAAAACGGAGCAAGAAAAAACGCGAGCGGAGACCTGAAGTTTGACCATCAAGGGCAAGGCCTACATTGCCGGGATTTTTGAACACCCGACCCGGCATGCGCCGGACAAATCCACCGCCCAGCTCCACGCCGAGGTCGCCAAGGGCGCGATCGAGGATGCCGGGCTCTCCAAAGACGATGTCGACGGCTATTTCTGCGCGGGCGATGCGCCCGGCGGCGCTTGGCCGATGGTCGATTATCTCGGCCTGAACACCAAAAAACTCCGCCATATCGATTCGACCGAGACCGGCGGCTGTTCCTACATCATCCATCTCGGCCACGCCGCCGAAGCGATCGCGGCAGGCAAGTGCTCGATCGCGCTGATCACGCTGGCCGGCAAGCCACGCACCGGCGTGATGCCGCCGCGCGCGGCCGGCGCAGAGGTTGATTTCGAATCCGCTTACGGCGCGACCACGCACAATGCCTATGGCATGTGTGCCATGCGCCACATGCACGACTATGGCACCACGAGCGAGCAGCTCGCCTGGATCAAGGTCGCGGCCTCGCATCATGCGCAATACAATCCGCATGCGATGCTCAAGGACGTCGTCACCGTCGAGGACGTCCTGAACTCGCCGATGATCTCCGATCCCCTCCATCGCATGGATTGCTGCGTCGTCTCCGACGGCGGTGGCGCGCTGATTGTGACGACGCCAGAGATTGCCAAGAGCCTGAAGAAGCCTCAGGTGCGCCTGATCGGCCATGGCGAGGCCATGAAGGGCCCGCGCGGCGGCAAGGATCTCGACCTCACTTATTCCGCGGGTATCTGGTCCGGCCCGCGCGCCTTCGAGGAAGCCGGCATCACGCCGAAGGACATCAAATACGCCTCGATCTACGACAGCTTCACCATCACCGTCTTGATGCAGCTCGAAGATCTCGGATTCTGCAAGAAGGGCGAGGGCGGCAAGTTCGTCGCCGATGGCAATCTGATCTCGGGCGTCGGCAAGCTGCCGTTCAACACCGACGGCGGCGGCTTGTGCAGCAATCATCCCGTCAACCGCGGCGGCATGACCAAGATCATCGAGGCCGTCAGGCAGCTGCGCGGCGAGGCGCATCCGAAGGTGCAGGTCAAGAATTGCGATCTCGCCATCGCCCATGGCACGGGCGGCCTTTTGGGTGTTCGCCACGCCGCCTCGACCGCCATTCTGGAGCGCGTGTGATGAGCGAAGCAAAAAAATACCCGGCCCCGGTGACCAATCCCGAGACCGCAGCGTTCTGGGACGCCGCTGGCCGCGGCAAGTTCATGATCAAGCGCTGTACCGCCTGCGGCGAAGCGCATTACTTCCCGCGCGCGATCTGCCCGTTCTGCTATTCGGACAAGACGGTGTGGGAGGAGGCTTCGGGCGAGGGCACGATCTACACTTACAGCCTGATGCGGAAGTCGCCGAGCGGTCCTTACGCGATCGGCTACGTCACGCTGAAGGAGGGGCCGTCGGTGCAGACCAACTTCGTCGACTGCGATCTCGATAAGCTGAAGATCGGTCAAAAGGTGAAGGTGGTGTTCAAGCCGACCGACGGCGCACCGCTGCCGTTCTTCACGCCGGCCTGATTGCTTTCTTCCTTCTCCCCTTGCGGGAGAAGGTGGCATAGGCCGCCTCCGGCGGCCGCCCTTAAAGACGCCGAAGCGAAGCTTCGGCTTTGGCGCCGGATGAGGGGTATCGCTCCGCGAAGAGATTGCTCGATGCGGAAGCAACCCCTCACCCAAACGAGTTTGCCGCACCGTCCTCGCTGCCCTCTCCCACAAGGGGAGAGGGCACTTCAACTGGCGGTGCCGAAGACATTCGGGAGGAAGACAAACAACATGTCCGCCAGATACGAAGAACTCAAATGCCTGAAAAACATCGGCCAGAGATACGCCTACACCGACCGCGACGTAATGCTCTACGCCTATGGCATCGGCCTAGGCGCCGATCCCATGGACGAGAAGGAGCTTGCCTTCGTCAACGAGGGCACGCTGACGCCGCGGCCGCTCAAGGTAGTGCCGACGTTTGCGTCCGTCGCAGCGTGGGGTTCGGGTCCCGGCGAGATGAACCTCAACCGCGTGATGGTGGTCGACGGCGAGCGCGACATCACCTTCCACCAGCCGCTGCCGGTCGCCGCGAACATCACCGCCGATTCCTCCGTGCTCGAGGTCTACGACAAGGGCAAGGACAAGGGCGTCGTGATCAGCCACCAGACGGTGCTAAAGAACGAGAAGGGCGAGAAACTGGCAACGCTGGTCGCTTCGCGCTTCGCCCGTGGCGACGGGGGCTTCGGCGGGCCGAACCTGACGCAGCCGGATCCGCACAAGATTCCATCGCGCGCACCCGACAAGACCATCGACATCACCACGCGCCCAGACCAGGCGCTGGTCTATCGCCTCTGCGGTGACCGTAACCCGCTGCACTCGGATCCCGAGTTCGCCAGGAAGGCCGGCTTCCCGCGCCCGATCCTGCACGGCATGTGCACCTACGGCATCACCTGTCGCGGTGTGCTCCAGACCTATGCCGATTACGACGCCTCGGCCTTCCGCCAGCACGTTGCCCGGTTCTCTTCGCCCGTCTATCCCGGCGAGACCGTAACCATGGACCTCTGGAAGGACGGCAACGTGATCTCGTTTGAAGCCAAGGTGAAGTCGCGCGGGGTCACCGTGATCAAGAACGGCAAGACGGTGCTGGGTTAGGTCGGTCTCGTGCCCCGGGCGCAGCGCAGCACTCAGTGATGCGCTGCTGAGCTGGGGCAGGGAATGCTCGACGAAGAACTGGGTCCCGGCTCTGCGATGCAGCGTTCACGCTGCATCTTGTCCGGAACACGAAAACAAAACAGGGAGACGCCACCATGGGACTACTCGACGGCAAGGTTGCGCTGATCACTGGTGCGGGCGGGGGGCTCGGTGAGGCCTATGCAAAGCTGTTCGCGCGGGAAGGGGCCTCGGTCGTCGTCAACGACCTTGGCGGGCCCCGCGACGGCTCCGGCGCCGACACCTCGATGGCCCAGAAGGTGGTGGACGCGATCAAGGCCGAGGGCGGCAAGGCCGTCGCCAACGGCGCCGACATCTCCACCATGGAGGGCGGCCAATCGGTGTTCGACGACGCCATCAAGCACTTTGGCCGGGCAGACATCCTGGTGAACAATGCCGGTATCCTGCGTGACCAGACTTTCGCAAAAGCCTCCGAGGCGGATTGGGACAAGGTCATCAAGGTGCATCTGAAGGGCACCTTCTGTTGCACCCTGCCGGTGTTTCGCTGGATGCGGGAAAACGGCGGCGGCGTCATCGTCAACACCTCCTCGACCTCGGGCCTGATCGGCAATTTCGGCCAGACCAATTACGGTGCGGCCAAGGGCGGCATCTGGGGCCTGTCCAACGTGCTGGCGATCGAGGGCCGCAAGTACAACATCCGGATATGGACGCTGGCGCCGGGCGCGCTGACCCGCATGACAGCAGACCTGCCCCGCTATAAGGAGAACCCCGGCGCGGCGCTGGGGCCGGACGGCATCGCGCCGGCCGTGCTATACATGGTCAGCGACTTGTCGGGCGGCCAGACCGGCAAGGTGCTGGGTGTGTCCGGGCCCCGCGGCGTGCGCGAGATGCGGATGATGGAGATGGAAGGCTGGAAACCGCCGCACTCGGGCTGGAAGGCCCAGGACATCGTTGATCATGCCAAGGAGATCTTCTTCTCCGATGAGCAGATCAAGATGGGGGCGCGGCGGTTTTAGGCTGAGTTGTCGTTCCGGGGCGATGCGAAGCATCGAACCCGGAACCTCGAGATTCCGGATCTGGTCCTTCGGACCATCCCGGAATGACAAAAGAAAGAGAGACGAGACGAACATGAAACTCACCGCCGACGCCAAGGGCACTTTCGCAATCGCGCCGACGCCGTTCCATGACGACGGCCGGATCGACGAGCGCTCGATCGACCGCCTGACCGATTTCTACGAGGAGGTCGGCTGTGACGGCGTGACGGTGCTGGGCATTCTCGGCGAGGCGCCGAAGCTCGATGCCGCCGAGGCCGAGCAGGTGGCGGTGCGCTTCGTCAAGCGGGCCAAGAAGATGCAGGTGATCGTCGGCGTCTCGGCGCCGGGTTTTGCCACCATGCGCTCGCTGGCAAAGGCCTCGATGGACGCCGGCGCGGCCGGCGTCATGATCGCACCGCCACCATCGCTCCGCACCGACGACCAGATCGTCGGCTATTTCAAGCAGGCTGCCGAGGCGATCGGGCCTGACGTGCCCTGGGTGCTTCAGGATTATCCGCTGACGCTCTCGGTGGTGTTCACCCCCGCCGTGATCCGCAAGATCGTTATGGACAATGCGAACTGCGTGATGCTCAAGCACGAGGACTGGCCGGGGCTGGAAAAGATCTCGACGCTGCGCAATTTCCAGAAGGACGGCTCGCTCCGTCCGCTCTCGATCCTCTGCGGCAATGGCGGGCTCTTTTTGGATTTCGAGATGGAGCGCGGCGCCGACGGCGCTATGACCGGCTATGCCTTCCCCGAGCTCCTGATCGATGTCGTGCGCCTCTCGAAGGAAGGCAAGCGCGATGCCGCGCATGATCTGTTCGACGCGCATCTGCCGTTGATCCGCTACGAGCAGCAGCCGGGCGCCGGCCTTGCCGTGCGCAAATACGTGCTCCAGAAGCGCGGCATCATCGCCTCCAGCGCGCAGCGCAAGCCCGGCGCGACAATCACGCCGGCGGCGAAGGCGGAGGTCGAATACCTGCTGTCGCGCGTCGCCCGAATCGACAAGCGCGCCAATCTCGGCCCGCAATCCAGCGCCGCAGGTTAGCCGCATGCCTGAAGCCGCCGCATCACGCCCTGCCTCGACGATCCTCCTGCTGCGCGACGGCGTGGATGTCGACGGCAAGAACCGCGGCGAGATCGAGGTCTTCATGATGGTCCGCCATCATCAGATCGAGTTCAACTCGGGCGCGCTGGTATTTCCCGGCGGCAGCGTCGATGCAGGCGACAAGGAGATCGTGGTCCGCGCCGACCTCTATTCGGGCGGCGAGGGCTTAAGCGAGGCGGACCGCGGCTTTCGGATCGCGGCAATCCGCGAGACTTTTGAAGAGAGCGGCATCCTCCTGGCGCGATCGAAGGATTCGGGCGCACCGGTCGATGCCAAGCGTGCCGGCGAGATCGCCGATGCGCATCGCGTCGCGCTCAACGAGCACAAGGTCAGCTTCCTCGATATCCTTGCCGATAACCGTCTTCAGCTCGCGCTCGACACGCTCGTGCCGTATGCGCACTGGATTACGCCAGAGGGCATGCCGAAGCGGTTCGACACCTGGTTCTTCCTTGCGGCCGCGCCGCCCGATCAGCTCGGCGCCCATGATGGTCGCGAGTCCACCGATTCCATCTGGGTCTCGCCGCGCGAGGCGGTGGAGGGCGGGGCGAGCGGCCGCTTCAAGCTGCCGTTCCCGACCACCCGCAATCTGATCCGGCTTGCCAAGCAGGGCAGCGTGAGTGCTGCACTGGAGCACGCCCGCGGGATGTCGATCGTCACGGTCATGCCTGTGATGACCAAGACCGAAACCGGCCGCCAGCTCCGCATCCCCCGCGAGGCCGGCTACGATGGCGAGGTGTTCGAGGTCGGCGCGGTCGGCTAGATACTTCGACGCCAAACGAAGTATCGGCGGCCGCGGACACGCTAGGTTCTGTCCATCGCGAATGGATGGGACGCAAGTCATGGACAACCGGCAGGGTACCAACATCGCCGTCGAGCTGGCGTTGCTGGTCGCGCTCGCAACGCTCTGGGGCGGCTCCTACACTTTCATCAAGCTGGGCGTTGCCACCATTCCGCCGGTCACGCTGATCGCGGCGCGCACCACGATCGCAGGCCTCTTGCTGCTGGCCGTCATGCGGGCGCGCGGCATCGGGATGCCGACCGACCGCGAGACCTGGCAGCGCTTCGCCTTCCAGGCCGTGCTCAACAGCGTCATCCCCTGGACGTTGATCGCCTGGGGCGAGCGCCATGTCGATGCTGCGCTTGCTACGATCCTCAATTCGGCCGGACCGATCTTCACCTTCCTGCTCACGGCGCTGATCACCCGTCACGAGCCGACGACGCCGCGAAAGCTGTTTGGCGTGATCGCCGGCATGGCCGGCATCCTGCTGATCGTCGGCGTCAATGCCTTCCATGACATCGACAGCGGCCTGCTGGCGGAGGCGGCGATCGTCGCCGCGACGATCTGCTATGCCTGCGCCGCGATCTTCGGCCGCAGTTTTAAGGGGCTCGACCCCATGGCGCCGGCCGCCGGCTCGCTGCTGGCGGGCGCAGCCGTGCTGATTCCGGCCTCGCTCGCGATCGAACAGCCCTGGAGGCTGTCGCCTTCGCCGACTTCCGTATTGGCGCTGCTCGCGCTGGCCGTGTTCTCGACTGCGGCGGCTTTCGCGATCTACTTCCGCCTGATCCAGACATTGGGCTCGGTCGGGACCACGGCGCAGGCCTATCTGCGCGTCCCGATCGGGGTTGCCATCAGCGTCGCGTTCCTCGGCGAGACCTTGAGCCACACCGCCTGGATCGGTCTGGCCTGCGTCGTCCTCGGCGTTGCCGCCATGACGATCCCGGCCGGGCGGCCGGCAAGCGTCAAGAGCTCTTAGTCCGAGACGAAGAAGGGGCGGCAGGCTCCGGATATTAAGGATATTCGGCGGCCAGAGGCATGTTCCCCCGGGGGCGCAATACGTCGTATATTGGGCCTCCAGCAGCCTGGTCCTCAAAAGCCCCAATGTCCGCCGAATTGATGCCGACCCCAGAGAAAAAGCGAACCTTCTCGCTCTCCATCGGCCAGCTCACCTTCGGCAGCTTCCTGTTGGTGCTGGCGGTGATCATCGTCACCTCGACCGCGAGCGTGATTGCGATCCGGCATATCGACACCACCTTCGCCGAGCTGCAGCGGCTCCAGAGCGTCGGGGACCTTGCCGAGGACATCGATCGCCGCATGAACGAATTGCGCCTTGCCGCGCGCGACTTCGTCACCGATCCCGGCGCCGGCATCCAGTTCCAGCAGGTGGGCGAGGCGGCCTCCGCCTTAAGCGATATCCTGAAGAAGACCCGCATCGAGCTCGCGCCCGAGCAGCAGGACATGATCGACGGGGTCACCGAGCGGCTTGCGACCTATCGGACCGGCCTGGAGCGGATCTCGACCCTGATCGACCGCCGCGCCCAGCTGCTCGCCGGCCTGCCACCGCTGCGCGACCGTTTCGACGCGGCCGTCGCCGGCACCGCGGACCGCGAGCTGGCCTCCCGCCTGTCCGAGGCGCAGAGCCGGATCGCGCTCGGGCTGCTGGCGCGCAACCCTTCCGCGGCCGAGCAGGCCGCGGAGGGAATGCGGGCGATGGACACCGCCGATAGCAAGCTGAGGTCGGCTGTCAACGATTACGCCGAGGCAATCATGGCGGTCGCCGTCCGCGAGCGGCAGATCGCCGACATCGACCGCGAGGTGCTGGGCACCGAGGGCCGCCTGATCGGCCGCGTCACCGAATTGCTGCGCGAGGTCAGTTCGCGCCGCGGCCACGTGCTGTCGCGCGATTTTGCCCGCACGCTGACCGAGGCGCGGTGGCAGAGCATCGTGCTCGGCACGGTCGGCGTGCTGATCGGCATCGGCGCCGCGTTGTTCGTGGTGCGAAGGACGGTCCGTCCGCTCGCCCAGATCGCGCGCTCCATTCGCGCGCTTGCAGCGGGCCAGAAGGACACGTCGATCCCTTCGGCCGACCTCGACAACGAGATCGGCGATATCGCGCGCGCGGCCGAAGTGTTCCGCCGCGCGCTCGAGGAGGCCGACACGGCGCGCGAGGCGGCGGTGCGCGCGCTCACCGAGCAGCGCCTCGCGGAGGAGAGCTACCGAAAACTGTTCGAGGGCTCGGTCGATGGCATTTACGTGACGACGCCGGCCGGCGACCTCCTCAACGCCAATCCGGCGCTGGCGCGGATGATGGGTTACGACAGCCCGCAGCACCTCATCGACAGCATCAACGACATCGCCCACACGATCTACGTCCACCCCGAGGCGCGTGCCGAATATCAGCGGCTAATGGCGCGCGACGGCATGGTACGCGAGTTCGAGTATCAGGTTCGCCAGCGCAGCGGCAACATCCTGTGGCTCTCCGACAGCGCCACGGGCGTGCGGGACGAGCAGGGCAACATCGTCCGCTACGAGGGCACGCTGCGCGACATCACCGACCAGAAGCGGGCGGAAGATGCCATCGCCGAAGGCCGGCGCCTGCTCCAGCAGGTCATCGACACCGTGCCGGCGGTGATCAACGTCAAGGATCGCGACCTGCGCTATGTGCTGATGAACCGTTACATGGCCGGTATCTTCGGCATCGAGCCGAGCGACGCGCTCGGCCGCACCACGGCCGACCTGATGTCGCGCTACGGCGCAGCCAAGTCTGACGAGAGCGACAAGCGCGTGCTCAAGCTCCGCAAGGGGCTCGGCTTCTATGAGGAGGAGTACAAGGACGCCTCCGGCAACATGCGGCAATGGCTGGTCAACAAGCTGCCGCTGCTCGACGCCGAAGGCGAGATCGAACGCATCGTCACCGTCGCGCTCGACATTGGCGAGCGCAAGCGCGGCGAGCAGGAGATGCGCAAAGCCAAGGAAGCTGCCGAGACCGCGCTGCGCAATCTGCGCGAGACCCAGGCCTCGTTGATCGAGGCGGAGAAGCTCGCCGCGCTCGGGCGCCTGGTCGCCGGCGTCGCGCACGAGGTCAACAATCCGGTCGGCATCAGCCTCACGGTCGCGTCCGCGCTGGAGCGCAAGACCGCGATGTTCACCGCCGAGGTGGAGCGCGGCGAGCTCCGCCGCTCCACGCTCAACGAGTTTCTCAACACCAGCCGCGATGCCTCTTCGCAGCTCGTTTCCAATCTCAACCGCGCCGCCGAGCTGATCCAGTCTTTCAAGCAGGTCGCGGCCGACCGCAACTATTCGGACCAGCGCAGCTTCGACCTTGGCGACCTCACCGAGCAGGTGGTGATGAGCCTGCGGCCCGGTCTGCGAAAGCACAATCTGACGCTCAATGTCGAGTGTCAGCCGGATCTCACCATGAACAGCTATCCCGGCCCGTACGGCCAGGTGCTGACCAATCTGTTTCTCAATTCGGTGGCGCACGCCTTTCCGGACGGCCGGCCGGGGACCATCGACATCCAGGTGCGCGAGTCCGGCAAGGACAATGTCGAGATCGTCTTCTCCGACAATGGCTGCGGCATGTCGCTCGACGTCCGCCGCCGTGCCTTCGATCCGTTCTTCACGACGCGGCGCGATCAGGGCGGCACCGGCCTCGGCCTGCACATTGTCTACAGCATCGTCACCAACCGGCTCGGCGGCCGGCTCGACCTAGATTCCGAGCCGGGCGGTGGCACGCGCATCCAGATGATCCTGCCGCGCACAGCGCCGCTCGAGCAAGCGGCGGAATGATCAGGTCGCGGACTCGCTAGCGCGCCGCGCTGCCGGCGATCGTTACCCGCGAACGAGAGCCGCGCCCAGGATGAGACACCCGGCGCCCAACGCCCGTGTCAACGTGATCGGATGGTGCGGCAGGCCGAACAGGCCGACGTGGTCGAACGCCAATGAACCAAGCAACTGACCCACGACGATCAACGTCAACACCGTCGCCACGCCGAGGCGCGGCACCATGAGGATGCTGGTCGCGATGAAGATCGCGCCGAAAATTCCCCCGGTCCATGCGATCCAAGGCGCTCGTCCGGCCAGGGCGGCAGCGGGTATCGGCTCGCGCACGACGATCAGGACCAGCAGTAATGCGATTGTCCCGCCAAGATAACTCACGAACGCCGCCCACCTCCCTGATTGCATGGCCTTGCCAAGACTGGCGTTCAGCACCTGCTGAAAGGCGAGGCTCAGGCCCGCGGAGAGGACGACGAAGGCTGCCAGAAGGTTCATGCGCGGCTCGTAATGGCATGGGAAGTGGCGCCAGCTTAGCGCCTGGAGCCAATTCACGTCTGGAACGAAATCGACCGCCTCAATCTGCGAACGCGCAGCGGTAGGCGGCAGGCGTTGCGCCGTAAGCGCGCCGAAACAGGCGACCAAGGTGGCTCTGGTCGGAGAACGAGCCGGCATAAGCCACGTCCGCGACGGTGTCGCCGCACTTCAAACGTGAGCGTGCCGCTGCCAGTCGCAGCGCAAGACGATAGGCGGCAGGGGTCATTCCAATCTCTCGCTTGAACTGCCGAATGAAGCCGTCGGTCGATCGGCCCTGGCGTGCCGCGATCGTGCGGATGTCGAGATCGTCGCACGAAACCAGCTCCGTCAGCGCGGCACGTTTGGCCGGCAGCGTCAGACGTCTCGGGCACGGATCATGCGAGCCGATCGCGTCGAGCATCTCCTCTGGCAAGGTTGCCCGCGAGTTACGGATGCAGAACGGCCCCGAGATCCTTCTCACCGCCGCATGAACGCCCGGTAAATAGAGATGGTTGACGATCGAGCCCGCGCCGCCTTGCGAGGCGTGCGGTACGCCCGCCGGGATGACGACGATATCGCCCGCGATGGCGAGAAACTCTCCGAATGTGGTCATGTACATGCGCCATCCCTTGTGGACGGCGGCGACCTGGACATTCGGGTGAAGGTGACAGGCGAGCGCGACCGCCTGTGCCGCCGCGAGGTGGCCGAACTCGATCGCCGAGTCACGTGCCCATGGGCGATATGTCCACGATCTAGGCATCCTCACTGCATACGATCTATTGCTCAGGATGTCAGGAGGCTGCTGCAGACTGGTTTTGAGCCGTGCGTCGTGACTTATTGGCACGCCCTAATCGACGTCGGCGAGCCTGTGCAGCGTCGCGCCGAAGATCTGGCTGGCCTTGCCGACCAGCGCCGTGCCGGTCATCTCCCCGCGCGTCTCCGTGAAGGTGCCACTGACGCCGATGCCGACCGGGGCGGGGCCGCCGAACAGCGGATTGTCGTCGCCCCGCGGCGAGGTGTGGCGCTGCACCAGCACTTCGCCCTTGAAGGTGTTGTCCTTCACGGTGTAGCTGCCGGTGTAATAGAGGTAGGCGTCGCCGCCAAGAATCTTGCCGTCGCGGAAAAGGATCACGCCGCTGCCTTTGCCGACCCGACCGTCGAGCAGGCTCACGTGAATCGAATAGAGGCCGTTCTTCATCACGTCCCGCAGGCCGGCCGCCATCGCCCAACGGCGTAACCGGTAGAGCATTTATGCCAAAGCGCATCCGCACGCGCAACGCGGCAGTTTAGCGGGCGGCAGGGGCATCGCCGTCGCGAGCCGTGATTGTTCCGGCTTGTGCGTGACGCCGTCATGACGCTCTGATGATGAGGCGAGGCCGGACGTTGCGCATTGGAGTTGGCCCGCGAAATGCATAGCCATTATCGCACTGGCCGCGGAGTGCTGGAGCAAGACGAACGTGAGCAACTGGATCGATTCCGGCGGCGTTGAGCCGCGTCTGTACAGTGTGCGTCCCGCGAATTGCAAAAGCGAACGACGGCGGAGCGGCACCGCGACACGCTGGCGAAGCTTGATAAGGCTCGCGTGCGCCTTGGGCCTGAGTGCGCTTGCGGCCTCCTTCGGGCACGCGCGTGACCGTGGCCAATTCGCGAACACCAATCCGGACTTGAAGGCCTGGTTCGACGGCTTGCGAAGCGGCAAGGGGCCTTGCTGCTCGGACGCCGACGGCTCGGCCGTCTCGGATTCCGACTGGGACAGCAAGGACGGGCACTATCGTGTCCGCATCCCGCGCTACGGCTCGGGCATCGACGGCCAGCCGCAAGAGCTCGTCTGGGTGGACGTGCCCGAGGAGGCCGTGATCTCGGAGCCCAACCGGGTCGGACGAACCATGGTCTGGCCGATCTACGGCCCCATGGGCGTCACCATCCGCTGCTTTATGCCTGGTAGCATGACATAGGCCACCAAGCGACGCTTCGCCCGGAGGGCTGATGCCTGATGCCGCCCGCGCCGCGTCACGTATACTTGGTGTCGCGCTCGAGCAGTTCGATGGAGATGCCTTCGGGGCCGCGGATGAAGCAGATGCGTACGCCGGGCCTGATCGTCGTCGGCTCGCGTGTGAAAGTGACGCCCTTGGCCTTGATCTCGGCGGCGACGGCGTCGATGTCCTTTACCGTCAGACCAAAATGGTCGAGGCCCTGATGCGGATGCGCGGGCGGCGGGCTGACGGCGCTGTCGCCTTCGAGCGGCGCGATGAATATCCTGGCCCCGCCAAGGTTCACGTCGATCCGTCCGGGCGCCCGCACGATCTCGCCACCGAGGATGTCGCGCAGCCAGGCCGCCGTGGCCTCCGGATCAGGGCTGCGCAGATGGACGTGATCCCAAGTGACGACTGGCATTTCATTCTCTCCCAATGGGACCTTCGGATGTTGCGCCGCATGTTAACGGCCCCTGCCGGTGATCACCACCGTCGTTGCCGATTCGCAACGGCCGGGAACCTTGGTTCGTGTTCCCGATTAAGGTATCCAGCGGCTCGGTCCGTCGTCGGACGGGCGTAAGCCGCTGTCGGTGACGAAAACCATGAACGCTGGGCTTGACCGGATCGGGTTGAGGCGTTTCGCCGGAATCGGCGAGCGATTGGCGCGGACCGTGACGGTTGCGAGCGTCTCGTTTGGCCGAAGTTTGCTGTGGTTGCTGGCAGCGATCATCGTCGGCTGCGGAATCTGGATGCTGCTGCCTCTCTCCAAAAGCAATAGCGCTGAGTCGGGGACGTCGGAGCTGGCAGCCGTCGAGACGGCTCCTTCGGGCGATTCGGCCGGCGCGGGCGCGCCGGCCCCCGAAGCTCGGGCGCCGGCAATGGCAGAACTCGGTCGTCTCAGGATTTCATCGCAGACCTGGCGCCGCGGCGGCCTCGGCTCGAAGGCGCTGGTGACGTTCACGCTGCGAAACGACAATGACTATGCCGTAAAGGATGTCGAGATCGTCTGCGCTTTCGCGCGGCGCGACGGCAGTCATCTCACCGATCGCAGCCGTGTGCTGGCGGACCCCGTCAGCATGAAGAGCCGCAAGACCTATGCGCAGATCCCCGTCGGCTACGTCAATGTGAACGCCGATCAGGCGAAGTGTTCGCTGGTTGCAGCGCGCCGCGCGTAAAGCGCTGCATTTTCCGATAGCGGAAAAGTTACCGTCCGCAAGACTTGGCCAAAAAACTTCGCGTCGCCATTTGAACCGTACGGCTGGGCTAGGAACCAATTAGAAGATCGCCTGTTGAGGCGGAGAGCCCACGCGGGGATGCGGGGGGCGGAGCGCGGCTATGCCCATCTTTCGGTATTTCATCTTTGTCGGTGGAGCTTTGCTCGCACTGTTATTTGCCGTGGACTTCGTTCTGCCGGCGTCACCAGTGACGCAAACTGTTGCGACGGCGAGCAACGACCAGCCACTGATCCGGATCCGGTCCGATCGCCATTTGCCTGAGCGCGTGGTGCTCGATACCAGCCAGCCGACGATTGCCGCGCCTGCGATGAAGACCGCCACCGTCGCGGCGCCGCAGCCGCCGGATACCGCGTCGGCAGCGGCCCTCGCGGAGATGTCGGCCAAGGCGCGGGTGCGCGAGACCTTTGCCCAGTTTACCCCTGGCTCGAAGGCCGACAGCGCCGCCAAGAAGCCGCAGGCCCAGGCTCAGCCCAAGCGTAAGGTCGCCAGAGCGCACACGGCCCCGCAATATGGTGGGCCGCAGTATGGTGGGCCACAACAGTTTGGCCGGCCGATGCTGGTGGCCCAGCAGCCGCATTTCGGTCTTTTCAACACGACCTGGTGAGAGAGCCTTCGACTCGTCTCGAACGGCGACGGGTGGGGCTTTATATTGGGCAGCCTCTCTGCTAATTCGAACCCATCCGAACGCCGCCCGCTGTGCGGGCTCGCCAACAGTGGTCAGGCGCGTCTCGGTTGCGGCCCAATCTTTGGGCCAGGGCGCTCGTAGCTCAGCTGGATAGAGCATCGGATTTCGATTCCGAGGGTCGGAGGTTCGAATCCTTCCGAGCGCGCCACGCTTATGTTTGTCCAGCCCGGAGACATAGGTAGCAGGTCGTACCTGAGACATGGGTGACAACCTCGTGCCGAACGGGTTGTCGAGGGTTGCAGGGTTTACGCCATGCATTGATGGCACAGCCCATTATTGCTCGGCCCGCGCTTTCACCGTCAACCCCGCGCGCCAAGGGCGCGCCCCTGCGGGCTTCCAGATGCGTCTTCTCGCAAAAGCGAAGGGGCCCCGAGGGCCCCCTTTGATATTACCAGCGGCGATAGCCGTAACCATAATAGCGTGGGCCGTAGTAGCGCGGCGCATAATACCGGGGGCCGTAGTACGGCCGCGGCCCGTAATACCCATAATAGTTCGGACGCCACCAGCAGCGTCCCCAGGCGTTGCAGACCATGCGGACCTGCTCGACGTCGGAGACCTGCGAAGTTGCAGGCGCGGGCGCGATGGGCATGGCGGACGCCGCCGGCGATACCGCGAGGGCACCGAACAAGGATGCGGCGACGAGGCCAATCTTGAGCTTCATGATGTCTTCCTCCGCTGACGCGAGGCAGGATATCGATGATGTTCTGATCAAATTGTGGCGGACCCGAAATGTAATGCTGATGAACAAATCTTCGGTCAGCCGAGCGTCAGGGATATCTTAACGGCACCAAACCATCTCTGATTCAGTGTTGCGCGTGCGCCGGCAGGTGCTCGCACGACTTGCCGCCAGCCTTGATCCTGCGCAATTTTGCGGGGCACGGGGCGGCCGTCTCGATGTTGACGTCAGCGCGGGCGAGACCTCGGCCCCGACCATGGTGGCCTCACCGCGCGCGCTGGCATGATCCGCGCCGATTATTCTGACTCGTGCACAAGGCGTATCGGTCTACGAGATCGAGAAGCAATTGCTGCTCTCGGGCGCCGCGAAATAAGAACGCCCGCGGGAAGGAGCGGCGCCCCTCAGTAGCAGGGGTGCCGGCGACCGTCCTGGCCGATATAAGCGGCTGCGCTTCGGTAGCAGTGGTTGGTCGACGGGCCGTCGTAATAGGCGAAGGTGCCGGGGGTGATGCCGGGTCCGTAATTGTGCAGATAGCTGATCGGGTAGGGCAGCGGGTTGACGTAGGAGCGGTGGTAGCGGTGGTGTCCCCGCGCCTCCGCGAGGCCGGGGGCTAGGATTGCAGCCGACAGGACAGCAACTGCGGCTACAAGCTTCAACTTGCTCATCTGATTCTCCGGAACCTGCGCGAATGGGTCCGCTATTTATAGCAATTTCGGGTGGTCAGGACATCGGTCCGGAGGCTCGGAATCACGCCCAAACCGCAGATTTCCGGGTGGGTGCGACAGAATTGCCGACATGCGGTCGAAAGCTGCCCATTTTTGGCCTTTTCGGGATGCTTAACGAATTCCCCACACAAGTGTGACCAAATAGTATTCGGTTTAGAATCCCTCGCCGGCCTTTTGGGGGCTCCTTCGAGGCCGGTCCATTCCTGAAGGCTTTCGCCGTCACGTCGCCATGCGCATCATGCTTCCGAGCCTGCTGTTGTTGTGCCTCGCCGCCGCCATGCCGGCGCGCGCCGAGCTGCACATCACCCGCGACCACGGCGGCTATGTCGAGGAGTACAAGACCAAGTACAAGCGCGTGCGCGAGAAGGGCGAGCGCGTCATTATCGACGGCATCTGCAATTCGGCGTGCACGCTCGTGCTTGGCATCGTCCCGATGAACAAGATCTGCGTAACGCCGCGCGCCAGCCTCGGCTTCCATCAGGCCTATTACGACAAGGCCTTCACCTTCGGCATCAAGGTTACGAGCGCCGAAGGCACCTCCGATCTGATGTCCTACTATCCCGACAAGGTGAAGGACTGGATCCGCCGCAATGGCGGGCTCACCACTGATATGAAGAAAATCAAGAACGGGGTCGAGCTCTGGAAGATCATCGACCCCTGTCCGGAAGAGTGGTGAGCGGCTGAGCCGCGGCTCCCGCTGTCGTCGCAGCGCAGCATCGCTCGTCCGGAAATTCGTATTGCCGCATGGGGCCCCATCGGGCAAGGAGGCGGCAATGAAGCACAATCCGGAAGCCCTGACCGCCCGCGCGGCGCCGATCCTGTTCGTCCTGCTCTGGAGCACCGGATTCATCGGCACGAAATACGTCGTCGACAATGCCGATCCCTTGACCTATCTCGCCATCCGCATGGCGATCGTGGTCGGCCTGATGGCGATCATCGCGGCGATCGCGCGGCCGAAATGGCCTGATGGCACCGGCATTGCGCACAGCGCGGTCGCCGGCATTCTGGTCCATGGCTTCTATCTCGGCGGCACCGCGATCGCGATCGCGCATTCGATTCCGGCAGGCCTTTCCGCGCTGATTCCGGGTTTGCAGCCGATCCTGACCTCGACCATCGCCAATCGCTGGCTCGGCGAGAAGGTGACGCCGGTGCAATGGGCCGGCCTCGTGCTCGGCCTCGGCGGCGTCGTGCTGATCCTGCACAACCGCCCGATGAGCGGCGAAGCCGGGCTCGGCTGGCTCGCCTCGGTGGTCTCGCTGATCAGCATCACCCTCGGCACGCTCTATCAGCGCCGCTACTGCAATCACATCGACTGGCGCGCCGGCAATCTCGTGCAATACCTGTCCGTCACCATTTTCTTCGCGATCGGCGCCTTTCTGTTCGAAGACCGCGTGGTGCACTGGACGCGCGAATTCGTGCTCGCGCTCGCCTGGCTGGCCGTGGCGCTCTCGATCGGATCGATCGGGCTGTTGTACTGGCTGATCCGCCACGCCGCGGCAACCTCGGTCGCGAGCCTGTTCTACCTGGTGCCGGCCGTGACGGCGCTGATGGCCTACCTGCTGTTCGGAGAAAAGCTGGACGCAATTGCCATTGCCGGCATGGCGCTCTGTGCCACAGCGGTCTTTGTGGTCAATCGACGCTTCTAGCAGTTTCCGAGCGTTGCGGTCAGCGCTTGGCCTTCTTGGCCTTCTTCTTCGATTTGGTGGCTTTCCTGGCGGCCTTCTTCGCAGATGTCTTGGTGGCCTTTTTTGCGGCTTTCTTGGACGACTTCTTCGCGGCTTTCTTCGTGGTCTTGTTGGCAGCCTTCTTGGCCGTCTTTTTGGCAGCCTTCTTCGCCGCGACCTTCTTTGCGGCTTCCTTCACCTGCTTGACGGCGGCGACTGCGGCGTCCTTGGTCGCTTCCACGGCGGTGGTGATCGTCTCCATCGCCAGCTCGGTGATCGGCTTCTCGTTGTCCATATCGTCCCCCATTGTTTGAACGGAGCGATGACGATAGCGGGTTTCAAGATTGTGTCAAAGCAACGCTCAACCTATGCGGATCTTGCGTAGGCTGCGAGCGCGGCGTCCCGCTCGCGTGATCGCTGACCGGCTGCGGAGTGGCGGGTGGCCGGACAGGCGGAGATCGCCGCCGAGCGAGACGATGAGGGGCGGAGCGCTTGGCGTGGTGAGGGGGCTTCTTTACGATTTGGAAAGGATGCCCGCGCCCGGCGGTGCAAACGGTCGTTAATGGGGCCGTAAGCCGATTGCATCAATATGCAGGAGCTACGGGGGTCACTCGATTCATGTCCAACTTTCTACCGGCGAAACTTCTGCCGCAGTTCAAGCTCGGCACCAAGGCAGTCCTGTGCGCCGTGCTGCTGATCGCCGTGAACACGGCGCTCGTGGTCGGCGCCGGCTATTGGTCGCTGACATCCGCATTCAATGATCGTGCTCTCCGCGACATCGAGGTCAATCTGCGCACGCTGGCGCTGGCCTTTGCCGAGACCGTTCCAGACGTCAAGATCACGGTGAGGGACGGCGCAGTCGCACGCGCCGAGATTCCCAAGATGCCCGAGCTCAGGGATCACGCCATCGTCGATCGCGCAGTGTCCTATGTCGGCGGCAATGCGACCCTGTTCGTGTTCGACGAGGCGAGCCGACAATTCGTGCGACGCTCGACCAATGTGAAGAAGGAGAATGGCGATCGCGCGGTCGGCACCCAGCTTGCCGCCGATCATCCGGGACAGGCGCCGCTGCGTCGTGGCGAGGCCTATAAGGGGCCGGCGACGCTGTTCGGCAAGTCGTTCATGACCGCCTATTTCCCGATCTTGGACGCGACCGGCAAGGTCGCCGGCATTCTCTATGTCGGCATCCCCATGGCCCAGTTCGAGAGCATGCTGTCCCAGGCGATCTCGAGCATGGCCGCGGCGGCCGGTCTCGCGGCGCTCCTGGTCCTGATCCTTACCTTGGTGATCGTCCGCCGTGTCACGAAACCGCTCACCTCGGTCACGCACTCGCTCACGGCGCTTGCCAACGGCCAGAGCGACGTCGCGATCGAGTGCGAAGATCGCGCCGACGAGATCGGCGAGATCGCCCGCACCGTCGCGGTCTTCAAGAGCAATTCGCTGGAGCGGGCGCGCCTGCGCAGCGAGCAGGCGGCGGCAACGACTGCCGCGGCCGAGCAGCGGAAGGCGGAGCTTCGCAGCTTCGTCGAGGAGTTCCGCGGCAGCGTCGGCGGCATTCTCGACAAGGTGCTCGCATCGTCGGGCGAATTCGAGCGCGTGGCACGGCAACTCA
Organism: Bradyrhizobium sp. 164; assembly: GCF_023073715.1. Classification (GTDB taxonomy): domain Bacteria; phylum Pseudomonadota; class Alphaproteobacteria; order Rhizobiales; family Xanthobacteraceae; genus Bradyrhizobium. Next base: position 91,697 of record NZ_JADPKA010000076.1, read on the forward strand.
CCGATGTTGCGCGCTCCACCGCCGAACTGTCGGCGCACTCGGCCGGAGCTTCCGAAAACGCCTCCGAGCACGTGCGTTCGGCAGCGTCGGCCTCCGACGAGCTGTCCCAATCGATCTCCGAAATCACCCGCCGGGTGCAGGAATCCAACGAGATCTCCGCCGAAGCGGTGCGGCAGGCCGAGGCGACCGACCAGCGCATCGCGCAGCTCTCGGAAGCCGGCGCGCGTATCGGCGACGTCGTCAAGCTGATCACCTCGATCGCCGAGCAGACCAACCTGCTGGCGCTAAACGCTACCATCGAGGCCGCCCGCGCGGGCGACGCCGGCCGCGGCTTCGCCGTGGTGGCCCAGGAGGTCAAGACGCTGGCCGGCCAGACCGCCAAGGCGACCGACGAGATCTCGAACCAGATCGAGAGCATGCAGCTCGCGACCGAGGAATCGGTTGCCGCCATCAAGGCGATCAGCCAGACCATCGAGCGCATCAGCGGCATCGCCGGCTCGATCTCGGCTGCGGTCGAGCAGCAGAAAAGCGCGACCCACAACATCGTGGCCAGCGTTCGGGCGGCGGTGTCGGGCACGGCCGATGTCGCCGTCAATGTCCGTCACGCCGCCAAGGGCGCGAGCGAAACCGGCGAGACCTCGAGCCGGATGTTTGCCTCCGCTCAGGCGCTGTCGGGCGAGAGCCTGCATCTGAAGGCCGAGGTTGACGGCTTCCTCGACCGCGTCCACGCGGCCTGATCCAACGCGGTCATTGCGGGCCGTTCAAAGGACCGAACTCTGGTGCGCAATTGCGCACCAGAGAATCTCGAGATCCCCCGGTGCGCAATTGCGCACCAGAGGTCTGGTCGGTCGGACCATCCCGGGATGGAAGTTGGGTTATTTCGGCTGCGGCACGATGCGAATGTAGGGCTTCGGCTCCTTCCAGCCCTGCGGGTAGATCGTCTTGGCCTCGTCGTTGGAGACCGAGCCAGCGATGATGACGTCTTGCCCTTGCGTCCAGTCGGCCGGCGTCGCGACACGATGCTTGGCGGTGAGCTGGAGCGAGTCGATGACGCGCAGGATCTCCTGGAAGTTCCGCCCTGTGGTCATCGGATAGACCAGCACCAGTTTGATCTTCTTGTCCGGGCCGATGATGAAGACGTTGCGAACGGTCTGGTTGTCGGCCGGCGTGCGGGTGAGGGGATCGCCCGAGGTCGAGGCCGGCAGCATGCCGTAGAGTTTGGAGACGTTGAAATCGGTGTCGCCGATCATCGGATAGTTCGGCGCGGCGCCTTGCGTCTCCTTGATGTCCTCCGACCATTTGGAATGGCGGTCGACTGGATCGACCGACAGGCCCATCAGCTTGACGCCGCGTTTGTCGAATTCCGGCTTCAGCTTGGCCAGCGCGCCGAGTTCGGTCGTACAAACCGGCGTGAAGTCCTTGGGGTGCGAGAACAGCAGGGCCCAGCTGTTGCCGATCCAGTCATGGAACTTGATCTTCCCTTCGGTGGTCTCAGCTTCGAAGTCGGGGGCGGTGGCGCCGATCGGAAGTGTCATGGTTCTACCTCATCTCTTTGAATTTACTATGGAATTCATCTCGGGCCGTCATCATCAGTATAGGGTTTTGGCGAAGCCAAGTGAACCGGCTCAAGTAAAATGTGAATTCCTTCTTCGAAAGACCGATTTTCTAGCACCTTTCTGTTACCGCGGCGCCTGCGGCGAAACATCTCCACCCGGGGTGACACGGTGCCGATTGCCCCGATAATGCCGTTTATGACTTCCATCACGCTCGCCCGGCGCTTCCTAGAACCAAAATGGTCCTGACAGCGACCAATTGGCAACCATCTAGAAAAGTCGCGATCCCCGTATCGAATCGTTAACCACCCCTTTACGTCGGCATGAAAATGCTGGCCGATCAGAAGAAGTCTGGAAGTGAACTATGTCTGCCGCTGCGCCTAAGCCTACCGAGCCGTCGTCCCTCGAACCGTCCTGCCGCGATACGGCGGCCCATGCGCTGAGCATCGTGCGCGACGGCGTGATCACGGGCGAAGGCCCGACCACCAAAGGAAGGGTGCATTTCTCCCGTTCGCTCGATGCCGACGACACCGCCTGGTGCGTACGCATCCTGACGGCCACTGCCGTCAACGACCAGCCGGTGAGCCGCACCGAGGCCGAAGTATTGTTCGAGATCAACGAGGCCGCGACCGAACGTACTGACGGTGGCCGGTTCGACGACCTGCTCGCCAAGTCCGTTGCCCATTATGCAGCCAGCGCCTCGGGCCTAAAGGTGCCGCCGCGAAGCGTTGCGCTATCGGCCGACACCGAGATCGAGAGCTGGGCACCGTCCTATGCCTCCAAGGTCAACAGCGAGATGCTGGAGTGGATCGCCGGCCAGATGCGCGGCAAGCGCCAGAACAACCGTCGCCTAATGGCGATGGTGGCGACCTTCCTGGGCGCTACCGCACTGCCTCTGGCGGGCCAATTGCCCAACGTGTTCGACATTGGCATGTAAGATTTTGAGCATTTAACATCGACGCGCCTCATGCAGACGCGATCGAGCGGCGGGGTCATTTCCCCGCCGTTTTTTGTTTACCGCCCTCAAGCTCGAGCCCGAGCGTGCGGCCGGGGAAGCCGGCGGCATCGAAATAGCGCTGGCTGCCGACGCGCTGGAAGTTCAGCACGGTCATCAGGCCACCCTCGGCCGGTTTGGACTTCAGCGTGCCGGCATAGGCCTTCGGCATCGTGCCATTGAGCAGGGCTTCCGAGATCACGCGGCCGACGAGAACGCCGTTCTGCGCGCTGCGCAGGCCCAGGAGCCGGGCCGCGGTCATGCCGACGTCGGCGTTGCTGACCGGGATCTCGTCGACATAGCCGGCTTTGAAGTCCGGACCAATGGCGGCCATGAAGTTCATGGTGTCGCCGCGGCTGAAGCTGCCATGCATGCCCTGGCCCTGGCGCAGGACGGTATCGGCGACCTGCACCGAGCAGTTGGTCGGCGCCTCGCCGCAATCGCTGGCATAGGAGCGGAAGTTGACGACGATCGACGGCGTCGGCGTCGCCGCCTTGCCGCGCAGATTGATGCTTGACAGTGGCAGCGTGCCGGGGAAGCGGCCGAGCGAGTCGTGGACGAACAGGCCGGAGACGTAGTCCTGCTCGAGCAGCGCCTTGATCGTCTTCGCCGCCAGCGTCTTGTCTTTGTTGGGCAGATAGATCAGGTCGGAGCCGCCATTGGTCGCGACGACGAGATCGGGCTTGGTCGGATCCTTGCCGAGCACGCCGTTACCGGCCTTGGGATGCTTATTGCCTTCGATCTTTGCATTCTTGTCGTTGGGATCGAACAGCGGCAGGTCGAGCGCTTTGGCGAGGTCGAGCGCCAGGAAGCCCATCGGCAAAAAGTCCTTCGGCGTGTCGTCATAGCTGATCTTGGCCGAGGGGCTGGTCTTGCTCTCCTTGGAGATGGTCGAGAAGCCGTGGTCCGCGGAAACGATGATGTTCGTCGATGTGGCGAGCCCGAGCTCGTCGAGCGCCTTGCGGAGCTGGGCGAGGTTGGTGTCGGCATTCTTGATGCCAGCCATCGAGGTGGGACCGTTGATCCCAGGCATGATCTGATTGAGGCTGTCACCGGTATTGTGCTGGCTGCCGTCGGGGTCGCGCGACCAGAACACCAGCACGAACGGCTTGTTGCGCGCCTTGAACATCGGCAGCACCACCTTGGTGGCGACATCGGCAAAATAGGCCTGTTGCGCGACGTTGGCGACGGTGGTGCCAGGGGTTTTGGCGTCGCCCGCCTTGGAATTGTCGCCGCGTGGTGGCGTGGCGGTGGGCAGGCCGGCCTTGGTCAGCGCGTCCTTCACCTCGTCCGACAGCGCGACACCGTTCTTGCCGCCGGTGGAGTCGTCGAACACGACCGAGTGCAGACCAGCCCTGTCGGGCTTGTCCGTGTGGTCGAACTGGTAGGTCGGGCCGACCTTGCCGATCGCCGCGGTGCTGAACCCCTTGTCGCGGGCCATCTTCAGGATGGTCTCTTCGTTCAGATAGTCGCCCTTGAAATGCTCGTCGATGTCGCCGAGCACGGCATCGTTTTCGATAAAGGGGACCACGGTGTCGCCGGCGGGGACGGAGGTGTAGTTGGTCCAGATCGTGTTGGAGAAAACGCCGGTATCACCGAGATAGTGTCCGGTCGACATCGCCGAGCCGTTGGCCATGGTGAAGGTCGGGAACAACGAATGCGGGTTCTTGAAGTTGACGCCCTTGTCGCGGACCTCGGCCATCGCCGGGGCCGTCTCCGGTGTGACCTTCAGCGCGCGAAGACCGTCCGGAATGAACAGGATCAAGTTGCGGGGCGTGTTGTTCTGGGAGGAGGCAAGTCCGGTGGACAGGAATGTCAGTCCGGCGGACAGCAACACCAGTGAGCGGCGCATCAAATCTCTCCCTGCGGTGAGGCGGCTTGGCCGCGACCGCGGCCCCAGGCTCGTTTAGTTTCGCTGCATGACACTTTCGTTACAAGTGCCGTTGGCGATGCAGGAGGCGGGGAAGGGTGGCGATGCATGAATCTCGTGTCCCGGACGCGCTGCGTCGCAAGGGCTCCTCGCGATGACGATCAAGAGGCGGCGGCCTGATTCTCCAGGTGACGCCGTCATTCCCCGCCACCGGGTCTCGCCTTCGGCGAGCCCGATGACAGGCTCCGGCGGGGAATCCAATACGCCGCGGCGTCTCTGTTCAAGCACTGCCGTCTCGGCGTACCGGATCGCCCGGTCCCGGCTCCGCCAAGGCTACGCCGAGGCCCACAGGAGTGCTCGGCCCGCCGAAGCCTTGGCGAAGGCGGCAAGCCGGGCGATGACAGCGAATGTGTGGTGGCAGACACATCTTCGCATCCTCGCGGCTTGTTCGCCCGAGCTTTGCTTCGTCGCTCCACCCTCAAAACGGCCGAGGGCGCAGGGAAGGCCGGGAGCCGGTTGGCTCCGATGGACCGCCATGCCAAGAGCAGGTTGCGTGTGCTTCATGCATAGCGGACAACAGGGCAACCGGAGCATCCCGGCCTTCCCCGCGCGGATGGTTGGAACGGCTTATGTCGCGCTCTTGTGTCTGGGAAATCTGCCAGAATGTGCAAACGGGCGGTTCTCGCAAAACCGCCCGTTGCTGGATCTGAGCCCGGTCGCGCTCAAAGGCCG
>NZ_JADPKA010000099.1 GCF_023073715.1 Bradyrhizobium sp. 164
AGAGCCTGACCGAAAAAGGGTGAGCGGTTTTGGCCGGCTTGTGATTCCTTCGGATTTGCAAAGATTCGAGGGAGGACACCATGCCGTGGACCAAAACCGCTCGCATCCAGTATCAGCGCGATGGACTGCGTTACGCAAGCGATCTGACCGATGCCGAATGGGCGCTGATCGCCCGGAAGATGCCGCCGCGACGGCGATTGGGTCGGCCGCGGGAGGTCGATTTGCGCGAGATCGTCCAGGCGATCTTCTATGTCCTGTGGAGTGGCTGCCAATGGCGAGCCTTGCCGAAGGGGTTCCCGCCATACTCGACAGTGCAGGGCTATTTTTACGCTTGGCGCGACACAGGCAGATGGCAGGAGATTGTCGAATCTCTAGTTCCGAAGGCGCGCCGGCAACTGGGACGAAAGCCCAAACCGACTGCGGCCGTGATCGATAGCCAGACCGCCTCGACGACGGAGGCCGGCGGTCCACGCGGATTCGACGCCGGCAAGCGCCTCCATGGGCGCAAGCGCCATATCGTGACCGACACCAACGGTCTCTTGTTGGCCGCATATGTTCATCCCGCCAACATTCAGGATGTCCATGGCGCCGTGCCCCTGTTGGAAGATTTGCGAGGCCGCTTTCCGAGGCTTCAGCATGTCTTTGCCGACCGAATCTATCGCGGCAAACAGCTCGTCAACGCACTCTCAGACTGCGGGCCCTGGACAATCGAGATC
>NZ_JADPKA010000004.1 GCF_023073715.1 Bradyrhizobium sp. 164
CACCATCCTGAAAGTTGCAACCGAGATCGTGCGCCAGCAGGACGGCTTCTTCACCCATGGCGTGGCGCATTTGCGGCCGCTCAATCTGAAGGCTGTCGCAGACGCCATCCAGATGCATGAATCCACGGTGTCGCGCGTTACCGCCAACAAATACATGGCGACCAATCGCGGCACGTTCGAGCTGAAATATTTCTTTACGGCCTCAATCGCCTCGGCTGACGGCGGCGAGGCGCATTCCGCCGAAGCGGTACGTCACCACATCAAGCAGCTGATCGATTCGGAAGCGCCCACGGCAATCCTGTCGGATGACACCATCGTGGAACGCTTGCGCGCTTCGGGCATTGATATTGCCCGCCGCACGGTCGCGAAGTACCGCGAAGCCATGCGCATTCCCTCTTCGGTGCAACGCCGCCGCGACAAGCAGAGCGCTCTTGGTAACGTCCTCGCCACCGCAATGTCCGATCGCCCCCGCAACACCGAGCCGGCCTGATTGCGCTGGCGCGAAATCGCGCTACTCTCGATGTCCCATCGAGACCGATCCAAGCTAGGCACTTGAACCAAGCGAGGCATCACATGACTCTTCGAATTTCGGGAAAGAGCATCAGCGTCGGCGAGGCCCTGCGCGGCCGCGTTGCCGACCGCACGGATGAGGTGCTGCGCAAATATTTCGACGGCAATTATTCCGGTCACATCACGCTGAGCAAGGACGGCTTCGGCTTCCGCACCGATTGCGCGCTGCATCTCGATTCGGGAATCACGCTGGAGGCCGATTCGAACGCGCCGGACGCCTATGCCAGCGCCGACCAGGCGCTGGTGATGATCGAGAAGCGGCTGCGCCGCTACAAGAATCGCCTCAAGGACCGTTCCGCCCGCAAGGCCCATGTCGCCTCCGAGGCGATGGCTGCGCTCGATGCCACGAGCTATGTGCTCGAGGCGCCCGAAGGCGAGGACGAGGTCGCCGGCTACAGCCCCGTCATCATCGCCGAGCAAACCACCTCGCTGAAGCGCCTCTCGGTCAGCGAGGCCGTCATGGAACTCGACCTCAGCGGGGCGCCCTGCCTGGTCTTCCAGCACGGCTCCTCGGGCCGGGTGAACATCATTTACCGCCGGGCGGATGGCAATGTCGGCTGGATCGACCCTCCGGGGGCCAAGGTGGACGGTAAGTCCGATGGTTAGGTCCGAGACCCGGGCTCCGTACCATCCCGGGCCTTTAACAATGTCCGTGGCAAAGCCGCACGCGGGAGTTGGCACCGGGATTGCGTTGGAGTAGAAGCGCCCCACATCAGGACCGGGGCTAAGTCCGCCTCCTGCTTCATGTTATTGACGTCGGCGCAGCTTGGTCTATCAAGCTGGCCAAATCGGAACCTGACGGCTTAATTCACCTCGGAAAGCTTCCATGCCGATTACCGATCTGGTCGCACCCGAGGCGATTCTCCCGGCATTGAAAGTCAACAGCAAGAAGCAGGCGTTGCAGGAACTCGCGGCCAAGGCCGCCGAGCTGACCGGGCAGAACGAACGCTCCGTGTTCGAGGTCCTGCTTCAGCGCGAAAAGCTCGGCACCACCGCAGTCGGTTACGGCGTCGCCATTCCCCACGGCAAGCTGCCCAAGCTGGAAAAGATCTTTGGCCTGTTCGCGCGCCTCGATCGCCCGATCGATTTCGAATCGATGGACGGCCAGCCGGTCGATCTCGTCTTCCTGCTGCTCGCCCCCGAAGGCGCCGGCGCCGACCATCTCAAGGCACTCGCCCGCATCGCTCGCCTCTTGCGCGACCAGGACATCGCCAAGAAACTCCGCGCCTCGCGCGACGCCCAGGCGATCTATTCGGTGCTGGCCCTGCCGCCGGCGACGGCGGCTTGAGCGTCATTGCCGACTCTAAGGGCGCGTGCCCCGGACGCAGCGCAGCGCTGGGCGTTGCAGCTTGTCCGGGACACGAGAGTTAAGCCGCACTCCGCCGCGTTCGCAGTGACGACGCGCGAGACTGCATCTCCCGAAATGAAAACGGGCACGCCTTCTCATGAAGGCATGCCCGTTTGAAACCCTGTTCGCGCGACGCGCGTGCTCAGTGCACGCTCACCGCTTGCAGCTCGTTGCTCCAGGCATTGGCGATCGCGGCTTCGCGGCTGTCGGTCAGCATGATCGGCGTGCCGTCGGCGGCGTGGAGCGCGAAGAGTTTTAAGCCCGGCGCGATTTTCGGTGCTTCGGGAAACAGGCCCGGCACGTCCTCCGAGCGGATCTGCTTCACATAGGCGATATGGCCTTCGCCGAGGGTTGCCAGCGTCTCGGGCGAGACATTCTTGGCTTCGTATTCGAACGCAACGTGACCTTCACTCATGGTCTCGACTCCTCTGGAACACTAAGCGGTCGAGTCCGCTACTCGTTCCATTATTCGTGTTCATTGATAGCGATTGTCTTAACGATCCTCTCCGGTTCAGGCCGGGCCAGATCGACCGACAACAGCCCGTTCTTCAGATCCGCACCCAGCACCAGCATCCCCTCCGCCAGCACGAAGGTGCGCTGGAAGTGGCGGGCGGCGATCCCGCGATGGATGTATTGCCGGGTCTTGTCGTCCTGCTGCCGCCCGCGGATCACGAGCTGGTTTTCCTCAATAGTTACATCGAGTTGGTCGCGGGTGAAGCCGGCGACCGCCAGCGTGATGCGCAAACGCTCGGGCTGGCCGTCCGACCGGTCGCACCTCTCGATATTGTAGGGAGGATAACCGTCGGCACCTTTGACGACCCGATCGAGCACGCGCTCGATCTCGTCGAAGCCCAGCAGGAAGGGACTGGAGAGCGTTGGAACACGAGACATAGTTTACAAAGTCCTCGCAGAAGCGACTTTGGTGTGTCGGAGCCCGCAAGCGGCACCCCTTGGTCAGCAATATGGGCATATCCCCGTGTGGGTTCAAGCAGGTAGCAGGAGCCCTGCACAGGTGGCATTCCCGCATGTGATGCGCTTTGCTTCGCGCCGGGCGTTTCCACATCGTCATGGCCGGGGCATGGCCGTCCGTAGGACGGCGTCGCTACCGCTCGCCGATATCCCCCACGACCTTTCTCTCGACAGCCAGAGCAACGCCCGGGACAAGTTCGGGGACGGCAAATTGCAGGCCGATTTATGTCAATGAAAACAAGGCCCCGCTACTGTGCATGGGGTTGTTTTCGCACTTTTTGTTAGCTGTCCCTTCGGAACCCGGTCAGGCTTCCAACCGCTTCCGCCCATCGCCGCTGAACAAATGCAGCTTTTGGCGAACCGCTGCGACGCGGATCTGCTGGCCGATGGCTGGCGCCTCGGTTCCGGGAAGGCGGACGATGACCTCGCCGGGCGGCAGCTCGCCGGGCGTGGCGGCGACGCGCTGGTCTTCCTGAGCCCGCGAGCCGTAGACGAAGGTTTCGGCGCCGACGCGTTCGATCGCTTCAACGGTAAGTGGCAGCGCGACGCCGCCGGCGGGCGTCTGGTCGGTGATGACGAAGTCTTCGGGACGGATGCCGAGGATGCCGGCTTCGCCCGCGCTGCCGCCGAGCTGCGACTTGATCTCGTCGGGACGGGTGGACATCAGGTTCATCGGCGGCGCGCCGATGAAAGAGGCGACGAAGGTCGTGGCCGGCTTTTGGTAGATCGCGAGGGGATTGCCGACCTGCTCGACCTGGCCGCCATTCATCACCACCAGAATATCGGCGAGCGTCATCGCCTCGAGCTGGTCATGGGTGACGTAGATCGACGTCGTGTTGAGCCGGCGCTGCAATCTGCGGATCTCGACGCGCATCGCGATGCGCAGCTTGGCATCGAGATTGGAGAGCGGTTCGTCGAACAGAAACACCTTCGGCTGGCGCACGATGGCGCGGCCCATGGCGACGCGCTGGCGCTGGCCGCCGGAAAGCTGGCGCGGCTTGCGCTCCAGCATGGCGGAGAGCTCGAGCACGCGCGCCGCTTCCCCGACGCGGGTCTTGATCTCGGCTTCCGCCATTCCGCGGTTGCGCAGGCCATAGGCCATGTTGTTGTAGACGCTCATATGCGGATAGAGCGCGTAGTTCTGAAACACCATCGCGATGTCGCGATCGGCGGGCTCGATCTGGTTGACGACGCGGCCGCCGATGTCGATCTCGCCGCCGGTGACAGTCTCCAGCCCCGCGACCATGCGCAGCAAGGTCGACTTGCCGCAGCCGGACGGGCCGACCAGCACGCAGAACTGGCCGTCGCCGACATCGACGTCGATGCCCTTGATGGCTTCGAAGCCGCCGGGATAGGTCTTGCGAACGTTGCGCAGGGTGACGTTAGCCATGAAAACTCACTTGCAAGAACCTACTTCTCCGTCTCGACCAGGCCGCGCACGAACAGCTTCTGCATGGCGACGACGACGAACACCGGCGGCAGCATGGCCAGCACGGCAGTTGCCATCACGATCGGCCATTCGGTCAGCGCGTCGGTGGTGGTGATCATCTTGCGGATGCCGATCTGGATCGTCTGCATGTCGTCGCGGGTGGTGATCAGCAGCGGCCAGAGATATTGATTCCAGCCGAGGATGAACAGGATGACGAACAGCGCCGCCATGTTGGTGCGCGACAGCGGCAACAGCGTATCCCAGAAGAAGCGCAAGGGACCGGCGCCGTCGATCCGCGAGGCTTCCAAAAGCTCGTCCGGCACGGTCATGAAGAACTGGCGGAACAGCAGCGTTGCGGTGGCCGACGCGATCAGCGGCAGCGACAGGCCGGCATAGCTGTCGAGCATGTGCAGATCGGCGACGATCTTGTAGGTGGGATAGATGCGCACCTCGACCGGCAGCATCAGGGTGATGAAGATCAGCCAGAAGATCGGCATCCGGAACGGAAAGCGGAAATACACGATCGCATAGGCCGAGATGATCGAGATCGCGATCTTGCCGACCGCGATCAAGAGCGCCATCACCAGCGAGTTCAGCATCATGTTGCCGACCGGCTCCCGGGTCGAGCCGCTCGTGCCGATGAAGATCGTCTGGTAGTAAGTCTTGAAGAAATGACCGCCTGGCAGCAGCGACATCTGTCCGTTCGCGATCAGCGCGTTGTCCTGGGTCGAGGCGACGATCGCGATGTAGACGGGGAAGGCGACGATCGCGATCCCGATCCAGAGGATGATATGAGCGACGTAGCGCCGAAAGCCTTCTTCCTCGACCATCAGTAGGTCACCTTGCGTTCGACGAAGCGGAACTGGATTCCCGTCAGCACGATCACCATGATCATCAGGATCACCGATTGCGCCGCGGAGCTGCCGAGATTGCCGCCGAGCAGGCCGTCGGAATAGACCTTGTAGACCAGCGTCTCCGTCGACTTGCCGGGACCGCCGCGGGTCATGGTGTCGATGATGCCGAACGTGTCGAAGAAGGCGTAGACGATGTTGACGACCAAAAGGAAGAAGATGGTCGGCGACAGCAGCGGGAAGGTCACGGTCCAGAACCTGCGCATCGGGCGCGCGCCGTCGATCGCGGCGGCCTCCAGCACGCTTCGCGGGATGCTCTGCAGGCCCGCGAGGAAGAACAGGAAATTATAGGAGATCTGCTTCCAGGCGGCGGCGAGGATGATCAGCGTTGCGGCCTGGTCGCCGTCGAGCAGCGGATTCCAGTCGATGCCCAGGACGCGCAAATAACGCGAGAGCACGCCCAGCGAGGGATGCAGCATGAAAATCCAGAGCACGCCGACGACCGGCGGCGCCACCGCATAGGGCCAGATCAGCAGCGTGCGGTAGAGCATCGAGCCGCGCAGCGGCTTGTCCGCCATCACGGCGAGGAGCAGCGCAAAGGATAGCGATGAGACCGCGATGGCGAACGAGAAGAAGAAGGTCCGCACGATCGCTTCGAAATAGGCGCGGTCCTGCAGAAGCTCGAGATAGTTGTCGAACCAGACGAAGCTCGTCGAAAGACCGAAGGCGTCCTGGAGCAGGAAGGACTGGATCACTGCCTGCAACGCCGGCCAGTAGAAGAAAATCAGGACGATCGCGAGCTGCGGCGCAACCAGCGCGTAGGGCAATAGCTTCGATTGGAAAATGGCTTGCTTTTGCATGATGCGCGCAGGAGCGGCAGGCCGGGTTACCGGCCTGCCGCCGATCGCCTCACTTCACGGCGGTCTTTTCGAACTGCCGCAGCATCGTGTTGCCGCGTTCGACCGCGGCATCGAGCGCCTGCTTGGCGGTCTTCTTGCCGGCGAGCGCCTGCTCGATCTCTTCCGACCAGACGTCACGGAGCTGCACCATGTTGCCAAGGCGCAGGCCGCGGGAATTCTCGGTCGGCTCCTTATTGGTCAGCTCGAGCAGCGGGGTCTCGAGATAGGGCTGGTCCTTGTAGAAGCCTTCCGCCTTGGCCTTCTCATAGGCCGCCTTGGTGATCGGCAGATAGCCGGAGGCCTTGTGGATGTAGACTTGGCGGTCGGTGTCGGACAGGAAGCCCAGGAATTTCGCGACGCCCTTGTACTCGTCGGCCGACTTGCCGCCCATCACCCAGAGCGAGGCGCCGCCGATGATCGAGTTCTGCGGTGCGCCCTTGACGTCGGGATAATAGGGCATCGGCACGGCGGTGAAGGCGAACTTGGCTTGCGCCTTGACGTTGCCGAAGAACGCCGAGGAGGTCAGATAGAGCGGGCATTCACCTGACGTGAAGCGGCCTTCGCCGGTGTTGGTGCGGCCGGCATAATCGTAGGTCTTGTCCTTCTGGAGCTCGACCAGCTTCTCGAGGTGCTTGACCTGAAGCGGGCCGTTGAATTCGAGCACGGTGTCGAAGCCGTCGAGGCCGTTGGCCTTGGTCGACAGCGGCACGTTGTGCCAGGCGGAGAGCTGTTCGAGATTGACCCAGGTGACCCAGGAATTGGAGAAGCCGCAGGTGGGGTGGCCGTTGTCGTGCAGCTTCTTGGCGACATCGAACACTTCAGGCCAGGTCTTCGGGATTGCGACGTTCGCCTTCTTCAGCTCGTCGAGGTTGACCCACATCACCGTCGACGACGAGTTGAACGGGAAGGACAGCATCTCGCCCTTCGAGGTCGAGTAATAGCCGGTGATCGCGGGCAGGTAGGCCTTCGGATCGAACTTCTCGCCGGTCTCGGCCATCAGCTTGTAGACCGGCTTCACCGCGCCGGTCGCCGCCATCATGGTGGCGGTGCCGACCTCGAACACCTGCATGATGTGCGGCGCATTGCCGGCGCGGAAGGCCGCGATGCCGGCGTTCATCGTGTCGGGGTAGTTGCCCTTGTAGGTCGGGATTACCTTGTAGTCGCTCTGCGACGCGTTGAAGTCGGTGGCGAGCTTGACGATGACGTCGTTGTTGGCGCCGGTCATCGCGTGCCACCACTGGATGTCGGTCACGGCCAGGGCCGGCGAGGCCATCATGCCGACCGTGACTGCGACAGCCGCAGCCGCACCAAAATGTCGAAGAGCCATCAAGAAAACCTCCCTTGCCCGTCAATAAAGAAGCGCTTGCGCTAGCAGTGCCACATGACGTTCACATGACTGTGTAAGCGGCCGAAACGAAAGCGGCAAGCGCTGGAAAAGGGAAGCCGGAAAATAGGCGAAGGCGTGCGGGAGACCGCGCCGTGCGTTCGCGCTGCACACGCGTGCTCGCGCCGCAGTGCGGCATTGGATGACGTGAGTTGTCCATCAGGCGGCGATCTCGAACACCTCTCCCGCTTGCGGGAGAGGTCGCGCCGAAGGCGCGGGTGACTGCTCTCTCCGCTTGGGGATTGTCCCGTTCTGGAGACGCCCTCTCCCCAACCCTCCCCCGCAAGCGGGGAGGGAGCGCACCGCCGTTGCGGCAACGCTGAAGTCTATTTCACGAGGCCTCAGCGCTTACGCTCGGGGCCGCAGACCACGCCCTTTTCGACCATCGCGTCGATGTCCGCCCGGGAGTAGCCGAACTCGCCCAGCACCTCAGCCGCGTGCTGGCTGAATTTCGGCGGCAGGCGGCGCAGGCTCGGCTTGCTGCGGTCGAGCCGGATCGGCGAGGCGACGCCCTTGTACCAATCCTTCTCGATGATATCGCCGCGCGCGATCGTGTGCGGATTCGTGAGTGCCTGGTCGATCTTCTGCACCGGGCCAGCGGGCAGGCCCGCCGCGAGCAGGCGGTTGCAGAGCGGCTCGGCCTCGTGCTGGCTGAACACCGCGGCGAGTTCGGCGCGCAGCGCCTCGCGATTGGCGATGCGGTCCTTGTTGCGGGCAAAGCGCGGATCGGTGCCGAGCTCGGGCTTGCCGATCTCCTTGGCGAGCTTGCGGAACGTGCCGTCGTTGCCGACGCCGATGAAGATGTTGTCGGTTTTCGTCGGGAAGATCGCGTAAGGCACGAGGTTGGGATGCTCGTTGCCAGTGAGCGCGGGTGGCTTGCCATGCATGAAATAATTGGCGGTGTGCGGATGCATGATGGCAAGGCCGGTCTCGTACAGCGTCGTCTCCAGGAACTGGCCCCTGCCGGAGCGCTGGCGCTCCGACAGCGCCATCAGGATGCCGATCGCCGCGTACAGGCCAGTGGTGATGTCGACCAGCGGCACGCCGATCCGCATCGGGCCGCTCTCCGGCGAGCCGGTCGCCGCGATCATGCCGGTCATGGCCTGGATGATGGCGTCATAGCCGGGATTGCCGCCGCGCGGGCCGTCGGCGCCGAAGCCGCAGATCCGACAGTGCACGAGGCGCGGGAATTTTGCGCGCAGCACCTCGTTGCCGATGCCCCATTTCTCCAGCGTGCCTGGCTTGAAGTTCTCGATCAGGACGTCGGCCGTCTCCAGCATCTTCAGCAGCACGGCGCGGCCGCCTTCGGAGGCGAGGTCGAGGCCGATCGAGCGCTTGTTGCGGTTGATGCCGACGAAATAGGCCGCATCCTCCTCATGGAAGGGAGGGCCCCATTCGCGCACCTCGTCGCCCGCGGGCGGCTCGACCTTGATCACGTCGGCGCCGTGGTCGGCGAGGATCTGGGTGCAGTAGGGACCGCCGAGCACGCGCGTGAGATCGATGACGCGCAATCCGCTCATGGCACCTGTGGCGGCTTCAGAACTCATGCCTTCGCTTCCCCTGTGTCGATGCTTGATCACAGGCCTAGCGAGGTTCGTGCATCCCAGCAATGGCTTCGCGCGTAGGGCCGCATGCGCCGCCGCGGCGCAATCCCAGAATGGCAAACCAATGGGAAGCGGCCAGCCCGAGGGGGATCTCGGGCCAGCCAATCCGCAATTGCGGTCAGACGACCGTCAGACGAACGTCGACATTGCCGCGCGTGGCGTTGGAGTACGGGCACACCTGGTGCGCCTTCTCGACCAACGCCTCAGCCTCGGCGCGAGCCAGGCCCGGCAGCGAGACGGCGAGATCGATCTCGAGACCGAAACCGCCCTCGGAGCGCGGGCCGATGCCGACGGTCGAAGTGACGGACGCGTCATTGGGAACCTTGGGGCCGCCCTGCGACGCCACGAACTTCATCGCGCCGATGAAGCAGGCCGCATAGCCCGCCGCAAACAGCTGCTCGGGATTGTTGCCGGCGCCGCCTCCGCCGCCGAGCTCCTTCGGCGTGGTCAGCTTGACGTCTAGGGCGCCGTCGAGCGTTGCAGCATGGCCGTCGCGGCCGCCGGTCGCCTTGGCACTGGTCTTGTAGAGGACGTTCACGGACATTTTCATCTCCCTGGGGGTTCGGGTGGACGCGATCTGTATCGCTTCAATTAGATCGCGCACAACTGAAATTACAGTGCCTCACATTTAATTGTTTGCAATTGAATTTACGGCCGCCCGACCCCACAATACGGGCAAATCCCGTGAGAGTCCCCATGGCCCGGAAACCATCGGCAGCGGACGCGCCGCTGCGGCTCGACAATCAGATCTGCTTTGCGGTCTATTCGGCCGCGCATGCTTTCAATCGTGTCTACAAGCCGCTGCTCGGTCGGCTCGGCCTGACCTATCCGCAATATCTGGTGATGCTGGTGCTATGGGAGCGCGACGACGTACCGGTGAGGGACATCGGCGAGAAGCTGTTCCTGGATTCGGGCACGCTGACGCCGCTGCTCAAGCGGCTCGAGGCCGCCCATCTCGTGAGGCGCACCCGCTCGAGCGAGGACGAGCGTCAGGTGCTGATCGCCCTGACGCCGCAGGGCCAGGCGCTGAAGGACAAGGCACGCAGCGTGCCGCAATCCATTCTGGCGGCCTCGGATTGCTCGGTGCCGGAACTGGTCGCAATGAAGGACGAGATCGTCGCATTGCGCGACCGGCTCAATGCGGTGATCGGGGAGTAGGGGAGTTCGTCAGAGCCTAGGAAAGCCGCTTCTTCGTGAAGGCGCGGCCGGAATGAGACTTCAGGTACTTTTCAAACGCCAGAGCTTTGTACTTGTCGGGGAAGGCGCAGTACCAGATCAGTTTCCAAGGCTTATATTTAGCGGTGTGGCTAGATTTGCCGGCATTGTGTTCCGGAATTCGCCGCTTCAAATCTTCCGTGGCGCCGATGTATTCCTGATCAGGAAAGTCAACGCTTTGGAGAATGTAGACGTACCACATTGACGCCTATCGCCTGGGTAGTCGTTAGGTGGGCGTCGCACCAGTCCGTCTTCGCCCTTCGGGCTACGCCGGACACCACGCTTTACCCTTCGGGCTCTGCGTGGCTGCGCCACGCGAAGCCCGAAGGGCGAAGCGTGGTGGAGCCAGGCGGGATCGAACCGCCGACCTCTTGCATGCCATGCAAGCGCTCTCCCAGCTGAGCTATGGCCCCTTAACTTAGACCGGATGAACCTGGTGGATCACCCCAACCGGCGAGCCCTGGTGACTCGCGCGGTGCACCCTTTTTCACAGATCAGGGCTGATCTCAAGTCTCTTCATCACCTCCGACATCACCAATGATGTCGGTTACGTCCTCATCGCCTTCTTCGTCGTCGGCAATGAAGGTCGAATCGTCGTCATCGTCATCCTCGATGGTCTCGTCGACCTCGATGTCGTCCTCGGACTCCGGAACGACGGCCTTGACCTTGCCGGTGTTCTCCTCGGCGTCGGCCTCCTCGAGCGAGACCAACTCCTCGGCCTCTGCCGGCTCCGGCGTCGTGTCCGGGGCCACGTTGCGGGCTTCGGCGCCGCGGGACGCACGTGCGGGCGCGACCGGGGCGATCGGCACCACTTCGCCGGTATAGGGCGAGATCACCGGATTCTTGTTGAGGTCATAGAACTTCTTGCCCGTGGTCGGGCAAATACGTTTAGTTCCGAGTTCGGACTTGGCCACGGCAGGAATCCTGGGAATGTCTGAAAAGCGGTGCTTCACTTGGCTAGTTGGCGGCCCGCTGTCAATAGCGCATTACAGGAGAACGACATGCCCGTGACGGGGCGCGGACCATGTGGTACCTGCGCCCCAGCCCCTTAGGGCGCATCCAAGGACACAATCTTGACCCATTCCGACCAACCGAGGCCGCTGCAGTCTCGCGCCAGCGGCCCCCTGACCGGGAAAGTACGGGTACCCGGTGACAAGTCGATCTCCCACCGCGCCCTGATCCTGGGGGCGCTCGCGGTCGGCGAGACCCGGGTTTCGGGACTGCTCGAGGGCGAAGACGTTCTCAACACCGCCAAATCCATGCAGGCGCTGGGCGCCAGGGTCGAGCGCACCGGTGATTTCGCCTGGACGGTGAACGGTGTCGGCGTCGGTGGCTTCGCCCAGCCCAAGGCGGCGCTGGATTTCGGCAATTCCGGCACCGGCTGCCGCCTGGTCATGGGCGCCGTCGCGGGTTGCCCGATCTCGGCGGTGTTCGACGGGGACGCCTCGCTGCGCAGCCGCCCGATGCGCCGGATCCTCGATCCACTCGAACAGATGGGCGCCAGGGCCTTGTCGGGCAGCGAGGGCGGCCGTCTGCCGCTGACCCTGCAGGGCGCGCGCGATCCGCTGCCGATCACCTACATGACCCCGGTCGCCTCGGCCCAGATCAAATCGGCCGTGCTGCTCGCGGGCCTGGCTGCGCCGGGCACAACCACGGTGATCGAGACCGAGGCGAGCCGCGACCATACCGAGCTGATGCTGCAGCATTTTGGTGCCGCCATCACCTCCACGAAGGAAGGCCAGCACGGCCGCCGCATCACGCTTCAAGGCCAGCCAGAGCTGCACGGTGCCAACGTCATCGTGCCGGCCGACCCGTCCTCGGCGGCCTTCCCCGTCGTTGCCGCGCTGATCGCCGATGGCTCCGACGTCGTCCTGTCCGACGTAATGACCAATCCGCTGCGCACCGGCCTGTTCACCACGCTGCGCGAAATGGGCGCCTCGATCGAGGAGAGCGACGTACGACGCGACGCCGGCGAGCCGATGGCCCAGCTGCGCGTGCGCGCGTCGAAGCTGCGCGGCGTCGAGGTGCCGCCGGAGCGCGCGCCCTCGATGATCGACGAATACCTCGTATTGGCCGTCGCGGCCGCTTTCGCCGAGGGCACGACCATCATGCGCGGCCTGCAAGAGCTGCGCGTCAAGGAATCCGACCGGCTCGAGGCCACGGCCGACATGCTTCGCGTCAACGGCGTCAAGGTCGAGGTCTCCGGTGACGATCTGATCGTCGAAGGCCGCGGTCACGTGCCCGGCGGGGGCGTTGTTGCCACCCACATGGACCATCGCATCGCGATGTCCGCGCTGGTGATGGGTTGCGCGTCCGACCAGCCGGTCGGCGTCGACGACACCGCCTTCATCGCCACCAGCTTTCCGGATTTCATTCCGATGATGCGTTCGCTAGGGGCCGAGTTTTCATGATCATCGCCATCGACGGGCCCGCAGCCTCGGGCAAGGGGACGCTCGGCAAGCGCCTCGCCCACCATTACGGTTATCGCCATCTCGATACCGGCGTCATCTATCGCGCAGTGGCTTACGAGCTGATGCAGTCCGGTCATGATCTCCGCGACGAGGCAGCCGCGGTCGCGGCGGCGCTGGAACTCGACCCCGAAAAGTTCGGCAATCCCGTCCTCAAGACCCAGACGGTCGGCGAGGGGGCCTCCATCGTCTCGGCCATTCCGAGAGTCCGCGAAGTCCTGGTCAATTTCCAGCGGCAATTCGCCGCCGATCCGCCCGGCGCCGTGCTCGATGGCCGGGACATTGGAACCGTGATCTGCCCCCATGCCGACGTGAAGATTTTCGTGGTCGCCGACCCCAGGGTCCGCGCTCACCGCCGGACCATGGAGGCGCGGGCGCGGGGCGAGGAGGCGGACGAGGCGGCCGTGCTTGCCGACATCATGCAGCGCGACGAGCGCGACAAGAACCGGCCGATTGCGCCTTTAAAGCCGGCGCCGGATGCTTACTTGCTTGATAACTCCCAACTGGATATAGAAGGCGGCGTCCGGGCTGCCATCGACATTATCGAGGCCGTCCGAGCGGGCCGGTCGCGGGGTTAAGCCGCAGCCGTCATTGGAGGAAGCGCCCGCTCCCGCTCTTTGAGGTCGATAACCTTCGGTCCCTATTTGGGGCCGACGCGATCCAGGCTCCGGACAAGAATTTCCACGTATCGAACGCGCGGGCCTCAGCCGGCCCGCTTCCGCTGCTCCAGCACCGAGCCGGAGCCGCGAGCGGTCGCTCGAAGGTCTTGCGGACCTTCCGACACTGCGTGTGCGATGCGCCCATGAACCCAACGGCCGGCAAGACTTCCGCAACTGGAGAACAAATGGCTTCGACTTCTGCTGATACCTATAGCCCCTCGCGCGACGATTTCGCCGCGATGCTCGACGAATCCTTCGCAGGCGGCAACCTGCAGGAAAGCTCCGTCGTCAAGGGCAAGGTGGTTGCAATTGAAAAGGACATGGCCGTCATCGACGTCGGCCTGAAGACCGAGGGCCGCGTTGCCCTGCGCGAATTTTCCGGCCCCGGCCGTGACAGCGAGATCAAGGTCGGCGACGAGGTGGAAGTGTTCCTCGATCGCATCGAGAACGCCCTCGGCGAAGCCGTGCTGTCGCGCGACAAGGCGCGCCGCGAAGAGAGCTGGGGCAAGCTCGAGAAGGCGTTCCAGAACAACGAGAAGGTCAACGGCGTCATCTTCAACCAGGTCAAGGGCGGCTTCACCGTCGACCTCGACGGTGCCGTGGCCTTCCTGCCGCGCTCGCAGGTCGACATCCGTCCGATCCGCGACGTCGCGCCGCTGATGAACAATTCGCAGCCGTTCCAGATCCTCAAAATGGATCGCCGTCGCGGCAACATCGTCGTGTCCCGCCGCACCGTGCTGGAAGAGACCCGCGCCGAGCAGCGTCAGGAGCTGGTGCAGAATCTCGAAGAGGGTCAGGTCATCGACGGCGTGGTCAAGAACATCACCGACTACGGTGCGTTCGTTGATCTCGGCGGCATCGACGGCCTCCTGCACGTCACCGACATCGCCTGGCGCCGCGTCAACCATCCGACCGAGGTGCTCTCGATCGGCCAGACCGTGAAGGTCAAGATCATCAAGATCAACCACGAGACGCACCGCATCTCGCTGGGCATGAAACAGCTCTTGGATGATCCGTGGCAGGGCATCGAAGCCAAGTACCCGCTGGGTGCCCGCTTCACCGGCCGCGTCACCAACATCACCGACTACGGCGCGTTCGTCGAGCTCGAGCCGGGCATCGAAGGCCTGATCCACGTCTCCGAGATGTCGTGGACCAAGAAGAACATGCACCCCGGCAAGATCGTTTCGACCTCGCAGGAAGTCGACGTGCAGGTGCTGGAAGTCGATTCCGTCAAGCGCCGCATCTCGCTCGGCCTCAAGCAGACCATGCGCAACCCCTGGGAGGTCTTCGTCGAAGCTCACCCGACCGGTTCGGTGGTCGAAGGCGAGGTCAAGAACAAGACCGAGTTCGGTCTGTTCCTGGGTCTCGAAGGCGACGTCGACGGCATGGTCCACCTCTCCGACCTCGACTGGAAGCTTCCGGGCGAGCAGGTGATCGACAACTACAAGAAGGGCGACATGGTCAAGGCCGTGGTGCTCGACGTGGACGTCGAGAAGGAGCGCATCTCGCTCGGCATCAAGCAGCTCGAAGGCGACCCCTTCGCCGAGCCGGGCGATGTCAAGAAGGGCGCGGTCGTGACCTGCGAAGTGCTCGAAGTGAAGGAGAGCGGCATCGAGGTGAAGATCGCCGGTACCGACTTCTCGACCTTCATCAAGCGCTCGGAGCTCGCCCGTGACCGCAACGACCAGCGCGCTGAACGCTTTGCCGTCGGCGAGAAGGTCGATGCCCGCGTGATCCAGTTCGACAAGAAGGCCCGCAAGGTCCAGGTGTCGATCAAGGCGCTCGAAGTCGCCGAAGAAAAGGAAGCCATCGCGCAGTACGGCTCCTCCGATTCGGGTGCAACGCTCGGCGACATCTTGGGCACCGCGCTCAAGAACCGCGACAACAAGTAAGCGAAACGCACGTTTCGCTGCATCGAAGCCCCGGCGCGAGCCGGGGCTTTTTGTTGCGTGCTCGCGGCCCGGATGGAGCGCAGCGTCATCCGGGAAAGTCCTTGCGCCGCCAATCCCGGATTGCGCTTCGCTCCATCCGGGCTAGGACGGGCCTTGTTTTCTTCAAATTGCGCCGCAATTGATGTATCGAGAATAAGCCGACGGTCACGCTGTGACGGCACAACGCGCTCCGTCTTTCATTTTGGAGATATTCCGATGTCGCTGGATTCGGACATCATCGTCGATCGCCGCAGGATCCGCCGCAAGCTGACGTTTTGGCGCGTGATGGCCGCGCTGATCGCGATCGCGGCGATCGCGAGCTTTGCGCTGATCGCGACACCAGGTGCGCGCGGCACGTTCGCGTCTGCTGGTTCGATCGCGCGCGTCCACATCGAGGGCCTGATCCGCAGCGATTCCGATCGCACCCAGGCGCTGGAGCGGCTGGAGAATTCGCAGGCCGCTGCCGTCATCGTTCACGTCAACTCGCCGGGCGGCACCACCGCCGGCTCCGAGCAGCTCTACGATTCGCTCACCCGACTGAAGGCGAAGAAGCCGCTCGTCGTCGTGGTCGAGGGCCTTGCCGCCTCCGGCGGCTACATCACCGCGATCGCCAGCGACCACATCATCGCCCAGCAGAGCTCGCTGGTCGGCTCGATCGGCGTGTTGTTTCAATACCCCAATGTCTCCGAGTTGCTGAAGACCATCGGCGTCAAGGTCGAGGAGGTGAAGTCGTCGCCGCTGAAGGCCGCGCCCAATGGTTTCGAGCCCACCAGCCCCGAGGCGCGGGCCGCGCTCGATGCGCTGGTGAAGGATTCCTACGCCTGGTTCAGGGGCCTGGTGAAGGAACGGCGTGGCATGGATGACACGCTGCTCGAGAAAGTGGCCGATGGCCGCGTCTTCACCGGCCGCCAGGCGATCGATCTCAAGCTGATCGACCAGATCGGCGACGAGAAGACGGCGGTGACCTGGCTGGTCGAGCAGAAGGGCGTCAAGAAGGGGCTCAGCGTGCGCGATTACAAGCTCGAGCCGCGCTTCGGCGATCTGCCCTTCCTCAAGACGGCCGCCGCCGTGACGCTGGAAGCGCTGGGTTTGAGCTCGATTGCGCATCAAATCGGGCAAACCGGCGTCGCACAGGCGGTCGATCGGTTCGGAATGGATGGAATGCTGGCCCTGTGGCAGCCGGCCGCGTCAAACTGACCGGAACCGAGGCGAGCGTGCGGGGGTTTTCCCGCGTGACGGGTGCCGGCACAGCCTGCTTTTTCGGCATTTGTCACGTATTTTCACGACGCTCAATCTTGATTTAGCGTCTTGACAGATCAAGGTATTTTCACGGAAATGGTCATCCGCACGCTCCCGGGTCCTATCTCTCGATGATCAAATCCGAACTTGTTCAGCGTATCGCCGAGCACAACCCGCATCTGTACCAGCGGGATGTCGAGAACATTGTGAATGCGATTCTCGAAGAGATCGTAGCGGCCCTCGCACGCGGTGATCGCGTCGAGCTGCGCGGCTTCGGTGCCTTCTCGGTCAAGCATCGCCCTGCACGCGCCGGACGTAATCCGCGCACCGGCGCTCATGTGCCTGTCGACCAGAAGAGCGTCCCGTTCTTCAAGACCGGCAAGGAAATGCGCGAGCGGCTGAACCGCGACCATCCGGATCCCGGCGCGGCAGATTGAGCCGGGCATCAGGATTTTCTGCGGTCGCGCATGATGCGGCCGCAAGCTTGATTCAAGGCGAGCGAAGCGAGATGCGAAAGTTCCTGACCGCGCTGATCGTGATTCCGCTGGGCCTGCTCCTGCTGGTTTTCGCCGTCGCCAACCGGCATTTCGTCACCGTCTCCTTCGATCCCTTCATGTCGGCCGACCCCTCGCTGTCGGTCACCTTGCCGCTGTTCCTGCTTTTGATCCTGGTCGCTGCCCTTGGCGTGCTGACGGGTGGATGCGCAGTCTGGCTCGGCCAGTGGCACTGGCGGCGCGCGGCGCGCCGCAATGAGGCGGATGCACGCGCTGCCAGGGGCGAACTGGCCGATCTGCGGGCCCAAATGGCGGCGGCAAGGCCCGAGTCCCAGCGCCTCCCAGTCCCTTCGGGGGTCGGCCTTTATGGGCCCATCGGGCGAGACAAGCAGCGCGCGACGTTGTAGAAGCGGCCGCAATCGAAAGCCCTGTTTTCCGGCCGCGGGCCCGCGGCCTCCATCCGCTTTGAGACCATGTCCCTGCTCGTCAAAATCTGCGGTCTGTCCACGCCCGAGACGCTCGAGGTGGCGCTCGAGGCGGGTGCCGACATGGTGGGTTTCGTGTTCTTTCGGCCGTCGCCGCGGCACCTGTCGCTGGAAGCGGGACGCGATCTCGGGCGCCAGGTGAAGCGCCGTGCGCTCAAGGTCGCGCTGATCGTCGATGCCGACGATGCCATGCTCGACAACATCATGGACGCGCTGGCGCCGGACATTCTTCAGCTCCATGGCAAGGAGAGCGTGGCGCGGCTGCGCGACATCAAGCAGCGGTTCGGCCGTCCGGTGATGAAGGCGGTGCCGGTCGCCACATCTGCCGATCTCGCGGTGCTGCCCGGCTACGCCGCAGTCGCCGACCGCATCCTGTTCGATGCGCGCGCACCGAAAGATGCAACCCGCCCCGGTGGTCTCGGCGCCCCCTTCGACTGGCACCTGCTCCAAAATCTCGATGTGAGCCTGCCCTATATGGTCTCGGGCGGGCTTCACGCCGACAACGTTGCGGAAGCCCTCCGCGTCACCGGAGCCGGCGGCGTCGACGTCTCCTCCGGTGTCGAGAGCGCTCCGGGCGTGAAAGATCCGGAGATGATCAAGGCCTTCATCCGCGCCGCGCGCGCCAGCCAAGATACGAGCCAAGAGTTGAGTGTCCGATGAACGTCGCCAAACCCAATTCCTACCGTAGTGGCCCCGACGAGCGCGGCCATTTCGGTATTTTCGGCGGCCGCTTCGTCGCCGAAACCTTGATGCCGCTGATCCTCGATCTGGAGAAGGCCTATACCGAAGCCAAGGCCGATCCGGCGTTCCAGGCCGAGATGAACGGCTACCTCAAGACCTATGTCGGCCGGCCCTCGCCACTCTATCTCGCTGAGCGCCTGACCGAGCATCTCGGCGGCGCCAGGATTTATCTCAAGCGCGAGGAGCTCAACCACACCGGCTCACACAAGGTGAACAATGTGCTCGGCCAAATCATGCTGGCGCGGCGCATGGGCAAGAAGCGCATCATCGCCGAGACCGGCGCCGGCCAGCACGGTGTCGCCACCGCGACGCTGTGCGCGCGCTTCGGCCTCGAATGCGTGGTCTATATGGGCGCCGTTGACGTCGAGCGGCAGCAGCCCAACGTCATCCGCATGGAGATGCTGGGCGCCAAGGTGATGCCGGTGCAGTCAGGCACGCGCACGCTGAAGGACGCCATGAACGAAGCGCTGCGCGACTGGGTCACCAACGTGCACAACACGTTCTATTGCATCGGCACGGTGGCGGGCCCGCATCCCTATCCGACGCTGGTGCGCGACTTCCAGTCGATCATCGGCAACGAGACCAAGACGCAGATGCAGGAGATCGAGGGCCGCTTGCCGGACTCGCTGGTGGCCTGCATCGGTGGCGGCTCGAACGCGATGGGCCTGTTCCATCCGTTCCTCGATGATCCCTCCGTCGAGATCTTCGGCGTCGAAGCCGCCGGCCACGGACTCACGCAGCTGCACGCCGCCTCGATCGCGGGCGGCCGTCCCGGCGTGCTGCACGGCAACCGCACCTATCTTCTCATGGATGCGGACGGTCAGATCCAGGACGCGCATTCGATCTCGGCCGGTCTCGACTATCCCGGCATCGGCCCCGAACATTCCTGGCTGCACGAGGTCGGGCGCGTCAAATATCTCTCCGCGACGGACGACGAAGCACTCGCTGCGTTCCAATTGCTGTCGCGGCTGGAAGGCATCATTCCGGCGCTCGAGCCGGCGCACGCCATCGCCAAGGTGATGGAGCTCGCGCCGAAGCGGCCTCGGGATCACCTGATGGTCGTCAATCTGTCCGGCCGGGGCGACAAGGACGTCCCGCAAGTCGGCGACATCCTGAGGGGCAAGAAGTGAGCACGCGTATCGACACCCGTTTTGCCGAGCTTGCGAAGCAGGGCCGCCCGGCCTTCGTGACCTTCCTGATGGCCGGCGACCCTGATGCGGCGACGTCGCTCGAGATCATCAAGGCGCTGCCGCGGTCGGGTGCCGACGTGATCGAGATCGGCATGCCCTTCACCGATCCGATGGCCGATGGTCCGTCGATCCAGGCCGCGGGTCTCCGCGCGCTCAAGGCCGGCATGACGCTGAAGAAGACGCTAGAGCTCGTGCGCGGCTTCCGCAAGGACGATAACGCGACGCCGATCGTGCTGATGGGCTATTACAATCCGATCTACATCTACGGCGTCGACAAGTTCCTGGCTGACGCGAAGAGCGCAGGTGTCGATGGCCTCATCATCGTCGATCTGCCGCCGGAGGAAGACGACGAGCTGTGCCTGCCGGCGATGAAGGCCGGCCTCAACTTCATCCGCCTGGCGACGCCGACCACCGACGACAAGCGCCTGCCGGCCGTGCTCGCCAACACATCGGGCTTCGTCTACTACGTCTCGATCACCGGTATCACCGGAGCGGCGGCTGCGGACTCCTCGGCGGTGAGCGAAGCCGTTGCGCGCATCAAGCGACATACCAAGCTGCCGGTCTGCGTCGGCTTCGGCATCCGCACGCCGGAGACAGCCAAGGCGATCGCCTCGCACGCCAATGGTGCGGTGGTTGGCACAGCACTGGTGGATGCGCTCAAGAACAGCCTCGATGCCGAGGGGCGAGCGACCGATAAAACCGTTGACGCCGTCGCCGAGCTGACGGCGGCCCTGGCCCAGGGCGTCAAGGGGGCGCAGCAAGCGGCGGAATAGGCCATAGTTCCGCTTTCCGGGCAGGCGACACGGCAGCTTGCCGGGCAGCGGCCCGGCCGCCATATATTCTACAGGCGACCCGCGAGGCGGGTTCGCGCATCGGAGCAAAGCATGAACTGGCTTACCAATGTGGTCCGGCCGAAGATCCGCAACATGCTGCGGCGGGAGACGCCGGAGAATCTGTGGATCAAGTGTCCGGATTCCGGACAGCTCGTGTTCTACAAGGACGTCGAGGCCAACCAGTTCGTCATCCCCGGCTCGAACTACCACATGCGCATGGGCGCGGTGGCGCGGTTGAAGTCGATCTTCGACAACGAGACCTGGTTCGACGTCGCGCTGCCCGAGGTCACGCCCGACCCGCTCAAGTTTCGCGACGAGAAAAAATACGTCGACCGCATCAAGGATGCGCGCGCGCGCACCAACCTCAACGACGCGATCAAGGTCGGCTACGGCAAGCTTGAAGGCTCCGCCGTCGTCGTCGCCGTGCAGGACTTCGATTTCATGGGCGGCTCGCTCGGCATGGCCGCGGGCGAAGCCATCGTGCGTGGAATGGAGCTCGCGGTCGAGAAGAAGTCGCCATTCATCGTGTTTGCCGCATCGGGCGGCGCGCGCATGCAGGAAGGCATTTTGTCGTTGATGCAGATGCCGCGCACCACGGTGGCGGTGCAGATGCTGCGTGAGGCAAAACTGCCCTATATCGTCGTGCTGACCAATCCGACCACCGGCGGTGTCACCGCGTCCTACGCCATGCTGGGCGACGTGCACATTGCCGAGCCCGGCGCGTTGATCGGTTTCGCCGGCGCGCGCGTGATCGAGCAGACCATCCGCGAAAAGCTCCCCGAGGGGTTCCAGCGCGCCGAGTATCTGAAGGAGCACGGCATGGTCGACATGGTCGTACATCGCCACGAATTGCGTCCGACCCTGGCGCGGCTCTGCCGCTTGCTGACCAAGGCGCCGCCGCAGGAAGGCGCATCGAGATCGGTGCAGCCGGTCGCGAGCCCCGCGCAGATCGTATCGGCCGCCGAGACGGCGCCGGCTGCGCCCCACGCGTGAACGCCTCCTCTGACAGCACAAAGCCGCCGCTCGGCGAACTGATCGGGCGGCTGTCGGCCCTGCATCAGAAACGCATCGATCTCGGGCTCGAGCGGATGCATCGTCTGCTCGCGCGGCTCGGCCATCCCGAACGCAAGCTGCCGCCGGTGATCCACATCGCCGGGACCAACGGCAAGGGCTCCACGCTCGCCTATCTGCGCGCGACGCTGGAGGCCGCAGGCTTGCGCGTCCACGCCTATACCTCACCCTATCTCGTCCGCATCAACGAATGCTTCCGGCTCGGTCGCGTCGGCGGCGGCGTGCTCGTCAGCGATGATGAACTGCGCACCGCTCTGGAAGAGATCGAGCGCGCCAATGCCGGCGAGGCTGCGACATTGTTCGAGCTGAAGACCGCCGCGGCCTTTCATCTGTTCGCGCAAAATGCGGCCGACGTGGTGCTGCTCGAGGTTGGTCTCGGCGGCCGGCTCGATTCGACCAATGTGGTCGATGCGCCGGCGGCCTGCGTGATCACGCCTGTCAGCATGGACCACATGGACTTCCTCGGCGACACCCTGGCATCCATCGCCGGCGAGAAGGCCGCGATCATCAAGCGTGGCGCGCCCGTGATTTGTGCCGAGCAGGCTGCCGAGGCGATGACCGTGATCGAAGCACAGGCCAGGCGCATGCGTGCGCCGCTGTTTGCGGCGAACGAAAGTTGGCACGTCAATGTCGAGCGCGGACGTCTGGTCTATTCTGACGATCGCGGCCTGATGGATCTTGCGGCGCCGCGCCTGTTCGGCCGCCACCAGTTCGACAATGCCGGCCTTGCAATCGCGACGCTGCGCGCCGTCCCGGCGTTCAAGGTCAGCCAGACGGCGTTCGAGGCCGGTATCGTCGGGGCGGAATGGCCGGCACGAATGCAGCGCATCACCTCGGGGGAGCTGCTCTCTTGGGGACCGCAGGGCTCGGACATCTGGCTCGATGGTGGGCACAATGCTGAAGGCGGCCGCGTGGCCGCCGCCGCGCTCGGTGATCTCGAAGAGCGGGTGTCGCGGCCGCTGGTCGTCATCGCCGGCATGATGGCCAACAAGGATGCGCAGGGTTTTCTTGCCAATTTCGCCGGGCTTACCCGTCACATCATCGCGGTGCCGATCCCTGATACCGAGAACGCGATGCCGGTCGACCGCCTAGCGGACGCCGCGCGCAGCCTCGGCATGCGTGTGGAGCCCGCGCCCGGCATCGAAGCTGCGCTGCGCGCATTGGCGAAGCTCGCCTACGAGGTGCCGCCGCGCATCCTGATCACCGGCTCGCTGTATCTGGCCGGCCACGTGCTCGCAATCAACGGCACGCCTCCTGCATAGCGACTACGGTGACCACGATGCGTTTTGCTGCGATTGCCGACGTCCACGGAAACTACCTCGCGCTCGAAGCGGTGCTCGCCGACATCCGCACACTCGGCATTGCCGACATCGTCAATCTCGGCGACATGCTGAGCGGGCCACTCGATGCTCGCAGGACGATCGAGATCCTGATGAGGATCGACGCCGTGCACGTGCTTGGCAATCACGATCGCTATCTGCTCGACCGCGCTCCGGAAAAGATGGGCTCGTGGGATCGCCCCGCCCATGCGCAGATCGACGCCGCGCAGCTCGACTGGCTGCGCGCGCAGCCGATGACACGGGTCTTCCGAGAACAGGTGTTCCTTTGCCATGCGACGCCCGGCAGCGACGAGGTGTACTGGCTCGATACCGTGCGTCCCGACGGCACGGTCGCGCTATCGCCGCTCGATCGCATCGAACCATTCGCGCAAGGCATCACGCAATCCTTGATCCTCTGCGCCCACACCCACCTTGCGCGGGCCGTGCGCCTGCCCGACGGGCGGCTGATCGTCAATCCCGGCAGCGTCGGCAGTCCCGGCTTTCGGGACAAGCATCCATTCCCGCATGCCGTCGAAGCCGGCACGCCGCACGCGCGTTATGCCGTTCTCGAACTCGCTGACGGCGCTTGGCAGGTGACGTTCCGCCACGTCGCTTATGATCACGAGGCCATGGCCGCGCTGGCGCGACGCAACAATCAGCCCGAACTGGCGAATGCGCTGGCGACGGGGTGGATCAAGTAGCTGCGGCTACGTTCACTTCAATAATTTCATCGGATCGGCCACTTTCTGCATCAACTGCTCGAATGTGCATTGCCGTGGTGCCTTGTCGGGACGCCAGCGCAGGATCGAGGTGCCGTGGCGAAAGCGTTCTCCGCTGAAATGGTCGTAGCAGACCTCGATCACCAGCTTCGGCTTGAGCGGACACCATTTGGCCGAGCGCTCGGTGGACCAGCGGCTCGGTCCGCCCGGGGCGTTGCCGGTGAAACCGGGCTCGCCAATCAATGCCTCCAGGCGATCGGTCAGCGCCGGCTTCTCCTGCGCCTTGATGGCCGAGGTGAAGCCGACATGGTGCAGCAAGCCATTGTCGTCATAGAGCCCGAGCAGCAGCGAGCCGACCACGTTGCGTCCGCCGATCTTATTGCTGGCATAGCGGAAGCCGCCGACCACGCAATCGGCGCTGCGAAACTTCTTGATCTTCTGCATGCCCTCGCGCGTTCCCGCCTGGTAGGGCAGGTCGATGCGCTTGGCGATGACGCCGTCCGAGCCGCCGCCCGACTGCGCCAGCCATTTTTGGGCGGTGGCGTAGCTCGTCGTCGCCGGCGAGAGATGGAAAAGGCTGTTCTTCAAATGGTCTTTCGCAAATGCTTCCAGGAGCGGGCGCCGCTCGCTCAGCGATTTTCCGGCAAGCTGCTTCTCCTTGGCCGTTTCGAGCAGGTCGAAGACGAGGTAGAGCGCCGGCGTATCCTGCGAGAGTTTCTTCACGCGGCTTGCGGCAGGATGGATTCGTTGCAGCAATGCGTCGAAGGAAAAGCCTTTACCGTGCGGCACGACGATCTCGCCGTCGAGCGTGAAACGATCCGCTTTCAGGCTCAGCGCGGCGGCGACGATCTCAGGAAAATAGCGCGCGAGATCCTCGCCGGACTTCGAGCGAAGATCGACGTTGCTGCCACTGCGCGCCAGCAAGCAGCGGAAGCCATCCCATTTCGGCTCGTACTGCCATTCCTTGCCGCGCGGGATCGCCTCGACCGACCTCGCCTCCATTGCTACGAGAGAGGCCGATTTTCGGGCGCGTTTTGCGGGAGGGGCTGGCAAGGGCTGGGACTCGTCCTACGCTGAACATGTCCCGTCAACGCAAAGCGGCCGGCTTTCGCCGGCCGCTTTCGAAAATAATCCTGCGCGAGGCGGATCAGACCGCGGAGGTGATCCACTGCTGAAGCTTCGCCTTCGGCGCCGCGCCCACTTGGCGGGAAGCCATCTCACCGCCCTTGAAGATCATCAGGGTCGGGATCGACATGACGCCGTACTTGGACGCGGTCTTCGGACTCTCGTCGACGTTGAGCTTCACGATCTTGACCTTGTCGCCCATCGCGCCGGCGATCTCGTCGAGCGCGGGCGCGATCATGCGGCAGGGGCCGCACCATTCGGCCCAGAAATCGACGACCACGGGGCCGTTCGCCTTGAGCACTTCGGTTTCGAAATCGGCGTCGGAAACCTTGCTAACGGCCATTGGAGTACCTCACTCGGTTGAAAGAATCGGCGCGACCCGGAATCGCGCTTGGGATCATGAGGTCAACCTATGAACGGCCCCTTGCCGGGTCAAGGACGCTCACACCGAGATGAAGGGATGCCAGCGCCGCGTCCAGCGCGGGGGCCGAAATCTCCATATATTCAAGGGCCTCGGTCCAGAGCAGGACGGCGCGGACCAGCTTTTGGGGATAAAGCCGCGATAGCACCGCCCGGTACAGCGCGAGCTGCCGGACATAGGCGGCGGGTGCCTCGGCCGCGCTTCCGGGCGCCGCCCGGTTGGTCTTGAAGTCGACGATCAGGACCTCCTCGGGGCGAACGACCAGCCGGTCGATCTGCCCCGACACCAGCGCCGGGGCGCGGCCCGGCCGCTCCAATTTGCCGGCGATGGCAACCTCGGCCCTGCTGCCGGCGGCAAATACCGGGGCGAAGCGCGGCTCAGTGATCAAGGCGAGCACCTTGTCGGCCAGCGCGGCGCGGTCGGCCTCCGGCCAGTCCGAGGCGTTGCGGGCCATGAAGTCGCGTGCGGCCTCGCGCCGGCGCTCGGCGGCAATGTCGGGCAGCGATTGCAGCAGGCGGTGCACCAGCGTGCCGCGCTGCAGCGCCAGCGCGCGCGACTGCACCGATTCGCCTGATCGTACGCTGCGGCCCTCTTCGGCCGACTGGCCCGAGGGGCGCAGGGCATCATCGTCGACGATCTCGCGCGGAGCCGGCGCCCGCAGCCAGCCCGGCAGCGTGATCGTCTGGCGGACCGATGCCGCCGGTGCGCCCAGTGCCACGATATCCTCCGGCCGCGAGAACCGCGTCACCTTGCCGAGCGGCGTCTCGATGACCTGCTTGTCCAGGCCCGAGCCGGCGAGACCGGTGTCGACCAGATCGTACCAGCTCAGCTTGCGGACGGTCTTCATGTTGCCGGGCATGCAGCCGCCGACGATCAGGCGGTCGGCCGCGCGCGTCATCGCGACATAGAGCAGGCGGCGATACTCGTCCTCGGTCTCCTCCAGCATCGCCTTGCGCGCCTCGGCGACCGGCTTCGGGTCGTCCGCCTTGCGGCCGGCCCAGACCACCACCTCGCCGCCATTGCCGCGCGGCACATGGATCAGCCGCAGCCGCTGCGAGTCCGCGGGCGAGGACGTGGTGTCCACCATGAACACGACCGAAGCCTCCAGGCCCTTGGCGCCGTGCACCGTCATCACCCGCACCTCGTCGCGCGAGATTTCCATGTCGCGCTTCACCTCGGTGTCGGCCGAACGCAGCCAGGCCATGAAGCCTTGCAGCGAGGCCGGCGCCTTGCGCTCGTAGTTCAGTGCCAGCTCAAGAAATTCGTCGAGCGCATCGTTGGCCTCAAAGCCGAGCCGGCGCAGGATGCGCGCACGGCCGCCATCGCCGCCGAGCAGCCAGGCGTAGAACGCGAACGGCGTCTCCTCGCGCGCGCGTGCCTCGCAGGCTTCCAGGCGCCGCAATGCCGTGGCGAACTTCTCGCGTGTGGCTGCATGCTCGCGAAGCGCACGGCGCAGCGATGCCTTGCGATCCCAGGCGAGGGTAAAGAGGTCGTCGTCGTCGAGCCCGAACAGCGGGCTCTTCAGCGCCACCGCGAGCGCGAGATCGTCCTGCGGCAGCAGCAGCGCATCGGCGAGATTCATCAGATCGATGATGGCGATGTGCTCGGTGAGCTTGAGTCGATCGGCGCCGGCGACCGGCACGTTGGCATGCTTCAGCGCCTGGATCACGGCATCGAATGCGTTGCCGCGTCGCCGCACCAGGATCAGCATGTCGCCATAGCGCAGCGGCCGGCGTTCGCCTTCGTGCCCCGTCAGCGTGCCGCTCTCGACCAGCCGCTTGATTTCGGCCTGGATGCGGTGAGCGAGCTTTACTTCGGGGCTGGTGACGGCGACGCCGTCGAAGGGGGCGCGCCAGCCTTCGATATCCTGCCGATCGTCGGCCTCCGCGAGATCCCACAGCTCGATCACGCTCGGCCCTGCATCGGCGAGGGCGTTGTGCAGGGGGTGGCCGATCTCGACCGAATGGATGCTCTTGTAGATCTGGGGATCGCGGAAGACGTGATCGACCGAGTGCAGGATCGTGGCGCCCGAGCGAAACGAATAGGTGAAGGCGACCGGGTCGAATTTCAGCCCGGCCGCGGTGAACTTGCGGTGCAGCTCGCGCCGTCGGGCATCGAATTCGTGGGGAGCCGCGCCCTGGAACGAGAAGATCGATTGCTTCTCGTCGCCGACGGCGAAGATGGTGCGGTTCAGCCCCTCGCGCGCGCCTTCGCCTGCGGTGAACTCGGAGATGATGTGCGCGACAATGTCCCATTGCCGCGGGCTGGTGTCCTGGGCCTCGTCGATCAAGACGTGATCGACGCCGCGATCGAGCTTGTAATGCACCCAGCCCGCGGAGACGCGGTCCAGCATCGCCAGGGTCTTGTCGATGAGGTCGTCGTAGTCGAGCAGTCCGCGCTCCTGCTTCTCGCGGCGGTAGTTTTGGGCAGCAGCGGTCGCGATATGTAGCAGGGCCGCGGTGCGGTCGCGCATGGTCACCGCGCGGCGCTTCTCGATCAGCCCACCGAGCCGCTGCGCCTCGGCCTCGAACAGGCGGGCCACGGACGGGTTGTGATCGCAAAGCTTCTTGGTCAGCACCACCTTGCGCGGCAGCTTGTCGTCGGTAAGGAAGACGCAGAGATAGGCATCGACCTGCGCGCTGCCGGAAAAGACTTTTGCTTCGCGGAGCCGGCCGGCCTGGTCCTTGTCCGACTTGCTGCCGTCCTCCAGCGCAAGCGCGATATCGTCCCAGCGCGACCGCGGCAGGAAAGGGCCGTCGAGAATCTCCGTCTCGACATCCTCGATCTGGTCGCCCGCGTCGACTCCCAGCACAGCCGCCATCTGTTCGACCGCCGCTCCGGCATCGCCAGCTTGGTCGGTCCAGGCCATGAAATGATCGCGGCTGAGGCACGCCTCGCGTACGACCTCCTTGAAGGTGACGTCGGCGGCGCTCGCCATTGCCGTCAACAGTGCGCGGCCGGTGAGGCTCTCGGGATCACGCGCGGCCTCCAGCAGCACCCTCAGATTGGCGCGTTCCATCATGTCGGTCTGGTCGCGCTCGTCGATCACGGCGAAGCGTGCCGGCACGTTGGCTTCGAACGGGAACTGCTGGAGCAGGCGCGTGCACAGCGCGTGAATCGTTTGCACCTTCAGCCCGCCCGGCGTTTCCAGCGCGCAGGCGAACAGCTTTCGCGCCTCGCGCCGCAGCTTTGCACTGGGATGCGGGATGCCGACCGCGCGAATGGCTGCGTCGAGCGCAGCGTCGTCCAGCGTCACCCAATGACCGAGCGTGGTGAACACGCGCTCGGCCATGTTGGCGGCCGCGGCCTTGGTGAAGGTGATGCAGAGGATCTTTTCCGGCGGGACGCCCGCGAGCAGCAGACGGATGACCCGCTGCACCAGCACATGCGTCTTGCCCGAGCCGGCGTTGGCCGACACGAAAGCCGATGCGGTCGGATCGGATGCACGCGCCTGCCGCGCGCGCACCTCGTCGGGGATGGGGCGCGGTGCCTTCACCATTCCTCGATCCCCAATCCGCCGGCCGCCGACCATTCCTTGATCCGGGCGAGATCGTCATAGGTGCCGTAGCGGTTCGCCCACATCGGCAGGTTCAGCGAGGTATAGGCCTGGTTCTCGTCCTCGAAGGCGCGGATCAGCGCCTCCAATTTGGCGCGCGCCTCGGCCGCCGCGGTGTCCGGTGGTTGCGGCTCGTCGCCTGGCTTGAACTTGAGTTCGAGAACGCGCTCCTCGCCCGGTGGATTGTTGCCGCTGAGGCGGACATAGACGAGCTGGCTCACGGACGCGCCGGCCTCGATGTCTGGGAAGCCTCCCTCGCGCAGGA
This sequence comes from Bradyrhizobium sp. 164, assembly GCF_023073715.1. Lineage (GTDB taxonomy): Bacteria > Pseudomonadota > Alphaproteobacteria > Rhizobiales > Xanthobacteraceae > Bradyrhizobium. Next base: position 28,786 of record NZ_JADPKA010000004.1, read on the forward strand.
TCGCAGCTTCCAGCGTGAGCTGGGGCGACAGGCCCATGCGGACCTGCTTGCCGGTGGGCGGCTGCCCGGTCTTGTAATCGAGGATGGCATAGCGGCCGCCCTGGCGCCGTTCGATGCGGTCCGCGCGCGCGGAGAGGCGGAAGCTGCGCGCGTTGTCGAGCGCGATCGAGATCTCGCCGTGGGTCTCTGCCGTGATGGCCTCGATCGCGTCGCGCCGCGCCGTCTCCCATTCGCCGAACCAGCGCGCGATGCGCTGGAAACGCGGCCACCACAGCGCCCGCGCCTCGGGCCGCTCCATCAGCGGGGCAAAATGTTTTTCGCCAATCGCGCGCAGCACGCGCGCGGGATCGTCGGGCAGGCGTGCCGCATAGGTTTCCGTGAACTCGCCGAGCGCGCCATGGATCGCCGAGCCGCGGTCGGCAGCCGAGAGCGGCATGTCGACCGGATCGAGTGCATCCAATCGCAAGATGCGTTTGGCGTAGATCGTGTAGGGATCGCGCAGCCAGTCTTCGATTTCGGTGACCGACATCTTGAGCGGCCGCGTCGCGCGCGGCGGTCGCGGCTCCGGCTGCTTGATCGGCCTGACCTCGTCGGGCTGGTCCATTGCGCCGGCGAACTGCACGTATTTCTCGCCGGCGCGAACTGCCGCGTTCCAATGATGGTCGCCCGCAACCGCCTCTAACCGGTGCAGGAAGCGCGACGCCACCGCCGGCGCGCCGCCGGCCTTGGCGGAATGGGTGAGGATCACCTCGTCGGCGCCGAGCAGCTGTGCGAAGTCATGCGCGGAGAGGCCGATGCGGCGCTCCGGCAGATCGAGACCGAGCTCGTGCCGCATCGGCCGGCTCAGCCAGGGATCGATGCGTGGTGCCGGTGGCCAGACGCCCTCGATCAGACCGCCGACGATGATGCGGTCGGCCTGCATCAGGCGCGATTCCAGGGGGCCGTAGATCTGCAGCCGCGCGCCGGGCCTATCCCGCCGCCGCACCGCGCGGTCGCCGAACGCGGTCTGGAAGACATCGGGATAGTCAGGCAACGGCACCATCAACCCGCTGGTCGTTCCGCCGCGCAGCAGATCGTCGAAGGCGCTGGCGAGGGCGAGGCCCTCGCGATCCTCGAAGGCGAGCGGAATGCCTTGCTCGTCGCGCGACAGCTCGATCAGGATTTCGCGATGCCGGTGCGCGAGCTCGGCGAAGTCATAAGGTTTTGATGAGGCCAGGCTCTCGATCGGCGCCAATGCGTGTCGCAAAGCATCGATCAGCGCCTGGATGCGATCGAGATCCTCCGCCTTGAGCCGCGCGCGGGGCTCCGCGCGATGGAGCGCGGAGACTTCGCTGCGCCACAGCTTTGCCAGCTCGTCGCGAAAGCGGTTGAATTCGCGCAACAGGCCGGCCGTGCCGGCGGGTGGGCGTGTGCCGCGCAAGACCGCGAGCTCGAGTCCCTCGATCGCCGCCTTCCATGCGCCAGGTAGCCGGCCGAGCCGGCACAGCGGATGTTTCAGCATCGCCAGGAGCGTCGGCGGCTCCAGGCCCTTGGTCGCGACCTCTGCTGCGAGGCGGGCAAAGACACCGGCCGACGTTTCCATCAACACGTCGCCGCCGGAATCGTCGAAGGCGAGGTCCCATCGGGTCAGCGCAGCCATTACCCGCCGCGCCAGCGCGCGATCGGGCGTCACCAGCGCCGCCGATTTGTCGAGATGCCGCGCCTCGCGCATCGCGATGGCGATCGCGAGGGCTTCCATTTCGGGGTTGGGGGCTTCCACGACCGCCAGGTTCTTCATGCCGCCAGCGATCTTTGCGGCGACATCCGGCTGCTTCAGCCGGTCATGCCAAACTTCCGTCTTGGCCGAGGGCCGCATCGATTCCGATGCGAGCAGATCGCGCCCGCCTTCTGCCGGCGGCTGGAGAATGTCGACGTCGCTGCGCTTGATGCCAAAACGCTGCAACAGCGCATGCATGGCATATTGCGGATGGTTCGACGCCGGATGCTCCGCGAACTTGCCGAGCGCATCGCGCACGCCGCCGATGGTGCGCCAGGCGTCCTCGTCGAGATCGGTGTCGAGGCCCGGCAGAACCACGGCGCCATGCGGCAGCAATGCGACCGCATGGAGGAATTTAGCGGTGGCCGGCATCGAGCCGGTTGAACCGGCCGCGATCACCGGCCCGTTCGGATGCGCGGTCAGCCGCCTGGCTTCCGCCGCGATGAGGAGATCGCGCCGTGCCGCCGGCTCGATCCGTTTGATCTCGGCGAGGTGGCCGGGCCAGGCAACGCGCGCGATGCGCAAGAATTCGAGCGAGTGCTGCCAGTAGCGGTCGAGATTATCAGGCACGAGCCCATCGAGCGCGCTCCAGTCGACACCGCGCGTCACCATGTCGTCGATCAGCCGTGCAAGATCGGACGCCAATGCAAGCGTCGAGGCGGGGCCGCCGACCACCAGCGGGGACAGCACCGGGCGCTTGGCCCAGGCCGCCACCAGTTGCGCAAGTGTCAGCCGCCGTTCGAGCTCGCCGAGCCGGGGCGGAATGTCGAGCGGCGTCGCGCCGGAGAACTGTTCGCCCTCGTCGGCAAAGGCGAGCTCGTCCTCGTCGATGTCGCCGAGTGCGACGATGCGCGGCAGCACCACAGCATCCGCCTTCATCTCGTCGAGGAAGATCTCGCGGACCACGCGCATCGCGCGTCGGGTCGGCAGGTACAGAGTCGCATCCGCAAGCCGCGCCGGTTCCTTGCGCGCCTCGAAGCCATCGGCCAGCCGGCCGTCGAGCAGGCTCGCGACGACCGTGCGCAGGAACGGAACTGAGATGGGAACGCTGAAAACGCGCATGGGCTGCCTGATTCGATCAGGCGCCAATATAGGGAGACAAGGTCAAATGGTCATGGGCCGAGGTGACGTCTTCCCCGCCGTTTGCGCGGCATCACCGTTCTCGTGCCCCGGACGCAGCGCAGCGCTCCTTCGATGCGCTGCAGAGCCGGGGCCCATCTCGCCGCCTTGCCTGTAGCTTTCTGGATCCCGGCTCAGCGGCGCACCGCTACGCGCTGCACCGCGTCCGGGACATGGAAGCAGCCCTAGGCCACGCTCTCCAGAAACGCCTCTTCAGCCGCATGCACCGCATCAGGCGTGCCGACATGCATCCAGACGCCGTCGAGCCGCAGGCCGAACAGCCGCTCCTGCTCGTTGGCGCGATCGAACATTTTTGTCAGCGAGAACTCGCCCCTGGGCGCATCGGCAAAGATCGCGGGCGACATGATCGCGGCGCCGGCATAGACGAACGGAACGACCTCCTTTTCCTTGCGCTTGCGCAAGGCCCCGTCGGGCAGCATGCCGTAATCGCCGCGGCCGCTATAGCCGATGCTGGTCGCGGTCGGCGCCATCAGCAGCAGAATGTCCATGCGCGCGGGGTCGAAGTTTTCCGCAAGCCGCGTCAGGTTCGAGCGCACGCCGTCGATCCACAGCGTGTCGGAATTGACGTGGAAGAACGGCGCGTCGCCGAGCAGCGGCAGCGCCTTCACGACGCCGCCGCCGGTGCCGAGCACTTGGTCGCGTTCGTCGGAGATGGTCACGCGCGGATGCTGGCGCGATGCGGTGTGATTGATGATCTGGTCCGGCAGATAGTGCACGTTGACCACCGCCTCGGTCACGCCGGCATGGCCGAGCTTGTCGAGCACGTGGTCGAGCAGCGGCTGGCCGGCCACCGGCACCATCGGCTTCGGCATCTTGTCCGTCAGCGGACGCATGCGCAGGCCGAACCCTGCGGCAAGCACCATGGCTTTGGTCGGTTTGACGGACATTCTCGCTTTCTCAAATCCCTTGATTTCGCTTTCGCGGCAATCCTAGCATGAGCCTCGGCCAGCCGCACCGCATCCCAACCGCCTTAATCGCCCGCCGTGACGGTTGTACGACGGGTGTTGCCGTCACGCCCCGATGGCGGTGGAGCGCACCTTTTTCTTCTTGTCGCCGAGCTTGAGGAAATTGACGCCGATCTGGTCGCCATTGACCCAGGCCAGCTCGCAGCGCCGGTACGCAAGTCCGGTGGACGACAGCAGGAGAAAAAATTCCTTCAGATGGAGGCCTTCGACCGAGCCGTCGATGGTCAGCTTGGCGCCGGTATCGGAAACGTCCTCCATGGTGCAGTCACGCCGCCAGGTGCCGTCGATGCCCATCATCTGGGCCGGAACCCCGCGCTCGAAAACGACCCGGTTATTGCCGCGCTGATCCGCTTTCGCCGTCATCACCCTTGCTCCAGCCCCGTAACGATCCGGCTGCCTCGCGGCCAGAATAGCGACATCTTGGCTAACGGCTGGTAAATCGGGCCCGGATCAGGGTTGCGGCGGCGGGACGTTGGCGAGATACCAGTCGCGCAAAGAGCCGAGCGCGGGATGCGCCAGCGAGCGTTGGAGATAGGTCCAGATCCGCGGCTGGTGACGCAGATAATGCGGCTTGCCATCGCGGCGATTCAGCCGGGCGAAGGTGCCGAGCAGGCGGGTATTCCGCTGCGCCGACATGATGGCGTAGAGCTCGGCGAAGCCGGCGGCGTCGAAGCTTGCGTCGCTGGCGCGGCGTGCCTTGATATAGCGCGACAGCAGCGTCAGCTCGAGGCTTTCGGGCACGTCGATGCGGGCGTCCTGGAGCAACGACACCACATCGTAGGATTTCGGTCCAAGCACGGTGTCCTGGAAATCGATCACGCCGACGCGTTCGATGCCGCTGCGATTCCCAAGCCAGATCAGATTGGGCGAGTGGTAGTCCCGGATGATCCACGTCCGCGGCGCCGCCAAGGGCTTCTTCAGCAGCTCGCGCCACATCGCGAGAAACTCGGCGCGCGCCTCTTGGCTGAGCGGAGCATTGCGATCGGGCAGATACCATTCCGGCATCAGGCCGATCTCGATCAGCAGCGCCTCGGCGTCGAAGACCGGTATCTCGTAGCTCTGGCCGGCGAGCGGTAAGGTTTCCGGCAGCGTCCTGCCGTGCAGCATGGCCAGCACATCGATCGCAGCCTCATAGCGTTCGGGAATCGGGCGCGGCGGATCGCCTTCGATCACGCCTTCGCTGCCGAAATCTTCGGTGATCAGAAAGCCGTGGTCGAGATCCGAATGGTGGATCGCGGGCGCAGAGATTCCCTGTGCACGCAGGCCTTCGTCGATGGCGACGAAGGGCTTTACATTTTCGGCGAGATGCACTGCGGCGCTGTAGGACTTTCCGTCATAAAGGGCGGCGCCGTCGGGGCGCTGCGGAAAGTTCATGAGAATGACGGTCTCGCCGTCGCGCAGCAGCCGCGCATAGGAGCGGGTCGAGGCATCGCCGGCCATGCGCCGACGCGTCGCGTCGAGATAGCCGGAGGCGTCGAGGAATTCGCGCAGGGCCTTCAGTCGCACGACTTGCGCGGCGCCCTTGCCGTAACCGGTGATGTCGGCCGCGCGCGCATTCGAGCCCAGCGCCGGCCGGTGCGTCAGCGCGATGTCGATGCGGTCTTCGGGCATCGCCGACGGCGCACGCTCTGGCCATTCGATCAGAACGAGGGTTGCGTCCGGCAGCGGCGACAGCCCGATCTCCTCGAGCTCGCTCTCGTCCTCGACGCGGTAGAGGTCAGCATGCATCACCGGGAAGGGTGGCAGCTCGTAGCCCTGCACCAGCGTGAAGGTCGGGCTCGGAACTTCCAGCGTCTCGTCACCGGCGAGATAGCGGATCAGGGCGCGCGCGGCTGCGGTCTTGCCGGCCCCGAGATCGCCAGTGAGCGTGACGGCGTCGCCGGGGCCGACCAGCAGCGCGAGGTCGGCCATCAATTGCGCGGTAGCCGTCTCGTTGTGGAGCGCGACGGAGAATGTGGTTGCTTCGGTCATTCGGCGGCGTCGCGATGCGCCGCCTGGTCGGTCGGGAAGTCGCAGATCACGACCGTGCCCCGGCCGACGATCGAGTCCACCCGTACTTTGCCGCCATGCAGCTCGACGAAGGAGCGCACCAGCGACAGGCCGAGCCCGGCGCCGCGGTGACGCGAGCCCTGCGAGCGGCTTTCGAACCAGTTGAACACCTTGTCCTTCATGTCGGCAGGTATTCCAGGCCCTGAATCTGTCACGGTGAAGACCACGCTGCGCTCGGTGCGGCGTGCGCTGATGCCGACGGTGGAATCCTGTGGAGAAAACCCGACTGCGTTGGCAAGGAGGTTATAGAGCACCTGCACCACGCGCTTCTCGTCGCCGATGAAGCTGCCGATGTCGGGCGCGATCTCGACCTTGAGGCGGATGCGGTCAGTGGCGAGGCGGTCCTGGATACCCTCGGCCGCGAGCTCGATGGCCTTGCTGACGTCGACCGGGCCGAGTTCCAGCTTCATCGCGCCGGCGTCGATGGTGGCGAGATCGAGGATGTTGTTGGTCAGCGCCAGCAGCGCATTGGTCGATTTGGTGACGTAGTCGAGATATTCGGCCTGCTTCGGCGTCAGCGGTCCGGTCGAGGGATCGCTGAGGAAATGCGCGAAGCCGATGATGGTGGTAAGGGGAGAGCGCAGCTCGTAGGAGACGTGGTGGACGAAATCCACCTTCATCTGGTCGGCGGCCTCCAACGCCTCGTTGCGCTCGCGCAGCGCGCGTTCGACATTCTCGGTGTCGGTGATGTCCTGGAACGTCAACATGGTCGCGCCGTCATGCAGCGGGCGGATCATGCCATCGAGCACGCTGCCGTCCTTGCGTTCCAGCTTCAGCGGCACGTCGGCGCGGTTCTCGATCGAGGTGATGGCTTCGCGGATCTGGCGCCAGACCACGGGATCATCGTAGAGCTGATGACACCAGCCTTCGACCGTCTGGATGTGCGGTTCGTCGCGCATGGCATCGCTGGACAGCTTCCACATCCGGACAAAGGCCGGGTTGAACAGCTGCGCCTTGCCGTTGCTGCCGAACACCGCGACGCCTTCCGCGAGGCTGTCCAGCGTCTCGCGCTGAACCCGGATCATGCCGTCGAAGCGGCGGGCGAGCTCGAGGCTCTCGGTGACATCGTCGAACAGATAGGTGACGCCGCCTTCGGGATTCGGCGTGGTGACGACGGAAAGCGCGCGGCCGTCGGGAAGGTACCAGGTGTCCTTGGCGGTCTCGACCGCGCGATAGGCTTCGTGCAGCTTGGCCTTCCAGGCGCGGAAGTCCGGCTGCTCCGGCAATTTGCGCGCGGCGCGGAGCTGGTCGAGCACACCGGAATCATCAGGGTTGGCGTCGAGGAAGGTGCGGTCGAGGTCCCACAGCCGCCGATAGGAATCGTTGTAGAAGGCGAGGCGCCGCTGGCCATCGAACACGGCAACGCCCGAGGAGAGCTGGTCCAGTGTGCGGCGATGCGCTTCCGCCATGCGTACGAGGGCCGAGCTCAGCGCGTCTGCCTCGCTGGCATCGATGGCGACGCCGACACTGCCGCTGCCGACATTGACCGCGCGCACGTCATACATGCGCCGCTCACCACCGATCACGATCGGCAGCCGCGAGGTGAAATTGGCGGCGTCCTTCAGCCCTCGGTCCATCGCGGTGCGGTTGGCGCTGTCGAGCAGCTCGAGCTTGCGCTCCTGGGCATCGATGATGCTGTTCGCCTCAGTCGCTCGGACATAGGCGGGGTTGGCGTAGGTCAGTGCGCCATTCTCCCCCTTGGCCCAGATCGGCCAGGGTGCTGCGGCGGCGAAGCCGCGCAGCATCTCGGTCTCGTCGGAGAGCGCCTTGTAACGCAGATTGGTCTCGGCCAGATCGCGCCGGAGCCCGGAGAGTTCGCGAATCCGCACAATGGCCTGGCCGCCGATGGCGCGGCCGATGGCCTCGAGCGTGTGGCCATGCGCAGTCGTCAGCGTCAGCTGGAACCCATCGCCGCGCTCGCGCAGCGCATCGACCGCATGATCCATCTGGAGCGCGGGTTCCGGCGGCAGCCAGGTTCCGAATGCGAGCACGCGTTGCGGCGAGGAATCGCGCGGCAGCACCATGGAGATGTCACCGGAAATCTGCGCGCGATTGTCGCCGGCCGCCCAGGAGATCAGGATCTGCGGCTCGGCGAACAGCAGGGCGCCGAAGCGATCGGCCTGAAGTTGCAGTTCCCCGATTCGCGCGCGCAGCCGCGCCTCGTTCTTCGCCGTGCGCACGCGCGTGCGCATCAACAGGATCGCGGCCATCACCGAGAAGCCGAGCAGGGCCAGCGCAGTGGCGAGCACCGCGAGTTCCTGCCGGTTGAAATCCAGCATGATGGAGAGAGTGTCGACGAGGTCGGCGGCCTCAGCCGGCGCAGCCGGCAGCAGCGCCGCCAAAGCGCCTCCCAACAAGCCGTTGCGCACCAACGATGTGCACGACAGCAGCGTCCGACGCATCGACACGATCACGCCTGACATAGTTGCCCCAAGATCGCACGGATTTGCGCGCGGCGACCCCCGTCGCGCGCGAATCAAAAGACAATACCCTCACCGTGACTCCGCCGGTAAGAGTCCAGATCGTGAACGCAAAGGCGGCCCCCCAAAAATGCCGGGCACGTTGTTCCAACGCACGTAGTTCTTCGGGTGATTCGGCCGGAGCTATCGTGCCTTAGCGGCCGGTCGAGCCGAAGCCGCCGGCGCCGCGATCGGTCGTCGACAAGGTCGCCACGGGAACCAGCGCGGCCTGCACCACGGGCGCGATCACCATCTGTGCGATGCGCTCGCCGCGCTTGATCACGAAGGGCGCCTGGCCATGATTGATCAGGATCACCTTGATCTCGCCGCGATAGTCCGCGTCGATCGTGCCGGGCGAGTTCAGCACGGTGACGCCGTGCTTGGCCGCAAGCCCCGAGCGCGGCCGCACCTGCGCCTCGTGCCCGGCCGGCAAGGCGATCGCGAGGCCCGTCGGTACCGGCGCATATTGACCGGGCGCGAGCGTCAAGGGCTCGCTGTCCGGAACCGCAGCCATCAGGTCGAGGCCGGCGGCCTCGGCGGTCTGATAGGCGGGCAGCGGCAGGCCATCGGCATGCGCGAGGCGTTGCAGTTCGACCGTGACTTTCGTGCTCAAGATGCCGGCTCCCGGGATTTGTCGGTCACGGTCCTTGCGACATGCGCGACCAGTTCGATGGCGACCTGTTCCTTGGTCATCACCGGCCAGGAATCAACTGCAAACTCGCCGTCCTTCGCGCCATTCTTGCGGCTGATCAGGTGCACGGTGTTGCGATCGCCGCCCATCACGCCGGTGGCCGGCGAGACGTCGTTGGCGACGATCCAGTCGCAACCCTTGCGGGCAAGTTTTGATTTGGCGTTGTCGATGAGATGCTCGGTCTCGGCGGCAAAGCCGATCACCAGCGGCGGGCGCTTGTCGGCCAGCTTGGCGATGGTGGCGAGAATGTCGGGGTTTTCGACGAGCTGAAGCGGTGGCATGCCGGCCGAGGTCTTCTTCAGCTTCTGTTCGCCCTCGTTGGCGACGCGCCAGTCGGCGACCGCGGCGGCGAAGATCGCGACGTCGACGGGAAGCGCCGCCTGCACCTGCTCCAGCATCTGCCGTGCCGATTCCACATGCTTCACCGTCACGCCCTGGGGATCGTCGAGGTCGACCGGACCGCTGACCAAGATCACCTCGGCGCCCGCGGCCTGCGCGGCGGCGGCAATGGCAAAGCCCTGCTTGCCGGAGGAGCGGTTGGCGATGTAGCGCACCGGATCGATCGGCTCATGCGTGGGACCTGCGGTGATGAGCACGCGCTTGCCGGCGAGCGGGCGCGGCACCGGCGGCCGCAGCAGCCGCTCGGCGGCATTGGCGATCTCGATGGCTTCCGACATGCGGCCGATGCCAGCCTCGCCGGCTTCCGCCATCTCGCCGGAATTGGGTCCGATCAACACCGCACCGTCGCGCTGAAGCTGCGCGACGTTGCGGCGTGTCGCCGCGTTGTTCCACATCAGCGGATTCATCGCCGGCGCCAGCAACACCTTGCGATTGGTGGCGAGCAGGATGGCGCTGGCGAGATCATCGGCATGACCGTTTGCCAGCTTGGCCAGGAGATCGGCGGTTGCCGGCGCCACCACGATCAGGTCGCAGTCGCGCGCCAGCCGTATATGGCCGGCGTCGAACTCGCTCTGCGGGTCGAACAGGTCGGTGTAGACGCGCTCATGCGACAGCGCGCTCACCGCCAGCGGCGTGACGAATTGCTGCGCCGCCTTGGTCAGCACGCAGCGAACCTCGACGCGGCGTTCCTTCAGCCGGCGGATCAGGTCGAGCGATTTATAGGCCGCGATACCGCCGCCGATGATCAGGGTGACGCTGGCTTCGGGAACGGCGCTGGTACGTTGTTGTGTCGGAGCTGAGGAGGATGCCGCAGGTGGGACCGCAAACGGCGTCAGCGGCTCCTCGCGGCCCTCGATCAGCTCCCGCAGGATGACCCGGACCTCTTCCTCGACCGACCTGCGGTTCTTGGCCGAGCGCAGCCGGAGATAGGTTTTGACGGCATCGTCGAGCTTGCGGATGGTCAGGCTTGCCATGACGCCCTCCAACACGGAATGATCGCGATGCTATCATTCGTGTGATTGCAGTGCAATCATAGATTCCGGACGGCGATCAGGATGCCGATGAAGGTCGCGGCGATGATCCAGAGCGCCACGGTGCGCCAGCGGTTCTTGCGGCCCTCGCTGCGGCCCATCGCCGCGATGCTCTCCGGCGACAGCCTTATGCCGTCCCGCGTCATGGTCTCGAGCTGCTCCAGCACCTTCACCGACCGCTCGGCGATCTCCGGCAGCCGCATCAGCACCCGCGCAATGTCCCCGGTGCCCGCCAGCGCGCCCTGGACCCGGCCGATCGGACCGAGGTTGCGCTCGATCCATTCGCGCACCACGGGGTCGGCAATCTTCCAGATATCCAGCTTGGGATCGAAAGCCCGCGCCACCCCCTCGACCACGACCATGGTCTTCTGAAGCAGGATCAGCTCGGGCCGCGTCGTCATGTCGAACAGGCCGGTGACCTCGAGCAGCAGCGTCAGCAGCCGCGCCATCGAGATTTCCTCGGCGGTGCGGTTGTGGATCGGCTCACCGATGGCGCGGATCGCTTGCGCGAAGTTCTCGACCGAATGATGCGCGGGCACATAGCCGGCCTCGAAATGCACCTCGGCGACGCGGCGATAATCGCGGGTGATGAAGCCGAGCAGGATCTCGGCGAGGAAGCGCCGCTCCTTCATGCCGAGCCGGCCCATGATGCCGAAATCGACTGCGACGAGACGGCCGGCATCGTCCAGGAACAGATTGCCCGGATGCATGTCGGCGTGGAAGAAGCCGTCGCGCAGCGCGTGCCGCAAAAAGCTTTGGATCACCTTGCGGCCGAGATCGGGCAGGTCGACCTGCGCCTCCGCAAGGCGCTTGTGATCGTTCAGCGCGATACCGTCGATCCACTCCAGCGTCAGCACGTTGTGTGTGGTGCGGTCCCAGTCGACGGCCGGCACGCGAAAATCAGGATCGTCGCGCGTGTTCTCCGCCATCTCCGACAGCGCGGCGGCTTCGAGCCGGAGGTCCATCTCCATCGCGACCGAGCGCGACATGGTGTTGATGACTTCGACGAGGCGCAGGCGCCGCGCCTCGGCCGAATAGGCTTCGGCCTTGTGCGCGACGAAGAAAAAGTCGGAGAGGTCGCGGCGGAAACGTGCGGCGACATTGGGCCGGAGCACCTTGATCGCCACCGGCCTACGGATGCCGCCCCGCAAGACCTCGCCGCGATGCACCTGTGCGATCGAGGCGGCCGCGACCGGCGGGCCGAAGCTTGCAAACACATCCTTCAGCGGCCGTTCCAGCGATATCGTGATCGTGGCTTCCGCTTCGGCTTGCGAAAACGGCGGCAGGCGGTCCTGGAGGCTTTCGAGGTCGCGCGCGATGATGACGCCGACGACGTCGGGGCGCGTTGCCAGGAACTGCCCGAGCTTGAGATAGGCCGGGCCCATTCGGGTGAGGGCGCGCGATATTCGCGGGCCGTGCTTGACGCCGCGCCGCTCGATCAGGCGCGCAAGCTTCAGCGCGAGTTGCCCGGGCGGCGGCACCAGGCTCGGATCGACCGAACCGAACACGCCCTCGCGCGCGAACACGAACGCGGCGCGGATCAGGCGCGAAATGTGGGTGATGGCAGAGATCACAAACGCCAGCCTGAATGCAGTGCGACGATACCCCCGGTGAGTGTCTGCCAGCTGACGCGAGAAAAGCCGGCGTCGCGGATCATGTCGGCGAAGGCGCCGGGCTTTGGAAACTTGCGGATCGATTCGACCAGGTACTGGTAGGACTCGGCGTCGCCCGTGACCATGCGGCCAAGCGGCGGGATCACCTTGAACGAGAACAAGTCATAGAGACGATCGAGCCCGGGCATTTCGACGGTCGAGAATTCCAGGCATAGGAAGCGGCTGCCCGGCTTCAGCACCCGATAGGCCTCGCGCAGCGCCAGATCGATCCGCGGCACGTTGCGGATGCCGAAAGCGATCGTGTATGCGTCGAAGCTGCGATCGGCAAAGGCGAGTGCTTCGGCGTTGCCCTCAACAAAATCGACCTGAGTCTCGAGATGCCGCTTGGCGGCGCGCTCGCGGCCGACGGCCAGCATGTCGGTGTTGATGTCGCAGACAGTGGCGTGGAAGCCAGCGCCTGCCGCCTTGGCGGCGCGGAACGAGATGTCGCCGGTGCCGCCGGCGACGTCGAGCAGCGCGAACGGCCGATCGCTCCTCGGCGGGTCGAGCGCGTTGATCATGATGTCCTTCCAGACCCGGTGCAGGCCACCGGACATCAGATCGTTCATCAGATCATAGCGCGCGGCCACGCTGTGAAACACGTCGTTCACCAGCGTCTGCTTGTCCCCTAAGGGCACGTCCCTGAAGCCAAAATGCGTGGTTTCGCCCGGCCGATCCATTACTCTACTCCACTGGCGGACCATAGCGCGCCCGCCGCAATGGCGCTATCACACCGCTCTCATAAGGTGAATGCCCGACCATGCCTGAATTGCCCGAAGTCGAGACCGTCCGCCGCGGCCTTCAGCCCGTCATGGAGGGAGCGAAAATCCTCAAGGCGGAGGCCCGGCGGGCGGATTTGCGCTTTCCGTTCCAGCCGGACTTCGTCGCGCGGCTCAAGGGGCAGGTCGTCACCGGCCTCGGCCGCCGCGCAAAATATCTCATGGCCGATCTCGCCTCCGGCGACGTGCTCTTGATGCATCTGGGCATGTCGGGTTCGTTTCGTGTCATCAGACCGGACAACGACGCGCAGCCTGGCGAGTTTCACTATCCGCGAGCCAAGGATTCCGCGCACGACCACGTGCTGTTTCGGATGTCCTCCGGAGCGGACATCGTCTTCAACGACCCGCGCCGCTTCGGTTACATGAAAGTGATCGCGCGCGATGCGCTTGATGAAGAGCCGCTGCTGCGCGGACTCGGTCCCGAGCCGCTCGGCAACGAGTTCGATGCCGCGATGCTGGCGCAGTCCTGTGCCGGCAAGACCACGAGCTTGAAGGCGGCGCTGCTCGACCAGCGTGTGGTGGCGGGGCTCGGCAACATCTATGTCTGCGAAGCGCTGCATCGCTCGCACCTTTCGCCGCGCCGGATCGCCGCGACGCTATCGACCAAGAAGGGTGAGCCGACGGACCATGCCAAGCGCCTGGTCGGCGCGATCCACACCGTGCTGAACGATGCGATCAAGGCCGGGGGCTCGAGCTTGCGGGACCATCGCCAGACCTCGGGCGAGCTCGGCTATTTCCAGCACTCCTTCAAGGTCTACGACCGCGAAGGCGAGAAATGCACGATGCCTCGCTGCGGCGGCACGATCAAGCGGTTTACGCAGAATGGCCGGTCGACCTTCTGGTGCCCGAAATGTCAGAAATAACTCGGCCATGCTGATCGAGGTGTGGTGCGCTCCCTCTCCTGCAAGCTTTGCGGGAGAGGGTCGGGAGCTCGCGGCTACATCGGTCTCACCAACTGCCATCAACGCCTGGGACACGAGAATGGAGATGCTTGCAGCACCCTACTTCCGCACGCAGATCACGCGTACGACCGCGGCTTTCGCATCCGTCGATGTGCCATTCGCCGCAACACCGTTCGCCTTGAGGAAATCGCGCACCGTCTCGGCGGCGATCATCACCCCCTGTGACGCCGGCACCGATGTGGCGGGACCCGCGACCGTCGCCGGCTTCAGCAGCGCGATGCCCGCAAACCTGCCGTCGGCGCCGATGGCCGGGCTGCCGGAGAAGCCGAGCGCCGGCGGAGGCGACAGCGCGGAATTGCTGTTTGTCACCGGTGCCAGCGCAGCCTTGAGGCTCGACACGCCGGTGGCGCCGCCCTGGCTCTGTGGATCGGCGATGCCGATGACATCCGCACTCGCCTTCGCTGCGTCGCCGGCGAGGCTGAGCGGCTTCAGGCCGCGTGCGCCGTAGACGTGCAGGAGCGCCAGATCGTGCTCCTTGTCCTCGGCGAGACGGTCGGCACTGCCATAGCCGCCGATCGTGATGGTGAGACAGCCATCGGTGACGAGGCGGTCGGCGACGATCGCGCCATCATCGCTGACGACAATTCCGGTGCCGTAGTCGACGGTCTTGCGCGGCGGCGGCGCGGCTTGCGGCCCCGACGGAAACGCATTGAAGGCGCTCGACATCGCGATCACGACCGGCTCGACAACGTTCTCGGCTGCCTGGTCGTAGAGGATCGTCATGGTGCGAACCTCGTCGCCTTTGAAGGTGCCGCGGACGTAGAACTTCTTCAGACCCTGCAATCCCGACAGCACGAAGAAGTCGGGCTTCACCACAGTGTAATCGACCTTGCGCCCAGACGGCTCCTTCTCCAGATCGGCGAGCCTCGCCGATGTCGGATTCACCTCCTGGCGGCGGCTGAGCAGCACCTGAACCGTGCCGGTCGGGGAAGTCCATTTCGCGCCGCTGGCGTCGCTCGCCTGCTGCGGCACCAGCTTGCCGGGGATGCCGAGCCGGGCGCCGGTGGTCGGCTCGGTCACGATCTTCCAGCCGACGCTCTCCTGTTTCTTTCGTGCCGCCTCAGCCAGCGCGGCGCGCTCCTGCGCATTGAGCACGCCGGTCGGCTTGCTGCCCTTGGCCTTCTGGTACTCCTTGATGGCATTGACCATGCGCTCACTGGCGTCGCCGGTGATGGCGCCATTATACTGGCCGACCCAGGCGAGGTCTGACTGAAGCGCCAGCCGCTCAGCTCTTGCCATGGCATCCATTGTGGCCGACGGAGTCTGCATCGCGGGAGGCCGGGTCGGTACGGTCTGGACCGTCTTCGGCTTGGTACCGGGGACCTGTGGCGCCGTCATCTGGGCGTTCGCGCCTGTGGCGGCCGCAAACATCAGTGTTGCCGCAAGCATCGATCTCATGACAAATCCAGCCAGCCCATTGAACGCCATGTCATTGAAGCACATCTCGTTGGTCGCGAACAATCTCGCGGTGGTTCAGACGGTGCCGCTCATCCTGAAGGAGCCGCGCAAGCGGCGTCTCGAAGGATGGCCGCAGGCGAGATCCGGGCCTTCATGGTTCGCCGGGCGATGCGAAGCATCGTCCGGAGAGCGCGTTCCGCGCTCCGCACCGCGAGGGTCGATAGCGAGGGTGTAGAGAGGCGTACGACGATGCTGAGCCCGGACGAACTCGAACGCTATGCCCGTCATATCGTGCTGCGCGACGTCGGCGGTCCCGGACAGGCTGCGCTGAAGCGGGCCTCGGTGCTGGTGATCGGCGCCGGCGGGCTCGGCGCGCCCGCCTTGATGTATCTGGCCGCCGCCGGCGTGGGCACGCTCGGCGTGGTCGATGACGACGTGGTGTCGCTGTCCAACCTCCAGCGACAGGTGATCCATACGACGCCCGACATCGGCCGGCACAAGGTCGAAAGCGCGGCCGAGCGGATCGCGGCACTCAATCCACATGTCCGGTTCGTCGGCCACGCCACCTGGCTCAACGCCGACAATGCACTCGGCCTGATCGGCGATTACGATCTCGTGCTCGACGGCTCCGATAATTTCTCAACGCGCTATCTGGTCTCGGACGCCTGCTTCTTTGCAAAGCGGCCGCTGATCACCGCGGCGCTCGGAACCTTTGACGGCTCGCTCACCACCATCCGTGCACATGAGATGAACGAGCAGGGCGAATTCAATCCGACCTATCGCTGCCTGTTTCCCGAGGCGCCGCCGCCTGGCACGGTGCCGGCCTGTGCGGAGGCCGGCGTCATGGGGGCGCTGGCGGGCGTGCTCGGCTCGATGATGGCGCTGGAGGCGATCCGCGAGATCGTCGGCTTTGGCGACGGCCTCATCGGCCGCCTCCTGATGATCGATGCGCGCGCGATGCGCTTCGAAACGCTGCGCTATGGGCGCGATCCCGCCAATCCGCTCAACGGCGATGGGCCCGTCATCACTGATCTCAGCGCTCATCGCACCTGATCGCCGCTACCGCGTGGCCGGCTTCTCGCTGTCGAGATGCGCCATCTGTTCGGCCGCATAGCGCGTGCCGGCGGCGACATCCGGCGGAAATGCCTTTGCCAGCGCTGCGAGATGAGCCTGTGTCAGCGTCACCTTGGTTGCGCCGAGTGCTTCGGCCAGACGGGTGCGGGTTCTCGCGCCGACCAGCGGTACGATCTCCTGGCCCTGCGCCGCCACCCAGGCGATCGCAACCAGTGCCGGCGTTGCGCGGATGTCGTTCGCGACCGCGCGAAGCTGCTCCACCAGCGCGAGATTGGCGTCGAGGTTCGCGCCCTGGAAACGTGGTGTCATCAGCCGGTAGTCCTTGCCGGCCTTGCCGCTGTCCTTCGTCCAATGGCCGCTGATCAGTCCACGCGCCAGCACGCCATAGGCCGTGATGCCAATGCCGAGCTCGCGGCAGGTCTTGAGGATATCGCGTTCGATGCCGCGCTCGATCAGCGAGTATTCGATCTGGAGGTCGGCGATCGGGTGCACGGCATGCGCGCGGCGGATGGTGTCGGAGCCGACCTCGGACAGGCCGATATGCCTGATGTAGCCGGCCTTCACCAGTTCGGCGAGGCCGCCGATCGTCTCCTCGATCGGTACGTTCGGATCGAGCCGGGCCGGGCGGTAGATGTCGATATACTCGGTGCCGAGACGTTGCAGCGAATAGGCCAGGAAATTCTTGATCGCTATGGGGCGGCAATCCATGCCGGCGAATTCGCCGGCCGGGCCGCGCAGCGCGCCGAATTTGACGCTGATCTGGACCTTGTCGCGCGAAGTATCCTTCAGCGCCTCGCGGACCAACATCTCGTTGTGGCCCATCGCGTAGAAGTCGCCGGTATCCAGCAGCGTGATGCCGGCATCGAGTGCCGCATGGACCGTGGCGATGGCCTCGCCGCGATCGGCGGGGCCGTAGACCTCTGACATGCCCATACAGCCGAGCCCAAAGGCGGAAACCGTGGGGCCGGTTGAACCGAGTTTGCGCTGTTCCATGATGGCTCTCCTCGAAAGGTGCGGCAGGCTGAATGCGCCGCGTGACGAGGCCAGATATGCCCTTGGTCCATTGCCCCGATAAGCTGGACAATCCAGAATAGCTTGTTCATTCTGGCGAATAATGGCCGAGCCTGACCTGCGCGATCTCGATGTCTTCGTAGCGGTCGCCCGCACCCGCAATTTCCGGCGTGCGGCGCAGGATATTCGCGTGTCGGTGTCGAGCCTTAGCCAGCGACTACGGGACCTGGAGGAGCGCCTCGGCGTCCGCCTGATGAACCGCACCACCCGCAGTGTCGCGCTGACCGAGGCGGGCGAACTGCTGCTATCGCGCGTCGCACCGGCCTTGCGCGACGTCGGCGATGCCTTGGATCTGGTGCGGGGCCTGCGCGAGGTCGCCTCGGGCCGCCTGCGTATCAATGCGCCGCCGCCGGCGGTCGACCTCGTGCTGGCGCCGATGGCGGGGCCGTTCCTCGCAGCATATCCGCAAATCGATCTCGACATCGTCTCCGAGAGCGGTTTCGTCGACATCGTCAGCGCCGGCTACGATGCCGGCGTGCGCTATGGCGAACATCTCGCGCAGGACATGGTGGCGATTCCGCTAAGCGGCTCGCAGCGCTATATTGTCGTCGCATCGCCCGACTACGTCGCGCGCCGCGGCAGGCCGAAACATCCGAGGGACCTGCTCGACCATGATTGCATCCGCGCACGCTACTCAAGCGGCGTCATGCACGATTGGGAATTCGAGAAGGCCGGCCAAATCGTGAAGGTGGATCCGCCGGCCAAGCTGATTTCGACCAATATGAATCTTTCCATGCGCGCTGTACTCGACGGCGCCGGCATCTGGGCAACGCTCGATGGCTACGTCCATGACGCCGTGAAGTCCGGCGCGCTGGTCAGCCTCATGGAGGACTGGTGCGAGCCGTTTCCCGGACCGTTCCTCTACTATCCGAGCCGCCGCCAGGTGCCGCCGGCGCTGCGGGCCTTCATCGATTTCGTCGCAGGTTGGCGGAAGCGCAAGACGGATCGATCCTAGAGCATGCTCGGCAGCACGCGATCCGGCGGCTTGTGGGCATCGAGGAAGGTGCGGATGTTGATGATGACCTTCTCGCCCATCTCGACGCGGCCTTCGATGGTGGCGGAGCCCATATGCGGCATCAGTGTCACCTTGCCCGCCTTGGCGAGCCGCACCAGTTTTGGGTTGACCGCAGGCTCATGCTCGTAGACATCGAGGCCGGCGCCGCCGATCTCGCCGCCTTCGATCAGCTTTATCAGCGTGTCCTCGTCGGTCACTTCGCCGCGAGCGGTGTTGACGATGTAGGCGTCTTTCCGGATCAGCTTCAGTCGCCGCGCCGAGAGCAAATGATAGGTCGCCGGCGTGTGCGGACAGTTCACCGAGATGATGTCCATCCGCGCCAGCATCTGGTCGAGGCTCTCCCAATAGGTCGCGCCCAGCTCTTCGGCGATCTTCGGCGCGACCGGGCGGCGGTTGTGATAGTGGATCTGCAGGCCGAAGGCGCGGGCGCGGCGCGCCACCGCCTGGCCGATGCGGCCCATGCCGATGATGCCGAGCCGTTTTCCCCCGATGCGATGGCCGAGCATCCAGGTCGGCGACCAGCCTGCCCAGGGCTTTCCTTCCGTCAGGATCGAAGCGCCTTCTATCATCCGCCTGGGTACGGCGAGGATCAGCGCCATGGTCATATCGGCGGTGTCTTCGGTCAGAACTTTTGGCGTGTTGGTGACGGTGATGCCGCGGGCATGCGCGGCTTCGACGTCGATATTGTCCACGCCATTGCCGAAATTGGCGATCAGGCGGAGCTTGCAGTCTGGCTGATTGATGACATCGGCACTGATGTGGTCGGTCACGGTCGGAACCAGCACGTCGGCGGTGCGCGCGGCTTCCGCGATCTGCTCGGCCGACATCGGCGTATCGTCGAGATTGATCCGCGCGTCGAACAGCTCGCGCATGCGCGTCTCGACCGAGTCCGGCAGCTTGCGCGTCACAACGACGAGGGGCTTTTTCTTCACCGACATGTCCTGCCCTCATGAGGCGTCGCAGCCCGCCTCTGTCACCAAAAGCTGGCCGTTGAGGCCTCATTAACCCGGTTGTTCGACACTGCCCTAGCCGTGTCGTCCCCGGCGTTTCCTTCAAGCTCTCCCGATATTTCCGGCCGGAAAATCGGGGCAAACTGGTTGTTCAAGCGTCCGTCCTCTCTAGCAGAAGGCCGGGCCAAGACAAGAACCACGGGTCAGGGCTTGCGGACCTCGTTCTGGGGAACACCCGCGTGGGGCGGGACAGGGGCTGACGCGGCAGGGTTTTGGATTTTGGGGTGAGGACCCGCCTCGGGCGGGTCTTCGACAGGAGACGGGTTGATGGCGTTGGGGCGTTTTTGTTCGGTGATGGCGCTCGTTTGCACCTGGTTGAGCGCCTCGGTCAGCCCCTCGCATTCGGCGAAGGACACCACCCCCCAGACCGCCAGCGGACTGCCGGTGCCGCGCTATGTCAGCCTCAAGTCGGATCACGTCAACGTTCGCGCCGGCCCGACCAAGGACAATGACGTGGCCTGGGTCTATACCCGCGCCGGCCTGCCGGTGGAAATCACTGCTGAATTCGAGAACTGGCGCCGGGTGCGTGATTCCGAAGGCGCCGAGGGCTGGGTCTATCACTCGCTGCTGTCGGGCCGCCGTACCGCGGTCGTCACCATGAAGCACAAGGACGACCTCGCGCCGATCTACGACCGTCCCGATCCCGACAGCGCGGTCGCAGCCAAGCTCCAGGCCGGCGTCGTCACGCAAGTGAAGAAGTGCAGCGCAGGCTGGTGTCACGTCACCGGCAGCGGCTTTGACGGCTGGATCCAGCAGGAGCGCCTCTGGGGCGTGTACTCGGACGAGCAGGTGAATTGACGCCGCAGGCGTCGTCCAGGACGGCTGGGCAAACGAAAAATGGCCGGGACAAGCCCGGCCACGACGATCTCAGATTTATCTCAGCAAATCTCAGCGCTTCTTGCGCAGGCGCACGACCATGTCGATGCGCGAGATCTCGTAACCCTCGGGCACCTCGGGCATCTTGGACAGCGCCAGATGCGGATCCTCGATATCCACCAGCTCATGGCTGTTCTCGAGGTAATAGTGGTGGTGGGTGGTGACGTTGGTGTCGAAATAGGTCTTGGTGCCGTCGACGCTGACCTGACGGAGCAGGCCGGCATCGGTGAGCTGGTTCAGCGTGTTGTAGACGGTCGCCAGCGACACCGGAACCTTGGCCAACGTCGCTTCCTCGTAGAGCATTTCAGCCGTGAGGTGGCGCGCACCCTTGCCGAACAGGAGCCAGCCGAGCGCCATGCGCTGGCGCGTCGGACGGAGCCCGGCGGACTGGAGCATTTCGTTGACGTCGTGCCACGGGCAACCGGTCAGGGCCGGCTGGCGGCCGGACAAGAGGGCTGCGGAATGGACGTCGTCGTCGTGAGGGGGCGCGGTATTCTCGCTCATTATCCAGATTTCGGGCGCGCGTGAACTATATGTCTCTTGCAATATAAGGACAGAAAGATGCAGGTGCAAGTTTCTCGCAAGTAGAGAGGTTCTAATCAAGCTTGGAACCGCGCGAAGCGCCGGTCATTTTACCTTCATAGACGCGCTTTGCCACTCGAAATGGCCTGTGTTAGAGAGCGCGCGGTTCCGCCTAGCCGATTTGGCGCAGCCAAGCATGGTGGCCCGGTCCGCAGTCCATCCGGGCTTGCGGGAGGTGCCCCTGACGATGGCAATTGGCGTTGCTCTCCGACCGAGACGGGGCCCATTTTCGCCAAAAAACGCCGCTCAATCGGGATTAGAACAGAGGCTCGTGCATGCTGAACAGGCGCAACGGTTACGAATACGAAGATCTGCTGGCGTGTGCCCGCGGCGAAATGTTCGGCCCGGGCAATGCCCAGTTGCCGCTGCCGCCGATGCTGATGTTCGACCGCATTACGGAAATTACCGACAATGGCGGGGAGTTCGGCAAGGGCCTAGTGCGCGCCGAACTCGACGTGAAGCCCGACCTCTGGTTCTTCGGCTGCCACTTCAAGAACGATCCGGTGATGCCCGGCTGCCTCGGTCTTGATGCGCTGTGGCAGATGGTCGGCTTTTATCTCGGCTGGAGCGGCGGCGAAGGTCGCGGCCGCGCGCTCGGCCTCAGCGAGCTGAAGTTCGGCGGCCAGGTGCTGACCGACGCGCGCAAGGTTGTGTACAACGTCGATATCAAACGCGTGATGCGCGCAAAGCTCGTGCTCGGTATCGCCGACGGGTGGCTTTCGGTCGATGACCAGATTATTTATCGCGCCAAGGATCTGAAGGTCGGCCTGTTCAAGCAGGGCACGAGCCTGGGCTGAGCGCATCACCAAGAAGGCAACGATTGAGGCGAGGCTGTCATGAGGCGGGTTGTGGTCACCGGGATGGGCATCGTCTCGTCGATCGGAAACAACACCCAGGAAGTGCTTGCGAGCCTTCACGAGGCGAAGTCGGGCATTTCGCGGGCTGAGAAATATGCCGAGCTCGGCTTCCGTTCGCAGGTACAAGGCGAGCCCACACTCGATCCATCGACGGTGGTCGACCGCCGCGCCATGCGTTTCCTCGGTCAGGGCGCGGCGTGGAATCACGTCGCGATGGAGCAGGCGATCCAGGATTCCGGTCTGTCGCCCGACGAAGTCTCCAACGTCCGCACCGGCATCATCATGGGCTCCGGCGGCCCCTCGGCGCGAACCATCGTCGAGTCCGCCGACATCACCCGCACCAAGGGGCCGAAGCGCGTCGGCCCGTTTGCGGTGCCGAAGGCGATGTCCTCCACGGCCTCCGCGACGCTGGCGACCTGGTTCAAGATCAAGGGCGTGAACTACTCGATCTCCTCGGCCTGCGCGACCTCGAACCATTGCGTCGGCAATGCCTACGAGACGATCCAGATCGGCAAGCAGGACGTCATCTTTGCAGGCGGCTGCGAGGAGCTGGACTGGTCGCTATCGGTGCTGTTCGATGCCATGGGTGCGATGTCCTCGAAGTACAATGACACGCCCGCCACGGCCTCGCGTCCCTACGACGTCAATCGCGATGGTTTCGTCATCGCCGGCGGCGCCGGCGTGCTGGTGCTGGAAGAGCTCGAGCATGCCAACGCGCGCGGTGCGCGCATCTATGGCGAGATCGTCGGTTATGGCGCGACCTCGGACGGTCACGACATGGTCGCACCATCAGGCGAAGGCGCCGAGCGCTGCATGCGCATGGCGATGTCGACGGTGAAGACCAAAGTCGACTACATCAATCCGCACGCGACCTCGACGCCTGCCGGCGATCCGCCGGAGATCGAGGCGATCCGAAGGGTGTTCGGCGTCGGCGAGAAGTGCCCGCCGATCTCCGCGACCAAGGCGCTGACCGGCCACTCCCTGGGCGCTACCGGCGTGCAGGAGGCGATCTATTCGCTGCTGATGATGAACAATGGTTTCATCTGCGAGAGCGCGCACATCCAGGAGCTCGATCCCGTGTTCGCGGATATGCCGATCGTGCGCAAGCGCATCGACAACGTCAAGATCGGCACCGTGCTGTCGAACTCCTTCGGCTTCGGCGGCACCAACGCCACTCTGGTGTTCAGCCGGCTGGATGTGTGATTTTAGCGATGCTGTCATGCCCGCGAAGGCGGGCATCCAGTGTGCCGTGGCTTCTCGATCTATCACATACGGCTCTGGAATACTGGATCGCCCGCCTGCGCGGGCGATGACCCCGGAATAGTGGGAGCAAAGAAGCAATGGAAGGTTTGATGAAAGGCAAGCGCGGTCTGATCATGGGCATCGCCAATGATCATTCGATCGCCTGGGGCATGGCGAGGACGCTGCATGCCCAGGGCGCCGAGCTGGCCTTCACCTTTCAGGGCGAGGCCTTGGGCAAGCGCGTCAAGCCGTTGGCGGAGCAGCTCGGCGTCGATCTGGTGCTGCCTTGCGACGTCGAGGACATCACCAGCGTCGATGCGACCTTCGCAGCGCTCCGCGACAAGTGGGGCCAGCTCGACTTCGTGATCCACGCGATCGGCTTCGCCGACAAGAACGAGCTGAAGGGCCGCTACGCCGACACCACCCGCGAGAATTTCTCGCGCACCATGGTGATCTCCTGCTTCTCTTTCACTGAAGTCGCCAAGCGCGCCGCCGAGCTGATGACAGAGGGCGGCAGCATGATCACGCTGACCTTCGGCGCCTCGATGCGGGCGATGCCGAATTACAACGTGATGGGTGTGGCCAAGGCGGCGCTGGAAGCCTCAGTGCGCTATCTCGCCGCGGATTTCGGGCCGCGCGGCATCCGCGTCAACGCGATCTCCGCAGGCCCCATCCGTACGCTCGCCGGCTCCGGCATCGGTGAAGCGCGGGCGATGTTCGCATTCCAGCAGAAACATGCGCCGCTGCGCCGCGGCGTCACGCTCGACGAGCTCGGCGGCTCGGCGCTGTATCTGCTGTCGGATCTGTCGGGCGGCGTGACCGGCGAGATTCACTACGTCGATTCCGGGTACAACATCATCCTGATGCCGAAGCCGGACGACTTGAAGTCGCCGGACTAGCCGGCCGCGATCTTCTCTGCGCGCTGGAACGCCGGCCGGGCCATGCAGCGCGCGAGATAGGTGTCGAAGACCGGACGCGACGGCACCATCTTGAACAGACGCACCGCGAAGTTCAGGCCCGAGCCGATTGTGATGTCAGCAGCGGAAAAATTGTCGCCCAAGATCCACGGTCCCTTCTCGAGCGCCGCTTCCAGCACGTCGAAGACCTGCGTCGCGCTGCCCCAGGCCGCGGTCGAGGTCGGGATCTCGATCTTGGTGAAGATCTGGATGATGGCGGGCTCGATGCAGCTCGGCGAGAAGAACAGCCATTGCAGATAGCGCGCGCGGCGCGGATCGATCACAGCGGGCGCGAGCTTGGTCTCGGGATAGCGATCGCCGATATAGGCGCAGATCGCAGCGGCCTCGCCGAGCGCGGCGTCGCCGTCAGTCAACGCCGGCACTTTGCCCATCGGGTTGATCTTCAAATAATCCGGCGCCTTCTGCGCGCCGGTCGAGATGTCGGTCAGCACGCGCTCGTAGGGCAGACCGCTCTCCTCCATCAACCAGAGCGTCGTGAACGAGCGCGACCGGGGTGACCAATAAAGCTTGATCATGACGCGTCTCCTTTATTCTTCCATCGATAATATTTCATCACGAACCCGTTCGACGGTTCGATCTCTTCCGTCTCGAACACGAAACCTTCGCGCTCATACCAGCGCCAGGCCTTTTCGTTCTCGCGCACGCAACGCAGGTACATCTCGTCAGGCAGTTGCGTGCGTGTGAAGGCGAGCAATCGCCGGCCGAGCGATTGGCCCTGATAAGCGGGCGCGACGAAAAGCATGTCGAGATAGCGCTTCGGCAGATGCAGCGCCAGCATCGCGGCGATCGTGCCGTTGTCGTCGGCGACGAACAGGCTCCAGCCGTCCTCGATCTCGCGTCGGATCCGGACGCGGAGATTTGCCAGCAGGAAATCGCTGACCTCGGCGAGGCCGGTCGAGACCCAGCTCAGCATCCAGACGCGGGCGATCTCGTCATATTCGTCTGCGCGCGCGATGCGGATGATCGGTTGCGACATCCGGCAACTCAGGCTCTGAGGCTGCGCGCCGCCTGACGTGGGCGCGCCTTGCCGGCCGACAGGCACACCACCTCGGAGATTTGCAGCAGCTGTCGCGCCAGCGGGCTGGTCTTGCGCCAGACCATGCCGATGGTGCGGGAGGGCTCGGGGTCGCGGAAGCGCGCCAGCGAGACCGAGGCCGATCGCGTCTCCACCGGCACCGCCATCTCCGGAATCAGGGTGACGCCGATGCCGGCACTGACCATCTGGACCAGCGTCGAGAGCGAATTCGCATCCAGCATCTCGCGCGGCGGCGCCGATTGCATGTTGCAGAAGGACAGCGCCTGTTCGCGGAAGCAGTGCCCCTCTTCGAGCAGCAATAGCCGCATCTCGCGCATCATCTCGCGCGACGGCACCGGGGTGCCCTCGTCCGCGCCCGGCCGCACCAGCAGGAATTTCTCGTCGAACAGCGCGACCTCGGTGAGCGAGGGTTCGGACACCGGCAGCGCGACGATGGCGGTGTCGAGCCGGCCTTCGACCAGCTCCTGGATCAGCCGCGGCGTCATGGTTTCGCGCACGCGGATGTCGAGCTCGGGATGCATGCGCGTGAGATTCTTGGTGATCTTGGGCAGGAGATACGGTGCGATGGTCGGGATCATGCCAATGCGCAGGCGGCCGGCGAAGCGATCCTGTGAAGCCCGGGCGAAATCGCCGAGCTCATCGACCGAGCGCAAAATCTCGCGGACGCGTTGCGCGAGCTCCTCGCCGAACCGGGTCAGCGCCACCTGCCGCGCGCTACGCTCCAGCAGCAGGCCGCCGAGGGTCCCTTCCAACTCCTTGATCTGCATCGACAAGGCTGGCTGCGAGATCGAGCAGGCCTCGGCGGCGCGGCCGAAATGGCCGTGGCGCGCCAGCGCATCGAAATAGCGAAGCTGACGCAGCGTCAGGTTTATCATCAGAAAATCCTATCGCAGCGATCATTAAAGTCAACTTCCCCTGATAGGAGGCGATGCTTAGAGTGGTTCTACCTGGTCAAGGGCGCGAGTTCGCCGCCGCCAGAGGAGGTATTCATGGACGACACTTCGAAATGCCCGTTTTCGGGCGGAAAACCCGCGCGCTCAAACCGCGACTGGTGGCCGACGCAGCTCAACATCGAGGTGCTGCACAAGAATTCCGACCTGTCCGATCCGATGGGCAAAGAATTCGACTATGCCAAGGAGTTCAAGTCGCTCGACCTGAACGCGGTCATCAAGGACCTGACCGCTCTGATGACGGACTCGCAGGAGTGGTGGCCGGCCGACTTCGGTCATTACGGCGGCCTGATGATCCGCATGGCCTGGCACAGCGCGGGCACTTACCGCATCACCGACGGCCGCGGTGGCGCCGGCGCCGGTCAGCAGCGCTTCGCGCCGCTCAACAGCTGGCCCGACAACGCCAACCTCGACAAGGCGCGCCGGCTGCTGTGGCCGATCAAGCAGAAATACGGCCGCAAGCTTTCGTGGGCCGACCTGATGGTGCTCGCGGGCAACGTCGCGCTGGAATCGATGGGCTTCAAGACGTTTGGTTTTGCGGGTGGCCGCGCCGACGTTTGGGAGCCGGAAGAGCTCTATTGGGGTCCCGAAGGGACCTGGCTGGGCGATGAGCGCTACAGCGGTGAGCGTCAGCTCGCCGAGCCGCTGGGCGCAGTGCAGATGGGCCTCATCTACGTCAATCCGGAAGGTCCGAACGGCAAGCCGGATCCGATCGCCGCGGCCAAGGATATCCGTGAGACCTTCTTCCGCATGGCGATGAACGACGAGGAAACCGTCGCGCTGATCGCCGGCGGCCATACTTTCGGCAAGACCCACGGCGCGGGCGATCCGTCGCTGGTCGGTCCGGAGCCGGAAGCGGGCGCGCTGGAAGATCAGGGCCTCGGCTGGAAGAGCAAGCACGGTACGGGCCTCGCGGGCGATTCCATCACCAGTGGTCTCGAGGTGACATGGACGACCACGCCGACAAAGTGGAGCAACAACTTCTTCGAGAACCTGTTCAAGTACGAATGGGAGCTGACGAAGAGCCCCGGCGGCGCGCACCAGTGGACGGCCAAGAATGCCGAGGCGATCATTCCTGATGCCTTCGACAAGTCGAAGAAGCATCGGCCGACGATGCTGACCACGGACCTCTCGCTCCGCTTCGATCCGGCCTATGAGAAGATCTCGCGACGCTTTCTCGAGCATCCCGATCAGTTCGCGGACGCCTTCGCCCGCGCCTGGTTCAAGCTCACGCACCGCGACATGGGTCCGATCCAGCGCTATCTCGGCCCGCTGGTGCCGAAGGAGACGCTGATCTGGCAGGACCCGATTCCGGCCGTGAATCACGAGCTGGTCGGCGAGCAGGACATCGCCTCGCTGAAGACGAAGATCCTCGCCTCGGGTCTGTCCGTATCGGAGCTGGTCTCGACCGCCTGGGCGTCGGCCTCGACGTTCCGCGGCTCGGACAAGCGCGGCGGCGCCAACGGCGCGCGCATCCGTCTCGCCCCGCAGAAGGACTGGGAGGTGAACCAGCCCGCTCAGCTCTCCAAGGTGCTCGGCAAGCTCGAAGCGATTCAGAAGGACTTCAACGCCTCGTCCGGCGCGAAGAAGGTCTCGCTCGCAGACCTGATCGTGCTCGGCGGCACCGCCGCGGTCGAGAAGGCCGCCCAGGATGCCGGCGTCGAGGTCAAGGTCGGCTTCACGCCGGGCCGCATGGATGCCTCGCAGGAGCAGACGGATGCTGCTTCCTTCGCGCCGCTGGAGCCGCGGGCCGATGGTTTCCGCAACTATATCGGCAAGCGGCATCAGTTTATGATGCCCGAGGAGGCGCTCGTCGATCGTGCGCAGCTGCTTCGGCTCACCGGCCCGGAGATGACGGTGCTCGTCGGCGGCCTGCGCGTGCTCGGCGCCAATGCGAACGGTTCGAAGCACGGCGTCTTCACCGCCAAGGTGGGAACGCTAAGCAACGACTTCTTCGTCAACCTGCTCGACATGAGCACGCAGTGGACGCCGGCCGGCGCTGACGGCACCTATGAGGCCCGCGACCGCAAGACCAACGCGGTCAAGTGGACCGGCACGCGCGTCGATCTCATCTTCGGCGCGCACTCGCAGCTCCGCGCCTTCGCCGAGGTCTACGCCACGTCGGATTCCAAGGAGAAGTTCGTCAAGGACTTCGCCAAGGCCTGGACCAAGGTGATGAATCTCGACCGGTTCGATCTCACGGCTTGAGGCTCTGCACCTCTCCCGCTTGCTTGCGGGAGAGGGAGCGCAGCGCTCCCCAGGGGCGAGAAAAAGGGCGGCCTCTCGGCCGCCCTTCGTGTTTTTGTCCGTGTGGCGAGACTTACTCGCCCGCCGCTTCGCGCGGGGCCTTCTCGCCCTCGGCAGCCTTCTCCTTGGCCTCGAGGTCCTCGCCGGTGGTCTGGTCGACCACCTTCATCGACAGGCGGGTCTTGCCGCGGTCGTCGAAGCCGAGCAGCTTGACCTTAACCTTGTCGCCTTCCTTCACCACATCGGAGGTCTTCTGCACGCGGTTGGACGCGAGCTGGCTGATGTGGACGAGGCCGTCCTTGGAGCCGAAGAAGTTCACGAAGGCGCCGAATTCCATCACCTTGACGACGGTGCCGTCATAGATCTGGCCGACTTCCGGCTCGGACGCGATCGACTTGATCCACTTGATCGCGGCCTTCATCGCCTCGCCGTCGCTGGAGGCGACCTTCACGGTGCCGTCGTCCTCGATGTTGACCTTGGCGCCGGTCTTCTCGACGATCTCGCGGATTACCTTGCCGCCGGTGCCGATCACTTCGCGAATCTTGTCGGTCGGGATCTTGAAGGTCTCGATACGCGGCGCGTATTCGCCGAGTTCGGCGCGGGCATTGGTGAGCGCCTTGGCCATTTCGCCGAGGATGTGGATACGCCCATCCTTGGCCTGGCCGAGGGCGACGCGCATGATCTCCTCGGTGATGCCCTCGATCTTGATGTCCATCTGGAGCGAGGTGATGCCCAGCTCGGTGCCGGCCACCTTGAAGTCCATGTCGCCGAGATGGTCCTCGTCACCGAGGATGTCCGAGAGAACCGCAAAGCGCTTGTCTTCGAGGATCAAGCCCATCGCGATGCCCGCGGTCGGCCGCTTCAACGGCACGCCGGCGTCCATCAGCGCCAGCGAGGCGCCGCAGACCGATGCCATCGACGAGGAGCCGTTGGATTCGGTGATCTCCGACACCACGCGGATGGTGTAGGGGAACTCGTGATGCGGCGGCAGCACCGGGTGGATCGCGCGCCAGGCGAGCTTGCCGTGGCCGATCTCGCGGCGCTTGGTGCCGCCGAGGCGGCCGGTCTCGCCGACTGAGTAGGGCGGGAAGTTGTAGTGCAGCAGGAACGTTTCCTTGTACGTCCCCGACAGCGCGTCGATGTACTGCTCGTCCTCACCGGTGCCGAGCGTGGTCACGACCATCGCCTGGGTCTCGCCGCGGGTGAACAGCGCCGAGCCGTGGGCGCGGGGCAGCACGCCGACTTCGGCGACGATGTTGCGCACGGTCTTGGAGTCGCGGCCGTCGATGCGCTTGCCGGTGTCGAGGATGTTCCAGCGGACGATCTTGGCCTCGAGCTCCTTGAACACGCCGGCGATGCGGAGCTTGTCGTATTTCGCCTCCTGCCCTTCCGGGAAGTAGTGGGCCATCACCTTTTCCTTGGCGAGGCCGACGGCGGCATAGCGCTCCTGCTTCACGGGGATCGCGTAGGCGGCGCGCAGCTCCTGCTCGATCAAGCCGAGCATTTCCTTTTCGATCGCCGAATTGTCGATCACGGTGACTTCGCGCGGCTCCTTCGCGGCCTTCTCGGCGAGCTCGATGATCGCGTTGATCACCGGCTGGAAGTGGCGGTGACCGAACATCACCGCGCCGAGCATGATGTCTTCGTTGAGCTCCTTGGCTTCCGATTCCACCATCAGCACGGCGTCGGCGGTGCCGGCGACGACAAGGTCGAGCTGGGTGTCGACCATCTCGTCCAGGGTCGGGTTGAGGACGAATTCGTCATTGGCAAACCCGACGCGGGCTGCGCCGATCGGGCCCTTGAAGGGCGCGCCGGACAGCGTCAGCGCGGCGGAGGCCGCGACCATCGCCACGATATCGGGATCGTTTTCCATGTCGTGCGAGAGCACGGTGACGATCACCTGGGTCTCGTTGCGCCAGCCGTCGACGAACAGCGGGCGGATCGGACGGTCGATCAGGCGGGAGACCAGTGTCTCCTTCTCGGTCGGACGGCCCTCGCGCTTGAAATAGCCGCCGGGAATGCGGCCCGCAGCGTAGGTCTTCTCCTGGTAATCGACGGTGAGCGGCAGGAAGTCGACGCCTTCGCGCGGTGTCTTCGCCGCGACGACGGTGGCAAGCACCACGGTCTCGCCATAGGTGGCGACGACGGCGCCGTCGGCCTGGCGGGCGATCTTGCCGGTTTCAAGCTTGAGAGGGCGTCCGCCCCAGTCGATCTCGACTGAATGCTTATTGAACATAGGAGGTCTTCTTTCATGGGTTCTCGAAAGAAGGGACGCTTCGAAAAACAAAAACCATGCGCAAGATTGCGGGACGCTGATCGGCGTGATGACCAGCGGCCTGCGATCCTGCCATGGTTTTTGAATTTCGGATGGCGTCCATCCTTTCGGGTCATACGGGCGCCTTGCCCGTTGTGCCCAGCCGCCGGATTGCTGCTGGACTGTCAGTCGGTACGAACGCGAACACCGAACCGTGGTCTTCGCCATCATGCCCGGATGCCAACCGTCAACGGCTCGCATCCGACGCGCACGCAGCCTCAATCAAAAACCTTTAAAGAAGCGCTTTCGTTCGAAACCACGCGCGAAAACGCGCGCCAGTGGCGCGCGCAGGAACTCTTTAGCGACGAATGTTGTGCTTCTCGAGCAGCGCCTTGTACCGCGCCTCGTCCTTCTTCTTGAGGTAGTCGAGGAGCGAGCGGCGGGTCGAGACCAGCTTCAAGAGGCCGCGACGCGAATGGTTATCCTTCACGTGGGTCTTGAAATGGTTGGTGAGGTTGTTGATGCGTTCCGACAGGATCGCGACCTGAACCTCAGGCGAGCCGGTGTCACCGGCTTTGGTGGCATTCGTCTTGATGACTTCCGCTTTGCGTTCTGCGGCAATCGACATCGTCAATTTCTCTCGTTGCGACCGGGGCTGGCAGTCAGGCCGGTCAGGTTGAACACACGCTTGGGGATGATTTCGCCATTGCCAACTTCGGCAAGCGCCAAAAGACGGCCTGCCACCGTGACATAGACTGTGCCGCTACAAGTGGGCGCATCCCGTCCGCGCAACAAAACGGCCTGGCCCCGGTGGAGCCTTGCCGCATCAGCCCGAGTGACGGCCAGTGCCGGGATGTCGTCCAGCGCGGTCTCAACGGGCAAAAGCGCGTCGGCGAGGCTGCCCTCGCCGGACGCGGCTCTATGGCACAAAGCCTCCAACTGATCCAGCGGAATCATGTCGTTTTCGCCAAATGGGCCGACCAGGGTCCGCCGCAGCGCGCAGATATGGCCAAAAGTGCCGAGAATCCGACCCATATCGCGGGCCAGCGCCCGCACATACGTGCCCTTGCCGCACTCCGCCTCGAACACGGCCCGGTCGGTATCCAGTTGATCGACAAGGGTTAAATGATGAATCTCGACGGGGCGGGGCGCCAGCTCTACGACCTCGCCGTCGCGCGCGAGGTCATAGGCGCGCTCGCCCTGGACCTTGATCGCGGAATAGCGCGGCGGGATCTGCTCGATCACCCCGGTAAACCGGGGCAACAGGGCCATGATGGCTTCCCGGGTCGGGCGCTGGTCGGAGGTCGCGGTCACCCGCCCTTCGATGTCGTCGGTATCGCGCTCCTCGCCCCAGCACACGGTGAACTGATAGCGTTTGCGGCCGTCCATCACGAAGGGGACGGTCTTGGTGGCTTCGCCGAGTGCGATTGGCAGGCCGCCCGAGGCGAGCGGATCGAGCGTGCCGGCGTGTCCCGCGCGCTTGGCGTTGAACAGGCGCTTCAGCACCGCGACCGCTTGCGTCGAGGTCATGCCGATCGGCTTGTCGAGCACGACCCAGCCGTGGACGTCGCGCCGGTCGCGGCGCGGCTGGTTGCCCTTCTGCTGCTGCTTGGCGCGGGGATCATTGTTGACGCGGCGCGGCTCCTGGTGCGGCTGAGAATTGCTGCCCAGATCCGCAAAATTATTTGTCTGCACGTCGCGTTGATCGGCCTGTTCGCCGCTGATCGTGTCGTGAGCCGGGTCCATCGTCATCGTTCTTCTTCCCGATCCGAATCCGGATCCTGTTCCAGGTCCTTCTGCACCGCAGGTGTTCGCAAAAGCTTCTCGATCCGTTCCGCTTCATCGAATCGCTCATCGACGCGGAAGCGAATGTCAGGTGCAAATTTCAGGTTAACGCGCCGCGCGACTTCGCCACGCAGGAACTTCTTGTTGCGCTCGAGTGCGCTGATGACGATCTCGGTGTCGCGGCCACCGAGCGGCATCACGTAGATCGTTGCGAGCTTCAGGTCGGGCGACATCCGCACCTCCGGCACGGTGATGTTGTGACCTTCGAGATCCGCATCATGCACGTTGCCTTGCGCCAGAATCTCGGCCATCGCATGGCGAACCTGCTCGCCGACGCGCAACTGGCGTTGCGAGCCTCCGCCGGGCGCGGAACTCTTCTTCTGATGATGGCGTGGCATTCTCGAAAATCACCTCGTCATGCCCGTGTTTGGGACACGGGCATTGTCGTTTGTCTTGTTGAAACGAAGAGGGGTGGAGGGCCGGAAAAATCCGGCCATCGCACTCCCGCAATCTCAGTTCAAAAAGATCCGAACGCTTCGGTAAGATTTGGACTTACAGGGAGCGCTGGATCGTCTCCACGCGATAACACTCGATTACGTCACCGGCTCGCATGTCGTGATAGTTCTCGAAGGCCATGCCGCATTCCTGGCCCGACTGGACTTCCTTCACTTCGTCCTTGAAGCGCTTCAGCGTCGAGAGCTTGCCTTCGTGCACGACCACGTTGTCGCGGATCAGGCGCACATTGGCGCCGCGTTCCACGGTGCCGTCGGTGACCCGGCAGCCGGCGACCTTGCCGACCTTGGAGATGTTGAAGATCTCCAGGATCGCGGCATTGCCCAGCATGGTTTCGCGCAAGGTCGGCGCGAGCAGGCCGCTCATCGCCTTCTTCACGTCGTCCACGAGGTCGTAGATGATGTTGTAGTAGCGGATCTCGATGCCGTTGCGCTTGGCCGCCGCGGCCGCTTCCTTGTTGGCTCGAACCGAGAAGCCGATGATCGCGGCGTTGAAGCCTTCCGCGAGCGTCACGTCGGATTCCGAAATGCCGCCGACGCCGGCATGCAGGATGCGGGCTGCGACTTCGTCGGTGCCGAGCTTCTCCAGTGAGCCGAGGATCGCTTCCAGCGAGCCCTGCACGTCGGCCTTGATGATCAGCGGGAATTCCTTGCGGCCCGCGGTCTTCAATTGGGACATCATCTGCTCGAGCGAGCCGCGCATGCCGGAGATCGAGGCAGCCGCGTTCTCGCGCTTCTGATGCGCGCGGTAGCTGGTGATCTGGCGGGCGCGGGCTTCGTTCTCGACCACCGCGAGACGATCGCCGGCTTCCGGCGGACCGTTGAAGCCGAGCACCTCGACCGGCACCGAAGGACCGGCCTCCTGCACCGTCTCGCCCTGATCGGAGATCAGCGCGCGGACGCGGCCCATCTCGGCGCCTGCGACGATGATATCACCGACACGGAGCGTGCCGCGCTGGACCAGCACGGTCGCGACCGGACCACGGCCGCGATCGAGCTTGGCCTCGATCACGGTGCCTTCGGCCGGACGCTCCGAATTGGTCTTGAGGTCGAGGATTTCGGCCTGCAGCGCGATCATCTCGAGCAGCTTGTCGAGATTGGTCTTGTTCTTGGCGGACACCTCGACGTCGACGACTTCGCCGCCGAAGGATTCGACCTGAACCTCGTGCTGGAGCAGCTCGGTGCGGACGCGCTCGGGCTTGGCATCAGGCTTGTCGATCTTGTTGATGGCAACGATGATCGGCACGCCTGCCGCCTTGGCGTGGTTGATGGCTTCGACCGTTTGCGGCATCACGCCGTCATCGGCCGCGACCACCAGCACGACGATGTCGGTGACCTTGGCGCCGCGGGCGCGCATCGCAGTGAACGCAGCGTGGCCGGGCGTGTCGATGAAGGTGATCTTCTTGCCGCTCTCCGGCGACAGCACCTGATAGGCGCCGATATGCTGGGTGATGCCGCCGGCTTCGCCGGAAACCACGTTGGCATGGCGCAGCGCATCGAGCAGCGAGGTCTTGCCGTGGTCGACGTGACCCATCACGGTCACGACAGGCGAACGCGGTTCGGTGTCGGTGGAATCGTCGACCTGGTCGAACAGGCCCTCTTCCACGTCCGAGGCGGCAACGCGCTTGACGGTGTGGCCGAGCTCTTCCGCGATCAGCTGCGCGGTGTCGGCGTCGATCACGTCGGTGATCTTGTGCATCGCGCCCTGCTTCATCAGCATGCGGATGACGTCGACCGCGCGCTCGGACATGCGGTTGGCGAGCTCCTGGATGGTGATCGCTTCCGGAATCGTCACCTCGCGGACGAGCTTTTCCTTGGGCTCGTTCGAGGCGTGGCCCTTGAGGCGCTGGGTGCGGCGGCGGAACGAGGCGATCGAACGCTCGCGCACCTCATCGGCATTGAGCGCGGTGACGACGGTGAGGCGGCCGCGCTCCTTCTGTGGACCGGGCTTGTGGGTGGTCTTGGGGGCGGCCGCAGGACGCGCAACACCGCCGGGACCGCGACGGATCTGGCGCGGACCATCGTCCTCGTCGGGTCCGGCCGCAACCGCGGGAGCGCGCCCCGCCGGGCCGGCCGGCCGCTGAGTGGTCGTTGTCGGGCGCGCAGTGGTGGTCGCCGCAGGTCGCGCCGTACCTGGCGCGGAGCGGGGAGCGCTAGTCGCCGGAGCTGCCGTTGCGGGACGTGCGGCAGAAGGCTGTTCGCCTTCGCCAAAACGCTTCTTGGCCTCGGTCTCGGCCTTCCGCTTGGCTTCGTCCTCGTGGCGATGACGCTCATCCTCGGCCTTGCGACGGGCTTCGGCGGCTTCGCGCTCGGCGCGTTCGGCAGCCTCGCGGGCAGCGCGGCGCTGCGCCTCTTCCTCGGCCTGACGGCGTTCCTCGACCTCGCGCAGCTTGGCATCGGCCAGCGCGCTGGCGCGGGCCGAACGCTCGTCTTCGGTCAGGGTACGCAGCACCACCCCGGAACCGGCGTTGCGCGGTGGGGCGGGCGGCGGGGCAGGGCGCGACGGCGCGGGTGCGGCCGGGGCCGGTTTCGCCGTCACCTCAGGCGTGTGCGGCTCGGGGCCGTCGCCAATGCGGCGCTTGCCGCGCTTCTCGACCACGACCTGCTTGCTCCGGCCGTGGCTGAAGCTCTGGCGCACGGTGCCCGTTTCGACGCGCGGCTTGAGCGATAGCGTCTTGCTCGGAACGCTCAGCTTCTTGTCGCCAGGGGTCTTGGTATCAACCATTCAGCAGTCCTAATCCTGATCTGTTGTCGTTGTGCGTTGCCGCACCGTCATATCGGTTCGTCTTGTCTCTCAGAAATCCTGGCCGTGTTTTTCGGCCGTCTTGTCATCGTCCGCCATCCGGTATCGGACCAGCATCTGGCTACGTGACAGGAATGACCTGCTCGCCGGGCCCGCGAGCAGCGCAGCATGTATCACATTTGACCGGGTCAGTGCCAAATCCAATTCTATCGATTTCAGCGCGGTGACGACGGGAATCTGCGGCTTGGCGCCGCGATTTCCGGCATTTTGACGCGCCAGCATGTCCAATTTGCGGATTCCGTCCGCGGCCCCGTCGCTGGCGTGGATCAGGACCTCGACCGTACCTTCCCGAAGGGCGCTCTCGACCTTGCCGAAGCCGGCCACGACCTGGCCCGCCTTGGCGGCGATCCCAAGGGCTTCCGTCACGCTCCGAACCAGGAGCGCTTCGATGTCGGCGGGAAGCGTCTGAGGGGCGCGCAGCTCGCGCTTGAAGGCCTTGTTAAATTGGTGACGCCGCACGGCTTCCGCAACCACCTGCCGCGAGGCGGTGATCCACATGCCGCGTCCGGGCAGCTTGCGCTTGAGGTCGGGAACTATGTCGCCTTGCGGCGAGACGACGAAGCGGATCAGCTCGTCGATCGGCCGGACCTTGCGGCTGACCGCGCACATGCGCATGGTCGCGGACCTTTCGGTCCGCGGCCCATGGTCGAGTTCGCTGTCAGTGCTGGCGAGCATCCGGGTGACATTCTCCTTCGCCCTTAAGCCGGCTGATCTTCGGTCGCCTCAGCCTCCTCAGCGGGCTTGGCAAGATCGGCCTCGGTGATCCAGCCGGCCTTGACGCGGGCCTGCATGATCATCGCTTCGGCATCGTCGCGGGAGATGTCGATGCCGTCGAGCGCACCAGCGTGCTTGGTTGGCTCGCTGCCTTCCTTGCGCTCGGTCCAGCCGACCAGATCGTCGGTGGCGCAGCCGGCGAGATCGTCGACGGTCTTGATGTCGTTCTCGCCGAACTTCACCAGCATTTTCGAGGTCACGCCGGGCACGTCCTTGAGGGCGTCCTCGACGCCGAGTTCCTTGCGTTTGGCCTCGAGCTCGGCTTCCTGCTGCTCAAGATATTCGCGGGCGCGGTTCTGCAGCTCCTGCGCGGTCTCCTCGTCGAAGCCCTCGATGCTGGCGAGTTCCTTGACGTCCACCATCGCGAGTTCCTCGACCGAGGTGAAGCCTTCGGACGCCAGCAACTGGCCGACAACCTCGTCGACGTTGAGCGATTCCATGAAGACGCGGGTGGAGTTTTCAAAGTCGGCCTGGCGACGCTCCGATTCCTCCTGCTCGGTCAGGATGTCGATGTCCCAGCCGGTGAGCTGCGAAGCCAGACGCACGTTCTGGCCGCGGCGGCCGATCGCCAGCGAGAGCTGGTTGTTGGTGTCGGGCACGACGACCTCGATGCGCTCGCGGTCTTCGTCGATGACGACCTTCGAGACTTCGGCCGGTGCCAGCGCGTTGACCACGAAGGTCGCGATGTCGGGCGACCAGGGAATGATGTCGATCTTCTCGCCCTGCAATTCGTTCACCACCGCCTGCACGCGCGAGCCGCGCATGCCGACGCAGGCGCCGACCGGATCGACCGAGGAATCTCGGGAAATCACGCCGATTTTCGCGCGCGAGCCGGGATCGCGGGCGACCGCCTTGATCTCGACGATGCCATCATAGATCTCCGGCACCTCCTGCGCGAACAGCTTCGCCATGAATTGAGGATGGGTGCGGGAGAGGAAGATCTGCGGGCCTCTCGTCTCGCGGCGGACGTCGAAGATATAGGCGCGGACACGGTCGCCGTTGCGGAAGACTTCGCGCGGCAGCATCTCGTCGCGACGGATGATGGCTTCACCACGGCCGAGATCGACGATCACGCTGCCATATTCGACGCGCTTGACGACGCCGTTGACGATGTCGCCGATGCGGTCTTTGAATTCCTGATATTGCCGGTCGCGCTCGGCCTCGCGCACCTTCTGCACGATCACCTGCTTGGCCGACTGGGCGGCGATGCGGCCATATTCCAGCGGCGGCAGCGTGTCGGCGATAGTGTCGCCGACCTGGGCACCGGGATTGGCGCGCTGTGCATCCACCAGCGAGATCTGGTTTGAAGGGTTTTCGACCTTCTCGACCACAAGCATGTGGCGCGACAGCCGCAGCTCGCCCTTCTTCGGGTCGATCTCGGCGTGAACGTCAGTCTCGCTGCCGTAACGGGCCCGCGCCGCCTTGGCGATGGCGTCCTCCATCGCGGCGATGACGATGCCGCGGTCGATCGATTTCTCGCGCGCAACGGCGTCCGCGATCTGGAGCAATTCAAGTCGATTGGCGCTGACTGCCATGGCTAGTCTCCTTCGTCAGGCTCGATCTCGCCCCGTCGCGCGCGTTCGGCGGCCAGGCGATGTTTCTTTGTATTGGTCGGTGCCGGCTTTTTTTTCGGCTTGGTGTTCTTGGTGATCTTCTCGCTAATCTGGGCGTGCGGCGCCGGAGGCGGCTCGAGGCCAAGATTGCGACGCATCTCGCGCGCCTCGGCCTTGCCGCGGCGCATGGACTCCGCAATCAGCTCGTCAGTCAGCACCAGCCGCGCCTCGCCAATATCCTCCATGGTCAGGAGAACGTCGGCGTCATCGCCAGCCTTGACGTCGTCGCGATGCAGATGCACGCGATCGCCTTCGACAGCACCGAGCGTGCCGCGGAACCGCTTCCGCCCCTCATGGGCGACCGCCATCTCGACCTTCACCAGATGTCCAGCATAGCGCTCGAAATCGGAGCGGCGCACCAGCGGCCGGTCGATTCCCGGCGAGGAGATTTCCAGCCGGTACGCGCGATCGATGGGGTCGGCGACGTCGAGCACAGGCGACAGCGCCCGCGAGATCGCCTCGCAATCCTCAATCTGCATCGAGCCGTCCGGCCGCTCGGCCATGATCTGCACCGTGCAGCCGGCCTCTCCGGAGATACGGATACGCACCAGGCGATAGCCCATGCCCTGGAGCACGGGAGCTGCGACCGCGGACACCCGGGCCGCGACGCCCGGCTCGACCACGAGCCGCGGCTCGGACAGCAATTCGGCATCCGTGGAACCAGAGTTCGGTTCGGTCATAGCAGGGGTCAGGCGCTCGATTGGTTAAGGCTGGGTTAATGTCAAAGCCCGCTTCGGAACTCTCCCGACAACGCGTCGGGCCGCATCCTCCGCCAAGCCGCGTTCAGGTAATAAAAAAGAGCGGGTCCTTTCGGGCCCACTCTCACTACGCGGATCGTATGAGAAGATGAATTGCCGCTGATATAGCCCTTTCGCCCCTCCCGGACAAGGCCCATTGCAGGGCAGAGGACGCTTTTTGCGTCCTTTGGGCGGCTCGCCCCGCAACGCTTCCTTCATCAAGCAGGCCTAGATTCCCCGATTGTGGGGCGGCTTGAGCTATGGCGCGCCCACGGCGTGCCACATCCCCGAGTTGCGTTCCATGACCGTTGCCACCTCGCTGATTCCTGGATTGGACGATATCGTCAAACGCGGCGACCCCCGACGTCGCGGCGAGATCGCGCGGGCCATCTCCGCATTATTTTTCCGGGATGCCGAAAAACTCCGTCCCGAGCTGATCGATCTGTTCGACAATCTCCTGATCGATCTCGTCCCGCATGCCGAACTCGCTTCGCGCGCCGATCTCGCCGAGCGCTTCTCGCGCCTCGGCAACGCGCCGCCGCATCTGGTGAACCAGTTCGCACGCGAAAACGAGATCACGGTGGCCGGCCCCGTGCTGCGCCGCTCGCCCGTGCTCGACGAGGGCGCCCTGGTCGAGATCGCGCGGCTGAAGGGTCAGGGCCATCTGCTGGCAATAACGGAGCGCCCCACCTTGCCGGCCGTCGTCACCGACGTGCTGGTCGAGCGGGGTGATCGCGACGTGGTGCGTCGCGCAGCCGGCAATGCAGGTGCTGTCTTCTCGCCCGGCAGCTATTCCGAGCTGATCAAGCGAGCCGCGCAGGACGGCGTGCTGACGCTCAAGATCGGTCAGCGCAACGATCTCTCCGGCGAGCACCTGAAGGAGCTTCTCAACGGCACGCTCGACGTCATCCGCCGCCGCCTCTCCAGCGTGGTCAATCCCGCGCGCCAGGTCGAGATCAAGCGCGCGATGGAGGCCATCGAGGAGGCGGCGCGGCCGCCGGGGCCGCGCCGTGACTTCTCGGCGGCACAGCGAACGGTGACGGCCCTGCATCGCGAGGGCCATCTCGGTGAGAGCGCGCTGCTCGGTTTCGCCAAGGCACTCAAATACGAGGAATCGATCGCCTCGCTCTCGGCGATGACCGGCGTCCGCCTCGCGATTCTCGACCGCCTGATCGCGGGCGATCGCTACGATCCGATTCTGATCCTGGGGCGCGTGCTCAATCTCGGCTGGCCCACGGTGCGCGCGCTCATCCTGCTGTGGTACGGGCCGCATCGCACCCCGGCCGATGCCGACATCGAGGCCGCGCGCATGAACTTCACGCGCCTCATGCCGACGACCGCCGAGCGCGTCGTGAATTTCTGGCGCAACCGGCAGACGATTTGAGGTCCTATCGTCCCCGGGCGGTGCGCAGCATCGAACCCGCAACCTCGAGATCCGGGTTCGCGCTGCGCGCGCCCGGGAATGAGGACTACACTCTCCTGAACCGCAGATAGGCCGCCTTACGTCCTTCGCGCGCGGCCTTCCGGCCGTAGCGGGTCATGGTGTAGCCCACCCATGGCTGCCGGAAATCGTCGGCGCGTTCGGCAAGCCAAACGAAATCCGAAGAGCGGGCAAGATGCGACAGCGTCCAGGCGCAGTAATCGTCGATGTCGCAGACGAAACGGAATTCGCCGCCAGGCTTCAGCACGCGCGCCATTGCGGCAATGGTCCTGTCCTGGACGAAGCGCCGCTTCCAGTGCCGCCGTTTCGGCCAGGGATCGGGATGGATCAGGTCGATCCGCGACAACGAGGCCTGCGGAAGCCAGGCCAAGAGCTCGGCGGCATCTCCGGCGAACAGGCGGATGTTGCCGATGTTGGCCGCCTCGATCTGCGCGAGGATTTTGGCCATGCCGTTGACATAGGGCTCGCAGCCGATGAAGCCGGTAGCGGGAAAGCTTTGCGCCTCGGCCGCCAGATGCTCGCCGCCACCGAAGCCGATCTCGAGCCGCACCTCGCTCGCCGCGGGGTCGAAGATCTCGCCGGCATTCGCCGGTGCCTCGCTCGCGATGTCGAGCGCAAGATGCGGCAGCAGCTGATCGATCAGCCCGGCCTGGTGCTGCCTGAGCTTGTGACCCTTGCGGCGTCCGAAGAAGGCGCGCTCGCTGTCATCGCGCGCGGGATCTGATTTGCGCTCGCTCATCGCAGCGTCTGGTACAGGCGATGGAGCAGCCGCGCGCGCGGCGCGAGCGAGGAGACGTAGAGCTGCTCATAATGCGTGTGTGCGCCCTTGCCGTCGACGCCGAGCCCGTCGAGCGTCGCGGTGTGCGCAGCGGTAAAGTTGCCGTCCGAGCCGCCGCCGGTGTGGGTGTCGATCAGCTCGAAGCCGATCTCGGCGGCAAGCGTCTTCGCATGCTCGTAGAGCGCCGCGCCGGCATTGCTCTTCTCGTAAGGCGGGCGATTGAGCTCGCCGGCGACCGCAACGGTGACGCCGTCGGTCTTCGACGTGAGCGCGAGGATCTTGCCGACGAACTCGTCCGCATCCTTGAGGCTCAACACGCGCAGATCGACTTCGGCATAGGCCTCTTCCGGCGTCACGTTGGGGCGCGTGCCGCCGCGCACCACGCCGACATTGACGGTGACGCCACGCTTGAGGTCGTTCATCCCTTCCAGCGC
Organism: Bradyrhizobium sp. 164; assembly: GCF_023073715.1. Taxonomy (GTDB): domain Bacteria; phylum Pseudomonadota; class Alphaproteobacteria; order Rhizobiales; family Xanthobacteraceae; genus Bradyrhizobium. The sequence goes on from NZ_JADPKA010000004.1 coordinate 70,135, forward strand.
CAGGATCACGTTGGCGAGCTCGCGGACGGCGCTGCGGCCGTCCTCCGGCCGGGAGCCCGCATGCGCGGGCACGCCTTTGATGAGGACCTGGAAGCGTCCGACGCCCTTGCGTCCGGTGACGATCCTGCCCCCGTCGCGCGCCGGCTCCGTCACCAGCACGTATTTGGCCAGGCGACCTTCCTGCTCGATCAGCGCACGTGAGGTCGGGCTGCCGATCTCCTCGTCGGAGGTGAACATGTGGGTGATGCCGAGCGGCGAACGGTCGCCGGCGGCGCAGAGCGCGCGAAAGGCATGGTAGGCGATGTAGGCGCCGCCCTTCATGTCGTAGATGCCGGGACCGAACGCGCTGTCGCCTTCGACCTTGAAGGGCAGGCGCTCGATGAAGCCCAGGGGATGAACGGTATCGAGGTGGCTCAGCACCAGGATGCCCGGCCGGTCCTGGCCCCAGGTCGAGCGCGCCACGAGATGATCGCCGCAGCCATTGACCCCAGCGACGCGCTCGAGCGTGGCGGGCAACCCGCGGTATTGCTCGGCGACCACGGAGATCAGCTTGTTGACCTGCTCGGGCGCTTCCGTCGGCGTCTCGATCTCAACCCAGCGGCGGATGCCATCGAGAATGGTTTGGGAATCGAACCAATTGGAGCTGGCCATGAACGCATCTATGCCCTTGAACTGCATCATCGGAGAGAACGCGCATCGAGGGCGCGGTCGGAAATGACGACATAGGCCAGATTTGGCGCAGTCTCAAATCGCCAATTGCGATGGGCACGTCAGCGCTTGTCGGGGCCTTCGCGCGCGGCGATCTGCTCGACGAGATCGACGATGGAGCGGCGCATCTTGGAATCGGTGATTCGGGTGAACGCCTTGGTCAAGGCGAGTCCCTCTGATGTCGCGAGGAAGTCAGAGACGTAAGAGGGCGAGGCGCCTTCGCTGAAGCCATCCGGGCCCGGCACACCGCTCGGCCCGCCCTCGAACAGGAACGACACAGGTACCTGGAGAATCTCGGCGATCTGCTGAATGCGGCTCGCGCCGACCCGGTTGGTGCCCTTCTCGTATTTCTGGATCTGCTGAAAGGTCAGGCCCAAAGCTTCACCGAGCTTTTCCTGGCTCATGCCCAACATGATGCGGCGCATACGCACGCGACTGCCGACATATTTGTCAACAGGGTTGGGCGCTTTCGACATTTCCTCAGCCCTCCAAACATCACCCTCGGCGCAATCATCAGGCCTGCCTCGGGTGCCAGCACCGTCAAATCGAACCCTCTTATTGGGAAACATTGCGGAGAAATTTAGCAATGTACCGCTGTCTTTCGCAGCCGGCGCAGATTGAGGAGCCCGCCTGCAGTCTGTCAACCGTGGGACTACGGTTGTCAAGGATACAGCCACGTCCGCGGCGAGGCGATCAGGGGTGCCGTTTGGCGACACGCCGGCGGACCGCCACAATCACCGCGAGCGCGACGAGCATGGCCGCGGGCACGTCGCCGACGCGCGCATAGACAGTCGATGGGATCGCGGCGGGCAGGTTTGCATCCAAAATGCCTTCGATTCCGAGACCGAGGCTGGCGATGGTGCGTCCCATCGGATCGATCACTGCGGAGATGCCGGTGTTGGCGGAGCGGACCAGCGGCAGGCCGAGTTCGATCGCGCGCATCCGCGCCTGCTCGAGATGCTGATAGGGGCCGGTCGAGATGCCGAACCAGCCGTCATTGGTGAGGTTCACGATCCAGCCCGGAGGTTCGCTGCGTGCAGCCACCTCACCGGGGAAAATGACTTCATAACAGATCAGCGGCAGCGCGGGCGGCGCGCTGGCGACCGGCAGCGCATGTCGCACGGTGCCGGCAATGAAGCCACCGCGCACGCGCGTCAGCTGCTCGAAACCGAGCTTCTCCATCAGCTCCTGATAGGGAAGAAATTCGCCGAACGGCACCAAATGCAGCTTATCGTACATTGCGAGCACGCTGCCATCGTGGTCGATCACGTAGATCGAATTATAGGCGCGCGTGATCGGTGTGCCCCGCGGCAGGTCCGGCGCGCGGACCGACCCCGTGATCAGCACAGTGCCCTTCGGCAGCAGATCGGCGATTTGCGCCATCGCGTCGGCTTCGCGGGTCAGGAAGAAGGGAAAGGCGGATTCCGGCCAGATCAGGATGGTGGCATCGCGAACGCCGGTCGATTGCGGACCAGAGGCGCGGTCTGACAGCGCCAGATATTTCTTCATCACCTCCGCCTTGGCGGCGTAGTTGAATTTCGCGTCCTGCTGCAGGTTCGGCTGCATCAGGCGCAGCTTGGCGCCAGCAACCATCGTGGTCGGATGCAGCGACAGGCGGATCGCGCCGAAGATGCTCATGACGATCAGAAGCGCGATTGCGGCGGCCGGTGCGCGCCATTGCAGGCGGCGATCGGGCGCGCGATCGATCAGCGTCGCAGGGCTCGCGAAGATCGCGACGGTCAGGAACGTCATGCCCCACAGGCCGATCAGCGATGCCGTCTGCGCCAGCGGCAGCGGCTCGGACAGCGCGTAGCCGAACGCGTTCCAGGGAAACCCGGTCAGCGCGTGGCCGCGCAGCCATTCGCTGATGGTGAGGCTTGCTGCGAGCGCCAGCACGCGCGTGGCGTTCTTGGTCCAGAGCAGGCGCGCCAGCGCAAAGCCCATTGCCGTGAAGATCGAGAGATAGGCCGGCAGGCCCAGCACGGCGAATGGTGTGAGCCAGGCGAACACGTCGGCGTCGACGAAGAATGCGTAGCCGATCCAGTAGAGACCGGGGACGAAATAGCCGAGCCCGAACCAGTAGCCGGTCAGCGCGGCGGCCGGAACGCCGCCATATCGTCCGGCGCCGGCGCCGTCGATCAACCAGACCAGCACCGGGAAGGTGAGGAACAGCACCGGAAACAGGTTGAACGGTGCCAGCGCCAGCACCGACAGTGCCCCGGCCGCCATGGCGATGACGGCGCGCTTCCATCCCCAGGTGAGGATGACGGCAAGCGCAATCTGCCAAAATCGTTCTAATGGGCTCACTGCGGACCGGTCCCGTCGCTTGGCGGCGGGGTGGGCGTGTCACTGGCCGGTGGTTGGCCGCTCTCCGGCGCAGCCTCGCGGCGTCGGCTCTCGCGCTGGGTGCGGGGCGCGGGACGTTCCTTCCGCGTCGAGATGCGCAGCCGCTTGACGCGGCGCGGATCGGCATCGAGCACCTCGACCTCGTACGTGCCGGGGCCCGAGATCACTTCGCCGCGCACCGGCAGGCGCCCGACGAAGCTGACCAGATAGCCGCCCAGCGTCTCCACTTCCTCGCCGGCCTCGCCGGTGACGAAATCCTCGCCGATCACCGAGCGGACATCGTCGAGGCTGGCGCGGGCATCGGCGATGAAGGCGTTGTCCGGCAGGCGCACGATCGAGGGCGGCTCGTCGCTGTCGTGCTCGTCGTCGATCTCGCCGACGATCTGCTCGACGATGTCCTCGAGCGAGACCAGCCCGTCGCTGCCGCCATATTCGTCGACCACCAGCGCGAGGTGGATGCGCGTGGCCTGCATCTGCGCGAGCAGGTCGATCGCCCGCATCGAGGGCGGCACGTACAGCAGCTTGCGGATGATGCGCGCATCGTGAAGCGGCAGCGCGAGATCGACGGCGCGCAAATCGAGCCCGGCCGGCAGCGGTTTCTTGCGCTTGGTCTTGGTGGCCTCCGACACGCGCGCACGGGCGGTCATGAAGGCGAGCAGGTCGCGGATGTGGACGATGCCGACGGGATCGTCCAGCGTCTCGTTGTAGACGACGAGACGCGAATGGCCGGCGCTCTCGAAGCGGTCCATCAATTCGCCGAGCGGGATGTCGCGCTTCACCGCGATGATGTCGGCGCGATGGACCATGACGTCGGCGATGCGGCGCTCGTGCAGGCCGAGGATGTTGCGCAGCATGGTGCGCTCGACCGCGGAGAAGCCGGTGTCGTCAGGGGTGGCCGCGTTGAGCACGACCTGGAGATCGTCGCGCACCGATCCCGCCTTCCAGCCGAACAGCGTCCGGATGGCGCGCAGCAGCCAGCCTTCCGCGGTCGGCCGCATCACCTCACCTTGGGTCACGACGGCGGGCAAATTGCGCGTGTTGCGCGGGTTGTCCTGGATTGGATCGGAATCCGGCATCTCAGTTCGTCCCCGGGCGGTCAGCATAGGGGTCGGGGATGCCGAGATGCGCCAGGATCTGCGTCTCCAGCGCTTCCATCTCCTCCGCGTCGTCGTCGTCCTCGTGGTCGTAGCCGATCAGATGCAGGAAACCGTGCACGGCGAGATGGCTCAAATGATGATCGAATGGCTTGTGTTCCTCGTCCGCCTCGCGCCGCATGGTCTCGTAGGCGATCGCGATGTCGCCAAGCATGCGCGGCGCATCGCCCGGCTTCCATTCGCCCTCGGGCTGGAGCGCGGGGAATGACAGCACATTAGTTGGCTTATCGATGCCGCGCCAGTTGCCGTTGAGGGTGCGGATGCCGGCGTCATCGGTCAGCATCACAGCCACTTCCGCGTCGGCGACGTCTTCGTCGACGCTCTCGGCGGCTGCCGCAAGCGCGCGCTGGATCACGGTCTCGGAATCGGGCTCGCTCTGCCAGCAATCGGCGACGACGAGGACCTCGGTGATGGGAAGGTTGGGATGGGACATTGTGCTGTCTGGGACGAAAAGGCGCCGTCCGCGCCCGCTTGGTCCGGCTGTTGTCTCGTCAGGATTGACCGGTGGCCGGCCGCTGCGGCGACCCTTCGTAGGCGGCGACGATCCGCGCCACGAGCTCGTGGCGGATCACGTCCTCGGCTTTGAAATGCACTTGCGCAATCCCCTCGACCCCGTTCAGGAGCCGGGTTGCTTCCGCCAGTCCCGAGGTCTGGCCGTTCGGCAGGTCGATCTGAGAGGGATCACCCGTCACGATCATGCGGCTGTTCTCGCCAAGGCGGGTCAGGAACATCTTCATCTGCATCGACGTGGTGTTCTGCGCCTCGTCCAGGATGATGGCGGCGTTGGTGAGCGTGCGGCCGCGCATGAAGGCGAGCGGTGCGATCTCGATCTCGCCGGTCTGGAGCGCCCGCTCGACGATGCGCGCATCCATGAGATCGTAGAGCGCGTCGTAGATCGGCCGCAGATAGGGATCGACCTTCTCGCGAAGATCGCCGGGCAAAAAGCCGAGCCGCTCGCCGGCTTCCACCGCCGGACGCGACAGGATGATCTTGTCGACCTCCTTGCGCTCGAACAGCTGCGCGGCATGCGCGACCGCGAGCCAGGTCTTGCCGGTGCCGGCGGGACCGATGCCGAACACCAGCTCGTGGCGCTTCAGCGCGCGAATGTAGGAATCCTGCGCGGCCGTGCGCGCGCGCACCGGGCGCTTGCGCAAATTGATGCTGTCGAAGGTCGATTTGGCCGATTTGGCGTCGAACTCGAAGAGCGAGCCCTGGGCGATCACGGCCCGGATCGCGCCGTCGACCTCGCCCTGGTCGAGATCCTGTCCCTTCACGGCTTGCGCGTAGAGCGTCTCCAGCACGCGGCGTGCGGCATCGCAGCCGTCGCGCGTGCCGCCGATGGTGATGTGGTTGCCCTTGGAGTCCACGACCACGCCGAGGCGCCGCTCGATCTGCGCGAGATGCTGGCCGTAGGGGCCGACCAGCGCGGAAGCGGCACGGTTGTCGTCGAAGTCGATGACGACCTGGGTCTCGGGCGGAACTTGCATGTCGCGGTCAAATTTGCGGCTGGGAGCGAACGAAGGCGAATCCGATGCGCTTTTTGGCAAGGGTTCAGGCTCCAGTGGCTTGCGATAAAGCGGGCTCGCGCGCGTTGCGCGGCGTCACGAGCTCGCCGAGAAAGCTGTAGCGTTCGAGGCTGTCGATCCGGACCGACAGGATCTGTCCGATGATGTCGGCCGAGGCCATCACATGCGCGGGCTGGAGGTAAGCGGTGCGGCCGACGATCTGGCCTTCCTTGCGGGCTGGACGCTCGAACAGCACGTCCACCGTTGAGCCAATCGCAGCCTTGTTGAAGGCCGATTGCTGGCTGTCGATCAGTTCCTGGAGCCGCTCCAATCGCTGGTCCATCTCGGCGGGGGACACCGTCTCCTGCATATCCGCGGCCGGCGTTCCCGGCCGGGCGGAGTATTTGAACGAATAAGCCGCAGCGTAGCCGATTTGCGTGACGAGCGCGAGAGTGGCGAGAAAATCTTGCTCGCTCTCGCCGGGGAAGCCGACGATAAAATCTGATGAAAAAGCAATGTCTTGGCGTGCGGTGCGGAAACGATCGATGACCCGCCGGTAATCATCGGCGGTATGTTTGCGGTTCATGGCGGCCAGAATCCGGTCCGAGCCCGACTGCACCGGCAGGTGCACGAACGGCATCAGCGGGCCGAGATCGCGATGGGCCGCAATCAAACTGTCATCGACGTCGCGGGGATGGCTGGTCGAATAGCGCAGCCGCGCGATGCCCGGGATTTGCGCCAGATGCTCGAGCAACCGGCCGAGCGGCCAGGTTTTTCCGTCCGGCCCCTCGCCGTGATAGGCGTTGACGTTCTGCCCGATCAGCGTCAGCTCGCGCACGCCGTTGTCGGCGAGCCGCTTCACGTCCTCCACGATCTTTGCCACCGGACGGGAAACTTCGGCGCCGCGCGTATACGGCACGACGCAGAACGTGCAGAACTTGTCGCAGCCTTCCTGCACAGTGACGAAGGCGGAGATGCCGCGCGCGCGAATCGCGTCGGGCTTCGGCTGCGCCAGGAAGCCGAACTTGTCCTGAGCGGGAAATTCGGTCTCGATCGCGCGACCCTCGTCGCTCGCGCGCTTCAACAGCTCGGGCAGATGATGATAGCTCTGTGGTCCGACCACGACGTCGACGACGGGCGCGCGGCGCACGATTTCTTCGCCCTCGGCCTGTGCCACGCAGCCCGCGACCGCAATCTGCATCGCGCGGCCGCCCCGCGCCGCCTCGTCCTTGGCCACGCGCAGCCGGCCGAGTTCGGAATAGACTTTTTCCGAGGCCTTCTCGCGGATATGGCAGGTGTTGAGGATAACGAGGTCGGCGTCATCAACGCTGGCCGTCTCCACGAATCCTTCCGGAGCCAACGTGTCCACCATGCGCTGCGCATCGTAGACATTCATCTGGCAGCCATATGATTTGATGTGCAGCTTGCGCGGCGGCGTCATGGAACCCGGAATTGAGGTGGAGGACGGCCCTCAGATATAGGCTGGAGCGGCGAAAATCCAGCGAATGGCGCCCCCTTGGGCCGTCATTCCGGCGCGACGCAGTCGCAAAGTCCGGAATCCAGAGGTTTTGGCGCGATTCCGGGTTCACGCGCCTCGCGCCGACCCGGATGGCGGTCAGAGACCGAAAATCAGCCCGCCAGGGCCTTCGCCTCGGCCCGCCGGATCAGCTCCGGCAGCCGATGCATGTCGGCAAAGAGCAGGTCGGCGCCGGCTTGGCGCAGCGTTTCGGCGTAGCCGTCGCGGCAATGGCTGCCACCGTAAAAGCCGAACACCGCCATCCCGGCCGCCCGGGCGCCGGCAATCCCGGCCAGGCTGTCCTCGATCACGACACAGCGCCCCGGCGGCACGCCCATCTGCTTTGCCGCGAACAGGAACAGGTCCGGCGCCGGCTTGCCGTTCTTCACCTGCGAGGCCGAGAAGATGTTCGGCGCGAGGCGTTCGTAGAGGCCCGTGCTCCCCAGGCTCACGCGCATGCGCTGGTGCGAGCCGCTCGAGGCGACGCAGACGTGCTGGGTAACGATATCGAGCGCATCATGGATGCCGCGGATCGCTTCGAGGTCGGCCTCGAAGGAGCGGAATAGCTCGTCCTGCAGATCGCCGTGATAGGCCTCGGGCAGCTTGCGACCGAGCTCGGTCTCAATCTCGAGATTGGCCTGCCGCGTCGAGCGGCCGAGGAAGCGCTCGAACACCTGATCCGACGTGATCGGATAGCCGTGCCTGGTCAGCACATCCGCATGCGCACGACAGGAGATCACCTCGCTGTCCACGAGCACGCCGTCGCAGTCGAAGATGATGAGATCGATAGGCACTAAACTAAGACGTCGGCTTGTCGTCGTCGAGCGGGACGCAATAGAGCTCGAGCCGGTGATCGACCAGCTTGTAGCCGAGCTTGCGGGCGATCTCGGCCTGGAGCTTCTCGATCTCCTCCGAGGTGAACTCGATCACCTTGCCGTCGCGCAGGTTGATGAGGTGGTCGTGATGGCTGTCGCGCATCGTCTCATAGCGCGCGCGGCCCTCGCGGAAATCGTGGCGTTCGATGATGCCCGCATCCTCGAACAGCTTCACCGTTCGGTAGACCGTCGAGATCGAGATCTTGTCGTCGACGGCGACGCAGCGCCGGTACAGTTCCTCGACGTCAGGATGATCGACCGATTCCGCGAGCACGCGGGCGATGACGCGGCGCTGCTCGGTCATGCGCATGCCGGTGGCGGCGCACCGTGCCTCGATGCCGGACGCCTTGGATGCGGAAGAAGTTTTCAGTGCGGTCATGATTGTCTGCCTGACGGGGCGCTTTCTGCCATCAATGTTACGCCAAGTCACGTCGCATCAGAAGGGCGTTCAGCTGTTCCCCGGTCGGCTGCTTATAGTAGCGTTCGCGCCGTCCGACCACCGTGAATCCGGCCCGATCGTAGAGTCGGCGCGCCGGTTGGTTATTTTCCTCGACTTCGAGAAATATTGTGCGCACGCCGCGTCCCGCGAGATGGCCGAGATGGGTCATCAGCAGCGTGCGGGAGAGACCCCGGTCGCGATGAGCCTGATCGACCGCGATCGAGAGGATTTCCGCTTCGTCCGCGCCGATCCGCGACACCGCAAAGCCGATCGTCTTGCGGCCGAGACGCAAGCGATGCACCAGCGTGTTGCGCTCGCTGATCATGGTCTCAAACTCGCCTTCGCCCCAGCCGCGTGCGAAGCAGGCGCCGTGAAGCTGCGCCAGCCGTGCGGCATCGCGCGCGGACGCGGGCTCAACGGCGGCGGTGCCGCCGCGCCACCATTGCGATAACCATCTCATCATGAGGTTGCGGCTTTTGCTGCGAGCTGTGGCTGCGCGGCCGGCTTGGCATCGGGCGCGCGCAGATAGAACGGCCGCGCTGGGGTCGTGTCGGGATTGGCCGCGGCGCCGAGCCAGGCGACCCAGCCGATATCAGGCGCAGCCTGTGCGTCGACCGCGACGGGTTGCGGTGCATCCTTCGGCCAGCGCTCGGCGAGAATGTTTGCGGCATTGCCGACTAGATGCGGCGCGCCGAATTGCGAGGCCGCGATCGCCTCATCGATGCCGGCGACCCTCGGTCGCACCAGCTGGCTGCCGTCGCCGGCGACGATCTGGAAATAGACATGGTCGTGCCGCGCGTCGATCGCGGAGATCACGGGCGCCGATCTGTTCTGGCCGACGACGGCGGCCGCATAGGCCGACAAGGTGGTCAGGCCGATGGCCGGCCGCTTCGCCGCGAGCGCAAAGCCGCGCGCCGCCGAAATACCGACGCGCAGGCCGGTGAAGCTGCCGGGACCGACCGTGACCGCGATGCGGTCGAGCACGGTGAAGCTGAGCTCTGCCGATTTCATCACCCGCGCGATCAGCGGCATCAGCGCTTCGGCATGCCCGCGCTTCATCGGCACCGATTCCTGCGCGCGCAGCTCGGCCGTTTCGGTGTCGAGCACCGCGGCCGCGCAGGCGTCGAGCGCAGTATCGATGGCGAGGATCAGCATAACGCGATCATAGCATTGGCAATTGGATGATGCCTAAAGTTCTGGCCGTCATGGCCGGGCTTGACCTGGCCATCCACGACTTTGCGGCCCCAAAAAACGTGGATGCCCGGGACAAGCCCGGGCATGACGGCGCGAAATCGATGCGCAGACCGTGCAACTCACATCGGCCGGACTTCGATGACGTCGGGCACGAAATGCTTCAAGAGGTTCTGGATCCCGTGCTGGAGCGTTGCGGTGGACGACGGGCAGCCCGAGCAGGCGCCCTTCATGTTGAGATAGACGATACCGTCCTTGAAGCCGCGGAAGGTGATGTCGCCGCCGTCATTGGCGACCGCCGGCCGCACGCGGGTCTCGATCAGGTCCTTGATCATGTCGACCGTCTCGGCATCGGCCTCATCGAAGAACTCGTCCTCGTCGTCGAGCTCGGCATCGCTTTGCGCTGTGCCGTCGGCGAGCAGCGGCGCGCCGGACATATAGTGCTCCATGATGGCGCCGAGGATTGCGGGCTTGAGCTGCTGCCACTCACCGCTCGCCTTGGTCACGGTGATGAAGTCCGATCCGTAGAACACGCCGGTGACGCCGGGCACGTCGAACAGCTTTTCGGCGAGGGGCGAGCGGCTTGCGGCTTCGCGGCTCGAAAATTCCATTGGGCTGCCGTCGACGACGACGCGGCCGGGAATGAACTTCAGCGTGGCGGGATTGGGGGTGGCTTCGGTTTGAATGAACATGGTTCTCTCCAGACGTCGCCGGTTCAAGGCCGGCGCGTGCTCTCTTCCCTAGCAGATGGCGATGGGGAACGCACGATCAAGGGGAGAAGAGACATTAGTTAATGAAAATCAGAGACTTGGGCCATTTACCCTCCCCTGGAGGGGGAAGGTCGCTACGCATGAAGCGAAGCGCAATGCATAGCGGGGTGTCTCTCCAGGGATGCGGTGCCCGAGCGGAGAGATCACCCACCCCGTCACCCGTCTCGCTTCGCTCGATCGCGTGCCGACCCTCCCCCTCCAGGGGAGGGTAAGAGGCACCGCTACGACAGCGAGTCCACGCTTTGGTCACTCAGCGCACCCGAGATGATCGTCACAGGAACGGGAAACGTTCCAAGCGCATGCGTAAGCAGCGAGACCAATGGCCCCGGTCCCTCCGCACCAGGACTTGCGGCCAGCACCAGCATGGCGATGTCGGGGTCCTCGTCGATCACTGCGAGCAGCTGTTCCATCGCGGCGCCTTCCCGGATCACCCGTTCCGGCGTGATCGCCGCGATCCCGTTGGCTCTCCCGGCGGCGCGGTCGAGCGCGGCTTCCGCCGCTTCATGCGCCTCGGCGCGCATGATGTCGGCGACGCCCAGCCATTCTTGGCTCTGCTGGTCGGGCTCGATGATGCGAAGCATCACCACGCCGCCGCCGCCGCGGATCGCCCAGCGGCTGGCGTAATAAACCGCGCGATCCCATTCGGCGGTGTCATCGACGACGACGAGGCATTTGGGCTTGTGACCCGGCTCGAAGCAAAGTCGCTTGCTGGTCATGCATGTCCCGGCGTGTGCACGGCTGGCATGCTGCCACACTCCCGCAATGTTTGGGAGAGGGGAGTGGCCGGCGCTATGACGCCGGCCAGACGCGTTGATCAGCGCCGGCGGATGAAGCCGACGATGTCTTTCGAAAGCTTCATCGTTTCGTCGGCGATGGCGCGGGCCCGGTCCGAGCCTTCGTTCAGGATCGCGTCGATATGGCCGGGGTCGGCCACGAGGCGCTTCATCTCGCCCGCGATCGGCGCGAGCTTGGTCACGCACAGCTCGGCCAGCGCGTTCTTGAAGCTGGAGAACTGGCCGCCGCCGAAATCGCGCAGCACGTCGGCTTTGGAGCGGCCGGAGAGCGCGGCGAAGATGCCGACGAGATTGTCGGCTTCGGGGCGTGCCTCCAGGCCCTTCTCCTCGGTCGGCAGCGGCTCCGGATCGGTCTTCGCCTTGCGGATCTTCTGCGCGATGGTGTCGGCATCGTCGGTCAAATTGATGCGCGAATTGTCCGACGCATCGGACTTCGACATCTTCTTGGTGCCGTCGCGCAGGCTCATCACGCGCGTTGCCGGACCCGTGATCAGGGGTTCCGGCAGCGGGAAGAACAGGCCGTCATTGCCGCCCTGGCTGCGGATCGAGTCGCCGAAATCGTTGTTGAACTTCTGCGCGATGTCGCGCGACAGCTCGAGATGCTGCTTCTGGTCCTCGCCGACGGGCACGTGGGTGGCGCGGTAGAGCAGGATGTCGGCCGCCATCAGCACGGGATAATCGAACAGCCCGACCGAGGCGTTCTCGCGGTCCTTGCCGGCCTTCTCCTTGAACTGGGTCATGCGGCCGAGCCAGCCCATGCGCGCGACGCAATTGAAGATCCAGGCGAGCTCGGCGTGTCCCGAGACCTGGCTCTGGTTGAACACGATGTGCTTCCTGGGATCGATGCCGGCAGCGATGAACGCCGCGGTCACCTCGCGGGTGTTGCGCGTGAGCTCGGCCGGCCCGCCCCAGACGTCGACCCCTTGCGTGATCGCGTGCATGTCGACGACGCAATAGATGCAGTTGTGGGTCTCCTGCATCTTCACGAAATTGACGATCGCGCCGAGGTAATTGCCGAGATGCAGATTGCCCGTCGGCTGGACGCCCGAAAATACCCGTTCAACGAATGGCATGGTTAGTTTTCCTGGCAAGCCTTCCTGAAGCTATTCGGCCGTCGTTTCCAACAGCGGCGCAGCCCCGTCAAGGGCAATTCGGGCGGCTCGCGATTTAGGCCGGTCGTTTCAACGCGTTAACCGCCTCGCGCCAGGAGGCTGCGCCGAGAATTTGCAGGAGCAGGCCGTAGACGACGATCCCGGTCGCGATCTGCACACCCAGCGCGACGAATTTGATGAAGCCATGGGTCTCGGCAGGTACGAGACCCCTGGTCAGCCAGAGCAGGGCGCCCATCGCCGAGGCGGCCAGCACGATCCGCGGCAATCGCGTGCGGGCGCTCGCGTCAACCGAGAAGCCGAACTCGCTCGTGCCTTTCCGGAGCAGCGAGAGCGCGCTGCTCCAGGCACCGGCCGCGATACTCGCCGCGATCCCGCTCGCGCCGAAGACATGACCGAGCAGGAGCGCGAGTACGACGGTCACCACGAAACCGTTGGCGATTGCGCGCAGCGGCGTCATCGTGTCGCTGCGGCCATAGAAGGCCGGTGACAGCGCCTTGATCAGCACATGCGCCGGCAGGCCCAGCGCCAGCCACACCAGTGCTTGCGCGGTGGCCGCGCTGTCATCGGCGCTGAAGGCGCCGTGCTCGAACAATAGCCGTACGATCGGGTCGGCCAGCACGATCAGACCGAACGTGGCCGGCACGGCGAGGCCAGTCGCCAGCTCCAGCGCACGCGATTCCGCGTGCGCCACCGCGACGTGGTCGCCGCTACCGACCGCGCGGGTCAGCTCCGGCACCAGCACCGTACCCATGGCGACGCCGACGATGCCAAGCGGCAGCTCGACCAAGCGGTTGGCGAAATAGAGCCAGGATACGGCCGACGGTGTTGCGGAGGCGATGATCGCGCCCGCGACGATCAGCCATTGCGGGCCCGAGCTTGCGATCATGCCGGGAATAGCTTTGGCAAAAAAGGCCCGCATCTCCTTGTCAAAACTCACGCGCAGTGGCGTTGCAAGGCGCGCGCTTCGCTGCGATAGCAGCATCAGCAATTGCAGCAGACCGGCAATACCGACGGTGGCGGCGAGCATCCACCCAGCGAGGGCCGCATCGGCGTGCCACAGCAACAGCGCCGCGATCGCGGCGATCAGCGCGATGTTGAACAGCAGCGGCGAGAACGCCGTCAGCGCAAACCGCCCTTGCGCGTTGAGCAGCCCCATCAGCACGGTGACGGGGCCGGCGAAAGCGAGATAAGGCAGCATCAGCCGCGCGTTCTGCACGGCGAGATCGAGCGTCCCGCTACCGAGAAATCCCGGCGCGATCACCGTGATGATCAGCGGCATCAACACTGCAATGCCGATCGAGATCGCGACCAGGGCCGCGCAGACCGTGCCGAGCACCCGTCCCGCGAATGCCGCCGCAGCCGTCTCGTCATCGCGGTCGCGGACGCGCAACCAGGCCGGGACCAGCGCCGCATTCAGCGCCCCCTCGCTGAGCAGCCGGCGCACCACGTTGACGAGTTGAAACGCGGCCAGGAACGCGTCCGCCACGGCGCCGGTGCCGAGCAGCGCCGCAATCAGGGAATCGCGGGCAAAGCCCAGCAGCCGCGAGGCCAGCGTTCCCGTCGAGACGGTCAGGAAGGAGCGGATCATCGGGCGCAATAATACCGTTGCTTGCCCGCGAAGGGCTGGTCGTGATAGGCCGCGAACCGGATTTCAGGCCGACAGGAAGCGGATTTCCCCGGTAATGGCAATCGGGCAACAGGATCAAGGTGAATGGCTGACGTGAAATATGACGTTCTCGGCATCGGCAACGCGCTGTTCGACGTGCTGGTCAGGACCGACGAGGCCTTTTTGGCCAAGCATGGCATGACCAAGGGCAGCATGTCCCTGATCGACGAGGCACGGGCGGCCGCCATCTACAAGGACATGGGCCCGGCGACGGAAGTCTCGGGCGGCTCGGCCGCCAACACCATCGTCGGCATCGGCAGCTTAGGGGCACGCGCCGCTTATGTCGGCAAGGTCAAGGACGACCAGATCGGCAAGCTCTATATCCACGACATCCGCGCCGCCGGGGTCGCTTTCAACACGCCAGCCGCAACGGACGGCCCCGCCACCGGCTGCTCCTACATCCTGGTCACCGGCGACGGCGAGCGCACCATGAACACCTATCTCGGCGCGGCGCAGGATCTGTCGCCCGCCGATATCGATCCAGCCGAGGTCGCTGGCGCCAGCATCGTCTACCTCGAAGGCTATCTCTGGGACCCCAAGAACGCCAAGGACGCCTTCGTCAAGGCGGCCAAGATCGCCCATGACGCCAAGCGCAAGGTGGCGCTGACGCTGTCGGATTCCTTCTGCGTCGATCGCTATCGCGACGAGTTCCTGTCTTTGATGCGTAACGGCACCGTCGACATCGTGTTCGCCAACGAGGCCGAGCTGCATTCGCTCTACACGACGTCCGACTTCGATGCCGCGCTGAAGCAGCTGCGCAACGACGTCAATCTCGGCGTCGTCACCCGCAGCGAGAAGGGCTGCATGGTGGTGTCAGCGGAAGATTCCGTTGCCGCGCCGGCATTCCCGGTCGACAAGGTGGTCGACACCACCGGCGCCGGCGACCTCTTCGCCGCGGGTTTCCTCTATGGCGTGGCGCGCAACCTGCCCTACAAGCAGTGCGGCCAGCTCGGCGCGCTCGCCGCCGCCGAAGTGATCCAGCATATCGGCGCCCGCCCGCAGGTATCGCTGAAGGAGCTCGCGGAGCAGCGCGGGGTGACGGGGTAGCTCCTACCTCCCCTGGAGAGGGAGGGTCGATCGCGCGCAGCGCGAGCGGGGTGGGGTGAAGGTCTTTCAGCGCGTTCGGTGGTGCGTTCTGGCTCGCGTGCATTCGCGGCCTTTACATGGCCTTCTACATGAGATCTTCGCCGCGGTTTCACCCCACCTCGGTTCGCATGCAGCCTTGCTACATGCGAACCGATCCTCCCCCTCCAGGGCAGGATGGGAGTTCACGTCTCTGCCGCCGTCTCACTTCGACACAGCCGATCCGCCGCGAATGGCGAGAGCATCAGCTCCTCACGCCGCCTTCTGCCCGCTCCCAGCAGCATCGAGCCCGGCGTAAACCCCTCGCTCGAAGCCCGCGAACGCCTCCAAACATTTCGCGTCGGCGAACGGCAACAGCTGCATCAGGATGACGCCGGTGACGTCGCGCGAAGGGTCGATCCAGTAATAGGTGTTGGCGAGGCCCGCCCAAGCCAGGCTGCCTGCGCTACGCCCTTCCGCGGTCTTGGCGGTGTTGATCATGAAGCTGAGACCCCACTTCTTGATCTGCTCCGGGTAGAGATCGACGTCATTGGTGTACATCGGCGCCGCCGTGGTCATCTTGCCCATGGCAAGATCGCCGATGTGGTTCTGCCCCATCGTCGCGACCGTCTCCGCCTTCAGCACCTGGTTGCCGTTGCCGCGGCCCTTGTTGAGAATCATCTGGGTGAATTTGATATAGTCGCCGGCGGTCGAATAGAGGCCGCCGCCACCCATGTGGAATTCCGGCTCCTGCTCGAGTTCGAACGGGATCGATGCGAACTGGCCGTCCTCGCCGCGCGCATGCATGCCGACCAGGCGCTTGCGCATGCTGTCGGTGATCTTGAAGGCGGTGTCGCTCATGCCGAGCGGCGCGAACATATTATCGCGCAAATAGGCATCGAGCCGCTTGCCGCTGACGGCCTCCACCGCCTTGCCGACGAAATCGATATTGGTGCCGTATTCCCAGCGCGTGCCGGGATCGGTCATGATAGGCGTCTTCAGCGCCGCGTTCTGGCAGGTGGTAATGGCGGGAATGCCGGTCTTGTCCAGATAGACCGCGAGATCGCCGTTCCACATGTTGTAGCAGAAGCCGGCGGTGTGGGTCATGAGCTGGCGCAGCGTGATCTGCCCCTTAGCTGGCCGCAACTTCGGCTCGCCCTTGGCGTCGAAACCTTCGAGCACTTGCGGCTCGGCAAGGTCGGGCAGCACTTCGCCGATCGGCGCATCCAGCGACAGCTTGCCCTGTTCGACGAGCTGCATCGCGCCGGCAGTGGTCACCGCCTTCGTCATCGATGCGATCCAGAACACGCTGTCCGCAGTCATCGCGTCGGGCTTCGATAGGTCGCGCTTGCCGAACGCACCCTGATACAGCACGTCGTTGCCGCTGGCGGCGATGGCGACGACGCCGGGAATTTCCTTGGCGTCGCTCTTCTGACGCAGAACTTCGTCGATCTGGGCTTGGCTTTGCATGCGGGTTTCCTCCGGTTTGATTATTGTTGGAAGTGATCGATTGTCCTCCCGGAGGTCGCGTGCAGCAAGCATCTCAACTGCCGCGGCGGTCGCGATGTCGTGACTTGACGGCCCCCGACCAGCGCAGCACGACAGCGGCTGAACGGTGACACAATCTGCGGTGGACGACCGCACTTCGCGCTCACCTTGAATGGCTTCAGGCAATATGTTCGTGAGTTTTCGAGCGCTTGAAACATTTCGTGAGCTGTCGCGTTCAGCACCCGGCCCGATCGATGGACCGATTAAGACTTGATGCAAATGTTGCCGACCGGCGAGGGGGACCTCAGATGATTTCGACCTGGAGTGAATGGAAGCGCTATCCCCGTCCCGGACGGGGCGAGAATCTGGAGGCGCCTATTTCGCCAGGGATCTACGAAGTCCGCATCGCCGGTACCGGCGCGCTGTATTCCTTCGGCGCGGTCGACAACCTGGCGCAGGCGCTCGCATTGCTGCCGGTCGGTTCAAAATCCTGGTTCGGTCGCCGCGACACCTCTCATGTCCCCGATCTCGAATACCGCACCTGTGCGACATCCTCGAAGGCCGACGCCAAGGCCGCAGCCGAGCGCATGATCGGCCGCCGCGAGACTTACCTGAGCGGCGCGGCCTAGCTATGTCGGCGATCGCGATGCCTTACCTCTCCCGGCTGGAGAGAGATAAGGGACCTGCGGCTCTCAGTTTAACTCCCAGCAGATGTGCGTTGCCGGGCGGTGCATTGCGCGCCGTCTGCCCCTATATTCCGGGCCGATCCGATCGCCCCCTGAGGAGTAACGCCATGACCCCGACCGCCGCCGCCCGCGCCCCGCAAGCCTCGTCCAATCTGCGCGACCGGTTGAAGGACCCGTCGCTGCTGAAGGAAGCCTGCTACATCGATGGCGTCTGGGTCGGCTCGCCGGTTTTCGCCGTCAACAATCCCGCCACCGGCATCGAGCTTGCAAAAGTCCCGCAACTTGGCGCGGACGATACCACCAAGGCGGTAGAAGCCGCCGAGCGCGCGTTTCCGGCCTGGGCCAAGCTCACCGCCAAGCAGCGCTCCAACATCTTGCGCAAATGGTTCGAGCTGATCGTCGCCAACCGCGAGGACCTGGCGCTGATCCTCACCTCCGAGCAGGGCAAGCCGCTCGCCGAGGCGCTCGGCGAGGTCGATATCGGCGGCGCCTATGTCGAGTTCTTCGCGGAGGAAGCGAGGCGCGTCTATGGCGAGACCATTCCGACGCAGCGGAGCGATGCGCGGCTGCTCGCGATCAAGCAGCCGATCGGCGTCTGCGGCGCGATCACGCCGTGGAATTTCCCGAACTCGATGATCACGCGAAAGGTCTCGCCGGCGCTCGCGGCCGGCTGCACCGTGGTGCTGAAGCCCGCGAACGAAACGCCACTCTCGGCGCTGGCGCTCGCGGCGCTTGCCGAGAAGGCTGGTGTGCCCAAAGGCGTGTTCAACATCATCACGGGCGACGCGCCGCCGATCGGCAAGGTGCTGTGCGAGCATCCGGCGGTGCGTTTCGTCGGCTTCACCGGCTCGACCGCCGTCGGCAAGATCCTCTACCAGCAGGCCTCCGTCGGCGTGAAGCGGCTCGGCCTCGAGCTTGGCGGCAACGCGCCGTTCGTGGTGTTCGACGATGCCGACATCGACGCGGCAGTCGAAGGCGCCATCGTCTCGAAATACCGCAACATGGGCCAGACCTGCGTCTGCGCCAACCGACTCTACGCCCAGGACGGGATCTACGACGAGTTCGTGCAGAAACTGTCGAAGAAGGTCGCGGCGATGAAGATCGGCGACGGCACCGAGAGCGGTGTCATGCAGGGTCCGCTGATCAACATGAAGGCGGTCGACAAGGTCGAGCGCCATATCGCCGACGCCGTCAAGCGCGGAGCAAAGGTCGTCGCCGGCGGCAAGCGCAGCGAGCTTGGACGCTCGTTCTTCGAGCCGACGGTGCTTGCCGACGTCAAGCCGGACTCGCTGGTGTCGCAGGAGGAAACCTTCGGTCCGCTCGCGCCCGTCATCCGCTTCAAGGACGAAGCGGATGTCATCGCGATGTGCAACGCCTCGCCGTTCGGCCTCGCCTCTTACTTCTACTCCCGCGATCTCGGTCGCGTCTGGCGCGTCGCCGAAGCGCTGGAATCAGGCATGGTCGGCGTCAACACCGGCCTCATCACCACGGAAGTGGCCCCCTTCGGCGGCGTCAAGGAGAGCGGCCTCGGGCGCGAAGGCTCACATCACGGCATGGACGAATATGTCGAGATCAAATACGTGATGATGGCGGGGGTGTAGGCCCGCCGTTGTCGTCGCGAATGTGAGCCAGGCAGGAATGCTGGAGCGGCCGACCGGCCTCTCCGCGTCATTGCGAGCGGAGCGAAGCAATCCAGAATCCCTCCGCGGAAAGACTCTGGATTGCTTCGCTGCGCTCGCAATTGTCGATGTTCAATAATTCGCTGATTGGATCGCGGTGGTCTTGGTAGCGGCGAAGGCCTTGGGAGTTTGTCCTGCCAAGGCCTGATGGGGTCTGTGGTT
>NZ_JADPKA010000045.1 GCF_023073715.1 Bradyrhizobium sp. 164
CGGTCCAGCTTGCGCCCGTACCACCGCGTGATGGCGCCGAACACCCGGTTCACAAGCTTGGAGAACCGGCCTTCTTCGGTGTTCTTCAGCAGCACCGAGCACATCATCGGCGACAGCGTCAGCGCGACCACGCCCGACACGATCACCGAGCCCGCCAGCGTGAAGGCGAATTCGCGAAACAGCGAACCGGTGAGACCGCCAAGAAAGCCGATCGGTGCGTACACGGCCGCTAGCGTGATGGTCATCGAGATGACGGGGCCGACGATTTCGCGCGCGCCTTGCAGCGACGCCTGTACCGGCGTCTTGCCCTCCTCCAGATGGCGGTGGATGTTCTCCACCACGACAATGGCGTCGTCGACCACGAGGCCGATCGCGAGCACCATCGCGAGCAGGGTCAGGAGGTTGAAGCTGAAGCCCAGCGCCAGCATCAGGGTGCAGACGCCGATCATCGACAGCGGGATGGTGACGACAGGAATGATGACCGAGCGGAGCGAGGCGAGGAACAGGAAGATCACCACGATCACGATGATCACGGCTTCGCCCAGCGTCTTCTCCACCTCGTCGATCGAGGATTGGATGAACTTGGTCGAGTCGTAGGCGACCTTCATCTTCATCGAGGGCGGCAGATTGCGTTCGAGCTCGGGGAACAGCGCGCGCACGCCCTTGACCAGCGTCAGCGGGTTGCCCTGCGGCGTTGCCTG
>NZ_JADPKA010000062.1 GCF_023073715.1 Bradyrhizobium sp. 164
TAGAGCGAGTTGCGATCAAAGCGGATTATACCCGCAATCACGGATGTAGTTGGCGCATTCTTCAGGGGTAAAGAGGCAGAGAGTGCGGCCGATGAGGTCCCAGAGGGCATCGACGGTTTTAGCTTGGGCTTGCCGCAAAGTTCCTTGAGTTTGGCGAAGGCCATCTCGATCGGATTGAGATCGGGGCTGTAGGGCGGCAGGAACAGGAGCCGCGCACCGGCACCGGCGATGAGACGCGCGGCCGCTTCATTCTTATGGCTCGACAAATTGTCGAGGATCACCGTGTCGCCTTCGCGCAGCGCGGGGACGAGGACTTGCTCGACATAGGCGAAGAAGCACTCGGCGTTGATCGGCCCGTCGAGCACAAACGGCGCTATCAGCCCCTCGCAGGTCAGGCCGGCAAGGAACGTCGTCGTCTTCCAATGTCCGTGCGGCGCATGGCCCAAGGCGCGTGTGCCGACATTGGCCCAGGCGTAACGACGCGTCATCGCCGGCGTCGTCCAGGTCTCGTCGAGGAAGATGAGCCGACCGCCAAGGCTGGTTTGCGCGCACCGCCACGCTTGTCGGCGCTCAACGACGTCGGGACGATCCTGTTCGCTGGCGTGCACGGTTTTTTTTGAAGCTGATGCCCTCACCGGCAAAGAAGCGCGAGAGCATCGACTTGTCGGCTTCGACGCCATGCCTGCGAAGCAGTCGCTC
>NZ_JADPKA010000017.1 GCF_023073715.1 Bradyrhizobium sp. 164
GTACTGGCCGATCATGCGCTGCGCCGGCGCGGTGAAGGCAACCGAGAGCTGCTCGGCAAGATGGTCCGACAGGGTCCTCTCTGCCGCGACGAAGGCTTCGAGATTGTAGGGTTCATCGCCGGAGGCACCACCGCCCCACTCGGTGTAAGTGGTCGGCGCGGCGTCCTGGGCATTGCGCGCGGCCGCCTCGGCCGGCTCCTCGGAGAAGACGTTGTCGAGGCCGGTGTCCAGGGTCTGCTCGATCTCGGCGCGGGTGCCGAGATCCTTGCTCATCCATTCTTCCTGTCCGGGCTCGAACGCCTCGGCGCTGCCGCCAAAGCCGTCGTCACCAACCCCATCACCGTGGCCGCCTTCGTCACCATCACCGAACTGGCTGGCCTCCGCGGTCGCTTCAGCGCCGCCGGCCTCGTCATTGGCCCGCTCCAGCAGGGGATTACGCTCGAGTTCCTCCTCCACGAAAGTCGTGAGATCGAGATTGGACAATTGCAGCAGCTTGATCGCCTGCATCAGCTGCGGCGTCATGACCAGCGACTGCGATTGCCGGAACTCTAATCTCTGCGTAAGCGCCATGAAGCAAGAACCGTTCCCAAAATTGGTCCGATTTTTGCTTATCCTAGTCCGGGCCCGATGTACACGCCTTGACGCCGCGCAAAAACAGGCTAGAGGCGGAATTCCTCGCCAAGGTAAAGCCGGCGCACGTCCGGATCGGCGACGATCTCATCCGGGGTACCCTCGGTCAGGATTTCACCGGCATAGACGATGTAGGCACGATCGGTGAGGCCGAGCGTTTCGCGCACATTGTGGTCGGTGATCAAGACCCCGATGCCGCGATTGGTCAGATGGCGGACGAGGTCCTGGATGTCGCCGACCGCGATCGGATCGATGCCGGCGAAGGGCTCGTCGAGCAGCATGTAGTTCGGCCGTGTCGCCAACGCGCGCGCAATCTCGACGCGGCGGCGCTCCCCACCTGATAGCGCGATCGACGGCGATTTCCTGAGGCGCGTGATGTTGAACTCGTCGAGCAGCGAATCGAGCTGGTGCTCGCGTTTCTTGCGCGAGGGCTCGACCACTTCGAGCACCGCGCGGATGTTCTGCTCGACGGTGAGGCCGCGGAAGATCGAGGCCTCCTGCGGCAGATAGCCGATGCCGAGCCGTGCGCGCTGATACATCGGCAGCTTGGTGACATCGTGCCCGTCAAGCTCGATCGCGCCGCGATCGGCCTTGATCAGGCCGGTGATCATGTAGAACACGGTGGTCTTGCCGGCGCCGTTCGGGCCGAGCAGACCGACCGCTTCGCCGCGGCGCACGTAGATGCTGACGCCGCGCACCACCTGACGACTGCCAAAGGCCTTTTCCACACTGTGCACAGCCAGGAAGCCGGGCCGCCGCAGCAGCTGCCCGCCTGTACCATTGGATCTGCTGCCGGCCCTGACCGGGTGAACCGCCTGCGGACGCGGCGGCTCGGCTCGATAGTCCGCCTGATAGTCGGCGTGATGGTCTCCTTGGAACTGGTCGGGCGCACGCACCGGCTGGCTCCGGGCGGTCGGCGGCGCATCCCGCACCGGGCTGGTGACGAGACCGCCGACATCGTCACCGAGCGCGCTGATGTCCTGACGCGCAAATCCTGGCCGGCCGCGTTTGGCGGGTCGCCGACGGAACATGCTGAAGAGATCGACCATCCCCGCCTTCTAGCCTTTCACGACGATCCTGCACGACAATCCTGCACGATGGTCCGCGCGTGATCCCGCGATCTGCCGCCCCGGTCTTTGCGATCCGCCGGTGCAGCCTGAGTGAGGGATGTCTCATGCCCAGTGAAACACGCCCGAAAAGCGGCGAACCCCGCTTCGAAAGCCCTTCGCGCTAGATACAGTCTTGCCGGGCAAGCTTCAACCTCGGATCGGGAGCAACCAAAGCAAGTTATTGAATTTACTTTTGTTTACTTGCGCCGGGCAACTGCAGAGGCGGTGCTGTGCCGGGTTTGGCGCCTTGCCCGCAATCATTGCTGCCGCCCTGCGGCAGCAGGGCCTGGACCCGGCCGCTCTCGGATTCCACCCGCGACACGCCCGTGGTCATGTCGACCATCAGGCGGTCGCCGCGCAGCACGTTCTTGCACTGCGTCAAGACCACGCCGCCGAGCATGGTGATGAGGTTGGTCTTGGTGTCGAACACGGCGGTCTCGCCCGTTACCACCTGGTCCTTCTGAGTGACCACGACATTGCCGCGCGCCTCCAGCCGCTTGATCGCGGAGCTGCCGCCCGGGCCGGGCGTTGTCGACTGCATCGGTGCCGCCTTCGCGCCCTTGGCCGCCGGCTGCGGCACGGCCGGCTTGTCGCCGCCGCCCGATTCATAAAACACCACCAGCGTCTTCGAGGTCATGGTGGTGTCGCCCTGCACGACCTTCACATTGCCGGCGAAGGTCGCCTCCTTCTTCTTGTCGCGCATTTCGAGCGAGGCGGCCTCGATCTGGATCGGCTGGTCGCGGTTTTGCGAAAAGCCCTGCATCGCGTTGGGCACGCCTTGCATCGTGCTCTGTGCAATGGCGGCCCCGCCAGCGACCACCGCAACGACGGCGGCGACAAGCACGGCTGTGCCGAGGACGGCACTCCGCATGTAGTCGCTGCGCGAAAAAAAACTGATCATGGAAATCACTTTGAATTGGCAGACTTGTTCTGAGGCGTACGCGTCTTTGCAGGTGGCGCAGGCTCGGCCGGGGGCGCAGGCTGTGCGGCGGCGGGGTCGTCCAGCTTGTCCAGGTGCATCACCACATTGCCTTCGAAGCGGATGAGATCGCCGCCCTCGGTGATCCGCAGCCGGTCCGCGGTCAGCGTGCCGTTGGTCAGCTTGACGTCGACGCGCTCGTCGGAGGTGACCGTGCCCTTGTTCATGTCGACGAAGGCCGAGTTCAGCCGCGCTTCGTAGCCGGTCGAGGTGCGCAGCAAGATGTCCTTGTGCAGATCGAGCTGCTGCTGCTTGTTGTCGAAACGGCCGGTGCGGGCGTCGAGGAACAGGGTGGATTGATCCTCCATCAGCACCTTTGCACGCAGATCCGAAAGATCGACATGATCGGGGTCGGTGATGTCCTGCGTCGCGGTCTTGGCCCAGAGCTCGTAGGGCCGCTGGTCAGGCGTGAAGCCGGCGAGGTGCGGCGTTTCCATGGTGATCTTAGTGCCCGACACCACCAGGTTTCCGGAATCGAGCGGCAGTTTCGGCATCAGCATGCGGAACGGATTGAAGACCGACACGCCGACGATGGCGGCCATGGAGAGCAGCACCGCGCCCGGCACCGCGACACGCAGAATCCGCACCAGGCGGCTGTGGCGCGCCGCGCTGGCAAACTTCGCCGCAAGCGCGGCGTCGTAGGTGGGATTCTGGGCCGAATTCACCTGGACTCCTGATTCACTCCTGAAGTGGCGCTCGCCTTGTCCGGTGGAAGGACGCCCCATTGTACCCGGCGCCGCCAAAATATGCAGCCGGCGACAGGCCGTTACGAAAGTGTCCGAAACGGGGCGGCAGCCCTGACCCTAGCGGCCACGAGCGGCATCAGGAATGCGCGAAAATGTCCTCTTCCGCCCAGCCCTGGAGGTCGAGCAGGGCGCGGGTCGGCAGGAAGTCGAAACAGGCCTGCGCCAGCGCGGAGCGGCCTTCCCGCACCAGCATGGCATCGAGCCGCTCGCGCAGGCCGTGCAGATGCAGCACATCGGAGGCGGCATAGGCGAGCTGCGGCTCGCTCAGGCTGTCGGAGCCCCAGTCGCTGGACTGCTGCTGCTTGGAGAGGTCGATGTTGAGCACCTCGCGCACCAGGTCCTTCAGACCGTGGCGGTCGGTATAGGTGCGGGTCAGGCGGGAGGCGATCTTGGTGCAGTAGATCGGCCCGGTCATGACGCCGAAGGTCTGGTACAGCACCGCGATATCGAACCGCGCGAAGTGGAAGATCTTCGTGATGGCGGGATCGGCCAGCAGCGCCTTCAAATTCGGCGCGTCGGTGTGCCCCTTGGGGATCTGCACCACGTCGGCGCTGCCGTCGCCGGGCGAGAGCTGCACCACGCAGAGCCGGTCGCGGTGCGGGTTCAGGCCCATGGTCTCGGTGTCGATCGCCACCGCTGCGGTGTAGCGGGACAGGTCGGGCAGGTCGCCGCGATGCAGGCGCACGGTCATGGCGTTTCAAAACCTCGAATGGTGTCGGCAGAATAGGCTAATCGGGATTCCCCGCGATGTATCCACTCACGGCGGGCCGCGCAAGCGCCGGCCGTGACCTTACGGGTCCGGTCAGATCGCCGCCAGCATGATGCAGATCATCGCGGCCACCGTGATGCGGCTGGGGCCGTCGCGGAAAGCGTAGATGATCGGATCGTCAGGCATCTCGCGGCGGTGCGCCATCATCAGGGCGCGGCCGAACCAGTAGAGCAGCAGCGGGTTGAGCAGCCACAGCATCCAGGGACGGCTGTAGAGCGGCGTCACCGCGGAGGAGGAGACGTAGAGCGAGAACACCGTTGCCGCGTTCATCGCGCTCGCCGCCGCCATCGCGGCGATGACATGCAGATCAGTGATCCTGTAATCGCGGTTGGAGGGATCGGCGAGGCCCGCGCTCTCGCGCATGCTGAGCTCGCTGAAACGCTTGATCAGCGCCAGCGAGGTGAACACGAACAGCGAGAAGATCAAAAGCCATTCCGACAGCACCACGCCGACGCCGACGGCGCCGGCGATGATGCGCAAGCTGTAGAGACCAGACAGCGTCACGACGTCGACCAGCATCTTGCGCTTGAGCGCGAGCGAATAAGCGATCGTGGTGACGAGATAGGCGCCGAGCACGCCCAGGAAGAGAGGCGAGATGCAGAGGCTGGCGACAAGCGCGAACAGCCACAGCGCAGGAATCGCTGCTAGCGCCGCGGAGATCGGCAGATCGCCGGCCGCGAGCGGGCGATGGCGCTTGGTCGGATGCTGCCGGTCGGCCGAAAGATCCAGGAGATCGTTCATCAGATAGGCGCCCGACGCGCAGGCGGAAAACGCCATGAACGCCAGCAATGCATAGCCGAGCGTTGGAAGGTTCATCTGATGCGCGGTGAGCGCCGGCACGAACACCAGCGTGTTCTTGGCGTATTGATAGACGCGCAGGGCCTTGGCCCAGGTTTTCCAGCTGACGTGGCTGTGGCCGCGGCTCTCGATGCGCTCGATCGCGCCGCGATCGAACGGCAGCGTATGGCCCGCGGCAAGATCGGCCGGCGTCACGACGCCGTCAAAGCCAAGATGTGCGGCAATGCCCGCCGCATGATCGGCGAAACGTCCGGCGACAAGATATATCTTCGCGCCCTGCGCCCGCGCCGCCAGCGCCTGATTCAGCACATCGGAATCATAGGGCAGATGGGCATAGTCGATCTCGGCCCGCGCCAGGATATCCGTGAGCGCGGCCATACCCGGGCGTCCGCCGGCGCCGAAGCGGGCCAGCATGCGGCCGGGCGCACTGAACAGCGCTTCCATCAGCAGTTCGGAACGCAGCAGCGCGCCTTCCAGATCGATCACAAGCGTCCGCCCAGCCGCCGCAATTGCCGACGGTGCGGGGGCGCCAGAATCATGTTGCCAGGCAGGCTGCTCCATCCGGAAACACTCTTACTTGACGCAAAATGACCGGCCCAAAGGCCGGGGAGCAGGGGAAAGGGATGGTCGCGAGCCTAGAGGGCATTCGCTAAGGGCGGCTTAATTCCCCCGGACAGGAGCGGGTTCGCGCGGGCGCCCTGTTGCCCGGATCCCACAACCCGCCCCGCGCTTCCTGTTGCGGCAGAGCTTTTACCTTGCCGCCGGTGGACATCGTCGCCGTCCACCCTATCTGCCAGTTTCGCGCGCCCCGCCGCGCTTACCCTGAATCAGGTGCCATGACCGAACAGACGCTCGCCGCGGCCGTCGACGACCCACAGGAGCGCCAACGCGGCTTTTCGCGCTATCAGGCGCTGCTCATCGCGCTGCTCGCGTTCACGCAATTCACGATCATCCTCGACTTCATCATCATGTCGCCGCTCGGCGCCATCCTGATGCCTGCGCTCGACATCACGGCCGGGCAGTTCGGCGTCGCGGTCTCGGCCTACGCGTTCAGCGCGGGGATCTCGGGCATCCTGGCCGCCGGCTTTGCCGATCGGTTCGTCGCAAGCGCCTGCTGCTGTTCTTCTATGTCGGCTTCACGCTCGGGACCATGCTCTGCGCCGCCGCGCAGAACTACCATGTGCTGCTGCTCGGCAGGATCGTGACCGGATTGTTCGGTGGCGTGATCGGCTCGGTTGTGCTCGCCATCATCACCGATCTGTTCCCGCTGCACCTGCGCGGCCGCGTGATGGGCTTCATCCAGACGGCGTTTGCCGCAAGCCAGGTGCTCGGCATTCCCGCCGGGCTGTTCCTCGCCAATCACTGGAGCTGGCATGTCTGCTTCGCCGCGATCGTCGTGGTGTCAATCGCAGCGATCGCGGTCATCGCTTTCACCATGGAGCCGGTCGATGCGCATCTGAAATTGAAGCAGGACAGAAACCCGTTCCGGCACTTGATCGCGACCGTCGGGCAGAAGCGCTATACGCTGGCCTTCGCCGTCACGACGCTGCTGGCGACCGGCGGGTACATGCTGATGCCGTTCTCCAGCGCCTTCACCGTGCACAATCTCGGCATCGACATTGCGCATCTGCCGACGATCTATCTCGTCTCCGGCCTGTTCAGCATCGTCACGGGGCCTCTGGTCGGCAGGGCGAGCGACGCGTTCGGCAAATACCCGACCTTCGCGTTCGGCAGCGTCGTGTCGGTGATCATGGTGCTGGTCTACACCCGTCTCGGCCACGTCTCGCTCGCGACCGCGATCCTCGTCAACGTCTTGATGTTCGTCGGCATTTTCTCGCGCATGATCCCGTCGCAGGCGCTGATGTCGGCGATCCCCGATCCGAGCCAGCGCGGCTCGTTCAGCGCGGTCAGCGCCTCGCTTCAGCAGCTCTCCGGAGGACTCGGCTCAGTGCTCGCCGCCGCCATCATCGCCCAAGCGGCGGACGGCTCGCTGATCCATTTCGACCGGCTCGGCTACGTCGTGGTCGCGACGACGATCGTCGCGCTGGGCGCGATGTACTTTGTGCAGAAGGCGGTGGCGGAGCGGGCGGGAAAGCGGGTGGTGTGAGAGCGGACGGGCTGATCTGTCCCATCAAGGGACCCATGCCACCTCGGTGCTTGGATCGTCGGCTACCATCGCGACTGATCGGAAGCAGCCCCATTTTGCGTCAAATCTTGCAAATGGTGCCCAGGAAAGGACTCGAACCTTCACGGCCGTTAAGCCACTGGCACCTGAAGCCAGCGCGTCTACCAATTCCACCACCTGGGCATGCCGTTTGGGGCACGGAGGCGGTTACTACGGTTCGGTGACGCCGTTGTCAATTCATGCGTGAAGCCTGTTGCGGGATGCCGATTGCGCATCGCAAACCGGCCCGATACAAGCCTGACAACCCCTTACCCACCTGCAGGAACCGACCCCATGGCATCGAATCTGGACACGCTCGTCACGGTTTTCGGCGGATCTGGGTTTTTGGGCCGGAACGTCGTCCGCGCCCTGTGCAAGCGCGATTACCGCATCCGGGTCGCGGTGCGGCGGCCGGAACTCGCCGGATATCTCCAGCCCTCCGGCAAGGTCGGGCAGGTCCACACCGTGCAGGCCAATTTGCGCTATCCGGCCTCGGTCGAGGCGGCGCTGCGCGATTCGCATGTCGTGATCAACCTCGTGGGCGTCCTCACCGAGAGCGGCGAGCAGACCTTTGACGCCGTCCAGGCCAAGGGCGCCGAGACCGTCGCCAAGGCGGCGGCCGCCGCCGGCGCCAGCCTGGTGCATGTCTCCGCGATCGGCGCCGACGCGGAATCGCCCTCGCGCTATGCCAAGGCCAAGGCGGCCGGCGAAGCCGCGGTCTTGGCCGCCGTACCGTCGGCGACGATCTTCCGCCCTTCCGTGATGTTCGGGCCCGAGGACCAGTTCACCAACCGCTTTGCCGCGCTGGGGCGAATGTTGCCGGTGCTGCCGCTGATCGGCGGCGAGACCAGGATGCAGCCGGTCTATGTCGGCGACGTCGCCACCGCGATCGCTGATGCCGTCGACGGCAAGGCCAAGGCCGGCGCGACCTATGAGCTCGGCGGGCCGGAGGTGCTGACCATGCGCGAGATCATCGAGACCATCCTCGAGATCACGGACCGCGAGCGAATGCTGATCCCGCTGCCGTTTGGGCTCGCCCGCTTCAAGGCCGCCTTCCTGCAATTCGCGCCGGGTGCACTGAAGCTGACGCCGGACCAGGTCACGATGCTCGAACGCGACAATGTCGTGTCGGATGCGGCGAAGGCCGCTGGCCTGACGCTGGAAGGGCTCGGCATCACGCCGGATTCGCTGGAGGCGATCGCCCCGCAATATCTCTGGCGTTTCCGCGCGGCCGGCCAGTTCCAGCGCAAGAGCGCCTAAAGACTCTCTCTCCGTCGTCATGGCCGGGCCGTTCGGAGAACGGCGTCGCTCTGCTCGACTATGCGAGGCCATCCACTCAGATCAGCGGTCGCAGCAAGACGTGGATGCCCGGGTCAAGCCCGGGCATGACGAGTTTGGAGGACGAGCAGGGCCAGAGGACGCACCGTCAGCGCGGCGAGACGTCAAAACTTCAGCTTCTTGAACACCGCTTCCGGCAGCGTCTTGATGATCAGCATCACGAGGCGCCATTTGCCGCTGACATAGACGACGTCGATTTTCCTCTCGACCGCCTGAAGGATCGCATCGCCGACCACCGGCGCCTCCACCGTGAGCGGGCCGATCAGCTTCATGCCTTCCGTCATCTTGGTGCGGACGAAGCCGGGCTTGACGGTGACGACATGCACGCCGCCGCGGCTGGCGCGGGCACGCAGGCCGGACAGGAAGGCGGAGAAGCCCGCTTTGGCCGAGCCGTAGACATAGTTCGAGGCGCGGCCGCGATCGCCGGCAACGGAGGACACGCCGACGATCGTGCCAGTGCCGCGGCCCAAGAATTTTTCGGCGAACAGGCCGAGGATCAGCGACGGGCCTTCGTAGTTGGAGCGCATGATCGTGGTGGCGTGGGCGAGATCGGATTGCGCGTTCTCCTGCACGCCCAAAAGGCCGACGATCGAGACCACGACATCAGGCAACGCCGGCAGGCCGCCGACAAAGCTCTCGAATGACGCGGTGTGGAGCACATCGAATTTGTGAAGACCGACCTCGATATTGTAACGCGCGCGCAGATCGGCGGCATCCCGCTCCAGCGTGGCGACGTCGCGGCCGGCGAGGGCGACGTCGTATCCCGCCTTGGCGAAGGCGCGCGCGGCGGCGCGGCCGATATCGGAGGAGCCACCCAGCACAATTGCGGACTTGCGTGACGTCACGGGCTAGACCTCATCAAACAGGCGTTGTGAAAGCTTCGAGCGGATGTTGCCTGTGGGATCAAGCGATCTGCGGATCGCGTTGAACCGCTGCAAGGCGGGATAGCCGGCCGCGAACGTCGCGCGCGACTGGCGCGCATCCTTGGCGAGGTACAGCCGCCCGCCGGCAGCGACGACCAGGCGATCGATCTCGTCGAGGAAATTCAGGATGTCGCCCTTCAGCGGGAAATCCAGCGCCAGCGTGTAGCCGGGCAGCGGAAACGACAGGATGCCGTCGCCCTGGCCGAGCTTCTTGAGCACGGCGAGGAAGGAGGCATCGCCGCGATGCGCGACGCGCTGGAGGATATCGCCGAGCACCTCGCGCGCGCCCTGCTCCGGAATCACGCATTGATGCTGAAGGAAGCCGCGCTTGCCATAGATGCGATTCCAGTCTTTGAGGCCGTCGAGCGGAAAGAAATACGGATAGAGCGAGACCACTTGGCTGCCGCCGGCGCGCCGCGCGCCCACGCGGTAGTACAGCTCGTTGAAGGCGCGAATGCTGAGGCGGTTCAGCGTGATCGAGGGCAGATCGACGGGGACGCCGAGGCCGGGATCTTTGCCGACGGGAAACGCAGCGGCGCCAGCGGCGAGTTCGTCTCTGCCGGCGTGTTCGCCGAGATAGATCAGCGCGCGGCCGAGATCGCGTCCTCGCGCCGCGCAATCGAGCCAGGCCACCGAATAGGTCGCAGCATCGCCCGCGTCGAGCGCTCGCATCGCGGCATCGAGATCGGACGCAGAGATCACCCGCTCGCGGATCCATCCGGTTTCGACCGGCCGCAACCGCATCGTCGCCTCGAGGATGATTCCGGTCAGGCCCATGCCGCCGACGGTCGCGAAAAAGGCATCGGAATTCTGCTCGCGCGAGGTTTCGATCACCTCGCCCTGCCCGGTGCGCAGCAAAATGCTGTCGAGGTAGCGACCGAAGCCGCCCTCGCCATGATGGTTCTTGCCGTGCACGTCGGCAGCGATTGCACCGCCGATCGACACGAAGCGCGTGCCGGGCACGACGAAGGGCAGGAAGCCGCGTGGGCCGAATGTCTCGATCAGGTCCGACAGCAGCATGCCGGCCTCGAGGCGGATGCGCCCGCTCGCCGGATCGAACCACCTGACCCGGTCGAACCCCGTCATCGCGACGGTCCTGGCGGCGCCGATCGCGGCATCGCCATAGGCGCGGCCATTGCCGCGCGCGACGGTGCCGGCCGAGACAGCCTCGCCGACGGCCGCGAACGAGCGCGGCCGCAGCACGTTGCTATCGACGACCGGAAAACGCCCCCAGCCGCTGACGAGGGTCATGGTTCAGCTCCTGTGCCGGGCACGCCGCCCTGGGCTGGAGACTGATTAGCGATCAAAAGCTTATTTTGCGTTGAAAACACCAGCAACCGGGTGTCTCGATGCCCACCTCTCCCCAGCGGGGAGAGGTGCGTCGGAGCACTTCAGCGCGAGCTGATTTGGATCGAGGGTTTCTGGCTTTACCGCCCCAGCGCCAGCGCGATCAGGCCGAGCGTGCCGACGATGACGCGCCACCAGGCGAACACCACGAAACCGTGTCGGGTGACGTAGGTCAAGAACGTCTTGACCACGATGATCGCGGTGATGAACGACACCACGAAGCCGATCGCGACGATGTTCATATGGTCCATCGTCATCTCGGCGCGGTTCTTGTAGAAGTCGTAGGCGAACGCGCCGATCATGGTGGGGATGGCGAGGAAGAACGAGAACTCCGCCGCCGCTCGCTTGTCCGCACCGAGCAGCATGGCGGCCACGATGCTGGCGCCGGAGCGCGACACGCCCGGGATCATCGCCACGCACTGCGCGATGCCGATATAGAGATACATCAAGAGTGGAAACTTGGTGGCTTCATGCTCGCGCGGCTTGAGCTCGAGCTTGTCGACCCAGAGCAGGATGGCGCCGCCGACGATCAGCGTGAAGCAGACGACCCACGGATTGAACAGCATGCTCTTGATGTACTTGCCGGCGAGGAGGCCGACGATCACGGCCGGCAGGAAGGCGACCAGCACGCCGATCACGAAGCGGCGCGCATAGGCATCGCCCGTGAACAGGCCAATCGCGACGTCCCACAGCTTCCTGAAATAGAGCCCGACGATCGCGAGGATCGCACCCAGCTGGATCAGAACCGTAAACGAATCCCAGAAGGCACCTTCACCAAGCTGGAAGAAGCGCTCCGCGAGCAAGAGGTGGCCGGTCGAGGACACGGGAAGGAACTCGGTCACCCCCTCGATGATGCCGAGGATCACTGCCCGTATTGCGTCTGACATATTACGGTCCATTTCGGCTGGAAAAGCGGGGCTCTTCTCGCCTATTCGCCCCCATGCCGCAATCGCAAAATGCGACGTCACGCCCTTGCTTCGCGGTTTTGAAGGACTAGTGTGGCGCCGCACAAATATTGATGGATTCTTAAGCACCATCAAATAGTCAAAGGCTTCATGTTTACGCTGTTTCATCATCCGTTCTGTCCGCACTCGCGCTTCATTCGCTTGATCGTGGGCGAATACGGGCTCGACCTGAAGCTGGTCGAAGAGCGCAGCTGGGAGCGGCGCGAGGCGTTTCTGCTGCTCAATGCGGCCGGCACGACACCAGTTCTGGTGGACGACGAGCAGCCGCCCATACCGGGCGCGGCGATCATTGCCGAATATGTCGACGAGGCCTATGGCGCCGCGATGGGCCCCAAGCGCCTGATGCCGGAAACCATCACCGAGCGCGTCGAGGTGCGCCGGCTGATGGCCTGGTTCAACGAAAAATTCTTCGAGGAGGTCTCGCACCCTCTCGTCACCGAGCGCATCTACAAGCGGTTCATGAGCGAGGAGGACGGTGGCGGCCCGCCTTCGGCCGACGTGATGCGCGCGGCCAAGGCAAACGTGCGCTATCATCTGGCCTATATCGGCTGGCTGGCGCAGACGCGTAACTTCCTCGCGGGCGACCGACTCACCTACGCGGATCTCGCCGCCGCGGCGCATCTCTCGGCGATCGACTATCTGGGCGACGTGCCATGGAGCGAGGACGATGCAGCAAAGGCGTGGTACGCGCGGGTGAAATCCCGCCCGTCGTTCCGTCCGCTCCTCAGCGAATGGCTGGCCGGGGTGCCGGCGTCGCGGACTTACGTGGACCTGGATTTCTGAATTGCGATCCGACTGAACTGAAGACACAGCTGGCGCACGAAGCACGCGCGCTCGGCTTCGACTGCATCGGCATCACTGCACCCGGCACGATCGAGAGCGCCGGAAAATACTTCCTTGAATTCATCGCCTCCGGCGGCCATGGCGACATGGATTGGCTGGCCGCGAGCCCTGAGCGCCGCGTCGATCCGCGCGGACTGTGGCAGGATGTGCGCTCGGTGATCATGCTCGGCGTCAATTACGGCCCCGACCAGGATCCGCTCGCGATCCTCAAGCAGCGCACGCATGCGGCGATCTCGGTCTATGCGCAAGGCGACGATTATCACGATCTGATCAAGAAGCGGCTGAAGGCGCTGGCGCGCTGGCTAATTGCGACCGCGCCGTCGGACGTAAAGGTGTTCGTCGACACCGCGGCCGTGATGGAGAAGCCCTTGGCGCAAGCCGCGCATCTGGGCTGGCAGGGCAAGCACACCAATCTCGTCTCGCGCGAGTTCGGCTCCTGGCTGTTCCTCGGCGCGATCTACACCACGCTCGAGCTGCCGCGTGACGACGCAGAGATCGACCATTGCGGCTCGTGCCGGGCCTGTCTCGACATCTGCCCGACCGCGGCGTTCCCTGCGCCCTACAAGCTCGATGCGCGGCGCTGCATCTCGTACCTCACCATCGAGAACAAGGGTCCGATCCCGCGCGAATTTCGCAAGGCCATGGGCAATCGGATCTATGGCTGCGATGATTGTCTTGCCGCCTGCCCCTGGAACAAGTTCGCGCAGGAGGGTCGCGAGGCCAAGCTCGCGGCGCGTGACGAGCTGCGCGCGCCTGCGCTCGCGGCGCTGGCCCGGCTCGACGATGCTTCATTCCGCACGCTGTTCACGAAGTCGCCGCTGAAGCGCATCGGCCGCAATCGCTTCGTACGGAACGTGCTGATCGCGATTGGCAACTCCGGGGAGCTAGCGCTGGCTGCGGAGGCGCGGCGATTGCTCGACGATGCAAGCCCACTGGTGCGTGGGGCGGCGGTGTGGGCGCTGGGGCAATTGGTGGAGCGCGAGGCGTTTGCCGAGGTGAGGCTGCAGGTTCTCGATCGCGAGCCCGACGAGAGTGTTCGTGAGGAGTGGCGCGCAGAATTCACGGTTAGCTCCTCATCCTGAGGAGCCGCGCAGCGGCATCTCGAAGGATCGAGGCCGAGCTGCCGCAGCGGAGCCTGCATGGTTCGAGACGGCGCTTCGCGCCTCCTCACCATGAGGGTTGAGGGCCTTGATTTCCCCGCGCCTTTCTTCAATCTCGCGCCTCATGACAAACATGCCTTTCTTTACCCGCGACGGCGACACATTCCATCCGACGGAAGTCGCCAACGGTCCCTGGGATCCGAAATCGCTGCACGGACGCGTCATCATCGGCCTGCTCGGCTTCGTCATCGAGGAGCGTCATTCCGGCCCCGAATTGGTGCCGGCGCGGCTCACCGTCGATATGTTTCGGCTACCGACCATCGACAAGCCGATTGAAGTGACGACGCGCCTGGTGCGCGACGGCCTGCGCATCCGCGTGGTCGAGGCGGAGTTTGTCTCCGGTGGCGTCAGCATGGCGCGGGCGTCTTGCCAGCTGCTGCGCAAGACGCAAAATCCCGAAGGCAATGTCTGGTCACCGCCGAACTGGGACGTGCCGAAGCCGGCCGACATTCCCAAGCCCACCGATCCCAGGCTCGGCATGAACGGCAAATGGACGACGCGCCCGATCGTCGGCCATATGGGCTCGCTCGGCCCGCGCCGGCTCTGGATGAGCGAGGTGCGCGAGCTCGTCGCGGGCGTGGCGATGACGCCGTTCGTCCGTGTCGCCACCGGCGCCGATTTCGCCAGCCCGTTTGCCAATGCCGGCGACAGGGGGCTCGGCTACATCAACAGCGACGTCACCATCTATCTGCATCGCCTGCCGATCACAAACTGGATCGGATTCGAGGTGGTGAACCATCACGCCACTGATGGCGTCGCGATCGGCGAATGCTGGCTCTATGATGAACAGGGACCGATCGGGACCGCCACGGTCGCCGCACTGGCGCAGCGCAAGCCGATGGCGAATCCGTCGAAGCGGTAGCGCTCTCTCTACTCGTCGTTCCGGGCTCGCGCCAAGGGCCGCGCCCCGGAATGACGAGTGGAGACAGTTACGCCAAATGCCGCTGCATTTCCGGGCGCGCCTTCAGCTCGGCGCCCTGCTTGGCCACGATCTTCGCGATCCGCTCCGGCGCAAACTTCAGGTCGACGAACGCCGGCGCAGTGTTGGCAACTTCGTGATAGCTGGCAATCTTGCCCTCACGCAGCGTCATTATCGCCACGCCCTCGAACATCGCCCGCGCGCCATTCGCGTCCAGCAGGGTCGAACGATAGCTGAAGGTGTAGCGCGCATAGAGCGTGGTGCCGTCGGTGACGGGATCGTGCATGTCCCAGCGGAAATCGGTCGCCGTGCGATAGAACCAGTCGTCGATCAGCTCGGCGATCTTCTCGCGACCGGTGAAGACACCGTAGAAGACGTCGTGGTAGATGCCGTCCTCAGTGAAGAGGGCGGCGAACGCTTTGCCGTTGCGCTGCTCGACCGCGTCGCAGAACGCACGCAGCATGGCGACGGTGGTCATTGGCATTTCTCCCTCCCCGTTCTCTGTCATGCCCCGGCTTGCCGGCGCATCCAGTACGCCGCGGCTTCTCGGCTTAGGTATGACGGCCTCTGGAATACCGGATCGTCCGCTCAAGTCGGACGATGACATCGAGTGCTGAGCGGCAGTTTCACCCGATCTCCGCCACGGCGGCAAGAATGCGCGCGATGTCCTGCGGGCGGGAGAGGCGGTGATCGCCGTCCTGGATCATGGTCAGCACGACGTCGTCAGCCGGCAGGCGATGTGTCAGCGCGAAGGCGTGCTGCCATGGCACGTCGGGATCTTTCGCGCCCTGCAGGATGCGGATGGGGCAGCCGAGATCGATGGCGCTGCCGAGCACCAGGTGATTGCGTCCCTCCTCGATCAGATTTCGCGTAATCGGATAGGGCGAGCCGTCGCCATAGTCCGACGGCCGCAGCCAGAGGCCCTTGGTCTCGATCTCTTTCTTCACCGCCGGCGAAAAGTTCTTCCACATCAGCTCCTCGGTGAAGTCGGGCGCCGGCGCGATCAGGACGAGACCGGACAGCGAGGCCACGGCCTGTTGCGTCTCCTGGCGCTTCTTGATCTCGCGCGCGAGCAGCAGTGCCATCCAGCCGCCCATGGACGAGCCGATCAGGATTTGCGGGCCGGCGCAGAAGCGCTCGAACACTGCTACGCTCTCCTCCAGCCAGCGTCCGATGGTTCCATCGGCGAAATCGCCGCAGGATTCGCCGTGACCGGAATAGTCGAATCGGACCATTGCGCGGCCGTGCTCCCCGGCCCAGGCATCCAGCGCCATGGCCTTGCTGCCCTGCATGTCCGATTTGAATCCGCCGAGCCAGACCAGCCCGGGGCCTTTTCCGGCGCGGCGGCGCACCGCAATTCTGCGCGCCAACGGGCCTTCGCCCACGGTGATGAAGTCGAGCACGGTATCGGAAATTGCATCGGTCATGGAACGTTTACTCTGGCTGTGCTGTTTGAGCTGTTTGGACACGTCCGCCAGCACAATCCGACCTCGGCATTGGCCGTTTGGGACGCTTGCGGAACAGAACCAAGGTGTCTATGTCGTCTGCGTGCCAACGGGCGTGGCCAAAATGCCTCGCATTTGAGGGTTTTTCGCCTCTCGCACGAGCGACTTGCTTGCCGGCAAACGCATCTTCCTTCAAGATAGCCGCTTCCTTCACAACTTTGGAGAACCACCCATTCGCCGTCCTAATAAAGCTCCGCCCGCTGCCAGCAAAGACGGGCCGCGCATCAATGATGATATCCGCAATGCGCAAATCCAGCTGATCGATCAAACCGGTGACAACAAAGGCACGGTCGAGACGGTCCTGGCCATCAAGATGGCTCAGGAAGCCGGCATGGATCTGGTCGAGATTTCGCCGAATACCAGCCCTCCCGTCTGCAAGATCATGGACTACGGGAAGTACAAGTATTCCGCTCAGAAGAAAGCCGCCGAAGCCCGCAAGCGGCAGAAGACCGTCGAGATCAAGGAGATCAAGCTCCGTCCGATGATCGACGATCACGATTACGACGTGAAGATGCGCGCGATGCAGCGGTTCTTCGAAGAGGGCGACAAGGTCAAGATCACGCTGCGCTATCGTGGTCGCGAAATGGCGCACCAGGAGATCGGCACCAAGCTTCTGGACAAGATCAAAACCGACGTCGCCGAGCTCGCCAAGGTCGAGCAGGACGCAAGGTTCGAGGGTCGCCAGGTCGTGATGGTTCTGGCGCCGCGCTGACGCCGGCTCTTTGGGACTGAGAATTCAACGGCCCGTCCGGATCTCCGGCGGGCCGTTTTGTTTGTCAGGTTCTCGTCGCCTGCCAGGTGCCGCTACAGCGGTCGCCGGAAATGATGCCGTTCCACGAGCCGGCGCCGTTCATGCCGGCGAGCCGGCCGCCGCCGCTGGCGTGGGTGGCGCCGACCCAGACCTGGACCGCCACAGCGCCGCCGCGATTGACTTTGCCGGACACCCGGCCGCCGCCGGCGGACGACACCCGGCTGCCGGTGATGGTGAAGGGGACGCTGTAGCCGGAGCTGCAATTGCCCCGTGTGGTGGCGAAGGTGACATTCCAGATGCCGTCATAGCCGCTGACCCGGGCATCGGCAGTTGAAGGCGCCATGGCAGCGGCCAGCACGGCGAGCAGCCCCAGGCGGCGCGGGCGCGCAAAGCTGGAGAAAGAGGAAATCGATCGCGGGAAATGGGCCATTGGGTCCTGCTCCGGACATGAGGCGTGGACATTGGGGGTAGCAACCCCAAATAGTCGGCGGCTAGGTTCCGGCGGTTCATCGTTGCCATTTGGCTCCCGCTCTGTCATAAGCCCAGCCTTCATCGCCCGGCTGATTAAGGGCTGCCGTGGCGGTGTTTCGTGCGGGTTTCGCGCTCGTTCGCAAAACCTGAGCACAATCAACGCTCTAACGAGCATTTTAGACGGCCAGCCGCCTTCACGGGCGGATTTCTGTTGCGGCCATAGGAGAGCCAAATGCCCAAGCTGAAGACCAAATCGGGCGCTAAAAAGCGCTTCAAGGTGACTGCCACCGGCAAAGTGATGCACGCCCAGCGCGGCAAGCGTCACGGCATGATCAAGCGGACGAAGAAGCAGATCCGTCAGCTGCGCGGCACCCGCGTGCTGTTCAAGACCGACGGCGACAACGTCAAGAAGTACTTCTTGCCGAACGCCTGATCGCGTCCACGATCACTGCCACCTCGCGCCGCGTTCGCGCGGCGATCCGAAACCGAAGTCATCTCTGAAGGATTTTTGTCATGTCTCGCGTCAAACGCGGTGTGACCGCCCACGCCAAGCACAAGAAAGTCTACAAGGCCGCCAAGGGCTTCTATGGCCGCCGCAAGAACACCATCCGCGCCGCCAAGCCGGCGGTCGAGAAGGCCATGCAATATGCCTTCCGTGACCGCAAGCGCAAAAAGCGGACATTCCGCGCGCTCTGGATCCAGCGCCTCAACGCCGCAGTCCGTCCGTTCGGCCTGACCTACAGCCGATTTATCGACGGCCTCGCCAAATCTGGCGTCACCGTGGACCGCAAGGTGCTGTCGGATCTCGCGATCAACGAGCCCGCCTCGTTCCAGGCGATCGCCGAGAAGGCCAAGGCCGCGCTTGCGGCGTAACAGGGCCGACGCCGCGCTGGCGGCGTAGCCGTCCTCCACTGTGCTCTGCACAGCGTTCAGCTTGTGATGGCCCGGGCAGAGGCGCGTCTTGCCGCCTTACTGCCCCGGCCGTCATCTCTTGCGCAAGCATACTTCTCAGACGTGGATGCCCGGCAGCGCGCCGGGTGTGACGGGCTAGGATCATCGGCTCAGCATCCTGGCCAAAAGGGATTGCCATGACCGATCTTGCCCAGCTCGAAGCCCAGATCATCACCGACATCACCGCCGCGGCGGACGAGGCGGCGCTCGAAGCCGTGCGTGTCGCAGCCCTTGGCAAGAAGGGCTCGATCTCCGCACTGCTCGCAACGCTCGGCAAGATGTCGCCGGACGAGCGCAAGACGCAAGGCGCCGCGATCAACCAGGCCAAGGACAAGGTCACCGAGGCGCTCGCAGCAAAGCGCGACGTCTTGAAGTCGGCGGCGCTCGATGCCCGGCTGGCCGCCGAGACCATCGATGTCACGCTGCCCTTGCGCGATGCCGCGGCCGAGGCCGGCCGAATCCACCCGCTGAGCCAGGTCTGGGACGAGTTGACCACGATCTTCGCCGACATGGGATTCTCGGTCGCCGAAGGCCCCGATATCGAGACGGATGATTACAACTTCACCAAGCTGAATTTTCCGGAAGGCCATCCCGCGCGCGAGATGCACGACACCTTCTTCTTTCATCCGAAGGAAGACGGCTCGCGCATGCTGCTGCGGACCCACACCTCGCCGGTGCAGGTGCGCACCATGCTGAGCCAGAAGCCGCCCATTCGCGTGATCTGCCCGGGTCGCACTTACCGCATCGATTCGGACGCGACCCACACGCCGCAATTCCACCAGGTCGAAGGCCTCGTCATCGACAAGCACTCGCATCTCGGCCACCTCAAATGGATCCTGCACGAGTTCTGCAAGGCGTTCTTCGAGGTCGACCACATCAACATGCGCTTCCGTCCCTCGTTCTTCCCGTTCACCGAGCCCTCGCTTGAAGTCGACATCCAGTGCCGTCGCGACAAGGGCGAGATCCGCTTCGGCGAGGGCGAGGACTGGCTGGAGATTCTCGGCTGCGGCATGGTGCATCCGAACGTGCTGCGCGCCTGCGGCATCGATCCCGACGAGTACCAGGGCTTTGCCTGGGGCATGGGCATCGACCGCATTGCCATGCTGAAATACGGCATCGCCGATCTGCGCCAGCTGTTCGACAGCGACGTCCGCTGGCTGTCCCATTACGGCTTCAAGCCGCTGGAGGTACCGACGCTGGCTGGGGGGCTGAGCTCGTGATGGTCAGCGCTGGGAGCAATTCCACAAAGACCCTTTCCGTTCCCTCCCCCCTTGTGGGGGAGGGTCAGGGAGGG
Organism: Bradyrhizobium sp. 164; assembly: GCF_023073715.1. Taxonomy (GTDB): domain Bacteria; phylum Pseudomonadota; class Alphaproteobacteria; order Rhizobiales; family Xanthobacteraceae; genus Bradyrhizobium. The sequence goes on from NZ_JADPKA010000017.1 coordinate 19,663, forward strand.
GGGTAGCCGCAGATGCCGCACACAGTGGTGAGCGACCGTCAGCGCAGCCGAGCGAAGCAACTTCGCCGCACGATGACGCGCGCTGAGACACTGCTATGGCGATATCTGAAAGCTAATCGCATGGATGGCCTGGGCGTCCGACGTCAGACACCGATCGGGAGTTACATCGCCGATTTCGTGTGCTTCTCATCGAAGCTAATTATCGAGCTCGATGGAGAATCTCACAATTTCGAGGAACGGCAGAAGGCAGATCAGCGTCGTGATGCGTTCTTCGTCGCGGAAGGATTTCAGGTTCTGCGTTTCACGAATGAGCAGGTGATGTCAAACCTTGAGGGAGTTGTCGAGGCAATCCGCCAGGCAGCTTCCGTCAGAGCGCGCGGCTTACCCCCCTCCCTGCCCCTCCCCCACAAGGGGGGAGGGAACACTGGCACCGACCAAGATCAATTCGTAAACACCGACAAGAACCGAGGCACACAGCCATGAAATTCACCCTCTCCTGGCTGAAGGATCATCTCGACACCGACGAGCCCCTGGAAAGGCTCGCCGACAAGCTCACCATGATCGGGCTCGAGGTCGAGAACATCGAGGACAAGGCGAAGGCGCTGAAGCCCTTCACCATTGCGAAGGTGATCTCGGCCGAGCAGCATCCGAATGCGGATCGCCTGCGGGTCTGCATGGTCGACACCGGTGACGGTGGCGCGCCGGTGCAGGTCGTGTGCGGCGCGCCGAATGCGCGGGCCGGGCTCGTCAGCGTGTTCTCGCCGCCCGGCACCTACATTCCCGGCAAGGACATCACGCTCGGGGTCGGCACCATCCGCGGCGTCGAGAGCCGCGGCATGCTGTGCTCGGCGGCCGAGCTGCAGATATCCAACGACCATGACGGCATCATGGAATTGCCTGCGGACGCGCCGATCGGCGCCGGCTACGCCGAATGGGCCGCGCTTGGCGATCCCGTGATCGAGATCAACCTGACCCCGAACCGGCAGGACTGCACAGGCGTGCACGGAATCGCGCGCGATCTTGCCGCTGCCGACATGGGCAAGTTCAAGGACCCCACGATCAAGCCGATCAAGGGCGAATTCCCCTGCCCGGTGAAAGTGACGGTCGAAGACGCCACGCTGTGCCCGGGCTTCGCGCTGCGCCTCGTGCGCGACGTCAAGAACGGCCCGTCGCCGGAATGGCTCCAGAAGCGGCTGACCGCGATCGGGCTGCGCCCGATCAACGCGCTGGTCGATATCACCAATTTCATGACGTTCGATCGCGCACGGCCGCTACATGTGTTCGACGCCAAGAAAGTGAGCGGCAATCTCGTCGTACGGCGCGCCCGCGAGGGCGAGAGCCTGCTGGCGCTCGACGGCCGCACCTACAATCTCGATCCCAATATCTGCGTGATCGCGGATGAGCACGGCGTCGAATCGCTTGCCGGCATCATGGGCGGCGAGGCCTCGGGCTGCGACGAGAACACCACCGACGTTCTGATCGAATCGGCGCTGTGGAACGAGATCAACATCGCCCAGACCGGCCGCAAGCTCGGTGTGAATTCGGATGCGCGCTACCGCTTCGAGCGTGGCGTCGATCCGGCCTTCATGGTGCCGGGGCTCGAGCTCGCGACCAAGCTGGTGATGGAGTTGTGCGGCGGCACGCCGTCCGAGACCGCCGTGGTCGGCAAGGCCTTCGGCGACGACCGCGTGATCGATTTCCCGGTCACCGAAGTCAAGCGTCTGTCCGGCATCGAGGTGCCCCAGCCGGAGATGAAGCGCATCCTGACCCATCTCGGCTTCATGATGGCGGGCCCAGGTCCGGTGGTGAAGGTCGCAGTCCCCTCCTGGCGCACCGACGTGCACGGCAAGGCCGACATCGTCGAAGAGATCGTGCGCATCTTCGGTGTCGACAAAGTGCCGATGACGCCGTTCGAGCGCGGCGAAGACGCACGCAAGCCTGTGCTGACCCCGCTTCAGCTGCGCACCCGGCGCGCGCGGCGCGCGCTGGCGAGCCGCGGCATGGTCGAGGCCGTGACGTGGTCGTTTATCGCAAAACCCGCGGCAAAATTGTTCGGCGGCGGCCAGCGCGAGCTCGAGGTGGCGAACCCGATCGCATCCGACCTTTCCGACATGCGCCCGACGCTACTCGCGGGCCTGCTCGCGGCGGCGCAGGCCAATGCCGATCGCGGCTTTGGCGACGTCGCGCTGTTCGAGGTGGGGCAGCTGTTCAGGGGAGACCGCCCGCAAGATCAGTTCATGGCGGCGAGCGGCGTACGCCGCGGCTTTGCGTCCTCGGAAGGTCTCGGCCGGCACTGGTCCGGCTCGGCGCAGGCTGATGTGTTCGACGCCAAAGCCGATGCGCTGGCGGTGCTCGCCGCTGCCGGCGCGCCGATGCAGGCGCTTCAGATCGTCGCCGGTGGCCCCGGCTGGCTGCATCCGGGGCGTTCGGGCACGATCCAGATCGGTCCGCAGAACGTGCTTGGCTATTTCGGCGAGATGCACCCGCGCGCGCTCGAGGCGCTCGGGGCCGACGGCCCGCTGATCGTGTTCGAGGTGATCCTCGACCGCATTCCGGAGGCGAAGAAGAAGCCGACCTGCGCCAAGCCTGCGATCGAGCTGTCGGCGTTCCAGCCTGTTATGCGCGACTTCGCCTTTATCGTCGATCGCACAGTCAAGGCCGGCGACATCGTGCGCGCGGCGCAAGGCGTCGACAAGAAGCTGATCACGGGGGTCAGCGTCTTCGACGTCTACGAGGGCAAGGGCATCGATGACGGCAAGAAGTCGATCGCGATCGCGGTCACGATCCAGCCGCGCGAGAAGACGCTGACTGACCAGGAGATCGAGGCTGTGGCCGCGAAGGTCGTGGCCGAGGTGACGAAGAAGACCGGCGGCACTCTTCGCGGATGAGCCTGACGGACTTTCTGCCGAAGGACGTCAGCCTCACCATTGCGATGGCGCTCTGCGCTGTCGCGTTCGTTTCGGGCACCGCCCGCGGCTTCTCCGGGTTCGGTTCGGCGCTGATCTTCATGCCGCTGGCGAGCAGCATCGCTGCGCCGCGGCTCGTGGCTGCCTTGCTGCTCGTGATCGATTTCGTCGCGGCCGCGCCGCTCCTGCCCGACGCCTGGCGCAAGGCGGACTGCAAGGCCACGGCCGTGATCGTGCTGGGCGCGCTGATCGGCGTGCCCCTTGGGACCTATTTCCTCAGCGTACTCGAGCCCGTCACCACGCGCTGGATCATCTCCTGCTTCGTCGCCGCGCTGCTGCTCCTGCTGCTGTCGGGCTGGCGCTATCGCGGCAAGGACCACACCTGGCTCTCGGTCGGCATCGGCGGCCTTTCCGGCTTCTGTAGCGGGCTGGCGCAGACCGGCGGTCCACCGATCGTCGGGTATTGGCTCGGCCGTCCGATTGCGCCGATCGTCGCGCGCGCCAACATCGTGCTGTTCTTCGGCGCGTCGGATTTCTTCTCGATGGTGAGTTACGCGAGCACGGGCCTGATCTCGCGCGAGTCGCTCGCGCTTTCGCTGATCGTCGGCCCGGTCTATGCGATCGGCGTCGCGTTCGGTGCATCACTGTTCGGCCGCGCGAGTGAGAAGGTGTTTCGCGGCATCTGCTACGCGTTGATCGCGCTGGCGGTGATTGCCGGGCTGCCGGTGCTGGATGGGATATTGCGGTAAACCAATGCTGTCGTCCCCTGCGAATGCAGGGGAACCATACCGCGTGATCTATCGATTAGGCACGAGTGACCGCCCCGACGAAGATCTTTTATCTGCTGGTCTTCGCCAAGCTCTCCCTGTGGTTTGTGGGTCCCTGCGTTCGCAGGGACGACAGCGGAGTGTTTGGGGACTGATTGCCTCACTGCCGCGGCACGCGTCGCTTCTTGGTCGACTGCGTCGGGACATCCGCCGGCTCGTCTTTGAGCGCGCCGATCTTGCGCAGCGCGGCGTCCGCGGCGCGTTCGCCGCTTTCCCAGGCGCCGTCGACGGTGCCCCACAGCGTCTCATGCGTGGCTTCGCCGGCAAGGAACATGTTGCCGATCGGCTCCGTCAAAACCTTTCGCGAGAGGTGACCGCCGGGCGCGGCCGCCGACATCGCGCCCATGACATAAGGCGAGGCATTCCAGCGCGTCGCGCTGGTCTTCTGCACGGCGGCCGCAGCTTCGCTGCCGAACAGTTTGGTGATCCACTCCTTCGCGAAAGCCGTCATCGCCTGCTCGCCCTGTCCGGAGAGATCGCGGCCGAACGAGCCGCCGACGTCGATTGAGCACAGCACGGAGCCGCCGATATTGGCGAACAACAGCGCCGTACGCGTCGAATTGCTCTGCTCGATCAGGGTGTCGTCGCGCGACAGTCCGAGCGGGTTGCCCGGCAGTTGCAGCACGATGCGATCGTAGCTGCCGAGGGTGAGCTTCGATGCCGCGTCCAGCGTGCGTTTCGGAATGTCGGGTCCGAACTTGATCGCGCCAGAGGTCAGTACGTTGGTCGAGACGGTGATGATGGCGGCGCGGGCCGCGATCTTGCCGCTTGGGGTCTCCACTCCGACATCGCGATTGCTCCAGACGATCCGGCTCACCGGCGTCGACAGCACCACCGGCGCCTGCTCGCCGAGTTTCGCGATCAGCGTCCCCAGACCCTGGCGGCAGGCGATCGCGCCATTGCGGTCCTGCGCGCGGGCCTTGTCGATGGCCGAAAGCTCCTTCAGATCCTTGCCCGCGAAGCCCGCGCCCAGCATGAACTCGGTCGCGCCAGCCCAGTCGCCGAGATCCTTCGGCAGCACGGAGGCGCAAGAGGTGTCCAGCTTGCCGCGCGCGGCGTCGTCGATGGCACGGTTGGTGCGGACCAGCGCGGCCAGGAACTCCTCGGTTTCGCCGGCGCGCGCATTGCGGCGGCCGATGCGCATTTTCTGGCCCGATGGCGCCGGCAGCACGTCGAGCCCGGCGCTGCGCGCCAGCCGGATCATCGGATTGGTGTCGGGATTGTGCATCCAGCGCGCGCCGCGGTCGAACGGCGTGCCGAAAATCGTGCTATCCGTGATGCAACGGCCGCCGATCTGGGCCGCCGCTTCCACCACCACAACCCTGCGGTTGGCGGCCATGATGCGCCGCGCTGCGGCAATCCCCGCAGCCCCCGCGCCAATCACGACGACATCGGCCTCCCGCGGCGGGGTCGCGGCGGTCGCGCGCAGCACAGGCATCGCGGCAAGGCCCGCCGACGCCGAAAGGAAGCCGCGGCGCGTGATAGTCATGTCATGGTTTCCGGGGACTTGCGACGTATGGGAACAGCCCGCGAACCTTGCCGTATCTGATGTTGCGCAGCAACCATCATGGTGAATCAATCGTACTTGATCTCACAGAGTGATGAACCGAATTGCAACACGTTTGGACCATGATAGAGAAGGGAAAAAGACGGCCGGAAAAGGCCCTGGGGGGAGTTTGAGATGGGGACGGTCCTGGACTCGGTCGGCAAGCTGATTGCCGCGTACCTCTCGAAGGAGGTGCCGGGCTACGAGCCGTTCACGCCGAGCGACCCGGAGCACCTGCGCGGCGTCATCGAGCCTGGCGACGTGCTGCTGGTCGAAGGCAACAACCGCATCTCCGGTATCATCAAATATCTGACGCAGTCGACCTGGTCGCACGCTGCGCTCTATGTCGGTCCGATCGAGGGCGCGGAGGAGGCTGACGGCGAGCCGCATGTGCTGATCGAGGCCAATATCGGCGAGGGCGTCACCTCTGCGCCTTTGTCGAAATATTTTCCCTATCACACCCGCCTCTGCCGCCCGGTCGGGCTGTCCTATGAGGACCGTACCACCGTCTGCCGTTATGCGATCAACCGCATCGGCTTCGGCTACGACACCAAAAACATCGTCGACCTCATGCGCTTCCTGTTCCCGCTGCCGATACCACAGCGCTGGCGGCGGCGCATGATCGCGCTGGGATCGGGCGATCCCACCAAGATCATCTGCTCGGCGCTGATCGCGCAGGCGTTCGACGCCGTGCGCTACCCGATCCTGCCGAAGATCACCAAGGCCGGCAGCCGCGCCGCTCGCCGCGAAATTCTGCACATCCGCGATTCCTCGCTCTACATGCCCCGCGACTTCGACATCTCGCCCTATTTCGAAGTCGTGAAACCCACCATCGTGCACGGCTTCGACTACACAGCCTTGCACTGGGCCGACAAGCAGAAGCCGCTCGAGGAGGTGGCGGGCACATTCAGTGTGTTTCCAGAAACGCTCCGTGCGCCGCCGCTCGTTCCTGAGGCGTCTGACGAAGCGACGCCGGCTGAAATTTCGGCTGAAGAAGTGAGCAAGCAACCTGCCGAGATGGCCGAACGAATGTCGGAGCATTTCCCGCTGCTAAAGAGATTGGCGATGTACCGCCCGCGGCGGCGGGGACGGGCAAGGGAGAGGGTGGCGTAGACCGCCTCCCCGCTGTCGTCCTGGCGAAAGCCAGGACCCGTTACCCCAGAGTGCAGTTTGACGAAGGCTCCGCGTTGGGTACGATTACCGCGCGCAGCCGAGAGATTCCGCGGTATGGGTCCTGGCTTTCGCCAGGACGACGCTGGGGCGTATCTCGCGCGTCCCTTTGCAAAGTCATTCTACAGTCATTGCGAGCGCAGCGAAGCAATCCAGACTGCCGCCGCGGTGAGATTCTGGATTGCTTCGCGGAGCCTGTCATCGGGCCGCGCTTCGCGCGGACCGTTGGCTTGCAATCGCGAAAGTAGGAACCTACCGCTCCGCCCGTCCGATCACTGCCATCAGCTCCGCGATCTTCTCGCGCTGATCGGCCTTGTCGCCACTGGCGATGGCGTGCTCGACGCAATGGGCGACGTGATCCTTCAGGATCTCCTCCTCGACCCGGCGCAGCGCGGCGCGCACCGCCGAGATTTGCGTGACGATGTCGATGCAGTAGCGATCTTCCTCCACCATTTTCGAGAGGCCGCGAACCTGACCCTCGATCCGGCCGAGACGTTTTCCGACAGATGTCTTGATGTCCATGCGCATGGGGCCTATATACCCCCCTAGGGTATCAATTGCAAGGGCGGAGCCTCGCCATGAACGACGCCGACCACGGGGACCATCACAAGCAGGAAACACATGCCGGATGCGGCTGTTCCAGGAAAGCCGCGCCGGCCGCAAAGCCGGCATCCTCCTGCTGCGGCGGCCACGGCGATCATGCCGGCCACTCCGATCATCATCACGGGCATGACCATGGCGGTGTCGCGACGAAGGTCCTCGATCCCGTCTGCGGCATGACGGTCGATCCCACGACCTCGAAGCACCACCTCACACATCACGGCGAGACGTTCCATTTCTGCTCGGCCGGCTGCCACACCAAGTTCGCCACCGATCCCGCCAAGTACCTCGCCAAGGACAAGGCGCCCGAGCCCGAGATGCCCGCGGGCACGATCTACACCTGCCCGATGCACCCCGAGATCCGCCAAGTCGGCCCCGGTAGCTGCCCGATCTGCGGCATGGCCTTGGAGCCGGAAGTCGCGAGTCTGGAGGCCGGTCCCAATCCCGAGCTCGCCGACATGACACGGCGGTTCTGGATCGGCGGGGCGCTGGCACTGCCGGCCGTGGTGCTGGAGATGGGCGGCCACCTCGCCGGCCCGCACAGCTGGATCGATCCGACATTGTCGAACTGGCTCCAGCTCTTCTTCGCCACGCCGGTGGTGCTGTGGGCCGGCTGGCCATTCTTCGTCCGCGGCTGGCAGTCGCTGCGGACGCGCAACCTCAACATGTTCACGCTGATCGCGATGGGCACAGGGGTGGCCTATGTCTACAGCGTCCTCGGCACCGTCGCGCCGCAAATATTCCCTGATACCTTCCGTGGCCATGAGGGTGCGGTCGCCGTTTATTTCGAGGCAGCTGCCGTGATCACGGTGCTGGTGCTGCTCGGCCAGGTGCTGGAGCTGCGCGCACGTGATGCGACCTCGGGCGCGATCAAGGCGCTGCTCCAGCTCGCGCCGAAGACCGCACGACGCGTCGAGCCTGATGGCAGCGAGCACGAGGTCGAGATCGATACGCTGCATGCTGGCGACCGTCTGCGCGTCCGCCCCGGCGAGAAGGTGCCGGTCGACGGCATCCTTCTCGAAGGCCGCTCTTCGCTCGACGAATCACTCGTCACGGGCGAATCCATGCCGGTCACCAAGGAGAGCGGAGCCAAGGTGATCGCCGGCACGCTGAATCAGTCCGGCAGCTTCATCATGCGTGCCGACAAGGTCGGGCGCGAGACGCTGCTGTCGCAGATCGTGCAGATGGTCGCCGACGCACAGCGCTCGCGCGCGCCGATCCAGCGCTTGGCCGACCAGGTCGCCGGCTGGTTCGTGCCGGCCGTGATCGTTGTCGCGCTCGCGGCCTTCGCTGCCTGGGCTTGGTTTGGACCAGAGCCGCGTCTCGCCTTCGGTCTCGTCGCAGCCGTCAGCGTGCTGATCATCGCCTGCCCCTGTGCGCTCGGGCTTGCGACTCCGATGTCGATCATGGTCGGTGTGGGCCGCGGTGCACAAGGAGGCGTGCTGATCAAGAACGCCGAGGCGCTGGAGCGAATGGAGAAGATCGACACGCTGGTGGTCGACAAGACCGGCACGCTGACCGAGGGCAAGCCCAAGGTGGTGGCGATCGTGCCGGCTGCCGGCTTTGCCGAGAATGACGTCCTTCGCCTCGCCGCCAGCGTCGAGCGTGCCAGCGAGCATCCCCTGGCCGACGCGATCGTGCGCGCGACAAAGGAGAAGCAGCTCACTCTTGAGCAAGTCGAGCATTTTGACTCGCCGACCGGCAAGGGCGCGACCGGCAAGGTCGAGGGCAAGAGCATCGTGCTCGGCAATGCCAGATATTTGTCGTCGATCGGAATCGACACCAAGCTGCTCGACGCCGAAGCCGAGCGGCTGCGCGGCGACGGTGCGACGGTGATCAACATGGCCGTGGACGGCCGGCTCGCCGGCCTGTTCGCGATCGCCGATCCGGTCAAGGCGTCGACCCCGGAGGCGCTGAAGGCACTCGCGGCCGAAGGCATCAAGGTCATCATGCTGACCGGCGACAACCGCACCACGGCGCAAGCGGTGGCGCGCCGGCTCGGCATCGCCGAGGTCGAGGCCGAGGTGCTGCCGGACCAGAAGAGCGCGGTGGTCGCCAAGCTGCAAAAGGCCGGCCGCAGCGTCGCGATGGCCGGCGACGGCGTCAACGACGCGCCAGCGCTGGCGGCCGCCGAAGTCGGCATCGCAATGGGCACCGGCACCGATGTGGCAATGGAGAGCGCTGGCGTGACCCTGCTCAAGGGCGATCTCGTCGGCATCGTGCGCGCGCGAAGACTGTCGCAGGCGACGATGAGCAACATCCGCCAGAACCTGTTCTTCGCCTTCATCTACAACGCCGCGGGCATCCCGATCGCAGCCGGCATCCTCTATCCGGCGTTCGGCCTGCTGCTCTCGCCGATCATCGCTGCGGCGGCGATGGCGCTGTCCTCGGTGAGCGTGGTCGGGAATGCGCTACGGCTGCGTGCGACCAGGTTGTGAATCGCTTGCGCGGCCAGGCAAGATATAGGTAGCCCGGACAGGCCAAGCGACACGCGAGGAGAGATATCTGATGCAGCGAATTACGATCACGATCGAGGATGATCTGCTGGCGGAGATCGACGCGGCGGCGGAAGCGCGCGGTTACCAGAACCGCAGCGAGATCATCCGCGATCTCGCCCGCGCCGGCCTGCAGAAGAGCAGCGAGGATACCACGCAGACCGGCTCCTGCGTCGCGGGGCTCGTCTACGTCTATGACCACGCCGCCCGAGATCTCTCAAAACGCTTGGTGCAGGAATTCCATGGCCATCACGACCTCGCGCTGGCGACCCTGCACGTCCATCTCGACGACGACAATTGCATGGAGATGACGGCGCTGCGCGGCGCCGCCTCCGAGGTCAAGCATTTCGCCGATCACATCATCGCCGAACGCGGCGTGCGCTACGGTCGCGTGGTGATGATCCCGACCGGCGAAGCCAAGCACGTAAAGGCGCGCAAGCACAGGCAGGGCCATCGGCATGAGTAGCAACTAGCCGCACACGCGGTGCCGACCCCTCTCCCCTTGCGGGAGAGGGTGGCTCACCGCGGAGCGGTGAGACGGGTGAGGGGTATGTCTCCGCACATCCAACTCTCATTTGAATGCGAAACAACCCCTCATCCGGCGCTTCGCGCCACCTTCTCCCACAAGGGGAGAAGGTAAGAATGAAGCCGCCCTTGCCGATGCCACATTGGGTGTCTACCTCTCGCGTGTTGCTTATTTCAGAGGGTCCCCATGCTGGATGCCGCCGTGAAGGCGTTGTCGCAAATGATCTCGCCGCCGATGCGCTCGATCCTGTGGCGATCGATCGGGCTTGCGCTGGTGCTGATCACCATCCTGGCGATCGGCCTGCAGCGGCTCCTCAGCTGGTTTGCGACCTCTGGCGAGGTCTGGCTGGAGGGCCTGCTCGGGCCCGGCTGGCATTCCTCGCTTGAAGTCCTCTCGTGGATCGTCTCGATCGCAGCGGGCCTCGGCGTCGTGTTCGGCGGCGTCTTCCTGATGCCCGCGATCACCTCGCTGGTGGCGAGCCTGTTCGTCGACGACGTCGCCGACGTCGTCGAGCGTGAGCATTATCCCGCCGAGCGGCCGGGCGTTGCGCTGCCATTCGGCCAGGCAATCCTCGAGGGCATCAAGACCGCGCTGCTGACGATTGTGGTTTATCTGATCGCGTTGCCGCTGGTACTCTTCGCCGGCGCCGGCTTCCTGATCTTCTTCCTCGCTGCCGCCTGGCTGCTCGGCCGAGAATATTTCGAGCTCGCGGCCATGCGCTTCCGCCCGCCGGAGCAAGCCAAGGCGATGCGGCGCGACAACGCCGCAACCATCTTCACCGCCGGTCTCTTCATCGCCGCCTTCGTCTCGATTCCGATCGTGAATTTGGCGACGCCGATCTTCGGCATGGCCTTCATGGTCCACATGCACAAGCGGCTATCCGGTCCGCGGCCCGAACTGATCGAGCCGGCGCGGCAGATGCGGTGACGCGCCCGGCGCGGCACTCAGACCGTCTTCTCCGGCCAGCGGCAGAGATCGTTGATCAGGCAAACCTCGCAGCGCGGCTTGCGCGCGAGACAGGTGTAGCGGCCGTGCAGAATCAGCCAATGATGGGCGTGCAGCATGAACTCGGCGGGGATCACCTTTTCGAGACCGAGCTCGACCTCGAGCGGCGTCTTGCCGGGCGCAAGCCCGGTGCGGTTGCCGACGCGGAAGACATGCGTGTCGACCGCCATGGTGTGCTCGCCAAAGGCCATGTTGAGCACGACATTCGCGGTCTTGCGTCCCGCGCCGGGCAGCGACTCGATCCCCGCGCGCGTCCGCGGCACCTCGCCACCGAATTCGCTGAGCACCTTTGCCGACAGCGCAATGACGTTTTTCGCCTTGGTGCGATAGAGGCCGATGGTCTTGATGTACTCGCGTAGGCGCTCCTCGCCGAGATCGAGCATCTTCTGCGGGGTGTCGGCCACCTCGAACAACGCGCGCGTCGCCTTGTTCACGCCGGCGTCGGTGGCCTGCGCCGACAGCACCACGGCGACCAGCAGCGTGAACGGGTTGACGTGCTCGAGCTCGCCCTTCGGCTCCGGATTGGCCTTGCGGAAACGGCTGAAGGCCTCGTGAATTTCGGCGGGCGTCCAGGGTTTTGTCGCTTTGAGCGATTTCTTCGCGGGAGCCCTCGGCTTCGCAACGGCCGGCTTTGGCTTTTTCTTCAGCCCGGGAGTTTTGCGCGGGACCGGCTTGCGGGTGATTTTCGCCATGATTGGGATATACTGAGCGACGATGAGCACAGGCAACGAAATTGAGCGCAAGCCTTCTGAAGATCCGCGCGAAGTGCAGATCTTCTCCGCGCTGCTGACGCCACATCGCTCGCTGAATCGCACCGGCTTCCTCGCCGTGATGCTGTTCCTGAGCGTGGTCAGCTTCGTCACGGGGCTCGCCTTTCTGATGATGGGCGCCTGGCCGGTGTTCGGCTTCTTCGGGCTCGACGTCCTCGTGATCTGGTGGGCCTTCAAGGCCAATTTCCGCGCCGCGCGGGCCAGCGAGGAGATCATGGTCACCCCTTCCGAATTGCGCGTGCGTCGCGTCAGCGATCGCGGCCAGGTCGCCGAATGGACGTTCAATCCGCTCTGGGTCCGGCTCGACATGGAAATCGACGAGGACTTTGGCATCGAGCATCTCTACCTCATCTCGCGCGGCCACCAGATCCAGATCGCCCGCTTCCTCGGGCCGGACGAAAAGGCAAGCTTTTACAAAGGCTTGTTTGAGGCATTGAACGCCGCCAAGCGCGGCCCGACCTACAACCCGGTCAGCTGATTCCAGATCGGAAATCGGGTGGTTTCGCACCCTTCCCTCTCCTACATTTCGGTCATGATGACACTCGCCATACATGACCAGCGCCTGGCCAAGCCGGGCCCCCAGAACGCCGCGCTGCGCGACTATGATTCCGTGCGCCGGGCGATCGCGTTCATCTCCGAAAACTGGCGGACGCAGCCGACCATCGAGGCGATGGCAGATGCGGCCGGCGTCACGCCCGATGAGCTGCACCATCTGTTCCGCCGCTGGGCCTCGATCACGCCGAAGGCATTCATGCAGGCGCTCACCCTCGACCATGCCAAGGGGCTCCTGCGGGATTCTGCGAGCGTCCTCGATGCGGCGCTCGACTCCGGCCTGTCAGGCCCCGGCCGCCTGCACGATCTCTTCGTCACCCACGAAGCGATGTCGCCGGGCGAATGGAAGAACGGCGGCGTGGGATTGACGCTGCGCTACGGCTTCCATCCCTCGCCATTCGGCACCGCGATCGTGATCGCGACCGACCGCGGCTTGTCGGGGCTGGCCTTCGCCGACCATGGCGAGGAGAAGATCGCGCTCGCCGACATGACGCGACGCTGGCCAAAAGCGACTTATGTGGAAGATCACGAAGGCACCGCGCCGTTGGCGCAGCGCATCTTCGACACGAAGCTGTGGCGGCCGGACCAGCCGCTACGCGTGGTCCTGATCGGCACTGATTTCGAGGTGCGGGTGTGGGAGACCCTGCTGAAGATTCCGATGGGACGCGCGGTGTCCTATTCCGACATCGCCTGCAACATCAACAGCCCGAAGGCCTCGCGCGCCGTCGGGGCCGCGGTCGGCAAGAACCCGGTCTCGTTCGTGGTGCCCTGCCACCGCGCCCTCGGCAAGAGCGGCACGCTCACCGGCTACCACTGGGGCATCACCCGCAAGCAGGCGATGCTGGGCTGGGAGGCGGGGCGGCTGGGAATGCAGTAGCTATTGTCATCCCGGCCTGGTCGGCAATCGCGCAAGGTCGGGACGACACCGAATGTGAGGGCGCGGTCTCACCGCACCTCGCACGATCGCGGCCTACCCCGCCAGATCCAGTTTCGACGCCACGGTTGAATCCGCATTGAGGCGGTAGATGATCGGCACGCCGGTCGCGAGCTCGCGCTTCAAAATGCCTTCAGGTGAAAGCTTTTCCAGCACCATGATCAGCGCGCGCAGCGAGTTGCCGTGGGCGGCGACCAGCGTGCGCTTGCCATTGAGCACGCTGGGCAGAATCTCCTGCACGTAGTACGGCAGCGCCCGCGCGAGGGTGTCCTTCAGGCTTTCGCCGCCGGGCGGCGGCACGTCGTAGGAGCGGCGCCAGATCAGCACCTGGTCCTCGCCCCATTTCTTGCGGGCGTCATCCTTGTTGAGGCCGGAGAGATCGCCATAGTCGCGTTCGTTCAGCGCGAGGTTCTTCGAAGTCGGCAGGCCTTCCTGCCCGAGTTCACCGAGGATGAGGTCGAGCGTGTGCTGCGCGCGCGTCAGCACCGAGGTGTAGGCGACGTCGAACACCAGGCCCTGCGCCTTCAGCTTACGGCCGGCTTCCTTCGCTTCAGTCACGCCTAGCTCGGTGAGATCAGGGTCCTTCCAGCCTGTGAACAGGTTCTTCAGATTCCATTCGCTCTGGCCGTGGCGTACGAGCACGAGAAGACGTTCGCTCATTCACTGCTTTCCGTTTCGTTCAGATGTCAGACAGGCCGAGCACGTCGGCCATGGAGTAATGCCCCGGCTTCTTGCCATGCGCCCACAGCGCCGCCTTGAGCGCGCCATGGGCGAACAGCATGCGGTCCTCGGCGTGATGCGACAGCGTCAGGCGCTCGAACGGGCCGAGGAAGCTAACACTGTGATCGCCGGCCGCGGTGCCGCCCCGCAGCGAGGCAAACCCGATGTCGCCCGGGCGGCGCGTGCCGGTGAGGCCGTCCCGGCCGCGCGCGGCGTGCTCATCGAGCGGTATGCCGCGGCCGCTCGCGGCCGCCTGGCCCAGCATCAGTGCCGTGCCCGAGGGCGCGTCGACCTTCATGCGATGATGGGTCTCGACGATCTCGATGTCAAAACTCGGGTCGAGCGCTTTGGCGACGCGCTTGACCACGGCCGCGAGCAGGTTGACGCCGAGACTCATATTGCCGGATTGCACCACGACAGCGCGGTTGGTCACGCTCTTGATCACGGCGTTATCCGAGCCCGACAGCCCGGTCGTGCCGATGACGTGGACGAGGCCGCGCTCGGCGGCGATCGCGACATTGGCGATGGTCGCGGCCGGCACGGTAAAATCGAGGATGCCGTCGGCATCCTTGGACATCGCCCATAGGTCGGCAGAGAGCTTGATGCCGTTGGCCGGGAGGCCTGCGAGCACGCCGGCATCCTTGCCGAGCAGCTCCGAGCCCGGCGCCTCCAGCGCGCCGGCCAGCACTGCGCCTTTGCTCTCGGCAATCGCCCGCGTCAGCGCGCGGCCCATCCGGCCGCCGGCCCCAGCAACAATCAAGCGCATGTCGGACATGGTGTGATCCTCTCCGCTGCCGTTGTAGCGGGGGCAGACAGTTCCGGCAACCGAGGGGCCTGACACCATCGTCATTCCGGGGCGATGCGCAGCATCGAACCCGGAATCTCGAGATTCCCCGGTGCGCAATTGCGCACCTGAGGCCTGGGCCTTCGGACCATCCCGGAATGACGGCGTGCTTCAGCCGTCCGACGGCTGCGGGCCGTCATAGCCCTCGATGATAATGAGATCGGCGATGGAGTGCGGCTGGCGCACCTTGATGTTGGCTTGGTATTCCGGCGAGTTGTAGCAGGCGAGCGCGGTCTCGTAGTCCGGGAATTCGATCACGACGTTGCGGTTGCGGCTGGCGCCTTCGACGGCGGTGAACTTGCCGGCGCGAACGACGAAGCGGCCACCCCATTTCTTGAAGATCGGACCGTTGGCGACGGCATAGGGCTTGTAGCCCTCGTCATTGCTCACATCGACGCGCCCGATCCAGTAGCCTTTTGCCATTGTTGTTCTCCCTCTTGTTAATCAGCCGAGCGCCTGCGCGATCTCGGCTTGAATGGCTTCCGCGATTGCCTTGGGCTCGGTGGCTTCCACCACCGGCCGCCCGACGACGAGGTAGTCGGCGCCGGCAACGATGGCGCGGCCGGGCGCCATGATGCGCTTCTGGTCGCCGCTTGCCGAACCCGCCGGGCGGATGCCGGGCGTGACGAGGCTCATCTGATGGCCAACAATCTTGCGCAAGGCACCCACCTCTTCCGGCGAGCAGACGAGACCATCGACGCCGAGCACCTGCGCCTGCTGCGCGCGCGCTTCGACCAGTTCGGAGACGCCGAGCCGATAGCCGGCCGCGTGCAGATCATCCTCATTGTAGGACGTCAGCACGGTGACGGCGAGGATCTTCAGGTTCGAATTGGCGCGGCCTTCGACAGCGCCCTTCATGGTCTGTGGATAGGCGTGCACGGTGAGGAAGGTTGCGCCGAGCTTGGTGATGCTCTCGACGCCTTGCGTCACGGTGTTGCCGATGTCGTGCAGCTTGAGATCGAGAAAGACCTTCTTGCCCTTGTCGGCGAGCCGGCCGACCAGCGGCAAGCCATCGGCATAGGCGAGCCGGTATCCAATCTTGTAGAAATTGACGCTATCGCCGAGCCTGTTGACCATCGCTTCCGCGATATCGACGCTCGGCACATCGAGCGCAACGATCAAGCGGTCCTTCGGGGCGATCTCGGCTGGCGTCATGTCACCTCACATCATGCGTTGGGAAATGTCGATCAACTGCCGCACCAGTGCCTGCAACGCGGCGATATCGCCCTCGTTCTTCAGCCTGTCCATATCGTCATAGGCCTGGTCGGCAAAGGCAAGCGTGAGCTGGTTGGCAATCACATTGGCATGGCAGGAGGTCAGGATCAGCCGCAACGCCTGCAGCGCACGGGCCGCGCCCAGCCGGCTCTGTGAGGCGCCGGCGAGCGCGAAGACGCGATTGCGGAACACGTCGCCGCGCGCCTCGTGCAGATCGTGTACGCGGCTGACCCAGTCGATCGCGTTCTTCAGCAGCGGCGGCACCGAAGCATTATATTCGGGCGTGACGATCAGCACGCCGTGATGCGCGCCGATCATGCGCTTGAGATTGATTGCGTGCTTGGGCACGCCGGATTTGGCCTGGAGGTCGCCGTCATAGATCGGCAGCGGAAAATCAGCGAGCGAGATGCGGGTGATTTCGACGCCGGCCTGGGCGAATTCATACGCCGCGACCGCCGCCAGCTTCGCGTTATGCGAGCCGGTGCGCAGCGAGCCGGGAATGATCAGGATCTTGGGAGCTGACATCCAATCCAATGCGTTCGGCGAAAAGAGCCCGCCGCGCAAAACGAGGAGCCGGCGGAATTAATCCTTGCGATACACCCAGACGCGGGCCGGCGGAAGGTTCATCCAGATCCGTTCAGAGGCCTCTGTGGACACGCCGGGCAGTGATTTCGGGATCGGCGGCACCACCGCATAGGTGAACTGGATGAAGGGCGCACCGGGCGCCAGCGCCGTGAAGGCGTCGCGGACGAGCCGCAGCCGCGTCAGCATCGGTTTTGTGACGAGCGGCAGGCCGGAGACGACCGCGGAGGCCGGCTCGCTCAAGACGTTCCAGAGCGTATCGCGCAAGCGATAGGCATCGCCCTGCACCACCTTGGCCTGCGGGTAGCGGTCGCGCAGCAGCGCACAGAAGCCAGGATTGTATTCGACGAGGACGAGACGCTTCTGGTCGATGCCGCGCTCGATCAAAGCCGAGGTGATGGCACCCGTGCCGGGCCCGAGCTCGACTACCGGAGCGTCGGAGTCGATATCGACGTAATGGGCCATGGTCCGAGCCAGCAGCTTGCCCGACGGCATCACCGCGCCCATGTGCAGCGGCTTTTCGATCCACGATCTGAGAAAGCGTACCTCATCATCGAGACGAGGCTTCTTCAACGCACGCGCGGACGATGGCAATGGCATGTCTGGACCGGACGGGACCGCAGGACGCGGCGTGTCAGAAAATGGTCATAAAGACGTATAGGCCGAAGGCGGCACGGTCAAGACGCGTCAACTCGCCCGATTACCGAAGAAATCCTTGACCTTGGCGAAGAAGCCCTCTGATTCCGGCTGCGTATTGCCGGAGGACAGCTTTTCGAACTCGGCCAGCAATTCCTGCTGCTTCCTGGTGAGGTTCTGCGGGGTCTCGACCACGACCTGGACGTACATGTCGCCCATCTGGCGCGAGCGCAGCACCGGCATGCCCTTTGATGCGATGCGGAAGCGGCGGCCCGACTGGGTTCCGGCGGGCACCTTCACCTTGGCCTTGCTCTTCTCGATCGTCGGCACCTCGAACTCGCCGCCAAGGGCGGCTGTCACCATCGAGATCGGCACGCGGCAATGCAGATCGGCGCCGTCGCGCTGGAAGAACTGGTGCTGGGCCAGCGACAGGAAGATGTAGAGGTCGCCGGGCGGGCCGCCGCGGACCCCGGCCTCGCCCTCGCCGGCGAGCCTGATCCTCGTGCCGTCCTCGACGCCTTGCGGAATGTTGACTGACAGCGTGCGCTCGCGGGTGACCCGGCCCTGTCCCGAGCAGGACGGGCAGGCATCCTCGATCATCTGGCCGCGGCCCTGACAGCCGGGACAGGTGCGCTCGAGGGTGAAGAATCCCTGCGACTGCCGCACGCGCCCGGCGCCGCCGCAGGTCGAGCAGGTCTTCGGCTTGGTCCCGGCCTTGGCGCCGATGCCCGAGCAGGCCTCGCAGGTGACCGAGACCGGAATCTCGATCTGCGCGTTCTTGCCGCCAAAGGCTTCCTCGAGCGTGATCTCCATGTTGTAGCGCAGGTCGGCGCCACGCTCGCGACCGCCGCGGCCGCGCTGTCCAGCCATGCCGAACAGGTCTTCGAAAATGTCAGAGAAGGAGGAGGCGAAGCCCGCGCCGAAACCGGCACCGCCGCCGCCGAAACCGCCGCCCTGCTCGAACGCGGCATGGCCGTAGCGATCGTACGCGGCACGCTTGTCCTTGTCCTTGAGGATCTCGTAGGCCTCGTTGATTTCCTTGAACTTGACCTCGCTGGTTTGATCCCCCGGATTGCGATCGGGATGGAATTTCATCGCCAGCTTGCGAAACGACGATTTCAGCTTGGATTCGTCGGCGTCGCGATCGACCTCCAGGGTCTCGTAGTAGCAGCGCTTGGTGGACGTGGACATGATGAGCTCGGTCTATCCAATCGCGTATCAAGTCGGAGCGAAACGACGCCGCTGCGCGACGACATGAGCGTCCCTCCGCCTTACGGCGGAAGACGGCACAGCGGCGTTCAGCATAACGGCTGAGAATTGATCGATCGTAACGGGCGCCTTGCCCGCCCGTCCCGACGCGGCGGCCTCCCCCGCGAGGGGGGAGGTCGGTAGCGCGTGTGGGGTCCAAGCCGTCCGCATCGTTACCCTCTCGGGGTTCAGGCGGACTTCTTGTTGTTCTTGTCGTCGTCGACCTCGGTGAATTCCGCATCGACAACGTCGTCCTTGGCCGCATCCTTCTTGGCGTCGGCCTCGGCCTGTTGCTTGTACATGGCCTCGCCGAGCTTCATCGACACCTGGGCCAGCGTTTGGGTCTTGGCCTTGATCGCCTCGGCATCGTCGCCCTTCAGCGCTTCCTTGAGGTCGCTGACGGCATCCTCGATGGCGCGGCGCTCGCTCTCGGCGACCTTCGAACCGTGCTCGGCCAGCGCCTTCTCGGTCGAATGCACCAGGCCATCCGCCTCGTTCTTGGCGGTCACCGCCTCGCGGCGCTTCTTGTCCGCCTCGGCATTGGCCTCGGCGTCCTTGACCATCTTCTCGATGTCGGCTTCCGACAGGCCGCCCGAGGCCTGGATGCGGATCTGCTGCTCCTTGCCGGTGGCCTTGTCCTTGGCCGAGACGTTGACGATGCCGTTGGCGTCGATGTCGAAGGTCACCTCGATCTGCGGCATGCCGCGCGGCGCCGGCGGAATGCCCATCAGGTCGAACTGGCCGAGCATCTTGTTGTCGGCCGCCATTTCGCGCTCGCCCTGGAAGACGCGGATGGTGACCGCGTTCTGGTTGTCCTCGGCGGTCGAGAACACCTGGCTCTTCTTGGTCGGGATCGTGGTGTTGCGGTCGATGATGCGGGTGAACACGCCACCCAGCGTCTCGATGCCCAGCGACAGCGGGGTGACGTCGAGCAGCAGCACGTCCTTGACGTCGCCCTGGAGCACGCCGGCCTGGATCGCAGCACCGATCGCCACGACCTCGTCCGGGTTGACGCCCTTGTGCGGCTCCTTGCCGAACAGCTGCTTCACGACCTCCTGGACCTTCGGCATGCGGGTCATGCCGCCGACCAGCACGACTTCGCCGATCTCACCGGCGGTGATGCCGGCGTCCTTCAGCGCTTTGCGGCAGGGCTCGATGGTCTTCTGCACGAGGTCGTCAACCAGCGCCTCGAACTTGGCGCGGGTGAGCTTCATCGTCAAATGCTTCGGCCCGGTCTGGTCCGCGGTGATGAAGGGCAGGTTGATCTCGGTCTGCGTCGTCGAGGACAGCTCGATCTTGGCCTTTTCAGCGGCTTCTTTCAGGCGCTGCAAAGCGAGCTTGTCGTTGCGCAGATTGATGCCCTGCTCCTTCTGGAACTCGTCGGCCAAATAACCCACGAGGCGCATGTCGAAATCTTCGCCGCCGAGGAAGGTGTCGCCGTTGGTCGACTTCACCTCGAACACGCCGTCGCCGATTTCGAGAATGGAGATATCGAAGGTGCCGCCGCCGAGGTCGTACACCGCGATGGTGCCGGCCTTGGTCTTGTCGAGGCCATAAGCGAGCGCGGCCGCAGTCGGCTCGTTGATGATGCGCAGCACTTCGAGGCCCGCGATCTTGCCGGCGTCCTTGGTTGCCTGGCGCTGGGCGTCGTTGAAGTAGGCGGGAACGGTGATGACGGCCTGATCGACCTTCTGGCCGAGATGGGCTTCCGCGGTCTCCTTCATCTTCTGCAAGATGAACGCCGAAACCTGCGAGGGCGAGTAGGTCTGGCCGTCGGCCTCGACCCAGGCGTCGCCGTTGGAAGCCTTCACGATCTTGTACGGAACGAGCTTCTTGTCCTTCTCGACCATCGGATCGTCGTAGCGGCGGCCAATGAGGCGCTTCACTGCGAAGAAGGTGCGCTCGGGATTGGTGACGGCCTGGCGCTTGGCCGGCTGCCCGACGAGGCGCTCGCCGTCATCCGTGACGGCGACGATCGAAGGCGTCGTGCGCATGCCTTCGGAATTCTCGATGACTTTGGCGTTCTTGCCATCCATCACGGCGACGCACGAGTTCGTGGTGCCGAGATCGATCCCAATGACCTTTCCCATGGTCCTGATATCCTTCTTTTTGCGGCAGGTTGGTTTGGGCCCAGAAGGCACCCGATCCAAACCCCCTAAGATCAAACATCCGCGATATTGCGATGATTGAGGCTCATATAGGAGGGGGGGAGGGGCCCGCAAGGACCGAACGCAAGTTTCGGCCGTGAAAACATTGGGTTTTGGAAGATCATATCCGGGCTCAACCGCCCTTGCGGGTGAGGAAATATTAACAGGTTCGGGTCTCAGCAAGCCCCGCCAGCGCAATCTGCCCCACCCTGTTACGACAAGGCCAAACCCGCTAAAAGGCGGACCGGCCGGGCAGCCGCAGCACAGCTGCTCCGCGCGACAATGCGGCCCGGTGGCCGACCATCGAACGGCCTCAATGTGAACCAATCAGAGTGCCCATGAAGCTGACCCGTCCCCTCGCCGCGCTCGCCATCCTCATTGCCTCGGCGCTTCCGGCCCTTGCCGCCGACGCCGTTTACCCGCCTGGCTTGCGCCTCGGCATGGTGCCGCTGATCGGGCTGAGCACGGCCAAGACCTTTCCGGGCTTCGAGAGCGAGGACGGCAATGTCAAGGTGCTGATCACCGAGCTGCCGCCGGCGGCCTATGGCGAGGTCGTGAGCGCCTTCAATTCCAATCCGGCCGGTGCGAACGGCGTCAAGCAGGACAAGATCGAAACCCCCGCGGGCCTTGCCTATTTCACCACCGAAAGCGGCAAGGCCGGCGATACCCCGGTGAGGCGCTATTCGATGATTGTGCCGGGCGCCGGCTTCTCCGGCTATGTCGCGGTGCAGATTCCGGAGAATGCGACCAAGATCTACAGCGATGAAGCGGTGCGCCAGATGTTTGCGACCGCCGTCACCCGCAAGCAGGTCTCGGCCGAAGAGCAGATCGCGCTGATGCCGTTCAAGATCACCGATCTCGCCGACTTCAAGGACATCCGTACGCTGGCGCCGGGCTCGAGCATCATCCTGGCCGACGGCGACGAGAGCACGGGCTATGAATCGAAGCCGTTCATGATCCTCGGCCTGATTGGCGCCACCCCCCAGCAGACCGACGACCGCGCCCGCTTCGCCCAGGAAGCGGCGCTCCAGATCCCCGGCGTGCGCGAGTCGCGCGTCACCATGTCCGAGCCGATCCGCATCAACGGCCAGCAGGGTTTCGAGACCCGGATCGACGGCGTCAGCGGCAAGGACAAGGTTCCGGTGACGGTGGTGCAGTGGATCCGCTTTTCAAGCGGCGGCACCTCGCTGCGCATCATCGCCAGCGCCCCGCGCGACCAATGGCCAAGCGCCTTCACCCGCTTCCGCGCCGTGCGCGACGGCATTCAGCCGAAGGGCTAGCTCCCGTACGCGGGAGCGGTGAGGATCCGCCGACCCAAGCCCAACCCCTCGCCAAGACCGACTGCATTTTCGGGCTTCTGTTCGCACACAAGCGGAACTAGGCTTGGCCTCCATTGGGTTCATTCCTGGAGGGGAGACGAACGATGCTGGATCGGCGACACATCTTGGCGGCGCTTGCGACCACGGCGCTCGCGGGCCTCGCACCAACCGCGCTGTTTGCGGCCGCGTCAATCAAGCCTGACGAAGCCTCCGCGCTGCTCGTGATCGACGTGCAGAATTGCTTCCTGCCCGGCGGCAGCCTCGCGGTGAAGGAAGGCGAGCAGGTGGTGCCCGTCATCAACAAGATCGCAAAAGCGTTTGCGAACGTGGTGATGACGCAGGACTGGCATACGCCCGGGCACATCTCGTTCGCTTCGGTGCATTCCGGCAAGAATCCGTTCGAGACCGTCGATCTTCCCTACGGCAAGCAGGTGCTGTGGCCGGACCATTGCGTGCAGGGCACCGACGGCGCCGCGCTGTCAAAGGATCTTGCGATCCCGCACGCTGAACTGATCATCCGCAAGGGTTTTCACAAGGAGGTGGACAGCTACTCGGCCTTTCTCGAAGCCGACGGCAAGACCTCGACGGGCCTTGCCGGCTATCTCAAGGGCCGCAAGATCAAGCGCGTCTTCGTCGCCGGTCTCGCCACGGATTTCTGCGTCGCCTGGACCGCGCTCGATGCGCGCAAGGCGGGCTTCGAGGTCTATGTGGTGGAGGACGCCTGCCGCGGCATCGACACGCAGGGTTCGCTGGCAAAGGCCTGGGCTGATATGGCCAAGGCCGGCGTGAAGCGGATTCAGTCTGCGGATATCGCGGTGACCGCGTAATAATTTCGCGCAGTCATTCCGGGGCGGCGCGAAGAGCCGAACCCGGAATGAGGCCAAGGTTCAGTTTGCCGCGCTGTTCGGCTCGTTGGTGTTGGCCGCGGGCGCGGCCTTCGCGCCGCCTTTGGCGACACCGACCAGGGCGGGACGCAGCACGCGCTCGCCGATGGTGTAGCCGGCCTGCACGACCTGCACCACGGTGCCCGATGGCACCGACGCATCGGGGACTTCGAACATCGCCTGCTGGAAATTAGGATCGAACTTCTGGCCCTGCGGATCGAACTTCTTGACGCCGTGCTTTTCCAGCGCGTTGAGCAGCGAGCGCTCGGTGAGTTCGACGCCTTCGATCAGCGAGATCAGGCCGGGATCGGCCGCGGCACGCGCCTCGGCCGGTACGGCATCGAGCGCGCGCTGGAGGTTGTCGGCGATGTCCAACACGTCGCGGGCAAAGCCGGTAATGCCGTAGAGACGGGCGTCGGCGACCTCCTTGCTGGTGCGCTTGCGCAAATTCTCCATCTCGGCCAGCGTCCGCAGCATGCGGTCACGCGCCTCGGCCGCTTCCTTCTGCAACGTCTCGACCGAGCCCGGCTCGGGATCGTCGGGCATGATGTAAGGCTTCGACACTACCGGCTCGCCGGTCGGCGCGGTCGTGTCTTCGGGTTGCCGGTCTTGATCGGTCATCGGCTCTAATCTCGAACTCGTTTCCAGGGATTGTTGGCCCGGATATCGTGCCTAAGCGTACGAAAATCAAGCGCCCGTGATCGGGAACGCCGGTCAGCCCCCCAAAAGCCGACTGACGATGCGGGCGGCGTAGTCCACCGTCGGGATCACACGGGCATAATTCAGCCGCGTCGGGCCGATCACGCCGAGAACGCCGACGATATGGCCGGCGGCATCCCGATAGGGCGAGATGATCGTGGAGGAGCCCGACAGCGAAAACAGCTTGTTCTCACTCCCGATGAAAATTCGCACGCCTTCCGCGGTCTCGGCCCGGCCGAGCAGGTCGATCACGCCGCGCTTGGTCTCGAGATCGTCGAACAACAGGCGCACCCGCTCGAGGTCCTCCAGCGCGTGCAGATCTTCCAGCAGATTGGCGTGGCCTCGGACGATGAGCTGGCGGTCCTCGTTCTCGCCTCCGGACCAGCTCGCGATGCCGGCCGCGATCACCTTTTGCGTCAGCTGATCGAGCTCGGCCCGGGCCTCGCCGAGTGCGGTCTCAAGCTCGAGCCGCGCTTCGGCCAGCGTGCGGCCACGAATCCGTGCATTGAGGAAATTGCCGGCTTCGGTCAGCGCCGAGGAGGGAACTCCGGGCGGCAGCGTCAGCACGCGGTTTTCGACCTGGCCATCCTCGCCGACCAGGATCACCAGCGCTTTCTCCGGTTCCAGACGAACGAACTCGATGTGCTTGAGCCGGGCGTTGGATTTTGGCGTCAGCACGACCGCGGCGGCACGGGTCAGGCCCGACAGCCGCATCAAGGCCTGGTCCAGCGCCGCCTCGACCGATTGCGCCTGGCCGACCGACGAAAGCTGACTCTGGATGGATTGCCGTTCGGCCTCGGTGAGGTCGCCGACCTGCATCAGGGCGTCTACGAAGAAGCGCAGTCCGAGTTCCGTCGGTAGCCGGCCGGCGGACGTATGGGGCGCATAGATCAGGCCGAGCTGTTCCAGGTCGGCCATGACGTTGCGGACCGAGGCCGGCGACAGCGGCATCGCGATCAGGCGCGAGATATTGCGCGAGCCCACCGGCTCACCGGTCGCGAGATAGCTTTCGACAATTTGACGAAAGATGTCGCGGGAACGCTCGTTGAGCTGGGCAAGGCCTGCGCGCGGCGCGATCAGATGCATCGGATCGTGATGGGCCACAGACGGTAACTCCTCTCAGATACTCATAATTTGTCCATCCCGGACGCTTCTGACAAGCGTGGCGTTTGCGGGCCCGAAATCAGGGGTGAAAAAACCTTGCCGCCCACCCTCACCCCACCTACAAGCACCGCGAATAGCCTTTCCCGTGAGTTTTTGGAGGACTTCCCATGCGGCCAAGCCGCCGTGCGCCCGACGAATTGCGCCCCGTGACGCTGGAGCGCGGCGTGGTCAAATATGCGGAAGGCTCGTGCCTGGTGAAATTCGGCGATACTCATGTGCTGGTCACCGCCACGCTGGAAGACCGCCTGCCGCCGTGGCTGAAGGGCCAGGGGCGCGGCTGGGTCACCGCCGAATACGGCATGCTGCCGCGCGCGACCTCAGAACGCACCCGCCGCGAGGCCTCCGCCGGCAAGCAGAGCGGCCGTACCGTCGAGATCCAGCGCCTGATCGGCCGCAGCCTCCGTACCATCGTCGATCTCGAAGCGCTCGGCGAGCGGCAGATCACGGTCGATTGCGACGTGCTCCAGGCCGACGGCGGCACCCGCACGGCTGCGATCACCGGCGCTTGGGTCGCACTTGCCGATTGCATCAACTGGATGAAGGCGCGCAACATGATCAAGGCCAATGTGCTGCGCGACAACGTCGCCGCGATCTCCTGCGGCATCTATAATGGCACGCCGGTGCTCGATCTCGACTATGCCGAGGATTCGGAAGCCCAAACCGACGCCAATTTCGTCATGACCGGCGATGGGCGCATCATCGAGGTGCAGGGCACCGCGGAACGCGAGCCGTTCACCGAAACCGAGTTCCTGGCGCTGATGGCGCTGGCCCGCAAGGGCGTCGCGCGTCTGGCGGACTTGCAGAAACTGGCTGTGGCGTAGTCAATAGGCCATGCACCGCCGAATCACGGACAAGCTCGTCATCGCCACCCACAATCCCGGCAAGCTCGCCGAGATGCGGGAGCTGCTTGCGCCGTACGGCATCGAGGCGGTGTCGGCTGGTGAGCTCGGCTTGGCCGAGCCCGAAGAGACCGGCAACGATTTCCGCAGCAACGCCGCGATCAAGGCGATCGCGGCGGCGCAGGCGACCAAGCTTGCCGCTTTCGCCGACGATTCTGGCATCGTGGTCGACGCGCTCGACGGCGCGCCCGGCATTTTCTCCGCGCGCTGGGCCGGGCCGAACAAAGACTTCGCAGCGGCGATGGCGCAGATCGAGCGCCTGCTCCAGGAGCGCGGCGCGACCACGCCCGACAAGCGCAAGGCCCATTTCGTTTCGGCGCTCTGCGTCGCCTGGCCCGACGATCATCGCGAAGAGGTCGAGGCGCGCGTCGACGGCACGCTGGTCTGGCCGCCGCGCGGCACCGCCGGCTTCGGCTACGATCCGATGTTTCTGCCCGATGGCCATAGCCGCACCTTCGGCGAGATGGAGAGCATCGAGAAGCACGGCCTGCCGCCCCTCGGCCTCGGCCTGTCGCATCGCGCCCGCGCCTTCGTAAAACTGGCGGAGATCTGCCTTGAGCCGCGCTAAGGAAGCCTTCGGCGTCTACGTGCATTGGCCGTTCTGCCTGTCGAAATGCCCCTATTGCGACTTCAACAGCCATGTCCGCCACGCCGCGATCGACGAGGCGCGCTTTGCATCCGCCTTCGCCCGCGAGATCGCAACCACGGCTGAGCGCGCACCCGGCCGTGAAGTGACCTCGATCTTCCTCGGCGGCGGCACGCCATCGCTGATGCAGCCCGCAACCGTCGGCGCGGTGCTCGATGCGATCGGCAAGCACTGGCATGTTGCAGGCGACGTCGAAGTGACGCTGGAGGCAAACCCGACCAGCGTCGAAGCCACACGCTTTGCCGGTTATCGCACCGCCGGCGTCAACCGCGTCTCGCTCGGCGTCCAGGCGCTCGACGATGCCTCCTTGAAGGCGCTCGGCCGTATGCACAGTGCGCGCGAGGCCCTCGATGCCGTCGCCATCGCGCGCCGTTCGTTCGACCGTTATTCGTTCGACCTGATCTACGCCCGACCCGACCAGACGCCGGCGATGTGGGCGGACGAGCTGCGTCTCGCGATCGATGAAGCGGCCGAGCATCTGTCGCTCTATCAATTGACGATCGAGGAAGGCACGCCGTTCTTCGGCCTGCACCAGGCCGGCAAATTGAAGACGCCGGACGAAGCCGTCGCGCGCGCGCTCTACGACGTGACGCAGGAGACCTGCGACAAGCTCGGCCTGCCCGCCTACGAGATTTCAAATCACGCGCGGCGCGGCGCCGAGTGCCGGCACAATCTGGTCTATTGGCGCGGCGAGGAATATGCCGGCATCGGTCCCGGCGCGCATGGCCGCCTCGACATCGATGGTATCAGGCACGCCACCGCCACCGAAAAGCGCCCCGAAGCCTGGCTGATGCGGGTCGAGACCAACGGCGACGGCGTCGTCACCGACGAGCTCCTCAACAGCGAGGAGCGCGCCGACGAATTTTTGCTGATGGGATTGCGGCTCGCCGAGGGAATCGACCCTGAGCGCTACAAAGCCCTCTCGGGCCGCCCGCTCGACCCCCGCCGCATTGCGCTGCTGCGCGAGGAAGGCGCGATCACGGTGGACGCCACGGGCCGGCTGCGCGTGACGAGCAGTGGCTTCCCCGTGCTGGATGCGGTGGTTGCGGATCTGGCGGCGTAAGCGCTACGCCCCAAAACTCTTCGGCGAGCCTGCCACCGCAACCCCGCCGCCGGTCGTCACCTTCATCACCGCAAGTCCTCGCTCGTTGGTGCCGTCGGGGCGGAAGCGAAACAGGCCGTCGATGCCGGCAAAGCCTGAGGGGTTGGTCAGCACGTCGGGCGAGAAGCGCGTCGTGCCTTGCGTGCGCGCCAGTGCGGCGACGAGGGCGACTGCGTCATAGGCGAGCGTCGCAGTGCGCACCGGCTCGGCGCCATATTTGGTGCGGTAACGGCCGGAGAAGGCGCGGAAGCCGGCCGGATCCGGCGCGGCATAGAGGCCGCCTTGCAACGCTGCGCTGGCATAGACGCGCGGATTGTCCCACAGGCCGGTGCCGAGCAGCTGGATGTTGCGCAAATTCGCACCCGCCGCAGTCATCGCATCCGCCACTGAAACCACGGCATCGCCGTCGTCGGCAATGAACAGCGCGTCCGCACTGCCGAGCTGCTGCGCCACGGTTCGAGCTGGGGTGGCGCGGTCGGCGCCGTATTTCTCGAACGCGACGATGCGCCCACCACGCCGCGGCACTGCCGCCTTCACGGCGGCTTCGACCACGTTGCCATAGGCGTTGTCGGGCAC
This sequence comes from Bradyrhizobium sp. 164, assembly GCF_023073715.1. Lineage (GTDB taxonomy): Bacteria > Pseudomonadota > Alphaproteobacteria > Rhizobiales > Xanthobacteraceae > Bradyrhizobium. The sequence continues at coordinate 47,675 of NZ_JADPKA010000017.1, forward strand.
GAGCACGGCAACGGAGCGCTTTCCGATGCTGGCGGAATATTCGACGATGCGGTTGACGTCGGACTCCGGCAGGAAGCTGAGCAGATAGACGCCGCGTCCGGCGATGCTGGAATCGGTCGAGAATGCCATCACCGAGATGCCGCGCGTGCGCGCGACCTGCGCCACCGCCGGCACCGATTGTGCGAACAGTGGTCCCAGGATGATTTCGGCGCCCTCGTCGACCGCCTGCTGCGCACCAGCTTGCGCGCCTTGCGGGCTGCCATTGTCGTCCTTGATCAGGAGCTGGATGTTCGGGTTTTGGAACTCGGCCAGCGCCATCTCGGCGGCGTTGCGCATGGATTGCGCCGCGAGGCCTGCATTGCCAGCCGCCGACAGCGGCAGGATCACGGCGACCTTGACCCCACCGGTGCCAGCGGTCGTGCCCTGTTGGGGCGGACCAGCCGGCTGCGCCGGTGGCGCGGAGCTGGAGAACTGGCTGAGACTCTGCTGCACGCCGGCGCAGGCCGACAGCAAGGGGGCGCCGAGCAACAGGCCAAGCGCGCTCCGGCGGGTTGCCCCGGGCCATCGGGGCGCCGGACCGGAAGACTTCGAACTAGACGGGCCCACCATCGCAGATTCTCTTCCGACCGGCCGTCGCCCAGCCGGTCACCACATTGCTCCACGACGCAAGCCGCGGATTCAGGCATATTGTCGGCAAACAGTTAACCAAAACAAAAGGATAATCGCCACTTAACGCGACCACCCTCCTATCCTGGCCCACCGCTGGCCGTCACTTACGCAGCATCAAGGGAGGTTTCCGTCGCGAATATGGCGCGAGGGCCTTGCTCCCGCGCAACGTGACCCCGCATCGATCACATTCCCGTCCGTTCCTCGCCCCTCACCTCGGCCCGATCTTTTTCGAAGAGCTGGTTCCCAGCCCTGCGGATCGTGCCTAAGTTGACTTCATTATGCGCGCAAAGCCGGCCCCGATAAATACGCCTGAAGCTCAAGACGCCACCTTGCGCGGCTTCTCCATCGACGCCCATCGGCTTGCGGTGGCGAAGGCCGCGCCGGGCCTGCATCTGGTCGCGACCCCCATCGGCAATCTCGGCGACATCACCCTGCGTGCGCTTCAGACGCTCGCCGGCGTCGACGTCATCGCCTGCGAGGACACCCGCATCACGCGGCGCCTGACCGAGCGTTACGCCATCGCAGCGCAGCTCAAGCAATATCATGAGCACAACGCGGAAGCCGCGCGTCCGAAGATCCTGGAGGCGCTTGCGGCAGGCGGCTCGGTCGCGCTGGTGTCGGATGCCGGGACGCCGCTGATCTCCGATCCCGGCTTCAAGCTGGTGCGCGAGGTCTGCGCCGCCGGCCATGCGGTCTATGCGCTGCCCGGCCCCTCCTCGGTGCTGGCGGCGCTATCGGTCGCAGCGCTGCCGACCGACCGCTTTTTCTTCGAGGGCTTCTTGCCGTCGAAATCGGCGGCGCGCAGGTCGCGCCTTGTTGAGCTGGCTCGCATCGATGCGACACTGGTGATGTTCGAATCCGGCAACCGCGTGCAGGACGCGCTCGCCGATCTCGCCGAGATCATGGGGACGCGCGACGCCGCGATCTGCCGCGAGCTGACCAAACTTCATGAGGAGATCTCGCGCGCAACATTGAGCGAGCTGGCTCGCGAGGCGGATACGCTGGAGACGCGCGGCGAGTTCGTGCTGGTGATCGCCCCACCTGCGGCCGACGCCGAGGTGCTGACGTCGGATGCGCTAGACCAGCTCCTGCGCGAGCAGCTGGCCGCGCGCAGCGTCAAGGATGCCGTGGCACATGCGGTCGCACTCTCGGGCCGCCCGCGGCGCGAGGTCTATGCCCGCGCGCTCGAGCTCGCAAAAGACCTGCGGGGCGGCGATGGCGAAGACTGAGGTCCCGGCGGAACCGAAAGTCGCCTCGCCCGAGCGCATCGCCGCGTTCCGGACCGGCATCTCCGCCGAGAGCCGCGCCGCCGCCTATCTGATGGCCAAGGGCTACCGCATCCTCGCCAAACGTTATCGCACCCCGCATGGCGAAATCGACATCGTGGCGCGCCGCCGCAATTTGATCGCCTTCGTCGAGGTCAAGGCGCGGGCGACGCTGGATGACGCCGCCTTCGCGGTGACGCCGCGCCAGCAGCAGCGCATCATCGACGCCGCGCAAGGCTGGCTCGTGGCGCATCCCGAGCATGCCGAATTCGAATTGCGATTCGACGCCATGCTGATTGCGCCGCGATCACTTCCACGCCATGTGTTGGCGGCATTCGACGCCTCGACCTGAAAGGCAGACCATGAAACTCAACGTCGCCGTCCAGATGGACCCCATCGCCCGCATCAACATCAAGGGCGATTCCACCTTTGCGCTGCTCCTGGAGGCACAGAAGCGCGGCCACGGCCTGTCCTATTACACCCCCGACAAGCTCTCGATGGTCGGCGACGAGATCGTCGCTCCGGTTCAGCTCCTCACCGTGCGCGACGAGCCGGGTGACCATTTCACGCTCGGCGAGCCCAGGCGCGAAGCGCTCAACGGCTTTGACGTGGTGCTGCTCCGCCAGGACCCGCCGTTCGATCTCGCCTACATCACCTCGACGCATTTTTTGGAGCGCATTCATCCGAAGACGCTGGTGGTCAACGATCCCGCCTCGGTACGGAACGCGCCGGAAAAGCTGTTCGTGATGAACTTTCCGCAGCTGATGCCGCCGACCCTGATCTCGCGCGAATTAGATGAGATCAACGCCTTTCGCGACAGGCACGGCGCCGTCGTGATGAAGCCGCTGCACGGCCATGGCGGCGCCGCGGTGTTCCGCGTGATGCCGCAGGACATGAATTTCGGCTCGCTGTTCGACATGTTCTCGGTGACGTTCAAAGAGCCCTGGGTGATCCAGCAGTTCATTCCCGAGGTGAAGCACGGCGACAAGCGCATCATCCTCGTCAACGGCGAGTTCGCCGCCGCCGTAAACCGGGTGCCGGCCGCGGACGACCTCCGCTCCAACATGGTACGCGGCGGCGCGGCGCAGGAGACCGAGCTCACCCCGCGCGAGCGCGAGATCTGCGCCGCCGTCGGCCCGGCGCTGCGCGAGCGCGGCCTCCTGTTCGTCGGCATCGACGTCATCAACGGCAATCTCACCGAGATCAACGTCACCTCGCCGACCGGCATCCGCGCCATCGCGCGGCTCGGCGGGCCCGACGTGGCGGCGAAGATCTGGGACGCGATCGAGCAGAAGCGGGCGAAGTAAGGGCGCTGCGGAAATTTAGAGGACGCGCAATCTCTCCCAGCTCGTCCCGGAAGGACGGACGACATCCTTTGGTGTTGTGCGCGGCCCATCTCGTAGGCAGCCCCGCCGCTGCACGCCCCCACATCACTAACCACCCGTTCACCATGACGCCGCGCCTGTCATGCGAACGAATAGGCTGGCTTGCGTAAATCTACGGGGCCGTTGGCCGGTTGAATAACGCCGCGTTCACCATCAGCCGAAAACCACCACCGTCACTGGCCATCACATCCGGCCTCGCAACACCCCTTATACTTTTCCTCCCTACTCATCGACACGGGGGACCCGCCACGTGCGGTTCGAGTGCCCCGCGTATGAGTAGAAGCGTATGAATACCGCACGCCTTGTCGTTCTCGTCATCGCGCTCGCCGCCGGGGGCGTCGCTGCGTATCTGGCGAGCGGCTATCAGAATGGGCCCGCGCCCGTTCTGCCCGTCACCGAGAAACTGCCGACCGTCGAGGTTCTCGTCGCGAAAACCGACATCGGGCTCGGCCAGGCCGTGAAGCCCGAGGATCTGCAATGGCAGGTCTGGCCGGCGGCGACGGCAAGCAACGCGTTCATTCGCCGCGACAGCAGGCCCGAGGCGCAGACCCAGATCGCCGGCTCGATCGCGCGCGTGCCGTTGATGCAGGGCGAGCCGATCCGCGAGCAGAAGCTGGTCAGGGCCGAAGGCTCCGGCTTCATGGCTGCCATCCTGCCCTCCGGCATGCGGGCCGTGTCCACCGAAATTTCAGCCGAGACCGGCGCCGGCGGCTTCATCCTGCCGAACGACCGCGTCGACATCGTGCTGACCCGCCGCCTGAAGAATCCCGATACCAACGCATCGACCGGCGGCAACGACCTCATCGTGTCCGAGGTCATTCTGACCAACATCCGCGTGCTCGCGATCGACCAGGCGCCGAAGGAAAAGGACGGCCAGACCGCCGTGATCGGCAAGACCGTCACGCTCGAGCTCAAGCCCGACCAGGTCGCCACGCTGTCGGCTGCGCGCCAGGGCGGCACGCTCCAGCTCGCGCTGCGGAGCATCGTCGATGCCAACGCAGTCGACGGGTCGCCCGAGGACCAGGCGGTCAAGCGTCCCGGTGGCGTGAACGTAATTCGTTATGGCGTGCAGGCGCGCCAACTGACGTCACAGAAGTGATGATGGGGACAGTATGAACTACGGGGATGATCGGACGGGCCTGCGCATTCGGGGGAAGCGCGCGCGCTCGGTCTTGGCGGGGACGATGCTGCTGCTGGGGCTGCTCGCAGCCTCCGACCGGCTCAGTGCCGCGGATGCCCCGGTCGGCGATCAGGCACCGATGCAGGCGCCTGATCTCGGTGTGTCCTCGGTCGCGACGATCGCGCCGGCGCGGACGCGCTTTCTGTCGCTCGGCGTCGGCAAGTCCGTCGTCATCGACCTGCCGCGCGAGGTCAAGGACGTGCTGGTGGCCGATCCCAAGATCGCCAATGCCATAATCCGCTCGGCGCAGCGCGCCTATATCATCGGCGGCCAAGTCGGCCAGACCAACGTGGTGTTCTTCACCGCCGACGGCCAGCAGGTCGCCTCCTACGACATCGCGGTGAAGCGCGACCTCAACGGCATGCGCGCCGCGCTGCGCCAGTCGCTGCCGGGCGTGCAGATCGAAGGCATCGGCGACAGCGTGATGCTGACCGGCTCGGTCTCGAGCCCGGTCGAGGCACAGCAGGCGGGCGACGTCGCCGCAAAGCTCGTCGGCGGCTCGGACAAGGTCGTCAACAACATCGTCGTTCGCGGCCGCGACCAGGTGATGCTCAAGGTCGTGGTCGGCGAAGTGCGCCGCGATATCGTCAAGCAGCTGGGCGTGGATCTCAGCGCCAGCCTGAACGCCGGCACCGCGGTGGTGAATTTCAACAATTCCAACCCGTTCTCGGTGTCTGGCGGACCGATCGTCGCGAGCAACGGACTTGGAGTCGCCGGTCTCGCCAAGGGCGTCGCCACCGTCAGCGCCACGATGCGTGCGATGGAAAGCGCCGGCGTCATGCGTACGCTCGCCGAGCCGAGCCTGACCGCGATCTCGGGCGAATCCGCCACCTTCATCGCCGGCGGCGAATTCCCGATTCCGGCCGGCTATTCCTGCGATCCGGTCACCCACGTCTGTACCACCCAGGTCACCTACAAGAAGTTCGGCATCTCCCTGAACTTCACGCCGGTCGTGCTCAGCGAAGGCCGCATCAGCCTGCGCGTCATGACCGAGGTCTCGGAGCTGTCGAATACGAACGCGATCACACTGACGCAGGCGGTGTCCTCGACCTCGAGCAACTCGATCACCATCCCCTCGGTTCAGACCCGCCGAGCCGAAACGACACTGGAAATTCCCTCCGGCGGCTCGATGGCGATGGCCGGCCTGATCCAGCAGCAGACCAAGCAGGCGATCAACGGCCTGCCCGGCGTCGACCAGGTGCCGATCATCGGCGCGCTGTTCCGCAGCCAGGACTTCGTCAACAACGAAACCGAGTTGATGGTGATCGTGACGCCCTATGTGGTGCGCGCCGTCGCCCAGAAGGAATTGTCGCGGCCCGACGACGGTTTCGCGCCGGCCTCCGACGCGCAGACGGCGCTGCTCGGCCGCATGAACCGCCTTTATGGCATCACGCGCCGCGTCGATCCCATCAACGGCACGCCCGGCGATTTCGGCTTCATCATCGATTGACGACGAGCGGACGGCCTGGGGACCGGAGCAGAAACGGGGCAAGAGGGGAATCAAGCGATGACGAGGACGATAGCCGACCGACGCCGCCCTTTGAGCGTCGCGCTGGTGCTGACGGGGCTGTCCGTCATGCTGGGCGCGTGCAACACCACCGGTGAAATCGTCACTCAGACAGTGCCGACCGACTATCGCCAGCGCCACCCGATCGCGGTGCAGGAGGGTAGGCGCTCGATCGTGATCTTCGTCGGCAAGGCGCGCGGCGGCCTCTCGGCCGCGCAGCACGCGGATGTCGCAGGCATTGCCCGGGACTGGATGCGCGAAGGCACCGGCTCCGTCGTCGTCGACGTGCCCGTCGACACCGCGAATTCGCGTGCCGCGGCGGCGACTTATCGAGAAATCCGTTCCGTGCTCGCATCCGGCGACGTGCCCTCGCGCGCCATCCTCCAGCATCCCTATCGTCCCGAAGACCCCGGCCTCCTGCCGACGATCCGGCTGAGCTATTCCAAACTCAGCGCAGTGGCCGGACCCTGCGGGTTGTGGCCGGAAGACGTTGGTCCGAACATCCTCGACCCCGGCTACAATGAGAACCGGCCGTATTTCAATCTGGGCTGCGCCAGCCAGCGCAACCTCGCGGCCATGATCGACAATCCGGCCGACCTCGAGCAGCCGCGCGCCGAGACGCCCGCCTACACCGCACGGCGCGACATCGCCTTCGACCGCTATCGCAAGGGCTCGACGACCGCGACCTCCTATCCCGAGGCCGACAAGGCCAAACTCAGCGACACCGGCAAATGACTGGCATCCACGACGAAGAAGCGGACGATCCGCGGCACCCCGACGAACACATTGCACCGGTTCCTCGCATCTCGGTGCAGGCTTTTTGCGAGACCGAGCAGACGCTCGCCGCGGTGACCGCGGCGGGGGAGGATCGGCGGCTCGCCAAGGCGCATCTCACTGCCAGGGACGGTGGTCTCGCTGCGGCAATCGAAGTCTATGAAACGATGCCGACGCCGAACGTGATCGTGATCGAATCCGACGGCACGCGTGACATCCTGGAGGGGCTCGACGACCTCGCCGGCGTCTGCGACCCCGGCACCCGCGTCGTGGTGATCGGCAATCCCAACGACACCGCGCCCTATCGCGAGCTGGTCCGCCGCGGCGTCAACGACTACGTGGTCGGGCCAGTCGAAACCCTCGACGTCGTCCGCTCGATCTGTAGCCTGTTCTCGGCATCCGAAGCCATCATCACCGGCCGCGTCATCGCGGTGGTCGGCGCCAAGGGCGGCGTCGGCGCGTCCACCGTCGCGCACAATGTGGCCTGGACCATCGCCCGCGACCTCGCGCTCGATTCCGTCGTGATCGATCTCGACCTCGCCTTCGGTACTGCGAGCCTCGACTACAATCAGGATCCGCTGCAGGGCATCGCCAACGCGGTGCTATCGCAGGACCGGCCGGACACGGCGCTGATGGAGCGCCTGCTTGCCAAATGCACCGAGCGCCTCAGCCTGCTGGCCGCCCCCGCGACGCTCGACCGCGTCTACGATTTCGGCGCCGAAGCTTTTGATGCGGTGTTCGACACGCTGCGCATGACCACGCCCTGCATCGTGCTCGACGTACCCCACCAATGGTCGGGCTGGACGCGGCGGGCGCTGGTCAACGCCGACGACATCGTGATCGTGGCCGAGCCCGATCTCGCCAATTTGCGCAACACCAAGAACATGCTGAGCGTGCTCAAGGCGGCGCGCCCGAACGACCGGCCGCCGCTGTATTGTCTCAACCAGGTCGGCATGCACAAGCGCGCGGAGATCGAGGTCAAAGCTTTCGCCAAGACCATGGAGAGCCAGCCGCTCGCGGTGATCCCGTTCGATTCGAAGCTGTTCTCGACCGCCGCCAACAACGGCCAGATGATCGCGGAGGTCTCCAAGAGCCACCGCACCACCCTTCTGTTCCAGAACATGGCCAACCGCCTCGCCGGCCGCGGCGAGGTGAAGAAGCCGAAGCGCTCGCTGCTCGGCCCGCTGCTGAAGAAGCTGAAGGGCAGGTCGGGCCGCGGATCCGCCCCGCATCGCAAGGCGTCGTAGGGGCGGCAAGCGTTTTCGAGCGACGGATCCCGGTTCGCGTCAAGAAAGCGCGCCAAAAACGAGAATCCAAACGGCGCGAGCTATTTGTCCGCCCGCTGCTGCTTCTTCGCCAGCAATTGCCGCAGCGCCGTGACCTTTGCCGCCGCCTGGTCCGGCGGCAGGTCGGCCTTCACGATGGCCTCGGCCTCGGCTTGCTTTCCTTCCAGCCCCAGCACCAGCGCGAGATTGGCGCGCACGCGGGAATCGGCGGGATTGCGCTCATGCGCGCGGCGCATCGTTTCCTCCGCCCGCGGCAGATTATTCTGGAGCATGTAAGACAGGCCGAGATTGGACAAAACCTGCGGCTCGTCGGGCACGATCTTCAAGGCGGTCGCATAATATTGCTGCGCCTCCTCATTGCGGCCGAGCTGATCGAGCGCCGCGCCCTGCGCCGACAGGATGCGCCAGTCCGGATCCTCGGGCGTATGCGCTCGGCCGAGGACGTCGAAGGCCTGCTGGAAATTGCCGTTGTCGGCGAGCGCGCGGCCATAGCCGGCGAGCAATGCCTTGTTGCTGGGATGGCCGAGCACGGCCTGCTCCATCACCGCGACCGCCTGCGCCCGCTGGCCGCTCTCGCGCAGCGCCTTGCCATAGGCGAGCACAACGCCGGGATCACCGGGCTTGGCGCGATAGCGTTCGCGCAAGGTGTCCATGTCCGGCTTGGCGTCGGCCTTCACACTGGCTTCAGATCTAACGCCGAGCGCGCCGGTGACATCCTCGATGCCATTGGTCTGGCAGCCGGCGAGGACAAGCACCATCAACGCGGGAAGCAGGAATTTCGCCGAAGGAGAGGCGGGAGACGGACGCTTGGACATACTCTGATCACTCGGCGACTGATCAGAGATGCTTACCCATTAACGCTAAAGCCCCGTTAAGGAGGCGCGGCCATTAAGGCCTAATCGACGAACTCCGCGCCGAACTCGCAGCCGATGCGCCAGCGCAGGCGGCATTGGCGGGAATAATCGGGCGCGAAGATGATGGTGAATTGCGGCGGCACTTCCAGGAATTCCGCCACCACTTTCACGCCGCCATCCGAGATATCCGTGATCGTGCAGTCGCGCGGCAGCGAGCCCGCGCCAAAGTGGATTTTGGCGAGCCGGCTGCATACCCGACGTTCGCTTCTCCGGCGATTTGCAAGCATTTGAATTCTTCACCCGTTAGACCACGGCCCATCCCGCAAGGGTAGGAGTAGCGGACATTCGTTGGAATGTGCTGAGGAGAGCCGCTCGCATTCGAGGTGTAGTGTCCGCTTCACGTTTACGATCGGGTAGGATTTTCTCGGTCCTAGGGCATGTTCCCGTATTGTTCTTGCGAAAGGCGCTAGGCTCTGCTACCCCTAATTGCGCGAAAGGGCAGGCTGGTTCGAGCATGGTTCAGCGGGTTTCTACCGTCGCCTTTGAGGGGATTGAGGCCCGTGCGGTCGACGTGCAGGTGCAGGTCGCCCCGGGGCTGCCGGCCTTCGCCATCGTCGGCCTGCCGGACAAGGCGGTGTCGGAGGCACGCGAGCGGGTCCGTTCGGCTCTGATCGCCTCGGGGCTGGCGCTGCCGGCGCGGCGGATCATCGTCAATCTGGCCCCGGCCGACCTGCCCAAGGAGGGCAGCCATTACGACCTGCCGATCGCGCTCGGGCTGATGGCGGCGATCGGCGCGATCCCGCCCGATGCACTGACCGGCTTCACAGTTCTCGGCGAGCTCGGCCTCGACGGACCGATCGCGCCGGTCGCAGGTGTCCTGCCCGCCGCGATCGGCGCCAATGCGCGCGAGGAGGGCCTGATCTGCCCGGCAGCCTGCGGCTCGGAGGCGGCCTGGGCGAGCCCGGACATCCAGATCATGGCCGCACAATCACTCATTCAGATCGCCAACCATTTCAAGGGCACGCAGGTGCTGTCGCGGCCCTCACCGAAGGTGCATGAGGCCGCCGCCTCGTCCCTCGACCTGCGCGATATCAAGGGCCAGGAGAGCGCCAAGCGGGCGCTGGAGATCGCAGCCGCGGGCGGACATCACCTGCTGATGATCGGCGCGCCCGGCGCCGGCAAATCGATGCTGGCGGCGCGCCTGCCCTCGATCCTGCCGCCGCTGTCGCCCGGCGAACTGCTCGAAGTCTCGATGATCGCGTCCGTCGCCGGCGAGATCGAGGGCGGCGCGCTGACCGCGCGGCGGCCGTTCCGCTCGCCGCATCATTCCGCCAGCATGGCCGCGCTCACCGGTGGCGGCGTGCGCGCCAAACCCGGCGAGATCTCGCTGGCGCATCAGGGTGTGCTGTTCCTCGACGAGCTGCCGGAGTTCGATCCGCGCGTGCTGGATTCGCTGCGCCAGCCCCTGGAGAACGGCGAGGTCGCGGTGTCGCGCGCCAATCATCGCGTCACCTACCCTGCCCGCTTCATGCTGGTGGCCGCGATGAATCCGTGCCGCTGCGGCAACGCGTTCGAGCCGGGCTATGCCTGCAAGCGCGGCCGCATCGACCGCTGCACCGGCGACTACCAGGCGCGCATCTCCGGTCCGTTGATGGATCGCATCGATCTGCGCATCGAGGTGCCGGCGGTGACCGCGGCCGATTTGATTCTGCCGCCGCCGGCGGAAGGCTCCGCCGAAGTCGCCGCGCGCGTGGCGGCGGCACGCGACATCCAGCTTGCGCGTTATGCGGATGCCGGCCTGCCGAACGTCCGTACCAATGCCGAGGCGCCGGCCTCGGTCCTCGAAGAGATCGCAAAACCGGATGCGCAAGGCGCCAAGCTATTGCGGGACGCGGCGGAGACCATGCGGCTGTCGGCGCGCGGCTATCACCGCGTGCTGCGGGTCGCGCGCACACTGGCCGATCTCGACAACGCGGACAAGATCGGCCGGCTGCACCTCGCCGAAGCGCTATCCTACCGCGCACTCGCGGAGGATGTGCGGCAGATGGCGTGAAGCACACGCGCATCAACCCGGCGGTAACGAGTTTCCTTTACGCTCTGCAAACCATAAGCCCCATGTGTTTCCAACTCGAGTTCCCGAGGGGCGGGCGAGTAGAGTGTCATGTTGCGTTTCAAGATCCTGGCCTCGGTTGTTCCCCTGTTGGCGGCGGCGGTGTTCGCCCGCGGCGAGATCGGATCGGTCTCGCATCCCTGCATTGCCCTGGGCGAGTCCTCGGTCGAGCTCACCTCCCTGTTCTGGACCGCCGGCGTGCATGTCGCCTTCACCGATGATCCCGCGCAGGCCACGGTACGGGTCCAGGTCACCGACAATGCGGACGCTGCGGACTTCGCGGTGGTCGACGACGGCCTCGGCTCGGAATCGGAATCCTGCCAGGGCAATCCGTGGACACGCCTGGTCTCAATCGCCGCGCAGCCCGTCGACGGCGGCCAGGTAATCTATCTCTCCACCGAAGGGCCGGCCGATTACCGCATCTATGTGCGCTCGAAGACGTTCTCGCAGCGCGAGGCCGCGGCGCTGATCGTCGGCGCCCGCGGCGGCCATGGCCGCCTGCAGGCCGCCTCACTCTAAACCGCGGTGAGATCACGATCGCGCTTTAGCTTCTTGTTTGCGCATGACCTTTTTGGAAAATCGCTGCACACTTTTGCGGATCATGCTCTGAAGCGTTAACACCTCGTCAACCCTGTTTGGAGGCGGCGCCAAAGCCTCAAGCTGTTCGCAAGGTCGACGCGACATCGTCGCACACGGCGGGCACGGGGTTTCGGACAAGGGTCGGTGGCGATGGGTCGGACGTTCCGGATCAAGGTGCGCATGCGCCGCTTCAGGCGACAGCATCCCCGTATCGCCTTCGCGCTCCGCTCCTTCATGATCTTCTCGGCGACGTTCGGCGCCGCCTATGGCTTCGTCTCCGGCAGCCGGTCCGAGAATTCCGGCTACGATCCCAACGCCTTTGCGATCGGCGCGAGCTTCCTGTTCGCGCTGGCGTGCCTTGGTCTTGCGACGCTGAGCATGCGGCTGCGCTTCGTCAACAAGCGGCTGCGTTCGCTCGCCGCCCACAACGAGGCGCTGATCGACCGCAATTGGGAGCTCAAGGAAGCCGAAGAGCGCGCCCGCAGCCTGTTCGAGCAGCAGGGCGACCTGATCGTGCTGCGCGACACGAGCGGCCGCATCACCTTTGCCAATGACGCCTATTGCGCGCTGGCCGGACAGGCCCGGAGCGCGCTGGTCGGCACACGCTTCGACTTCGACGTGCTGGAGCAGGGCGACAGCGCGCGCGAGAGCAGCGGCACGCGCGTTCACGACCAGAAAATCGCAACCCCGCTCGGTGCGCGCTGGATCGCCTGGCGCGAGGGCTATGTGCGCCGCGATGCCGGCCAGCCCGCCGAATTGCAGAGCGTCGGGCGCGACGTCACCGACCGCACCGAGACCGAGCGCGCTTTGTCCGACGCGCGCGATCAGGCCGATGCCGCCAACCGCGCGAAGTCGCGTTTCCTCGCGATGGCCTCGCACGAAATCCGCACGCCCCTCAACGGCATCATCGGCATGGGCAGCCTCTTGCTCGACACCACGCTGACGCCGGAGCAGACGACCTACGCCAGGGCGGTGAAAACTTCGGGCGAAGCACTGATGGCGCTGATCGAGGAGCTGCTCGATTATTCCAAGATCGAAGCCGGCAAGCTCGATCTCGAGCAGCGTCCGTTCGCCTTGTCCACGCTGGTCGAGGAGATCACCGAGCTTCTGGCGCCGCGTGCGCAGGCCAAGACTCTCGAGATCGCGTCCTATATCGACGAGCGCCTGCCGCTCGAGGTGGTGGGGGACGCCGCGCGGCTGCGCCAGGTGCTGCTCAACCTCGCCGGCAACGCCATCAAGTTCACCGCGAGCGGCGGCGTCGCGCTGATCGTCGAGCCCGGCATCCGGCCGAACGAGATCAGCTTCCTGGTCCGCGACACCGGCATCGGCATCGCGCCGGAAGCGCAATCGCGCATCTTCCGGGAGTTCGAGCAGGCGGACGAGCGCGTCGCGCGCACCTATGGCGGCACCGGACTCGGCCTGTCCATCAGCGAGCGCATCGTCAAGCGCATGGGCGGCCGGATCACGCTCGAGAGCGAACCGGGCAGGGGGTCGACCTTCGAGGTCGCGGTGCCGCTAGCCCCGTCACAAGCAGGTAGCGGACAGACGGCATTCGCCTGCCCCGAACTCGCCGGCAAGCCGATTCTCCTCGTCGCCGAGGGCATCGAGGCGTCGCTGATCGCACGGCGCCTGGAGCGCTGGGGCGGTCAGACCTGCATGGTGGCGGACGCCGCCGTGGCTCAAGCGCTGCTGCCGGAGCGTTCATGGCACGCCATGCTGGTCGATCGCGCGATCGGTCCCGCCGCTTCCGACCATCTCGGCGAAACCGCGCGGGCGCATGCGATGCAGCGCCTGGTGCTGCTGACCTCGAGCTCGCGCCATGAGGAACTGTCCCCGGCCTTCACCGGATTCCTGGTGAAGCCGCTGCGCGCCGCCTCGCTCGCGACACGCCTTTCGCTGACGCCGGAGGTCGCCTCGCCCGAGCTCGCACCGCAGCCATTGGCCGAATCCAAAACTGCAACGCCGGCGAAAGGGCTGTCGATCCTCGTTGCCGAGGACAACGAGATCAATGCGCTGTTGATGCGCTCGCTGCTGACGAAACTCGGCCACCGCGTCGTCATCGCTATCCACGGCGAGGCGGCGCTGGAATCCTGGCTCGCCGCCTCATCGGCCGGCACGCCCTATGATCTCGTGCTGATGGATATCCAGATGCCGCAGCTCGACGGCATTGAGACGACAAAGCGCATTCGCGCGCATGAGGCGGCCATGGGTCGCCAGCGCATGCCGATCCTGGCGCTCACCGCCAATACGCTGGTCGAGGACCGCTACGCTTGCTTCGAGGCAGGCATGAATGGATTCCTGATCAAGCCGCTCGACCGCGAGAAGCTGGATCAGGCGCTGGCGGGGCTGGCCGCGTCCCGCCACCTGAGTGTCTGATCCAGAATTTCACGAAAACCTCGGCCCGACCGGCAGTCGATAATTGAAATCGGCCTCGTTGCGCGTCACCATCCCCGAGGGGACGTTTTGCAATAGGGGACTTTGCGCATGAACGTGCTTTGCCGCCTCGCACTCATTGTCCTTATCGCTGGAATTTCCCGACACACCGCGGCCGATACGCCGGAACTCATCACATCGCTCAAGCAAGGCGGCTACGTGCTGGTGTTTCGGCACACCGCCACCGATGACAGCCAAAAGGACGTCTACCCTTTCAAATTCGACGACATGAGCGCGCAGCGCCAGCTCAGTGAAAAGGGCAGGGACATGGCGCGTCAGATCGGGACAGCGGTCAAGGATCTCGCGATTCCGATCGGCGAGGTCTACACCAGCCGGCTGAACCGCGCGGTCGAGGCGGGCAAGCTGATCTCCGGCCGCGAGGTCAAGCCGGTCGATGCGCTAACGGACAGCAGCAACGCCAGTGCGTCGGGAATGGCCAACCCGACGGGTGCAAATGCAAAGGCGGGCCAAGCCGTGCGTCATCTCGTCGATACGCCGCCGAAGGCCAGCACCAACACGTTCCTGATCACCCATAAGACGAACATCGCCGATGCCTTCGGCAAGGAGGCCGGCGACGTGCAGGAAGGCGAAGCCTTCGTCTACAAGGCCAGCAGCTCCGGCCCCGCCATCTTTGCGGGGCGCATCAGGCTAGCGGACTGGAATACGAAGGCAGGCAAGTGAGCCAACCAGCGGCGGCGTGCCAGCTAGGGTAACGGCCAGGTCGGGAGCCGAGCATGCCCCGTGCCGTCGGGCGGGACTCAGTCCGTCGGCATGCGAAAGAAAACGCGGCGCAGTGAGCTTATCAGGCGGCGCTCGGTCGGCTTTGAAGATGGTGTCCGCTTTTGCCGCGCGCTTGCAATGTGGGCACACGAAAAGATGCGCGATGATCGGCGTCGGCTCGTCCGCCAGCAGTTCGGAGCGAAACCACTTCATCTCGATGTGGCAGTCCGGGCAGATCGGAGCTTCAAGCTGCTCCGCAGCGCTTCTGAGACGATCAACCATAGTGCCTCTCCGCCGTTCTTGAAGGCATAGCGGAATACCGATTTTAGGTCTGCAACAAAAGACACTCAGCCCAACCAGCCAGGGGGGCCATGTTCACCGGCGCGATTACAGCCGCCTGAGCGCCACGCTCTCCACCGTGTGGTCGGCGCCCTTCTTCAGGATCAGCGTCGCGCGGGGCCGGGTCGGCAGGATGTTGTCCTCGAGATTGGCGAGATTGGTGCGCTCCCAGATCGCGATCGCGGTGGCGGTGGCTTCCTCATCCGACAACAGCGCGTAGCGGTTGAAGTAGGATTTCGGGTTGGTGAAGGCGGTGTCGCGCAGCGCCAGGAAGCGCTTGATGTACCATTGCCGCAGCGCCGCCTCGTCGGCGTCGATATAGACCGAGAAATCGAAGAAGTCGGAGACCACAGGCACCGCCTTGCCGTCGCGCGGCAGCTTGCCCGTCTGCAGCACGTTGACGCCTTCGACGATCAGGATGTCGGGCTGGTCGATCTCGGCCCACTGGTTCGGCACGATGTCGTAGGTCAGATGCGAATAGACCGGCGCGCGCACATGACGACGTCCGGACTTGATGTCGGAGAGGAAGCTGAGCAGCAGTGGCAGGTCGTAGCTCTCGGGAAAACCCTTCTTCTGCATGATGCCCTGCCGATCGAGCACCGCGTTGGGGTAGAGAAACCCGTCGGTGGTGATCAGCTCGACCTTCGGGCGCGGCGACCAGCGCGCCAAGAGGGCCTGGAGCACGCGGGCCGTGGTGGATTTGCCCACCGCGACCGAGCCGGCAACGCCGATGATATAGGGCACCTTGCGGTCGCGGATGTTGAGGAATTGCCGCTCGGCGTAATACAGGCGCTGCATCGCATCGACGTAGATCGAGAGCAGGCGCGACAGCGGCAGGTAAATGTCCTCGACCTCCTGGAGGTCGAGGCGGTCGTGCAGCGAGCGCAGCCGGTCGAACTCGCCCGGCTCCAGCGTCATCGGCGTGTCGTCGCGCAGGCGCGCCCATTCTTCGCGCGTATAGACGCGGTACGGATTATACTGCTGCTCGGGTGCGCGGATATCCATGACGCGATCTTTCCACCTCGGCTAGTTGCCGCTCTTGCGCGACGCCTTTTCTTCCAACCCTGACATCGACGTCCGCTTGTCCAGCGCGGCCTCGACCTCCTCCAGCTTTACGCCGCGGGCCTTGAGCAGCACAAGGAAATGGTAGAGCAGATCGGCGCTCTCGGCGATCAGATGCGCGCGATCGTTTTCGACTGCTGCGATTACGGTTTCGACTGCCTCCTCACCGAACTTCTTGGCGCAATGCTCGGCGCCCTTGTCCAGAAGCTTGCGGGTATAGGAGGCCTCGCCACCGGCGGCCGCGCGGGCATCGATGGTCTCGGCCAGATCATGGATCGTGAAACGCGGCATACGGAATACTCGGAAAACGCGATACGGCCGAACGAGCCGTCCCACACGGCTCGTGTAGCACTTTTACGAACGGGAGTCGTCAGGCATCGAGGCGCATGGGCAGCCCGCGCCGTGCCATATGCTCCTTGGCTTCGCGGATGGTGAATTCCCCGAAGTGGAAGATCGAGGCCGCCAGCACGGCGGTGGCGTGCCCGTCGCGGATACCGTCGACGAGATGGTCAAGATTGCCGACGCCGCCCGAGGCAATCACCGGAACGGAGACGCTGTCGGCGATCGCGCGGGTCAGCGGAATGTCAAAGCCCTGCCTGGTGCCGTCGCGATCCATCGAGGTGAGCAGGATCTCGCCGGCGCCGAGCGAGACCACTTCCTGGGCATATTCGATGGCATCGATGCCGGTCGAATTGCGCCCGCCATGGGTGAAGATCTCCCAGCGGTCGCCGCCCGGACGCTTGACGCGCTTGGCATCGATCGCCACCACCACGCATTGCTCGCCGAATTTTTCGGCCGCTTCCTTGACGAACTCCCGCCGTGATACCGCGGCGCTATTGATCGAGACCTTGTCGGCGCCGGCGCGCAGCAGCGTCTTGATGTCGTTGACCTCACGCACGCCGCCGCCGACGGTGACAGGCATGAAGCAGGCTTCTGCCGTGCGCCGGACCACATCAAGCATGATGCCGCGGTTCTCATGGGTCGCAGTGATGTCGAGGAAGGTAAGCTCGTCGGCCCCAGCGGCATCATAGGCGATTGCGGCCTCGACAGGGTCGCCGGCATCGCGCAAATCGACGAAATTCACGCCCTTGACGACCCTTCCGTCCTTGACGTCGAGGCAGGGGATCACGCGCACCTTGAACATTGGATGCCTCCTAGCGCGCGTTACGGATCAAAGCGAGGGCGGCGGCGGGATCAAGCCGGCCATCATAGAGCGCGCGGCCTGCGATCGCGCCGGCGAGCTTCTTGGCGCGCGGCGTCAGCATCGCCTTGACGTCCTCGATCGAAGCAAGGCCGCCGGAGGCGATCACCGGAATCGAAATCGCGTCCGCCAGCGCAATGGTCGCGTCCAGATTCAGGCCCTTGAGCAGACCGTCGCGTGCGATGTCGGTGAAGATGATGGCGGCAACGCCGGCGTCCTCGAACCGCTGCGCGATCTCCAGCACTGTGACCTGCGAGGTCTCGGCCCAGCCTTCGACAGCGACCTTGCCGTCGCGGGCGTCTAACCCGACCGCGACGCGGCTGGGGAATTGCTTCGCCGCCGCCTTCACCAATTCAGGGTCGCGCACCGCGGCGGTGCCGATGATGACGCGGGTGATGCCCTTGCCGAGCCAGGCTTCAACCGTCGCGAGATCGCGAATGCCGCCGCCGAGCTGCACCGGAATCTTGATCGTCTTCAGCATCACCTCGACGGCCTGCGCATTGACCGGCTTGCCGGCAAAGGCGCCGTCGAGATCGACGACGTGGAGATACTCAAAGCCCTGCGCGGCGAAGCTCTGCGCCTGCGCCGCGGGATCGAGATTGAATACGGTGGCGCGCGCCATGTCGCCTTGCTCGAGACGCACGCACTGGCCGTTCTTGAGATCGATCGCGGGGAAGAGAATCATGTTGCACCTGCTCCCGTCCCCATCGTAGGAACGGACCTGTCAGCTATGCACTCCGTCATTGCGAGCGCAGCGAAGCAATCCAGACTGCCGCCGCGCAAAGACGCTGGATTGCTTCGCTTCGCTCGCAATGACGAGGTGAAAGCCGTCGAATTCATCACGGTTTCCATCGCAAAAAGTTCGAGATCAGGGCCAGCCCGAACCGCTGGCTCTTCTCGGGGTGGAATTGCGTGCCGATCGCGGTGTCCTTCGCGACGATCGCGGTGACGGGCCCGCCATAGTCGGCGCGCGCCAGCACGTCCGCCTCGTTGGCGGGGTTGAGGTGATAGGAGTGCACGAAATAGGCGTGCTGGCCCTTGGGGCCAAGCGGCAGCTTGTTCAGCACCGGATGCTCGCGCAGCACCTCGAGCGTGTTCCAGCCCATGTGCGGGATCTTCAGGTTTTCGTCGCGCGGCGTGATCTTCTCGACGTCGCCGCCGATCCAATTCAGCCCCTCCGTCGTGACGTGCTCCTTGCCGCGGCTCGCCATCAATTGCATGCCGACGCAGATGCCGAAGAACGGCCGCGCCTTGACGCGCACCGCTTCGGTGATGGCCTCAACCATGCCGTTGACGGCGTCAAGTCCGCGCCGGCAATCGGCGAAAGCGCCGACGCCCGGCAGCACCAGACGGTCGGCGCTGTAGGCCTGGTCCGGATCGCTGGTAACGAATACCTTTTGCGGGTCCTCCAGGCTGCGCGCGGCACGTTCGAAGGCCTTGGCGGCGGAATGCAGATTGCCCGAACCGTAATCGATGATGGCGACGCTCATCTTGACCCTCCCGGTTCTGGAAACAACCCAATGATGCCGCCCGCCGGCAACGGCGGCGGGTTCGAGAATTGCTGACCCGGCACGCTACGGGTCGGCGGCGGGCCGCCGCGATCGACGGCCCATTGATCGTTGACGATGCCGTGCTGCTTCTGGCTCCAACGTTCGAAGAAGCGATGCTCGGCAGTGTCTTCCTTGTCGGCAATCACGACGTCGAGCTGCCGCCATTTGCCGCGTGAGAGAGTCCAGCGGCGCAGGCTCGAGGCCTCGAAGCCCATCAGCAGCGCGACGATGATATTGGCGAAGAAGATCGAGCTGCGTCCAACACCCAGGCTGGACAGCCCCGCATTGAACGCGGCCACGAAGATCACCCAGCCGATCAGCGCCAGCCACAGCCGATTCCACAGCAGCCAGAGCGGGCCGAAGATCATCGCCCAAAAGTGGAAGCCGTCGCGCACGAAGACGAACTTGTCGGTCGCGCGCAAATCGGCTCCGGCAGGGGAGGGAGCATGAACTGTGTAGACAGGCATGGTGATGCCCCGTTCTCTAAATTCAGTGATACCGCAAGCGGCGCGTGCCGCCGGCCGAAGATGTCAGCCGCCGAGCGAGCCCTTGGTGGACGGGATCTCGCCCACAGCCTTCGGATCGATCGCGACAGCGGTGCGCAGCGCCCGCGCCAGACCCTTGAAGCAGGACTCGGCGATATGGTGGCTGTTATCGCCATATAGGGTCTCGACGTGGAGAGTCACGCCGGCGTTGATGGCGAAGGCCTGGAACCACTCGCGCACCAGCTCGGTGTCGAACTCGCCGATCTTGTCGCGGGGAAAGTGGGCCTTGAACACCAGGAACGGGCGGCCCGAGATGTCGATGACCACGCGCGACAGCGTCTCGTCCATGGGCATGTGCACGCTGGCATAGCGGGTGATACCCGCCATGTTGCCGAGCGCCTGCTTGGCCGCCTGGCCGAGCGCAATGCCGGTGTCTTCGGTGGTATGGTGATGATCAATGTGCAGGTCGCCTACCGCCTTGATCGTGAGGTCGATGCGGGAATGGCGGGCGAGGAGATCGAGCATATGGTCGAAAAAGCCGATGCCGGTCGCGATATTGGCCACGCCGGTGCCATCGAGGTTCACGGTGACCTCGATGTCGGTTTCCTTGGTCTTGCGCTTGATCGTCGCGGTGCGCATTGAAGGCTTTCGCTTTCATTTCAGCATGATCTCGGTCGGAAAAGCGATATCCGCTTTTCCAAATCATGCTGTTCGGGGCCGAAAACGCCGGTCTTTTACCAGCCAAATGACGCCTTCGCTACTGCGGGAACGGCTCGCCGGGCCTCTACTTCTGCCTATGGTGAGCGAATTAGGCCCGGAGCGGCCGTTGTGCGCCGGTTGTCCCTTTGGCCCCGACCGCCTAAATCAGGCCGACAACGAGGGTCATTCATGCAGGATTCCCAGAACAGCTCCCCTAGCTGGCACGGCACCACGATTTTGACGGTCCGCAAGGGCGGCAAGGTGGTGGTTGGCGGCGACGGCCAGGTCTCGATCGGCCAGACCGTGATCAAGTCCAACGCCAAGAAGGTCCGCAAGCTCGGCAAGGGCGACGTCATCGGCGGCTTTGCCGGCGCCACCGCCGACGCCTTCACGCTCTTTGAGCGGCTGGAGAGCAAGCTGGAGCAATATCCGGGGCAGCTGACCCGGGCCGCGGTCGAGCTCGCCAAGGACTGGCGCACCGACCGTTACCTGCGGCGGCTGGAGGCCATGATGATCGTGGCCGACAAGGACGTCTCCCTGGTCCTGACCGGCACCGGCGACGTGCTCGAGCCTGAGGCCGGCGTGATGGCGATCGGCTCCGGCGGTAATTATGCACTCGCGGCGGCCCGCGCCCTGCTCGACACCGATAAGGACGCCGAGACCATCGTCCGCCGCTCCCTCGACATCGCTGCCGACATCTGCGTCTACACCAACCGGAATGTGACGATCGAGAGCCTCGCGAGCGGGTAGGCGGAGTGTCATTTGTCCGAAGGCTTGTCCGGATGCTCGGTGCAACCTCTCCCGCTTGCGGGGGAGGTCGGCGCGAAGCGCCGGGTGGGGGCTCTCTCCTCTGGGGGATTGTCCCATTGCGGAAGCACCCTCTCCCCGACCCTCTCCCGCAAGCGGGAGAGGGAGCGCAATGCCACCGCGGCTGCTAGATGACGCCCACCTACGCCTTCCGCTCGATGACAACGGCCGATCTGCCGCTGATCCGGCGGTGGCTGGGCGAAGCGCATGTGCGGGAATGGTGGGGCGATCCGGACGAGCAGCTTGAGCTGGTCAGCGGCGATCTTGACGAGCCGGCGATGGACCAGTTCATCGTGTTGGCCGACGGCAAGCCCTTCGGCTATCTTCAGTGTTACCGGCTGACGGCCTGGAATACGGGCTTTGGGCCGCAACCGGAGGGCACGCGTGGGATCGACCAGTTCATCGGCGAAAGCGACATGATCGCGCGCGGCCATGGCTCGGCCTTCATTCGCCAATTCGTCGACGCGCAGCTGCGCGCCGGTCTGCCGCGGATCGTGACCGATCCTGATCCGCTCAACGCACGCGCGGTACGCGCCTATGCGAAGGCCGGCTTCGTCCGCGACCGCATGGTCGAGACGCCGGACGGACCGGCGCTGTTGATGGTGCGTCAACCGTGACGCTGGCGAACACGCAACGGAGCAAGCTCGCCGTACCCCCGCAAGCCTGGCTCGGCATCGCGCTGTTGCTGGTGGCGTTGCAGGCCTCCATCCTGTTCGCGGCGGGGCGCGTGCCGATCTGCACCTGCGGCTATGTGAAGTTGTGGCATGGCGTGGTGAACAGCTCGGAGAATTCGCAACAGGTCGCCGACTGGTACAGCTTCTCCCACGTCCTGCACGGCTTCCTGTTCTACGGCCTGACCTGGCTGCTGTTCGCGCGGCTGCCCGCGCTGCCTTTGTCATGGCCGGCGCGGCTGATCATCGCCATGCTGATCGAAGGCGCCTGGGAAATCGTCGAGAACTCGCCATTCATCATCGAACGCTACCGTGCCGGTACGATTTCGCTGGACTATTACGGCGACAGCATCGTCAATTCGGTCTCTGACACGCTGTTCATGGTGCTGGGCTTCCTCGCCGCACGCCTGCTGCCGGTGCCGGCAACGGTGGCGATCGGGCTCGCCTTCGAGATCATGCTGGCGCTCCACATTCGCGACAATCTGACGCTGAATATTCTGATGCTGATCCATCCGATCGAGGCCGTGAAGCAATGGCAATCCGGCCCGCCGATCATCTGATGGCTGAAAAAAGCGGCTTGTCCCGGCCTGAATCTGACCCTAGCTAAGGTGCCATGACAGACTTCTCCCCCCGCGAAATCGTTTCTGAACTCGACCGTTTCATCGTCGGCCAGGCCGATGCCAAGCGCGCCGTCTCGATCGCGCTTCGCAACCGCTGGCGGCGACAGCAGCTCGAAGGCTCCTTGCGCGAGGAGGTGCTGCCGAAAAACATCCTGATGATCGGCCCCACCGGCGTCGGCAAGACGGAAATCGCGCGGCGGCTCGCCAAGCTCGCGAATGCACCCTTCCTGAAGGTGGAAGCGACCAAGTTCACCGAAGTCGGCTATGTCGGCCGCGACGTCGAGCAGATCGTGCGCGATCTCGTCGAGGTCGCGATCGTCCAGGTGCGCGAGCGCAAGCGCAAGGACGTGCATGCGCGGGCGCAGCTCGCGGCCGAGGAGCGCGTGCTCGATGCACTGGTCGGCGCCAATGCCTCTTCCGCGACGCGGGAGTCGTTCCGCAAGAAGCTGCGTGCCGGCGAGCTCAATGACAAGGAAATCGAGATCGAGACGCAGTCGTCCGGCGGCGGCATGCCGATGTTCGAGATCCCCGGCATGCCGGGCGCGCAGATGGGCGCGATCTCGATCGGCGACATCTTTGGCAAGCTGGGCGGCCGCAGCAAGACGCGACGGCTGACGGTGGAGGGCTCGCATGAAATTCTCGTCAACGAGGAATCCGACAAGCTCTTGGACACCGAGCAGCTCACGCTGGAGGCGATCAGCGCGGTCGAGAACAACGGCATCGTGTTCCTGGACGAGATCGACAAGATCTGCGCGCGCGACGGCCGCGTCGGCGGCGACGTCTCGCGCGAGGGCGTGCAGCGCGATCTCTTGCCGCTGATCGAGGGCACCTCGGTCTCGACCAAGCACGGCGCGGTCAAGACCGACCACATCCTGTTCATCGCCTCCGGCGCCTTCCATGTCGCAAAGCCGTCCGACCTGTTGCCGGAGTTGCAGGGCCGGTTGCCGATCCGCGTCGAATTGCAGGCGCTGACCCGCGACGACATGCGCCGGATACTGACCGAGCCCGAAGCCTCGCTGATCAAGCAATATGTCGCCTTGATGCTGACCGAAGGCGTGACGCTCGACATCACCGACAGCGCGATCGATGCGCTGGCCGACGTCGCGGTCGCCGTCAATTCCACCGTCGAGAACATCGGCGCGCGGCGGCTCCAGACCGTGATGGAGCGGGTGCTGGACGAGATCTCCTTCACCGCTCCCGACCGCAATGGCGAGACGGTCCGGGTCGACGCCGATTACGTGCAGAAGCACGTCGGCGACCTCGCCAAAAATGCGGATTTGAGCCGGTTCATTTTGTAATTCGGTCGGGGTCGGCTATCTATCCCGCTGTCGTCCTGGCGAGGGCCAGGACCCATTACCCCCGGCGGTCCTTGTTGAAACAGATGGCGACTCCGATTTCGGCTCAAACGACCTTCTGTGGTTTTGGGCCCGGGATCAGCGCTCGCTATGCGCGCTTGTCCGGAGGGACCGCGGAGATTGACGCGCGTCGAGTGCCATATGCGCGCTAGCGTCCTGCAAAACCCCTGGCGTCTGCTGCTCGCGATCAACGCCGCCGTCCTCGTCGGCGTGTTCGTCCACAAGATCCAGCTGCCGCCTTACGTCCCCTATATCCACCTTCTCGTCGACTACCATTTCGGCTTCATCAAGCGCGCGCTGATCGGGGCGATCGTCGCGCTGTTCACGGCGAAGGTACCGGTATGGCTGGTGTTCGCGCTCGGCGGCGCGACGTGGCTGGTAACGCTGGGCCTTTACGCAAGACTGTTCCAGAACACGTTCGGCTTCACCGCGAGGACGCTGCCGTTGTTCGTCTTCACTGCGGGCTCGCCGTTCTTCCTCAAGAACTTCATGCATACGCTCGGCCATTTCGACATCTATGGCTGTGCGCTGGCGATCGTCCTGCTGCTGATGCCGGCGGGCTCATTGCTGTTCGTGGCGACGGCTGCGCTGTTCTCGATCATGCTCGTCCTGATCCACCACATCCATCTCTTGATGTATGTGCCGACGATCATCACCATCGTCGTGATCAGACATTACCTGGCTTGCGGCTGCCGTCGCACCAACGTCGCGTTCGGTGTCGCCGCCTTCGCGGTCGTCTCCGGATTGTTCTTCGCGGCGCAATTTCTGGGAACGATGCCGATCCCGGAGGCGGAATTCGTCACCCATCTCAAGAGCCGGATGGCCGATCCATCCCGCACCGACCTGCTGCAATTCAGCTACATCTGGTATCAGCCGCTGGCGAAGGAGGTTGCCGACACCTGGGGCCGGCTGCCGCACAACATCCTCGGCGTGCCGGTCTTCGCACTTTTGATCTGGCTGCACACGCCGTTATGGCGCTTCTTTGCGAACCTGATCAACGCGCTCGCCAGCGAAACGCATCGCCGTCTCGTGATCGCGGCGCTGATCGGCGTCAGTCTCGCTTATCTCGTGATGTTCGCCATGGTGTTCGACTATTCGCGCTGGATCTCGAACTGGGCGGTCTGCATGTTCCTGATCCTGCATGCGGTGAAGATGCTGCCCGCCGCACGGAAGGCGCCGCCGATTCAGGCGGAGGATCGCAACACCAACATCTTCGGTTTGATCATCACGTTGATCCCGCGCGTCGGAATCATCCGGCCGTTTTAGGAGCTGCGCTCCCGCTCCCGCTGCGAGCGGGAGAGGTTTAGTGCCTCGCCCGCCGAATTCGCACATACAGCGCACCTTCGCCGCCGTGCCCGATATGGGCCTCCTCGAAGCCGACGACGAAGGCGCGGAATTCCGGCAGGCTCAGCCATTCAGGCACCTGGCGACGGAGCACGCCGCTTTCGCCGCCGCTGCGGCCCTTGCCGGTGATGACCAGGACGAAGGTCAGGCCGTCGTGATGGGCGCGGTGCAGGAAGCCGGTCAGCGCACGATGGGCACGCGTCTGGGTCATGCCATGCAGGTCGAGCCGCGCCTCGATCTCGCGTCGTCCGCGCGACAGCTTTGCGCGCTCGCGCTTGCCGAGCGGCGCCAAGGGCGGCACGGACGGTTTTGCCACGCGCGGCGCCGGGACAGCCGCGACCGGCCTTGACGCTGACGCAGGTCTGGCCGCCTCGGCGGCAAGCGAGGATTCAGCGCGCGGCGCGGCGGGCGCCTTCGGCGCCCGAAGCTTCCTCAGCGGCTTCACCTGCTTTGCAACGAGCTCCCACAGCTCGCGCTCCTCCTCGCTCAGGGCGCGGCGACGCGGCACGGGGCGGGGCTCCAGCACGGGCGGACGGGATGATCGCTTCATTGCTGCCGATGCGAGCGATTCTTCACCGGCCGCTGCGGTTCGCGAACGGGCTCGATCGCCGGACGCGGCACCGGTAGCGGGACGGAACCGGCAGTGGCGACCGTTTCGTTTTTGTCGACCGTCGCCTCAGCAGCAGGAGAGGCGGGCTTCGCCGGATCGGGCTGCGGAAACAGCTTTGCGATCTTTTCCGACGGCCGCGGATCCGGCACCGGCAATCGCGCGCCGCGCACACTGGGATCGAGGCTCTTCGGCACCAGCATCACGAATTGCATGGGATGGCGCAACCGCCCGGAGACGCGGCCGGCATCCGCGCCCGCGCCAAAATAAAGGTCGGCGCGCGCAGGTCCAATGATGGCCGAGCCGGTGTCCTGGGCGATCATCAGCCGGTGGAACGGCGTCTTGGCGCGTTCGGACTCGATCGGCAGCTCGCCCTCGATGAAGAACGGCGTGCCGTAGACGTGCAGCGATTTGTCGACCGCGATCGAGCGGCCGGCCGTCAACGGAATCCCTTGCGCGCCCACCGCCTCCTCCTTGTCGGAGAGATTGACCTCGCGGAAGAAGATGTAGGCGCGGTTCTGGCGACGCAATTCCTCGGCCCCATCCGGATTCTGCGCCATCCATTCCCTGATCTTCTGCATCGACATCTCCTCCTTCGGAATGATGCCGCGCTCGATCAGGATGCGACCTACCGCCGTGTAAGGATAGCCGTTATAGGCGTCGTAATTGAGCCGGACCGTGCCGCCGTCGTCGAACTTGATCCGTGCCGAACCCTGGATCTGTGCGAACAAGAGATCGGTCGGGTCCTTGAGCCAGGCGATCTCCAGCCCGCGGCCGGCGATCTTGCCGTCCTCGATCTCGCCGCGGTCGTAATAGGGCACCAGCTTGCGGCGACCGATCTTGCGATAGACCGGGCCCTTGTTGGGCAGGCTGACCGAGTCCTGCTTGTAGCCACGCACGAACAGGTTGGAGGGCCGGCGATAGACCGGAACGTTGTAAACGTCGGTCTGGGTGCGCGATCCCTCGAGCACGGGCTCGTAATAGCCGGTGACGAAGCCGTCGGGCTCACCGAGACGGGAGATGCGCAGCGGCGCAAAATTCTGCTCGAAGAAGGTCTTGGCTCTGGCGTCGTCGGTGAGTTCGAGCGATTTGGCGACCCGGCAGGGCTCACTCAGCGAAGCGCCGAGTGCTTTGGCTTCGGCTTTCGGCTCGGACGCGCCGGTCTGCGTGTTGATCGAACGGCAGCTCGCGCGGAAGGTCTTGTAGGCGGCGAGATGATTATCGTCGCTCCAGCCCTTCACGTCCGCCCAGGCCAGCGGCAGATATTGCGCGCCGGGAATCTCGAACGGCAGCGAAAGCTGCGGATAGGGCAAGGCGCGCGGCGGGGCCGCAGGCAATGTTGGAAGATGACGGTGGTGACTGCGGTAGTGGCGCCGCGCCGCCTCGGCGCCGAGCGAAAACGACGACAGCACGACGACACCTGCGCAAAGCGCCGTCGCGCTGGTCTTCAAGAAGATCTTAATTCGCGCTTCCGGTACCAACCAGCTTCCAGTTCGGATCGCGAGAGGAGGTGTCGCGGGCGAAAGTCCAGATGTCGGTGATGTCGGCGACCGTGTCGGCGCTGCCGTCGACGATGTTGCCGGCCTTGTCGCGGGTGACCGAGATCATCTGCGAGACGAAGCGCACGGTGAGCTGGGCGGTGCGGTCGCGCAGCTCGGCGCCGACGAGCTCGGCCTTGTCGATCGAGACGAAACGCGTCTCGGTCTTCTGCTCGTTCTTCTCGCGCTCCTTGATCGCGGCCTCGAAGCTCTCATAGACTTCCGACGACAACAAATCGCGCAGCGCGCGGCGGTCGCCATTGGCGAAGGCCAGCACGATCATCTCATAGGCGCCACGGGCACCCGAGATGAAATGGCGTGGGTCGAAGGTGGAATCCTTGTCGACGATGGCGTCGAGACCCTGCGCGAGCGGGGTGCCCGGCTCGGCCAGGCCCTTCCAGCGGTCGGTGGGCGGGGTCGGCTCGGCCGTCGGCGCCAGCGGGGCCTGGTCGATCACCTTGCCCGGCATGGTCACGACGTTCTTGTCCTGGGCACCTTGGAGCGCGTTGCGGTCGAACGGCGGCCGTTCGCTGCCGGTGCGCTGCCCCAGCACACTGCGCAGCCGCAGAAAGATGAAGACCGCCAGCGCCAGGAAGATGATGGTGTAGATGTCCACGTCGTATTCGCTTTCTGGTCTTTTCCGAGGGTCTCTTTATCAGAGGTCCTTGCCGGGAAAAATCGATCCGGCCAGTAGACCGTTCCATAGGGGAACGGCAAGTCTACATCACCATTTCAGGTCCGCGCGTCTGGTCCCTGGGATGTAGGCACGAAATCTTGCCCGGCCAATGGCGCCTTTTGGCACAGTGCCGAGTGTAGCGCGTTTTATGCCCAAGGGGAAACCCGATCCTGCCCGGAAATCGCGCTTCTTCAATCGTTTAGGGCGCAATTTCGCGCAAAAGATCGGGGTGAACGTCACAGTTGCGGGCGCGACTCCGATCCCTCACCTGGGGGTCGTTCGTCCTTGTGGAATGAGGCGGCCCTATGTTAGCCAACCGCCGCGAAATTCAGCCCAAATCGGGTAAGGAGAGACTTTCATGACCAACGGTAACGGCACCCCTCCCGAGGCGGCCCAGGCTCCCCAGCTCAACGTGCTGGCGCAATATACCAAGGACCTCTCGTTCGAAAATCCGAACGCGCCGAGCTCGCTCCAGCAGCAGAGCCAGCCGCCGCAGATCAACATCCAGATCAATGTCAGCGCCAACAATCTCAGCGAACATGAGTTCGAGGTGACGTTGTCGGTCGAGGGCAAGGCCGAGGCCGCGAGCAAGGTGATGTTCTCGTTCGAGCTCGCCTATGCCGGCGTGTTCCGGATCGCCAATGTGCCGAAGGAGAATTTGCATCCGCTGGTCATGATCGAGTGCCCGCGCCTGCTGTTCCCGTTCGCCCGCGAGATCATCGCGACCGCGGTCCGCGACGGCGGGTTCCCACCGCTGATGCTAGATCCGGTCGACTTCGTCGGTCTGTATCGTCAGAACATGGAGCGGCAGATGGCCGCTCAGGGCCAAGCCGGTCAGGCCTGACCGGCCGCCACGGCAACTGGAGCGGGCAGGTACTCGTTCCAGATCGCCTTGTCGCCGAGCGTTGCGATGAAGGTGCGATGGGCCTCGCGTTCGGCAGCAGAAACCCGCGGCGCGAGCGGCACCAGGCGCTGTCGCCGCGGCGCTTCGCCACTTGCACTGACGCGAATTTCCTCGGTTTCCGAGGCCAGCAGCAACTGCGACTGCCGCGCCCCGACCAGGTCGACATAGACCTCGGCCAGAAGCTCGGCATCGAGCAACGCACCGTGCTTGGTGCGGTGTGAATTGTCGATCGCGTAACGCGAGCAGAGATCGTCGAGCCGGTTGGACACGCCGGGATGCTTGCGCCGTGCCAGCAGCAGCGTGTCCACCAGCCGCTCGCGCGGGATCGCTGCGCGCTTGATCCGGTCGAGCTCGGCGTTGATGAAGCTAATGTCGAACGAGGCGTTGTGGATCACCAGCGGCGCATCGCCGATGAATTCCAGAAACTCGTCGACGATCTCGTGGAACAGCGGCTTGGTCGCCAGAAATTCGGCCGACAGCCCGTGCACTGCAAAGGCCTCGGCCGGCATGTCCCTTTCAGGGTTCATGTAGCGGTGGAAGGTCTGTCCGGTCGGCATGCGATTGAAGATCTCGACACAGCCGATTTCGACCAGGCGATCGCCGCGGAGCGGATCGAGGCCGGTGGTTTCGGTATCGAGAACGATTTCGCGCATGATCGAGATGGCCGTGTAAAATCGGCGAATCAGGCTCGCCGCTGCGGCATCTTAACGACCTCGGCCAGGATGTGCTTGATTTGCGCCCGCACCGGCTCAAGTCCGTGTGACGTATCCACTACGAAATCGGCGCGCTTGCGCTTTTCGGCGTCGGGCATCTGCTTGGCGATGATGGCATCGAGTTTTGCTTCGTCCATCGTTCCCCGCGCCAGCACCCGCTGGCGCTGAAGTTCCGGCGAGGTCGAGACCACGACCACGGCGTCGACCCGTTTCTCGCCACCCGTCTCGAACAGGAGGGGAATGTCCAGGACCACGACGGGGACCTTGGCCGCTTCCGCATCGGCAAAGAATTTTTGCCGGGAGGCGCCGAGCATCGGATGAACGATCTGCTCGAGCTTCTTGATCGCGGCCGGATCGTGCACCACGCGCGCGGACAGTTTGGACCGGTCGACCTTGCCGTTGATGGTCGTGCCGGGGAAGGCAGCCTCGATCGCGGGAGCCGCTTCGCCCTCATACAAATGATGAACTGCGGCATCGGCGTCGTAGACGGGAACACCAGCCTCCGCGAACAATTTCGCGGTGGTGGATTTGCCCATCCCGATCGAGCCGGTCAATCCCAGGATCCGCATCAGCGCCCAGCCTGTCTGTCGTTCACACCGCAACTAGCCTCTCGCGGCGCAGGAACGCAAGCAGCGGCAGTAGCGGCAGGCCGAGAATGGTGAAATGGTCGCCCTCGATGCGCTCGAACAGATGGATGCCGAGACCCTCGAGCTGGTAGGCGCCAACGCTGGTGGTCACGGCAGCGCCGGCGGCGTCGAGATAGGCCGTAAGCTCCGCTTCCGTCATTTGCCGCATCGTCATGCGGGCCACGGAAACATCCTCGAAAACAATCCTTCCGTTGTGCGCCACCGCCACCCCCGAATTCAGCTCGTGGCTGTTGCCGGAGAGATCGCGCAATTGCGCCATCGCCTGGAGACGGCCAGCGGGCTTGTTGAAGAGGTGCTCGCCAAGAGCCAGCGTCTGGTCGGCGCCTATCACATAGCTTGCGGGATAATGAGCCGAGACCGCCTTGGCTTTCTCACGCGCCAGCAGCAGGGCGATCTCGCGCGGGTTTGAGAGTTTCGACACCGCCTGGATGCCGCGCTCATCGATAGCAGCCGTGGCGGCCACGAATTCGAGTCCAGCATTCGCCAGCAGCATTTTCCGCGCGCTGCTCTGCGAGGCCAGGATCAGCGGAGATGTGCCGCGCCACAGACCCATGGCGACAACTATTCCGAGGGCCGGTTGCGTTGGCGATCGGTGTAGAGCTTCATGATCGCCGCGGCGGTTTCCTCGATCGAGCGCCTTGTGACATCCAGCAGTGGCCAGTCATGCTTGGCGCTGAGCTTGCGTGCGAATGCGACCTCCTCGGCGACCGCTTGCTTATCGGTATAGGTGTCACTGCCGGAATTGGCACCCATGGAGAGCAGGCGGTTCTGGCGCACCTGAATCAGGCGTTCCGGCGTCGCATGCAGGCTCACCACCAGCGGCCGCGTCAGGGTTTCCAATTGCGAGGGCACCGGAATGCCCGGAACCAGCGGCACATTGGCGGTGCGGATGCCGCGATTGGCGAGATAGATCGACGTCGGCGTCTTCGAAGTGCGGGACACACCCACCAGCACCACGTCAGCTTCGTCGAGGCCTTCGACGTGCTGCCCATCGTCGTGGATCATGGTGTAGTTCAGCGCGTCGATGCGCTTGAAATATTCCGCGTTGAGCACGTGCTGGGCGCCGACGCGACCCGTGGTCGCGGCACCGAGATAGGCTTCGAACAGTTGCATCACCGGGCCGATGATCGACAGGCTCGGAACGTTGATCTCCTTGCACTTGTTCTCGAGCCTGAAGACCAGATCCTTCTCCAGCAGCGTGAACAGCACGATGCCCGGCGCCTCCTCGATCTCATCGAGTACGCGATCGAGCTGCTTTTGGCTGCGCACCAGCGGATAGACGTGCTCGACCGGCGTCACGTTGGCGTATTGGGCCGCGACCGCGCGGGCCACGGTGATCAGCGTCTCACCCGTGGAGTCGGAGACGAGGTGCAGATGGAAATAATTGTTCGAGGTCGGCACAAAAACCCTTTGTATGGAGGCGGTGTGATTTGTGGATTTCTGTGGAGCTTAACCCCTCGGAAAGGGTTGCGCGACAGGAGGGGCGGGACAACGGCCAATTTTCTTCACACCGCTGCCCGTCAGGACAAGTTTGCCGGTCCTCCGCGACGGCAACGGGATTGCGCGGACAAGCCTCTTGATAAGCTGCCGACAGGCGGGCGCAAGCCCCTGAACGCGGGTCAATTATTCCGACAGGCCAGACGGGCGCAGGATATGTTGATGGATGTGAACAAGCGCGCGTGAAGCCGCGGACGAAATTGTGTGAGTCCAATCCACGGTCACATAGACTCAAACCTTAAGAATCTAAGATTCTAGATTTGAGGAAGGCGCTACGGACGGATAAGTGTGCAGGGTAAGACCTTAACGAGTTCTTACTATCCCCAGCGTTTGGAATGCTCGGCAGGAATCCGGGACGGCACATGTTTGAAGACCTCTATTTCTGGATCAAGGCGCTGCACGTGATCGCCGTCATCGCCTGGATGGCGGGCATGCTCTATCTGCCACGGCTGTTCGTCTATCATTCGGAGACCGAAATCGGCTCGAAGCAGTCCGAAACGTTCAAGATCATGGAGCGCCGGCTACTCAAGGCGATCATCAACCCCGCCATGATGGTCACTTGGCTGGCCGGGCTTTATCTCGCCTGGTCCGGCCATTGGTTCACTTCCGGGTGGCTGCACGTAAAACTGGCACTGGTCCTGGCAATGTCCGCGGTCCACGGCTTTTTTTCCCGCTGGCTGACGGATTTCGCCCGCGACCGGCGCCCGCGGACCCAGAAATTCTATCGGATTATCAATGAGGTGCCGACAGTCCTGATGATTTTCATCGTGATCATGGTGATCGTGAAGCCGTTCTAGGCAATGCGCGCGACGAATCCCTCGGCGCTTCGGCTTGCGGAGCAGGAAGCGATTTTCTATATTATCGGTATCCCACCCAACGCAGGCGGATGTGGTTGTGTCTGAGCTTTCCAGAGGCCGGACACCGCATCAGGTTTGAAGCCTCACCGGCACTCTCCTTGCCAGACCTGCGGACCTTACCTTCTCACGTCCGCATTTCAGCCTCCTCGCACCCCTT
The DNA here is from genome assembly GCF_023073715.1 of Bradyrhizobium sp. 164. Taxonomy (GTDB): domain Bacteria; phylum Pseudomonadota; class Alphaproteobacteria; order Rhizobiales; family Xanthobacteraceae; genus Bradyrhizobium. The sequence goes on from NZ_JADPKA010000017.1 coordinate 80,166, forward strand.
CCAAGGTTACCCCACAGGACCACCCCAATGCGGGAAATTAAACTTCAGGACCTTAAGTCGAAAACCCCGGCCGAGCTGGTCTCGTTCGCGGAAGAGAACGGGGTCGAGAATGCCAGCACCATGCGCAAGCAGGAGCTGCTGTTCGCTATCCTCAAGCAGCTTTCGCTGGCCGAGACCGACATTGTCGGCGAGGGCGTCGTCGAGGTGCTGTCCGACGGCTTTGGCTTCCTCCGCTCGCCCGATGCAAATTATCTGCCGGGTCCGGACGACATCTACGTTTCGCCCTCGCAGATCCGCCGGTTCGGCTTACGCACCGGCGACACACTCGAAGGCCATATCCGCAGCCCGAAAGAGGGCGAGCGCTATTTCGCGCTGCTGAAGGTCAACACGCTCAATTTCGAGGATCCGGAAAAGGCCAAGCACAAGGTCAATTTCGACAACCTCACGCCGCTGTTTCCGAATCAGCGCTTCCGCATGGAGATCGACGATCCCACGCGAAAGGATCTCTCCGCACGCGTGATCGACATCGTCGCGCCCATCGGCAAGGGCCAGCGCGCTTTGATCGTCGCGCCGCCGCGCACCGGTAAAACCGTGCTGATGCAGAACATCGCGCATTCGATCACGCACAATCACCCCGAATGCTATCTGATCGTGCTCCTGATCGACGAGCGCCCGGAAGAAGTCACAGACATGCAGCGTTCGGTGAAGGGCGAGGTGGTGTCCTCGACCTTCGACGAGCCGGCGGTGCGCCACGTCCAGGTCGCCGAGATGGTGATCGAGAAGGCCAAGCGCCTGGTCGAGCATGGCCGCGACGTCGTGATCCTGCTCGATTCGATCACGCGCTTGGGTCGTGCCTACAACACCGTGGTGCCGTCATCCGGCAAGGTGCTGACCGGCGGTGTCGATGCCAACGCGCTCCAGCGCCCGAAGCGCTTCTTCGGCGCCGCCCGGAACATCGAGGAGGGCGGCTCCCTGACTATCATCGCGACGGCACTGGTCGATACCGGCAGCCGCATGGACGAAGTCATCTTCGAAGAGTTCAAGGGCACCGGCAACTCGGAGCTGATCCTGGACCGCAAGGTCTCGGACAAGCGCACCTTCCCGGCGATCGACATCTCGCGCTCCGGCACCCGCAAGGAGGAGCTCATCACCGATCCGCAGGTGCTCAAGAAGATGTACGTGCTCCGCCGCATCCTGAACCCGATGGGCACCATGGACGCGATCGACTTCCTGCTCGACAAGCTGCGCTCGACCAAGAGCAATTCGGAGTTCTTCGACTCGATGAACACCTGAGTGCAGTGCAACGGAAAGTGGAGGGCGCCCTGGGGCGCCCTTTCTTGTGCAGCTTTGCTGCAGTGAACCTGCAGCATGGCAAGAGGCTTGTTACATAGCCCGTTTTTATTTAAGTCATTGATATAGTACGATAATGTTTTCAATTCGGTGAGCCGACCGAGTTGAACGGCTGCGTTCTGCAGCAAAAATGCTGTGCCAATATTGCACTGCAATGCAATCTTCTGCTGCGGGATGTGGCGCAGCAAAATCATGCCGCCTGGCGTTCGAAATGGAGGTTTGCCTTTTCTCCGGCAGCCGGACAAATAGGCCATGCATCCGCAAGACCAGACCATCTTTGCGCTGTCGTCCGGCCGTCCGCCAAGCGCGATTGCGGTGGTGCGGGTCTCCGGGCCACGGGCTGGCTTGGCGCTGACGACGCTGGCGGGTGAGCTGCCGGCGCCGAGGCACGCCAGCCGCAGGTTGCTCCGTGACGCCGTGGGCCAGCCGATCGATGATGCGGTCGTGCTCTGGTTTCCGGGGCCGGCAAGTGCGACCGGCGAGGACGTCGCCGAATTCCACGTCCATGGCGGCCGCGCTGTGCTCTCGGCGCTCCTCGCTGCAATTTCTGCTATCCCGAACACGCGAGCGGCCGAGCCCGGCGAGTTCACGCGACGTGCATTCGAGAACGGCAAGCTCGACCTCACCGAGGCCGAGGGCCTCGACGATCTCATCCACGCCGATACCGACCGCCAGCGGCGTCAAGCGCTGCGCCAGTTGCAGGGCCTGCTCGGCAATCGTGCACGCGATTGGCGCGAACGTATCATCGAAGCTTCGGCCTTGATCGAAGCCGGCATCGATTTCTCGGATGAGGGCGACGTGCCTGCCGAGCTTCTGGCGCCCGCCGTCAAGGCGATCGGAGCGCTGCATCGCGAAATTGCAGAAGTCCTTGCGGCACAGGGCCAAGCTGAACGGCTGCGCGATGGCCTGGTGGTCGCGATCGCAGGCGAGCCGAATGTCGGCAAGTCGACGCTGATCAATCAGCTCGCACGCCGCGAGGTTGCGATCGTCTCGCCGTACGCTGGCACCACACGCGATGTGATCGAGGTGCAGCTCGATCTCGACGGCTACCCCGTCACGCTGATCGACACCGCCGGCATTCGCGAGACCGACGATCCTGTCGAGCAAGAGGGCGTGCGCCGGGCACGGGCCAGGGCCGAAGACGCGGATCTCGTGCTGTGGCTGGTGGAGGGATCGCAGACCATCGATCCGGACGCGACGCGGTTGCTGCGGAAGGCCGGCGGCGGGAATGGTCCGTCTGGCGGCTCGATCTGGATCGTGCGCAACAAGGTCGATCTCGGCGGGGCTGGGGGATCGGGGCCGCGGGACGAGTTCGCGATCTCCGCGAGCCGGGGCGATGGCATCCCTCAGCTGGTCGATGCTCTCGTGAAATTCGCCTCTGAATTCTTCGGGAGCAGCGAGGGTGCATTGGTGACCCGGGCACGCCAACGCGAGCTGTTGCGCCAAGCGGCAGACAGCTTGCGCCGGAGTTTGGAGCTTGTAGAAGAGGGCGAAGAGCTCGCCGCCGAGGAATTGCGTGCCGCGGCCTATGCCTTGGGCCGGGTGCTGGGCCGGGTGGACGTGGAAGACGTGCTCGGCGCCATTTTCCAGAAATTTTGCATCGGAAAGTAGGATTAGTTCTTCATTGTAGAACTAGCCTTTGTTCCACTCTTTGCGTTTCACGTGAAACACATGCTGTGGTTCCTTTGCCTCGTGAAACGTTGGGGCGCCGGCCGTCGTTACGAGCATCACTGCACGATAATCCAGACTGCCCACGAAAGATTCTGGGATGCGTCGCCGCGATATCTTTTGATCATTTCAGTGATTTTGTTTCACCTGAAACGCAGCAGGTTCAATAGCTCGTCTACTGTGCATGGGGTTGTTTTCGCGAAATCGCTTTCCCCTCGAATGCTCCGTTTCACGTGAAACATCTCCGCCTAGTTTCCACTTCCGGCTTTCACACCTCTGAGCTAGAAGTTGCCTCATGCGAACAGAGCGAGAGAACTACGACGTCATCGTCATTGGCGGCGGTCACGCCGGCTGTGAGGCCGCGGCGGCTGCTGCTCGGATGGGTGCAACAACCGCTCTTGTGACGCATCGTTTCTCGACCGTAGGCGCGATGTCCTGCAACCCCGCCATTGGGGGTCTCGGCAAGGGCCATCTGGTCCGCGAAGTCGATGCGCTCGATGGTCTGATGGGCCGGGTCGGCGATGCCGGCGGCATCCAATTTCGTGTCCTCAACCGCCGCAAGGGTCCGGCTGTCCGTGGTCCTCGCGCTCAGGCCGACCGAAGGCTTTATGCGGCCGCGATGCAGGCCGCGGTCCGGGAGACCGAGGGTCTTTCCGTCCTCGAGGGGGAGGCTGAGGAGCTGATCGTGGTGGAAGGCCGGGTCATCGGTCTGCGCCTGGCCGACGGCCGGGAGCTTCGGGCAGGGGCGATAGTCGTCACCACCGGCACCTTCCTGCGCGGTCTGATCCATCTCGGCGAGAAGAATTGGCCCGCCGGTCGCGTCGGCGAGGCACCGGCGATGGGCCTTTCTGGCTCCTTTGAGCGCGCCGGCTTCACCCTCGGGCGGCTGAAAACGGGGACTCCTCCCCGCTTGGACGGCACCACGATCGATTGGTCGGCCGTCGAAATGCAGCCCGGAGACGAACCGCCTGAGCCGTTCTCGGTGATGACGGAACGGATCACGACCCCGCAGATCCAGTGCGGCATCACCCGGACCACCTCGGTGACCCATGAGGTGATCCGCGCCAATGTCCATCGCTCCCCGATGTATTCCGGCCAGATCAAGAGTTCCGGTCCGCGTTATTGTCCGTCGATCGAGGACAAGATCGTCCGCTTCGGCGACCGTGACGGCCATCAGATCTTCCTGGAGCCGGAAGGGCTCGACGATACAACTGTCTATCCCAACGGCATCTCGACCTCGCTCCCTGAGGAGGTCCAGCTCGCGATCCTCGCCAGCATTCCCGGCTTGGAGCGGGTGAAGATGGTCCGTCCGGGGTACGCCATCGAATACGACCACATCGACCCCCGCGAGCTCGATCCGACCCTCCAGACCAAGCGTCTGCGCGGTCTGTTCCTGGCCGGGCAGATCAATGGCACCACCGGATACGAAGAAGCCGCCGGGCAGGGCATCGTGGCAGGCGTCAACGCAGCGCTCTCCGCCAGCGGGGCGGCGCTAACGGTGTTCGACCGGGCGGATGGCTATCTGGGTGTGATGATCGACGATCTCGTCACCCGCGGGATCAGCGAGCCCTATCGGATGTTCACCTCCCGGGCGGAATACCGGCTGACGCTGCGGGCCGACAATGCGGATCAGCGTCTCACCGAGAAGGGCATCGCCTTGGGGTGTGTCGGCAGTGCCCGCATGCAGCATCATCGCGCCAAGATGGATGCGCTGAACGCAGCCCGCGCGCTCTCGAAGTCGCTTGCGATCACTCCGAACGAGGCGATCAAGCACGGACTCTCCCTGAACCGCGATGGCCAGCGCCGGTCCGCCTTCGAACTGATGGCCTATCCGGATATCGGCTGGAGCCAGGTCCGGGCGATCTGGCCGGAACTGTCGGCGATCGACCCCATCATCGCGACCCACCTCGAAACCGACGCCAAATACGACGTCTATCTGGAGCGCCAGAGCGCCGACGTCGAAGCCTTCCGGCGCGACGAGGGTATGGTGCTGTCGGAGGTCGATTATCAGCAGGTCCCCGGTCTCTCCAATGAGGTGCGGACCAAGCTGGAGAAGGCCCGACCGTTCACGGTCGGCCAAGCCGGCCGGATCGATGGGATGACGCCGGCGGCGCTCGGCATTCTCGCGGCCTACCTGCGGCGCGAGGCACGGAAGACCTCGAAGGCGATTGCATAGGCGTTTCACGTGAAACAGCGCGGGCCGGGAGGCGGCAGATCGTCATCAGGAAAACCTGCGGCGGGCGAGGGTGCCGGTCGACGGCCCGAGCCGAGGCTGATCAGACCGAAGATCGACAGCGCCGGCACCAACGATCAATCGCTGAACGCCCTCATCGCTGCTGACAAGATTGCGGCGCTCAAGCTCGCGCCTGTTTCAGATGAAACGGAAGACCGGCTCGATCGCTACATCGCCTTGCTCCGCGAGTGGCAGGCCAAGACCAACCTGGTCGCGCCCTCGACCCTGCCGCACCTCTGGACCCGGCACATCGCCGACTCGCTTCAGCTCGTGGATCTCGCACCGGCGGCAAAACGATGGGCCGACCTCGGGAGCGGCGGTGGCTTCCCGGGCATCGTCCTGGCCTGCGCCATGGCCGGGAGGCCCGATGCTCGCGTCCATCTTGTCGAGCGAATCGCCAAGAAGGCCGCGTTCCTGCGCGAAGCGATCCGTGTCACCACATCTCCGGGAGTCGTACATCTCGCTGAAATCGGGGATAATGTGGATAGAATCACCGGCCCCGTCGATTGCGTCACCGCGCGTGCGCTCGCTCCGCTACATCAACTCATCGGCTTTGCGGAGCCGCTGATACGCCAGGGCGCAAAAGCGTTATTTCTCAAGGGTCAAGATGTAGAGGCTGAATTGACCGAAGCCGCTAAATATTGGAATATTCGGCCTCAGCTTCATCCAAGCCGCACCGGCGACGGCTGGATCGTGGAACTGACGTCTGCCGAACGGCGCGGGTGAGGCGTTCAGGGGCCTGAGTGGGGAATTTACGATGACCGTGATTGACGAGCCGCAGCAAGAACAGACCGCCCAAGAACAGGCAGCGGAGGTGCCGCATGGCCACCCGCGCATCCTGGCGCTGGCAAATCAGAAGGGGGGCGTCGGAAAAACAACCACAGCGATTAACCTCGGCACGGCGCTCGCAGCGATTGGCGAACGCGTCCTGATCGTCGATCTCGATCCGCAGGGCAACGCCTCGACCGGCCTCGGCATCGATCGCCGCAACCGTAGCTGTTCGATCTACGACGTGCTGGTCGGCGAAGCCGCCTTGCGCGAGGCTGTGGTCTCGACCGCGGTGCCGCGGCTGCACATCGCGCCCTCGACCATGGATCTCTCCGGCCTTGAGCTCGAGCTCGGCACCACGCCCGGCCGCGCCTTCAAGCTGCGCGACGCCATCGGTGCGCTCAACAACAATGTCTCTCCGGATGCCGACTACACCTACGTGCTGATCGACTGCCCGCCTTCGCTCAACCTGCTCACGGTCAACGCGATGGCGGCGTCCGATGCGATCCTGGTACCGCTGCAATGCGAATTCTTCGCGCTCGAAGGTCTGTCGCAATTGCTGCAGACCGTGGAGCAGGTGCGCTCGACGCTCAACCCGAATCTGTCGATCCACGGCATCGTGCTGACCATGTTCGACTCGCGTAACAACCTCTCGAACCAGGTCGTCGCCGACGTCCGCCAGTTCATGGGCGAGAAGGTCTACAAGACCATGATCCCGCGCAACGTGCGCATCTCGGAAGCGCCGTCCTACGGCAAGCCGGTGCTGGTCTACGACCTCAAATGCGTCGGCAGCGAAGCGTATTTGCGGCTCGCCACCGAGGTGATCCAGCGCGAGCGCGAGCTGCGGACCACGCATTGACGAGGCCGTAGGGTGGCAAAGGTGTCTTCGCCGGGTCCACCGTCTTCCGCACACACTGGTGGGCACGCTTCGCTTACCCACCCTACGTTTCGAAATTCAGTTCTGGAGTGCGCTCAAGTGAATCCAAGGGAGCTGGCGATGGCCGACGAAGCGCGTTCGCGACTGGGCCGGGGTCTTGCGAGTCTGATTGGTGATGTCGGCGGCGAGGCTCAGCATGTCGATCGCCCGCGCGCGCAGCGCAAGGTGCCGATCGAATTCATCAAAGCCAATCCGCGCAATCCGCGTCGCACCTTTTCGGAGGCCGAGCTCAAGGAGCTCTCCGACTCCATCAAGCAGCACGGTGTGATCCAGCCGATCGTGGTGCGTCCGGTGAAGGGCGCGCAGGATCGCTACGAGATCATCGCCGGCGAGCGGCGCTGGCGCGCTTCGCAAATGGCTGGCCTGCATGAAGTGCCGATCGTCCCGGTCGACATCAGCGACAGCGATGCGCTGGAGTTCGCGATCGTCGAGAACGTGCAGCGCGAAGACCTCAACCCGATGGAAGAGGCGCAGGGCTATCACGCGCTTGCCAACGAGTTCAAACGCAGCCAGGACGATATCGCAAGAGTCGTCGGCAAGAGCCGCAGCCACGTCGCCAACATGATGCGTCTGACGAAGCTGCCGGCCGAGGTGCAGGCCTTGATCGCAACCGGCGAGCTGACGGCTGGCCATGCTCGCGCACTGATCGGCGTGCCCGATCCGCTCGCGGCCGCCAAGCGCATCGTCGAGGAGGGCCTCAACGTCCGTCAGACCGAGGCGCTTGCGCATGAAGAGGGCGTGCCGGGGCGCAAGCCGCAGAAGGCGCGCGCTGGGGCGAAGGAAAAGGACCCCGATACGGTCGATCTGGAAAAGCGCGTCAGCGACGCGCTCGGTCTCAAGGTCACCGTCAATCACCGCGATCCTGGCGGATCCGTGCAGATCAACTATCGCAACCTCGATCAGCTCGACGAGGTGATGAAGCGGCTCGCGAAGGGCGCGCTGTAGCTCGCGTGTCGTTCCGGAGCTGGGTGCGAAACCGGGATCGTGCGCGGCACGTCCAATCTATTTCCCTCACCCTGAGGAGCTGCGAAGCGGCGTCGCGAAGGGCGGGGATCACAGGCGGGCCTGCATCCTTCGAGACGCGCGCAAGAGCGCGCTCCTCAGAGCCTGACCGAAAAAGGGTGAGCGGTTTTGGCCGGCTTGTGATTCCTTCGGATTTGCAAAGATTCGAGGGAGGACACCATGCCGTGGACCAAAACCG